>NZ_JACXAE010000086.1 GCF_014698965.1 Iningainema tapete BLCC-T55
ATTTTTTCCAAGTCAGCCGTATCCATCACTTCGGTAATAATTCCTAAACCAGTAGCTTCACGCGCCAGTGCTAACAATGCCAGCGCACTTTCTCCATGTCCTTGAAAAGCATAAGGTGAGGTACGGGGTTTGTAAGCACCACCACGAATAAATTGTGCGCCTGCAGCTTTGACTACTTGTGCAGTTTCGACAATCATTTGTTCATTTTCCACTGCACAAGGTCCAGCGACAACAACCAATGGATGATTTTGACCAAAAGTTACTGGTCCATTGGGAGTGGGTACAATTACATTCGATGGTTCACCGTAACGAAATTCCTTGGAAACCCGCTTAAATGGCTGTTTAACTCTGGTGACTTGCTCAATAAATGGGCTAATTTGTTGGATGTGTTCTGGTGCCATCGCATTTGTCTCACCCACCAAGCCAATCACGACTTTATATTCACCAACAATTTTTTCTGCTGTAACTGGGTAACGTCCCAATTCCTCCATGATGCGTTCAATTTCCATTGCGGGGGTTTGGGATTTGAGTACGACGATCATTTTCTTTTCCCTTTCAATTATTTTTGGTTTTGAGTAAAGATGCTTTGGAAGAAGTCTCTACATTGTCTTGTTGTGTTCTGATTTTCTATAGCGGTAGGGATTGATCGTTTATGCTTTTCCGCCAGGAAATTTGTCGAAAAAATTTGAAAGTTTTTTCTGGAAGAATGAGTTGACACTGTGGATATCCGAAAGTATGGCTATACTTATGACACTCTTGTCAAAAAAGTTCGCTAAACTTCTTCTCTATTTAGTCTTTACGGTCTAGGGCAGGTAGCAGGAGTAGTCTCCACACCAGCATGAGAAGCTGTGGAGATGAGAGTTACCTCCCCTTTATTATTGAACACCCAACCAGTAGCGGGTAAAATTGCTACAGTTTCTGATTTAGGTTTGCGTGGTGTAGCAGCAGGTGTCTCTCTCCTATCGTGCTGTGTTGTCGTAGCTGATAGGCGAGTATCTGACCATACTACATCAGTACTCAGTGGTTCGTTAGGGTTAGGGGGCAAACCACCACGTCCGGTAACGGTGAAGGTACTTTCCTCGGAACCATCACCAAAGGCAGCACAGTTAGAAGCAATTAACTTTGGGGTATTTACTACATCTGTAGGTAGTTGCACGAACCCCCGGCTAGGGTCTACATCTGGTGTGTTAATAGTTACCTGACCGCTTAAAGAAGGATTTTGCTGAGAAATTGCTGTGATATCATTTGTCACAAGTTGACGCGGATCTAAATCTAGTGGACGCAATCTTTGAAGGTCTTGCAGGCTGAGTGGCGTAATACCAAAAATACCAGTAGCATTAATTGCGACTCTCCCGCCACTGCCACTAAAAGCATTAGCGGTGATGTCGCTATTTTCTCGTGGAACACCAACGATTAAGCCCGATTTGGCATTGATCGTAATGTTGCCGCCATTGCCCCCAGCAAGAGCTGTGCCTGCGTTGGTAGAAATGCTGCTGTTGCCACGGATGAGCATAAGGTCACGGATATTGAGGGTGATGTTGCCCCCATCTTGATCAGCAACAGATTCAGAGTTGATGATACCTCGGTTTTCTAGGGTAAGTTGGTTAGCATTGATGGTAATATCGCCCGCAGATCCTCTAATTTCTGTGTTAGCTGATACCCGCGCTCTATCAGTAATGGATAAAGAATTAGTGGTAATGTTGATGTCTCCGCCATTACCTGAAGTTCCTGGAAGCCGATCTTGTTGAGCTGCATCGCTGATAATACGAGCTTGAGGATTTGCCAGAGAAATAGAGTTCGCTTGGATAAAAATATTTCCTGCATCTCCTTGCCCTTGAGTTCTGGTGTTAATCTGTTGCTCCCCAGATAGCGATAAAATACCTGTGGTAATGTTGATATTCCCACCTCTTCCCACTGCTTCACGCTCTACCTGACTGAACGCTCCACTGGTAAATAGATCGGAACTGCCACTGAATATAACACTATCTTGTGCTGCAATAAAAATGTTACCTGCATTACCACGTGCTTCAGTATCAGAACGTAAGTTAGAACCACCATCAAGGAACAGCGAACCAGTTGTAATCTTGATATCTCCTCCATTACCATCTCCGCCTCTACCACTTCTGGTTTCGCAAGCGCAAGTCACTTCCGTGAAAATATCAGTGGAGCGCAATAAAGCTACTTGTTCCCGTGCTTCTATAATGACTCTACCTGAATTGCCTTTACTTGATGTACTGGTGGTTATTTGAGAATTAGACGCACGCAAAGAACCTGTTTTGATCGTAATATCGCCACCATTACCTTCTGCAAGGTCATTAACTCGGCTCAAAATCAAAGTTCCAGAGCGGGTAATATCATCTGAGTCATCTAGTGAAACTAGATCACGAGCAACGATATTTACTCCTCCAGAATTTCCGCGTCCATTAATATTTGAGGTAATTAACGCTTTATCACTAAGAAATAGTGAACCGGTGTTGATGCTTATACCACCACTATCACCAACTCCCCTAGAACCAATATCATTTTCAATGCTGCTTCTACCTTGCCCTGATAAAGAAACAGTGTCGCGGACATTAATTTCTATTCTCCCAGCATTTCCTTCACCGAAGGTACTGGCACTAATTGTCCCACCATTCCTAATCGCAACTGAGCCAGCTTGAATATTCACATTGCCGCCACTACCTGTCGCACCACTATAAACCCAAGCATACAAGCCACCAGGAATTTCATCCGCAGTAATATCAGCTATCTCTAGGAGTTCTTGAGCATTTATAACTAAGCTTCCTCCTTGCTTTGATCGCAAAGTACTAGCCTCAATAATAGAACCATCTGTGAGGCTGATTCTTTTACCCCAAACTTGTATATCACCAGCACCTTCTCCACTAGCATCAACTGATGCTTGTTGTGTCATTTGAATATTGCCAAAATTTTGCACTTCAGCATAACCCAAAGAAAAGCCTTTTTCGATGGGAGTTAAGTTAACTAAACCTTCAGAAGCTACGCTGCCTAATTCTATCCGTCCCCCAGCAGTTTTGAGCGTCGCCCCTTCTAAGCTGATATCACCACCCACCAATGCTAAGGTTTGATTGGGTTGTACTCTTAGCCCAGTTGTAGTATCAATTAATTCAGATGTTATCCTGATCCCTTGACCATTGCCCTGTACCTGAATCTTTCCAGGATTTGCGCCAAATTGCAATCTCATCGGAACGTTAATAGTTAACAGTGGTGGTGCTTGCGGATTAGTGGAGCTAAATTTAAATCCGTTGTTGAAGATCAAACTATCAGCTGTACTGGCGAAGAATGAACCATTTACATCTAGACGGGCATTTGGTCCAAAGATAATTCCGTTAGGATTGATGAAGAATAGATTAGCGTTGCCTAAAACTCCAAGTGTTCCGAGAATGTTTGAGGGATTACTTCCTATCACCCTACTCACAATGTTCTCGATTCCCGCAGGATTTGAGAAATAAGCTCCTCGGTTGGAATCAATATTGAATTGCTGAAAACTGTGGAAGAGATTATTTCCGTGCATCGCACCACCATCAATGCGATCGCTTGAAATACCATTAATGACTAAATTAGGAGTGACAACGGAACCTTCAGCACCTAAAGTCCCATCGGAGGTAATTTGGGCAAGAGCGCAATTTGCATTTTGGGCAAGAGCACTCCCAAGCGCAACACCGATAAACCAGCCCCAGTGAGTTCCTGTATCGAACATTGCTTTCTCCTAAGTGTTGCTGTAACTGAAACACTAGTGATACAATATATTAATGAGTAAATCACCATTTACGTTTCCGTAGCATAATTTATTTGTAAATCCTTAATTTTATTTACATAAATTTATTAATCATTTCTGTTAACTAATATTTAGTTTATTGATACTTTCTTTAAATTGTTCTGCTCTTTGCTGGTTAGGAATTTCTGCCACCAAAGTTTCGACAAGTTGCTTAGGAGTTAGATTGGGATGTTGATCTAAAGTATCTTCGAGAATTATAGAAGCAAATGGTCCAACAAAACTAGTCAGTTCACGCAGACAATGTTCTAAAAACTCTGGATTGCTAATTGCCGGAGCATTTCCTAGAGGTTGCTGTGAGTTAATAGAATTGTGAATCTTTCGGTACTTAGGTTGAAGAGAAACTTGAATGCGATTTCTAAACTCTTGCGCTTTTTGTGCATCAGGAATTGCTTTCACTAGTTTGTCAATGAATTCTTGTTGTGCTATCTGTGGGCTTTGTTCTAAAGTATGTTTCACTAAAACACTACCGAAAGGACCAACAAAACTAGTCAATTCTTGCCCGATAAAGTCTAAAAGTTTTGGGTTGAGAGAGACAGGCGATTCAGTGTCTATTTCACCGACTTGACTAAGTTTTTGTTCAAGATCTTTTAAAACTCGTAAATCTTCTGAATCTCTATTACGATCTAATTTTTGCCCCGTTTGCGCTGGGGGAATGCTCGTGTTATTTTGCGGTTTTTTCGGTAACAGGCTCGATATACGACCAAATGAAAATAGGGAATTATTATTGTTATTATTAAGTTCAATGATAATTTCTTGTGCTGACTGATACCGCTCTGTTGGTACTTCTGCCAGCATTTTTTCCAGTATGCAAGCGAAAAAGTTATTGATTCTGACATAAGAGCGCCATTGCCAGTTTAAAGAGTCATCGATCAACATATATGGCATTCTCGCAGTCAAAAGGACAACGGCACAAACAGCCAGTGCGTAAATATCGCTAGATGGGTAGGAATTTCCAAACCGCAACTGCTCTGGAGGAGAGTAGCCTATTTTACCAACTACTGAACCCTGAACTGACTGCGGCAATGAAGATGGGGTTGATAATATTTGGGTAAATTTCTCTTTAACTACCCCAAAATCAATCAGCACAGGTTTGGATTGGTTATGGGGAAGCATAACATTATCCAGTGAAATATCCCGGTGAATAATGTTGCGATCGTGGATATATTCCAAAACAGGCAACATATTTAGTAGCCATTCTTTTACTTCGGTTTCGGAAAATGGTCTACCTTTGTGAGAAACACGTTCAGATAAAATTTGTGCATAATTTTTGCCATCAATATATTCTTGGACAATAAATAGTCGCTGGTTCTCCGTCAAACAAGCCATAAATTTGGGAATTTGAGGATGCTGAATTTGGTATAAAACTTTCGCTTCTCTCTCAAATAGATCCCTAGATTTACGAATAATATCTTCTTTTGTGGTTGTAGGTACAAACTCTTTGATCACACAAGCTTCATTAAAGCGGTGAGTATCAGAAGCTAAGTAAGTTCGTCCAAACCCCCCTTGACCAATAATTTTTTCAATCAGGTAACGATTGTTGATTAAAGTCCCTGGATTAATTTCTGCAAACATTTTTAAACTTCTGTTTAACTAGATCATACTGTCTTTTATGTTATAGAAGTAAGCGATCCAAAATTATGCACTGCAATCTGGCTGTGTATTGCCGTCATTCATGTCAACGTTACAGCCTGGGTGAATCAAGAAAATTATTTAGTTGGCAGTAATGTTTTAATGTAGTTAAAAATACAAGATTTCGCAGGCATAGTCTTCTGGAGTTGGCTCTATCTGCCACACTAACCCTTCCCCAGCGCCCAAAGCTACTTCAACGTAAAGTCTATTTACAGAAGTTGTGGCTTTTGCTTGGTTACCATCGAATGGCTGTAAATCTTCTGTCAAGATTTGCAATTTAAATCCACTAGGAATCAGTTCGCCTCCTTCACTGCGTAGTTCAAAGCGCCATACACTATCTTCAATCTTACTTTTGGGTTGCAATCGCAGTTCGTATTTTTGTCCGTCAATGGTTAATCTGCGCACAAAGTGTGGTAGTGTTGTTCCTACAGCACCCTTCGCGCCTTCAAGACTTGGCTGTAAGTCTACTCTTCCCCAACCAAATTTTTGGGCAAATTCTGACACACCAGCTTGCGCCCATTGACGAATTGACCATTGTTGTTGTACTCCTTGACGTTGTTCGTATAAACGTTGTCTCCAGCCTCCATGTTCGAGGAGCGCTCCCCAAATTTCAAATGGTACGGACAGTCGTGGTAGAATTACTTTCGGATTTCCTAAACGCTGAAGTAAACTGTCTTTTTGGGCGATCGCTAATTCTGGTAAGGGTGCAGTTTCCAGACGAGTAACTTCCTCTGGACAGATTTGCGGCGCTATCCACATGATATTTAGATTAGAAATCAAGTTTTCGCCATCTAGACAATAAGCGCGATCAATTGCATCGTATGTTCCCCGATGCTTAAGTTGCGCGTGAGTAGCATATCCCCAAATCCGAATGTAGCCTTCTTCCAGATTGACTTGCACTGCCAGATAATAATCTGCTGCCCAATTGGGAATATCCACCCATTCTTGAGGAACACGTAGTTCGCTCACATCTAGCGCCTCAGTAGGAATTAATACCATTTTTGACTGACCGCAAGAAATACCTGTACCATCAACTACTTCCCAAATACTAGGTAAAGCCTTCACATCAGGAAAAGCACTAGCATTCTCGACGTATTCTGCCTGTATCCAGGGTAGAAAAGCGTTTAAGCTCAAACGGTTAAGAAATGCAGTCCAACGGCGATTGTCTGATGAAAAAGCTTGACTTTGCTGCCAAACTTTTGTTTGCTCAGCTTCAGAAATTTCTAAGCACAGATGTATAGGATTTATTAATGTAGCTGTATTTAAATTTGATGACATAATTTTTACTCCCTTTGCGGTGATGAACTAAATACTGACGCCATGAACTATCGCTCTATATAATTAATGGGTTTCAATACAACCAACTTAGGCACTAAGCTAACGTGCATTGCCGACAGCTATGAAGACTTTCTGGCGCTACGACTTGACAAATCCTAATAGTAAGCTTTTAACCATTCCTCTAAAATAGTGCTGATATAGCTTAGTACCGGCGAGTTTAGAGAAATATGCTGCGATTCTTTAGTCCAGCTGGCTAGCTTGACTAGTAATGTGTCTTTAGACTTGCTCAGCCGACGAGAAACCGTGTACTGTTTCACTCCTAATTCTTTTGCAATCTGCTGTTGAGTTAAACCTTGACTGTAGTAAAGTTTTATGATATCTTGCGATTCTTCATCAAGTTCGTTTAAAGCGGAGACTAACACATTACTAATTTGAGATTGCTGCGACTTTCTCTCTTGCAGTTCTTCTTGAGCAACTATTTCCGTTAGTAATGATTCCTGCCGCAGTTGCGGCAAAATATCTTGAAATTCTCCAGAATCATCATCCCCTCTCGGCGCATTCAGGGAACTAACATTGGGGTAAAAATAAGCGCGGGCTGCTTTCGCACAAGCCACTAGCCATTTTTCGATTGTTTCTCCATTGCACTCTGCCCCTGCTGGTGAAAGTTGAGTGTGTCTTTGTAAATTGTAAAGCTGAGCGATCGCGTGCCATACAGCGTCATCGGGTCTTTCCAGTTTGCGAGTTCCAGTTATTTGCTTTGGAGCATACTGGGCTTGATAGCATTTCCAAGCTAATACATAACGTTCTATCGTATCCGCACTCAGTCCAGCATTTTGTAAAGACTCTACCAACCGCTTTTGCGTCAGCCGCCGCAACAATCGCCAATTGCTGCAAATATCTACTTCGTGCTGCTCGCGTAGCATTTCCTTAAGTTCACTGCTAAAAACCGCACTGGCGTAATTCTTGAGATTAAAACCCATATCTGGTTTAAACCCTTTCAAAACCTTATCGGTCTTTGTAATCACCATTTGAAAGCAGTCAGATAAAGTGTATTGTTGAGACGAGAAACTAGTAACTGTTTTGTTCGCCGCCCAATAGCACACTTCTTGTAAATAAGCTGACAAATGTCCTCTTGCTAGACTTTCTGTTTGATTTTGCCACGATTTATACCAGTAAGTTACCCAAAATTTTTCCGAATTTTCTGGTTGTGATAGACGCGCCTCATGGTTAAGTATATTTCGACGCAGTTTAGCATCGATAGCCCAACCGATTACCCTTTCAGCGTCGAATTGTAAGAAAGTCGTAAATAGCTCAGTGATTCCTTGTCGAGAGCGCATAAACTAAACAACTTCATAAACGCATATCTATATCATAGATACACTTATAGCTTAAATGAGGGTGCTACAATATTTATATGCCCTTTGGTACTCTATTTTAGATAATTTGTCAAACCTGATTTAGGTAGATTTTGATTTTGATGAATTTGGGTGGTACACAATCAAAACTAAACGAGTTTTCCTGAATAAGATTATTACATTTTGTAACCTTTTCAGTAATTTACTAAAATAAATATGTCTTATAAGTAAGAGTGAAGGTGTTTAAAACTGCTGATTGCCGCCCTAGTTGATTTGACTAAACAGATTCAAAGTGAATTATCGAAGTTATTTTTAGGATTATGAAGTATGTCTCCTCTCGGCGTTGGTTCAAGTTACTCAACTAATACATTAACAACAGGAGAAGCCAAGCTGTGGATTTTACTGGTAGGTGTTAACGAATATCTTGATCCCAGCTTGCGTTCTTTGCGCTACCCAGCGTTAGATTGCCAAGGCTTAGGAGAAGCGCTCAATATTGCCACTCAAGCGTTTCCTAATAAAGAAGTGATTGTTCATAACGATTTAGCGGCACAACCTCCTACCTTGCAAATGGTTCGTGGCAGCTTGCACAGGATCGTATCACAATCTCAATCCCAAGACTCAATCTTGTTATACTTCTCTGGGCATGGAATGTTAGATCCGAATACTCAGCAGGCTGTACTATGTCTAGCAGATACCCACCAAGATGACTTGGTAGCTACAGGGTTAGGGATGCAAGAACTGGTGCGAATATTAGGGGCTAGTCCTGCCTACCAACAGTTAGTTTGTTTAGACACCTGTCATAGTGGTGACATGAGATTGTTGCGGGGACGTGGAGTGGCTAGAGATGCAGTCGCCGAGATGCCCAATCCCACAACACAAATGATGGAAGTTTTGAGACAACGTGCTGCTCAAAGTAAGGGATTTTGCGCTTTGCTATCCTGCGATCAAGGACAACAGTCTTGGGAGTTTCCAGAATTAGGACATGGAGTCTTCACTTACTATTTAATGCAGGGACTATTGGGTGGAGCGGCTGATGCACATGGAATGATTGAAGCCGACGGACTTTACAAATATGTTTACCGCCAGACATTACAGTATATTAATAAATTAAATCAGCAACTGCGTATAGTTAACGAGCAAAAGCTCAACCGTGGCGATAGTAATCTCCTTCCAGAATATCCTCTACAAACACCGAAACGAATTGTAGAAGGCGTAGGAGAGTTAATAGTTGGATTTAAGTCGGCAGAAGCTGAAGCTCACGAGCAGCGGCGTGCGCTGATTATTGATGGACTTTCAAACAAGAAAACTACGATTAACTTGAGTCTATTATTAGGTGGCTCTGGTGGTTTTGAGGTGGAATATTTTCCGCAAAAAGACCAAAATTCAGATCTACGCTCAACAATCCAAGGATTTACTCGTTGCCAGGGTGAAGCAGAAACAAAACCCGCAACGCTTGGGACAATAAAAAATAAACATACGTCCTTATTATATATACGTGGGCAAATCGAAGAAATTGAAGATGGAGAAGCCTGGTTAATTTTAGGTGATGATATGCGTCTGAGTCGTTCTTGGTTAAGACAAGAGCTACGCCGCGCAAAAACTCAACAAATAATTATTTTGGATTTAATTATCTCAGATTCTTCTGCTGCTTCTATAGAGAATTGGATAGAAGATTTGCAAAGTGACCCAGACCGTGGACAATGTTTAATAGTCGCGGCAACAAGATCTGATGAGCCAGAATTATTTTCCCAAATAATTTTACAAACACTTGTTGCAGTAAATCCGCAAACTGGATTACCAGTTGCTAAATGGATTACTCAATTACAAACGCTTTCACAAGCTAAAGGAATTAACTTACATACCTGGCTCTCAGGTGCGCAAGCAGTAATTGATATTTTACCTGGTAATATTAGCACGATTGTTCAAAATTTTCGTGAGCTAAAAGAACCTAAAGTTCAAGAAAACAAACAAGAAAGCAACAAACAAGAAGGCAAGAAAAACTTGTTTCAGAATGTTCTATCTTTTTCTACTAACTTATCTTCACGTCCCTCACAAAAGCCGTCTCCTACTCAGTTAGATGTTAATGTCTCAGTAACCAAACAACCTCAAAATTCATTACTAAGCTCAGAACAATATGCCAACTTGGAACAGTTACTGAAGCAAACAATAGGCCCGATTGCGCCGAAAATTTTACAAAAAGCTGTGATGCAGGCAGCAAATTGCCAAGAATTAGTGGAAAATTTAGCTACCTACTTAGTGCCTCAGCAACAAAAAGAATTTTCAAAACGGGCAACAGCTATAGTTTCAGTTCACAATCCATTATCTCAATCGTCAAAAGGGCAATATCAAGTAATTGATGCCAACTTTATCAGTAAATGTGAGCGTGAGTTGGCTTATTTAATTGGTCCGATCGCTAATTTTCTCATTACAGAAGTTTTACAATCTCACCCGCAAATTTCCCTCACAGAATTTGTCAATAAGTTAGCTAAGGAAATTCCCGAACCAAAACAAGCTCTGGAGTTTGAGCGACGCATTTTAGATCAATAGAAATCGACCGAATTTAATTGTTTGTTGTCGATAATTATTGTAGAGACGTTCCATAGAACGTCTCTGAGCTTGTTTTTTACGGATGATTTTTATTTAACATATTGAGAGCAATTTCTAAACTATACCTCATCCGATTAAATGCTTCTGCTAAATTGCCAATTTCATCTTTAGACTGTTTACCAAAATTGGCATTCATATCACCTACACTAACTTGTTCCGCTACAGTAGCAATTCTTTTAATCCGCTGCAGCACAGTCGTTTTCAACAACTGATTCATAATAATCACGAGGGCTGTAAAAATCAGCCCAATTACTCCTACGATCAAAACCAATGCCTGATTTGCTTGTGTAAAAATATCTTGAGCCGGAACATAAATAATTTGAGCTGCAACAATTTGGTTCAGCTTCCACCCCATACCATTATCTTTTCCGTAAGTCGCTATTTGACTTTTTGGTGCTTCTCGATAAGTGGTATGACAGCGCAAGCAACTTTGCTGTTCTATTATAAAAGGTCTGGCGCTGTAAAACAGTTTTTCTCCGCCTAAATTTCGGTAGCCGGATTTTGTTTTTAAACTGGTATTTAGCTGAAATTCTTCCACAATCTTCGTTTCAAATTCGTCAGCTTTATCTCGCGGATTTGTTGGATTCGGTGCCGCGTCTTTGTAGGCAAAATGCGCATATTCTTTGTTTTTACGGAAAAGTTCAAATGTCTCTCTAGTGGCAAATGTTGGTATGGCTTCTGAGATGAACTGCTTTTGAGTGTCTAATTGGGGTAACAACAAAGGTTGTAGGCGATTATTGGTGTAGACTCTTACCGAGTTGGCAACTTGCATCAGAAGCAAAGCTTTAGAGTTTACTGCATTCTCTGCTTGTTTTTGGAGTACATTTGACAAAGCGATACCACTAATTAAAATACCGCACAAAAAAACTATAATTAAACTTAAATTAACTTTAGTTCCTATTTTCATGATTCTTTTTTTTACTAAAAATAACTAGGAGGCTAAGATCCCCGACTTCGTAAAAGTTGTCGGGGATCTTGTTGTTTACGAATGATTTAGGATTGCTATATACATTTTATTGTAAGATAATGATTGACATTGTTAGATAATAACAAGGTGTCATGTCAGACAAATATTAGCTAAAAACTGTTGATGTCGTCCCTACTTTCCCGCCGTTTATTTATTCTACAGATGCTTCTGCTTATAACTGCCTGTGCAGAAGAGGAAACATCAAATCAACAACTAGAGTTAGTGCTTGGCGTGATTAGCTATGAAGAAGGAAAACAAACACTAGAAAGATTTGCTCGCTTTCGCAATTACTTGGGTGAAAAACTCAGAGCAATAATTCAATTAGAACCAGCTTTTAGTCAAAATTTAGCGCTTGAGCGTATTCAGAACCGTGATTGGTCATTAGTTTTTGCTCCTGCGGGTTTGGCAGCAATTGCCAGCGCTAATTATCAATATTTACCAATTTTCCCTCTCCAGATAGAGGGCGCGTCACGTTCGATCTTTGTTGTTCGTAAAGATAGTCATTTGCGACAATTGAAAGATTTACAAGGTAAAGTAGTAGCTCTCGGTCAACCCGGTTCCGCCGCTGGATATTATTATCCATTGTACCATCTTTATGGTTTCACATTAGCATCTATCTTATTTTCTCCTACACCGAAAACAGTGCTTGAATGGGTAGCACAAGGAAAGGCAGCGGCTGGTACTATTTCCTTGGAGGAATTTAATTTGTATAAGACACAATTAGGTGCAGCAGAGTTTCGCATATTATTCTCAAGTTCTCAAAACGTTCCACCAGGTGCTGTTTTGATTGGACCAAATGTTGAAAGAAATCGTCAAGAGAGAATTCGCAGTTATATGAAAAATGCTCCTCCTAATTTGGTTGCAGACGTTGGATATTTACCAAACGCAGACGCACCCAATTATCAAGATATGATTTCTATCGTCAAACGGGTAACATCTATTGCTGATCGTCTTAATGCCAAACCTGTTCGCCTATTTTGATGATCGTTTTCACCAAATTTTCCTACTTCTGATTTTTATTTAACATATTGAGAGCAATTTCTAAACTATACTTCATTCGATTAAACGCTTCAGCTAAATTACCGATTTCATCTTTAGATTGTTGATCGAAATTGGCATTCATATCGCCTACGCTAACTTGTTCTGCCACAAGAGCAATTCTTTTAATCGGCTTTAGCACAGTTTTTTTCAACAATTGATTCATGACGATAAGAATGGCGGTAAAAATAATTGCGAGTACTCCGAGTATGAGAATTAATGCCTGATTCGCACTTCTGAAAATCTGTTCAGCCGGAACATAAATAATTTGAGTTCCCAGAATTTCATTGAGCTTCCACCCAAAACCATTGTCTTTTCCGTAAGTGACAATTTGACTTTTTGGAGCCTGTTCGGGAGTAGTATGACAACGCAGACAACTTTGCTCGTGAATTACAAAAGGTTGGGCGCTATAAAACAGTTTTTCTCCAGATACATTTTGGAAACCATATTTGGTTTTTAAACCTGGATTTTGCCGAAATTCTTCCACAATCTTCGTTTCAAATTCGTTAGCTTTATCTCGCAAATTTGTTGGATTCAGTACGGCATCTTTATGGATAAAATTCGCATACTCTTGGTTTTTTCGTAAAAGTTCAAATACCTCTCTAGTGGCAAATGATGGTATTGAGTCTGGGATGAACTGTTCTTGAGTCTCTTCTTTCTGTGCTAACAAGGGATGTACGCGCTGGTTGGTATAGTATCTAAATGAGTTGGCAATTTGCATCAGAGTCTCGGCTTTAGAGGTAACCTCATTCTCGGCTTTTGTTTGTAGTACATTTGAAAGAGCGATCGCACTAATTAAAATACCGCCGAGAAAAACTATGATTAAAATTAGATTAACCTTAGTTCCTATTTTCATGGTGATTATTTTGACTGAATCTAAAATAAATCAAAAAGTTCATTAGTCGATCGCGAACATGAATGTCATCGTATCTTTGCGACCGAAACCAATACGAATACCCGGTTTTAACTTGTACCAAACACCCGGTATTACTGGATAATTGTTAATAAAAGTGCCGTTAGCACTGTTCACATCTTGGATATAGTAATCATCACCATCATAACGAATCTGAGCGTGAACTCGTGAAATAACTCCAGAATTGGGGAAATCTGTAAGATCAACTTCAGGGACAATCATAGCGCTCGACTTACCGATATTAATTACCTGAAAATGTTCCGGCAATTCAATTAACCGATTAGTTTCAACATGTAATAGCTGTGCATGCGGAATTGTTGGCGTTGCAGGAAGAAAAGATGTAAAGCTTTGTGTAGTCTCCGTTGTAGGGCGAAAAGATGTAGGGATTTGTGGAATTTCCGTTGGTTCCTCACCACGATTTGGTATTGGTAGCTGTAGAGTTTTGGCAGTGAAATCAAATATTTTCGTAGTGAGCGCGTAATTAAAAATCGCAAATGAAATCAGGGCAATAACACTGCTGGCAAAAAATACTGCTTGTATTCCCCAAGCAAAGATTGCTAAGCTGCCCAGAAACGGACCAAGTGTCTGTCCCCATGACATAATTGAGGTATTTACCGCCATAAATCCCGCCCGAGATTCTTGTACAGAAAGTCCTGCTAACAGTGCTTGGGAGGATGGAAGCGCAATCCCTTGAGCAGCCCCTAGTAAAAACAGTGGGATGAATAGCAACCAAAAGTTAGGCATCAGAGGGAGAAGTAACAGGGCGACTGCAAACAGAATAAAAGAGAGTTTGATCAGTTTGATTTCCGAGATTTTTTCAGTCAAACGCCCCAATTGAGCAGCAAAGAGCGCCAGCGCAATCGACATACTTGTTAGCAGCAAGCCATTTACCGCATCTGTTGTCCGGAACTTATTTGCTGCCAAGAATGGGATATAGGTTAAACATAAAGTTTGCAGCAAGAACAGAGACATTACCGCAAACAACAGCCCTAGTACGTGACGATTGTTTATGCTGCTCCAGGTAGTTTGGAGATAAGATTTGAGTTGAAATTTCTCTGTGTTTGGCGCTCGCCTTGGTAATCTTAGTCCTACCAAAACCACAAATGTCAGGGGAATCGCCAGTAATCCCAGTAAAAATGTATACCGCCAGTTAAACTCCCCTAATATCCCACCAACTAGAGGAAAAATTGCCCCACTCATACCAATAATCCCGGCATTAACTGCCATCGCCATGCCTAACGTTCTCCCGCGATAAAGATCGCCGATTACGGTCAGTTGTAAGGGTTCCAAGCTAGCAGCACCAATACCTTGTAGAAATCTTCCGCCTAAATGAGTCGTGAAAATAGATGAAAAGCCACTTAACCCAGCACCTAAGGCAAACACTAGCAACGAAGGAATCAGGACTTGTTTTCTGCCTAAAATGTCAGCTAAAATGCCAAATATTGGAGTAATAATCGCACCAGGCACTTGAAAAAGTGTTGATATCCATGAAGCTTCAGCTTCTGTAACTTTAAAAAATTCTTGTATGGTTGGCAATGCCGGATTATAAAGAGTTCCCCCTAAAATTCCGATCAATGTTACAAAATTTACAATTAAAAAATTCTTATCTCGAAAGATGTTGGTTGAGCTTTTTGGTTGGCTTGCTGTAGTTGGCTGATTCATAATTTTTATTTAGTGACTAATAGTTTACTTGATAATTCTGGTAATTTAATTATTTACAGAGGGTTGAACGCTATACATTCGATTTCCACTCGTGCATTTAAAGCTAAACCGCTTGCTCCTAACGCACTTCTTGCAGGTAATCTTGAAGGCGAGAAATAAGCAAGATAAATCTCGTTCATTGCGCCCCACTCTTTTATATCCGCAAGCATGATCTTGCATTGAATTAGCCGATCAATAGATGAACCATGCCGTTCCAGAATACGTTTAATATTCTCCATCGTTTGTTTTGTCTCAGCTTTGATTCCTCCACTGACAAGTTGTTTCTTTCCGGGAATGTTGCCGATTACTCCTGAGAGGTAAAGCATATTACCCACACGTACTGCTTCTGAAAAGGGAAGATTTATAGAAGTTGTCTCAACAGAGGTGAGATATTCTACTGTATTATCTGACATTTTTTGCTGATTTTTGCTGATTGTTTTACTGTCTAGCTTTTACACTATAAGATAAAGTAGTACTCAAAAAAATGACAGTGATAAAAAAAGATGTAAACTTCATTTCAGTTTCCGCAGCATATTAAAAATTGTTAACTGTTAATTGTTGTGTTCAATTAACTATTAACAATTAACAATTAACAATTAAACTAATCCGCTAGAAGCAACAGCTTAAGATTTTTCTACTAAGCTGGAATCACTTTTAGTTTTCCTTAAGCCAAAGAGAACAATCAAACAGCTTAAGAAGATAAAGTTACTGATGCCTTTGATCGCGATTTCGGTGCTAGTTTCCAGCCAAGGAATACCTTCAGGTAATCCCATCGCCGTAATAATAAACATCCTGCTTAAACCAAATGCTGCACCCAAAAACTCGGCAATCATACCAACATAAGCACTGATGAGAAGCATCCAAAAATTTACTCTAGCAACCCAAAGTGGTAACTTGAGGTGTGGGTAGCTTAGACCGATAACAGCTAAGAAAACTCCTTGTGTAATTCCGAGCAAATGGGTAGCTAGTCCTGCACGTGGATTAGCATACAAGGGTAAGAATAGACCGGCAACAAATCCTAATAAACTAATAAAAATACCATGCCAAAGAAGTCCACGTCTAAAATCTTCACTCTGAATGCTATCCATCACATTAGATGGCGTTCCTAATAAATTAGATTGAGAAGGTGTCTCAAGGGTACTCATTTTTCCTCCATTCATGTGAAGTAAAAAGCTATCTAAGTTTGCTACTAGGTGGTTACTTCTAACTTAAGGTGAACAAAAATTTTTTTGTTTGAGGTACTTGTTTACCGATAATACAATACTACAAATAAGGCATTTCAGCAACCGTATTCATCGGCAAAGATCTCCTCTGCTCCCCTGAAAAAGGGGGATTTGATACCTCCCCGATTAAGAGGGGTTGGGAGGATCAAATCTATAAGATTGAAGCATCGTGGCTTGGGCTATCAACCCGTGTGGCGATCGCTTAAAAATTACGCAGGAGGACCACCTAATTTTTGACCAGTTTGAGGTCCAACAACACCATCTGCTGTTAAGCCGTTGTCCTGTTGGAATTTTTTCACAGCATTTTCGGTTGTTGCATCAAAACTGCCGTTAACTGCACCTGCGTCAAGATATCCCTTTGCTGATAGATCGCGTTGTAGTCCCTCGACAATTGGACCTGTGGAACCTAGTTTTAAAGTTGGAGGTACGTTACCACTCATTGTTCTGTTTCTCCTAAATGAATAAAATCAACTAATGTGCGAAATGGAAATTTGAAAAAGCAAGAAGTATGAAGTGGGAAAAATATAAACTTGTGATTCTTCAACCTTCTTACTTCTTTTTATCTACCGTCAGACTTCTAAGTTTTATGCAGGAGGACCACCTAATTTTTGACCAGTTTGGGGTCCGACAACACCATCTGCTGTTAAGCCGTTGTCCTGTTGGAATTTTTTCACGGCATTTTCGGTTGTTGCATCAAAACTGCCGTTAACTGCACCTGCATCAAGATATCCCTTTGCCGACAGATCGCGTTGCAGTCCTTCTACCATTGGACCTGTGGAACCTAGTTTTAAAGTTGGAGGCATATTCATTGTTCTGTTTCTCCTGAATGAATAAAATCAACTAATGTGCGAAATGGAAATTTGAAAAAGCAAGAGGTATGAAGTGGGAAAAATATAAACTTGTGATTCTTCAACCTTCATACTTCTATCTACCGTCAGACTTCTGAGTTTTATGCAGGAGGACCACCTAATTTTTGACCAGTTTGGGGTCCAACAACACCATCTGCTGTGATACCGTTATCTTGCTGGAATTTTTTCACTGCATTTTCAGTGTTTTCACCAAAGTTACCGTCAACTGCGACTGTATATCCCCGTCCAGATAAGTCACGTTGCAGGCGTTCTACATCAGGACCGGTGGAACCTAGTTTTAAAGTTGGAGGCATATTCATTGTTTTGTTTCTCCTTGAATTAGATATGTTGGAAAATTCTGAAGCCAATTTTGCTCAGGATGACTTCAATTCAATGGCACGCAGGTACTGTAAGCACGCTACGTTACCAAAGCTTGTGATGGAGAGCAGATCTTGTCAATTCACGCCACATCCCACTCCACCTTTAGGTGGGAGTAACCACGAAATATCATATTTGGAGAGTGGATAAGTTCTTGGTTTGGGCTGAGTCGTAGATTTGGTAGCCGCCGCGATAAGATCTCCAGCGCAATTCTTGCTTCCCGACGGGCGAAGTTGGAACCAATACAGCGATGAACTCCATGACCAAATGCAAGATGGTTGGGAGTGATATCTTTAAAGCGTTCTATCTCAAGACTATCGGCATTGCTGTACTTAGTTTCATCCCGATTAGCGGAGCCATAGATTAAATAAATTCTACTACCCTGGGGTAGCGTCATTCCTGCTAGCTCAACTTCTTGTGTAGTTGTGCGAGTCATTGATGTGACAGGAGCATCATACCTAACTATCTCTTCAATAGCCGTAGGAATGAGTGACGGATTGTCACAAATAGTTTGCCATAATTGAGGACGCTCTAGCAAGTGTTTTAGAGCATTGCCAATCATATGGGAACTAGTCTTATGTCCTGCTTGTATTAACCCACATAAAATACTGACTAACTCTACCATAGTTAAGTCAGAAGAAAGTACATTGCTGATTAAATCGTCTTGAGGTGCTTTGCGTCGCTCCTCAATGAGACTGGCAACGTAGTGCTGCATCGCCACAAAACTGCGAGCGCATTCTAGCTGACGTTCTGGCGTCATGGGCGTGGAGAGCAATTCATCCATGTCATAGCACCACTTTTTGATATCTGCCATTCTGTCTGAGGCGATACCATACATAGTGAGGATGGCTTCAAGGGGCAGTGGGTAAGAAAATTGCGATACGATGTCAGCGTGACCATCATTGACAAAACTATCTACCAACCTGTTAGCAATCGTCTTAATTGGTCCTTCCATTGCCTCCAGCCGCTCCGGTGCAAACACTTTCATAAAAGGAGCACGCAAGCGTTTGTGTTCTTCACCGTCGCTATTGACCAAATCACGAACTCGCGGAACACCTTGCTTGAGGGCTTCACGGGTTTCAGGTGTAAATTCAATCACAGGAGCGAGAGTATCCCCTGAAGAAAATCTTGCTGGATCTTTAAGTACTTTCAAGATTTCATCATAGCTAGTAAGAACATAACCTTTCAACAATGGGCTATAAAATAGCGGCTCCTGTTGTCTTGCCAATTTATAAAAGGAATATGGATCTTCTAGCTGTGGGTTGACAAATGGTTGGTACTTCTCCCCAAGATGGGGGCAAGTTTTATTTTCAGATTGTCCCATCATAAGTTTACATGTTTCTCTACTTTGTTTTGGTTTTTATTTCTGACAATCAATACTGAATGAATTACCTTCTGGATCAACTCCTTCGGCAATTTTTAATCCTGGCGAAGGAGAACGAATTTCACCAAGTTTGACACCGCGTTCAGTCAGTTCTTTATAAGCGGTTTCAATATCATCAACATGAAACGCTAATAATGAGGGTTTATTGGTAGCAAATTCCTTATCTACATTGCCGTGCAACACGAAAGTACATTCGCCTGTAGTAAACTCCACCCATTGCTTATCAATGCGTCCTTCTATACTTTGCCGAGATTTGATTGCTAAACCCAACTTGTTCTGGTAAAAGTCGGTTTGTGTGTCTATATCTTTGACGTAGAGGATAGCTTTTGTCAAACCTTGTATAACACTCATGTGAATTGCACCTTGTTTACGAAAAAATGTTTTTAAGGGTGCTAATTGCTAATAGTTAATAGTAGTAAAGCAATTAGCAACTAACCATTAGCAATTAGCTTTAAGCAGGTTTTTTGAAGGCAACGTGCAGGTGGTTGGGACCATGAAACACGATGTTGTTTGCCCAATCAATCTTTTCGTCTAGCAGACGCATTTCTGGTAAGCGGTTGAGCAGAACATTTAAGGCGATCTGACCCTCAGCACGGGCTAGCCCTGCACCAAGGCAGAAGTGTATACCACCGCCAAAGCCGCTGTGTTTGTTTTCCTCACGCTGTATATCTAAGACTTCGGGGTTTTTGAAGCGGGCTGGATCTCGGTTGGCGGAACCAAGCATTAGCCCTATACTGTCCCCGCGCTTGATTAACTTGTTGCCCACTTCAACGTCTTCGTATGCCCAGCGTGTCACCATCTGAATCGGGGTATCGTAGCGGATAAGTTCTTCAACTGCAGGGGGGATCAATTCGGGATGCGATCGCAACAGGTTAAGTACTTTTGGGTTTTGCAGCAATGCCAAAGTCCCCTTGGCGATCAAGTTAATTGTGGTTTCGTGTCCTGCAGTCAACAGGTGGGTACAAGTAGCAACGATTTCAAAGTCGGTCAGTTTGTCTGCTTCATCAGCCGCCTTGACTAGTGCTGAGATTAAATCTTCACGTGGATGCGCACGTCGCTCTGTAATTAGAGGTGTGAAATAGTCAATAAATGATTGAGCTGCTTGATTTGCCCGCTCGTAGACTTCTGGTGGTGGTTTCAAACGGGAGGCGCTGGCTTGCTGCATGGCAAGCGCCCATTCACGAAACAACGGTAAGTCGTCTGGATTAGCACCGAGCATAATCGCAACTACCTTGGTGGGCAGAGGGAAAGCGAAGTCTTCAACTAAGTCTAATTCTCCACGGTTCTGGACTTGATCGAGCAGATTGTCGGCGATTTGGAAGATGGCAGGACGGATGTTTTCGACAATTTTGGCACTGAATGCCTTGCTAGCCAGGGATTTTAGCCGTGTGTGATTGGGCGGTTCCCGGAAGACTATCCAGTTACTTACTAAAGACAGGAACGCATTATATGCTGTTGGCACTGGTGTGGTTTCAACGTCCTCTCTTTCGTTTAAAGTCTCGCGACCAAATCTGCGGTCTTCCATCACCTTCATCGCATCTTCATAACGGAAGATGTACCAAGCACCAGGCAATTGGGGATTCGCCGATACTCCCCAATGTACGGGATCTTCTTCTCTATAGCGACGATAGACAGTGTAGGGGTCTTGGATGACTTCAGGGATAAATGGGTTTAATCTTTCTATTGTTGAAGTAGACATTGTTTAACCTCCAAGAAAAAGTTTTGAGTTGAGACGCTTGGGTAGCGCGTTTTTACAAGGACACAAGTTGCAATGGATACCGCAGGGTAGACAGCATTTGTGTCATTTGTTCACGTCCGGCGTTGAAAACTACTGCTACAGATGGTCTTTTCTCCAGTCGTCTGACATAATTTGTCAAGTTTTCTAGGTGTTTGTAGTTATAGACCATACGTAGGTAGGCAAGGGTGGGAGCGGCGGCACAGTCGGCGATTGTAAACTCGGAACCTCCGAGCCAAGTACGCTCTGCCAGTTTTTCATCAAGCAGTTCGAGCGCTGTTTCCAATAACCGTTTTGCTTTGAGCACCTCTTTTTTGCCTCGTTCTTCAAGTGGACGTTGGGTATCGGCAAACAAAGCCTCTCGCCCACTGTTGATGTATACATCAATAATTCGTTCGAGCATCCGCACTTCTATTGCTCTTTCTGAATCAAGAGGAATGAGGCGGGATGTATTAGGAAAGTTTTGCTCTAAATATTCTATAATTATGTTTGCCTCAAATATGACATTATTTTTTTCTGTCATTAGGGTGGGTATCTTGCTAAAAAGGTTAATTTGCATGTACTTTTCCCTAAAATCGGGGTCAAACAGATTTACAGAAATTGGTGTAAAGTTAACTCCTTTCTCGTACATAGCGATGAGGACTCGTTGGGAATAGGATGATGCTGGGGCGTAGTAAAGTTTCATAATATTCTCAGTTATCGGTTGATGTTTTATCCATAGGGGAGAACAAAATGGATATATGCATTTTTTTGGGATTTGGGGACTGATAACTGAGAACAAATTTTAATGAAACAAAGACTGGGGATGATTAGCCAAGTCTTCAAAGAATCTGGCGTAGAAATCAAACATCTCGTAGACGCTGCTGTGGATAACTTGAGTAGCGCGTGCCTGATGCCCAAGTTGCTCAAATCTTCGAGCGATCGCACTCATCGCCAATTCTGGGTTAGGGATATAAATGGGGGTTTCAATCTCAAAAGATGGACCGGCTGTTTTACCATATTTACCTGAGGGCATACTCATCAACAATTCCCCAAGAGGACGCATCATTCCTGTCATCACGTCAATGCCCGCATTCATCAGCTTGGAGCGACGCAAACTACCAGTGGGCATTAAGCCGAAGTGTTGCACCATCAACTGCATCATTATAAAGTAAGTTTCGTTGAATATTTCCATCACCGCCCTGGTTTGCGGAACAGTGACAACATTGGTGTTGTAATCGCGATGATGCACAGAAGGATTGCGCAAAGCTGGGTAAGAAGGATTCCACGGTACTTTTCTTCCCGTCTCGGCGTCATGCATCTGCTCTTGTGTTAGCGCATCTGCCACACGACGGAATTGTTGGTAGTGTGATCGCGCAAATTTTGGCGACTCTGCGTGACAACCTTCGCCCTGTTCGACAATCATATCAATCGCAAATAGCGCCGTCTTCAGATCGTCAACTTGCATCTGGTAGTCTGGGTGAGCCTTGTTTAAATCATCGCGCATAAACAAACGATGTTCGCCGCCAGTACTACCTTTTTTCACCATAAATAAATCGGGAATATTCACAAGTGCCTCACGAATCTGACAATACAGTTCGCTCAATGCACTATAACCGTGCAGGCGTTCAACTGTAGGATTGCTCGATGGAACTTCATGGGCAAGTTTTTCCTCCAAAAAGTCGGGCATCTCCAAGCGAACAAAACGCTGGATTGTAGTAGCATTAAATGGTTCTAAGGCTAAGTCTACATCAATTGGGAAGCGTCGATTTAATTCATTAAAATCAGGGCAGGCAGGATAAAACGGTTCTCCAATCGCCATCAATATATTGTTAACCAACAAGAAGTGAATCATTTCCTCGCGAGACACTTCAATCAACACACCCCGCATACCATAATTATGGACTTCCTTACCATCTCCACAGGCTAAATGCAACTGTTCAGTAGTCCACAAACCTCGTCGCACATATTCTTCACCAGTGGCGTAGTTGGGGATCGAGTATCCCGCATAAATATATTGCAGCATCACCGCCACTTCCACCTCAGCCGCTTGTTTCAAGGCGACAACCAACTCTTGGCGTGTTTGAATCGTGCGCTGGAGAGGCTTTGGCTCTGGTTGTGCTAAAGGAACGTAACCGACTCGCTGCTGATTTTTGAGGAACTTCCGCAGGAGTGTTGCCTTGGGTTGGGACATATCCCGCGATGGCGGCATATAGTATGTTTTGTATTTATTCTTCGGATCGGACATTTGCCACATCAAACGGGAGTAAGTCTCTACCTTACATTTATCAGCAAGACTGAAGACATCCGCTTTCATAAACGAGAAAGCCAACTCGTAGAAAGCTAAGACGTGTTCGTAGATGAGGTTAAAATCTACAGCTTCATCTGGAATACTTTCCAAGTGCCAATCATTACTCATTACCCGAACAGCAAAGAAGCCCGCACCAGACCAGAAACCTAGTTTGTTATCATTATCGTAAGCAATAACCGCTTCATCTTGGTGATTTGTATCACAATTTAACTCATCAGAGCGAGTGGAAAGTAACACTTTTGCAGTTCCTGAGTTAGCACCCCTTAGTGTTACCCAACCTCTTCCCAAAGAATCTGTAGAAATTACGCATGTGGGGGCAAAGTCTCCCTTAGACTCTCTTCCTGGTTTAAAGTGAATAATTTCCATTTCACTACTGCGAGGGAAGTGAGTCTTACCTTCATCATCAAGCAGTTGAGGAAAAGCTCTAGGATTGTAGAATTGTTGCAGATAGACAGACTCAACCGCTGCCGGACGTCCGCGCACAAAAGACCGCACCTCTAACTCTACAGCATGATCTTCACCGCGCTGTAGATTAGGAAACTCTATAAACAGACAAGCGTCATCTACCTGAAGATTGATTTCTTCTTCTTGCACTAGAACTCGTCTTTCTCCGTCTGGCGGCGTGCCGATGATGCACAAACCCTGCTGTTCAATTTCATCACAGATGTTTTCAAACTTGGACGCTAGCGGTACATCTATAATTCCACTTGTCAGTTGATGCGCTTCCCGTTGATACGCTTGTTTGGGTATGGAAGCTATTAACTTTTGACTGTGTGTACAAACAAACAAGTCACCCAGTTCTAGCTTTTCACCAATAGTATGAGTAGGTCCAGGTCCTGGCTTCGCTGCGCGTCCCACACACGGTACTGCCGTGACCATGTTTAAACTTACACCTTGAGGAGTAACTTGCAGGGTGAGGTTTGATAGCGTAGATTCTGCTTGATTGTTTACATGACGAGGAGTTAGCAGCCGACCATGAGGGTAGGTACTTAGTTCATCTTTACACCATAATCCGATAGTTCCGTGCAATTCCCAAAAAGTTGGTGAGTCTGGTTGTTCTGGGGCGGACATATTACTAATGCTAAATTGCATTACCAGTCCCAACACTTCCTCACGATTCATTGCTGCTCGCAACATAGAGACAGTTGGCGACTGGACGGCGTCTTCGCCCCACAGCCAATCTTCGGCATCTTTAGGAATAGTAAACTGATAAACAGCCGCTCGTTTAAACTCATCGTTGAGGCAATGTTCGGGCAATTCGCGGATATGGTTGAAGTCTTGCCAACGAGCTAACTGCATTCCGGAGATCGGTGCGGAAAGCATGTATGGCACTTCATTAGAAGCACCCAGCCGTCCAAAGTTCAACTGCCCCAACATAATGGTGTTAGTCCAGTTAGAAGCAGGATCGCATTCAAAGAAGCGGGCGCGATTGAAAGTTGTTTTAACGTATTCGTTATAATGACCCCATAAATCAACATTGCGTCCGACTACTGGATCGCGATCGTCAACTTGTCCAAACTCGCGTTGCGTACTGACAATTTTTGCTTCAATCGAGAAGTGACCATTACCACCAAAGTCCCATCCCATTGCCATACTAAAAGGACCATTTTCATCCAATTCCCCTTGAGCATTATATCTGGGTCCCAAATTGTAGAGATATTTGTGGTACTCAGATGCGGGAAAATTATGGTCAACAGGTTTGCCATTCATATAGCAAGTGTTGGTACTAAAATCCACGCTGCCGTTTTTATGTCCTGTAGGAGCGTGGATACGAGCGAAACCCTGGAAGTGTAGGCGGGGAAAATCTAAAATACTCATAGTAAAAAACCACCTTCATTGCTTTGGGTAAAAAACGGACTTGTTGAATCACTGATTACGTCAAAAAAAACACATGATTTGCAGTAATATGGTTGATTATTTACGGATATTACGTAATAAAGTGATGTTTTGTTACTTAATTTTTACCTGATAATTACTGTAATCTTGACTTTTATGTATTTTACAAGACATTTTTAGTTGGCTCCCAAATACATTGTGTTTGTCACAAATGTTATTTCTTGTTTTCTTCGGTTTTTCTTTATAAATAGCACAAGATAATTTAGCAAAGGTTGATACTCATAAAGTCACAATTAGTATGTAGATTTCACCCAATTGAACTTATGCAGTAATAAACGTGAGGGGGGTCTGGATGTGATGTATCCTTAGAAAACATAGGAAAAAAATGCGCCCCCCATTGTCTGGGTATACTCAAGGCGAGTTGATGATTAAGCAGCAATAGCTGGTTGAGGCTGGTGTTGTGGTGTAATAACATTCGGCTTGATGGTAACAAGTTTGTGATTGTGTTTGTGAGCAACAAGATCGTAGACAGATTCCAGTGCTGACTCAATTGAACCCTGTAGCCAAGCCGGATATTTAGAACAATGTTCACCAGCGAAGAACAGTTTGTTTTGTGGTCTAGCTGCTTCCAAGTAAGAAATTGTATGATTAGATTCATCACTCATATCGTCACTCCAGTGAACAGTGCATCCACCCGCACTCCACTCGTAGTTACCCCAAGCAATGGAAGCGACATCTTTAATCATCCCCGGAGTTTGAAGTTCTGGGTGAACTTGACTAACAACGTTTTTAACGTAACCGTGACGAGAAGATTCATCCATCATCCCCAAACGTGTGGCATCATCACCGATGGTATAACTTGCTAACATTGTACTACCACTATTGGGTTTGAATTTCACCGAAGGATAGTATGTTTGGCGAACACCATCACCACTGAAGGATGCACCACCGTTAATCCCCTGTTGTTCCCAAAAAGGTTGTGCAGTGTGGAAGGCAACTTTGGTCGCCGGACAATATATAGTATTGTGGATTGAGTCGAGTTTACGAGCGTCAAATCCGCCCAACTCCATTTTGCGCATGACTGAGAAGGGAATTGTGCAGAGTACATAGTCACAAATCCGGGTATGTAATTGTCCGTTTTCTACATAATCCAATTCAACACAGTCATCTAGTACCCGTATTGCCACAATTTTTTGATTACACTTAATTGGCGCAGAAATTGAAGCCGCAAGACGTTGGATTAGTTGATCCATTCCGCCTTTAAGTTGTAACAAATCGTGGCTGGTTTCCACTAAAATGTCAGAAAGGAACATATCTAATGCTTTGCTGCAACGAGCGCGGAAACCTGGATTATCTTGGATAAATGCCTGTAGGTCGATTTTTTCGCCATCTTCACTAAAGTAAGGTTCTAAATCTAACCGTTCCAATTCATCCATTAAATGTGATTTGAGATCCTGCTCTAAACTTGCACGCAGATTACCAGGAGAGATGGTATCAACGATGGTTTTCAGCCATGCGGCAAACAGTTGGGTTTTCTCGCTGTAGCGGGAGTCTGTAAAGATGCCTTGATAGCGATCGCGGAAGATGCGAGGAGCGTCTTTGATCTGAAATATTTTACCATTGACGTTCATGAAAGCGTTTTGTTCTTCAAAAACGGTAACAAATTTACAAAGTTTGTCATCCAACCCCATTTCCGAGACATAGTGCAGTGTATGCTCATGTGATTTGGGAATCCGCATTGCGCCGAGTTCTGCATAGGGTGCGTCTGATTCATTACCGAAACGATGTGTTAAAACTCGACCACCGATGCGCGGGCTGCCTTCCATTATATCTACTTGGTGACCTAACTTTTCTAACTCGTAGGCGGCAACTAAACCGGCAATTCCTGCACCCAAGATGGTGATACGCTTTCCTGGTTGAAAGTTAGCTAGTTTGCACAGATAAAGCATTGTTGTAGTATCCATTTTTGACTGCCTCCAGTAAATGATGCGGTTTGTTTTTCTTGGTTTGAACCTCTACAAAAGTTTCATACCGGGGAGGTTTTTGAGTTTATGCACTTGTTCTCAATTTCTGGGAAAAAAGTGACGAAGTAGCGATCGCACTTAAGATGATTAAGCAGCCAGAGATGTCACTTGAGGTTGATGTTGTAATGTAGTGACAGCTTTGAGAGTAACAGGTTTTGCAGTAGTGTAAGCAACAAGATCGTAGACAGCTTCCAATGCAGACTCAATCGAACCCTGTAGCCAAGCGGGATATTTAGAACAATGTTCACCAGCGAAGAATAGAGTATTTTGTGGTCTTGCTGCTTCCAAGTAGGAAATTGTATGGTTAGATTCATCGCTCATATCGTCACTCCAGTGAACAGTGCATCCACCCGCACTCCACTCGTAGTTACCCCAAGCAATGGAAGCGACATCTTTAATCATCCCCGGAGTTTGAAGTTCTGGGTGAACTTTGCCCACAATATTCTGAACGTAAGCGTGACGAGAAGATTCATCCATCATCCCCATCCGGATAGCATCATCGCCAATGGTGTAACTAGCCAGCATTGTACTACCACTATTGGGGTTGAATTTCACCGAAGGATAGTATGTTTGGCGAACACCATCACCACTAAAGGATGCACCACCGTTGATCCCTTGTTGTTCCCAAAAAGCTTGTTGGGTATGGAAAGCAACTTTGGTCGCTGGACAATATATAGTATTGTGGATGGAGTCGAGTTTTCGCTCGTCAAATCCGCTCAACTCCATCTTCCGCACGATGGAAAAGGGTATTGTGCATAATACATAGTCGCATTCGCGGGTGTGTAACTGTCCGTTTTCTATGTAATCTAATTCCACGCGATCGCTCTCAACGTGCATTGCCACGATTTTTTGGTTGCACTTAATCGGAGCTTTGATCGAACTTACCAGACGTTGGATTAATTGATCCATTCCACCTTTAAGTTGTAACAAATCGTGACTAGTTTCCACTAAAATATCAGAAAGAAACATATCTAATGCTTTGCTGCAACGAGCGCGGAAACCTGGATGATCCTGAATAAATGCTTGTAAGTCAATTTTTTCGCCATCTACACTAAAATAAGGATCTAAATCCAGTCTTTCCAATTCATCCATCAAGTGTGATTTGAGATCTTGCTCCAAACTTTCACGTAAATTACCAGGAGAGATTGTATCAACAATAGTTTTCAGCCATGCGGCAAACAGTTGAGTTTTCTCGCTGTAGCGGGAATCTGTAAAGATGCCTTGATAACGTTCGCGGAAAATGCGGGGTGCGTCTTTCATCCGGAAAATTTTACCTTCAACATTCATGAAAGCGTTTTGTTCTTCAAAAACGGTGACAAATTTACAAAGTTTGTCATCCAACCCCATTTCCGAGACATAGTGCAGTGTATGCTGGTGTGATTTAGGAATCCGCATTGCGCCAAGTTCTGCATATGGTGCATCTGGTTCATTACCAAAACGATGTGTTAAAACTCGACCACCAATGCGTGGGCTACCTTCCATTATATCTACTTCATGACCTAGCTTGGACAACTCGTAGGCAGCAACCAAACCAGCAATTCCCGCACCCAAAATGGTGATGCGCTTTCCTTTTTCAAAGTTAGCTAGTTTGCACATATCGAGCATTGTTGTAGTATCCATTTTTCTATTCCTCTTACCGTTGTTTGTTTTGTGTTCGGTGTTCCACCGCTTCATCACTTTCATACCGGAGGGGAATTTTTGTTTATGCACGCCCACTCAACTTTTGGGTAAAAAGTGAAAAATAATGTAGAGACGCGAAATTTCGCGTCTCTACATGGGTTGTAGACAATGCACAATTAAATTCGGTCGATCTCTATTAAAATTAAGTCTGATGAAGCGAATAGTTAAGGAATATTTTAGATAAGAACAGCAGTAAATAAATAACTAGTATTTTCTCACTGTACGTATTTTCATGACCCGAGAGCAAACTTTTTTAACTATCAAAATGTGGAAATCTCAGAAGAGATTTTGGTTCGGTTTAAGTCTGACTTTTGCAATTATTTATAGTCTTTTAGAGCTAAAGCAGGCGTTCGGGAGCGCTTACGTAGTACAAGATGATGCACGAGTTTATGTATCTTGGATGCAAAGATTTTTAGAGCCAGACTTGCTGCCAAATGATTTGATTAGCGACTATTTTAAATCAGTAACACCATTTGGATATGCTGCTCTCTATCAAGTAATAGCATCTGTGGGTATCGATCCACTTTACTTTAGCAAATTCTTACCAATCTTGTTGCTTTTACTGACAAATGGTTACTGTTTTGCTGTCTGTATGCAGATATTGCCAGTCCCAGTATGCGGATTTATTACTACGCTGCTGTTCAATCAAAATCTGTTAATGAGAGATGATTTAGTTTCTGCTACGCCCAGGGCTTTTATTTATCTCCTGTTTCTAGCGTTTGTGTACTATTTGCTACGACAAAACGTACTTCCATGTCTCATCGCGATCGCCCTGACTGGATTGTTTTACCCACCGTTGTTGTTTATCATAGTCGGTATCTTAATCTTGAGACTATGGCACTGGCAAGAAAAGCTCCCCCGTTTATCTCAGAATCGCCGAGATTATGTATTTAGCGTTACTGGGCTGGTACTTGCTTTGATTGTGATGCTGCCTTATGCTTTGAGTTCTACTGAGTATGGCTCTGTAGTCACACCAAATGCAGTTAAAGCATTACCAGAATTTTCTGAAACAGGACGAATACCTTTTTTTGATGATAATCCCTTCCAGTTTTGGCTATTAGGACAGCATAGTGGTATTCTGCCAAATATATTAGAACACCCACTATCCTCAATGGGGTTTTTATTCCCGATACTGCTACGCTATCCCGAACGCTTTCCTTTGGTTAAAAAAGTTACTAATATCGTACTTTTACGGAAGATTGCACTAGTATCTTTAGGGATGTTTTTTGCCGCCCATTTTACGCTTTACAAGCTCTTCGCTCCCGCACGTTATACGCGGTATACACTCAAGTTTGTCATGATTGTGGCTGCCGGAATAGCGATCGCTGTAATACTAGATGCAGTTTTTCGCACTTGCCAACAGCCTCAATTTCTCCGACGACAGTTTTTTGCCTTGGGATTAACTTTCCTATTCGTAACTGTACTCGTTTTTTATCCCCTGTCACTGCCACAGTTCCCAAACAGTAATTACGTTGTAGGTGAAGCACCAGCAGTGTATGAGTTTTTTCGGCAGCAACCAAAAGATATTCTCATTGCCGGACTGTCGCCAGAGACAGATAATCTTCCAACTTTTTCCCAGCGCTCAATCTTGGTAGGCTGGGAATATGCAGTTCCTTACCATGTCAGCTATGGGCGTCAAATTAACCAACGCGCTACGGATCTAATTCGCGCTCAGTACACTCCAAATTTGGCAGAAGTTCAAAATTTTATTCAGACGTATAATGTAGATTTTATCATGCTAGATCGCACAGCATTTACACCTGAATATATCAACACTAATCCTTGGTTTCAACAGTGGCAGATGATAGCAAAAGATATTTTAACTACACTAGAGCAGGGAATTACCCCGGCTCTAGTCAGCACACTCAAACGTTGTTCTGTAGTAGAAACTGACACATTGATTGTACTTCAGGCAGAATGTGTGATTAAAACTACGGTGTAGGGAGATTATCAATAGACACAGATTTTTTAGCCAAAAAAATACTTTTTGTCTATCAATTTATAGTACTTTGCTCTTGCCATTTTGCTTAGGAGTATGACATACTTAAATCTAAATACGGTAAATTGATAGGAATAATGATATTTAAGTAAAAGTGAGGAATGAAAAATGCTAGAAGACGCTCAGGGACTGGAAGTGACAACAAATTCGACAGAAGCGATCGCCGCCATTAACCTTTTTTGCGATCAAGCACTGGCTTACGGTAAGGACATTGAAGCGGCGATAGTTAAAGGGTTGACAGCAGACCCAAACTGTGCATTAATTCATGCCTATGCTGCAGCTTATTTCCTCTCAATGGAAAGTGGGACGAGGAAACAAGCTATACCCCATCTACAAACAGCGCACAAGTATCTAGCAGAGATTACGGAAAGAGAAAGGTTGTATGTACAGGCAATTTCTGCTTGGGCGGCAACAGAAATAGACAAAGCAATTTTATTACACGATCAAATTGCCGCCAAGTTTCCCCGTGATTTGATCTCAGTGCAGCAAGGACAGTATCACTACTTTTATTTAGGCGACAAACAGAGATTATGGAAAATTGCCGACTCTTGTTTGAGTGCAAATCCAGACAATCATTACTTGTACGGTATGGTAGCCTTTGGTTTAGAACAGTGCCATCGACTAGATGAGGCAGAAAAAATGGGTCGAAAGGCAACTGCGATGAATCCCCACAATCCTTGGGCGCATCATGCTGTAGCGCATGTGATGGAAACTCTCCAACGAGTAGATGAAGGCATCACTTGGATGGAGAGTTTTGCTGATACTTGGGAAAATTGCAACACCATGCTGTACACACACAATTGGTGGCATGTAGCCTTGTATTACCTAGAGCGAGGCGACAAAAAAAAGGTTTTGGCACTTTATGATACTCGTGTTTGGGGTCGCGCTAGCAAAGAATCTCCCAAAGATCAAGTCGGGGCGATCGCACTGTTGTTACGACTGGAATTACGCGGAGTTGATGTGGGCAGTAGGTGGCAAGATTTGAGTGATTATATATACCCTAATTTACACGAACATTCATTAGCTTTTCAAGACTTGCATTACGTCTACGCACTGGCTAGAGCAGGACACACCAACTTAGTAACGAGAATGTTGCTGAGTATGCAAAAATACGCTTTTTCTGTCAACTCTTACTTGCGGAAAAATTGGGTGGAAGTGGCAATTCCCGCCGCTCGTGGCATGGTAGCCCATGCGTATGGGGACTTTCATACAGCTCTTTTACAACTACAACCTGTTATGTTACGTTTACACGAGATTGGTGGTAGCCATGCGCAACGAGCTTTATTCGATCAGATTTACTTGGATGCTATGTGTCAAATAGAAAGTCGCAGCCAGATTCATTGCGTTGCTTGAGTAGATTCACAACAGGTGTTTTCTTCAAAATTAATTAAGGCTAAATGATCGGGGTTAGCTACTAATTCTTTTGCTACTAAAAACCCGGCGATCGTCCAAGTTTGAAATTTCCGCGCTTCTCTGCCAATCAATCTACCATTACTGCCATCGTAGTATTCTGGCCATTCATCGTAGCTAAGGCGGCTTTGAGCTAGATCGATAGCTTTGTGAGCAAGGTTAACTCGACCAGTTTTTATCGCTGCCGCCACCAATAACCAGAGTAAAACAGGCCAATGACCACCATTATGGTAAGACCACGGTTTATTTTTAGGGTCTGAACCAGTCACTAGCTTCCACTCTAAACCATCTACAGCCGGAAAACAAATTTTCATCGGCATAATGCCTACTAAGTCATGCCACCGATGTTCAATGAGATCCATAATCTTCTGGGATTCCTGCTGCTCAGCCATTGCAGTGAGAATCGCCATTAAATTTCCTAACGTAAAGAATCGAAAGTCTAATTGTGATGGTCCCAAGTTTCCACCTAAATATCCCCCAGTTTCTGGCAGCCATTCGGTTAACCAATCTGGGATTGAGTCAGGATAAATATTAAATTTATTCGCAACTTCTTTGCCAAATTCTTCGCCCTTGTAACGATAAATTTCATTTAAGCGCTTAATGTCTATCCAATAATATTCTCTGACATGATACTGAAGAGCTGCTAAACGTTTGGCAACTGAATTTAAATATTGCTCGCCGCCATTCTCTGGTAAAAGTAGTTCACTTGCTGCTCGTAAAGCTCCATAGAATAAAACTTGAATTTCCAACGGATGTCCATAGACTCCCATCCTCCGGTCAATCATGAAAGCGCCGTCTGGAACTAACATTGTTGGGTACATAGCAAACCGATGCACCAAACAAAGCTGTAAAACTAGCTTGATACCTTGCTGGAAGTCTTCTTGATGTGCCAAGGATATATCTCCCGTCGCTTTTACATAAGCTCGGAGCAAGATCATCCACCACAAGCAAGAATCAACGGGTGGAACTCTGCCAATGGCATGTTCGCCAAAATCAGCCGTCAAAGCTTCATCTCCATCCTGATTCTCTACTTTGAAGCTGGCTGGCATCAATCCCGGACCGGGTTTAAAAAAATCTATCTGGTTTTCGTGACTTTGCAAAGCTAAAGTTTCTATTAAAAAATTACGCACAACCTCAGATTTGCCACGCATGAGAAAAACTAAACCTGAAGCAACGAAGTCACGGACAAAGCATTGATCGTAGTTGAGGGCTTCCCGCTCAAGATCTTGAGCTGCTAAGGTTCCAATTGGGCGATCGCCATAGTAAATAACCGAGTTTTCCAGTAGCTTCCAAGCTTCTAGTTCTGGAGCTTCTTGAGTGGGATCAGTTTTTATACTCATTAGGGGTTTTCGATGAAATGTCCTACCTCTGTCTTAACTCAATATCTCACAGCCGCATTGTCTTCTGGTTAAAACTAGATTGCTTAACCATCTGTTTGCATCAATTTTCTTTATCAAAATGACAAGAATAAATATTTGCTTTTATGACGACAAAGATTTACATTGAAATTAATTAGGATACAAGACTAACCCAAGTAACTGTAAAAAATTATCGGTAAACTGTGATGAAAGAAGTAGATTTACATAGCTTTCTCTATCAAAGACGACGCTATTCTGGTGAATTTACACCGCAAGCTTTGGTATTTAATGCCAACCTACAAGAATTTGCCACACGAACTAGCTACATTTGCAATTTACAGACTTTAGGTAAACTTTCACAAGAAGAGTCTTACCAACAAATTAAGACTCTCTGGGAAGAATTACAACGTAGCTATCATGCTTTGCATATAGAGAAAAACACAGAAAATTAGGTAGGAATTGGCTTTAAAGAGCGAGTGCTAGCAGAAAAATTTTCTTCTAGTTTTTGGTAAGGAATGTAGACGGGCTGGAAAAAATTAGATTCATTCCAAGTGGTTTCATTAATAGCTTCTACTGAAATTACCGGGTTCCAATTAGCAGGAAAAATAAAATATTCTATCCCGTAGAGGAGTCCTTGACGGTAAAGCGCGATCGCCTCTTTTAAATCTAAAAACATAATTGGAATCCATAAGCATAAGCTGCTGCACCAGAAGTAGACAACTACTCGGTTCGTTGTGTACTCATACTGCGGGAGTGGATTTTGCAAAGGAGAAACCATGTTAAATGCAACTTATCTGTCAAAAGTTAGAACAGTCTCTATCTATCTTTTGACACAAAATTACTAGTAATAACAACTAACTCAAGATAGTTGTTAAATATGATATTTTGATTACTAATCCTATTCGATTTGTGAATTGAAGGTCAGCATAAAGCACAGGTGCACTTCGTTCGCGGTAAAAAATCAGTGGTTCATGAGCTAGAGACTGTAATTGAAGCACAATTAAGATAGGATATACACAAGCAGGTGAGGGGAGTACAGGGGTAGAGCTGTTATACTGGTGGAGGTGTTAAGGTGCAGCGAACTAAACGCGAGAACCTGCTATGGGACTTGTTTGTTGCTGTGTTCACCAGTGCTTTAGCTGTGCTGCTAGAGCTACTTTTGTCAAGATTTACTGCACCCAGTACTTCGGCACTGTTGTTCTGTGCTGTGGTAGTAAGCTCTTGGTATGGCAGTTACGCAGCGGGATTACTGACTACGCTTCTGTGTAGCTTGGCAAGTGCCTACTTCTTTTTGGTTCCAACCTATTCTCTAGCTGTTGCTACTTTAAATGGCATTGTGCAACTAAGCTTATTTGTAGGAGTGTCTTTGCTAGTGAGCGGACTCAATACCTCTGTCAAAAGGGTAGAGCGAGCAATACAGGAAAGCGACAATCTTTTGTCTGCCGTAATTGAAGAAACAACCGATGCAGTTTTTGTCAAAGATCTTCAAGGGCGCTATCAATTGATTAACGCTACGACGGCTCGGATTTTCGGCAGAACTAGAGAGGAAATCATCGGCAAAAACGATAGCGAGTTGCTTCCATCGGAAGTAGTAAAAACTATTCAAGAGATTGATCGCTTAGTTATCACAACGGGAAGAACACAAATCTTGGAAGAGAAGGTGCCAATGGCTGGCAGCATTCGCACCTATCTGTCTACAAAAGATCCCTATCGAGATGCTCAAGGCAATGTAATTGGTTTGATTGGCATAGCGCGGGATATCACGGAGCGCAAGCAATTTGAAGAAGCATTGTCCCGTTCCAATCAGCGATTGACAACGCTGCAAGAAATTGATCGCGCCATTTTGAGAGCAGACTCGGCGGAGGAAATAGCCCGAGTTGCTCTCTCCAGGATGGGGCGGGTAGTAAACTGCCAAGAGGCAATGGTGGTGCTGTTTAACTTTGAAACTAATTTAGCTCAGGTTTTGGCAGGACGGGTGGATGGCAAAGTTCCTGGCTCAGTAGTGCCTATTACTGACTTGGCGTTACCTGAACTACAACACGGGGAGCATTTCTGTTATATTGAAGACATCGGCACTATGCTTCAGCGCACACCGCTTCTAGAGCGTGCGTTTGCCGAAGGAATGCGAAGTTTTCTCAGCATGGCACTGGTAGTATAAGGCACATACATTGGCGACATCAACTTATTTGCCAGCCTTCCTTCAGCTTTTGATGCAGAAAACCGGGCGATCGCTTCTGAGGTGGCAAACCAGATTGCTGTTGCGCTCCAGCAAGCCCGACTACGGGAACAACTGCAAAGCTATGCTGATGATTTAGAACAGCGAGTTGCCGATCGCACCGCAGCCCTACAATCCGCGAACGAAAGTCTAGAAACCTTTGCCTATTCAGCATCTCATGACTTGCTAGCCCCATTGCGAGCGATGGAGGGACTCGCTCAAGCCCTCCTAGAAGATTATGCCAGTCAGCTAGATTCCCAAGGACAGATGTTTGCTCATCGCATCGTCAGTTCGGCTCAAAGGATGGAAACTCTCATCAATGATTTGCTGAAATACTCTCGATTGGCTCGTGTGGACATTAAGCTCAAACCCGTAAATTTAGCTGCTATTGTCAATGAAGTGGTCAATCAACAGCAATGTGACCAAAAGCAGCGACAGGTAACGGTTACGGTTGAACCTCCCTTCCCCATTGTCTTGGCTAATTACACGATTTTGGTTCAAGTCCTCACAAATTTGCTCGCTAATGCAGTAAAGTTTGTACCAAGCGATCGCCATCCCTGTGTGCGAATCTACGCTGAGTCTGGCGAGGACTCGGTCAGACTTTGGGTTGAAGATAATGGCATCGGCATTGCCCCAGAACACCAAGAACGGATCTTTCAAGTCTTTGAGCGACTGCACGGAGCGGACACCTACCCAGGCACAGGAATTGGACTGGCAATTGTTCGTAAAGGCATCGAACGCATGGGAGGAAGAGTGGGTGTAGAGTCACATCAAGGTAAAGGGAGCCGATTTTGGATAGAGTTAAAGATAGTGGCTAGGCAACCATTGAGCTAAAATTTACCAATTTTATAAAAACAGTTTATAATATTTGTTTAATGTATGTACTTATTATCGATGATAATTTAGACGCTCGCCTCCTAATTGCACGAGAACTGGAGCGAGAGTTTCCAGGAGTTGAGCTTGAGCAAATCATTGATGCTGCTAGTTTCGACCAAGCGTTGGCAGCAGGTAGGTTTGATTTAACAGTTACCGATTACCAACTGTTCTGGACTAATGGTTTGGAAATTCTGCGCTCGCTCAAAACGCGCTACCCGGAACGTCCGGTGATTATGTTTACCAACACCGGGACGCAAGAGATAGCAGTGGAGGCAATGAAGGAGGGGCTTGAAGATTACATCATCAAATCCCCCAAGTATTACCCCCGGCTGCGGACGGCGGTAAGATTAGCCTTGGAACGCGCCCAAGAGCGACAGCAAGCAGCCCTAACCCAATTGCGTCTAGAATCCCTGCTCAACCAACTCAATGTTGGGGTGTTTCGCGCCATCCCCGATGGACAACTGATCGAAGGCAACCCAGCATTTCTACGCTTATTAGGGGTAGAATCCTTAGCAGGGGTGGATGCCCGTCAGTTTAATGGACAGTTTTCGCGCACAGGTGGGCTTGTTCCCGGTCAGCCGCGAGAGCGACAAATCCAGTTTCGCAATACTTTGGGAGAAGACCTCTGGCTTAGCATCAGCCAGACTTTGAACACCATCAACGGACAAACTGTAATTGAGGGTGTAGTCGAAGACATGACAGGTCTAAAGCGTTCAGAAGCTTTCTTGAAACGCTATGCTCAGCGATTAGAGAACCTCCAAGAGCTAGACCGCTCCATCCTACGAGCAACCTCCATTAGTGAAATTGCTCAAGCTGCCGTAAATTCAGAGTATGAATTGATACAATGCCAACTTTTGGATGTCACGCTGTTTGACTTGGAGCGCCAACAGGCAACGGTGCTGGCAGTTCGCTCCAATGGCAATAATAAGCGCTACGGCTTCAGCGTGGGCGAAACTTTTCCTCTTCAGGATTTTAGTAATATTGAAACCTTACAACAGAATCAGGCAGTTGTCATCGAAAACTTGGCAGAGTATTCTAGGTCTACTGCTGTCCTGCAACGTCTGTTTGACCAAGGCATCCGCGCCTGGACAAATGCGCCGATTCATGCAGAAGGACGGCTGTTTGGTATCATCAACGTGGGAACAACTCAGCCCGGAACGCTTTCCAATGAGGACATGGTGATTGTTCATGAACTCGCCAATCAACTTGCCATTGCCATTGAACAAGCCCGCTTGCGAGAGGAACTGCACCGCTATACCACAGAACTCGAACAAATTATCAGCGAACGGACGCAACAACTGCAAGAAGCTAACGAGGATTTGGAGACTTACGCTTATTCAATTTCCCACGACTTGCGCGAACCTTTACGGGCAATGCAGGGATTTGCCCAAATCCTCATGGACGGGTATGCAGAAAATCTCAACTCTGTTGCACAGCATTACCTCAACCGTATCCTGAAAGCGGCTGAACGGATGGATACACTCTTAGGTGACCTGCTGGTCTACAACCGCCTCAATCGCCTGAATTTACCAGTGCGATCGCTTAATCTCAGTTTAGCAGTTGCCGATGCCCTCGCTCAACTAGAGTTAAAAATCCAGGAACATCAGGTACTCTTGACAATAGAAGAACCCTTGCTCTTTGCCACCGGACACTACCAAAGCGTCGTACAAATTATAGCCAACCTGATCTCAAACGCAATTAAATTCGTTCCTCCCGGTACTCAGCCCCAAATACGCATTTGGACACAGCAGCGCGAAGGCTGGGTACGGTTGTGGGTGGAAGACAATGGCATTGGCATTGCTCCTCAGTATCACAAGCGTATCTTCAATCCCTTTGAGCGTCTGCACGGCGAGGAAACCTACCCTGGTACAGGAATTGGACTGGCGATCGTGCGTCGAGCCATTGAACGCATGGGTGGACAAGTGGGCGTGGAATCAGGCGTTGGACGGGGAAGTAGATTTTGGTTCGAGCTAATAGCTGGAAATAATTCTTAAGTAATAGATATTCAAAATGCCATCTTATGATATATTTTATAGGATTTACATTTGAACAGTTAATCTGAAAGTAATTGCGGATTACACGCAAATGTTTGAGTTTAATAGATGCAGATGATCCGCATTTTACTGGTCGATGACAATTCGGACGATCGCCTTCTCGTTATCCATGAGTTACAAAAGGTATTCTCTGATTTACATATTCAGGAAGTTGGCGAAGCCAGCCAGTTGACTCAGGTGCTAGAGGCAGGAAATTTTGATCTAGTCATTACTGATTACCAACTCCACTGGAGCAATGGTTTAGAAGTTCTACGAGCGGTATTGTCCCGGTTCCCTGCGTGTCCTGTAATTATGTTTACCAGTAGCGGTAATGAGGAAATTGCAGTCGAGGGGATGAAAATGGGGCTGAGCGATTACATTCTCAAAGGACGGCGACTGTCTCGCTTACCTATTGTAGTTCAGGAAAGTCTGGAGAAAGCCAAACTCAAGAAGCAGTATTCGGATGCTGTTTTTGCATTACGCATATCTGAGGAACGGTATCGCATCATTTCGGAACTTACTTCGGATCTTGCTTACGCCTACCGCCTTGAAGCTGACGGCACACTGATCAGGGAGTGGATCACAGAAGCTTTTTCTCGCATTACAGGGTATACCATTGAAGAAGTAGATTATATTGACGGCAAGCTAAGCATAATTAATCCAGATGACAGGGCAGACGTGTTGCAACGCCAAAAGCAACTGCTTTGCGGTCAAACTGATGTAAGTGAATTTCGCATCATCACCAAAAGTGGAGAAGTACGTTGGCTGCAAAACTTTGCTTATCCGCTTTGGGATGAAACACAAGGGCGTGTCACACGAATTTATGGCGCAGCACGAGACATCACCGAGCATAAACGCTCAGAAGAAGCGCTACGAAAGCAGGCACAGGAGCTAGCAGAAGCAAACCGTCTCAAAGATGAGTTTTTGGCAAACCTCTCCCATGAGCTACGCACTCCTCTTAATTCTATTTTGGGGTGGGCGCGGGTTCTCCGCTCCAGAACGGTTGATCCAGCCACCGCTAGTCGTGCCCTGGAAACCATTGAGCGCAATGCTAGAAATCAGACGCAGCTGATTGAAGACATTTTGGATATGTCACGGATTATACAAGGCAAGCTGCGGTTGAACATTTACCCAAACAACTTAATCGAAATTACTGCGGCTGCAATTGAATCAATGCGCCCAGCAGCACAAGCAAAAGCAATTCGACTTGAAGCTAGGCTCAATGCATCAGTCAAAATGTTTCCCTGCGATCCAAACCGTTTGCAACAAGTGATATGGAATCTGCTCTCCAATGCGGTTAAATTCACCCCAGAAAAAGGACTGATCGAAGTTCAGCTAGAGCGTGTTGATTCATCTGTGATTATTAAGGTAAGTGACACAGGTATTGGTATTAGTGCTGACTTTTTACCCTACGTGTTTGACCGCTTCCGTCAGGCAGATAGCTCTACAACCAAGTCTCATAGCGGTTTGGGACTGGGACTGGCGATTGTGCGACAGTTGGTAGAACTACATGGCGGAACTGTCGAGGTCGAAAGCCCTGGAATTGGGTGCGGAGCAACTTTCACAGTCAAGCTGCCGCTCTTGGTTGAACCAAAACAATCCAGTTATGGTTAAAATGGGTAGCACAAAGCTACCTACCTTAGCGGACATACATTTCCAGCAGTGGTTTGTACTCTTCCAACTCTACTGCGGCAAAACGTTGAACTCCCACTTGTGTCATTGCCGCTTTTAGTTCTGCATCTGGCTGAAGTAGTGCCAACTGAAGCTGGTGAATCAAGGATGTACCGAGATGCTGGGCGGCAACCATGGGTGGCATAGGTGAAGGACCAAGTACTTCTACTACTCGTAAATGTTGAGCTAGTTCAGGAAAGTCGCGCAGTTCTTGTTCTAATACAACACTATCAATTGCGGCACAATCAGCTAAACCATCCATAACCCAGTCAATTGAATGTTGGTGCGCTCCTGATTGGATCGCCTTGCTGAAAAAGTTTTGCGGATGTTCGTATTGGAGTAGGCGATCGCGCAGCAAATTATAGCCACTATTTGAACCTAAATCATTGTAGCAAAAAGTTTTACCCTTCAAATCCGCAAAAACTTTTAGATCGCTGGCTGCATTAACAATTACATCTGAAAAGTAAATGGGACGGTTTTGATAGCGTGGAGAAACCATCACCGGGGCAACCAATGTCTGCAATTGATTTGGTACAACTTGACAATAACGAATCAGCGGTAATCCACAAAGGAATGCTAAGTCTAACTTATCTTGTAATAGCAAGGGATCTTCTAACGAATCACATTCACACGAATGAAGCTGTGTTTCTATCCCTAATGCACGATTTAGATAAGCCAAAACTGCTTCGTAAAAGCCAAACCAATTAGGGGCTAGGTAATACACAACTTGCAATTTTTTTGAACCAATTAACATAATTCTTAATATATTAGCGAGGATTAGCGATTTTCATGTAGAGACCGTACAGTACTGTCTCTACAATGTGGTTGATAATTAATCGCTTAAACGTTGAGCGCCTGGTTGCCCATTTTGCACAACAAACGAAGCTAAGGTGCTGATTGAGGCATTTGGCTCACGGATGGTTGAGACAACGCGGTAGTCACTTTGCCAACGCTCATTATTAATATTACAGCGGACGTAGCCACGGAATGCACCGTCGAAGAATTTAGTGTGGGGATTGTCGCGCAAAGCTGCTTGAACTGGGGGAATGAATTGTGCAGGGAAGTCAGAGCTAATTGAAGTTCCGACAAACTCCGTACCGACAGTAGCTGAGTTCGGGTTACTGAAGTCAACCTTTAAATCGTGTACCCAACTGGAATGAATGTCGCCAGTAATTACCACAGGGTTAGATGGTTTGCGTTGGTCTAAAAAGTTTATGATTCGATTACGTGCCGCTACGTACCCGTCCCACTGATCCATGTTGAATACTTCTGTTTCTGGGGTGGCATCAAAGTCGTATTCAGCAAACATCACCTGTTGAGCAATTACGTTCCAACGGGCAGATGATTTGTCTAATCCCTGTAATAGCCACTGCTCCTGCTCGGAACCAGTCAAAGTAGCATTTGGATCGAAGGCTTCAGCGCAGCGCGGCTTGAGTCCATCATCGCATGGTTGATCGGTACGGTACTGGCGAGTATCTAGTACGTTAAATTCAACTAAGTTACCAAAAGTGAACCGTCGATAAAGTAGTAAGTTCGGTCCGTTGGGTAGCGAAGATTGGCGCAGAGGCATGTGTTCGTAGTAAGCTTGGTAAGCATTGGCTCTACGAATTACAAACTCCTCTTGGCTTTGGTTCTCTTCGGGAATTAAGCCGGCGTAGTTATTTTCAACTTCATGATCGTCCCAAGTAACTATCCAAGGGAAGGCTGCATGAGCTGCTTGTAGATTCGTGTCGGTTTTGTACAAAGCGTGGCGGTTACGGTAGTCTTCTAAAGTAACAATTTCTGGACTATTATGTTGGCGTGGTCCACCTGGTTCTGGTCCGTACTCGTAAATATAATCACCAAGGTGAACTACGAGGTCGAGTTCTTCGTCAGCTAAATGCTTATAAGCTGTGTAGTAACCGTTTTGCCAGTCTTGACAGTTGGCGAAAGCAAAGTTTAGTTGTTGGCTGGAGGTATTGAATCCAAAAGCTGTACGAGTCCTCCCGATAGGGCTAACTTCACTACCTACTTTAAATTGATACCAGTACCAGCGGTTAGGCTGTAGTCCACGTACATCAACGTGTACTGAGTGGGCAAATTCTGGAGTTGCGATCGCTTTCCCCCGGCGTACAACTCTTCTCATGTTTTCATCCAGAGCTACCTGCCATTCGACAAGAATATTTTCTTGTGGCATCCCACCTGCGTTAAGTGGATCGGGAGCCAGTCTAGTCCATAATACAACGCCATCTGGCAGTGGATCTCCGGAGGCTACACCTAGACTGAATGGATAAGCAGAAAAACTTGGGGCAGGATTGATTTTTCTCGTCCTGGCATTGGCTATTTGTGCGGTTTGAGCGATCGCTAACCCAGTTAAAAATCCAGCACCTTGCAAAAAGTTCCGTCGTGATAGTAATCGCTCTAAATGCTTGCGTTCCATACTGACTCGTACCTTGATTTGAACATAGTTTGCGTTTGTGCAAGAAGAACTTACCAATTCATCACCAAATAGGCATTAAGGGAAAGTTAAAGTTAAGTCTTGGTAAAAGTTACAATCATGAATAAGAAAGCAAATCCTAAATCAAGTGTGCTATATGACACCAGCCACACCTACGGCAGAATTTGTTGATGTACTAACACAAGCTGCGTCTACGTTTCAAGGACAGATGAGCGCTCGCCCATTCGCTTCAGAGGTAGTGAATGCGTTGCTACAAGCAGAAAAAGCTGCTAAACAACAAAAGTTGGTATATCCCTTTGCATCTTTACTCGGTAAATGGCAGCTATGCTTTGCTACTGGGACAAAGAAAGTGAGAGAAAGAGGGGGAATTATTTTGGGTAAAGGTTTTTATGTACCCAAGTTGGTAAAGATTTATATTTCCTTTGATGCAAAGTTGAAACAAGCTTCAGGTAAAGGAGAAATTGGCAATCAGGTGGAATTGGCAGGAATGTTGTTGAAACTAACCGGACCGTGTCAATACTTAGGTAAGAAAAATTTACTGGCTTTTGACTTCACCCAAATACAAGTTGGTCTTTTTGGTCGTATAATATACAAAGGTCAGGTACGCGGAGGTGAAGCGAAAGCTCAAGATTTTTATGATCAAGCGATCGCCAAACAACCCTTTTTTGCATTTTTTTTGGTCACAGAAGACTTGATTGCAGCCCGTGGGCGTGGTGGTGGACTAGCACTTTGGATTCGCTCGTAAACGAAAAAGGCTTTTTTTGAACTTATACTCGCAACTTGACCAAAAAATATCTACCATTAGTATGATGTAAATAGACATCATAAGTGGGTAGAAAGTATACGTGACAACAAAGCTACATTCTTTTTTGTTACTTAACTGGTTTTCTACTCCCCTTAGTGGTACACAAAATTACACCTTTAGGAGGGTAATTATGGCTAGAGCGATCTCGGTGCAGCTACAGAAAAACTTGAACGAAGTTAACTACCCAATCAGCAAAAAAGACTTGATTAAGTATGCTGAACAAAAAGGTGTTGATGAGCGGGTTCTAAGAACTTTGAAACAGATACCTTCACAACAGTATGAAACGTCAGCGGCTGTGAGCGAAGCTGTCGGCAATGTTCAATAATTGAGTACTCACCGCGATACAGCAAATTGCAAGTTAATGGCACCCCACCCGAACCCTCCCCGATCCTCGGGGAGGGCTGGGTGGGGTAGTGTACCTCACTAAGATGAAAAGCGCGATAATTGCTTTACGATTATCGCGGGAGTTTGCCGTTGGCATGAGTTACAGGTGCAGGTGTTTAAGTTGGCTTACATCTAAAACTTGACAGCAGGAAGATATTATGCATTAAATTCTTTGGCTGCATGAACCTGTGATAGTCTCAAAAAAGACTCTTTATCGTTGTGTAGGTAGTAGACTTGGGCTTCTACAACAGTCTCAATTCGTACTAGGCAGCAGCTTTACTAATACTAACCAGCGTTTTGCATTTGATCCCAATAGTTCTATTTTGTCCTTTGACGCAGATGGTAGTGGCACACAATTTTCTGCAGTGGAAATTGCTAGAGTAAACGGCGTTAACAGTCCTCAAATCATCGAAGTAATTGCTTAAAGTTTCAACAGGGTGCGCTATGTAAGGGCGAACGGTCGTTCGCCCTTACTATTATGACTAGGAGCAAAAAGTTGGATAATAAGTAACTCGCTTCGCTCCAAGTCAAATCATGGGCGGCGCTGGTGTCCGTTGGCTATCCACAAAATAACCAACTGGCGAGTAGTCCTTCCGAACAAGTGAAGGTATGGTAAATCAAGGGCTTTGGCACTTCCGCGTAGAGGATAACTATCCGCGTGCGGTAAGTACTAGATCGTCGGTTAAAAATGTCGCGAGTCGCTGCGCCCTCTACAGCTTGGAGGGACTACCGAAAAAATCAAAAAAATTGTGCATAAGTTCATTTTGACAGCACCTATATATATAATTTACAAAATGAAATTAATTAAAACTATCGTCTATCTTTAGAGATATTTTTTATTGTTTATCCCCAAAAAATAACCAGTCTATAGCCAGTTATGCAAAAATACTATTTAGTTACTCACAAAGTTCGGAAGCAAGTCTAAAAATGGGTTTTGCTGAATTGATATATGGATTGTGAAAATCAAGACGTGACATATCGTGTCTGTAGAAGTTTTCGGGAAAATTACAAATTTGTGATTAAACGTAATTCATTATTTAATTCAGTAACACGGAAATCAGGGCGTTGCTAAATTTGACATGAATTATGGTTGTAGTACGAGGTTCGATTTCCTGAAAATCCCTGTAGAGACTTTGCAGGCAACGTCTCTACATCAATGGGAATTTTGAAATTCATATCTTGATTCAGCAACGCCGAAATCAGTAGTTAAATTATCCAAGTTGAAATGTTAGAATTCTGGTCAAACCTGTTTACCAGTAAACAGTTTATCCCTCACGGACATTGCTACCTTTGGCAATCAGAGTTGGTATGGCTACATATCATATCTGACTCACTGATTGCGCTTGCTTATTACTCAATCCCAATCACGCTAGTATATTTTGTCCGTCAGCGGCATGATTTGCCTTTTAACTGGATATTTTTGCTGTTTAGCTCCTTCATTGTTGCCTGTGGTACTACCCATATAATGGAGATTTGGACGCTTTGGCATCCAACGTATTGGCTTTCAGGGTTGCTTAAAGCCGTCACAGCTATTGTCTCTGTTTATACAAGCTTAAATCTAATACCATTAGTACCTCAAGCACTAGCGCTTCCTAGTCCGGCACAGTTGGAGAAAGCAAACCAAGAATTGCAGTATCAAATTACGCAGCGCAAAATCGCTGAGTCGGCGCTGCAATTAGCTAATGAACAGTTGGAAACAAGGGTAAAAAACCGGACTTTAGAACTAGCACGCATTAATGAGGAATTGAAAACAGAAATTGCCGAACGCTCTCGAGTGGCATCAGAACTGAAGGTGAGCGAGGAGCGATTTAGAGCCACATTCAATTCTATAGCGATCGGTATTGCGCATGTGAATACAGATGGCAGATGGCTACTAGTAAACCAAAAGCTTTGTGAAATTGTTGGTTATACGCTTTCTGAATTACAGTCGCTAACTTTTCAAAGTATTACCTACCCCGATGACCTTGATGCAGATTTAGAGTACTTTCGCCAACTATTGGCAGGTCAAATTCCAACTTACTCCATGGAGAAGCGATACATCCACAAAAATGGTTCTTTAATCTGGATTAATCTTACCGTATCGCTTGTGAGTGAGTCAAATGGCGAACCAAAGTATTTTATTGGATTTATGGAAGAGATCTCTTGGCGCAAGCAAGCAGAGAAAGTACAGCAAAAGTTACAACAACGACTGCAAACCCTTTCTAGCAAGTTAATTGAAGCGCAGGAGGCTGAGCGGCGTCAGCTTGCCCGTGAATTACATGATGAAATTGGTCAAGCATTGACGGCAGTGAAAATCAATTTGCAAACCTTACCCTATTTATCTACTTCCAGTAATCTGCCATCATTATTACAGGAAAGTATTGGCATTGTGGAAATTGCTCTCCAGCAAGTACGCAGCCTCTCACTCGATTTGCGCCCCTCACTACTAGATGACTTGGGACTAATCCCTGCGCTGCGTTGGTATGTAGATCGTCAAACTCAACGCGCTGGAATCATTGGAGAATTTGTAGCCGAGCAAATAGATACTAAGCTATTGCCAAATTTGCAAACCACCTGCTTTCGCGTTGTTCAAGAAGCATTGACAAATGTAGTGCGACATGCTAAAGCACAACGAGTAACTATTGAATTGTGGCAGAGTGAGACTCTATTACATCTAGAGATCCGAGATGATGGCGTTGGGTTTGATGTAGATGCGGCACGAGAAAGAGCTACACGAGGTGGAAGTTTAGGTTTGTTGGGAATGGAAGAGCGTGTTTTGCTGGCTTGTGGTAATATTAACATTGAATCTAGGCAGCAACACGGTACTAAGATTCATGCGTGGTTTCCTATGGAAACAGCTAGTCTAGATGCGGTGACAAAATGACAACAACCCCTTTAATTCGCGTTTTACTAGCCGACAATCATACCCTCCTTCGTGCTGGACTGCGTGCTATTTTAAAAAATATTCAGGGTATACAAGTGGTTGCAGAAGCTGGTGATGGGCGTGAGGCTTTACAATTGATTGCAGATGATCAGCCCGATGTGGTACTGATGGATATTGCGATGCCAGATATGAATGGCTTGGAGGCAACAGAGTGTGTAGTGAAGGAATTTCCTCATGTGCGGGTGATTATGCTTTCTATGCACGCTAACGAGGAATATGTTGCGCTGGCATTACGCAATGGTGCAATTAGTTATGTCCTTAAGGATGCAGATGTAAGTGAACTTGAACTGGCAATTAGATCTAGCTTTCAAGGTGAAACTTATCTCAGTCCAGCAGTTTCTCATTGTAGGAGCGATTTGCAAACAGAGGTACAATTAACATCACGCCAGCGTGAAATTTTGCAGTTGATTGCTCAAGGACGAACAACAAAAGAGATTGCCCAGTTGCTTTTTATTAGTGTGAAAACTGTTGAAACTCATCGAATGCAACTTATGAAACGACTAAATATTTATGATGTACCAGGTTTAGTGCGCTATGCCATTCGCATGGGGTTGGTGATTCTCAATGATTGAAGAATACGCAAGCCACTACTTTTGTCCTCAAAACTCAGGGTTTTCCTGATTGAATTTTCATCGGGAGTTAGCATAATCTATAAATAAGGTTAATCCCACTGCTAATTCTCACAATCAGCTATGAATACAAATTTGATTTGTCGGGAGGCAATCAAATGCGTTGCTTAGCATCTACTAATAAGTCTATGTCTCCTCTGAGCATTCTTTTAGTGGATGACAGCCCCGTATTTCTCTTGTCTGTTAGCCGCTTTTTATCTATGGATGAGCGACTTTCGATTGTTGGGTGTGTTCTTTCTGGCGAAGATGCGGTAGAGGAAGTGCAGCGATCGCATCCCGATGTGGTACTCATGGATATAGCTATGCCGATAATGAATGGTTGGGAAGCAACACGCCTGATTAAGGCACAGCCCAAACCACCATATATCGTCATTTTATCTTCAAATGATAGCCGCGAATACCATGCTACATCTGTCGCTGTCGGTGCAGATAGCTTTATCCCCAAATCGGAAATAGCTATTATGTTAAAGCCTTTATTACTGAACATCTATTCAAATCATAATCACAAATTTTGAAAAGATAATAAAATATATTCCCATCTTTTTTAACTTGTAATGTAAAATTTACCCAGTACGAGAAAAATTTAAGCTCAGAAAAAGAAAATATTGATTTTATTTAAGAAAAAAATATGAACCTATTACTAATTAGCGATTTTAAATCAGTTGCTAGTGAAATTACAGCACAAGTTTTCCCAAAAACTCAGTTTCAAGTACTTTTTAAAGAAATGGGTAATGGCAACATAACTATTACTTTTAAAAGTTCTACTCATTTTGCAAATAATTTTAGAATTAAATTTAATATTAGAACAAGAAATCTAATTATTTCTGGACACTCACATACCGTAATAGTACATTTAAACTATATAAATAAAAGTAATTATGCTTGGTACGACCAAAGTGGATTGGCGATCCCAAAACCGACTGATATTGGAGAAAAACTTGAATTGTTAGCAAGAAACTTCTCGGTAATTTTACCGGAATTTTATCAAGGTGAAGTTTTTGAATTCTCTACATATCATGAGTTTGAAAATGCGGCAACCGCAGTAGCAGAGCAGATTTTTACTCAGTTTAATTTCAGTTTAAATTACAGAAAAAATCGAGAAAACTCTCTTTGCCTTAATTACTGTGGCGAAAAAAACTTAGAAAGAGAAACAGAAATATTTGCTCAACAAGAATCAATCTTTTTCAATGTAGATTTTCGCTCTAGAGCCAAGTGCTTAGCTATCCACACAAGATGGTGTGGAGAACAATACCTACTAGTTTACCTGTCACAAGGCGACTTACATTGGAGTACGCTGCGATCGCCTGACATGAATACTCAATTAGTATATAGACAAGAGTTTGAGAATATTGCATTTAGACTCTATCCGCTTTTGCAAGAATTTTTTCCTGGATGAATATTATAATTATAGAAACCCAAAATTGCTATAATATTTACTCCTAATGGAAAAAATAGAACTGCAACTTGATGATAAAACCTTAGAGAAAGCAAGATGGTTGGCAAAATCCCACCATAGTGACTTATCGCAATTGATTACGTATGCTATTGATCAACTAGCAGCGACACAACCACTGGCACTGACAGAACCGCCAAAAGATCGTTTACTAGGACTATTTGCTGATGATCCTAAATCAGTGGATCAAATGCTAGAAGAAGTAATGAAAGATAGAGCAGCACACCCATTAAATCAACGTTTTGGATAGAGCATTACTTGATACGGTTATTTTTTCTGAGATTCTTAAGGGCATTAATCAACTTGTTGCAGCTAGAGCTTCGACTTGCTGAAATTTCAGATGCACAAGTGTTAACTTTGGAACTCAGTGACGCCGAGTTAGCAGGACGTATATATGCGGATTTACAACGCATTGGGCAACCGATTGGACTAGCTGATGCGATGATTGCGGCGATTGCCATTCAACAAAATTTGACATTAGTTAGTGGTAATTTATCACACTATCAACGAATTCAAGCATTGGGTTACAGCTTAAAGCTCGATAATTGGCGATCTTAGAAGTTAGTAGAGCGACAAGGTAAGATTGCATAATATTATTGCAATAGAATTTTCCCCTTATTACAGGAGAGCCTTACCTTGGGAATAGAACTACGCAGTTACGTATTTCTCGACAACTTGCAACCTCAACATGCGGCATACATGGGAGCGGTAGCCCAAGGTTTCTTACCATTACCAGGGGATACATCGCTGTGGATAGAAATTTCTCCGGGTATAGAAATTAATCGAATTACCGATGTGGCTCTCAAAGCTGCTTCTGTGCGCCCAGGAGTACAGGTAGTAGAACGACTGTACGGTTTATTAGAAGTACATTCTAGCTCCCAGGGCGAAACGCGCTCGGCAGGTGAGGCAATTTTGGCAGCTTTAGGAGTAGAAAAAGATCAATGCCTCAAACCGCGTGTTGTTTCTAGCCAGATTATACGTAATATTGATGCTTACCAAACACAATTGATTAATCGTACACGTAAGGGGCAGCTACTACTAGCTGGGCAAACCCTATATGTATTAGAAATTGAACCCGCCGCTTATGCTGCCTTGGCTGCTAATGAAGCGGAAAAAGCTGCTTTGATTAATATTCTTGAGGTTCAAGCTGTAGGTAGTTTTGGACGACTTTACTTAGGTGGGCAAGAACGAGATATTCTTGCTGGTGCAAAAGGAGCGTTAACAGCAATAGAAAGTGTAGCTGGGCGTGTAAATCCTTTGAGTGTAAAAAAGGAATAGTAAAGGAAATATAATGGCAAATCTTGAACATCTGGCTTTACTTAAAGCAGGTGCAGCTACATGGCTGGAGTGGAGAAACAAAAATCCCCACATTGAACCAGATTTTAGCACAGCCGACCTGGAAGGTTATAACCTCAAAGGCTTTAACCTTAGCAGTGCTGACTTCAGTGGTGCTAATCTTAGTAGAGCAAACTTGATTGAAGCTAATTTGAGCGGTGCTAATTTCAGTGTTGCTAATTTGAGCGGTGCTACACTTACACAAGCAAATTTATGTCATGCTAATCTGATTGGCTCTGATTTGAGCGAGGCTAATCTCAAAGAAGCAGCGATCGCTGATACTAACTTAATTGGTACTAACCTGACAGCAGCTAATTTGAGAGATGCTGATTTAGGTAAAGCAATGCTTCATCGTGCCAACATGAGTTTTGCTAATCTCATTGCCGCGAACTTAATTGGGGCTGATTTGAGTAACGCCAACTTGTACGAGGCAGAATTAATGGGGGCTTACCTTCACATTACTGATTTGTACAAAGCTAATTTAACTAAAGCTCACCTTAGTGGTGCGTACTTATTACGAGCTAATCTGAAGGAAGCTGACTTGAGTTTTGCTGATTTGAGATGGGCTAACCTCACTGGAGCGAATTTGGCAGGAGCTAACCTTGGAGGTGCTAATTTTAACGGTGCTAACCGCAAAGGTGTCAACCTTTAGAATACTGTTAGACATTTCCAAAACACAATGTAGAGACGTTCCGGCGGAACGTCTCTACACCGATTGCATATATCATTGACACATTAATTAGTTTCCGCGAGATATTTATTATGCTTGATACAAGCGCAATTTAACAAAATATTTAATCACATATAACTTGTAATTAAACATCAACCCTTAACCTTAAGGATGCTAACGCATGTTTTTAGCAATAGATTTTGATAGTTTCTACTGCTGGAAATAAACTTTACCTCTCATCTAATTACCAGGGGAAGTGATGAATTGGAAAGCCCATCTTTTGGTTCAAATAACAGCTTTGTGCTTGGCTGTTCCCTCTACCTTCATGTTAACACTAGTCGAACCGCTAGTTGGTAGTGCTAACTCACACACAAAGCAGACGAGCTATCGCCCCACACGTTCACTTCCTCTTGGTTCATCTAATTTAACTGAATCGCGAGTATCAAATCAAATAGCACGGGGTGTTACTCATACAGTAATTGTCAGGGGTAGACAAACAGAGCGTGAGGTTTATACTGTTGATGTCTCATTCCAAGCTAATCAAGCAGCAGCAGAAACTGTTGCTGAATCATTAAGATCTCAAGGATACGAGCCTCGCGTGCAGCCAATCTTGCAACGCGCACAGGATGATCCAGAATCGGGTGCACTGGGATATTTAGTTCGTGTCGGCGCTTTTTCTACAGAAGCTCTTGCTACTGATTTACGCAACGAACTTGCAGCTATTGGATACACCGGAATACGTGTTGTGTACACAGGAGAGGATGGAGGAAAAACAACTGGTCCGTGGGTAGTAAATGTACTAGAAATAGATCCAGAACAGTTTCAAGGAACACTTAGTTCTGCTTTAGCTACTGAGATTATTCCTGGTAATGAACGATTAACACAACTTGCAGCGCGAGTCAAGGCAATAGCAGCAATCAACGGTGGATATTTTGTGATTGGAGCTACCGATGGCACTCCAGGGGATCTCGCGGGTATCTCTATCATTAATGAAAGACTAGTGAGCGAAGCAGTGAATGGTAGGACAAGCTTAATCCTCCCTTCAAAATCTGGTAGAAATGCTCGTATAGCTGCGCTTACATCCGTTGTTACGGCAAAGACAGGCGATGGGGTAACACGGGAGATTGATGGATTGAATCGCAAACCAGGATTAATTCGTGGTTGTGGTGGTGTAGGTGGTGATTTGCCTACGGAAAACCCTAAGCATGACTTTACTTGTACAGATAGTAGCGAGTTGATCCAGTTTACAAGAGATTTCGGGGAGACTACTGAAGCAGGAGAGGGAGCGGAAGTTGTACTTGATGCATCAGGTTATGTAATTGAATTTCGACAAGCTAGGGGAGGACAAATACCCGAAAATGGCTCAGTGTTATCCGCTACAGGCGATGCTGTTGAGTGGCTACAAACTTACGCACAACCAGGAGCAAAAATTGACATAGATACTCGTGTTTTAGCTAATGGCGAAGAACTCCCATTAGAACAGACTTTGGGAGTAATCAATGGTGGTCCTCGTCTGCTGCGTAACCGAGAAATAGATATTACTGCCTTTGCTGAAGGATTTCAATGGCAGGAGAATCCGGAGTTTTACTACAGATTTGGCGTGCGGCGCAACCCTCGTACACTTGCTGGAGTTACAGCTAGAGGAAAGCTACTTTTGGTAACAGTTGATGGGCGTCAACCAGGATGGAGTGTGGGTGCAACTTTTGCAGAAAGCGCTCAGATTATGCGATCGCTAGGAGCAACGGATGCTGTCAACCTTGATGGTGGTGGTTCCACAACCATAACTATTAACCAGCAGTTAGTTAATCGTCCCTCGGATGCCACCGGAGAGCGTCCAATTGCCGATGCTATTATTATCCGGCCTTAGTTGCTAACGTAGAGACGCGAAATTTCGCGTCTCTACGGTTTTGTTGCAAAGTAGCCATAATCACAGTTCAAGTTAACATTTGACTAATTCTTTCGACAGGCGACGGGAAAAACAGGAGATGATTATCTTATGGAGTAACTAACTGATGGGTCAGGAGCAATGGATAAAAACTTTACACACGACTATAGGCGCTTCATTCAACAATACGATATATTTATACAGCACTATACAGAGGCAGCAGAAAAAATAGATGTAATAAATAAAACTAACTGGGGGGGGGGGAGAAATACTGACAAAAAAGCTCTATTGCACGAACAGGCTTTAGAGGCACACATGGATGCTATAAATAAATACATACAGCTAGTAGCAATTTATAGGCTATTAATCCAACAATGGTTGGAAGCAAATGAAAAGTAATTTTAACTTTTGCTACCTCCAGATCGTGCAAGTAGACAAAACGTGCTAACAGCTTGGGCAAACTGCTGATTCTGCTCCATCAACGCCATATGTCCACCTGGCTTTATAGTCACGAGTTGAGACTCTGGTAATTCTGCTTTCATGCGATCGCTTGCTGGGGGAATAGTCGCAATATCTGAATTACCGCAGACAACCAACACCGGAACGTTAATCTTTGCAAGTGTTTTAGTTTCCTCATATTTAAACATTGCCAGTGCGCCACGAGCGAGAACACCAGGGGAACCAAAAGCTGATAATAAAGCTGCGAAATCTAGTTGACCTCGTGTTTCATTACCCGTAAATCCCGATAGTTCTACATTAATGTATAGTAAACCATTAAAATAAGAAAGCCATGTCGCTAGCCACAAGATAGGTGATAGCAGGATAGTTAGGTATAATAAGGGTTGGAGCAGTGGCTTTTGTAAAGCGCGGACCAAATTACTAAAGATACACGTATTTACTGGATTGGTGTAAGTGGTATCCACAAGGATTAAGCTAGCGACTCGACTACCCAAATGTTGCGGAAATAACCGACAGAATGTTAGTGAAATCATGCCGCCGATGCTGTGTCCCAACAAGATTACAGGTTTATCCCCAGCTATGGCAATAACAGATTCCAAGTCACGAGCATACTTTTCTAAAGAGTAATCATTGTTTTTTGGTCGAGAAGATTTTCCTAGCCCTGGTAAATCCCAAACAATGATTCGGAAGCGATCACTCAGTTGCTTCTTAGCATAGTACCACACAGTACTGTTCGGTCCCCAACCGTGTGACATGATAATAGGTTGACCATCCTCTGGTCCATAAAACTCTACTTGCAGTACACTACCGTCAGGTCTTGGCAAACGCTGCATAGTTCCAGTACGGGTAAACTTGGGTTCGTCAATTCCCGGACGACGCAGCAGTGGTAGACTGATAAAACGACCGCCAAAAGACCACACAACCATCGCTGCTCCAATCACAAAGTAGGACATTCCCACAAGTTCCCCTTCATACCACTTGTAGAGAATGTATATTCCTGTACCAAGTATGCCGATGGATAGCAATTTAACTAGCCATAAAAGCAGGAAATTAAAAGGCATGAACATAAGCTTAAACCTGACGATAGGATGTTTTGTGCGTTGTCTTCTAAAATCATATTGGTATTAGAGCTAATTTAAAACGTTAAAGCACATTATCGTTTATTAGCACTGCTAGCATGATGGTGCGTAGGGGCTGCATTTAGTTTTTTTGTTATAATTAATACATATACTTGTGCAATAGCGCATCCTACTTTGATTTACGTTAACTGGAAAGTACATCATGGTTCAAACAATCCAAGCGAGAAACGTCACCCTGCATGACTTAAAAACAAAATTTGGACTCCAGCTAGTTGAAGATAAGCAATTTTTCCGAGAGTGGCAGGATAACTTGCCAGAAATTAATGATTTAGAAAAGCAGCGACTTGACCGAGCTAAGGCAAGTTATTCTAATTTACTTGAGTACCCTCCCTTGCTCGAAAATACTGTCAAAATGGTGGTACTATCTCAGTTATTAGAGTTAGCCAACTTTTATCTACCTCCCTTTCATATCAAATCAGAAAAGTCGGTGGAAATTTCTGCTGAAGATGAAGGAGTCATAGTCAAAGGAGATATAGATGTTTTGGTTGTATCTGAACAACTCTGGGTAGCAGTGATTGAATGCAAGCAGGCATCTTTCTCTTTAGATGCAGGAAGAGCGCAGTTACTAGCTTATATGCTGGCAAATCCTCACCCAGATAAACCTGCTTTTGGGCTACTAACGAATGGCGCAAATTTCCGATTTTTCAAATTAGTAAAAAATCAGTTTCCCCAATACGCAATGTCGAAAATGTTCGATATTTTCAATCCTGGGAATGATTTATATGGGGTTTTAAGTGTGTTAAAGCGTTTAGGGCAATTGATAATTAGCAAGTAATACAATTTCATGTTAATAGCGATACATATGAACTTTGTAGAGACGCGAAATTTCGCGTCTCTACAGAAATGTAAATAATTATAAAGTTTTGCATAAGATGCCCCCTTGTGTAGAGATCTTCCTTTTAGAAGGCTAGAAACACAGGGGGTTAAATTATGGGTAGATAATTGTTGGGTTTGATTCGTCAGGTGGGTTTGTAGTTGCGCTCTTGTACGCAACTACATGCGCGATTAGCGATGACGTTACGAAAAAACGAACACCATATGGATGCGATCGATCAACAACTGTTAGAGATTGTTCTGGAAGTTCAGCAGTATTCGATTGAACCGACATTCCGCAGGTTGGCAGGTCGAGTAATGGTATTTTCAGATTCTGCACCGTGCGGGATAATAAATTGACGACTCTTTGAAAGCTGTTCACGGGCGAACACCCCTGATGGATGTAAAGAACACGGGCGATTTTTTCAAAGAGCGATCGTTAACGATGAGAGGCTTTCACCCTTCGTTGGTAGTGAGCCATTCCGTCTAGAATCTGTGTTCTTGTAACACAACGCCGCACCATTATGGACTAACTCGCTGTGGAACTACCAGAAATTCAAACCCAAGATATTGACCATCTAGGCATTGTTGCGGGGATAGTGGATGAAATTGGCATTGTGGAAAAAATTGATAACTTAATCGGCATCCATCCGCTAGAACACGTGAGTGCGGGTCAGGTTGTCAAAGCGATGATTCTCAATTGTATGGGATTTTTAACAGCGCCATTGTATTTATTTCATCAGTTCTTTAGAGGTAAAGCAACGGAGCATCTGCGCCTTGAAGAGGAAAACCGCCGAAAGCGAGAACTAGAAGCCGCACGCCAACTTGCACAAGAGTCAGAAGCAAGACGTAGAGCTGAAGAAAAGGCACGTCAACTTGCCGAATATCGTGCTGAAGAACAAGCCAAAGCACGCAAAATAGCCCAAATTATGAATTTGTTCGGCTATGTTGCGATCGCACTTGTAAGTGCTGCAGCTATTTTTGCTTTTATTCAGTGGAATAAAGCCCAACAGCAGTCAGAAAATTTCAAACTGATTGCAGATAGTAAGACTGCTAGCGAGATGTTGGAACTTGATGGGTTGATAAAAAGCTTGGGGGTAGGTAAAGAACTAGAAAAATTGCAACACTCAGGCAAAGCAGAAGGTGACACTAGCATACAGGTGTTAAAAGCATTACAACAGGTGGTTGACAGAGAAAAAGAGAAAAATCGCTTGCATGGGCATGGCGATAAAGTTAATAGCGTTAGTTTTAGTCCAGATGGGCAGAAAATTGCGACTGCCAGTGCTGATAAAACTGTCAAACTTTGGCATCTCAACGGTAGCTTAATTACCACCATTAAGGGTCATACTGATGAAGTTCAAGCTGTCAGCTTTAGCCCAAACCCCCCTTCGCCTGGGGGGTTAATCGCTTCTGCAGGTGCTGACAAAACTATCAAACTCTGGCGCTTAGATGGCAGTTTAATTACTACAATCACCGGACATCAAGATAAAGTAAATAGTATCAGTTTTAGCCCTGATGGACAAATAATTGCTTCTGCCAGTGCCGACAAAACTGTTAAACTTTGGCAGTTAGATGGTAGATTAATTGCTACTTTTTCTGGACATGGTGATGAGGTTCAATCTGTCAGCTTTAGTCCAGATGGACAAACAATCGCTTCGGCAAGTGCTGACAAAACTGTTAAACTTTGGCGGCGTAATGGTAGTTTGATTACTACCCTTACGGGGCATGGAGATCGGGTGTATGCTGTTAGTTTCAGCGGCGATGGACAAGCGATCGCTTCTGCTAGCGAAGATAATACTGTTAAACTTTGGGATCGAAACGGCAAATTAATCGCCAACCTAATCGGACACAGGTATAAAGTTCATAGCGTTAGTTTCAGCCCCGATAGACAAACAATCGCCACAGCTAGTGGTGACAATACTATTAAACTCTGGCGACGGGATGGTAGTTTGATGAGTACTCTTACTGGACATGGCAATGAAGTTTTGCAAGTTAGTTTTAGTCCTAACCCCCCAACCTCCCTTAATAAGGGGAGACAAGGGGGGTTGCTTGCTTCTGTCAGTGCCGACAAAACTGTTAAACTTTGGATGCTGAAATACAGCATAGGGCATAAAGCTCCTGTTTGGGATCTTAGTTTTAGCAAGGAAGGACAGAATATTGTTTCTGCTAGTGAAGATAAAACTATTAAGGTTTGGAAACGTGATGGTAGCTTGATTGATACCATCAAGGGGCATACTGCTGGTGTTACTGATGTTGATTTTAGTCCTGATGGAAACACCTTCATTTCTGCCAGTGAAGACAAAACCATCAAACTTTGGAATTATGGCGATCGAAAACTCATCAGAACTTTTGAAGAGCATACTGGTGGGGTAAATGGTGTGATTTTCAATCCCAATGGTGGAAAAATTATCGCTTCTGCAAGTAAGGACAAAACAGTTAAAATTTGGCGCGTTAGTGATGGTAAGTTGATTAGGACTCTGATTGGACACAACGCTGAGGTGAGTGATGTAAGTTTCAGTCCTGATGGCAAAATTCTTGCTTCTGTCAGTTGGGACAACACCATCAAACTCTGGCGCGTAACTGATGGCAAGTTGAATGCTACTCTCAAAGGACATACTGCCGGGATTAATGATATCACTTTCAGTCGAGATGGTAATATTATTGCTTCTGCCAGTTCCGACACAACTGTGAAAATTTGGCACGTCAAAGAGAGTAAATTGATTAATACTCTTAAAGGGCATAGTGCTGGGGTTACCGATGTTAATTTCAGTACTGATGGGAAAACAATCATCTCTGCCAGCGATGATAAAAGCATCAAGCTTTGGCGGCGTCATGATGGCAAATTAATGGACACCAGAAACAGACATAGTGCAGGAGTTACTGATGTTAATATGAGTAAAGATGGGCAAACAATTGCTTCTGCTAGTACAGATGGAACTGTAGTTTTATCTAATTGGAATTTAAATCTGAAAAATTTGTTAAAAGGCGGTTGTTCTTGGGCGCAAGACTACCTGAAAAACCCTAACAATGGTATGAAACCAGATGACCCAAAGCGTCAAGTTTGTAATGATGTAAAATGAGGAATCTTTTCAAGAGCGGCGAAAGTGAGTCAGCGATGCCTTTAAAAAATAGGCGCTCGCTACACCAGCATGACTATAATCATTTATAATTAGTAACAGCGAAATTAAAAAGACACTTATGAATACTCAATCTATTCAAAGAATTATTAAATTAATTGAGGCACTGTCACAAGAAGACCAAGCCTTATTATTTGATCAACTTCACCAGCGAATACTGGACAAGCAGCATCAGGAAAATCTTCATCCCTACGCAACAGATAATCCTTGGATACGGCTTGCTGGCAAGTATCAAGATGATCCAGACTACGATGAGGTATTGGCATACATACAAGAATATCGTCGTGAACTTGATGCCGAAGCTCAAGCCAGATGATTCGTTACATACTTGATACAGATCACTTCTCGCTTTGGCAACGAAATCACCCAGTTGTTACAACACGTATTCAGACTATAAATCCTGACAATCTTGCAATTACTATCATCACAGCGGAAGAATTAATACGCGGTAGGTTTAATGTTATCAGGCAAGCTTCCGAGTCTTCCCAAGTTGACAAACTAGTGTCAGCTTATATGAAACTATGGAATACGTTGGAAGATTTTAAGAGTCTCAACATTCTCAAATTCGACCAGAATGCTTATTCTCTGTATACAGAATTCCGCAGTCAAAAAATACGTATTGGTACACAAGATTTGCGCATCGCTAGTATAGTGCTTGCCAACAATTCTATTTTAGTTACGCGCAACCAGCGTGATTTTGCTCAAGTGCCTGCTTTGATATTTGAAGACTGGACAATACAACCTTAAGAAGCTGATGTGTAAGCGTTGCTAATCGCTAATCGCTAATTGCAATTAACCATTAGCAATTAGCAGCGTATTGGTTGGTTTTGTTGGGTTTCGTTCCTCAAACGCCAGACGCCTCTGTCGGGAAACCCGGATGGAGCTTACGCTCCCCAACCTACGTAAGTTATTTAATTATCATTCCTTAGCTATTGCCTATTACCAAGTTGGATCGCTAAATAGATTAATTATCAACTCTTCGCGCCCTGGTGGTACTGAGGTAATGCAAGCACGGATCGGATCTCCATCCTCAACTTCCACAGTACAAGCGTGACATGACCCCATTAAACAACCAGTGGGAATAAACACGCCAGCTCGATCTGCTACATCTAGCAATGGTTCTCCCACTGTGGCTTCAACTGTAATATCATCTGGTAAAAAGTGGACGCGAATAGTCATGACAACTAACCTCAAGACAAAAATGGTGTTAAATCTAAATGGCGTTCCACCTCTATTGCTAAGGAGTCTAAAACTTGCTCCCTTTGTTCTCGGTAATTTGAGACACCAGTAGGTAAGGATTTTAAACCGCGTTGTTGACGTAGACGATTTAACCAAGCGCGTCGCCAAGGACCATTATCAAATATACCGTGGAGGTACGTACCCCAAACCGATAAGCAACCATCTACTAACCCTAAATTCACGTCGTCAAACAAAGGTTGGTAGGATTGAGGATCTACTCCTTGGGTTTCTGTGCGCGATCGCCCTTGGTGAATTTCAAACCCTGTTACTGGTAAACCCATTTGGGGAAAATTCGATGTCACTTGGCGTTGACGGGCAACTTTTTGTCCTGTAATCACAGTTTTAATCGGTAATAACCCTAATCCTTGATATCTACCTGCTTGTCCTTCTATCCCTTCTGGATCTGCGATCATTTGACCCAGTATTTGGTAGCCACCACAGATACCCAATACTGTACCACCAGCCGCTGCATAATTTTGAATCGCTTCTGCCATGCCACTTTTTTGTAGTAGTAGCAAGTCAGGTATGGTTGTCTTTGTCCCTGGGATAATTACTGCATCTGGATGTCCTAAATCTTGCTTAGGATTTAAGTATCTTACTCCTACTGTTGGTTCTGATTCTAACGGGTCAAAGTCAGTAAAATTAGAAATCCTGGGTAAGCGGATAACGCTAATATTAAGTTCTGATTGCAATTTCTGCCCGTTATTACGTTCCAGTAGATCCAAAGAATCTTCCGCTGGAAATAAATGTTCTATGTAAGGAATTACACCAACCACGGGAATACCAGTGCGTTCTTCTAACCATTTTATCCCTGGTTCTAAGAGCGATCGCTGTCCTCGGAACTTATTAATTACTACACCGCGAACTAAGGCGCGTTCTTCTGGTTCTAGTAACTCTAGGGTTCCGACTATATGGGCAAAAGCACCACCTCGATCAATATCAACGACTAGAAGAGTTGGCGCATTCAAATATTTTGCCACTCGCATGTTCGTTAAATCACGGTGCTTAATGTTAATTTCCGCAGGACTACCGGCTCCTTCACAAACGATTAAATCATATTCTGTTCCCAAATGCTGTAGCGATTCCTCAATTGCTCGCCACCCCAATTCAATATATTGCTCGTAGTAATCTGTAGCACTTACTTTACCTACAGGCTTGCCTTTAATAATTACCTGTGAAGTCATATCACCTTGAGGTTTTAATAAAATTGGGTTCATTTCTACCCAAGGAACAACTCCAGCTGCCCAAGCTTGTACCGCTTGAGCATAACCAATTTCTCCTCCTGTAGCGGTGACATAAGCATTCAGAGCCATGTTTTGACCTTTAAAAGGAGCCACTCGCCAACCTCGTCGCGATAGAATGCGACAAATAGCTGCTGTTAACAGTGATTTCCCCGCGTGGGATGTTGTTCCCACTACCATAATTGCTTTCATGATTAACTGTGTCGAATGGCTATGGTAAAGATTTTATATAGGTCGTTGTATTTTCTGTACTTATTGTTCCCTTTTACTCTAAACTTATAACGTTTTTTTGTTCTATTTTAAAATGGTATCCTCAACCAACGAATTACACTATGGTATAAGCGATCGCGCCATGAGGGATTACCCCAAGGTTGAGACTGGAATTTTTCCAGTACCAAGCGCCCCAACGGAGTCAGCCGAAAACTATCTGTAATTCCCTGCCCATCAACTTCTCGTCGCAATACACCCACATTAATTAACCACACCAAAGCATTATCGGCTGCTAATTCCGACAACTGGTGTTTAGTATAGCCATTTTCAACACCTAATTTACCAGCAATTTCACTTAAAGCTACTCTTTCATTGCGCATCACCTCAAACAAACATTGATTGAAGGGGGAACAAATTAAGCTGAGCTTTGCTCTTTGTTGTGTCTTACTTGGGTAGGAAAGCTGTTTCTGGCTTGGGGAATTTACAGTAGACATTTCGTATTTCGGTAAATTTTCGTTTCACAGTTGACACGTAACAGTCAACTACTAGTAATCCGTGTATTTATTGTAAATTATTGTAAAATCTCTAAGGCATCAATTATTCAATCGCAAAGGTTAATTATGGCTCTAACAGTTGGTACAGATGCACCTGCATTTTCCACCAAAGATACCAATGGCAACACTGTTTCCTTATCTGATTTCAAAGGGAAAACCGTAGTTTTGTATTTCTACCCCAAAGACGATACTCCAGGCTGCACCAAGCAAGCTTGTAGTTTCCGCGATGCTAGTAATGATTACAAAAATAAAGATGTTGTTGTACTCGGAGTTAGTGCTGATGATGAAGCCGCTCACCAAGCATTTACTCAAAAATACAATCTCAATTTTCCACTACTAGCTGACACCGATCAAAGCTTGATTAAAGCTTACGATGTTGATGGTGGTGGTTATGCCAAGCGCGTTACCTACGTAATTGATGGTAACGGTAAAATTATCCACGTTGACTCTGCTGTAAATACCTCTAGCCATGCTAGCGATATTTTAGCTGCACTGGGATTGTAGAAGAGGGGGAGTGAGGGAATAGTTAATAGCTAATGGCTAATTGTTCATTGCTATTAGCCATTAGCTATTAGCTCTGTGCTACAGCCCACTCCCCAACTTCCTTCATTTACCCGATTGGGGTGTAATTACACCAGGAGTAATTCTCTGAGAGTTAGGAGTTGTTGGTTGTTGGTTAGAAAAGCGCTCTTGTAGTTTTCTTTGATAATCAGAAATTGCGCTGTTAAGTTCTTCGTTGCTCATGCTATTATTTCCTTGATTGAAAAGATTAGCATTATGCAGTAACTGAAAAGGGTTGAAATTATTTGGTTCAACACCCTGAGCAAAAGGATCGATTCTATTTGGCGACTCATAGTTTTGCTGGTTAATCCCATTAGTAGGTTGAGCCAAACTAGGTTGAGGCACGAACAGGGAAGCACCAATGCCTGCTATGGTAACAACAAAGAGTTGCTTAATCGGTATTTTCATAAATTTTTCCTCTTTCTCCTGGTACATTTGCTTAAATTTTAAGCTAGAGTCCGTCGTAGTTGGGGTTGAATACTTAACAAAGCTATGATCGCAAAACCAACTAGCACTAACAATGCACCACCAAAGGTAACATCACCCCAAAATGCGTGCATTACTACACTATTTAATCCCCAATCTGAGTTTAAGTACAAATAGCGGATCGGTTCAATTGCGTAGCTCAAAGGATTAAGCGTAGCCACAACCTGCAACCACTTGGGCATAAAGGATAGAGGAGCCAAAGCAGTACTGGCAAATAATAGAGGCAAGTTAGTAACAAAAATTACAGCAATTAGTTCAATGTGTCCGGGTAAAGCAAAGGCTAACCCAAGAGAAAGGGCGGTTACGCCTAAAGCCAGAAGAAAGACTATTAGAGCGATGGCAATTAACCCAGTAGCATCTGGTAGCCCAGCCCCTAAAAACGCTGCTGCTGCCACAATTACTGTTGCTTGCAGTAAACTTTGACTGATAATGAAGATTGCCGAAGCCAGAACAATCGAGTATCGCGATGCTAGTGGTGCTACTAACAAACGATTCAAAAAGCCGAACTCGCGATCGAACATTACTGGCAAACCTGCATTCAGCGCTCCCGCAAACGCTGTAAACACAATTACTCCAGCCCCTAAAAATTGACCGTAATTGGTAGTATTACCAAAAATACCCTTTGGTGCATTTTGAAATAAAGCACCAAACAATACTAGCCACATCACTGGCTGAATAATTCCTGCCAACAATGTTGAAGGGCGTCGCTGTAACTGAATAAATAGACGACGTGTTAAAGCCAAAGTTTCTTGAACTAACTCACCGAAAAAATTTGGTGCAGCTTCTGTGTACAGCTTAGGTGCTGCCACTTGCTGCAAGTTTAGATCTGATTTTGGAGGAATGATTGTTCCACTCATAGTATTTTAGAATTGTTAATTGCTAATTGTTAATTGCTAATCGCTAATTGTGACTATTAGCAATTAGCCATTACCTCATATTCTGCTTCTTTTCTGCCTTAGGATCGCGAGTTCCTGCTGCCGCAAGTTCTGCATCTAATAAGGTTCTTCCCGTTGCTGCTAGGTAAACATCATCTAAACTTGGACGAGATTGGGCTATACCAAACATTGGTAATCCAAGAGCATTCAGCTTTTGTTGTATGATCATCAAAGCGTCATTCTGTGGCGTTACTACCAAGTTGAGGGAATTTCCTTGGGCGCTGTTAATGATGACTTCCTGCACAAAAGGTAAAGAGTTAAGCAAATCTTTAGCTTTTTGCGCTTCCTCAATTGGTGAAAACTCGCGGATGCGCAATGTGATGCGATCGCCACCTAAGTTATCTTTTAATTGTGAAGGTGTTCCTGAGGCAATTACCACCCCACGATCAATAATTGCCACTTTATCAGCCAGGGCATCTATTTCTTCTAAATAATGGCTGGTAATTAGTACTGTTGTTCCTGCTGAACGCAACTTCCTTAAGAAGTCCCATACCACAAAACGGCTTTCTATGTCAAGTCCTACTGTCGGTTCATCAAGAACGAGAACATCTGGTGCGTGAAGTAAGCCTGCGGCTAAATCTAAACGCTTACGTAAACCGCCGGAATAAGTGCCAGTCTTTTTATTGGCGTATTCCTGCAAACCGAGCAAATCTAGTACAGTGTCTACACGTTGTTTGGCGATCGCATTTGGTAAGTGATAAAGTGCCGCTTGGAGTTGTAGCAATTCTTTTCCCGTCAGCACTTTATCTGGTGCAACTTCTTGGGCTACATAACCGAGCCGTTGTCTTGCTGCTTTGGGATGATCTAGTACAGAAATCCCGGATACCTCTATTTTACCAGCATCTGGTGTAGTGAGGGTACACAAAGCACGCAGAGTAGTTGTTTTCCCCGCTCCGTTAGGACCGAGTAAACCAAAGATTTCTCCTGGCTCTACCCGAAAGGAAACATCCTTAACGGCTTCAACCGTGCCATAACGCTTCTTTAGATTTTCTATTAAAATGGCGGGAGTCATGACAGGTTATCCCTTACTATACAAATCTCAACAAAGTCTATCTCTATTTTACGCTCTGCTTAAATAGAATAGTACAGAGGAAAAGATTTGGCATCTTTCGGTTTAACGTACACGCGCTGCTGTGGTTCTAAGTTCAATTCGTCAAAGCGATCGCGTGTTAACTGCGCTGTAACTACTTGTCCATCATCTAATGTTAGCTCTACCTGCACTTCCCAACCCAGGTGTATTAAACGACTCACCCTAGCTGACACACTATTGCCTTCTTCAGTAGTTTCTATGATCACATCTTGCGGACGTAAAAACATTTCCGGATGTGCTGAATCAAACCCATTACCTTGGAAAATCCGCGCACTACTAGGTAACACATTCACAGGACCAATAAAACTCATCACAAACGCTGAAGCGGGATGGTCGTAAATTTCTGCTGGTGTACCAACTTGTTCGACACGCCCTTTGTTCATCACCACAATTTCATCAGAAACTTCCATTGCTTCTTCTTGGTCATGGGTAACGAAAACTGTGGTAACATGAACTTCATCATGCAATCTCCGTAACCAAATGCGCAAGTCTTTACGAACTTTTGCATCAAGTGCGCCAAAAGGTTCATCAAGCAGCAATACTTCAGGTTCCACACCTAGCGATCGCGCTAATGCTACCCTTTGACGTTGACCTCCTGAAAGTTGCGCCGGATAGCGGTTACCTAGTCCACTCAGTTGTACTAATTCCAGTAATTCCTCTACCCTTGCCTTAATTTTCGCTTTCGGTAATTTACGGATTTCCATCCCAAAAGCCACATTCTGTCTTACAGTGAGATGTTTGAACAAAGCATAGTGCTGAAACACAAAGCCAATATTCCGCTTTTGTACACTTTGATGTGTAGCATCTTTGCCTGTAAGAAAAATTTTACCACTATCTGGTGTGTCTAAACCAGCAATTAAGCGCAGCAACGTAGATTTTCCTGAACCCGATGGTCCTAACAACGCGACAAGGGAGCCACTCTTAATTTCTAGGCTTACGTCGTCTACTGCTTTAAAACTACCAAACTGCTTGGATACGTTCTCAACTAATATGCCCACAGCTAATGCACCTTTTTGGTTCGATTAAATCACTAATAGCATAGAAAGAACTCAGTGGTTTTGTTGCCGCCGCGATCGCACTCATTGATTTGATGTGATCTGAATCAATTACCATCTTAGTAAAATTGGTATTATCAAGCTATGTGCCATATACTTAAGTATTTTTTGGCGGAAAGTTTTTTAAGTACACAGTATGACAGAGGGACAATTATCAAAGTTGCACAAAAAGGAGGATGTTTGTGATTCTTGATGGGAATATAAAAAATATAACAAACACAAAAAACCATCTAGAAATTATACGGAATTGTTAGATACAAAAGTGAATTAATCATCTAGACACTTTAAGCAAGATCAAGGAAAACCATCATCTCATGAAAAATCACATCTTTACTCTTTTAATCGCCGCCGGCACCTTAGCTTCTAGCCTCCTTTCCGCAGTTACACCTGCAAATGCTATTAATATTAGAAGCAGAGATGAAGCCTCAGTAGAGTTTCAAAATATACTCCCTGACTTGGGAGCTTTTGTAGGCGCAGAAAGTCGGTATTTGTCTCCTGAGCAGGTTAAAGACTACCAAGTAGATATATCTCGGCTATCGCTATTAAACGACAATAGTGTCAAAGTATTCTTTATCGGTGAAACAGCCGGAGCATATCGCAACAGATTGGATTACAAAACTACTTACGGTAATGAAGTAGAAACAGGTAAAATTTTTGGTGACACATCTTGTAATCCTGGAGATAGTGGTTTCACTAATTTCAGTTCTTTCTGCCAAAATCCGGATCAACCTTTACCAGGTAAAGTAGCACCAGATTCACCTCTAAATGTAGGTGATTGGGTAGATTTGGGAGTCTTTAAAGCAGGTACTAAATTTGACTTCTTGTTACAGTCAAATGACATCAATGGTGGTATCTACAACGACGGAATCAAAGGTATATTTGGTATATATCCAGAAGAGAACCCAGATAAAGTACAGCACACTGTCTCTTACCTCTACAACGATTACCTCATATTAGGTTTCGAGGACTTGTGGGGAGGTGGCGACAGAGATTATAACGATACAGTATTCGCTATTGATTTTGGTAGACAGAATATCAGTGTTAGCGTACCAGAGCCTTCAGTCACAATCTCTGTAATTGGTGTTGCCGCACTATGTCTGCTGGCAACTCGTCGTCGTTCCACTCCTCAAAGCTAATACCCGCATCTATCTCTAGCTCACCCAATCGGGTGAAATTGAATTTTACTCAGGATATTTCAAATCTCGGTGTGTAGATACTCTTATCAACAACCAAGGCAGGTTTAAAGGATAAATTAAGCTTGCACTTGAGTATTTACAATATCGATAATTTTTGAAAAATCATGAAAAAAATTGCGCTTATATCTTTGTTCTTAATAGTAGCAATTATTTTTGCCAACTCTGGAGTCGCCGCACCACCAAAAGTAGGAGAATTTCAATTAAACGAGATTAGTGGAAGTGGCTGTGGCATGACATTGTGGAGACAAAATAGAGCAGAGAAGAATAAATTGGTCTTCTTCAATGGTCTTGAAAAGAATTCAATGGAAATGAAAATAAACGGCAAAATTACTAAATTTAGCCGGATTAAAGCTAGTGGTAAAGAGTTCTATGGACAACGGACACTTCAAACTTTTAGTAATCAAGATGGCAAAATTATGGTTGACGTTGCCGTAAAACTTGGCGCTAAGGGTGAAATTGAATCTGTGGCAATTAAAGAAGGCACTATCCGTGTTAAACAAAATGGTCAAGAAGTCAAAGTTCCCGTAATTGGAGATGCTGGATGCTAAGCAAAATTAGCGCTTGATGACACAGTTAGCACTCTATGTAATATGCTAACTGCTTCTATCAGCTAGCTTCTAGTAATTTTTCACATTTTTGTAAATTAGTAAGAGCTTGAGAAGCTATTTGAATTACGTAAGTGCTGTCGTCCTCCAATGCTTGTTTCCAAACTTCACGTAATCTGGGACGATTTAATTCTAAAAGTGAGTCAGCAGCAAAAATACGCACATACACATCTTCATCCTCAAGTAGCAAAATACTTAAAGTATCAACTGACTTATCATCATTATAATGCTGGAGTTGTTGTGCAACTATTTGTCTAGGTCTGCGTGATTTTTTTCTCGATTAACTTCATCAATTAGACATGTTAATATTTCAGGTGTCCTATAATTATCTAATGCAGACAGAGCTTCACTCCGAACTTTTTCTTCAGGATCAATTCTTGCTAATCTAATCAGATGCGGTACACTTCGACTATCACCAATTTCTCCTAAATTGCAAGCAGCCGTGCCACGTAGTTCTGGTTCTGGATCGGAGATAAAAGGAACTATAATTTCAAAAGCATTGTCAGGATTAAGAGTTCCTATTTTATCGAGTGATAACTCTCGAATATCTGGATTTACGTTATGTAATTCTGCTATTGCTATTTGTAGTTCATCCATAAAGTTACCTATGCACGAAAGTTTTACTTTGCCCAAGTTATGAGGTCGCCTGGTGTTTGTCCAGATTCCTTATCAAGAACATGCTCCTGAGGATTTTGAATATCTGAAGAGCGCAGCATCTTGACTATCTAGCTCGAATCCAACTGGATTACCCATTTTGTAGTCATCATCCGCACGGAAAAGGTAACTTGGTTCTGGAGAACTCGTGTCAACTTCTTCTTTGACATTCACCTGTTCACCTCCACCAATTGAGCCTTCCTTCTTTACTTACTTACGTAGTTAAGTGCGATGCTGGTTGTAGCGCACTGCCCTTCGGGCGATCGCTTTTTTACTTGTGCGATCGCACTTATGAAATCAAAGCGAACTAAAACCACTGTTTTTAGTGAAATTACTATAATGTTAGAATAAAAACCGATAGGTATTAAAAATAAACGCACAGCACCACTTACCACTTGTGTGAAAGGAAGTTTGAATGATGAAGTATGATATTCGCAATCTAATCAGCGAAAACTGTATGACACCGGATGAAGGTCAAAAGCTGTATAATCTTATCCATCCAGAATTACTGGCGAATCATCCTATTGAACTTGACTTTGCAGGAGTAGATATTTTTGCTTCGCCTTTCTTTAACTTCGCTATTGGACAACTACATAGAGACATTAGCAGTGAAGACATTAACCGTCTACTCAAGGTATCTAACCTGAATCCACTTGGTAGACAGGTACTTAACCGAGTTATTGAAAACTCGAAGCGGTACTATAGTAATGAACATATCCGTCAAGCAGTAGACGAAGTGTTGAAAGAGCAAGCAGTTAGTGTCTAATGACGGTTAATTACATAGTTCAGGCAGAGGTGTTTGATATCCGTTCTGATATCCCGAAAAAAGATGACATCTTTTTAGTAGATACAAATGTCTGGTATTGGTTGACTTACACTCCAGCCATCGGTTCGTCTGTTCCTTATCAAACTACAGATTATACCTCCTATCTCAGAAAAGCTCGTTCCGCTAAATCTTTACTTTCTTACACTGGATTCTCTTTAGCAGAGTTAGCCCATCTTATAGAAAAAGCGGAACGAGAAATTTTTATTAAGGCACAGGGGACAATTACAGAAGACGGAATATCGCCATAATGAACCAGCACAGAGATCTAGAGTTGTAGCTGAAGTTCAAGCAGCTTGGAGTCAAGTTAAAGCGATCGCCGCACCAATTAATTTAACAATCGACGAGCGCACAGTAGATGCAGCCTTGACTAGATTTCAAACTCAACTGCTTGATGGCTACGATCTGTTTATCCTCGAAACAATGAATAAAGAAGGGATAGTAAATGTGATTACTGATGACGGCGATTTTGTCAGCGTTCCTGGAATTCGGGTATTTACCAGCAACATGAATGCGATTAAAGCGGCACGAAGTCAAGGTAAGCTTGTGGTGAGGTAGGAGAGGTTGCCTCTTTATTACATAAAAATGAGTCAGATACAAGAGTTTCATCAACAGGCAATGGATTTGGCACAGATGGCACAGGTTGCTAAACTCAGAGGCAACCTTGCTCAAGCTGAGCAATTATCTAGACAAGCATTTGAAAAAGAACGATTAGCAGCCGAGTTGCTAGCCAGTAATGTTGAGGCAGAACCAACCCGTTCAGTGTTACATCGTAGTGCTGCAACTCTTGCAATTGACGCTCGGTGAAATTCACACCGCAGAACGTTTAATTGCGATCGCATTATCAGGAAACCCACCTCAAGAAATTGCCGAGGAACTCAAAGATTTATTTGTGCAAATCAATATTGACAACAAAGCCCGTCGAGGTATTGCATTTGACGAAGCAAAACTTCAAAGCTTGATGACCATTATAGGCAAACACACCTTTTAGTTCTATGGTGAAGAGCGATCGCACTCACGTTCTCAATGTGATCTAAAACTCCCGTAATATAAGTAAAATCGCTATAATACAGGATAAAGGCGATACAAAAGGCGGTAAATGCTCAAGCGGTTATTTGGAAACTCTCCCCAACGCTCAACGCAAGCAAGGAAGGAGTCAGGCGCGGGACAAAACATAGTAAAACAGGAGAAACAGCCGACAGATGCGGAGTATGAATCGTTGTTCCTCGAACTGTTGGCTGGGGTGAATGAGGGCTGGAGTCGGGGACGGGTAAGGGGCTTTTTAGCAGCAAAGAACATTACTGAGGCTGCTTTGGTGGAGTGGTTGCGGCATGGCGAAAGATTGTTAGCGTCACCCACACCGAATGATGAGTTAGCAGCGCGAATGGTGCAGCTAGGTGAGTTGGACATTGGGGAAGTGGGAGAGGTGCGCTCGCATCCTATGATAAAGCCCTAGAATTCAAACCCGATGCCGAAGGAACTTGGTTCAACCGAGGAATTGCCCTACATAAATTAGGGCGATTTGAAGAAGCAATCGCATCATACGACAAAACTATAGAATTCAAACCAGATTACTACGGAGCTTGGTTTCAGCGAGGCATGGTGTTGGAGGAATTAGGACGGTTTGAAGAAGTGATCGCATCATACAACAAAGTCATAGAAATCAAACCAGATTTTTACGCAGCTTATTTTACTCAGGGGGTGGTACTGAAAAATTTAGGGCAATTTGAACAAGCGCTCGTATCCTTCGACAAAGCTCTAGAAATCAAACCTGACGACTATGAGGTTTGGATAAACCAGGGTTTGGCGCTGGCTAACTTAGGGCAATCTGAAGAAGCGCTCACATCCTTTGATAAAGCCATAAAAATCAAGCCCGACTTTCATGAAGCTTGGAGCTTCCGGGGTTTAACGCTGGCTGACTTAGGGCGAAGTGAAGATGCAATCACCTCCTGCAAACAAGCTATAGAAATCAAACCGGACGACTACTTAGCTTGGCGCATCCAAATAAATGAGTTGGTCAACTTAGGGCGATTTGAGCAAGCGCTTGCATCTTGCGAAAAAGTCATAGAGATAAAACCCGATGATTACGAAGCTTGGTACAACCGAGGCTTAATACTGTATGTATTAGGGCAAAGTAAAGATGCGATTACCTCTTATAACAAAGCCATAAAAATTAAACCTGACTTAAGCCAAGCTTGGAACAATCGGGGTTTGGCGCTGACTGAGTTAAGAAAATATCAAGAGGCGATCGCATCCTACGACAAAGCCATAGAAATCAAACCTGACTTAAACCAAGCTTGGATTAATCGGGGCTATGCTTCAAGACAATCAGTTAGTTGTAATCCGCTGCTGGCGTCCTTGAGTACTATAGCCAAACAAAATCCCAACCTTAACCAGCGTGGCTATGAAGGGGAATTGGAAAGCTATAAGGAAGGGTTGAAGTATTGCCACCAAGACACTCACCCTGAGGGTTGGGGAGAATTGCATCGGGCGATAGGTAATGCTCACTATTTGCGAGGGCGAGGAGATTTCTACCCTCGCTCTTATTGGCATAAAGCTGTGGTTGAGTACAACGAGGCGTTGAAAACTCTTACCGAGGCAGATTTTCCCCAGTTGCATCTGGAGGTTTTGCAAGACTTGATTCGCGTGCAGTTGGATTTGGGGGAAACTGCTAAAGCTGAAGAACTTGAGCGAAGGTGTACAGATTTGTTGCGACGCTTGCTGAATGAACCAAATCGCTCTGATGAAAGTAAAAAACAACTTGCTTTGAAGTTTGCAGGGTTTCAGCAGTTGACGGTTGATTTGGCGGTACAGTCTGGGGATTTGGTGCAAGCGGTTGAATTAGCTGAACAGGGTAAGAATGCTTGTTTGAGTTGGCTTTTGTATGCGTGGAGTGATGAGGTTACCTCTCCTAGCTATTTAGAAATTCAACAGTTGCTCAATTCTACAACTGCTATTGTCTACTGGCATATCAGCCCTTACGCTCTACACACGTTTATTCTAAAACACGATTCTCCATCACCTATTGTGTTGGGAGAACCCGGTTTCGCAGAAGTTACTGGGGTTTTTAGTCAGGCGCGACGTTTACATGAGTTTGAAGACTGGGTGAAAGAGTGGAATCAACAATATGCGGAATATCGTCAAGGTAAAGATAAGCAAGGTGAAGAAGAAAGTTCGTGGCGCTTACGCTTGCCGCAAATGCTCCATAACTTGGGTAATATTCTCGATATCACCACTATTATCGAATCAATCCAAAATCGCGCAACTAAGAACCAAAATCTCATTTTGGTTTCTCATCGTGACTTGCACCGCTTTCCGCTTCATGCGCTGTTTCCAGATGAGTTTACTATCACCTATTTACCCAGTGCCCAACTAGGACTTTCTCATTTAGAGTATCAGGGCGGGCAAGATGCCCACCCCACAAGACAAGGCAATCATCATCGATTATCTTTACTTAGTGTGGAACATCCCACAAGCTTGGGGCTTCCCATACTGGAATTTGCCCAAATTGAATCTGAGACGATTTGCCGGATGTTCCCCAATCATACCCGTCTGCGTTCTGATGAAGCTACAACGGAGCAACTAAAAAAAGATTTGCCTCAAGGCTACAATATTTTTCACTTCACTGGGCATGGCACTTACAATTTCCACAATCCTGCTTTATCCTACTTGGCGTTAGCAGGTGAGGATAAACTGACGCTTGCTGATATCCGCGATTTTGATTTGAGAAGCTACCAACTTGTCAGTCTTGCGGCTTGTGAAACGGCTATCACTGGTAATCACACCATTACTACAGAATATGTGGGGCTTGTCAGTGGTTTTATGAGTTGCGGTGTAGCTCATGTCATCAGTACTTTGTGGACTGTCGAATCAGCCGCTAGCGCTTTGGTGATGATGCAGTTTTACCAATTGCTACAATAAGGTAAATCAGAGGCTGTGGCTTTGGCTGAAGCTACCCAGTGGCTACGAAATGTCACAGCGGGGGAACTTACAGAATGGTATGCAGTAGAGATAGCCAAACTTCCTGCAGATGAAGCCATTCTTCGCCGTTTCTTGTCCCACCATTTAAACAGTATTAAGGATACACAAGAACCTAGCAAACAACCGTATAATCACCCTTACTTCTGGGCAGCTTTCACAATTACTGGTATACCACCATGCACCCTTTAGAAGCCTCTGAGTTGAAAGCCTTTATATTGGCATTATCCCGACTTAAAGCACCACTACCTGCTGATGTGCAAGCGCGGGTAAATCAAATTAATATTCCAGCGGATATTGGCAAACTTTATGATGTTGCTATGAGTTATCCCCCGCTCGCAAAGTCTTACGAACAGGTTTGCGAGTATTTAGACACAATTATTAAACAGCGCAGTAAAGGCGTTGATTTTTTACCTGAGCCTGAACCTGAAGAGTTTAATACTGAAATTGATAATTCCGCTGTGGAAATTATACAGGTGCTAGTTGAATTTGACAAGAAATTTGATAATAATAAATTGACTGAAATAGCTCGGAAAATTACTAAAGCTCTTAACTCTGTCTCTTCAGCTAGAGATGTGATTCAGACTATTATTTTTTAATAGGTGGGTTGCCTGAGTTAAGCTAATAAGCATTCGAGTTGTAAATAAACAAGGGCTAAAGCCCTTACTACGAGCAAAGATTTTTATAAAATTTGATGATTGGTTTATAACTAGTAAAACTTGCTTAATCTACCCAACAATTGATTTATTTCTCTATGATTTAAAAGAAGGTTTAGGGCAAGATGAGCAAGTTGACATAAATCGTGAAGAATTTTGGGCAAAAATCTACGGAAGTCCTTTAGACGAGCAGCGGTTAGTAGGATTCAAGCAAGCTGAAAAAGATGGTTATGATTATGTTGAGCTACTAGGTTCTAAAAAAGTTGAGAAGTTTGAGGATTCCCTAGATGGGTATTATTATCCTGTACAATTAGGAGACACTTTCGCTTTGCAGGTTGACGGCACGGCAAATTATATTCCTGATTATAAATCTTTGCCTCAATCTGTAAGTTGCTTGCAGCAGGTACAACAAGAAATTCTCTCCCATATCAATCAGCAAAAAGGTAAACTTGGTGAAAGTTGGTTAATCTGGGGTCAATTAGCAACAGAAGATCAAGATGCTGAAGAAACTGCTCAAGAATGCTATGCTCAGTTACAATTACCCTCCAAACATGATTGGAAAGCAGATATAAGAGGTACATTTTTAGGAGGGACTGTATTTGAACTGTGGCGGCTACCCTCGACCGGGCAACAAATAAGTGATGGCTATCATATATTAATATGTCTATTTCCCTATAATTTAAAACTAGATGCAATTCAAAAAGTTAATCAAAAGTTATATCCGCAATTACTACGACTATTTAGATACCGTCACAAAATACTTTGGGCTTACGCTCAAAGTCGTAGTATCAAAGATAATTTGAAGCAAGGTGCTAAATTAGTACAAAACACAGTAATTGCTTTGAACGAGCAAGCTAATAATCCTGCTATTGATATTAATCAATTGCGAAAAACATTAGCCAAAACTCCCGAAATTTTATTAAAATATACGAATAATGTCAGCTACATAGATGACCAAAAGCGGACAATAAAAATAAACATCAGTAATTATAATAAACGTTGGCAAAAGCTAAAAGAGTTAGATAGCGGTAGTGATTGGACATTTTTTCAAGAATTCAGTGACTTTGTAGAAGAGAAGTTCTTAACCCAAATAGAAACAGAGCAGGCTAACCTCAGCCCAAAATTGACATTAATGGAAAATACTATCAAGACAATACAAGGAATAATCGATATTGAGCAATCCAAAAATGACCGCGCCCTCAACACAACAGTGGCGATCGCCAGCGTCGGACTCGCCACCAGTCAAATAGCCTCCGCCGTCATCCTAGCGCAGCCCAATAATTATCAACAGCATCTGCGCTTTCGAGCAGAAGTTTTTGGCTGGAGTGTAGTTATTGGAACATTCTTCGTGCTTGCTACCTTAATTATCCTCCGTCGCCGCTAAATACCTCTTTCCTTGGCGTCCTTGGCGTCTTGGCGGTTCAAAATCTTAACCATGATACTAAATCCATCGTTAAAACCCCCCTATCCTGTAGAGACCGTACAGTACTGTCTCTACATTATTGGTAATCCCAATAGCTCTAAAACCGATCGCTCGATCGCCTCACTCACAAGCTGATTACCTTGTTTGTTCAGGTGGATATGATCTTGGTACAAAGCTTGAACATCTTTAGTTGAGTTAAATACTGATAAAAAATCTATATAACTAATCTGCTTTTCCTGAGTAAAATCACTCAGCCGCTGACGTGCTTTAACTTCATAATCGCGAGGTCCTCCAGAACCAATTTCTCGCAGTAAGGGAGTCATAACTAGCAAAAATTGGCTATTAGCTTGACGCGCCAACTCTTGAATTTTATCAATTGCTTCCAGATTAAAACCAACGCGATCGCCTGCTTCATCATAAACTGCTTTCATTTCTGGGATCGGCTTTGGTTGAGAAAGATAACGATCAAACACTTCTACCAATGCCAAACCAGGTTTACTGTCTGGATAGTTGCGATCGCGTCCCACAGGTAAAGAGGTAGGAGCCGTAGAAAACAAGTCATCGGTATTAATTAGCAACACCACCACTTGCGCGTTAAAGCTGCCAAACTTCTGTAAATAAGCTAACTCATTTCTTGGTCCCCAAGAGTTTGCTGAAGCATTAAGCACTTCAACATGCTGATAATTACTAATTTTTCCTGATAATGAATCTCTCAGTAAACTAGAAATTGTATTAGCTTGATCTGTCCACCAACCACCATTGGCGATCGAATCTCCTAAAAGTAGCACTCGAAGTGTAGAAGCTAAAGGCGTCTTTTGGATCGACTCACCACGCATCGAATACTCATTAATCTCTATCCGATTACCAAAGCGACGAGTACGCTGGTTGGGGGCTAATAAGTATCCAATTTGCTCATCAGCAATATAAATTAAGGGATTACCGAACCCTGTTAGACGCAGGACTAACTCTGTTGTTAAACAGATAAATACAGCTAAAATAATTACCAATTCTAATTTCAATTCAAACATCTTTATTTGTTTTAAATTATACCTTAACGAAAATAATTGTAAAATACTATACAAATAACGATGCATAAAATTGTGTCCATAGATATAAGTACATATAGCGATGTAAATATTGCAAAGTGTAAACAAAATAAGATTAGGCAATTTGCATTATAAGCGAATAAAAAGACTACAATCGAAGCGGACAAATTAGTCCGATCATTAAAGGAGGATAACAAGCTATGTCCGACCTAAACCGAGGAATCATGAAGTTTGATGGTGCAGATTCACCAAAAGCAGTAACCATTTCTACCGTTCTGCTATTGGGGTCGATTTTGGCACTAGTTATTTGGGCGCTACAAGCAGCCTATGCGGTAAACTAAAAAGCTATATTGATGAAGTAAAGCAAGACACTGGGCAGCAAAAAACAGACAAACCCTTTGTACAGATGGAAAAAATGATCACCTTGTGGCAAGGGGAAACAGTTTTCGTCACTGCCAAGTGTCTGCTGTATAAACATAAAAAAATTATTAGATTTATATTAAAAATTTTAGATGAAAAATGAATCTAAAATCTAACTAAAAAATGTCTGAACTCTGGGGTGTTTTATTCATTTTAATTGGGTGCCCTTTACTGGGTGCCTTACCGCTGATTGCTTGGATTACTAAAGCTCTAGGTAAAAAGCAATTGGCAACCATCGGTACTGGCAATGTTGGTGTCTCGGCGGCATTTTACCACGGAGGCACTCTGGCAGGAATTTTGGCAGTGTTTTCAGAGGCTTTTAAAGGGATCGCTGTAGTTCTACTTGCCCGTGCTTTCTTTAGTAATGGATCAGTATGGGAATTAGTTGCGCTATTTGCTTTAGTCATAGGTAGATACTCGGCTGGTAAAGGCGCAGGCACGACAAATGTTGTGTGGGGATTTACAGTACACGATCCACTCGCAGCGGTGTTTATATTTTTGCTGACTAGCGCCAGCTTTACTATCTTACGCTCTAAGCTGTTAGCAAAATTTGGGGTTTTGGTTCTATTTCCCCTGATTGTGGCAATCTTACATATTGAAGATGTACCAAGAATTTTTGCTGCTGTTGCTCTTGCTGGTTTGTTGGGCTGGATTTATACCAGAATAGATGATGATTTAGAGCTTCCCGCTCAAGAAGCACAACCAGAGTCGCAAGCAGCTTTTCAGTTTTTGCGCGGTGAGCAAAAAATTCTCTCTCTTAATGATGATTTGAATGCAGCGTTAGTTGGACATAAGGCAGCTAGATTAGCAGAAATTAAGCGGTGGGGTTATCCTGTGCCGAAGGGGTGGGTACTCGCACCTTGGGATGATCCCACACAGTTAATAGAATTTCTTCAACCTTCGGATTTGTCTCCTTTGATTGTGCGTTCTTCGGCAATTGGCGAAGATACAGAGCAAGCTTCTGCCGCAGGGCAATATGAAACGGTTTTAAATGTTACTAATAAACACGGTTTGCAACAAGCGATCGCTAGAGTTCTAGCTTCTTACAATAATCCTACCGCTGTGCAATATCGTCGGGATCGCAATCTCACCGAAGCTGGAATGGCAGTACTAATTCAACAACAAGTCCAAGGTGTATTTTCTGGTGTAGCCTTTACTCGCGATCCCATGACTAAGCAAGGCGATGCAGTTATTATAGAAGCTTTACCAGGAAACGCTAATAGTGTAGTTTCTGGTAAACTTACACCAGAACAGTATTGCGCTTTTGTGATCGATACAGAAAATTTCGCTTCTGTACAGTTAGAAGGAACGGGGCGAGTGCCTGCAGCATTAATTAAACAGGTGGCATACTTAGCCCGTCGTCTAGAGGATCGTTATCACGGCATTCCTCAAGATATTGAGTGGACTTATGACGGTCAAACTCTTTGGGTTTTACAAACTCGACCTATTAGTACTCTACTACCAATCTGGACACGTAAGATTGCGGCAGAAGTGATTCCTGGATTAATTCGTCCGTTAACTTGGTCGATTAATCGTCCATTAACTTGTGGTGTTTGGGGCGGAATTTTTGCTTTGGTGTTAGGTCAACGTGCTGTGGGATTGGATTTTAATCAAACTGCAACGCTACACTATTCAAGAGCTTATTTTAATGCAACTCTGTTAGGAGAGATTTTTCGCCGCATGGGTTTGCCGCCAGAAAGTTTAGAGTTTTTGACCAGGGGCGCTAAGATGAGTAAGCCGCCTTTGGCTACTACTTTGAGTAATATTCCTGGATTGTCACGGTTGGTTTGGCGGGAATTATGTTTGTATGTGGATTTCCATTGGGCTTATCGTCGGCGGTTTGTTCCTGCTTTTGCGCAGTTAAGTCAGGAAATGGTGGAGGATCTTGATCCTGTTCGGTTGTTGGCAAGAGTTGACTATATTTTGGAGTTGTTGCGTAGTGCTACTTACTATAGTATTTTGGCTCCGTTAAGTGTGGCTTTGCGTTCTAGCATTTTTCGGGTTAAAGATGGGGATGTTGATAATAGTTTGACGCCAGAGGTGGCGGCAATGCGCTCGCTTCAAGATTTGGCTTTTCGTGCTCGGCAGGTGTTGTCTGTGGTGGAGCGAGAGGGTGTGTTTGAGCAGTTGGGGCAAACTGATGGTGGGCAGGAGGTTTTGGCGGATTTTGATAAGTTGCTTCAGCGTTATGGTTTTTTAAGTGAGGTGGGTACTGATATTGCTGTTCCTACTTGGAAGGAGGAGCCTGCGCCGATTAAGCAGTTGTTTGTGCAGTTGATTGAGGGGGGAATTGAACCGCCAAAAGGAGGGCAGGCAGGATGCCCACTCCACAGAGGGAAGAGGAAGGGGTTTGTGCAGGGGCGTGTGGATTTGAAGGGCAAGGTGACTGAGGTTTATTCTCGTCTTTTGGCTGAGTTGCGTTGGTGTTTTGTGGCTTTGGAGCAGGTTTGGTTAAGCTCTGGTTTGCTTGGGCAGGTTGGGGATATATTTTTTCTGGAGTTGGATGAGGTGCGGCGTTTGGTTGAGGGTTTTGAGCCAGAGTTTGTGGAGCAGTTGCAGGATTTGGTGCTGTTGCGGCGGAAGCAGTTGGAAGATAATGTTCAGCTTCATCCTGTGCCGACGATTGTTTATGGTAATAATCCTCCTGCGCTGGTTTTCCGCACTGCTATTCCTTTTCCGGATCATGCTTTGCAGGGTATCCCGGCTAGCCCTGGGGTAGTTGAAGGGCGGGTTAAGGTTTTGCGCAGTTTGCAATCTGTACCGGAATTTGCTGCGGATACTATTTTGGTAGTTCCTTATACAGATTCCGGTTGGGCGCCTTTGCTGGTGAGAGCGGCTGGTTTAATTTCTGAGGCTGGTGGGCGGCTTTCTCATGGGGCAATTATTGCTCGTGAGTATGGTATTCCTGCGGTGATGGATGTGCATAATGCTACATGGATTTTGCAAGATGGGCAGCGGGTAAGGATGGATGGCTATCGGGGTATTGTGGAAATATCTAATGATTTACGCCCTAATGATTTTTAGTTTAAAAGTTCTCGAAGTTGGCGATCGCATTGCTCATTTTTGGCAATACTTCGTCTACGGGTATTGTGCCTAATTCACCGCCTGCACGAGTACGGATGCTTAATCCGTTTGTTTCAACTTCTTTTGCGCCAACTACAGCCATGACAGGGATTTTGTCTTTTTCGCCATTGCGGATGAGTTTGGAGAGGCGATCACCGCTAGTATCTACTGTGGCACGAATGCCTTGTGCTACCATCTTTGCTGCTACAGCTTTGGTAAAATCTAGTTGTGCTTCACCGATTGGTAGCAATCTTGCTTGCTCTGGTGCTAACCACAATGGGAAATCTCCTGCATACTCTTCTATTAAAATCCCAATCAACCTTTCTAAAGAACCGAAAGGCGCACGGTGAATCATTACTGGGCGTTGACGAGATCCATCTTCAGATACGTATTCTAAATCGAATCTTTCTGGCAAGTTATAATCTACTTGCACTGTTCCCAGTTGCCATTCTCTTTCTAGGGCATCTTGAAAGATAAAATCTAGTTTGGGACCGTAGAATGCTGCTTCCCCTATTCCCTCAAAGTGCTCCATTCCCAACTTTTCTACAGCACGACGAATTGAACCTTGTGCTTTTTCCCAAGCTTCATCTGAACCGATGTACTTGTCACTAGCAGGATCGCGGAAACTCAGTCTGGCTCTAAAATTCTTGAGTTGCAAACACTTAAATACCGACAGAATCAAATCTACGACGTTAAGGAACTCACTATCTAGTTGTTCTGGCGTTACGAACAGGTGAGAATCATCTACAGTGAAACCTCTTACCCGCGTTAAGCCTCCCAATTCCCCAGATTGCTCGTACCGATAAACTGTGCCAAATTCCGCTAGTCGCATTGGTAAATCACGGTATGATCGCAACTCACTCTTATATATTTGGATGTGGAAGGGACAGTTCATGGGTTTGAGGACGAAACCTAACTCTTTTTCTGTAGATTCTTCATCCTCTGCCATCAAGGGGAACATGTCTTCTTTATATTTCTGCCAGTGTCCAGAAGTTTTAAACAAGTCTACTCTGGCTATGTGTGGCGTCACTACTGGTAAATAACCCCGTTTTAGTTGTTCTTTTTGCAGAAAGTCTTGCAAAAGACTGCGCAACAAAGTTCCTTTCGGCGTCCATAATGGCAAACCTGGTCCAACTAAATCGGAAAATATAAACAATCCCAGTTCCTTACCTAGTTTCCGATGATCTCGCCTTTGGGCTTCTTCTTTACGCCGCTTATACTCAGCCAACTGTTCTGGTGTTTCCCAGGCGGTGGCGTAGATTCTTTGTAGCTGTGCTTTGGTTTCATCTCCGCGCCAGTAAGCCCCAGCAACACTTTCTAGTTCAATCGCTTTTGGGTTGAGTTCACTTGTGTTTTCTATATGAGGACCAGCACACAAATCCCACCATTCATTTCCTAAATGGTAAATCGTAATGGGTTCAAGCTTAATATCTCCAAGAATCTCTAATTTATAAGGTTCGTTAATTTCTTTAATTCGCCTTTGAGCTTCTTCGCGGCTAACTTCTTCTCTGATTACTGGTAGTTTACGATTGATAATCTTAACCATTTCTTTATAAATGGCTTTTAAATCTTTGTCAGTGAATGGTTCAGGATTATCAAAGTCGTAGTAAAATCCATTTTCAATCCAGGGGCCGATTGTGACTTGCGCCTTGGGAAACAGCTTTTGTACTGCCATTGCCATCACGTGGGAAGCTGTATGGCGAATCTTCTTGAGATTGTCCGATTCGCTAGTACGCGGCAAATATATTTTTTCTGGTTGTTCTGGCTGGTTTATGGGTGATTGTTGCGACATCGGTTGCTGAACCATTGGCGAAGTGATTGACTAGCTGAAGTTTACTGATTACCAAAAAGTGAAAAACATCTCCTAATATAGCACGGAGCCTATGTTTCAATTTGGTGACTCAGCAAATTGCACCATAATTTTCGTCATTCAAAAAATTTATTTCTTGGCTTCAAGCTTCAGTCTGCGATCTTTTGACTGCATAACTCTTGTAGTCCGTTAAAACGGACTTGAGCTATAAGCCCTTACATAAGTCAAGGCTACGTATCTTCGTATATTCTGAGGTAAAGATTTTTAGTCCAGATGCAACTACACTGGGGATCATTCTGAAATCACTCTAATGGCTGTATACAAACCCTTTAGCGATCCCCGTTTATCATATAAGATGTATTTAGGATTATATATTTTTGATAAATTATGACTTAAGTCGTAGTTAAAATAAATATTAAGAAACTTAAATAGAGTTAATATTAGTAAGAAAGTTATAAATATACTGCTCATTTATGCCAAACTCAAATATACCGGGACCTGAATTACTTAAAACGGTTCTACAACCGTTGCTAGATGATTTTCAGTACTGGTTTGCCCGCTCCCGCAATTTGTTGGAAAACGAGCAAATCTCATTTATGAGTGAACATGAGCAGTCTGCCTTACTTTTGCGCGTCAAGACAGCGCAAGAGGAAGTGACTACAGCAAAAATGCTATTCAACGCCACTGACGGAACTGTCGGCATTGATATGGCAACTTTAATGCCTTGGCATCAATTGCTCACAGAATGCTGGAATGTAGCAACACGCTTTCGTTTTCAGCAAGATAATTGACAAAAACAAGACGGTTATTAAGATAAAAAGTAAAACCTTGACATAATTCTAATTATCATGTAGCGGGAAGGCATTTTCAAATAGTTCGCTTGACAAAAAGTTAATCTCTTCTGTGATTTTGAGTTACTTAGCGCACTTCAAGTGCGTCAGCCATTCACCATCGCTTTGGGTGATGGAATAACCGCAACGTCCCGTTACATTACAAAATTTTAAGATTTGCGATTTTGGAGGAAAACCCGATGTTACACCTGCTTTACATTTTTGCTTTTACTATCCTTGCTTTTATCGCTGTGGCAAATTTAATTCGCAACTTGATCTTTTTTAGTTTTGATCGAGAGCGGTCTTATTCCAAGTCTATGGGAAATCAAGGCTACCCCTATATTCCCAACAAAGGAATTAGACCCCATCCAGAGTTGTTGGATAGCTCTGGCAATTTAATCAAAGAGCCACTATTAGTGATGCGTTCTGTTAATGTCGAAGATGCCCGCCAACAATTGGACGCTCTGTACGAATCTTCCCCAGGAAGCAAGAAAGATATTCAAGAAGAAGGGTAAAGCATCGGGCATCGGGCATCGGGCATGGTAAGAAATCATTGGTTTTGACACAAACCTCAACGCTCGGAAGCTCTTTCCATTGCCCATTGCCCAATTCCCTATTTATGCTTCAATCACTACTCTGAGGTTGCCGCGCTTCTTGGCAACACGACAAGCAGTAGTGTTACCAGAACGCTCGAATTCTAAATCAAGGATGGTTTGACCAACTTTTAAATTATGCAGCGACAAGCGATTAATCGACTCTGGTAAAGTAGGGTCGATTATTCGTAAGCAGTTGTTGGGGGCATCAGGCACTAGGTTAACGATCATCTGTAGCAGCTGGAAGATACTGCCAGTAGCCCAAGCTTGAGGGGTACAGGCAACAGGATACTGAACCGGGGCAGCATCTCCATTCCGCTCATAGCCGCAGAATAATTCTGGGGGACGTTGATAGGGCTGCGCACAAGTCATGTCGAACAAACCTTCAAATAATTCCAAGGCTTGATCTACTAAGCCCAGCGATCGCAAACCCATCGCAATCAGTGAGTTATCATGAGGCCATACTGAGCCGATGTGATAACCCATCGGATTATAAGCAGGCGACAAGCTATTGAGAGTACGTATACCCCAACCGTTAAACATATCTGGTGCGCGTAACCGCTCTGCTACACTATAAGCTTTTTCTGGTGTGAAGATACCTAAAAGTAGACAATGACCAGGATTCGATGTTATACTATCCACCTGGTTGCCATCTCCATCTAAAGCTAGAGCGCAGAAATCTTGGTCTTCAATCCAGAAATCCCTGTTAAAACGAAGCTTGAGGTTTCTCGCATCTTCTAACCAGCGATCGGATAAATCTATGCGCTTTTTCAATCGCGCAATTTCGGCAAGACGCAATTTGGCTGCATAAACATAAGCTTGCACTTCACAGAGCGTGATTCCTCCGCTTGCCAGTTCTCCTTTACGGTTCACAATACAATCGCCAGAATCTTTCCACCCTTGGTTAGTAAGACCACGCTTCGATTTGCGGTAGTAGCCCAGATAACCACTTTCTTTCATATTACGGTCAATCCAGTCCATTGCCGCTAAAGCATTTCCCCAAAGTTGTTCTAGGGTTTCTACATCGTGAGTCCACGCATAATATTCTGCATAAAGCATTAACCATAAAGGCGTGGCGTCAACTGTACCGTAGTAAGGTGTATGGGGAATTTCCTGGCAACGAGCTAGTTCTCCAAACCGTAATTCGTGCAAAATCTTACCTGGTTCTTCTTCGCGCCACTCGTCTTCTGTTTTACCTTGGTATGCTGCCAGTATTGTCAAAGTTTCTTTGGCGATTTGGGGGTTTAACATGAGAGTTTGGGAGGCGGTAATGATCGAATCGCGCCCAAACAATGTGGAAAACCACGGTACTCCGGCTGATACAGTTTTCTGCTTACCAAAGGATTGACGTAACAAATACATGTCTTGCTCAGCTCTTTCAATCACTCGATTGAAAGTACCTTTGTCTGAGCGAATGCTTGTGATTTGTTGCACCCAGTGTTTTTCTTCCATCAACTCAGCAGCTTTTGCTTGTGCTAAGGTGACAGCCGCACTCACGGTGGAACTAGATTTGTTGTTGGTTAACATGTTCAACCTATAACCCAACTTTTGGGTTTCGTGTGAACCTAACTCTAGCTCCCAAACTGCTGTGTAACCTTTAAAGTAGTCTGGTTGTCGATGCTGGAATTGGATGCGTGATTCCATGATCAAACCATCTACACCTTGATAGGCAAGTGTCAACATATTTTCTTGCGTGGCACTCAGTTGCGTTGGTGCGAGCATAACGCCTCCGTCTACTAGTGTTCCATCCTCACCTGTTGGTTCCACTAGGCGTAAAAGTTTACCTCGTTTCTCTCTGCCAAAACCTCTCACTTCAAATAAATCAACAAAATCTGAATCAAAGCTAATACTTAGTTGAAAGCTAACTGAAGTTGTGCTATAATTACAAACTTCTAATTCTTCAAATAGCGCTCCATTCAGTACAAGTTCTCGGCGAATCCCGACAGTATCGGCATTGAGGCGATCGTCAATCCGGGGATTAGTACACAGTACCGACAGGGAAAACCCTTTTTCCGCAGTACTGGAAAGGAGTACAGGCGATCTCCCTTCAATTTGTAACTCTAAGCGACTGATAAATCTTGTATCACTGCAAAATAGTCCCTTACTTGGGGAAGCATCATTGAGCGAACAGCCAGAAATATTCCCCAGAGTGTCTGTCACTAAAAATAAATCATCATCTTTAACTGTAAGTGTCAGTTGTTGTCTTTCACTTATCACACAAGGCCATTCAGGAATAGGTATTTGATCGGCAGGAACAAAAGTTTTTCCGTCTAGAAGAATTTTTTCCGGTGTCATCAGTGAATCCGGTGTCATTAGTAATTATTCCGTGTACAGGTTTCCATTTTCACTAGTTGAATCAGTTCAACAGGAATAAGTTGCATCAAAATGCAACTGATTTGAGCTAATTGAGCAAAACTAATCATAATCACATCCCAGTAGAATGGGGATATGGGTAAAACCCAATATCATCAAATCTTTATAAATATATTTTTTCTAAAAATTTTTATACGTGAACCCTTGACGAGAAAAGTAAAGAGTATATATTTTTAGCTTATATTATTTTAAATTAATATTTATAATAAATTTGATTAAAATAATTTATATAAATGATTAGCTATATTCATATCAACCCGTGTAGAGACGTTCCGCCGGAACATCTCTACGAATACGGTTGTTCGCCTTACCCTAGCACCATTTTGTAAGCCCTTTCATACTCACTAGTCATAGACTCGACACTGAAACGGTTGACAACATACTCTCGACAAGTTTGACGATCTAATTTCATCGCCTCTGGAATTGCTTCAACCATTTTTTCTAATGAGTGGCACACCATACCTGTTTTTCCATGAGTAATCACTTCTGGCACAGAGCCTAATGCCATCCCAACTACAGGAGTACCAGTTGCCATTGACTCAATCATGACTAAACCAAAAGGCTCTCTCCAAGTAATGGGAAACAAAGTAATAGTTGCTTCACCAAGTAGTTTGACTTTCTCTTCATGGGAAACTTCACCCAAGTACTGAATCTGTTCACCATCAATCAGAGGTTCTACTTTCTCTCGATAAAAATCTTTATCTACAACATCAATTTTTCCAGCCATCTTCAACGGTAAGCCTGTTGCTTGAGCAATTTTAATTGCTTGTGTTGGTCCTTTTTCTGGTGAAATACGTCCTACAAATGCTAGGTAAGCAGGTTGAATCGGATTGGGGTAAAAAGAATAGGCGTTTGTGTCAATACCGTTATAGACAGTGTGGATGTAATTTAAACCTAAACGCGGTTCTCGTTGTGCCTCGCTAATACTGATGAATGGTTGCCAAGCAAAGCGACGAAACATTTTCTCGTTATCTGGGGTGAAAATACCATGCATAGTATGGACAGTAGGAGTTTTCACTAAACTACTGTAGGGAAGAGCAAAACAACCCATGTGAGAGTGAATAATATCGAAATGATGGGATTTTTCATAAGCCTCAGCAAGATTCATTTGCTCGTAAAATATCGGCTCTTTAATGTTATGATCTAGTCTGAGAGCTTGGTGATGAACTGAAGATAGTTTTGCTTTGGTAATTGAGTCACCTGAAGCAAACAAAGTTACATCATGACCGCGCCTAACTAATTCATCCGTAATTAACTGGACAATTAGTTCAGTACCACCATAACGGAAGGGAGGAACTCGCTCCCACAAAGGAGATATTTGGGCTATTCTCATGTTTCACCTGAGCAGATAAACGTTAGCATCCTTTGCCCAGGAAATTTAAGCAAGGAAACTCATAGTTTCAACAAGTGGGCAAATATGCAGTACTTTGTTTTAAAACTTTTGTAAATTATTTCCAAAATTAATATTACATGAAACGGTTATCTTTAGCAAGAAGCTGACTGAAGCAAGAACTCCGAACTCAGAACTCAGTAGTGAGAATCATCAACGATAAAAAGAGTACAAGCTCCTGTTTTTTGCACATGGAAGAAAAACAGAATGCACTCATGTTCAACTTCCTTTTTTACAATCATGTCGGATGATTGTAAATCGCAGCTTGGTTTACATATCTTTAAATATACACCGCCAGTTTACTCCCAGCGTGAGAAATGTATCAAAGTGCTGAAAGATAATGTATGCTAGTTTTGATGCACTAATCTCTGGTATTTTTTACTATTCTTTACAAATTATCACTATCTAATTAACTGTCATAGTTCATGGTAATTTGTACAATGCAACTGTGAAGAGGATTTTATCCTGATTGTGGCTCCTTGACGAAATTGATGAGCATTTCGACTTCTGTGCTAAGTGAACTGCTACAGGCTCTACCCTACCTGCGGCCCCATTTGTATTTTAAAGCTTCACTAACGGCGCTCTCCCATGCAATGGAAGACCAAGTTTTGGCTGCCACTTTAGAGCAGCCCTTGGTGATAGCTAGCTTTCAACGAGAGCGATTCTACCGACAAGAAGCTCATCGGTATCAGCGGCTGGCACAAAGAAGCGATCAAATATACGTACTAGCTGCGCCAGAAACAGATTTTACAAATAGCTCAGAGTACTATGAAAAAATAGCATTTGACCCTGATGATGCCTTGAGCCAAGAATGGCATTTGGTAGTGATTGCCCAAAACTATGCTACTTGCCTTGTTTGCCGAGAAAGTTTGAGTTCTTTCACCAAAAACAAGCAAATCCGGGAACTAAGCCCAAGTTTGGAGACAGATACAGCGCGACGGTTTGAAGGAATTTGGACGGCGGAACGGGGAGTAAGCCTCAAAGCAGCAGAATTACTACTAGACAGAATTTTAGTTTATAGACCAGAATTGGCAAGTAAAATCAAGCAGGCTCGACTCCGGCTCGGCATCGGGGAAACTCAGATCTTAGGAAAAGATCAACAAAATGAATATGCTTGCGACATAGATACAGACCCTTTTGTACAACGTTTGGTGACTTACTTGCAAGCAAGTCAGTACAAACTGCACAAAGCTTATCGCTCAATTGCCTCACAAGCACGTAAAGAACGTTTAGTCAACTCCATTAGTACAGCAATTAGACGATCGCTCGATCCGCACGAAATTCTCAAGGTGGCAGCCCAAGAATTGGGGCAAAACTTGGAAGCTTGTCGTTGTCTCATCTACCGCGCTCAAGCTACAGATGCTCAAGCCATAATTGAACACGAGTTTTTGAATACTTCTGTTGTCTCTTTGGTAGGGAAAACTTGGCCTTTGCAAAACAATGCCTTATTTACAGAAGTAGTACAAATGTGTGAGTCAGTATGTATTGCTGACACTCTTCGCGATCAGCGCGTTACTAATTCGAGTACACTCAAAGAACTTGTCGAAAGTTTTGCCATTCGCTCTTGGTTTATGGAACCAGTTTTGTATCAAGGACGATTATTAGGCATAGTCGAATTACATTATTGTAACGAAACTTTACATGAATGGCAAGCAGGAGACTTTGACTTGGTAAAAGCGATCGCCACTTCTGTAGGCGTAGCTCTCATCCAAGCAGAAGCTTATGCTAATTTAGAAGATCTTAACCAACAGTTAGAAGCCTTAGATCGCACTCGTAGCAATTTAATCGCCATTACTGGACATGAACTACGCACTCCTTTATCTACCATTCAAGTTTGTTTGGAAAGTCTTGCCAGCGAACCAGATATGCCCTTGGAATTGCGACAAGTCATGCTCAGCACCGCGCTGACTGACTCAGAAAGAATGCGCAAACTTGTACAAGATTTCCTCACTCTTTCTAACTTGGAAAGTGGACGGGTAGAATGGCATCCAGAATCTCTTACCTTACAAGAATGTGTCGATTTAGCACTCAGCCGTATTCGTACTCGCTCCAATACAGAAAATTTACCGAAAATCAAGACTCAAATTGCACAGAACTTACCCTTAGTCAAAGCAGACGGTGATTGGTTAGTAGAGGTGCTAGCTAAACTGTTAGACAACGCTTGCAAATTTACTCCAAAAGAAGGACAAATTACCATTAAAGCTAAACGTAACAGCAATCGCATGGTAGAAGTAACAATAGCTGATACTGGACGCGGCATTGAACCTAATCGTCTGGAAGTAGTCTTTGACAGATTCTACCAAGAAGAAGGCGCTCTGCGCCGTAGCGCTGGTGGTACTGGTCTTGGCTTAGCGATTTGCCGTCAAATTGTCATTGGTTGGGGTGGTGAAATTTGGGCTTCCTCGAATGGCAAAAACAAAGGTAGTCAGTTTCATTTCACAATACCCATCTTTGGTTAGTTTCCTAAAAACTGTTACAGTCTATGACGCGATCGCAACATGATCCTAGTCGCAGTGTTAGGATGCCGTAAAAACGTTGAGAGAAAACCTTATGGCAGAAAAATTCTCTGGACAAACTCCCATCTTTGGTGGCAGCACCGGGGGCTTACTCACAAAGGCATTTGAAGAAGAACACTATGCTATCACCTGGACTGCCCCCAAGGAGCATTATTTTGAATTGCCAACAGGTGGCACAGCGATCGCACGCAAGGGCGAAAACGTGCTATACTTGGCTCGCAAAGAATATGCTATCTTTTTGGGTGGTCAACAATTGAGAAAATTGAAGATCACAGACTACAAAATTTACCGGATTTATGCTAACGGAGAAATTCAGTACCTGCACCCAGCTGATGGTGTGTTCCCTGAGAAGGTGAATCCAGGTCGTGAAAAAGTCCGTTACGTAGACCGTAACATAGGTAGGAACCCCAGTCCAGCAAAACTTAAGTTTAGTGGTAAAGCTACTTACGACGCTTAGTAAAAAAATGTCCTTAGGGAATAGACAATAGGGTACGGGGAATGGTTAATTGTTGATGGTCAATGGTTAATGGTTGAAAAATCTTAACAATTAGCAATTAGCAATTATTCTATTCCCCCTCCCCAACTCCCTAGAGACAATTATGATCTTTCCAAATCTATCGCAATTTTCACAGCTAGCTCAACAAGGTAACTTTGTCCCGGTATACCAAGAATGGGTAGCAGATTTAGATACACCAGTGTCTGCTTGGTACAAAGTTTGTGCGGGTCAGCCTTATAGCTTTTTGTTAGAATCAGTAGAAGGTGGAGAAAAACTCGGACGTTATAGTTTATTAGGTTGCGATCCACTATGGATTTTAGCAGCAAGGGGCGATCGCACTACTCAAACACATCGGGATGGTTCCGAAGTTGTATTTGCAGGCGATCCTTTAACAACTTTAGCTAAGTGTCTAGAACCTTATCACCCAGTAAAATTACCGCAATTACCGCCAGGAATAGGTGGTTTATTTGGATTTTGGGGCTATGAATTAATTCGTTGGATAGAACCAAGAGTCACAACTTATCCAGCAGATGACAGTAATATACCTGATGGATTGTGGATGCAAGTAGACCAGTTGTTGATTTTTGACCAAGTAAAGCGGAAAATCTGGGTGGTAGCCTACGCTGATTTACGTAATATAGAAACGCGAGATCTTGCGTCTCTACAAACAGTGTATGAACAAGCGTGCGATCGCGTCACTCAATTAGTCAACAAGCTATCTATGCCTCTGTCTGGACAAAATACACTGATGGAGTGGACATCGCCCAGTAGTAGAGTCGGGGAGCAGGGGAGTAGGGGATTAGGGGAGTATTCTGAGTATCAGAGTAATTTTACCCGCGAAGAATTCTGCGCTAGTGTTCTTAAGGCTAAGGATTATATCAAAGCTGGAGATATATTTCAAGTAGTAATTTCCCAGCGATTGACAACAGAATACTTAGGCGATCCATTTGCATTATATCGTTCCCTACGTCAGATTAATCCATCGCCTTACACAGCTTTCTTTCAGTTTCACGATTGGCAAATTATCGGTTCCAGTCCGGAAGTAATGGTAAAAGCAGAACAAGATCCGGATGGTGGGATTATAGCAACAGTACGTCCCATCGCTGGAACACGCCCAAGAGGTAAAACTCCCCAAGAAGATGCAGCTTTAGCCGAAGATTTGCTCAAAGATCCCAAAGAAATTGCCGAACACGTTATGTTAGTTGATTTGGGACGCAATGATTTAGGACGTGTCTGCCAAAGTGGTACAGTGAAAGTAGATGAATTAATGGTCATCGAGCGCTACTCTCATGTGATGCATATAGTTAGCAATGTTGTAGGTAAATTAGCACCAGGTAAAACTGCGTGGGATTTACTGAAAGCTTGCTTTCCTGCAGGAACAGTCAGCGGCGCACCTAAAATTAGAGCAATGGAAATTATTCACGAGCTAGAACCTTGTCGGCGTGGCGTGTATTCTGGTGTTTACGGATATTACGATTTTGAAGGACAATTAAACAGCGCCATAGCGATTAGAACAATGGTTGTACGTGATAATACTGTAACGGTGCAAGCTGGTGCAGGTTTAGTTGCTGATTCTGAACCAGAGAAAGAATACGAGGAAACACTGAATAAAGCTAGAGGGCTTTTAGAAGCAATTCGCTCGTTACGGTAGATTCCCCCTTATAAAAGGCGATCATCATGCCCACCCCCTCTTGCCCCCCCTTAATAAGGGGGGGTTGGGGGGGTGTGGGGGGTTGGGGGGATCAAATCTCCGGTTCAATTCCGGCAGCCCTAAGTTGTGCTGCCAATCTTTCGGCTCGTTCCGAACCCCAAAGCAAAAGATTTCCATTTTTATCCCACCATCGCAACCAGTAACCAGTACGATTTTCTTTAGTTCCTTGCCATACTCCCAAAAATAGCCCCATTTCGGCAATCCAGTAACGGTTATTGGCATCGGGATTTTGGAGCTGATACCGTCGATAATGATTGAATTGATAAACTTCCAACTCACCTGTATCTGGTTCAAAAATCACGTAATTAGGAACTTCTAAAATTAGCTCATAAAAAAACCACTTACCGGGAGGGTAGGTTGGCTTGCTGGAATACTCGCTGCCTTCTGTATCAGAAAGAAATTCCATCACAATCACTGGGATATCGCCTTGCAGTCGGGGTGTGTAACTGCGTTTGACTTCTTCCCGTGATACCTTAATAGATGGTACATATGCCCAATCTGAGGCTTTCACTACCATCTTTTGATTTAGGGTAGCGCAAATACCGTAGTTAGTAGTGACGAGGGCGTTAGCTGGTAACTTTCCTGCAACTTCCAAACTTTCAGTTAAAGCAGCGGCAAGAGGTGGCTGATTGATATTATCCACTGGTTCATCATCTAGAACAAAGTCATCTGGTAGCTTTTCCCAGGTAATTTCGTAATTTGCGGTACTGACTAACATAACACAGGACGGGGAATATTTAGCTTTTAATGTAGCGCTTTTTCCTCTAAGAAGTCAGCTTTACAAATGATTTTCCGTATCTTCTCGCATGTTGTTTACTGGCAATTACCTGTAAAAAGTAAATATTCATTTACTTGTCTTATTTTGTTAATAAAAATAACAAAAATCAAATATGAAAATCAAAGGTATTGCTTGTATAACAATTTTGAGTCTTTTTACCTCTACCATTATTTTTAACTCTGCAAGTGTTGGTTTTGCTGGTTCTCCAAAAGTCAAGATTTGTAAAGTAACCGACCCTACTGGTACTCCGCTCAACATACGATAACAACCTAATGGTAGATTAATAAATACCCTAAAAAATGGTAAACAAGTTGATATTATTGAAACTAGTTTTGATAATCAAAATCGCCCTTGGGTTAAAGTAGGTGGATATCACAATGGAACATACAGGGTATGGGGTTGGGTGATTAGAGAATTTATTAGTTGTTATTCAAATTAACAATTTTACTCCTAAAGCCAAAACTGGCGATCGCCCGATAGCATACTGCTTGGATAAATCCCCCTTAATCGCAGTTTAGCCGTCTTATGCGCTCCATATACTGGCATTGGTAAGCGAGGCATTTTTAATGCTCCATGATGTAGCAAGGTGAGTTTCAAGGTAGTTTCAAGAACCTGTTCTATAGGAGGTGATATTAAAGCTGGGTGGTTAACAGTAACAACTGTTAAACGAAGAGGAAGAGCTAGACCCATATTTTCAGCAACAGAAGTCGTTACCAGAACTGCTTCACTAGAAGACAGGCGAAGCGCTAACCCTTTTTCTGGTGCAGTTATGACTCTGTTGACCACATTATATAGTCGGGGAATACCAGACTTTCTACACTCAACTAAGAGAAATTTGCAGCCTATAGCCTTAGCTCGTTCTAGGAGGTTAGGAACTTCTTGACCGCAAAAGCGACCATCACGATAGATCAATACGGTTTTGCCTTCTAGCTCCGAAGCTGGTAACAATCTTTCTAGCACTCGTTGAGGGATTTCTTCACCTTCAATCAAAGCATCTTCCAGCCGATAGCGAATAAACTGCCCTTGCTTGCCATACAAACGAATACTTGCACAAGCATTTACTGTTCCAGACAGTTTTGCCTTAGACTCTCTGGAAATATCTAATCCAATGAAATAGTCAGCAATTTCTAAAGGTTCAGCTAGAACGAAGGGCAAATTACCCAGCTTGGCGAGAATCCCTGGAATCACTTGATTGAGGATATATTTATACTTGCTAGGATTCTTTAAGGTATCTTCATAAATCATCTGGCTAGCAATTGGGCGACGGAGTAATAGGTCGTATATTTTATGATAAAAACTGCCTCCATCTTTCTCATCAGCGTCACGATCGCTCTGGGGTAAAAACGCCAAAACGATGTCAGGTGGAGTTTCCATTAATTCCTTAACCACTTGCTCCACTTTGTCAGTTTGAGCCTCTATTACTTCATGAATGGTTTTCTCAACTTTGACTCTTGCTTCAGTCCCACTTAAGTTTTTTACTGATACTGATAGTGATAAAAATTGGCTATCAAATTTGTAGCTTTTCAATTGTTGCTTAACTTGCTGGAGAAACGGAGCTAAATTCAAATCACAAAGATTCAGCGCAGCAATCCGAATGGGTCTTGATGGGTCAGAATAAGTAGAGTGACGGCGGTAAACACCAACTCTAGAAAGACCTGACAGAATTTGGTTTTGAGAACCAATAAAGCTGTTACCAAAGAGTAGTCGGGTTTGTTCAAGCGGAACTGGTGGTTGCCAAAACAACTCTGGATAATGACGGCTGTTAATGCTAAGTCCTAACTCAAATCCATAAGCAGCTAAAGCTTGCTCAGCTTCTTGTTTGTAGGCAACTAACAAGTCGAGTCGCTCTTTGTAAGAAATTTTAGTTTCCTTAAGTAATTCTCCCCACTCTACCCCAAACCGACTAGCTGTTTCGGATGTGATGCAGGGACGCAGAGCCGCCATACCATATTGATAAAGCTTTTTGCCTTTGCCAAACTTTACAGCCACTAGGATTTTGTCAGATGGAGTATCTTGCAGTGCTTGCTTACTAATTTCACTCTTTGCCAGTTCAATAAGTTTTTGCCTGTGTTCTAAAGTAGGTTCAACAACCAGCTCGGTAATAGTACCGTTACCAGGAAAGTCACGAGAACGAGAGCGAACATTTAAACCAATTAAAAGCTTGTCAGGGTTCTGCCTGTCGCGATGATTCAGGTAGAACTCAGCCAAATTCTTGATAAGTAAAAACTTGCTTTTAAGCGTTAAAGTAATAGCAGGCTGTAAATTCCCTTTCAATTCGATAACTTCCGACCAAAATCTCACTTCACGCCTGACTTGCACACCATTTTTAGACCGAGCAGTTATAGAGGACAAGGGTAATGGTTGGGTTGTCTTTAATACCTGAACAGCTAGTTGGGAAATAACATTCGGTGCTACTGGCAAAGTAAGTGGCACTTGTTCAAATTGCCAAGTGCGATCTCTAAAGTCTGTTAATCCTTCTTCAACAATCTGTACCAGAATATCTTGCCACTCTTCCACTAAAAGGTGCATAGGGTAATTAGGAGTTCCCAAAGCATAGAAATATGGCTTATGCCAAATCACGACCATATAAGGAAAATTGCGACTAAGATGGAAGCTTAAGCGGTTGCCCTCTTCCTGTTCAACGTTAGGAGTGAGTCGGAAACGTATCAAATTAGGGTGTGAAATTGTCAGTGGAAAAATCTCGCTAGAAAACACTGTAGGTTGACTAACAGTTGCTGTTGCAGTTGCAATCACTTATAAACCTCACTTAAAGAAAATTCACAAATAGAATTAAATGTACAGTACCTACAGGAAATACCTGGATTTGCCGGAAATATATTGGCAAAATCTTCTGGGCGAGTCCCGTAACTTATCTTTTCAAGCTCATGCTTTTTTGCTAGCTCTGCCAGCTCTATCTGAACAAAGTTAAGTTTTTCTGGGTTAGCTGTAATAATTTCAGATGCTGAACAGTTTTCCAAGTTGTAAAATGAGGCAACAGCAGGCTGCTGTGGGTAAAGATAGCTAGCAGCTAACAAGTAAACATAAGCCTGTCTTCGGTCAAAGTTTGATTTACCTGTCTTGAAATCTAAAATGTGCATAGTACCATCTAGCTCAGTAAAAATGCAATCTGTTGGTGCATATAAATCAAAACAAGAACTACCCTGCTTGATGGTAATCGGTTTGGGAAAACCTTCATCACCTCTGTTCAGTTGAATAATGTTTTTACCACCTAAAATGGCATTGTTGTAATAGTTGGATAGAATGGAAATTACTCGCTGCTGAACTTCCTCTGATTCTTGATTTAATTGAAGAATGTCCGCAACTCGTTGCACACCGTTTGACTGCTGCAACAGTCGGCTGTCTTGATGAAATTCGTAAACTCCCTTTTGTGCCAGTATGCCAATTCGCTGATGTGTGTTGTCTTGCTTCAAGAGAGCCTTAACTTGAGGTTCATTCTGACGAGCTTTGGTAAAACCTCGTTTCATGTCACAATGCCATTCTTCTTTTCCTACTGGTGAAGCAAACAGGAACCAAAGGTTATAACTTGCAAAGGGTAGAACACGTTTTTTCATTCATTTAAACTCCTGGGAAGCTTGCGTTTAGCACAACTGCTCAAAATATCAAATCATAGATGGAGTTTCTCTGTTTTGATTTAAACAGATAATATACATGATGTTATGGGTGGTGGTCAAAGCTGTAAAAATAAAAATTTAGTAGATTGGGATGCTTTAACTGCTACCAATCTCTTGAGCCAAACTTTAATGCTAGAATATAACTAGGCATGACTTAATATTAGGTGTCCTATGACCGCGCTGACAGAAATTCGCCAAAGGGCAAAGGAGTTGGTTGAGCAACTACCAGGAGAATCCCATGAAGACAGCAGTTGAACTTCTAGAAGCTTTGTGCTGCGAAGCGAGTCAGCAAAGTATTGGGGCAACCTCAAAATCTCAAGAAGAGGTTTTAGTGCAAATTATTCAACGCCGACTACCGGAAGACGACCAGATCAGATTGACTTATTTGCGTCAACAAAACGAGAGCGACGAGATAACTGAAGCAGAACATCAAGAGCTACTTGCCTACGTAGACCAGGTAGAGCTTGAAGATGCCGAACGAGCCGAGGCTTTGATCGAGCTTGCGAAAATTCGGGGTGTTGATTTGCAAACCCTAGTCAGTGAGTACTTGCCATCTCATAGAGTATCTAATGGCGTCTGAACGAGTACCAAGCAGTATAAGGCGAATTGTTGCAGCGCGATCACGAGATTATTGCGAGTACTGCCGTTGTTCCGGTCAATTTGCGACTGAAAGTTTTACGCTTCTACCCTAGACGAACGTGCTTCTATTAAAGTGTAGGCAGTAAGGTTAGCTAATAGTGCGGTTTTTTTTGTATTTTAATATACTAAGGTAGAGAGCAAATTATTTAGTATGCGTGTTCAAGTTGTATTTTTAATTGCGGTAATGTTAGTGTTACAGAAAAATCAGGAGGTGCTGGCATCTGAATCTAGTCAATCAGCGATACCATTAACTCAAACAGAGCAAGAAGTTGATAATTCAGAGCAAGACAACAATGCCTTATTTCAAAGGGTTGTCAAAGATGTCCAGATTCGGTTTATCAACAATAAAGGCAAATTGGTCGATGACAAAGATCAGCCAATTAAAGGACGAACCCAGAAAGATTTTATCATTGGCAATTTGAAATTGAAGCCAGGTGAGGTATTTAGTTCTGAGATTTTGGAAAAAGACTTGCAACGGCTAAGAAGATTGAACTCGTTAGTTGATGTTCAGGTTTCTTGGCAAGAAGATGACGGTGGTGTAAATATCATATACGATATTAAAGAACGTAAATCTTCAGTAAACTTTGGTGGCGGTGATAGCGGGGACTTTGGGCTTTACGGTCAAGTGGGATATGAAGATACAAATATCAATGGTTTGAACGATCAGCTAGGTACAACTGTTCAAGTCAGTGGTGAAGGTGTCCAGTTTGATAGTCAGTATACTAGCCCTTACCGTCACGGAGAACCGAATCGTTTGGGTTACAGCATCAAAGCTTTTCGTAATCGAGATTTATCGCGTACTTTTACTGATGATATTAAGCTAGCTAACGATAGCGCAGTACGTGAAGGAAGATTTGGTGGTTCTATAGGACTTTTAAAATCTTTCGATGACTGGGATACGGCTGTTGCTTTAAATTATACGAGAATTAGTTTGCGCGATCGCGACTATAACGTAGCACAAGTAGATCGATTAGGCAGTCCCCTCTCACTTAGTGGTACTGGGATTGATGATTTGGTGACAGTATCCGTAGGATTGACTAGAGATGAGCGCGATCGGCGTGAAAATCCAACTCAAGGATCGCTGTTTACTTTCAGTACAGAGCAATCAATTCCTATTGGACTAGGTAATATTGTCAGAAACCGAGTGCGGGCAAACTATATTCAGTATGTACCAGTAAGCTGGATCGGCAATGGTCGCAAAAGTGACAATCCGGAAATGTTGGCTTTTAATCTACAAGCTGGTACAACTGTTGGAGATTTTCCCCCAGCAGAGGCATTTGATTTAGGTGGACTAAATTCTGTGCGCGGCTACGGAGGTGGTAAAGTTGCCAGTGGAAGAAGTTATGGCTTGGCTTCTGTGGAATATCGATTCCCGATTTTTCAGTCGGTGGGAGGTGTTTTCTTTGCTGACTTTGCTTCTGATTTTGGCACTAGCAAAACAGTGCTGGGGGAACCAGGTATACTCAGAGGTAAACCTGGAAGTGGGTTTGGTTACGGATTGGGTTTGCGAGTCAAATCACCATTTGGGCTGCTGCGGGGTGACTTAGGAATTAGCGATCAAGGAGAAGTTAGATTTGATATTACAACAGGTCAGCGGTTTTAATCTGCTTTAACCTACCGTGAGATAACGGACATGGTTTGGCAACACCATAACCTTGTGCATAATCCACTCCAATCGCTTTGATTTTTGCCAAGATTTTTTCATCTTCTACACACTCAGCAATGGTTTGAATGCCCATAACATGCCCAATTTGGTTAATAGCTTCTACCATTGCCAAATCAATTGGCTCATTGACAATGTGTTTAACAAAACTACCATCTATTTTTAAATAGTCAATGGGCAAGTTTTTAAGATAATTAAAGGAAGACATACCACTACCAAAATCATCCAAGGCAAAGCTGCAACCAAGTTCTCTTAAAGAACTGATGAAACTTGCCGCTTTACTCAAATTAGCAATGGCAACGGTTTCAGTAATTTCAAAGCAAATTGTTTGTGGCGGAACCTGGTGTAATGTAAACTGTTCGCGCAAAAAGTCTATGAATTGGTCATCGTTAATACTAGCACCAGAAAGATTTACAGCATAGATACAATTACAATTACAACCTTCACTAGTACCAGAAGTCCATTTTTCTCTTCCACACTGTGCAAGACTAGTAAAGAGTGTGCGGATTACCCAGCGATCAATCGCTTGCATCAAATTATAGCGTTCAGCTGCCGGCATAAAAGCCATTGGCGAAACTAAGTTACCCGTTTCATCAATCAAGCGTAGAAGCACTTCATAATGTTCGCTACTGTTTTGATTTGAATTGATGGGAATGATTGCTTGGTAATAAAGGCAAAAACGATTGTCTTCTAAAGCTTGAGTAATTCTTGCTACCCATTGAATTTCACTTCTAGCTTTCACCAAATCACTATCATCTGCTTGGTAAATATGTACGCGATTACGCCCATTGTTTTTTACTAAATAGCAAGCCGCATCAGCAGCAGTTAATACGCTGTTCATCGTTTGACTGTCAGCATTGATTCCCACTAAACCGATGCTGACACCAATGTTGAAAGTTTTTTCTTGCCAGATAAAACGAAACTCTTGGATACTCTGTACCAACTTATTCGCAATTCGGAATGCTGGTTCGAGTGGACAACCTTCTAACAATATGCCAAATTCATCTCCGCCCAACCTAGCTAAACTGTCAGAAGAGCGCACTCCTAGTTGTAAAAGTGCTGCAACTTGACGTAATAGTTCATCCCCTGCAAGGTGTCCACAAGTATCATTGACGATCTTAAATCTATCTAAATCTAAATAACATAGTGCATGTTGTTTATTTGTGATTCTGGCAGTGTTTAAAGCTTGCTCTAAACGAAACTCAAATTCGTGTCGATTGAGTAAGCCAGTTAAAGCATCGTGAGTTGCCTGCCAGGATAACTGATGTGCCATACTGCGCTTTTGGGAAACATCTTGAAATACCATCACTGCGCCGACGATTTCACCATCTTTGGCACGAATTGGTGCTGCTGAAACGTCAATAGCAATCTCAATATTGTTACGGGTAATTAGGATACTATCTTTGGTAAAAGAGACACTACAACCAGAAGATAAAGCTTGTTGCACGGGATTTTCTACAGCTTCCCTCGTAGTTTCGTGAAACATCTTAAATACCTCTACCAAAGATTTTCCTTGTGCATCATCTAGGTTCCAACTAGTGAGTTGTTCGGCAATGGGATTAATATACTTTATTTTGCCTTCCGCATCTGTTGTTATTACTCCATCCCCAATAGATTGCAACGTCACCAAAGCTAGTTCTTTTTCTTCAAACAATTGTTGCTCCAAAGCGCAACGCTGTGTAATATCTCGACCAATATAGACAAAATTTTGTAAGCCATGAATCTCCGTTTCCATTACAGAGTAAGAAAAAGCAACAGTAAGTTTTTTTCCAGTTTTGGTTTGACAAATCACTGGTTGATTATGTAAATAATAGTTTTGTGAATTGATATTTATAGATGTTGGTAAGATATTGTCGTCTATAATCAGGTGAGAAATTGTTTGGTTGATTAATTCTTCTTGGCTGTATTCAAATAAATTTATTGCCGCTTGATTTACTGTTAATATATTTCCTAATGGTGTGGTAACAAATAAGGCGTCTGCTATAGACATCAAAATTTTATCAACATAATTTCGAGCCGCAGTTGATTTCTGCAATAACAGCTTCATTTTATGATTGTTCTGTACTAATTTTTGTTGCAACACCATTCTTTCTGTTGCATCGTCTAGTAAAACAATCAATTCTCTCTCTATATTGGTAATATATAAATCAATATACAAAGGAGAACTAGGATCTTTCCTAGCAATACCTTTTAATTCAAAACTATTCCGCTTTCCTAACAAAATTTCGCTGAGATAACTTTCTACTCCTACTAATTCAGGAAAACTTAATCGAACGTCTTTTCCTGGCTTTACTTCTTCGCCATTTGCAAACCGTTTAACATTTGCTGAAGTTCTTCGTATTCGCCAATTGGGAGCTATTACTAAGTATTCTGCATAATGAGAAATTAAGATTCCTTGAACAGTATTCATGAAAGTTAACATAAAGATACCATAATATTTATCTTTGAGGCAAAGCAGAGGGTAGAAAAGAAGAGAGTTTTTCAGAATTTTATTTTTCTTTATATACTTATCTTTACTTGTACCTTTCTACTTAGGGTGGGAAAGATTTTTGATATTATGCAAGTAGATGCACTGTATACTTTAACAGTAATCAAAGAAAAAATATTCAGTGTAATCACTTAAATGGTGAAGGAATTGGTAAAGAATTAAAAATGTCGTAGTGATTCGATTAAAGTGAAAATTACGGATAATACTAACTTTTTCTTGTAGTTGCTTCACATCTTATCCCCCCAAATTCCCTGAGAAAGGGGAGTATTAATGGAGCGTGTGTAGTCAGTCTTAGGCTTAGGTATGACTAATTTTCGCTTAATGTATCTTTACTTAAAACTTTCTTTATAAAATTTTAAATTTTATCTTGGGTTCTAGTCAATTCTACTAATATAAGATACATATAATAAAGACATACTAGCCAAAATGTTGCTGTTTGGCGCTAAGACCAAACGCAACCAAGTGGGAAAAAAACTGGGTGCAATTTACTTAAAAAAAGGAACCACTCTGAAAAGGAAAATACGTAAATGCAACCAGGATCTCCAAGATTTGCAAATCTTGCCGAAGGGTTAGCAGTCTTGAGCCAGCAACGAGCAACTGGAGAGCTAATTTTGTCGTCGGAAGAACACCAATGGCATCTTTATCTTTTCTTGGGACGTCTGCTATACGCTATAGGAGGATCTCACCGCGTCCGACGTTGGCACAGAGCAATCACACAACATTGCCCAAGCTTTAAATCTGATTCTCATCTCCATGAGGATGAACTTTGGGAATATAATTTATTGAAGGTGGGCGTAAATCAAAACCAGTTAACTCTAACTCAGGCAAAAAGTGCGATCGCCAATATCGTGCATGAGGTTTTATTCACCTTAGTAGGCTATTCTGACCTGAGCAGCCGTTGGTTGCCAACAAAACTACATCCAATTGCTTTACTAGATCTAGAAGAATCTTTGCAGACAGCAGTTGATCTATGCGAACAATGGCAAAACATGGGTTTGGGAGAGCTTAGCCCTGACACTGCACCAATTTTGAAACAGCCTAGTGGTGATCGCAATTTAAATGTTCCTACAAGTTTACTCAGCTTAACCCAGCTAGTCAATGGCGAAAACACCATTTGGGATCTTGCCTTACAGCTAAAACAAAATGTCACAACCGTGGCAAGTACTTTACAGCACTTAGCTAACCAGGGCATGATAGAACTCTTAACCGTCCCAGATTTACCCGCTCCCATTGGAGTATCAGTGTCCTTGCCCCTAAGCGTGAACAGCCCTTCATCATCGCTTAAACTAACAACAATTCAACAAATTACCGCCAACGAACTAGCTCAGCAACTTCAAGCTTGTAGCTCCTCGGCATTTACAGGACACTTAGAGATTGAAGATTCTCAAAGACAGTGGAGCCTGTATTTCTACTTAGGTGATTTGAGCGGATGCGCAACTTCGGTGCATCCAATTCGCCGTTGGTGTAGACAGTTAGTTCAGCACTGCCCACAACTGAATGTTGAGCGCGAAGTGTATATTGGAGATACTTCGCCCACAATTCCAATCACTAGTTTCAGTCACTCTAAAAATTTACCTCAGTGTTGGGATTATGACTCCTTAGCAGAACTGGTAAAACAGGGACTCGTCTTGCATAACCAAATGACAGCAGTCATTGAAGGTTTAATCACAGAGATACTCTTCGATCTCCACCAACACTCACAACAGCACACATTGCCACTCACCTACAAGCGGATTCCTCAAGACTCCATATATACAGCAGATTCAGTATTGGTTTTGATTCCAGTCTCCGATGCTTGGGAGCAAACAATGCAGGCTTGGGAAGCTTGGCAGCAGGCAGGCTGGGTAGACTGTTCTCAGAACTTAGCTCCAGCAATTTGGCAAACTGAAGAATTGCGACGACAAACCTCACCCCAAGTTTACCACAGACTTACCAACTTAGCAGATGGTAATCGAACTTTAAGAGATTTAGCAGTTAAGTTGAAACAGAACGTGTTACCTATCATCCAATCAATTAAACCTTACCTTGCGCAAAGGTTGATCGGATTAGTAGAAGTTGAGGACTACAGTTGGGTTAATCGAGTTCAAACTACTAATCTTGAGCCTACAGTTATACCTCCACCCATAAACAAGATCCAGCCTCAACCGACTAGTCCCTTGGTAGCTTACATTGATGACAGCCAAAGCGATAGCATGACAATGGGTCACATTCTCACACTCGTTGGTTATCGGTATATTAATGTTCAAGATCCGGTGACAGCACTGCCGATTTTGCTAGAGAACAAACCTAGCTTAATCTTCTTAGATTTGGTCATGCCGATCGCCAATGGATATGAAATCTGTGCGCAAATTCGCCGCGTGTCAGCTTTCAAAAACATACCCATAATTATTCTTACCAGCCATGACGGAATTGTAGACCGAGTGCGGGCAAAAATGGTTGGCTCTTCGGGTTTTTTAGCCAAGCCCATTACTAGAGATAAAATTCTGAGAATTCTACAGAGGTATATACCGACTCCAATAGAAATTTCCGCACAAAGTAGAGACGTTTCATGGAACGTCAAGACAAAAATTGCCAACAGCTTAATTACGTAAGTATTTAGCAGAAATTGTGTTTTAACGACCAACAGAAAATTTTGTATTACTATAACCTATTTTATGACTACAGTGCTTTTAGTTGAAGATAGCTTGACCGAAACCCAAGTACTAACCCATTATCTTAAACAGGCGGGCTTAACGGTAGTTAGTGTTTCCTCTGGTGAAGAGGCTCAGATCAAACTTCAGTCGCACAAACCAGATGTGGTGATTCTTGATGTGATCTTACCGGGACAAAGTGGATTTGAACTTTGCCGCGAACTCAAAACAAACTCTAGTACTCAGTGCATTCCGGTGATTATGTGTTCAACCAAAGGAACTGAGGCAGATAAACTTTGGGGTTCAATGCTGGGAGCCGATGCATATATAGCTAAGCCAGTAAATCAACAACAACTGCTACAAACCATTGAGCAATTAAGTGACAAATAATGTATAGACGTTCCATCAAACGTCTTGATTCATGCTGTTTCAAAAAGAAGATTTATGCTGGCACGTAACTCAGTATATAATGAAACTATTGACCCACTGGGATTAGACCCACTACCAATAGAAACCAGATCTCGGTTGCTCCGCTTTTCTCTTGGGCAGGATAGTGCGCTGCTGCCTCTTGAGCAAATTGCAGAAATTATCAGGGTAAACTTGACAGAAACTATGCCAGTTCCAGAAATGCCTGAGTGCGTTTTGGGAATTGGCAATTGGCGAGGAGAAATGCTGTGGCTAGTGGATCTTAACCATCTTGTCGGCTATCCTTCCCTATCTGATCTCAAAGCATTATCTCCTGTGGCAATAGTGGTTCAAAGTAACGAAGGATCTGTGGGTTTAGTTGTTCAGCAAGTGGACGACATTGAGTTACACGATTTACAACAACTCCAAAAAGTGGCTCCTGGCTTCTGTCTTAGAACACTCCTACCTTTTGTCTTAGGGGTTGTGCTTGAGGACTATAGTACTGTTTTGGATGTCACAGCTATTACTCAGTGTCCTTTATGGCAGATACATCAGAAGGTGTAAGGGCTGGAAAAACTAAGTTAATAAGGAAACTAACATGACAACTGAAGATTTAGGTATAGTCTTGCACGAATTTGAGCAAACCGATTCATTATTTGAGATTCAGTCCCAGCAAAACCAGTCGCTTCCTTACAGCAACAGCGACAAGGAAAGAGCCGAGAATGGTAATTTAGATCCACAGTTTCAGGCTAATTTGGCTGTCATTGAGCAACACATCAAGCACGAGCGCCAACGCTTGTATAGTGTCGTCAGTCGGATGCGTCAAGCGGCAAATATTGACGCCTTGTTAATTGCCACAGTAATTGAAGTTCGTAACCTTTTACAAGTAGATCGAGCGCTCATTTACCGTTTTCAGTCAGAAAATCAAGGCACAGTATTGGCAGAGTCGCTAGTAGCAGGTTATACTCCAGCTCTGTCCGAGTCTCTGTCAGCGATCGCCTTTGGCGGTGAGAATCGGCTTTCATATCAGCAACAGCTTGTAGTCGCCTTAGATAATATTGAAGAAAAAGCTCTGAGTGCCCACCAACTCCAACTGCTCAAAAAGTTCCAAGTCAAAGCTTCGCTCTCGTTGCCAATTCTGCTAGACAGACAAGTATGGGGCTTACTCGTCGTGCAGCAATGCTCTGGTTTACGGCAATGGCAGGAAACTCAAATCAATCTGCTGTTTCAGATTGTCACGCAATTGAGTTTAATGTTGCTGCCTGAAGAATTTCGCACTCAAATGCAAAAGCAAACAGAGCAGGAAAAAATCCTCGCCAAGGCGATTGAAAAGATCCGTCAAACCTTAAACTTAGATACCATCTTTAAAATCACTGCAAAAGAAGTCCGCCAAATCCTCAACGCTGATCGAGTAGGTGTGTTCCGCTTTGTCCCTAATTCCGGCTTTAGTGATGGAGAATTTGTATCGGAAGATGTCAATGGCTACACTTCGGCACTAGCGGCAAAGGTTCACGACTACTGCTTTGGCGAACAGTATGCCGTCCACTACGCCAAAGGACAAATTCAGGCAGTGGCTGATATCTACAATGCAAACCTAAGCGACTGCCACATCAATATATTATCACAGTTTCAAGTTCGAGCAAACTTAATTATACCACTTCTCAAAGGAAGTAAATTGTGGGGATTGTTATGCATTCATCAATGCAGTAGCCCACGTCAATGGCAGCAGGATGAAATAGAGTTTGCCAAGCAGATTGCATCTCAGTTTAGCGTGGCTTTACAGCAAGCCGAGTATCTAGAGCAGCTACGGGAGCAGTCCATCCAAATTGCTAAAACTGCAGAGCGGGAACGAGCAGTAGTTAAAGTAATCCAAAAGATTCGCACCTCATCAGACATTGACACGATTTTCAAGACGACGACGCAGGAAGTCAGGAAACTTCTGGGCGTGGAGCGAGTAACCATCTACAAGTTTCGTCCAGATTATTTCGGCGACTTTGTGGTAGAGTCTGAGTCTGGCGGATGGGCCAAATTAGTTGGTAGTGCTTGGGAAGATCCTTATTTAAACGAACACTCTGGCGGCAGGTTCCGCAAAAACGAACCTTTTGTCGTCGATGATGTCTACAATGCCGATCTAACAGATTGCCATTTAGAAGCTTTAGAAGAATTTGGCATCAAATCCTGCATGGTTGTTTCTATATTCCAAGGGCAGAAGCTTTGGGGGTTGCTCTCGGCGTTTCAACACAGCGGCTCACGGCACTGGCAAGAGGGTGAAGTCAAGGTGTTGGCTCAAATTGGCTCTCAATTAGGGGTAGCTTTGCAGCATGCAGAATATATTGAGGAACTTCGTTCTTCATCACAAAGATTAGCAAAGTCCGTTGAACAGGGGACAATTTACAGCAAACTAGTATATAGACTTGGGTTAGCACTAATTCAGGAGAATTTTTCCCTCGACAAACTGTTAAAGATGGCTGTTCAGGAATTAAGGAGACAGTTGAAGTGCGATCGCGTAGCCATCTACCGCTTTAATCCGGACTGGAGTGGTGACTTTGTGGTTGAGGATGTTGGCAGCGATTGGATCAACCTCGTGGGAACTGACTTGGCTAAGGTTGAAGATACTCACCTCCAAGAAACTAAGGGCGGGAGGTATCGCCGAAGAGAAACTATCTGCGTAGACAACGTCCGAACTTCTGGGCATCAGGAATGCCACATCCAGTTGCTTACGGAGTGGGGTACGAAAGCTTACATGATTGCGCCCATCTTCATGAACGACCAACTCTGGGGGCTGTTAGGAGCTTATCAAAATGATGCACCACGTCATTGGGAACAAATAGATGTCAACTTGCTAGCCCAGGTGGGAGTGCAAATCGGTCTTGCGCTACAACAAGCAGAATACTTGGAGCAACTGCGCACTAGATCAGAGCAATTAGCAGAGGCTGGAACAAGAGAAAGAACTGCCAAAGAGCAACTCCAACAAGAGGTGATCCAATTGCTGAAGGCGGTGCAACCTGCTCTCAAAGGGGATCTCACCGTCCGTGCGCCAGTAACGCAAACTGAAGTCGGTACTATTGCCGATGCCTACAACAACACTCTGCAAAGTCAGCGAAAAATCGTCACACAAGTGCAAACAGCTTCGCTCCAAGTCTCCCAAACCTCCCAACAAAGCGTTGCCGAAATTGTTGGGCTAGCAAACCTTGCCCAGCAGCAGTTTCAGTCCCTCAACCGCGTTCTGGAGCAAATCCAAACGATGGTTAATTCCACTCAAGCCGTAGCGACGAACGCCCAACAGGTGGAAGTGGCAGTGCAGATGGCAAACCAAATTGTCCAGCAAGGAGATGCGGCAATGAACCGCACCGTGGATGGAATTCAAGATATCCGGGAGACAGTGGCAGAAACTAGTCAAAGGCTCAAGCGCTTTTCGGAATCTTCCCAAAAGGTGACTAAGGTGGTAAATTTGATTAGCAACTTTACGACTCAAACCCAATTGCTAGCTTTAAATGCAGCGATTGAAGCCACCAGAGCCGGACAGTATGGGCGCGGTTTTGCTGTGGTTGCGGACGAGGTGCGCTCTTTGGCGCGTCAGTCTGCCCAAGCCGCTACGGAAATTGAGCAACTGGTGGAGGAAATTCAAAAAGGCACGGCAGAGGTTTCCATTGCGATGGAAAATGTAATCCAGCAGGTGGCGGCAGGCACAACGCAAGTAGACAATGCCCGTCAGAATTTGAATGCGATCGTTGCTGCTACCACCCAAATCAGCCAACTTGTGGAGGGCATCACCCAGGCAACCCAAGTACAAACTCAGCAGTTTGACTCGGTAACGCAAACTATGACCGATGTGGCAGCGATCGCTAATAAGACAAAGGAGGATTCTATTCATATTTCTACCTCCTTCAAAGAACTTCAGGCAATGGCGCAAAATCTTCAGGCAAGTGCTGACCAGTTTAAGGTCAATTAAGGACTTTTGAGAAATGATTGACTCAACTATTTATGAACAAAGTTACCACTACTTTCTCCAAGAAGCGTCCTCACTGCTGCAAGTCATCGAACAAGAATTGCTCAGTCTTAGAGAAGGGTACAATATTAATAAATTTCATACTTTAATGCGGGCTACCCACACTATTAAAGGGGCAGCAGCCAGTGTTGGTTTGGAAACAATTAAAATAGTGGCTCACTCCTTGGAAGATATTTTTAGAGGACTTTGCCAACCCGACAAGTCAATTGATCCAGAAGTTGAAGCTTTACTGTTTGAAGGTTATGAGTGTCTCCGCCTACCCATAACCGCTCTACTCACAGGTGAGCATCATGATACCTCAGTTCTTGATCGCACCGCTGCTGTTTTTGCTCAACTGCAAGAAAAGTTAGGGGACTGTTTTGGTCAAGAAGCTTACATTCCCAGTTCGGTAGAATTGGGCTTCGATTTAACCCAGTCCATTTTTGAAATGGGTGTATCTCAAAGATTAGCACAACTCGTACTAGCCCTAGATAGTGGTGACACCCAGCAGATTGCCAGCACGCTGAGAACTCAGGCAGAAGTTTTTTTTGGGCTAGGCGAATCCCTGAACTTACCTGGATTTGGAGCCATCGCTACAGCGGCGATCGCTGCTTTAGACAGCCATCCAGAGCAAGCCCAAACCATTACCGCCACTGCTCTTGAAGATTTTCAAGCAGGACAAAGAGCAGTACTCAATGGCGATCGTACCCAAGGTGGACAACCGTCGTTGGCATTACAACAACTGAGTGAACTACACAGCAATTCAACTGAGCCAGTAGTGGACATATCGAGTGTAGCTACATCAAGTTACGAGGAAGCTAACTCGCTTTTAGAACTCGTCTGGGGACAAACAGCCGCCAATTCAAACGATACCGATGCTGCTCAAAAGGCATCAGCATCTCCTCCCTCTCCTCCTACCCCCTCAACGCACACCGTGCGGGTTAATGTTGACCATTTAGAAGAACTTAATTACTTCATTGGGGAATTGCTCACCAACCAAAATCGCTTGTTGCTGCAAAATGAACAACTTTGGGCAGCGGTGCGATTACTTCTAGTCAGGCAAAAGCAACATCAGCAACTGCTTAACCAACTCCAAGAATGGTCTTGTCGCCAGTTCAAACCAGAACAATTGCACAATCTGATCCACTCGATTGTGGAAGATGCTGTGCAATTAGGAGAAGCCACCGACGCCATTGAAATGTTCACTCGTCAGTCTCATGAAACCAAAGAAAAACAGCGGCGGTTGTTAACTAATACCCGTGATGCCTTAATGGAAGCTCGGATGTTGCCCTTGGGAAATCTTTTCGACCGCTTTCCCCGCATCTTGCAGCGGTTAGAATTGATACATAAAAAACAGGTAAGACTGGAGTTACGTGGATCTGAAGCTTTAGTCGATAAAGCAGTGGTGGAGAAATTGTATGACCCCCTGCTACACCTGCTGCGCAATGCCTTCGATCATGGAATTGAGTCTCCCAGAGTTAGACAACAACGGGGCAAGCCAGAGAAAGGTCTGATTGAAATCTGCGCCTACCATCAAGGTAGGTATTTGGTAGTTGAAGTCCGAGATGATGGTCAAGGATTGGATTTTGAACAGATTCGTGCTCTAGCGGTAGAACGTCAACTTATTTCGCCAGCACAAGCTAGGAGCCTGAATGAGACTCAGCTGACAGATTTACTTTTTGAACCAGGCTTTTCTATGGCATCCCAAGTAAATGACCTCTCTGGGCGGGGTATTGGTCTTGATGTGGTTCGTACTCATTTACATGCAATGCAAGGTTCGGTGGCAGTTGATTCTGAGCTGTATCACGGTACAATTTTCAAGCTGCAAATTCCCCTGAGCTTAAGTATCGGATCTGTACTGCTTTTTCAGGTCGGCGATCGCACTTATGGTTTGTTGAAGAATGCGATCAAAGAAATTCTGATTCCCTCGACAAACCAAATTCACACTTGGGAAGGTGGCAAAGTCCTCCGGTGGAGCAATGACGGGGTAAATCAACTTATCCCAATCTACCAACTAAAGAGCTTGAATTATTTCTCGTTAGAAAACCAACCCCAGTTGAGCCAGAATAAGCAGCCCAACGAACAGATGCAGCCCATCATTCTCATCCGTTGCCAAGATAAAATTCTTGGTTTGGAAGTAGATAGGTTACTTGGAGATCAGGAATTAGTCATCCGTCCTTTAGGCAAAATGATTGTGCCACCCAGCTATGTTTATGGAGGTAGTATTCTCGCTGATGGTCGGCTAACATTGGTACTAGATGGGTCAGCATTAATGGAATATCTGTTTAATCAACAAACTAACAGCACAGCACAGCACACACCCCTGCTCCTCACATCCAAACAACAGCCGCAATTGCCTCAACAGGCTCGTGCTACCTTACCAGCATCACCATTACCACAGTTAAAAGAAAGACCAAACAAAACTATTCTCCTAGTCGATGATTCAATTACCGTGCGCCAAACTCTAGCCCTCACCCTACAAAAAGCTGGCTATCAGGTGCTTCAAGCAAAAGATGGTTACGAGGCGATAGAACAACTCCAGCAGCACACAGACATTAACTTAGTATTCTGCGATATCGAAATGCCCCGGATGAATGGCTTTGAGTTCCTCAAAAACCGTCAGCATAACCCAGATTTAGCAAATATTCCGGTCGTGATGCTGACTTCTAGAAGTAGCGAAAAGCACCGCTTAATTGCTTTCAAGTTGGGAGCAACCGCTTATATTACCAAACCTTATCTAGAACACATGCTGTTAGCCACACTGACAGATGTACTAGAGAAAAACACTCTCAGGAGAGATGCATGGACAAAGAGTCAAAAGTAAGTAAGTTTATAGTTTTTAAGATTGGAGAAAATCTAATTGCGCTTTTGGTTAGTGATGTAATCAAAGTTGTGGATTGTTATGCGATCGCCACAAGGCAGACAACAATGGGGTTAGTCCAGTTAGGCAAGCATATAATTAAGCTTTTGGACTTGCACCAACAGTTAAGCTCAGGTGATTTACCTCAACAATGTAACCAACCAATTCTTGTAATTACGCGCAATTCTCAGGGGGAACTCTGTGGAATTTCAGTGGATGAACCTCCTGATTTATTAGAGTTACCGCTAGAATTTTTTCGCTTGCTGCCTCAGTCTTTTCGTTATGAGAAACCAGGGAACGAGATGCTCAGCCATGTAGCTGTTATATCCCACAAAGAAGTCACAAAAACGATTTTTCTACTAGATATAAAGGGGACTATTTCACTTTGGAATCAACATCAATTAGCTGAGTAAAACTTTGGATTTAAAGGAGATTATATCTTGCTTTGAGGGTATTTATAGTAGTATTTATAGTAGCACTGCCCACCAAAGCTCAGATATGTGCGGCATAGCCCAACCTACATAGACTTTCTTTCCTTGGCGCTCTTGGCGTCTTGGCGGTTACACAAAAAGATTAAACTTATTTTAAAGCAAATGCCTGATTAATATCCAGCATTAATATAGTTGAGGGTTGATCTTTGTGGTTTAAAATAGCAATTTGGCTCACCCAACTGGGAAGTCCAATGTGGTGAAAAGACTCAGGTACAGACTGAATACTAGTTTCGGAAATTTTGAGCAAGTTTGGAGGAGCGTCCACCAAAATACCGTATAATTCTTCTTGGCTGCCTTGGGTAATGATGAGAAAACGACCAAAGCAGTCGTTGTCTTGTTGATGATTTAAGTGAGGATCCAGACTAGCGCGAAGGTTGAGCAGCATGACTGTACGTTTACCCATTTGTGCGAGTTTTGTGTGTTTGAGAATTTTACTTAAATCGGGTGGACAGGTAATTACTTTAAATATGTTATCTATTGGTAATGCTAATATGTAGTTAGAAATTTTGAAAGTGATGTACTTACCTTCAGTCAGTGATGTCTTCATGAGAATACTCCCGCAAGCGAGTTGATAAGTCGTGATTTTTTTGTTTCCCTAACTCTGAGAGAATTTGACTGATAGTAGATAGCAATTGCTGCTCTGAATAGGGCTTAGTTAAGTAAGCAGTTGCACCAAGTTTCAATGCAAATTGACGATGCTTTAATGCGGTACGAGAACTTAAGATGAGAATGGGGATTTGAGATAAGCGATCATCGGATATGCAGTGAGTGAGAAATTCAAAACCATTCATTCGGGGCATTTCAATATCGCAAATGATTAAATCGACTTTAGGCTCAGTTTTCAGAATAGCGTTCGCCTCATAACCATCACGAGTTTGTAACGATTGATAGCCTGCTTTTTGCAACGTTAATACTAGCGCTTGACGCAGAGTAATTGAATCATCGATAATCATAATCGTGGGTTTACTAGACTCAATTTTAGATGGTTCTGCTAGTCTGGGAAGTGCAGGTTGTATTGAGCGTATCAACCCAGTTTTTTGTGATTCCATTACTTGCATCTGTTTATTCAAAATGAAATCAAGCAAGGTTGCACCGTTAATTACCAGTGTGAGCCTTCCGTCAGCTAAAATTGTGCCACCGTAGACATAGGATGGAGTGGATACTAACTTCCCGAAAGGACGAACCACTAATTCCTGTTCCCAAATAATGCGATCCACTTCTAACGCTTGCAGTTGATGGTGACTAGAAACAATCAACAACGGCAACGTATTTCCCCCACTCCCTTTCTCCCCTACTCCCCTAGAATAATCAAGAATCGACGAGAGCCTATAGATTGGGATTAATTCACCTTGTTCTAGTTGAGAACCTGAGGTAAGATTTAAACGTAGAACTCTACCATGCTCAGAGTAGTGAATTTGACCAGGTTTAGGTAAAAGAATTTGATCTATCGTATCTGCTGATAAAGCATAAACCTTTTCACCAGCTTGACAAACCAGTAATTTATCAATACTGAGATTAAGCGGGATTTGCAGAGTAAAAGTTGTACCTTTTTTTACTTCTGTATTTACAGCAACTTTACCTTGAATTGCCTGAAGTTGTACACGTACCACATCAAGTCCGACACCCCGCCCAGAGAGATCGCTAATTTGTTTAGCTGTGGAGAAACCAGGTTCAAAAAGCAACTCAGCTAATTGAGATTCACTCTTGGAGTTAGCTGTTTGAGCCGCAATTAATCCACATTGAATAGCTTTGTTTCGGATCGCATCAAAATCAAGTCCTTGCCCATCATCTTGCACGTCAATAAGCAGTTTAGTACCTCGATAGTATGCGCGAATTTCAATTTTACCTTGGACAAGTTTACCACGTTGCTGACGAACTTCTGCCGATTCAATACCGTGATCGAAGGCATTACGAACTAAATGTAAAAGCGGCTCATAAAGACGTTCGGCGATCGCTTTATCAACCAAAACTTCATTGCCCTTAATCGTTAAGTTAATTAGTTTTTTGTGTGAAGTTTGTAACTGTTCTAAAACCGGATGCAATCGATTCAAGACACTACCTAAAGGCAGCATTCGTGCATCTAAAAGAACATCACGAGATTTGGTAACTAATTTTTGCTGTTTGTTCAACAAATGAGTCTTTTGACGACTGAGTTGTTCTATGTGATCGATTTCTTGCTCTAAGTAAGCTGATTCTTCTACTAAAGTATGGAGCAACTCGTGAAATTGACTGTAAGAATCTAGTTCTAGCGTATCAAAACTAGGAGAATAAACAGAACCAAAAGGATTTTTGCGTTGCACCCCATATTCCAGTAGTAAAGGATTTGAACAATCTTGTAAATTGCCTAAAATTTGCTGGAATTGCCGCAAACGACTGAAAACTTTACGCAACGAACTTCGCATCTTGCCATCTTGTAGAAACTGACGGTTCTGATTTGTCAATAATTCTGCATTGAGGTAATTTAGTTGTTCAAGGTGTTCGACATTGACTCGCACAATTTTAGGAAGATTTGTTGGCGGGGGATCAAATCCAGAAGATGAGAAGTGAGTAGTTGATGCTATTGGAATTGAATCAGTTGAAGTATTAGACTCAAAATCATCTATTGCTACTAATTCATTGTGAGTAATTTCTTCCTCCTCAACAGATACAAATTTTAACTCCGCAAGTTGCTGTAAAGCAGAACTAGGATAATACAAGGTGTTACCACAAAGGATCGCAGCGTGGCAAGAACGAAAATCTTCCAAGGCGAGACGGGCAATAGTACGTGCTTGCCGGGGGTGATTGTCTAGTGCGGCAATTGTCGCTTGAGCAATAGCTAAGAAACCGGGAAGTTCAATTGCTTGAGCATAACCAACAAACTTTTGAGCTAAGTTGCGTAACAGAGTAATAATATCTTTCGGCTTAGCGTTAACAATATTTTGGGCAGTCTTTTCTAGCTCCGGAGCGATACTGCCCTCAAAGATAATTTGAATATTCTCAAAGCTGATTTCTGAAGGAGTTGAGGATTCTGGTGTGAGCAAGAAATCTTTAAACTTTTCTTGCAAACGAGATAAGATCAGTTTTGAGCGTTCTTCTAACTGCTGTGGCTCGACATGAGAGCCTGTAATTTCTGCCATGAGAGGATCGCGCAGACATTCATAACCCTCAAAAAACAAAGCTTTCATTTCAGAATCTATCACCACATTTGGCTGACAGATGGAACGGAAAACATCTTCTAATGTGTGCGCTATGTTCTTAATAGTTTCCCATCCAAATGTGGCAGTGATGCTTTTGATTGTATGAGTTGCCCGCATCATTGTGCGCACTTGATCAAGATTGCTTTGTTGTGCTTGTAAGTTGAGCAAAGCTTGTTCAATTGTGCTTAGTAATTCTGGAACTTCTAGGGAGAAGTGGTGATAAAGTTCGGTTTGGTAGTCGGGGTTTATATTCATGCTCAGCCTCTAGCTACCTTAAACTGGCTGGCACTGCGTTGTAAGTCTTGTGCCATGATGAGTAGTTCTTTGAAGGAAAGAGATAGTTTGATTGAATCGGCAGAAGTTTTGTTGGCGATCGCTGCTACATCTGTCATAGTTTCTGTAATTGATTGTGATTGTTGGTTTTGTACTTGGGTAGTATGGGTGATGCGCTCTACCAGTTGACTGATTTGGGTTGTTGCTTCAACGATCGCATTGAGTTGCTGTCGCACTTCGATCACTAACTTTGTGCCATCCACAACCTGCTGAATCCCCGTATCCATTGCTGCGGCTACTTCGGAAGTGCCTGCTTGAATCTCTTGTACTAGTTCCTCTATTTCGGCAGTTGCTTCGGCTGATTGTCCGGCTAGAGAGCGCACTTCATCGGCAACCACAGCAAAACCTCGACCATGTTCTCCAGCTTTAGTAGCTTCAATTGCTGCATTAAGTGCTAAAATTTGCGTTTGTGTGGTAAAATTACTGATCAAGCTCACCACGCGGGAAACTTTCAGACCAGACTCCGAAAGGCGCTTGATGCGTTTACTTGTTTCTGCAACCGTTTCTCGAATTGTCGTAATCCCATCCACAGTCTTATTCATAGCAGATTCACCTTCTTTGACAGTCTGATTTGTCTTTTGCACCGCGTCTTCAACTTGTCTGGCACTGGTAGCTACTGCTTCTGTAGAAGCCACCATCTCTTGAATTTGCTCAACTGCTTGGGAGAGGGCTTGAAATTGTTGTTGCGCTTGGTTAGCAAGCTTGACAATGGAGGATTCACTATTTTGAGAAGTACTGGCTACTGCTTGAGAAGCTTGCTGTACCTGCATCACCAACTTGCGCAGGTTCTCTAAAGTATTATTATAAGTGTCGGCAATTTTACCTACTTCATCGCCAGTAACTGGTGCGCGGACTGTTAAATCTCCTTGGAGCGCTGGTTGCACCGCAGATAATAGTTGTGCTACTTCCTGTTGCAATGCTTCGTTGGCTAGCTTCTCCCGTCTTGCGGCTTCACTGAGTTGTTGCGACTGAATTTCTAGTTGCTCTAAATACTCAGATTGCTGTAAGACAATGCCCAACTGTGTGGCTACTTGAATCAGCAAATTTACTTCACCCTCTTCCCAAGAACGAGCAGAAGTATTTTGATAAGTTAACAGCAAACCCCAAAGTTGCTGTTCATTCTTAAACAGTGGTGCAGCAATATAAGCTTTTGCCCCCCACTGTTCCAGAATCTCTCGACTAAAGGTAAGATCGGCAGAAAGATTAATGTCATTGACGGCGCTTGGCTCATTCTTACGATAGCGCCCACCGGAACTTTCTTGTAAAACAGGATCGGCGATGAGCGCCATATCTGTACCAGCTAGCTTCAGGTATCCGCTACCCACATCTTCAATAATGAACTCTCCACTCCAATCGCGGTTGAATCGATAAATGGCGACGCGATCAACGTTAAGCAATTGCCGCAATTCTTGGGTAATCGAACGGAACAGCGAGTCTGGTTTGAAGTTTTTTTGTTGCAAGCGTTCCACAATGCGCTGTCCAATTTTGAAGATAAATTGAACGAAGTTGGTTTCTCGCTCTGCTAGTTTTGCCAGTTGATCGGATTGTTGCCGTACTTGTTCAAGGTATTTCACCTGTTTGAGGGCAATGCCAACTTGAATACCCACCTGCACCAGAGAACTTAATTCTCCTTTCTCCCAAACTCGTGGTTTGTCATTTTGATATGCACCGAGCAAGCCCCATAATTGCTCTCCGGCAAACACTGGCACAATCATGTATGCTTTGGCTTCCATCTGCTCTAAGAGTTCGACGTGGCAAGAGGCGTGTCCTGTAGTGTAGATATCATTGACGACAAGGGAATCGTTGTTTTTGTAGCGACCACCTTGAGTCTCTTGCAAAAAAGTATCTTCTATGGTAGGAATAATTTCTAGCAACCGATTCCAGCCGATCGCTGTTGATTCAGCTACAAACCTACCGCTCCAATTTGGAAGGAATTGATACAGAGCCACTCGGCTACAGTTGAGCATTTGTCTGGTTTCTTGAGTGGCAATTTTAAAAATTGTTTCAATGCGATCTGCGGCTAGATTCTCCCGTGCTTGCCCTGATAATCGGAAAATTGCTTCTAAATCCATCGTGCGCGACAATCGGGTGGTTATGCGGGAGAGGGCTTGTTCGCGAGCTGCTGATTTGGCAATTTGCTTTGCAGATTGCTCAATCTTGATCTGAGCTTCCATCTGCTGTATGGCGACAGAAAGAGGTGAACTTAGTTGTAACATGAAGTTAACATCAGACTCTTGCCAAGCACGGGGACCAGAATTCTGATATGCTGCTAATAATCCCCAAAGTTTGCCATTGACAAACAGTGGTACAACTATGTAAGCACGACATTGGTATTTCTCCAATGTATCCATGTAACAAGGAGTGTAACCCATAGTGTAGATGTCATTCACCTGCTTATACCGTTCTCCACGGGCATATTCACCGCCTTTGCTATCTCTAAGATAGGTGTCTACTTCTTGCGTTGAAGCTGCAGTCAAACTTTTGATGGTACAGCGATCATATTCTGTCAAACTTCCGTGCAAACTACTATCACGCTCCTGAGTGTCTACTACTGATACCCAGCCTGCACCGACAGATTCGGCGATAAACTCCCCACTCCAATCTTCTTTGAAATGGTAGATGCCAACGCGATCGCACTTCAATAGGCGGCGAATTTCTACTGTGGCGAAGCGGTAAAGGTTGTCAAAATTTGGCGACTGTCCAATTTTTTGGGTAATACGGGTAACAAGCAACTCTTGTTCTGAACGTTGTTGCATCAATGCTTGAAATTGTGCTGGTTGTAGACAAATCAAGAATTCCCGCGCAATTTGATGCAGTAAAGTAACTTCTGCTTCCTGCCAAATTCGAGTTCTAGAGCATTGCTGCACAGCTAAAATTCCCCAAACTTTACCCTCCAGTTGTAGAGGAAAGTTTAAGCTGGCTTTAATTTGAAATTGCTGCCATAATTTGTGTTGATCTGGACTCAAATCTGCTGTTTCAACATCATCAAAACGAATCACAGATTGTTGTTCATAATCAGGAATTTGATAATAGCCAAAGACTACCATTGGCATTCCATCTCGTATTGCTGGTGTATAGCCGCGCTCAACTGACTCTTTCACTACACCGGATGCATCCCCATCAAATTTATAAATTAATACGCGATCTACTGCTAATATAGAACGGATCGTTGTCACTGCAATTTTAAACAAGTCATCTAAACCTGATGCTTGCTGCATTTGTCTAGCGATCGCCATAATTTGCTGCTGTTGCTGTTTGAGTATATCGGACGATATCAACTCTTCGTGAGTTAACATCGACTGGTATTCAGTCTTTTCTGTTGCTAAATTAGCAGATGGAGAGGAAACTTTTCGAGTTCTGCTATTTACTTTTGGACTACCATTTTTATTTTGATTTAAATCGGTATTCATAACTATTTTTTTGATGATTAAACTAATAATAATAGGCTAAGCATCTATAAGAAAAACTGAGCAACTGCTTTGGGATTTAAAACTGTTGAACCGTTTGGTAAATATCCAATAATAAAAGGAAGCAATTGAGTGGGAAACGAACCCATTCTTGCAGGTAATAGCTGATTAAGATGGTGCAGTTCAATTTCGTTCACCGATTTTACAACTAACCCAAAGTAATAGCTATCAACTTGAAGGACAATAGCTATTAGCTGTGGAGTTAAAACCTGTGCAAATATGGAATATCCACCAATCAAATGTTCTAAATCTATTAACCACAGCATATCGCCCCGCCAGTTATATGCACCTAAAACACTACTAGGGGTTTCCGGTACGCTTAAAATTTCCTCCAAATTAACCCGCAAAATTTCTGTAATTTGATCCAAGGGAATTAAACTATTTCCATAAGTTCCAATCGGAAAGCTGAGAAATCTTTGTCTATTGTCCTCTACTGGTATATCAAATATGGACTGATTTAAATTAGTAGTTGTTAATATCGAATCTAGGGAGGGTAACATAGTTTAATTTTGAATTAAATGAATGTGCTATCAATTAAATCCTGTAGAGACGTTCCGGCTGAACTTCTCTACAATAATTTAAATTGGTAATTTAATGACGAATTCTGCCCCCTCACTGGGAATAGAATTAACCGCTAAGGAACCACCATGTTTTTCGACAATAATTTGATGAGCGATCGCTAATCCTAATCCTGTTCCTTTGCCCACTGGCTTGGTGGTAAAAGCATATTCAAAAATATGCGGTAAAATATTTTCTGGAATACCTGCTCCATTGTCTTGAATAGAAATAATAATATTGGTATAATCAGCATTTAAAGCAGTACTAATAATAATTTGCGGATTTATTTTGTCACTTCTAAAAGAATCTCTTAAAGCATCAACTGCGTTTACTAGCAAATTCATAAATACCTGATTTAGGGGACCAGGAAAGCAGCGCACCATAGGCAAATTGCCATAGTTTTTGACGACTTCAATCTTAGGTTGTTTATCAATAGCATCAAGTCGATGTTTAAGAATTAGCAGTGTACTATCAAGTCCTTCATGTATATCAAAAGAAACCATTTCTTCATGATCATGACGACAAAAAATTCTTAAAGATGAGCTAATATCTTTAATTCTGATTGCGCTTCTATCCATAGAAACCAAGATATTAAATAAATCTTCAATTAAATACTCCAATTCAATTTCTTTAGCATGAGCAGCAATTTGAATATCCGTTGATTTTTGTTGATAAAGTCGGAGATGCTCGATAATTTCTTTAACATAAGTCGATGCGTAAAGAATATTGGCACTAATAGAGCCAACAGGATTATTAATTTCGTGAGCAACACCAGCAACCAATTGTCCTAAGAGAGACATCTTTTCACTTTGAATCAATTGAAGTTGAGATGTTTGTAACCGATTTAAAGCAAGAGTTAGTTCTGCGGTTCGCTCCTCTAATTTTTTATTTAAATTCCTCAGCTTGAGATGAACATTTACTCGTGCTAGTACATCCTCTTTTTGTAAAGGTTTGGTAATGTAATCTACAGCACCCAAGCTTAGTCCCTTCACCTTATCTTCTGTTTTATCTAGAGATGTCATGAAAATAATTGGAATATCTTGTGTTGTTTCTACTTGTTTAAGACGACAACACAATTCAAATCCATCCATTTCTGGTAACATCACGTCTAACAATATTAGACTTGGTGAAATCGCCTCTATTTCTTTTAGAGCGCTTTCACCACTATTAGCGATAACAGAATGAAACCCGGCTTGTTGTAATAGATTTAATAAAAATATTGAGTTTGTCGGACTATCATCAACTATTAAAATTGTAGTTTCTGCATAGGAATCCATAGCTAAGTGATTGAGCGTGTGATTCTCCTCAGGACGTATGATTATATTTGAGGAAATAATATATGATGTAATATAGTTTTAGCTGTAGTTATCTTGTTTGTCGCTCAGTAAAACCACTGGAATCTCTATGGTGCAGATAATATCTCGTTTTCGTCCGCCAAGAAATTCATTTCTTGGCAAGGCGTAAAATTAAATATAAAATACACGTTCACGTTCGTAGTATCGTGACGCTCAGAGAAAGCTTTGTAGGGAAGACAGCCCTTACTACAAACTTTCATTTATTTACGCCTACTTACTTATACTTCCTGCAATTGTTCCGACACTTGAATTTTTGGCAAAGGCTCTAGGGGAGAAGTTACAGGCGAGTAGCGACAATAACAAATCACAATTGCTTCAAAACCACTGGTAGGAACTTCGGGAGTATACTCCTCAACCCTGATAACTTCCCAATCTCCTACTCTACTGTGAGTACTAGCACCAGGAAAGCGCGGATCGACAAACTGCTCTATTCTGTGATATTCTCTCAACCTGTAACCCGGTTGAGGTAATGAACGCCCGGATGAGTCAAAGTTTTCTGCAAGAATATCAGTAATAGCCCCAGTGTGAGCCAGTTGTCTTTTTTCAGATCCCTCCTCCTCCCTCCAGTCTCTTGTTTACTCCTTATTCTTTGCGAGCGAGGCAAATATCTGTTGACGTGATTGCTATTTATCTTGATCTTATAGCAGTTTTCGGGTAAAATTACTACATTGCAAGAGTAAAAGACCGTTCACGCTTTCTCAACGATGAGTATTGAACGCTAAAACCAAACTACAAAAAAATTCTACCTGTAAATTTTTCTGTGATTTATACTCCCCATGAAATTGCGATCGCAACCCATCACAGGATTATTTACAGCAAGAATTAATTTAAAAACAAGTTGAGTAAGGTTGGCTCCCCCGGCGATCGCATTGAGGTTCTCTTCTAGCTGAAGACTAACCATAATCTCTAAATCATCACGGTTAGGATAAGCATTTGTAATAGCTTCGAGCAATTTCTTGCGTTGATCACCTGTTAGGCGCATAAAAACTTCACTCAAGTATATATTAATTTAATTAGGTTACTTTAGGAACTGGTAATCGTGTTATTTTTCACAAACAACACTAATTTTCGGGCTTTAAGGTAGTATCGTCGAGGGAGAATGTGACAAGCGATCACTGGAAAATCAGATCTTGCACCCGCTTTTTGTCCGCCTAGAAATTTATTTCTAGGCTAATAGCTTAAGTAAGAAGACAGCTTACTAGGTAGATATTTTAGTCCGTTAAAACGGACTTTGGCTATAAGCCCTTACATAAGTCAAGGCTTACTCAGGGTGAGGTGCAAGATCTGAGTTAACGCACCCTACAAATTTAAGATTGACTTTAAAAATCAGATTTAACCCTTCAAAGCCTTCCTAAAATTGCGACGATAGGACTTATTGATAATAAATAAAGCAGGCCATAATAAGGATAAACTAAGACGATTGGGCAAAGTTCGAGAGAAATTAGTTCGCTCAAAACCTTTCCAAAACTTCCAAAAGCCAGCTACGTAACCGACAAATAATAAGATACTAATTAACTCACCCATTGCAATTAACTCCGCAAGCAACAGAAAAAATTCGAGTCAGCCATTCTCACACCATAATGACAATTTACACCCCAAACCAAAGAAATAACAACTCGAATAGTGCTTCCCACTCACTTTTATACCAGTGTAAAGTAGCTCTTCGGCTTACGGCTATAGAGTATGAATCTTGATTTTATGCGGATAAACCAGATACTCTGACAAAAGGATATTCTTAATTCAGGCTAGATGAGACTTGCGGAAGTTCCGCAAAAGTAAACATCCATAGGAGACTAGAGAAAGAAGAACAAAACACTTATCACTGGGTTTTAACGCCATGACTGGTGCAATAGATAAGGAGGATTTATGCGTGCAGTACTAATGGCTGGGGGATCGGGAACACGGCTTCGCCCACTAACTTGCGATTTACCCAAACCTATGGTGCCTATTCTCAATCGTCCAATTGCCGAACATATCATCAATCTCCTCAAAAGGCATCAAATTACAGAAGTAGTTGCCACTTTACACTATTTACCTGATGTTTTGCGAGATTACTTCCAAGATGGCAGTGATTTTGGCGTGCAGATGACTTATGCGGTAGAAGAAGATCAACCATTGGGAACGGCAGGCTGCGTGAAAAACATTGCCGAGCTTCTGGATGAAACTTTTTTAGTAATTAGTGGTGACAGTATAACAGATTTTGACCTCTCAGCAGCAATAGAATTTCACAAACAAAAAAAGTCGAAAGCAACTTTGGTTTTGACTCGTGTACCCAATCCAGTAGAATTTGGAGTGGTAATTACCGATGAAGAAAATCGGATTCGCCGATTTTTAGAAAAACCTTCTACTAGTGAAATTTTTTCCGATACAGTCAATACTGGCACTTACATCCTGGAACCAGAAGTTTTGGAATATTTGCCAGCCAATACTGAATCAGACTTTTCTAAAGAATTGTTTCCTTTGCTACTCTCAAAAAACGAGCCAATGTATGGCTACATTGCTCAAGGTTACTGGTGCGATGTCGGTCACTTAGACGCTTATCGCCAAGCCCAGTATGATGGATTACATAGCAAAGTAAAGCTCGACTTTGCCTACCAAGAGAAAATGCCTGGAGTATGGGTAGGTCAAAACACTCATATTGATCCTACTGCTGAAATTGAAGCTCCAGCAATTATTGGTGATAATTGTCGTATTGGGGCAAGAGTGCAGATCGAAGGTGGAACTGTAATTGGTGATAACGTAACCATTGGTGCTTATGCTAATCTGAAGCGACCAATTGTCTGGAATGGTGCAATAATTGGTGAGGAAGCTCATTTGTCAGCTTGTGTAATATCTCGTGGTACCCGTGTAGATCGTCGCGCTCATGTATTAGAAGCATCTGTGGTTGGGTCACTTTCTACTGTAGGCGAAGAAGCTCAAATTAGCCCTGGTGTGCGTGTTTGGCCTAGTAAGAAAATTGACTCTGGTGCGATTTTAAACATTAACTTAATTTGGGGTAGCACTGCTCAACGCAATTTATTTGGACAACGTGGCGTGCAAGGACTTGCGAATATCGACGTTACTCCAGAATTTGCTGTGAAGTTGGGAGCGGCTTACGGTTCTACTTTGAAACCAGGTTCACGGGTGACAGTTTCTCGCGATCAACGCAATGTCTCTCGCATGGTAACGCGATCGCTCATCGCCGGTCTATTATCTGTTGGTGTGACAATCCAAAACCTAGATGCCACAGCTATCCCGATGGCGCGTACAGTTATACCCACAATGGGCGTTGCTGGTGGTATCCATGTGCGGGTGCATCCGGATCGCCCTGACTACATCTTAATTGAGTTCATGGATGCTAAGGGAATTAATATCACCAAAGCTCTCGAAAAGAAAATTGAAGGGGCTTACTTTAAAGAAGATATGCGCCGAGCGCAAATGCACGAAATTGGTGATGTTACTTACCCCACAGGAGTTATAGATCGATACTGCACAGCTTTTGAAAAACTGCTACATGTTGATACACTTCGTAACAGTCGCGCAAAAGTGGTCATTGACTACGTATACTCGGTCGCAGGAGCAGTGTTACCTCAAATGTTAGATAAATTTGGGGCTGATGCTGTAGTTTTGAATGCTAGCCTGAATAAAAGTGCTATCTCAACAACCGATCGCGAAGCACTCTTGGTTCAACTAGGACATGTAGTCGAAGCATTGAAAGCTAACTTTGGTGTTCAAGTATCTGCCAATGGAGAACAACTGATTTTGGTTGATGAATCAGGTATTCCCATTCGGGGAGAAATGTTAACAGCACTAATGGTGGACATGATCTTAACCTCTAATCCCAGAGGAACCGTAGTAGTACCAGTTCATGCTTCTAGTGCTGTAGAACAAATTGCTCGTCGTCACGATGGTAAAGTGATTCGCACCAAAGCAAATCCTACAGCATTGATGGAGGCGTGTCAGAAAAATGCCAATGTCGTGTTGGGTGGTAGTGGTGATATTGGCTTTATTTTCCCAGAATTACATCCCGGATTTGACGCCATGTTCTGTGTTGCTAAACTGATTGAAATGCTGACAATTCAGGAAAGAGCGATCGCCACAGTACGCACAGAATTACCTCGTGTAATTCACAAATCTCATGTCATCCGTTGTCCTTGGACAGTCAAAGGGGCATTGATGCGCCACTTAGTGGAAACTCACCCAGCACAAAACCTAGAATTAATCGATGGGGTAAAAGTTTGTCAACCCCATGACGATAGTTGGGTATTAGTTCTGCCCGATGCCAGCGAACCACTAGTACATTTGTACGCAAATAGTAATGATCGCGAATGGGCAGATGAATCCCTCAGAGAATATCGCAATCGTGTGCAGAAGTTTGTCGAACGAGAACAAGAACAAGTAGTAGCGGAGGTGTAATTGCTAATTGCTAATGGTTAATTGCTATGAGCGATTAACCATTAGCAGGTTTCTTTACCCATTCTCAAACCAGTATGAGTTTGTTACATCGATTTCTTAATACACCTCATCATGAGTACCAAGATCGATTAAGACAATCATATCTTCATCAGAATCAGGATTTTGCTGAAATTTGTAGATGATGCGGCAATCATACTCTACCCAACACGCCCACAAACCTTCTAAATCACCTTTCAACTTGTGTGCTTTCAAAGCAGGCGCAAACGGTTCATCCTCAAGTAATTCCAAAACATCAAAAATTTTTTCTTCTAGACGAGGATTTTTGCGAACAACTCGTTTAAAAGCACGCTTAAAACTACTATCCCAAACAATAGCTCTCATTCTTCATTTAACAAATCAGCCCGTAAGTCAGCAATAGTACCACGTTTGGCTGTACCTTTTTTAATGGCTTCCAGCGTTTGTTCTGCATTTCGGGCAATTTCTTGACGCCGTTTTTCAACCCTTCTTTTATGAATCAGTTCCAATAGCAAATCTTGGTCTTCAATTGAAAGATTCTCAACGTATTCAATAACTGTCTGTAAGGACACAGGCTTGTTCATGGACAGAGATTATAAGTTTTGATAATATTTTCTTCTTTTATTCTAACTATGTTAACTTTTATCAGCAGCAATACACTCATAGTTTTACTGAGAAATAAGAAACAGGGAAAAGGGGATAGGTTGTACGGAAACAGCTCAGGTATTGTAACTCATAATTTACATCTTGCACCCTGTCCGTAAAACTATGTAAGATTAAACCATTACCCGAACCGCTACAAAATTACCTCTCTTTTTCTTGGCGTCTTGGCGGTTCATATAAATAGTTTTGTAAGGGCGAACAGCCGTTCGCCCCTACTCGTTTAAGCCGGATAAATCCGCAGACGGCGATTTGGTTCTTCGCCAAAACTGTGGGATTTGAGACGGTAGTGTTCTACCAACTCATGTTGCATTTTACGTACAGGAGCTGAACGTGGTAACAACTCAACTGGCTGTCCTTTGGGAATGACAATTTGCTCGACGGCTAATCTAGCTTCTTCTAGAGCATCCATCTCATCGTCGCTACCGTTGTGCAGAAACAGTTGGAGTTCATTGTCATCGGTAATTTCTGGCTCGTCAATGTTGAGCAACCGCCGCAAACCACGAGAAATTTGTGGAATGGTACTGGATTTAATCATGTGGATTGGTACTTGACGGACTTTAGCCATGTGCCGTAATTTGGCATGGTTTTTGACGTGCGATCGCAACGCCAAAATCGCATCAGCACTATCAATATCTTTTGTCAAGACTACTGGTAAATTCAGTACAGAGACTACCTGTTCCAATTGACCACGACTAATACCATAAGGATAGATATGCAGTGGCAAATCTTCACCATTTGGTCCTGCTGTTTTTTTCGCAGAAAAATCAAAGCTATCTGAGTAGTCTAAAGATTCATTTAGTAAACGGTCAAACTCACTTTGCCCAAAACTTTTTTCTCCGATGTTAGAAAAAGATGGTAGTGGAACCATTTGCCCAGAAGCACGCCAACCGTTAGACTGTCGCGGCGTCCCACCTGCAAAAGATTCATCTTCATTGACAGTAGTATTACCACGACCATTGATCGCAGTAAGTTGGCGCGTTGTCGTTACCTTACCATTTTCATCAACCGTTCTCACTTGTGGGTTGGGTTGGCGTCCCCGCAGCAGATTATCTACCACGTCAGCGACACTTTCGTGAACTACCCAGCGTTGCCGTTCTAACATTTCCACAGCAATCTCGAAAGTAGGAGGAGCTTTGCGTTCCAACACGGTTTTTTGACTACCCCGTCGTCTAGCTTCATCATCCCCCAGTGTCACAGCTTGGATACCACCAACTAAATCAGCAAGGGTTGGGTTTTTGATCAGGTTTTCTAACTGGTTTCCGTGTGCTGTACCTACCAACTGCACGCCTCGTTCCGCAATGGTACGAGCCGCCATCGCTTCCAGTTCTGTGCCTATTTCATCGATCACAATGACTTCTGGCATATGGTTTTCCACTGCTTCAATCATTACCTGATGCTGTAGTTGGGGATGAGCCACTTGCATTCGTCGTGCGCGACCAATCGCGGGGTGGGCGACATCACCATCTCCAGCAATTTCATTTGATGTGTCAATTATCACCACCCTCTTCTGTAGGTCATCCGCTAAAACACGGGCAATTTCCCGCAAAGCAGTAGTTTTACCTACGCCAGGACGTCCCAGCATCAGAATTGATTTTCCAGTTTCTACCAAGTCGCGGATCATCCCAATCGTGCCAAATACCGCTCTACCGACACGGCAAGTTAAACCAATAATCTTGCCTGTGCGGTTGCGGATAGCACTGATTCTGTGCAGGGTTTGCTCTATTCCTGCCCGATTATCTCCGCCAAAAGTTCCCACTCGCTGAATACAATCATCTATCTCATCCTGAGTAACGGGTGTTTCGCTCAGATACTCAGCTCTATCAGGGAAACGAGCTTCTGGGCGACGACCCAAATCCAAGACCACTTCTACTAAACTATCTCGTTGGGGATGCTTCTCTAGTATTTGCCGTAGGTCTTGGGGCAAAATTTCTAATAACTTTTGGAGATCGTCTGTAATCGTCATGCTTTCTTTGGTGACGTTTTTAGAGATAGCAAGGACATTTCCGTGCTGAGTAACCGCAGCATCGGATTAAATGTCCGTATGGCGCGAATGTAGGAAATACCTTTTGTATTCCTACTGCTGTGACTTGAGCTGGGAAACGAGAGAATCAGCAAGCTTTACGGCTTGCCAAAGTAATTCGGTTTCGTCTTCTAGACGGACATTTACGAGTTGATTCACCTCCATAGCTTCTAACTGTTCAAGAATTGGTGACAGCAATAACCGGGCGTAGCTACCGTATGCCACTCCAGAAATTGAGGCAGGGGGGTGGGGGGGCAGAGGCGCAGAGGAGAGAATTCCTTCCTTCTCCCCTGCTCCCCTACTCACAGGCTCCTCTGCTTTCCTTAGCAGTCCCATTGCCTTTAACTTAGCAACGGTGTAGCCATTTGTGCCTCCTGCTAACTGCACATATCCTGGTAATTGAGCTGCCAAAACTTTTTGCCCTAATTTTACCGCCGCTAGAGTCGTGCCATCGCCAATGTCTCCACTCATGGGACGACCATCGGTTTGCCAAATTAAGGCACATGGTAGTGGGGCAATGAGATCGTGTAAAGCATGAAGGTACTCTATTATACCATCTCCATCTGGACAACTAATTGCTACTACAGCAAGACGTTCAACCCATGGTGATATTGCTTGCCACAATCTCTGAAATTCTGCCAAACGTCCAACATTTGTATGAATTTCTACAGCATCCACCCCGTTTGAGAGTATCAATGGCGCGATCGCTCCTGGCGTTGATACATATGATTTTGTATAAATTATACCATATGGACACACAGGTATGCAACGTCCACACCCGTAGCATTTTTGCGCCACTACTCCAGATAAGTCGTATTTTATACTATTAAAAACAATTGCTTGTGCCGGACAAATTCTTTCACATGGTCTGCTACAATCAGTTGGACATTCCGTAGAATTAAACTCTGCTTTGCGAAAATGAGGGTCTTCCCCATCGTTGAGGCTAACCATCAACAGGGGAGACTGGATGTTTTTGCCAAAGCCCCGTCTCGCTCGTTCACTACTCAAGTTAGTTGCAACTGCGATCGCTTCTTGAGCTGCTGCAATTACAGCTGGATCAGCTGCGACATCAATGCAATCAGCACCAGCTAGAGCGTAGGCTAATGTTAAACTTCTAACTGAGCTCAGATGTTGCATACTGGCTCCGCAGATCAGCTTGAACCAGTGACTTTGTTTGAGAGATCGTAAAGGGTCTAAAAGATCAGTCACATTATCTATTATGCTATGCAACTGAAAATAATAGTCAGCTTTTGATAAAAAGTTAAGTTGTAAAGTACAGGTAGGGGAGTGGGTGAGTGGGGGGAAAGAATTAGAAATCCATCATTCAAAGCAAAATTTTTGTGAAATGGTATTACACCCTATCCCTTAGTCTTACCGGAATTTCCACCACAAACTCTGCTCCTTGCCCTGGGGATGAGTGGCAAGTGAGCTTACCTTGGTGTTTTTGGACGACAATCTGATGACTAATCGACAATCCCAGCCCACTCTTACCTACAGACTTGGTGGTAAAAAATGGCTCAAAAACTCGCGCTCGCCACAACTCATTAATACCACAACCGTTATCAGCAATACAAATTTTCACACTATCTGTATTTGTCACCTGTGTGCGAATCTGAATTTTCGGGCATTGGGATGGTGTAACGATATCTTGTGACTTGAGGCATTTAGCATCATTATGGGTTTTTTCTCTGCCCCATGTTCGATGCCCTATTCCCTCTTCTATGGCATCAATCGCATTATTTAACAGATGCATGAATACCTGATTGATTTCACTTGCATAACAAGTGACTAAAGGCAATTTACCATAATCTTTCACTATCTCAATTGCCGGATGATGGGTTGTTGCTTTAAGTCGGTGTTGTAACATCAGTAAGGTACTATCTATACCTTCATGAATATTTACTGACTTGATTTGTGCTTCATCAATTCTCGCAAAATTTTTGAGTGCTAGTACAAGTTGACGAATACGATCCGCGCCGCGAAACATGGCTTCTATCAACTTACGTAAATCGTTGATTAAAAAATACAGATCTGTATCCTTGACTATTTCCTGTATTTTGACAGTGGGATGAGGATATTCTTTCTGATATACTTCAATTATATTTACCAAATCCCCCACATACTGGCTTGCATATTGAAGATTGCCATAGATAAAACTAATTGGATTGTTTACTTCATGGGCAATGCCTGCTACTAATTGCCCCAATGCCACCATCTTTTCATTTTGAATCCTTTGTACTTGAGCAGCTTGTAAATTAACCAACGCCTGTTGTAAAAGAATATTTTTTTCTTCTAATTTAATTTGTAGCAAACGTAAATTAATTTGATTTTCAATTCGTAATATGACTTCTGCACCATGAAAAGGTTTGGTAATATAATCTACACCACCAGCATCAAAAGCCTTCACTTTGTCTAAAACATCATCAAGCGCACTAATAAAAATTACTGGTATTTGGCAAGTTCTCTCATTACTCTTTAGTTGTTTACAAACCTCATACCCATCCATTCCTGGCATGTTAACATCAAGCAAAATCACATCAGGTAAAACCAATTGACATGCAGTTATTGCCATTTTGCCATTTAAGGCTTTGCGCACTTCGTAACCTTGTGCTGTCAGCATTGCTGACAACAAACGTAAATTATTAGGTGTATCATCTACAACTAGTATATTTCCTTTATAATTATTTACCTGATTTAAAAGCATTGCTAACAAAAATAAGTTTATAATTAAATATGAGTAAATATTTTTTGAGCCAATAGTAATTAAATTCCAATTAAGCTCTGTTTAAGCCTAATTTTACCAGAAAATAAAATTTTATAAATAAAATGCTGAAAACCCTAGTCGGGGATTTAAACCCCGACTAGTTCTTCTTTTCTGTTTTTACCAATTCGGGCAGTCTTAAATCAGTGGTGGGTTCAAGCCTCCACTCTATTTCCTTGTACCTTAATTACTTCTGCCTTCTGCCTTCGTTTTGACTTTTTACTTCACATCTGAATAGGGTGGTTTTTTATCAATTGAGCCGATGTGATTTACAGGCCAAAAACGAAGTATGGCACGACCGATAATATTTTCTCTAGGTACAACACCCCAGCAACGACTATCATAGCTACTATTACGGTTATCACCTAGTACTAGATATGAATTTGCCGGGATTGTGACAGCTTGAGATAAGAAAGGCGGTTGTTGTCCTGATGTACAAACATCTACTACTGTACGCTGTCCAGTACCTATATACTGTTCTTGTAGCGGTTTACTGTTAATGTAAACTTTACCTTCTTTAAGTTGTACTTTGTCTCCTGGTAAGCCAACTATACGTTTAATAAAGGCATCTTGATATTGTTCTTTTTGTAGCACTTGGGTTGGTGAAAATACTACAATGTCGCCTCGATTTGGTTGACTAAATTTATAACTCAACTTATCAACAATAATTTTGTCTGCTTCCCACTGGTTTGCAGAACCATGTAATGTAGGTTCCATTGAACCAGAGGGAATCCAACGCGCTTCCGCAACAAATGTACGAATTCCCAAAGCGAGAACAATGCTTAGTACAATTGTTCTACTTAGCTCTCCGAACCAGGAATTATTGGGTTTTTGGCTAGAGTTGTGATCAGACACTTGATTTTGCATGAAATTACTAATGTGTTGACTCTATGGTTAGGTAACCAGTCAGATTGAACATACTGCGTTTTTTTATCTTAACTGTAGAAATTCGTTCTCTTTGGTTACTTTGTCTGGTAGAACGGGTTTCACAGTTAAAAATTATTGGGTGGCTTGTCATATATAACACCAACACGACAGTAATATTATCCCTAATTTTAACTTAATGGTATAGTAGAGAGACATTGAGATCGTAATTAATGCGATATTTTATCTATAATGACAGCCATTAATTATGTATGAATACTTATCAGCGATCAGAATGACACCATGTCAGAATTAACAAGTTTATTGATTCGTCGCGCTCAGACTATTTTACCTAATGGGGAATTAATGATTAGGGATGTACTAACGCGCGATCGCACTATAGTAGAAGTCGCACCAGAAATCTCTAATGCCACCCCCACTAAAGAAATTGACGCACAAGGGTTAACTTTGTTGCCAGGAGTAATCGACCCTCAAGTACACTTTAGAGAACCAGGGCTAGAACACAAAGAAGACTTGTTTACCGCTAGTTGTGCTTGTGCCAAAGGCGGCGTAACTTCATTCCTAGAAATGCCCAACACTCGCCCCCTCACAACTACTCAACAAGCTCTAGATGACAAGTTACAACGAGCAGCCCAAAAGTGCGTGGTCAATTATGGCTTTTTTATTGGGGCAACACCAGAAGATTTACCAGATTTACTCTTGGCAAAACCGACGCCAGGAATTAAAATCTTCATGGGGTCGATGCACGGTCAGCTACTAGTTGACACTGAAACAGCATTAGAACCGATATTTGCTCAAGGATCTCGTCTCATCGCCGTACACGCAGAAGATCAAGCAAGAATCAACACCAGACGCCAAGAATTTGCCGGAATTCACGACGTAGCAGTTCATTCCCAAATACAAGATAATTTAGCAGCACTGTTAGCAACGAAGCTGGCATTAAAGCTTTCGCGTAAATACCAACGTCGTTTACATATTCTACATATGTCAACGGCAGAGGAAGCAGAGTTGTTGCGAGAAGATAAACCAAGTTGGGTGACAGCAGAAGTTACTCCACAACATTTGTGGTTGAATACCAGCGCTTATGAAAAAATTGGTACTTTGGCGCAGATGAATCCGCCATTGCGATCGCCACATGATAACGAAGTCCTTTGGCAAGCGTTGCGTGATGGTATAATCGATTTTATCGCTACAGATCACGCACCCCATACTTTAGAGGAAAAAGCTCAACAATACCCGAATAGTCCTTCCGGAATGCCTGGGGTGGAAACTTCTCTACCACTAATGTTAACAGGAGCAATGCAGGGAAAATGTACTGTTGCTCAAGTGGTTAACTGGATGTCAACTGCTGTGGCTAAGGCTTATGGTATTCCAAATAAGGGGGTAATTGCTCGCGGTTATGATGCTGATTTAGTTCTGGTAGATTTGAATACCTACCGCCCAGTTTTACGTGAGGAACTTTTAACTAAGTGTCGTTGGAGTCCTTTTGAAGGTTGGAATCTCACAGGATGGGCGGTGACAACTATTGTTGGAGGTCAAATTGTTTACGATAAAGGTAAGGTAAATACTGAAGTAAGGGGACAAGCTTTGACGTTTGGTTAGTTGTAGAGACGTTCCATGGAACGTCTCTACAATAGTTATATATGAACCGCACCAGACGCAGAGAACACAGAGAAGACAGAGTACCAAGTAACTAAGTTCACGGGCAATAACCTCATCGTCTCTCCCACTTTCCCCAATTGGAATCTTACCGCACAACAAATTTTTGATTCGGCTTTGTAAATGTGGTATGTAAATAAAATACACATTTATGTTCGTAGTGAGCGCTACTCTTCGAGAAGCCGCTCCGCGTCTACAGCGCTCAAAGCAAGGATTTTAAGCGCTTAAGCGCTTACTACAAACTTTTATTTGTACTTTGTTACTTACTTGTGATCTAAAGGATAATGTTTTGTTAAAAACTTTTCTGCCTCTGAGCGATCGCTAATCACTCCATCTAGGGTAGCGGCTAGTATGTCATCTAATATTAAACGATATTGCGGTCCTGGTTTGTAGCCTAGTTTTCTCAAATCGTTGCCGTTGAGAATGGGTTGAATATTACGCCATAGGGTGAGATATTGCCAAATTTTACGTCTGAGATGTCGTTGGGATTGTACGGCGATAATAATCAGTGTGGGTAAGTCGTAGCTGCGCAACATTTGTACTACTTGACTGGGGCGATGGCTGTTGGTTAAAGATTCGGTGATTTCTGTTTGTGCTGTGGCTAAGTTATCTAAATAATTGATACTGTCATCAGGTAATTGCAGGTTTTTTGCTACTTGCCCTCGGTATTGTGGTTGTAAGTGAGCAATTAAAGCTTCTAAGCGCATTTGCCAGTGGATGAGGGTTTGCTCTCGATCAAATCGTCGCAAACAACGTTCTAATAAATTTAGTTGTCGTAATAGTTCTTGATCTAGTTCAAGGGTAGGATGGATACATTGTAATGCGCCTAAGTCGGATAGTAACTGCAAAGCTGGTTTCCAATAGCGGGCTTCGAGGATGTGTTTTAATTCTGCCTTGAGTCGAGTTTGTAGGGCGGGTGTTTTGCTATTTTCTTTGGCGGTGCGATCATAAACGCCGCTGTTGATGGCATATTGAATATATTCTTGTGTTTGTGCTTCTAATTTAAATCCCAATCGCACAGCAAAGCGTACACCACGATAAATGCGGGTAGGATCTTCAATGAAGCTGTTCGCGTGCAATACTCGAACTTGTTTCGCCTGTAAATCAACTAATCCACCAAAGAAATCTAGTAATTTACCTGCATGGGGAGATGTTAGTCGCAATGCCATTGCGTTGATGGTAAAGTCTCGACGATATAAGTCTTGACGAATGGAGCTTGCTTCTACTTCAGGGTTTGCTGCTGGGTAAGGATAGAATTCTGTCCTAGCGGTGGCAATATCAACCCATAAAGATTCTAATTCTGGATCGTTGTGCCATAGCAAAGCGGCTGTTTGAAATGCTCCATGAATTTCTAAACGTGCTTGGGGATACATTTGCTGTAGTGCTTTTGCTAATTCAACTCCTGCACCTACATCTGCTGAAGAGTGAAAACCATCTACAACCAAGTCAATATCTTGAATCATTAAGTTACCAGTTGTCTGGGCGAGTAGTAAGTCTCGTACTCCTCCGCCAACAAGATAAAGATGCCAACCTCTTTTTTCGGCTTCCACAGAAGCTAAATTTAGTAATTTCCATAATTGAGGTGCAAGACGCGATCGCAATTGTGGGATGTTAATATTTCCTTGTGCTGTCTTGGTTTTGAGACGCCCCGCCGGGGCGTCTCTACCGTCACTGCGTTGATGTAATTCCCGCAATACATCTGTACGGGTGACAATTCCTACTAACTGCTCGTTTTCTATTACTGGTAGCCGCCCGATATCATATGTTACCATGAGCGACTCGATTTCTGGCAGTGTGGTATCTGGGGTAATTGTCTTCATATTCACTGTCATGTAACCTTTGACTGGCGCATGACTGAAGCCGTGGTGTAAAGCAATATCAATGTCTCGGCGAGAAATGATACCTACTAGTTGCCCAGTTGCTTCGACTACAGATAAGCCAGAGTGTCCGTAGCGTAACAAAATGCGTTGTGCTTCGGCAATTGTAGTTTCTGGACGGATAGTACGTACTGGGGATGACATCAAATCTCTGGCGGTAGGTGGATGGGGTATTGTGGCGTTTATCCCGTCTAGGAGTTGTTGTAAGATGGCTTGGGTATCTACTCCACGTAAGTTTAAAGATACTGCTTGAGAATGTCCGCCACCACCTAAAGGTTGAAATAATTTGTGGAGATTAAGATTGGGGATGTGCGATCGCCCAATTAGTGTCAAACTAGATATGTTATCTTCTACACCATATTCATGTGCTAGTAGTAGACTATCAATCTCAGTTAAATCCATTAGCTGTGAAGCCAGACTTGATAAACCAGGTACAAAATTATCTGACTGTAAATTTACCCAAGCTATTTTATATCCATGTATTTCTTGTGACTTTAATTCTTCCAGTGCTAGCTTTAATAACTCTTGTAATTGAGGAGACAAACCAGGATCGAGGTACTGGTTAACAATCTGTAAACTTGCTCCTTGTTGCATCAACCAAGCCAAAGCTAAAGCATCTCGTGGTGTAGCACAACTAAAGGTAAGGGAACCCGTATCAAAGTGAATACCCAAAGCCATTACGGTTGCTTCGGCTTTTGTCAGGGAAATTTGCTTTTGTTGTAATTGCTCGGCGATTAAAGTCGTCGTAGCGCCCACTTGCTCTAAATGTAATTGTGTCGCTTCAATATCCCCAACTTGTTCTAAGTGATGGTCATAAACTATAATTTCCTGAATATCGGGTAAATCTAACCACTCAGCAGCTTTGCCCAAGCGAGTACGATCTTGCAAATCTACCACTACTAAGGAACGAATTGTTTCCGGATTAACTGCACGCCGTTCAATTAACGGATACTCATCACGATACAACGCCAAAAAATCTTTGACAACTGGGTGAACTCCACCTGGTAAGACAATTTTACTTCCCGGTAGCAAGCGTGTTAGTCCTACCGCAGCTCCTAGTGCGTCAAAATCCGCTGTTGTGTGGCAAAGAATTAGATCCATAAGACGTAGAGACGTTCCGTCGGAACGTCTGTACAAGTAAATGAATAAAATGTAGCAATTTCTGCTAGTTTACAATTAAGGAAAAACTATAAACGTTGCCCTGTTGAACATTGTAACTATAGTATCTTGCTGTTTTGGGAGAAGGGAAAAATGTCTGTTATATTCCAAATTGCATTAGTAGCTTTGGTTTTTGTGTCTTTTGCTTTGGTAATAGGGGTTCCTGTTGCATACGCCACTCCCCAAAATTGGAATGAGTCGAAAAGACTTCTTTGGATTGGTTCCGGTGTTTGGTTTGCATTAGTATTTTTAGTTGGTGCATTAAACTTTTTCGTAGTTTAGGCAACTACTTTAAAAAACCACTCTTACATAATGGAAGACGCGGAGACTTACTTGAAGCATTGATGCGGGAAAATATTGACAAAAAACCGCGACTATGCAAATCAATCCGCGTCTTTTTGTTTGTCATCCTGAATTTTTGCCAAAGGAAATGTATATTTTCAATAAGTATAGTTGATTTAGAGGCAGTCATGGCAGTTTTCGAGGGAACTTTTACTGAGACACAACCTTTACGGTTTGCGTTGGTTATTGGTCGATTCAATGACCTTGTGACTAATAAATTACTGGAGGGCTGTCAAGATTGCTTGAAACGCCACGGTGTTGATATCGATCCCCAAGGCTCTCAAGTAGACTATATCTGGGTTCCCGGTAGTTTTGAAGTGCCTGTGGTAGCTCGTCAACTGGCACTGTCTCATCGCTACGATGCGATTATTTGTGTGGGTGCTGTGATTCGGGGACAAACACCTCATTTTGATTTTGTATCTTCTGAGGTAGCTAAGGGTATTGCCGCAGCAGCATTCCAAACTGGCGTACCCGTGATATTTGGCATTTTGACAACTGATACTATGCAGCAGGCTTTAGAACGAGCAGGGATTAAAAGTAATCATGGTTGGGACTATGCTATGAGTGCTATAGAAATGGGTACTCTGATGCGGAAATTACGTTCTAACCTCGCTGAGCCATATGCAGCCAATGCTCAATTGCCAGCTTCGCTCAAAAGTGCTGGCGTAGGCAATTTTACTACTGAGTCAGAACATCTCTAATTGAGTTGGGAATAGGGTATGGGGCAATGGGCTGCCCCATGCCCAAATTTAAAATTACCTCTTGACAATCACAAAGGAGTATGACATGATAGTTTGTAATGAGATTTGCGGGTATAGCTCAGTGGTAGAGCGTCACCTTGCCAAGGTGAATGTCGCGCGTTCGAATCGCGTTACCCGCTTAAGAAAAAGTAAATAAGATGATAAGTGTGTACAAATCAACGCAGGTAGAATGTACTACACTGGATGTAATGATGGTAGGTCATATAGCAAATTATTAGATAAACGCGCCCAAGTTACAGTACCGCTTGTGCAACCTCAAAAAGTGGAAAAAATTGACTTCAATAGCGAGTATCCGTGTCCTTGTCGTCGGCGGGGACAGTTAATTCCGATTACACTAACAGAAGCATTTGGCTGCGATCGCTGTCAGCAAATATTTGTAGTCGAAGATAATGGTTATGCTCTAGAGCAGCTATCCACCACCTACCCATATAAAAGAGCTTGGCGGTGGAGTGGAACTTCATGGCAAGTAGCTCATCCGAAAATGGGAGAAAGTTATTTGCCAGTAGCGCTAGGGATTATTTTCGTGCTAATGATAATATGGTTGCCATTAGCACTGCGTTTAGCAAGTGGTTCTAGCATTATTGCTTGGGCAATGGTGGCAGTGCTATTAGCGATCCTGCCAGCGCTGATGGTCTGGCTTACTTACAGACGTTAATGAGGCTGAGTGTGGATGCTATTGATGATTGCCCTGAACATGTGATAAGTGCCAAACGCGCTTATCAGGCTTCTCTCAAGCTAGGGATAACCAAAGGAGTAGATCGTAGTAGGGCGGTGTGGGCAATGGCACAGTCGCTCCAACAATCATTTGATGACATTCTAGAAGCAAATACCTTGGATCTAGAAGTTAGTCGGGAAATGGCTGTGCCAGAGTTGATTGTGGATTGGCTCAAACTAACACCACAAAGACTAGAAACTACAGTAGAAATTCTCCAAAGGTTAGGCGAATTATCAGATCCTTTGCGGCGGGTAAGACACGCAGACTACCAACTAGAAGACTCTCAGACATACTCCCAATTAATGCCTTTAGGAGTAATTGCTTTTATTTATGAAGCATTTCCTGAAATAGCAGCGATCGCCGCCGGATTATGTATTAAAACAGGTAATAGTCTAATTCTCAAGGGTAGCACCGAAGCGAGTAATTCTAACTTAGTCATAGCGAATGTTTTACAAGCGGCTGTGGCGGAAGCAGGTTTACCAACAGGTAGTATAGAATTTATTGCGGCAGAACATGGAACTTCGATTCGGGATTTAGTCACACAAGAGCAGTACTTAAATTTAGTCATTCCCTATGGGAGAGCTAGCTTAGTACAACAAGTAGTCCGCCAATCAACAGTTCCTGTTTTAAAGTCAGCAATCGGTAACTGTTACCTCTATTGGTCGCCCAATGGTAGCCTAGAAATGGTACGCTGGATGATTTTCGATAGTCATCAAAGTGAGCCAGATCCAGTTAATGCGATTGAAAAAGTACTAATTCATCGCCAAACTTTGCCATCGTCCTTGTCAGTACTGTGGAACAGCTTAAGGGAAAAAGGCTTTGATATTAAAGCAGATGCAGAACTAGTAGAAACATTTCCCCAGTTACAGTTAGCAAAAGAAGGCGAATGGGGCAGCGCTTACTTAAATAAAACAGTAGCTTTTAAACTAGTCGATAGCTTAGAAGCAGCGATCGCTTGGATTAATCAGTACAGTAGTGGTCATGCCGACTGCATTGTCACTGAATCTTACCAGGAAAGTCGGCAGTTTGCTTTAGGAGTGAATAGCGCTTCTACCTATATCAACGCTTCTCCACGTTTTTGCCGCCAACTATCGCGGGGAGATTCAGTATTTTTAGGTATGTCTAACCAAAAAGGACATCGCCGTGGATTGATTAGCTTAGAAAGTCTCACTACCGTCAAGCATATCGTTCAGGGAAATGGGCGATTTTAATAAATGCTAATCGCTAATCGCTAATGGTAAGAAATAACAGCGCCATGAGCAATTAGCAATTAGCATTTATCAATTAGCTCTGACTATTTCCCATTTTGGTAGTATTCCTTAAAAGATAAATACCCTTTAAGAGGATTGTACAGGTGACATTGGTCTGTAATGTACTTCATTAAAGACCATGAAAACTGGCATTCATACAAATATGATCCCCAATTTTCTTGCAAACTACGATGAGCTAACCGCAAATTGTAAGAAGGAATCGCAGTGGAAATGTGGTGAGGGACATGAACATTGATATCGTGGCACAGAAACTCAATCCAGCGAGGATAAATGCAATGAACTGTACCAGATAGCTGCGCTTTTGCCGCATTCCACTCCGTTTCTGCAACAAAGGGAATTTCTGGAACAGTGTGGTGAACAAGTGTAAAGGTACTCATCCAAAAATGATAACCCATCCACGGGATGAACCAAAATTTCACAAATCCCCAGACACCAGTTGTGGCGATTAAAGTTGGGAAAGCGACGAGAGCAAAAAGTACTACCACAGCCACAGAAAGCTTGACACTTGATTGATCTTTGGTGCGAAATTTAGTCCAATCAAAGTGTAAAACTGCCCAATGACCAATAGAACCTACCCACCATAAGCGGTTGCGTGTGAACTTCTCGAAACTCCAGCGTCCGATTTTACCCCAACTTTCAAACACGTGGGGTCGAATCGGATGCCAAGCATTGTCCTCATCAAGCTTATTGGTATGAGTATGGTGGTAATTATGCTGAATGCGCCAAGCGTGGAAAGGGTAAATCAAGGGCATCATAAATAAATGCCCAACTAAATCGTTAACCCAGCGACGCTTAGCAAAAGAACGATGACCACAATCATGACCGATTACAAAAAAACCAGTCAATGCAGTACCTGTAAAAATCCACGCTATGGGCAAAAGAAACCAAGGAGCGAATATTATCCCAGCGTAACCCAGACCAACCATCAAAACATTAGCTACTACTCCTGTCCAAGCTTTGAGTTGGTTTTTTTGGAAACATTCTTTTGGTAGGGTTTTGACTATATCTTTCAGTTTTAAATCCGAATTACTAAAGTCATAAACTGGTTCTTGGCTGTTGATTGTTGATGTAGTCATGAATACCTGATAAACCTAAACTTCACTAGCGTTTCACCAAATCAATCAGTGAATTTCCGCAAAGTTTCTTAACATTGGCGTTTCGGATTATAGCAATAAATATAGCCTCATTGGTGCTATATAACAGGAAATTTAGGAAAAATCCTGGAAATAGTAGGAGAACTAGCATTGCTATCCCCCTACCTTCCATTTGCTAAGTAGACTACAGCTTACTACTTTTCTGGTGCTAGTTTCACATTTGTAGCCAAACCAAGAGTTTGTAGCAATCGAATTGTGATCCAAGTTAAATCGAATTCCCACCATTTCAACCCGTGACGAGCCGAGTACTGATAGGCATGGTGATTATTATGCCAGCCTTCACCAAAGACTAGTAGAGCTACCCACCAGCAGTTAGTTGACTTATCGCCAGATTCGTGACTGCGGTATCCATATTTATGGGTAGCGCTATTTACTAACCAGGTACAGTGCCACACAAAGACGATCCGAACAAAAATCCCCCAAACTACAAACGACCAGCCGCCTAAGAGCAAAAGTAATACACTTAGAGCAAACTGAATGAATATCATGTTTTTGTCTAAAAACTGATAAACTTTGTCATCGGCAATGTCTTTAGTGAAACGTGGAATTTCTAATTCATCTTCTCTATGATAAATCAGCCAACCCATGTGGCTCCACCAGAAACCTTTATTTGAATCATGGGGGTCAAAATTTTGATCAGAATGCAAATGGTGTATACGATGTGTTCCTACCCACTCAATTACCCCTCCCTGGCTAGCTAGAGTTCCGCAAAAGATCAGGAAATACTCTAGCCACTTGGGCGCGGTGAAACTGCGGTGAGTGACAAGGCGGTGAAATCCCAAGGTAATACCTAAGCCGCCTGTAACCCAATAAAGAAACAAAGCCACACCCACAGCTTTCCAGCTAAAATTGCTGGGCAGCAGTGCCATTAACGCTCCGGCATGCAAAATCACGAAAAAAATGGTATTAACCCAATGAATTTGAAGTTTGGTTGAAGTAGCAATTGTCATGCAGTAACCTGAATAGGAATTGTTCAGCCTAATCTGCGTGATCCATAAATCCGCAAATGTATATTTTTGTGAACGAGGAACAAATGAACAGCTTTGAACAGCTGCAAGAAGCAGAACAGGCACTGTTACAGATTTTTTCTGGAATTGACGCTCAGGTCAAGCAAAATCTTCAAAGAGTTTTGAAAGCCTTTCGCAATCAGCGTGTAGGCGCACATCATTTTGCTGGTGTCAGCGGATACGGTCACGATGATCTAGGGCGAGAAACATTGGATAAAGTTTTTGCCTCTGTAATGGGTGCCCAGGCAGCAGTTGTACGGATACAATTCGTTTCTGGAACCCACGCGATCGCATGTGCCTTATTTGGAGTCCTCCGTCCTGGCGATCAAATGTTAGCAGTGGCAGGTGCACCCTACGATACCCTCGAAGAAGTCATCGGTTTGCGATCGTCCGGTCAAGGCTCACTTCTTGAGTTTGGCATCCACTATCGACAATTAGATCTTACCCCAGAAGGAACTGTGGATTGGCAAGCTTTAAGCCACGCGGTGGAAGACAACACTAGGTTAGTATTGATACAACGCTCCTGTGGCTATTCTTGGCGTCCTAGCCTATCAATAACCGATATTGAAAAAATCGTCCACTCGGTAAAACAACAAAACCCCAACACCATTTGCTTTGTCGATAACTGCTACGGCGAATTCATCGAAACCCAAGAACCCACCCACGTAGGTGCTGATTTAATCGCCGGGTCATTAATTAAAAACCCCGGTGGCACTATTGTTACCGCAGGTGGTTACGTAGCAGGTCGGGAAGATTTAGTAGAAGCAGCAGCTTGTCGCCTCACAGCACCTGGTATCGGTAGTTATGGAGGTGCTACATTTGACCAAAACCGCCTACTATTCCAAGGGCTATTTCTCGCACCCCAAATGGTAGGAGAAGCAATGAAAGGCACTCACCTTACTGGTTATGTATTTGACAAACTAGGTTACCCAGTCAACCCAGCACCACTCGCCCCACGTCGGGACGTAATTCAAGCAATTAAACTCGGTTCAGCACAAAAGCTAATTGCCTTTTGTCAAGCCATACAACAAAATTCTCCCATCGGTTCTTACATTAACCCCGAACCTGCCCAAATGCCTGGATATGAGAGCGATGTAGTCATGGCAGGAGGAACATTTATCGAAGGAAGTACCTTAGAATTCTCTGCTGATGGTCCTTTACGTGAACCTTATGTAGTTTACTGCCAAGGCGGAACTCATTGGACACATGTGGCGATCGCTTTAGAAGCTGCCATAGAAGCCGTAGGACCGATTTGAGGTTTATCTTGGAAGTCAGGAAAGAAATAATCTGGTTAACCAAATGAATCTACAAAAAATCAGCATTTCTTATACTGAACTTCCGCAAAATTGGTCTTGGGTACGATTAAATCAATTGTGCGTCCAAGACCGAAAAATTATCCAACCTGGTTCTCACGCCAGCATTAGTTTGCCATACTTAAGTATGGAACATATTGAAAGTCAAACAGGTCGAATTCTGCGAACTTCATCTACTTTGGTAGAAGATGAAGGCAAAAGTACAACATTTGCTTTTAACAACAGTCACATTCTTTATGGCAAATTGCGTCCTTATTTAAATAAAGTTGCCCTACCAGATTTTTGTGGTCGTTGCACCACAGAACTTATTCCTCTTCTGCCTAATCCAAATGTTTCCAGACGTTATTTAGCTTGGTTACTTAGACGACCTGAAACTGTAGAATTTGCTATGAAGGAAACAACTGGTTCTCGAATGCCACGCGCTAATATTGACAAGTTACTACTTTTGCAGGTTCCTGTCCCAAATTTAATCGAGCAACAAGAAAAGTTAGCAGATGCGATGGATGAGCAAATGAACAGTATTGAACATGCCAAAAAGGCTTGTCTTGAACAATTGACATTAATCGACAAACTATTAGTACGTTTGCGAACGGATTTTCCTTTAATGATTGAATAAGCTAAATGAGTAGGCTTCATGAGTATCAAATAAAAGAGACTAAAAATAGTAAGATTTTTAAAACTCCTCAGTCACTTAACGGAGCGATTAAGAGTATATGTGACATTATGCGGCGCTCAAACTGTGCTGGTGCAATGCAGTATATTCCAGAATTAACTTGGTTGTTTTTTCTGCGTATTCTCGATGAACAGGAGGCTATTGAAGCAAAAGCAGCAATCATAGGAAGTCAATTTATACCTTCATTAATATCACCATACCGTTGGCATCAATGGGCAGCACCCAATGGATGGAAACGAATAGAGTTACAAATGAGCCGGGGTGGAGAATTTCTCAGCTTTGTTAATAAAGAACTGATTCCATATCTCAAATCTTTAAAAGATCAGCCTTTATCTTCACATCGTCAAAAAGTAATTGCTGAAATTATTTCTGGCGTAGAGAAAGTACGTCTTGATACTGAAAATAACTTATTGGAAGTAATAGATAAAATCCACAAAATTAGTCATGAAAATGTAGACTTTACTCATATATTTCCCATATCCCAAGTATATGAAGGATTGTTGCTGAAAATGGGAGAAAAGTCGAACGACGGTGGACAGTTTTTTACTCCGCGTGAGATTGTCCGCGTCATGGTAAATGTTGTTGCACCGCGTCTGGGTGAGACAGTTTACGATCCTTGTTGTGGAACTGGGGGTTTTTTAGCACAATCTTATGAATATATTCGTGAATCTTTGGGAAAAAATGTTTCTGTTCAGCAACTTGAAGTACTCAAGCATCATACCTTTTATGGTAGAGAAAAAGAAAATCTTATTTACCCAATCGCTTTAGCAAATTTGCTACTACATGGAATTAATGAACCTCACATATGGCATGGTAACACCCTGGCAAAACAAGTATTTTATGACGAGCTATATAAAAATGCTCCAAACTGCTTTGATGTTATTCTTACTAATCCTCCTTTTGGTGGCAAGGAAGGAAAAGAAGTTCAAAACAATTTTGCTTTTAAAACAAGCTCAACTCAAGTGTTATTCTTGCAACATATAATTAATAGCCTTAAACCTGGTGGACGTTGCGGTATTGTGCTTGATGAAGGTGTTTTATTTCGGACAAATGAATTATCATTTGTTCAGACAAAGCGTAAGCTACTTACAGAATGTAACTTATGGTGTGTGGTGAGTTTACCCGTGGGCGTTTTCGTAAACGTAGGTACAAGCTTGAAAACTAACTTGTTGTTTTTTACTAAAGGTAAACCAACAGAGAATATTTGGTATTACGATTTGTCAGACATTAAAATTAGCAAGAAAAGTCCTTTAACATTAGATAAATTTGAAGAGTTTTTTAATTTGCTAGCTAAGCAAAGTAAAAGTGAGTTGAGTGATAGCACTAATACTTGTTCACGTAGTTGGACTGTATCTCGTCAAGTAATAGAGTCCAACGGCTATAATCTCATGGCAGTAAACCCAAATATTTTTGTGAAAGAAGATAGTCAGACAAAAGAAGAGTTATTACACTTGATAGAAGCTAAAGGTTCTGAAGTAATGGAAGCTCTAGCATTTGTGAGAAATCGTTATTCTGACGACTAATTTCTTTCAATCGCGTCTCTTGTAGTTTTATAAGCTTCGATAAAAGTTCGGAATGACTCTTGTGATATCTTTTTATCTATTAAGTCTTTTGCTACTTTTTGGAGAACTCTATCTAATTGTTGTAAAAGTAAATCTTTGTTGTGCTTAGACGTTTGCAGTAATGTAACTACTTCATTAATATAATCAGCGGAAAGAACTTTTTGCTCCTGCTCTATTTTTTGCTGTTCAAGTTGCCTTTCTCTCTCTATCGCCTCTCGCGTAGTTTTGTAAGCTTCGTTGAAGGTTCGGAATGATTCTTGAGAAATTCTCTCTTTAACTAAAGCACTAGCCGCATCTGTGAAAACTATATCAAGTGCAAGTTGTCTAGAATCAAGGTTTTGTCGCTGTCCTGTCATTAAGTTAATCGCTGCATTAATATAGGTATCAGCATTTTCTTTTCTACTATTTGCTACCCATAATCTAAATTGCCGAATCCAGGAAACTATCAGCAGGATAACTGTGAGTATTAGAGCTAAAAAGTCAGCATTTTGTTGGATAAAAGAGGGTTTGTCTTGATCGTAGTAGGCGATCGCTCCTGGGTGAATTGGTGGAATTCCACTAGCGCTAGTATTACTACTTGGTTGACTAATGCTGGCAACTAAAGGTTTAACTTCCGGATGCTGATTAGAGATAGCTTTAGCTATTTCTTGACGATTTTCAAAAATAATGCTAGTGATTTCTTGAATCACACCTTTATCTACCTTGTCACTTGCTACCAACAACCTTGACACTGCTACTGTTGACAAGTCTCTTTCGGGTACTGGTTGAGCGCCCCTATAAGTTCCTTCGGGAATGATGGCACGTTCAAAGGCAGGATGCTTGACTTTCATCGCTTCTGCCTGTGCGATCGCCACTAATCTTCCATCTTTTTCTTGTACAAGTGTAGAAATACCTCTATTTCCTAAAGCGCGGACGCGGAACAAAGCATCAGCAATTCCTAATTGAAAATCTTGTTCTGCTTGGCTGTCATTATAACTACCATTATTAGCTCCTGTAACTGTAAGGTCTAGAGTCTTTTTATCTTCTCTTACTAAACCATAATGTTCTGCTACTTTTTGGAAAGATTTATACTGCCCTCCCTGAGTAGGTAAAGCAATATTCTTACCTTTAAGTTGAACAAATTGTTTAATATTAGCGTCTCTTACCACTAACTGAAACAAATCTTTGTACAATACAGCAACTGTTTGTGGTGCAGCTTTTATGGGTTGTTGTGAATTATATTTTCTAGGAGATATTACATCCATTTCTTCAGCTAAAACATCTGCTTGAGCAGTTGCTAGAGCCACCTCACCCTGTTCTAACTTTTGGATGTTTTCTGCTGTGCCACCAGTTGGTTCAACTTTAATCTTAATATTCGATTTTTGTTCAACAACTTTTTTAATAGCTTCACTAATGATATAACTTTCCCCTTCTTTGTCTCCTGCTGCCAAAATCAGTTCAGGTCCTGTGACACGTATAACAATATTTGAGATAATTAGTAAAGCTAAACTAATACTTGTGAATCCTAAACTGATAAAAATAAACTTAGATAGCGGGTCAAGAGTGCGAAAAAAAGCTAGGAATTTGGTTGTAGAAATTTTTAATGCTGCCATATCCGCAAATGATGTATTGCTGTTGTAGGCTTTAGCTCATTTATAACTACAAACTGAGGTGACATATTCCAGAATTCCTAGCTAAGTAAACTTCTAAGCCCTATCCCAAGGTCCCCAAATGGCAAAAGTGATTCCAGGAGTTTGGATATTGACAAACAATGTTTCACCATCTGGAGAGAAACAAGCACCAGCAAACTCATTATCATTAAGAGCGTTACGAGCAAACTGGTAAAGTTCTCCTTGAGGAGTCACCCCAACCAGGAAATTATCGCCATCACCATCTTCACAAAGGATAAGGTCGCCAAAGGGAGCTACAACTATGTTATCTGGCATATCTAGTATGCTCTTATCATTTGGCTCCACAAATAGTTGAATTGTGCCACCGTCTGCTGCGTTTCTACCAGGAGTGTAACGCCAAACTTGACCACCACTGTTAGCTCCACCACTTGTACAGCAGAAGTAAAACTCTCCGTTGCCGTACCATATTCCTTCACCACGAGCAAACTGTGCTGCCCCCTTAGCAAAACCTTCTCTACGTACAGTGTCTTGAGCAGGATCGTAATCTTCAATGCGAACCCACTCGACTTGTTTTGCATCTGGAGGGAAGTTAGTCTTGGTGTTGGCTTGAGGTATACCTTTAATCACTAGAGCCTCAAGAACACCACCTTCCTCTAATACGCCTCGTCTTTTGGGGATGAAACGATAGAATAGGCTGTCTCCTGCATCTTCTGTTTGATAGACAATTCCTGTTCTAGGATCTACAGCAATAGCTTCGTGGTTAAAACGACCCATTTCTACCAGAGGTACAGGATCTACAGTACCCTTTTTGGGTCTACGTAGCGCTGGAACTTCAAAATTATAACCGTGGCGCTTGGAAACTCTATTTGGGTTAGGGACTAAAATACCAGAATTTGCTGGTTGTTCGATTAGTTCTGGATTTGTTTGTGGAGTAAAGGTGTTTTCTTCACAACTAATCCAAGAACCCCAAGGAGTTGCACCACCAGCGCAGTTGCGGACAGTTCCTGCTAATGAAGCATAATCTCTGACGAGTTCGCGATTTGAGTTGACGACTAATGTTGTTGTACCACCCTTACAAAACTCGTCATATCTATTGCCGATAACTTCTGTAGATGAGTTTGGGCTGAGTTCGTGGTTACGGACTAGAATAGTGGTGCGATTTGGTCCAGCAAAAGTAGCCATTCCATCGTGAGCGCCCGGTACCCGGTTGCCATCACTCATCAAATCGCCTGTGTTGGAAAAAGTTTTGTATCGGAACCCAGCTGGTAAATCTAGTAAGCCATTAGGATCTGGTATCAGTGGACCATAACCCTCAGTTGTTAGTTGTGTTCCTTGCGCTCTGGCATGAAGACCTTTTAAGCCATTTGCTACAACAAGAGTTGCCGCAGTTGAACCTGCAAGAGTAAAAAATTTTCTTCTTGATACCACAGTGTTCTCTCTTCTCTTTAATTCAGATCTAAATAGGAGTAGATACGGCAAATATTGGGCTAAACCAACATATTTATTTGCCAATTTTTAATGCATAATTTTTTTGTTAATGCATCTACCCAAGTAGTTAGAATATATTGCTAAAGTTAAGCTTAGTTAAACTCACGATTAATTGTGATTATATAAATAAATGTAAATATATATTTCTGCTTGTGTGCGCTCAAAAATAAAAACTATTTTCAATTAACGTTTTAGCATCCTAAGATCCCCGACTTCGTAAGAGTTGTCGGGGATCTCAATAGCTATTCTGGCAATTTATATTGCCCAACGATACGCTTGGCAAACTCAGGAACGTGCGCCACTAATTTCTCTGGATGATTGCGTTTTACATACAAGTAATTGCGCGTGAAGTGGGAATCAATTGAGAAACGAGCGTATTCTAAACCTTTAGGACCAATTTTTTCAATCACCACACCCATTAATTTTGCTGCCCACATGGGAAGGGTGACTCCTTTATCATAAGCGGGGATGCTTTGTTGAACTGCTGAAGTGCGATCGCCTTTGGACATCACTGGCTGAGTTTCTAGTTGATCTTTCACCAATTCCAACATTGAGTTACCTGTTTCATTTCTTACCACAATCCACTGCCAACCAAAAGGTGCGCCCATGTAACCGACTACTAAATCCGCTAAGGAATTTACATAGTCAAAGCAACTCATACAAGAAGAGGCAAACACATCTTTTAATTGGTTTGTTTTTAATCCAAAAAAAGGTACAGTTTCTGTTGAGCCATCTTCATGTTTGAAGTGAACGCGAAAGTCTTGCATGAATTCGTAATGTACAACTGTATCAGGCGAAGAGCTAGTGGTTTCGAGAAATTTTTGCAATCCGGCACGATTAACATTATCTACACAAGGCGTACCCAATACATATAACTTTTCTAAACCTAGTTGTTTTTCTACAGCTCGTAATGCCTGAATTTGACAACCAACACCAATTACCAGTAACCGCTTCATCCCCGATTTTTCCACTTGTTCCAACACAGAAAGGTTAGGTGATAGTGTAGGTTTATTTACCTTAGCAGCTAGTATTTCCTCGGTCGTACGAGCGATAATTGGCATCGGTTGAAAACGGTCTTCTTTAGTGTTTTGTACACAGACAACACCTTCAACCATTCCCCTGTTGAGCATTTCAATCGCAATACTACTAACAATACCCGTCCACTGCGCCCCAGGAATTGGCTCTACTTTCCGCGCCGCCATCATGTCTTGATGAACACCAAAGTAAAGTTCATTATTGTTGTCAAGATTGCGCGATCGCGTGTGCGCTTGTTCCTCAAGATTATCTATCTGCTGATTAAGAAAAGCACAAGCATCCTTGACATAATGAACATAATATGTATCACATAGCCCACACTCGCTACAAAGTTCCTTAGCGGGGCGAGGGCTACCGGGTTTAAGAGCTTTAGCTTTTTTGTGAGGAGAAACCGAGGTCATATTAAGGAGAGTTTGTTAACTAAGAAAATAAGATATCCAAAGCTTCACTTTACACAAAATTTAAGAGTAGAAAGCAAGAATTCATTGATTGTTACGATGCTGTAACCAGTTTACGTAGGATACTTTGTATGTAATCTCAAGTCTGGATTACTTTTATACACGAGGAAGTTCTATGCAAAGTATATTTCAAAATGCCAAAAGACTAATTTCAATGTGCCTAGTTACACTGCTGCTGGTTACTAGCGCAATAACGATTTTACCCGCCCCAGCTAGGGCAGATAATGATTTCGTGATTGTTAAGTGTGAGTCAGACTGTGGAAACATGGCGGCATTTGCTGCGGGCGTAGCTTCGGGCAGTGCAGTAACGCTTGTTGCTACCGGAGGTGGTGGCACTGTAGCTACAGTTGCTGGAGTGAGTGAAATCGCGGCAATTGGAGAAGCAGCTATGACAGTGGTTGCTCCTTTAGCAGCAGTAGCAGCACCAGCAGTGGCAGCAGCCGCACCGGTAGTACTTCCGTCGCCGCAACAGCAGCAGTGGGATATTTTGGATACAGCGCGTGGCAAGCTCTTCAGCAAAGTCAGGCAAAGTCAGAATAATGTAATTATAAAAGTTATGGTAGGTTGGGTTTACCGTGGGGAAACCCAACAAAAAATGGATAAATGGTTGGGTTTCGGTGCCTCAACCCAACCTACTACTACAACTAGTAAGTGTTTCATTCGTCGCAGAATGAGTGAGTAGTCTAGTACAAAGGATTTAAGTTGAGGTAATTAACCATGACTCAAGCTTTACCTAAAAATAAATTAGTAACCTTTGATGAATTCATTGCTTGGTATCCGGATTCGGAACGGCGTTATGAACTACATGATGGAGTAATTGTTGAAATGCCTTTACCAAAAGGAGGACATGAAAAAGTTATTGGCTTTTTAGTCAAAAAGCTAAATGTAGAAGTTGACAGGTTAAATCTACCTTATTTCGTACCAAAAACTGTCATAGTCAAACCATCAGAGAATCAATCAGGTTACTCACCAGATGTGTTGCTATTAAATGATTCTAATCTTGTCAATGAACCAATTTGGGAGCGGGAATCAGTAATTACTCAGGCAGCATCAATAGTATTAGCGATTGAAGTAGTTAGTACCAATTGGCGTGATGATTATCTCAAAAAATATGCAGACTATGAAACGATGGGAATCCCTGAATATTGGATGGTGGATTACCTAGCTTTGGGTGGTAGAGAGTTTATTGGCAACCCCAAACAACCTACTATTTTGGTTTGTTCTTTAGAGGAAGGTGAATATCGGGTAAGTAAGTTTCGCGGTGACGATCGCATCCAGTCGCCAACATTTCCTGAACTTACCTTAACCGCTCAACAGATTTTTGATGCAGCATAATTTAGTATAATTACTTCGCGTCCTTTGCGTCTTAGCGGTTCATTTCTCTTAAATATCCACTGTTAACAACTCTACAAAAGTAGGAGTGGGAGCATTAATTCGTTATTATAAAATTACACATCTTTACAAAATACCAATCTTAAGATGATCCGACAATTCAACGTAATTATTGAGCGAGATTCAGAAGGTTACTTTGTCGCTTCTGTCCCTAGTCTTCCCGGATGTCATACGCAAGCTAAGTCTCTTGATGAACTGATAGAGCGCATTCAAGAAGCAATTGCGCTTTGTATAGAAGTTGAGGAAGGTAACGCTGAAGCACTCGAATTTATCGGTGTCCAGAGAGTTGCAGTTGAAGTATGACCAAACTGCCAAGTTTAACCGGAAGAGAAGTAATAGCTGCTTTAAGCAAAGCTGGTTTTGAAGTGGCAAGAGTACGCGGCAGTCACCATTTTCTCATACATAGTGATGGTCGGCGGACTGTTGTACCCGTACACTCAGGTGAAACAATAGGTCCTGGTTTAATATCACAGATACTCCGTGATTGCCAGATTAGCCGCGATGAGTTCAGGACATTATTATGATACATTCAACCTTGCGGGAATAGCCCAAGGCTTTACTTTATACAAAATTTAATAGGAGTAATAAAAACAATCGAACAACTAAAAAACCATATAAAAGAGCTGGGCAAACAAGCAGCCGAATACAGCCACCAAGCTGCAGAAATTGCTTCCTCTGATCGCGAGCAAAGTATAAACTTAATGCGGCAAGCCCGTGATGCTAGTCATCGCTGCCAAGTTCTCATCAGCGAACTACAACGCCAATCACAACAAAATTAATAGTAAAACTGGCTCCCCAACCCACCTATTCACAGATTATGAACTTCACTATAGAAATTGAACAAGAAGACGATGGTCGCTTTTTGGCTGAAGTGATTGATTTTCTAAGTGTACTGGCTTACGGACAAACACGGGAAGAAGCGGTTGCCAGAGTCCAAGTATTAGCTTTGCGGGTACTTGCGGATAAACTTGAACATGGGGAAGTAGCACCATTAGTAAGTGTTTCATTTGCTGCAGCATGACTCAGTTGACTTACTTCGCGTCCTTTGCGTCTTAGCGGTTCATTTCTCTTAAATTTCCACGCCATAACAGCAAGGGCAGTTCGTTAATAAGATAACTCAAGGCTGCACTTTAAATAAACTTTAAAAGGATTGACAAAAATTCCGTGGATTCGTACTGAGCAGTAACAGTTCATTGCGTTTAAAGTATACATAATCTTCTTTAATGTAAACTACCCGAAACCAGAACAAGTGACACAAAAGTTTACAACAGGTGCAGCATTTATTGCCACAGGAAGCGTAGCAGGCGCTGGTGTTTCCGCAACGGTAGGCGGAATGGGATTAGCCGGAGGATTTGGAGCAGTCGGAATTGGCACGGCTCCTGTAGTCGGTGTGGGTGCTGTTGCTGGTGCTGCTGTGTTTGGTGCTTTTAAGGCAATAGGAGAAGGAGATGCTGTAGCTTTCGGTGCAATAGGAATTGGGGCAGTAGGCGGTGCTAGTGTTTCTAGCGTCGTTGGCGGTATGGGATTAGTCGTACCAAAAATAGGACTGGCTGTTGGTATTGGTACAGCACCGATGGCCGCCTTTGGTGCAGTGGTTGGATTAGCCTCCTATGGTATTGCCAAACTGCTAGATGAATCTGGAACTAGAGAAACTCCAGCACAGATTTTTGATCGGATGGAAGAAAAAGTCTTGCAGATGGAAGCTTATTCTTCAGCAATCATTGAATTAGAGTTACTTTTATCAGGCGAAGATCTCAACCAAAAATTTGCGGCTTTGGAAATAGAAGATGAGTTACAGGCACTCAAGGCTCAATTACATAAAGAATCTGTTACCCCTCCCGCTCCAAATATCGAAGCAGAAGTAGTATCCCTCACAAAAGAGCCAACTGAAAGTTGGAAATGTGTACATACTCTCAAAGGACATTTGGCAGGAGTTAATGCGATCGCCATCAATCCTCAAGGTAATACCCTTGTTAGCGGCAGTGATGACAGAACTGTTAATCTATGGGACTTAAAAACAGGAAAATCGCTTTACACCTTTGCCTGCGAAGAAGCTGTTTTGTCAGTTGCCATCAGCCCAGACAGTCAAGTGATTGCTAGTGGGAGTGTAGACCGTAAAATCACTAGTTGGAAACTAGATACAAAAGCGTTTTTAAATACCTTATTATACTTAAATTATCCTTACAGCCATAATGGCTTTGTTTACTGTGTTGTCTTCAGTCCTGATGGTAAAATTGTTGCCAGTGGAAGTGCCGACAAGACGATTAAACTTTGGGGACGCTACACACGATTCGTAAAACGTACTTTGAATGGACATTCAGACGCCGTTTTATCTGTTGCTTTTAGTCCTGATAGCAAAACCCTAATAAGTGGAAGTGGCGATCAAACTATCAGACATTGGGATTTAAAAACTGGGAATCAACTTCGTATTCTTACCGGACATTCCGGAGCAGTTAATACAGTTGCCATCACGCCTGATGGACAAACTCTCATTAGTGGAAGTACAGATACCACCATCAAACTATGGAATCTTCAAACTGGCGAATTACTCCACACTGTAACTGAACATTCAGCAGCGGTTTTATCCCTTGCTATTAGCCCTGATGGAAAAACCCTCGCCAGTAGCAGCACAGACGGCATCATCATGTGGAATTTACACCAGAGAAAACTACTACAAACCCTCCAGGAAGTAGTCCCGTTGCCTTTAGTCCTCATGGCAAAACCCTAGTAAGTGGAGGTAAAGGCGGTACAATCAAAATTTGGCATAAAATACAAGGCATCAATAAATCAACACTCGAACCCATACTATCTGGAGAATGGTGGGAAGTTTTAGGCGTAGAGAAGGACGATTATCCCAATAATATCAAGCTTGCTTACCGTAGATTAGCAAGGCACTACCACCCCGATTTCAACAATCCTGAAAACCCAACCGCTCACGATGTGCAAAAAATAGCTGCTGCATTTGGTGAACATAAGGTAGCAACAAAGAACTCTGCTCCGGATTAAGACGAATCTCTATCTCCCAAGCCAATACCTGACACCATTTTTCCGTCATTTCCCATTTAATATCCACACCTTCCACCACCATCACACATAAAGGAAGCAGTTCCACCTCAATTGGAGTCAAACTCTCCTCCAAAAAACATAACAGTATATAAGCTTGAAACATCACCAAATCACGCAGGCAAGAGTGTGTTATGCTCAAATCGTTTAACCCTCCCCGACGACTGCGATGATGAGGGAACAATTCAACAAGTCGCTGGTAAGCAGCCTGAGCAATCTCTCCTACAGCAGATAACATTTGCTCTACAAGAATAAATACTGGCGAATCTAGCTCGTATTTTGCCGCAGCAGCACAAACTCGCTGCCAAGGCATAGCTACTTGCTCTTCGACAAACTGTAAATAAGGAGCAAGCAGTACTTTTTCTGCAGGTGCAAGTTTTCTCAAAATTAAGCTGTTGCTAAAATTTAACTGGGTTGTCATAAAGCCAAGAGCACGCCAGTCCTTAGAAACTATGTGCTGCTCTTGAAATATCATTAAGATTGGTTCTAGCCCGTATGCTAGCTCCTCTACTGCGGGTATGCCCAAAACTGATTGTTGCTGATAAATTTCCAGTAGCTTTCGATACACTCGTAACGAGAATTGAGTTATTCGCCTTGCCTCATTTAGATCTAGAATATTAGGAATATACCCGTACAGAGTTTTTGTTTGTATCCATGCCATTTGGCAGTTAACATCTAGTATGTTATCCTTCAATTTGGCTACTGTTGCGGCTCGACCTTCTGGTGATGCCGCAGCAAGCATTGAACTATATTTCGCGGAATCATTCTGGGATACTGAGGATAATTCAGTTAAGTAACGCTGCGCCCAAAGGTTGAGTAAGCGTTGCACTGATGGTGTTTTAACCTCTACAGAGGTCTTAAGCATAATTTTCCTTTGTTATTTTTTATGAATTTAATTAATTGACGCACCTAGATTGTGATATGTGGTGTGCTACGAAAAAATTGTTTACTTTTATCCTACCGCTATATATAATTAACTTGCTTAGCTTAATGGCAATTGCTAATTTTTGTTAAGTGAATATTTTTTTTAAACTATTTTAAAATATGATAGCAATTTTTACACTTCAGGATAAATACCCACCCATGAAGGCTAAAATCTGTTGACCCTGACACAATCGAACATCTTGAAAGTGTGTTCTCCTTTCTTAGGTGGCTCTACATCATAAAGGTTTACGGTATTTATTACAATATTACTTAAGATAGTTCTATGGTTTAATTTACACAAACTTTAAAAATATTCCGGAATATTTTACTGATTCTTACGTACCAAGAGTTGTTAAATCCAGTTACTATATAAATAAAGATTTGCTGTATCATAAGTAACAAAATGCTAAAGAAATAAATAATTTCTCAATTGCAGGCGTAACAGCAATAGTGTGCTTGGCACATAATTTGATTGTGTCCTATGTTTTTCTCATTGGAGTGCTTACACTTACACACCTCACTTTTCCATTTATCCTAGTTGTAGTTTTGTACACAGAAGACTACAAGTAAATTATTTATATTTGTAGTGACGGCTAGCACCGCTGTGCGGAAGTCAAAAGTCAAAATACTTACCATATATCAACTTTTGCGCCATTTTGAATGGCAGCTTCGTTTCCGCCATGATGTGCTAGTCGATCTGTAAATTTACAAATCTACATCTTTCGCCCAGGAAGCAGTAAATATACTAGTATTAGCTAGTTGTTTGGATCAATTGCTAAGCATTAAAGGTGGATTTAGCATGAGCAAAACTACTAAATTGACCTACAGCATTGATACATACTTTAATGCTAATTCTGCAGGATTTATTGCTGTTTAAAAAATAACTTGACCTACACTTCTCTCATTTGTGGCAAAGCAGGGTGGACAGCTTTTTTATGAGTATCTACACGGTAAGATCGTTATTTTATTGTTTCTGAAACATCACAATTTCAGAAATTTGGAGTACAATACACCGCGTTCACAGGAGTAGTAATAAATGAAATTTAAAAATAATATTGCATTTTATGAAAATAGGTTATAAATTCTTATTATATAGGGGAATAATTTAATCAGGTAGTTCCAAATTCAAGTAAATATACTTAAAGAGATTTAAATTTCATGGAAACCTTAAACAGTACCTGAAAAACGTTTTTGTTTGCTCAAGCAAAAATGGAGATTTTGAAATGAAATAAAAAATCATGGGTAAAAGTTTTTGGTAACGGAAATCAAGAATCTTGTTAATGCTTGAGGTGAAACAGCATATGTAACTCACGCTCGAAAAGTTAAGTAAAAGTAAAGAACTGTCAATAAAGCTGCTCATTGATGAGCAGCTAATTCAGTTATTGCTATGCTTGGTTTTCTTGAATTGTATTTGCTATTTCAAAAATTAGTCTTGTTATGATCGAAATAGCATTTATAAATAACTATCCAATTAATTAAAGTGCATCTACAATCATCTACCACAAAAACACAATCAAACTGGAGTAATTCGGGCAATGCAAATAGAGGACTTAGTAACAATTAAAGGTATCGAGACACAGGCGTGGGAAGCACTAGAGAAAACTATTATCTACTATAAAGGGCGTCCTGTAGGGACAGTAGCAGCTTATGATGTATCAGTAGAAGCATTGAATTATGACCAGTGCTTTGTTCGAGATTTTGTGTCCTCAGCCTTAATTTTTCTGATCAAGGGTAGAACAGATATTGTCCGTAACTTCTTGGAAGTAACTTTAAAGTTACAGCCAAAAGAGCGGCAATTGGATGCTTATAAGCCTGGTATAGGCTTAATGCCAGCTAGCTTCAAAGTAATATCGTCTCAGGGTGAAGAGTATTTAGAAGCAGATTTTGGTGAACATGCGATCGCCCGAGTTACACCAGTTGATTCTTGTTTATGGTGGCTCATCTTATTGCGTGCTTATACAGTATCCTCAAAAGACTTCTGTCTAGCCTATAGACCGGAATTCCAACAGGGTATCAGATTGATTATGGAACTGTGCTTGGCAACTCGCTTTGACATGTATCCAACGCTGTTAGTTCCAGATGGTGCTTGTATGATCGACCGTCGGATGGGTATAGCTGGACATCCGCTAGAAATACAAGTTCTCTTCTACGCAGCATTACGAGCTGCTCGTGAACTGCTAATTTGTCAAGAAAATGAAGATATTATCGCTGCAATTGATAACCGCTTGCCTCTTTTATGCGCTCATATTCGCCAACATTATTGGATAGATATTAACCGCTTAAATGCAATTTATCGCTTCAAAAGTGAAGAGTATGGAAAGAAAGCTGTCAATCTCTTCAACATATACGCAGACTCTCTTCCTTACTACGAATTAGATAAATGGCTACCAAAAAAAGGTGGTTATTTAGTCGGTAACGTTGGTCCATCTCAACTAGATAGTCGCTTCTTCTCACTAGGAAATATGATGGCAATTATTTCCGATCTCGCAACAGAAGAACAATCACAAGCTATCATGAATCTCATTGAAGAAAGATGGGATGACTTAGTAGGAGATATGCCGATGAAAATCTGTTTCCCGGCAGTAGAAAACGAAGAGTACAGAATTATCACTGGATGCGACCCCAAAAATATTCCTTGGTCATACCATAATGGTGGTAACTGGCCCGTCTTAATGTGGATGTTGGCAGCGGCGGCAGTGAAAACTCACAGAACAAATATTGCCAGGAAAGCTTTAGAAATAGCACAAGTACGTTTATGTGAAGATGAATGGCCTGAGTATTACGATGGTAAGAAGGGACGATTAATTGGCAGACAAGCTAGGAAATATCAAACTTGGACAATCACTGGTTTCTTATTAGCCAAAGAACTAATGGAAAACCCCCATCACCTACCATTAGTTTGTTTTGACGAATTACCTCCCGAACTAATTTCTCGAGCCTGTGAGTTTGAACTCAACAGTGTTGACTCCTTATTCTTTGGCTAAAAATTGTAACCGCAGATGCACGCGGATAAACGCTGATATAACAGAAAATTATCTGTGTCCATCTGCAGTTTAAAATCTCAAGTGACTTCTCCCAACCCTCGTCAACTAGCTTTTATTGCCTTACGAGAAATTCACAAAGGGGCATATACTGATATTGCCCTAGATCGTGTACTACAAAAAGTCGATTTACTGGATAGCGATCGCCGTCTAGCGACAGAGTTGGTGTATGGTTGTACGAGAAGGCAACGTACTCTTGATGCCTTTATAGACCAACTTGGTAAAAAGAAATCATACCAACAACCCAAGGATCTACGTACAATCCTGCATATTGGCTTGTATCAACTGCGCTATCAAGAACGAATACCTCCCAGCGCCGCTGTTGATACTACAGTTGAATTAGCCAGAAAAAATGGCTTTTCTGGACTGACGGGATTTGTTAATGGTTTATTGCGGCAATATACCAGAATTGCTACACAGCCTTTAAATTTGCCAGAAAACCCAGTGGAACGCTTGGGTATTCAAGAAAGTTTTCCTGACTGGATTATTCAAGTGTGGGCAGAACAACTGGGTTTTACTGAGACAGAGCAATTGTGTCAATGGATGAACAAAACTCCATCCATTGACTTGCGGGTAAATAGGTTACGTAGTTCTATTGAGGAAGTTGAGGCGGCATTGCAATCTGTGTCTGTAATAACTCAACGGCTTCCCCACATCCCCCAAGCTTTACGGTTGATTAGTAGTGCAGGTGCTATTCAAAATTTACCTGGTTTTCGTGAGGGTTGGTGGACTGTACAAGATAGTAGCGCCCAGTTGGTAAGTTATTTGCTTGATTCTCAACCTGGTGAGGTGGTGATTGACGCTTGTGCTGCACCAGGGGGGAAAACAACTCACACCGCAGAATTAATGGGAGATTGTGGTACGATTTGGGCGTGCGATCGCACAAACTCTCGTCTAGCTAAACTTCAAGAAAATGCTCAACGCTTGAAGTTACAATCTATTCAAATTCACACTGGAGATAGCCGCAACTTACCCCAGTTTAAAAACTTAGCTGATCGCGTACTGCTTGATGTGCCATGTTCTGGATTAGGAACTCTACACCGCCATGCTGATGCTCGTTGGCGACAAACACCACAAACTGTCCAAGAACTTTGTGTACTGCAGCAACAATTGATATCACATACATCATCTTTTGTCAAGAGCGAAGGTGTACTTGTTTATGCTACTTGTACGCTGCATCCATTAGAGAATGAAGGTGTAGTAGAATCATTTTTAACTGAGCATCCCAACTGGGAAATTGAACCGCCCAATCCTCATTCACCCCCTGCTGCATATTCCACCCCAGAAGGTTGGATCAAAGTGTTACCTCATCGCCATGACATGGATGGTTTTTTCATGGTGCGTTTAAGAAAAAAAAGGAAGAAAAATCATGAATACTAATTCCAGTGTGAAAAATTTAATCAAAATTTTAATTGGTGCGGCTTGGATTGATGGTAGAATACAGCCAGAAGAGCGGCAATATCTTCATCAAATAGCTCAAGAAAAAGGATTAGCTGAAGATCCAGAAATTCGCCCACTGCTAAATGAACTGGTTTCAGTACAGCCGAGTCAGTGTTATGAGTGGGTAAAACAGTATTTAGGCGACTTTCCGAGTGCTGCGGAATGCCAAAACTTAATTGAAGCGCTCAGTGGCTTAATATATAGTGATGGAGACGTGGCGATTGAGGAAGCAAAACTGCTGACTAAATTACAACAAATATCTAGTGATCATGAGTCAACCCAAGCAGGTTACAATAGCGTTCTTAAACAGATTCAAAAGCTTTATCGTCGTTGGGTTGAAGTGCAAAATTAATCATCAGCTAATAGCTAAAGGCTAATAGTACAATTAACAATTAGCAATTAGCTATTTTCTACTTATGACTTTGGTTCTCCAATACCAGGAGTCTCATCTTTCTCAACCTTAGGTACAACAGCAGGACGCTGTTTGTCTTCCCAACCAACAGGACGCTTAGAATTGTACCAAGCAATAGAGCCAATAACAGCAGCTGCAATAAAACCTGCTATATATACTAAAGTAGCAGACCAAGGAAAATGGGGTTCTTTTACTGCTTGTCCAGCAACTTGCATTAATAAAGACATGAGTATATCCTCCTATTTTAAACCGATCCTAAATAAGAACGTATAAAAAGAACGTATTTCTCGCATCCCCCGTAGGTCTGAAGGAAGGGAAGAAGATTAGAGAAACCCGGTTTCTTAAAGAAACCGGGTTTCTGATGGCTAGAATTTGCAGAAAATAACCTCTAATTCTCCCCTACTCCCCTGCTCCTGAGGAGGGTGTAGATGGGCGGAGTCTTTCCCGCCAAGACTGAGTTGAAGAATTTGAATTGGAGCCACTTGAGGAGGGCGAAATCCGCCGCCGATACCTAACAGTTTCGGAGTCAGAATTTGATTCTTGCCTGTATCTTCGACGTGAACGATATGAACTTGAAGATTCACGGATACTAGAATTTGATTCTTCTGTTTGCCGACGCCGATAGCGTCTTCTGGGTGTAGAATCTTCTTGTTGTTGTTGGGAGTAGCGCCTTCTTCTGGGTGTAGAATCCTCTTCTTGTTGTTGGGAGTAGCGCCTTCTTCTGCTGTATCTTGGTGTTTCCTCTTGCTGTTGTTCTTGATAGTTGTAGCGTCTGCTTCTACGTCTTCTGGTTGTACTTACACTATCATCATCAGAATTATCTTGACGGTATCTTCGCCTGTAAGATCTTCTGCTGGTGCTTTCCTCATCTGAAGTGTCATCTTGTGAGTAAGAAGAAATAGCGCGATTAACAATTCGTCTAGTTTTGACTCGTTGTGCTTTAATGATACCTTTTCTACCTTCCAACTTAGGTAGTGTAGCGAACTTCTCGGCGGGCATTCCCTTGATAGCTTCTTCCATAAATTCATGCCAGGTTTGAGCAGCACTGCCACTACTGCCCCAGGTTGGATTATTGTTGTCGTTGCCCAACCAAACACCTGTCACCAACTGGGGAATATAGCCCACAAACCATAAATCGCGAGCTTCATCTGATGTGCCAGTTTTTCCTGCTACAGGACGTCCTAATTGTGCCGCACGACCTGTACCTGATGTTACTACATTACGTAGCATCCATGTCATAATTGCCGCACTTTCAGCATCTATAGCACGTTTTGGCTTGAAGTTAGCCGACCAGATTACTTTTCCTTGACGGTTGATAATTCGGCGGATCCCGTGAGGTTCTGCGTGTAAACCGTTAGTGGCAAAGCTACCATAAGCACTAGTTAATTCTAGCAGATTCACTTCATTGGAGCCAAGCGCGAGGGAATAATTACGATTGAGTTGAGATTTAATGCCCATATCGTGGGCAATTTTGATCGTTGGCTCAAATCCTATATCTATTAATACTTTCACAGCAACCACGTTGATGGAACGGGTGAGGGCATCCCTCATGTTCATCCAGCCATAAAATTTTTCACTAAAGTTTTTTGGTTCATAGCCATCGACTATAAATGGTGCATCTAAGTAGCTATCATAAGGACTTTTACCAGCTGCTATGGCAGTAGCATATACAAAGCCTTTAAACGTTGAGCCTGGTTGACGTTGTGCTTGGGTAACGCGATTAAACTGATTCTTGCCAAAATCCTTACCCCCAACCATTGCTTGAACTTCACCATTACGAGGATCTATGGCGACAATTGCTGCTTGTTTAAAGTTTTCCCAACGTCCTTCATTACGTAAAACTTTGGCGACAGCGTCTTCTGCTGCTTTTTGCCACTTTGGATTCAAACTAGTTTCCACTATTAAACCACCATCGGCGATCACCTCTGAGGAAACATACTTTGGTAGTTCTTTTTGAACGTATGTGGTAAAATACGGGGCTTCTACTTGTAATCGTTTGGGCAAACTACTTTTGAGGGTGATTGGTTCAGAAGTGGCGGCAATTTTCTCGGCGGCGGTAATAAATCCGTCTTCTAGCATCCGCTGCAAGACTAAATTACGCCGTTGTTTAGCTGCAAGTTTATTCACCTCTGGCGAGTAGCGACTGGGTGCTGGGGCTAATCCAGCAATTGTTGCCATTTCACCCAAAGTTAACTTATTCACGGGTTTGCTAAAGTATACCCAAGCCGCATCTGCCACACCATAAGCCCCAGATCCCAAATACACTAGATTGAGGTAGCGTTCTAAAATCTGCTCTTTCGTCAATTCACGCTCCATTTTTTGTGCGAGACGAACTTCTTTCAGCTTGCGCCAAAATGTGCGCTCTTGCTTGAGGAAGAGAATTCTCGCTAGTTGTTGCGTGATGGTGCTACCACCTTCAACTACGTCTTGCGATCGCAAGTTGGAAAGTACTGCTCTGACAATCCCATAGGCATCCACCCCTTGGTGTTTGTCAAACCTTCTGTCTTCTGAGGCAATAAAAGCTTGTTGAAGTTGCTTTGGAATTGTTTTGAGCTGGAGTTGTTCTCTAGTTGCGTCTCCGCGCTGCTGTAGGATACTACCATCAGCGGCTTTAATTGTTAACGTTTGCTCTCTACTAACAACATTCAACTCAGTTTTATTTGGTAAACCGCGATCTATTGACCAAATTGTGTAACTTGTGGCAATTATCCCACCACTTACACCCAAAGTTGCCCAAATCCAATAGCGGCGGTAAATCGGTTTGTTGCTACCGGGAAGTTTTTTGAGTATCTCTGAGGATACACTTCCTACCTGGTGCAGCAATTGCTTTACTTTTTCCACCTTAGTTGGTGGCTTACTTTCTTTGCTTGACTCAGAAAACTCATCCTCATGATTACCCGGTGGTAATCCCGATGTCTCCTTAGAAGAGTCACTTAACTGAGTTGATCGATCCTTGAACCAGGAGGTAAACTTCACCACGTTAGTTCCTCGCTCCAAGAAGATATTGTCATCATTACACGCTTGATGATTCCAACAGCGCACCACATTTGTGTTAGTATATCACTCCCTCTTAGGGTACTATATTCACTAACAAAGAAAATTTTCACTTTTTGCCTAATAACTTTTGTTAATATTTTTACTATTCGTTTGCAAACAAATACTGTTGAAAGTTGGGACAACAAGCACTTATGGTAAATCAAAATATTGCTTGTGCGATCGCTCTTGGTGGTAACATAGGTGAAACTTGGGCAATTTTAGAAGCAGCTATAGAAACATTAGCGCAAACACCAGGCATTTTTCTAGAGAAAAAATCCAATTGGTACAAAACCAAAGCTGTAGGACCACCACAACCAGATTACATCAACGGGGCAGCACTCCTACAAGTAGAGATGATACCGCAATTGTTGTTAGAAACTTTATTACAAATAGAAAATAAATTTGGACGCCAGCGACGAGAGCGTTGGGAGGCAAGAACCCTTGACTTGGACTTGTTACTATACAATGACGTAATATTAGATACACCAAAGCTCCAATTACCGCATCCCCGAATGCGGGAAAGAGCTTTCGTATTAGTACCTCTAGCAGAAATCGCTCCTGATTGGATAGAACCAGTCTCTGGATACAAGATTAAAGAACTAGTTCAAGAGGTAGACTGTTCTGATGTGCATTTATTGGAGTATCAATAATACTATCAATAAACGCAAAACATGACATTGTTGTCCGTTTCCACATTAAAGTTCATAAATTATGCCATTAGGTAGAGAATTACCGCAGTTGCTTAGACAACGCTTATTCTTCAAAGGACGCAAGTTTAATTTTGAAGTCAATCGCTTGCGTTTACCGAACAACTCAGAGGGAGATTGGGAATGTATTCGTCACCCAGGTGGCGCTCTAGCTGTACCTGTAACATCTGATGGTAAACTGATTCTCGTGCGTCAATATCGTTTTGCAGCGCAGGGAAGATTGTTAGAATTTCCCGCAGGGACTATAGAACTAAATGAAGCTCCTCTCAAAACAATTCAGCGCGAAATAGAAGAAGAGACAGGTTACCGCGCTCATAAGTGGGAGAAATTAGGAGAATTTTTCTTAGCGCCTGGTTACTCTGATGAAATTATTTATGCTTTTCTTGCCCAAGATTTAGAAAAGCTAGAGCAACCACCAGCACAAGAGGAAGATGAAGATATGGAAACTGTGTTATTTACTCCTGAAGAATTCGAGCAGGCAATTAAAAACGGTGAGCCAATAGATGCTAAATCGATTTGTAGCTTTTTCTTAGCTCGTCCATTTTTATGATAGATACCCGACTTCTTAAAGAAGTCGGGTATCTAAGGGGGTCTAAAGCCAACAACGTCGAATAGCCTCAAACTCATCTAAAATAGAGAAAATACCTTTAACATAATCTTGTGTAGTCCATTTAGTTGCTCTGACTAACCCACGTTGGATGAGATTTTGACGCAAGGTTTTATCATCCCACAGAGATTTGATGGCTAACGCTATTTGTTCTGTATTTTTGGGATCGACTAACAAAGCTGCATCACCTAGCTGCTCTTGTGCGCCTGATACATTAGATGCAACTACAGGGCATCCAATCGCAAAAGCTTCTAAAGGTGGTAGATTATCAGGACCAAAAAATGATAAAAATACCAGTGCAAATGCATTACGGTATAGGGGAATTAAGTCTTCTTGAGGTACAAAGCCTAAAAAATATACTTGTTCTGTTAAATCAAGTTCTGCCACTCTTTGTTTAATATAGATTTGGTTTCCTTTATCAGAGCCAGAAAACACCACTGGAAAAACTAAGTTATATTTGTCGCGCAACCATTTACTAGCTAGTAGCAATCCGATATGATTTTTATGTGACCAAAACTGAGCCGGATAAAATAGATAATTTTCTGGTAGACTATATTTTTCCAATACTCTTTTCTCGTCACATTGCGCAGAGTTGAATGCAAACTGGGGTGTGGGCAGAGGCAGAACTTTAATTCGTGCAGATGGTACTTGGTAGAAGCGCTCAATTTCCTCTTTACCTGTTTGAGTACCTGTAATAATAAATGATGCTCTTTTCAACATCATTGTGTATGATTGTTCACGATTTTCCCATTCTCCTGCTGTGCTGACTTCTGGGAAATATGGTTGTAATCGATGTTGTAAATCCCAAACTACCGTAATATACGGTAATTCCATTGTCAGGCAGTATGGTGATAGAGATAAGGTAATATCAGTATTATTTTGGATTAAATAATCGAGGACAAACTTTGCAGCTACGTCCATTTTAAATTTATTACTGTGGCGTTTGCGGGAAATAGCAGATGCTGTGCGCCGAATTTTTGAGATTAAACGCTCCTGAAAAGTACGCTGTTTAAAACAACGAGCAAGAGAGATAATTTGCACATGTGAATATGATAAGTCTTCAGGTATATCTTGACTAAAAGTATATAATACAAATTTATGGTGACTCTGCGGTGCGAACTTTAATAAAGTTGCCAGTACTTGACTTTCAAATGTGTAACCACCACCAAGCTCCGGGATTTGAGTTCCAGCAAATATACCAACTCTCATCTCAAACCTCCAGGAGACTGGCGCTGTAACAGCTTCTGTTCAGCGAAAGCGTGGAATGGAGAGAAATTGAGAGGCATCCCTACCCCCCTTGCCCCCCGCTTGCGGGGGGTTGGGGAGTGCGCAAGCACAAACAATGAAGGGGATAGCCGAACAATTTCTAATATCTTAGACTGCATACGAGTAACCGTCCTTCGCGTGAATACGTTTACAATACTTATACGAAATACCTTGAACTAATCCGTTTTTGGTTGAGATGTTGAAACTACCAGATGAACGGATTGCAACTTTTCCAATATATTCGCCTACTTTCTTACCAGTTTTAACCACAGCTTTGACAATATCACCTGTTTGAAACCCAAAGTGTTTTTTCTCTCGTGGTACATAACGATTTGGAAATCCGTATTTATCAGTTCTACACATTTGTCTAGTTCCATGTCCCACTGCTACAACTATTAATGGTTTAACGTTTTTGATTATTAACTTTTCTGGTGTTGATGTACCTACTACTGCGGCATCAATCCAATGTGTTTTGTCTAGTTCTCGTTGTGATCTATTGAACTTTGTTAAACCACCACTACCAGTTTCTACCGGTATGAGAGTCGATTTTAAGACTTCGAGTAATTTGAATCTAGTAGCGTTAACAGCGGCAGTATCTGCTAATGGTTTCTTACATTGTTGTTCAATTTTTTTCAAACGTGTTGGCTCTTTTTTGAGAAAGTCTTTGATATCTTGTGTTCCTTTTTTGATATTACATTTTTCACAACTCAACGTTAAGTTTGAAATTCTATTAGAACCACCTTTAGCCCGTGAGTGAATGTGTTCAATTTGTAAAGGTACGTCCTTTTTATCACAATATGCACACTTTCTATCAAATTTCTCTAATAGATATTCGCGTGTTTCATATCCGGCAAGTGTACCCTGCTGATATTCTTTACCTTGAACATCAGGGTTTTGCATTAACTGCGTGTCAAACCTAACTAATTCTTGAGAAATATTAGAGATTGGTGCAAAGTTATGTAATCTGTTAACCCATGTTTCGATATTACAAACTCGGCTTATTAAACTTGGAGGTAGCCAACCTTCAGGACGTTTTCTATTATCAAAACGTGGTTGGCGATAACGTGTTGTACGATTCCTTCTACTTCTTCGCAACTGTCTACGAGATGTTAATGCATCTCTGATTTGAAAACCTCTGTGTTGAAGTTCAATTGCAAGTACAACTTCACCAGTAGAATCGTTTACTACAGCTATTCCAGTTGTTTTCGCACCAGGATCTATTTTGATTCTTAAAGGATGTACAGATACATCTGGACGTAATTCTTTCAAAATAATTGTAAATGGAAATTTGCGATAAATAGCCGCTTTACTGTCTCTTAAAAGTTGTCTTGCTTGTGCAGGATGAACGGGATTTTGTGGTTTTTTGTCAGGGTCGATTACTAATACTTTAGACATGATTTTAAAAACTCCTTTCGGGTAATGTTTGCCTTGACATTGTTACAGGTCAGTACTTTCTATTACGTCACTAGCTTAACCCGTTAAGCTTGTTTAAACGTTTCGTTGTAGGGTCTAGAACTGGCACGCATCCTAGAGTACGTTCTCTAACTTTGCCTGTAACGGCTGCGTGGTAATAACGAGTACGATCCTCTCCCACACTGTCTGGTCAACTAGGGCTATTTCTCAAGCCCACACTGTATTGTGAAGCAATCAGTGCTGGGTTATTGACTTAATTTCTCACTACAAAGTAAACTCCCCAAGTATCAAACCCTGGTTCTTTGTTAGTCATCCACTCTCTAGATTCAAGCAACTCCATCTCAAATTGCTTGAGTAGTAATTCTACTTCTGGTTTAAACAAATAACGCATTCGGTGAGTTTCTTGAAGTTCTTCGACAACACCGTTACCTTTATCTTTAATGAAGACTTGATATTTAACATCTACCAAGTTATCATTAGGATGCATGATCGGTTCAGCAATTCGAGTAATTTGTACTTGCTCATCTTCTAGTCGCTTAATTCTTACCGTTGGACGATCGCTCAATACAGCAGCTCCATACCAACAATCAAATATCAGTACACCACCAGGTTTTAAATGTGTTTTAGCTGTCAAAAAAGCAGCTTGTAAATCTTCATTTGTCGTTTGGTAGCTAAAGACGTGGAATAATGATATGATGCAATCAAACTGCTGTTCTAGACGAATTGAGCGAATATCACCTTGTAAAAATTTTAATCTAGATGATAGTTGTTGAGGAAGTTGCAGAGTGCGATCGCTTGCTTTGTCCAACATCTCACTACTCAAATCAACCCCGTAAACTTGATAATTTTCCTTAGCTAGTAGTATTGCGTGAGTACCAGTACCACATCCCAACTCTAGGATAGATTGGGTGCATGGTGCATAAAGTTTGAGCAACTCAACAATAAACTTTGCTTCTCCAACATAATCTTTGTCTTGGTAGAGTAAGTCGTAATAACGAGCATAGTTACCAAAAACACTCATATGAATTTAACTCCATCAAAAGCTTACATATAAACTCAATAGAGATAACATAGGCTTCAATTGTCTTAATTATTACACAAATACTCCTTTTTGCCACCAAACTTGATTATTAAATACATCATCAAAACTTTTTTCTTTAAAGTAGAAATTATATATTTCTAATCGAGAATAATTTTTATGAAATTTGTCTATAATTTTTCTTGTCAATTTAGAGAAATATTCTCCTTTATCTCCACCTAGAACTTCCATCTCATTGGTTAACCTCATATTAAGGAATTTTAAAATATTCTTTAAATATAGATATTTTCCCAGATATTTAACAAAATATCCTTGCATATGCCAAAAAGCGACTTGTTGTTCATTAATAAAATCAATATTATTTATTCTTTTATATCTAAAGGGCAAGTTTTTGTTCCAGGGACTATATACATGAAGATATAAAGGATTTTCCCAGAGAATATAAGATTGCAGATTGCTGATGATTTCTTGAGGGTTATCTTGGCTAATTCTATCAGTATGAATTAAGTGAGAAAAAAAATCTTGATCACTGGAAATAATCCTTCTAAATCTGCTACCTGCCCATTTATTTTCTTGTGATAACTCCCATTCCTCCCGCTCTTGCCAAGCTTGTTCTGAATACTCTTCAATATTATTAACAAAAACCTCAAGCTGAGACTGATATTGATTAAACCAGTCTTTGTCACTAATACAAATCAACGCCGGACAACCTTGCAGCATGAAGGTTTTATTGTGCATTTTTTGCTGTAGAATAGATGGATCTTCATTAAAGACAATATCACCATCATAGTGTGCGATCGCTTCCCCAGATAGATATTGCTCAATTACCAACCATCTTAAAAAACACTTCTTTTCATAATCACCAAATCTTGACAGAGCCGAATATTGATTACTTAACGAAGCAAATATCTTACTACAGTCATGTAGACTATATCCTAACTCCTCCAAAGAATTTTTATACTGTTGATCAATTCTGTCAAAGCCATCTAAAAATAGAATTTCAAATTGATTACTAAAACCCAAAGCATGATTACGCTTACCCAAAAAATTTAATGGAATCTGCTGTTCAAACTCATGTGAATTATTATTACACCATACACAAATAACACTTTTCATATAGCAGTCCTAAATAATTTGTTTCTTTTCTTGGTGATCTTGGCGTCTTCTCTTCGAGACGCTGCGCGAAGGCGGTTGATAACTCAAATAGGATTGCTATAGAAATAACTTTTAAACAACAATTTCCCTCAAGCAAACACATACTCTTTCTACCTGCGCATCTGTAAGAGCCATACCACTAGGAACATAGAAACCACGACGAGCAATTCGTTCTGCCACAGGGCAAAACACACCATCAAACAAACCCATTTTTTGGAAAACAGGCTGCTCATGCATACACCAGAAAAAAGGGCGAGTACCAATTTTGGATTGAGCTAACCTTTTCATTACCTCAACTGCATCAAAAGGCAAGTCATCTTTTAAAACCAAACCATACACCCAATAGATATTGTCAGCGTAGTCTGTTCTTGGTAAAGGAAGTTGTATAGCGGAGATATCTGACAATAACTCTGTATAACGCGCCCCAATATAACGTTTACGAGCGGCAAATTCGTTTAATCGCTCTAGTTGAGCCACCCCAAGCGCAGCTTGCAAATTTGTCATGCGGAAATTCCAACCTAATTCTTCATGCACAAAGCGTTTTTGGGGTTGAAAACACAAATTGCGTAAAGCTCGACAGCGCTCCGCCAAATGCTCATCATCAGTAAGCAGCATTCCGCCCTCGCCAGTGGTGACATGCTTGTTTGGATAGAAGCTGAAAGTACTAATATCACCAAAGCTACCACATGAGCGTCCATTGTATGTTTGACCATGCATTTCGGCTGCATCTTCAATGATTTGTAGCCCATATTTGTCAGCCAAGGCTAGTACTGGCTCCATATCTACAGGTAGCCCATAGATATGTACAACCATGATGGCTTTGGTTTTGGATGTAATTTTGTCTTCTACTTGGCTAACATCCATATTCCAAGTGTGGCGATCGCAATCTACCACAACTGGTACAGCACCTGCACGAACAATAGCCGCTGCACAGGAAATAATTGTGAATGTTGGTAGAATCACCTCATCTCCTGCCGCGATTTTGAGTGCTGCCACTGCCGCATCAAGAGCGACAGAGCCGTTGCTCACAGCTATGCCATATTTGCGCCCCATCCGCGCCGCAAATTGTTCCTCAAATTTCTGGACAAATGCTCCTTCCGAAGAAATCCAGCCACTGTCTATGCACTCAAGCAAGTATTTCTTTTCATTCCCATCTAAGAGTGGCTGGTTAACTGGTATTGGCTCCATCACTTACCTACCTACTATCTTGGCTTGGGCTGTAGTTATCCCATTAAAGCGGGTTTTATCATGTTCTCCTACATAGGGCCCTTGTTTGACCTCAATCATTTCAATTTCTTCTAGCACCTCAAAACCATGTCCCCCAGTGACTAAAAGAATCACATCACCAGACTCTAAGATGCGGCTGTCTAGATATTGCTGCTCACTGTTGTAGAAGTCTACGCGCAGTTTACCTTTTTTAATCATTAAAACTTCTTGAGTGTATTGCACTTCGCGGGGGACAGGATTGTGAACGTGGGGTGCAATAATTTTACCTTCTGGATGGCGCATATACGCCAGCTGCTGAGATAGCTTACCTGGTGTGAGAAAGTGAATACCAGGCTCGTTAAAATCACGAGAAATAATCAGAGCTAGGAGCTGACTGTGATAGGTAACTTCTTCAACCATTGCAATACCAACCCTTTCTTATTGCTAGCTTTTAACAGTCTTGTTGCTGGATGTCTCTTTTTTTATTTTCTTTACAATATAATAGTTTCTAGCATTTTTGCTGATTCCAATTTGATTTTTTTTTCTTTATTAGCCTAAAATTCCGTAAAGATTTCCTCCTTAAATTATTTATTAAAATAATATTCTGCTGTCTTTAAGGTATATTCCTAGTAATTTAATAGTTGATTATTTTCGTCTCTATCCTGACCCCAACCATCTACATATTTTGTTCTATCTACTCGACCAAAGATCATCTTATCTAGCCAATCTGCCAATTTTTTAGTCAAGATATCATTACCATACAGCCCATTCTTCCGGAAAATTTGTAATTGACGATACATTCCCACATTACTTTCATTAATAGCTACGTTTTTGCTGAATCCACCATAGTGAATAAAGCAAGGCTGATATTTAGAGTCTAAAACTGCTATGTCAAAACCACAATCATCTTTAAGCGCTTTTTGAAAGTAACCAGCGTCATCCCAAGCATTACGTCGTACTGCACCTTCTGATAAGATTTCTTCATAATAGGCATGAGAAACATTGCATTGAAGTGCTTCACGCTTGTATATACAAAACCAAGTATTCCAACGTTCATTTAAGCAAATAACTTCATGAGAAAAAGAATCATATACCTTGGGCATGGTTGGGTAATAATCAGTGGAAATTGCCACTAATTTAGAATTTTTTTCTAGTTGTTCGAGCATTACTGGAATGAACTTTGCATCTAAAATCTCAAAATCTGCATCTACAGTTGCATGATATGGTGTTGTAATTTTCTTTAATTCTCTATCCCAAATAGTTGCTCCTCTTTCAAATGGTCCTTCTAATTTAGGATCTGTAGGTTTTTTATCATCAGTTTGCCATTCGTTTTCAACAATCTCTACAAAGTCAAATTGTCGCCAAACAGGGAAGTATTTTTGTTTAAGAGCGGAACTAATCCAATTAGAATAAACTTGTAATTTAAAAGGAATATTCTTGATTTTGGCATAACTTTTGACTGCATAATCAGCAATTACCGTATCACGGTCAGTTACAATCATAAAGAATGTAATTTTAGGGTTCATCTAATTTCTCCCTATTGAGACGCCAAGAAGATTCACTTATTTCAACAACCAGTCTTGCTCCAAGACTAATTTTTGAAAATCCTTGTCAAAAATTAAGCGCAAAATGTATTTAATTTGAGACTGGGTTCTCGTCGCATGGAGCTTAATATTTAAGGCAGTAGGATCGTTGCGTTTGCCAATTACTAGGGATTTTAGCCAGAATTTATTCTTGAGAGTAATTTGCACAAGATGCATCAGGAGACGAAGCTGGTTGGGAATACCGTTGTTATGATAGTGAGAGTACATATCGCACGCTCCCTCATTTGCCATGCGACGACAGAAGTAGTCAACTGTCATGCGTGATGGTGGAACATGATGGTATGCGATCGCATCAGGTATGTAACCAATTAAAAGATTATTGTCCCATAATTTACGATTCAGTCCCGATTCACCATCTCCGAGCCAAATATCACCAAAGCTTTCTGGATTAAAACCACCTACCTTAAATAACACATCACACCGAATTGCCATGTTGACACCAAAGAAAAATCCTTGAGCATCAAGACGAAATTCAGCATACGGTTCCATCAAACTCAGTATGGTGAACATTTTAGAATCTCCCATATAGTCTAGTAACCATTGAGGAGGTGAGGCTTCCCATACTGGTCGAACAGGACCACCTGCTGCTACCATTTGAGGATGTGCGGTAAAAGCTTGAGCATATGCTTGTAGCCATCCTGGATCGAAAGTAGCATCATCATCAGTAAAAACTAAAACATCTCCTTGGGCATTCTTTGCACCAGTATGACGAGCATTGTGTAAGCCTAGTTGTGGTTCTGGTATATACTTGACTCTGACTTTTGCTGTTTGATTAAACTTTGTTACAGCACTTTCTATTTTATGAGCGGCAGCGTTATCAATAACTAAGAGTTCAAAGTTTTCCAGGGTTTGCTCTTGCAAACTTTTCAGAGCTTGTAAGAGAACATCCAAACGATTGTAAGTTGGAATAATAACTGAAATCAACATTGTTCTTATTAAGAATAATTTGATGCTGATACAGACCATTCTGCTTTTGCTAGAATCTTACAACTATCTGGTAATCCTGAATTACCAGTACCAAAAAAGTCTCCTCCTTCTACATTAATAGATGCGGCATCATCAACTAAATCTAATATTTCTTGATCATTATGAGAAATAAAGATTAAAAAGTGGTACAAGCCGTTTGCTAATGGTAAATTGTTAATCTTACATCTTACATAACCAACCTCTGGTTCTAAAGTTAGATTACTGTTAGTAAAGTTAGTCCGAAAAAGCAAAATCGTGTTCCCTCTTTGATCTAAAAAATCAAAGCTAAAAACAACATCATGTAGAGGCAGTCCTGTATTATTTAGATAGCCCACTTCCAAATAATAATCTTTACCTGATTGTAAAGAACTTACTTCTTTATAGGCAGCATCTAAAACTCTGAAGCTAATTGCTTTTATCTTTAGCGAACCTTTACGATCTTTTCGCTCAGCCAAAGATGTTTCGCGTATGATTGTGTAAGTCTTTTCTAAATAAGCGTTAATTGCCGTTTTTGAGTTGCTATCCATGTACAATCTGCCTGCATCCAACATGATGCCTCGACTGCACAGCGACTCAACGGCATTCATACTATGGCTGACAAACAAAACAGTCCTTCCTTCTTTGGTTGATACATCCTCCATCTTCCCTAGACATTTCTTTTGAAATTGGGCGTCTCCCACTGCTAACACTTCATCAACAATCAGTATCTCTGGCTCTAGGTGAGCTGCTACTGCGAATGCTAAACGTACATACATCCCGGAAGAATAATGTTTGACTGGCGTATCTAAAAACTTTTCCACTTCTGCAAAAGCCACAATCTCATCGAACTTGCGTTCAATCTCCGCTTTGCTCATCCCTAGTATTGCACCATTGAGAAAAATATTTTCTCTACCTGTAAGTTCTGGGTGAAAACCAGTTCCCACCTCCAGTAGACTAGCAATTCTCCCTTTAATCCGAATCCTTCCTTGGGTAGGTTCTGTAATTCTACTGAGAATTTTTAGTAGCGTTGATTTCCCTGCTCCGTTACGCCCGATAATGCCAACTCTATCACCCTGATTAATGTCAAATGATACATCTTTTAATGCCCAAAACTCTTCCCGTTTCTTGTTTTCTGTTTTGGCTACAGGATTGATTACCTTCGCAAAGGATGTAACTGCATTGGCGATCGCTCCACGAAATGTTTTGTATGCTACATTTACTTCATCATGATGTGTGATGATGTACTTTTTGCTCAGGTTTTGAACAGAGATTACAGTATCTGACATTTACCGAACTCCTACTTCCATCACATATTACCTCAAATCAGTAAATGTGCGTTTCACTTCAGGGAAATATCTAATACCATTTTAGTCGTAGAAGTACTGTTACTCATATATCTACCTGTGATATTGCATATTTTTTGATAATATCCGAAATCTTGTGCCAAGAAAATATCTAAAATTTAGGAATAACAATGTAGAGACGTTCCGCCGAAACGTCTCTACTAAGTAACAAAATTATCAACTGTTTATTTGCTGCATCAAAAGCAGACAATTAAATACGGTATATACTTGAGAATAGCGTAATATTATATTTATGAAGAAAAACAAAGCCTTTAGCAATCCGGCTAAATTAACTGCCTTATTATGCCTAATAACTATCTTCCTGACACCATTTGTGATTGTAGATGCTGGACAACGTGGTGTACTAATGCAGTTTGGTCAAGTACAAGATAACATATTAGGGGAAGGAATTCATGTCATTATCCCTATAGTCAATACTGTAAAAAAGTTAAGTGTGCGTGTACAAAACCAAGAACTTTCAGCAGAAGCATCATCTAAAGATTTGCAAGATGTTTTTACAGATGTGGCACTAAATTGGCATATTCTTCCACAAGAAGTCAATGGGATTTATCAACAAATTGGTGAGGAAAAGGCAGTTATTGAGCGAATTATTAATCCAGCGATTGAAGAAGTGCTAAAGGCAGTAATGGCAAAATACACTGCTGTTGAGATTATTACCAAAAGAGGAGAGGTAAAAGCAGAGGTAGATGAGGCTTTGACGCAACGACTAGTTAACTATCATATAGCCGTGGATGATATTTCCCTTGTGCATGTTCATTTCTCTCAACGATTTAGTGATGCTGTCGAGGCGAAACAAGTTGCCGAGCAAGAAGCAAAACGGGCGGAGTTTATTGCGGTAAGAGCAGCAAAAGAGGCACAAGCAAACGTGAATATAGCACAAGGAGAAGCTGAGGCGCAAAGGTTATTAAAAGAAAATTTGACACCAGATTTACTGAAAAGACAAGCTATTGAAAAGTGGAATGGTAAGCTACCTCTTATTGTTGGTAATGGTGAGCCAAAATTTTTCGATTTAAATGAACTTATTAAAGTTTATGAAAGTAAGTGATAGTAAGTAGGTTGGGTTGAGGAAACGAAACCCAACATAATTCTTGGTTATGATTGGGTTGCGCTCTGCTTAACCCAACCTACTATCCGATTTCTGCTCAAATACTGGGGAATAAGAAAGAAGTATCCACAATCTTCAATTGAATTAATGCTAAAACGACAAGGGTATATATAGTGGAAGTAACTAAACCTGTAAATAACTCTTTTTTGAGATTTCGCTCTTTGGGTTGGTTTTGAAAAACATCCATAGTTCCTGCTTGCATCAAGATAATTCCCACAACGTTAGAGAGCCAGTAGCCAATAATTACGCAAGGTAGAAGTAATTTTGGGTTAAAAAAACTACAAACATACCCAAAACCATAGGCAATTGGCAGATTAAATAACAAGTCGTTCCACCAGCATAGTGGCGAGAGCAAATATCCTAAAACTAAAAGTAATCCACCTCTTAGTTTCTTCAATATCTCTTGTTTTATATCCCTTTTCACAGCAAGTGACTGCTCAAGGTTTGTTTGTTCCAATACTGGCTCTTGAGTAACTATCTCGATTTTTTGCATAAAAAACATAAATTCTATCTCTTTACCGTAGTTTAACGAAAAACGGAAAGAAAGTCTACTGGAAAATAAAAGAGCTAATTATATAAATATCTACCTGTGGATAGATGTAATTTTTGAGTATTGACAAAACTATTTGGGAGGGCATCGCCTATCATAGTGATTCAAATTGACTCACCTAACATCCGGTCAATATTGGCTTTGAAATCTTCAACATTGACAACTATATCAGCATTATGAAATAGCGCCCATTCTTCCATCATCGGATTGGAATCTTTTGGCATTATATAATTACCTAATTCCGATTTACATTTTTGGTAATAATATTTTAGGTCTAATGCAGATGCGAGAGAGAAATAGCAGTTATTATATTTATCTCCTGCTTTACGCAGTTCCAAAACCGAACTACCTGCTTCCATAAATAACATATTTGTCAATCCTGCTCCATGACTTGAAATTAAATATTTTGCATGAAAAGCAATACTGACTTGCTCAGCAAATGAATAATTTTCAGCTATGATTATTTCAAAACCATGTTGCTTTAATAAAGCTATCAATTCCTCTTCATTAATAATTTTTCTCATTCTAGCTTTAGCTCTACTTATATATATCTTATCTCCTAAAGATACATTTAGTTTATCACAATAGTAATTTCTATAAATTTCTCTAACTTGCTTAACTAATCTATCGTTATAATCGCCTGATGAAGCAATATGAGTCGGGATGATTAACTTATTTAAGTTATACACTACATTCTGAGACATAAATATTAGGTTAGAAAGAGGAAAAGCCTCCAAGGACTCTGCCATAAACCTAATATTTTTGTAATGATAGGGTAATATTATTTTAGGCTTCTCTATTTTCTTGAGTGCAGCAACAAGTCTCGGTACAACATCTAATAGCCAATGAAAATAGTTATAGCTCTGCTCATCAGTAATCCAAAGATAATCATCTTCTTGCAACGTAATACTTTTTCTCAAAAAATAGTTCTTGAGTAAAGATTTTATGTCTTTTTTAAGAATATCCAGTGAAAAAGAATAAATATAATCCTTGCTATAGGACTCTTTGAAAATATTGAAATCTTTAAATATTAATCCTTCAGGACTTATCCTGACATTCCGCAATGTTAATAATCTGGTTTCCTCTGTTGATTTTTTTAGTTCATCTGCAAACAAAAATAAGTCATTATCAATTAAATTTACTGGCAATTTTCTGTAACTAACAGATGCGTCTAAAAGTTTCATCGCCTTATCCTCAAGCTTAACAAGTATAACACTTTAGATAGATGAAATTATTATAAAAGAATCTTAATGCAAAAAAATTAGTCACCTATGGAACAAAGCGATCGCCAAAATGTTAAACTTTCTCGACAAAGGTATGATGACAATATGCCAATATGGCAATGCAAAATGACGGTGAGTCTGACATATCCAGGACACTTTTACGGTGGCTGCACCACATCCCACCACCTGTGCGCTACGTGCTGGTGATTACAATCTACCTCATTGCCTGGGGGATACTAGATAAAGTATCAACTGCGTTTGAAACGACGCCGGAGATTCAAATTTGGTATCCACCGTCAGCACTAGATTTCGTCCTCTTGTTTGTGTTTGGTATCCGCTACACTTTAGGGCTGTGGCTTAACACGTTCGTACATCAATATATAGTAACTCAGCGCCACCTCAATTTGGTGACATTGCTAATCTTCAATCTTATTACAACGGCAGGCTACGCAGGAGCTAGCGCCCTGCTACTATTCAAGCTGCGCATCAACCCCCGCTTGCGTCAGTTGCGCGATGTAGTGTGGTTTAACATTGTTGCCGTATTTACCGTACCATTAATCGTCGCTGTGCTGCAAGTGGTAAACTTTGCTTGGAGTGGAATTATCCCTTGGTCTAAGATAGGCACGTATACACTGCATTACTGGGCGGGAGACGCTACTGGCATCGCAATGCTAGCTCCAGTTTTGCTAATTTTGTTTCGTTTGCTGCCCCGCATTTGGTGGCAGAGTGAAGAGCAGCCTGTGCCGGAGGAAAATCTGCGCTTACCCACACGCCAAGAAATTCCGGAGTTGGTGGCAGAGGGCGTTGCACTGGGTATGGGGATTTGGGTTGGGTACGGTGTGCCGCGAAGTGAGCGTCTAGACTATACCTATTTCACTTTTTTACCACTGTTGTGGAGCGCTTTGCGGCACGGGTTTGAAAGAGCGGCGGTGACAGTTTTGTTAATCAACGTTTGTGTTGCATTCTTGGTGCGTACAGAATTAGGTTTCTCTCATTTTTTGGCTTTGCAGTTTGGCTTAATGGCGATTTCGCAAACCGGCTTGATTTTAGGTGCGATCGCCACCTATCGTATGCAAGTAGAGAAATCGTTACGGGATTCTAACAAACAGTTGGCTTACAATGCTGCTCATGATAAACTAACAGGTTTACCTAATCGATATTTGTTCATAGAACGTTTACACAGAGCTTTTGATTCAAGCAGAAGCGATTCTGTGTTCGCTGTACTCTTTCTTGACTTGGATCGGTTCAAAGTAATTAATGATAGCATGGGGCATTTAGTTGGCGATCAGTTACTAATTGCCATTGTAGGTAGACTGAAAGCTTGCTTGCGCCCAGTGGATACAATTGCGCGTTTTGGCGGAGACGAGTTTATCATCTTACTGGAAAATCTTTCGGATGTTAGCGACACAATAGGTATTGCCGAGCGGATACAGACAGAACTAAGGTTGCCCTTCAATTTAAATGAACAAGAAGTATTTATTACAGTAAGTATCGGCATCGCCCTAAGTGCCACAGGTTATAGTCAGCCAGAAGACATGTTGCGTGATGCTGATATCGCCATGTACCGAGCCAAGAATCAAGCCCCAGCACGCTATGAAATTTTTAACACGAGGATGCATCAAAAAGCGGTAGTACGGTTGCAGATGGAAACAGATTTGCGCCGAGCGATTGAACGTCAAGAGTTTCTCATGTACTACCAGCCGATTGTGTCCTTAGAAACTGGTAGAATTATTGGGTTTGAGTCTCTGCTGCGGTGGCAGCATCCACAACGTGGTTTGGTTTCTCCAACTAAATTTATCCCCATAGCCGAAGAAACGGAACTAATTTGCTGTATTGATAAATGGGTAATGGGTGAGTCTATACGCCAAATGCAGCATTGGCAACAAATTCAGAGCGTACCCTTATCAATCAGTGTCAATGTTTGTCACAAACAGTTTATTCAACCGAATTTAGTCGAACAAATTAGCCAAATTATTCAAGAAACAAGCTTCGATGCAAACCATTTAAAGTTAGAAATTACTGAAAAAGTGATGATGGAGCAGTCTGCTACTACCAAGCTTACGCAACTAAAAGCCTTAGGTATTCGGTTAGCGATTGATGATTTTGGTACAGGCTACTCATCATTAAGTCGCCTGCACAGCTTTCCCATTGATGAGTTGAAAATTGATCGCTCTTTTGTGAGAAAGATAAATACTGAGCAAGGCAAACAAATTACCGAAACCATCATCACCCTGAGTCAAAAACTTCGTGTGGATGTGACAGCAGAAGGAATAGAAACAGCACAACAACTTGCACAAATAAGAAATTTGAAATGCCAATATGGGCAGGGATACTTTTTTTCTCCACCTTTGCCCAGTCAGTCGGCTGAGGCTTTAATTGTGGCAAATCCTCAGTGGTAAATGCATCAACAAGCTCCCCTCTAAGATACCCGACTTCTTTAAGAAGTCGGGTATCTTACTAATAATAAGCGCCAGCGACAAGACTGTAAATGAGAGCAGTCAGTACAAACAAAGAGATAGCAGAGAAAATATATTCTCTTTGCTTGAGAAAAACCAATAGGGAGATGACAACACGAACTATGGGAGTAGCAACTAACAGGAGTAATCCAAGTTGAATAATACCACTGTAACTTCCTGATAAAGCTGCTGTTACCACACCTGTTGGAGAACATAACTTGGATGGTACTCCTTGGAAAAACCCATAGTCCACAGGTTCACTACCATGTCGAAGCAAATAGAGTATGCCTCCCACTAAAACTACACTACTAGCAATCAAAACACCGTATTTAAGTAGATTGCTCAGCAACTGCTCAAATTGTTGTTCACTCAATGTTTTCAGATTACTATTAGCATCAGCCTCGTTATTTACGCGCCGTTGAGCTAACTGTTCAACATCACAATCTGGTTCTTCTTGCTGTAATAGTAGTCTACTTACTTGTGAAAACCACGGAAAACCAAAACTTAATTTTTCCATCATTTTATCATCCCCCTGATAAGCTGTTATAGACCATCTTCAGAGCCATTACCACTAGCACAAAACTGAAGATAATTCTGAGTACTTGCGTCTTAGCACCTACAAGAATTTTTGCACCTAAAAAAGCTCCTGGCAATACTCCCAACATCACAGGCATTGATAAACCAGGATCGATATACCCCCGCGCTAGGTATACTCCTGCTGACGCTGCGGCTGTTACACCAATCATAAAATTGCTAGTGGTAGTAGAAACTTTGAAAGGGATACGCATAACTTGATCCATTGCTAATACTTTAAACGCTCCCGAACCAATACCTAGCAATCCAGATATTACTCCAGCTAATAACATCACGCAAAATCCCAAAGGAAGAGAATGAACTTGGTAAGAAATCACTCCATCAGGGGTTGGATAAGTGCTATCAAGTTTTAGATAAGTTGATAGCACATCAGGTGATTCATTTTCAGGATTTTCGAGTTTGGGTTGTTGTGAAAGGTATGCTGAATAAAGTAGGACAACTGCAAGGACGATAGTTAAGGCTTGAACTGAAATAAAAGTAGCAATTAAAGCGCCAATTAATGCTCCTATTGTTGTCGCTACTTCTAAAAACATTCCCAAGCGTAAATTAGTATAGCCTTTTTTTATATATGTAGATGCCGCGCCTAAGGAAGTAGCAATTACCGACACTAAAGAAGCACCAACGGCGTAGCGAATATCAACTCCAAATACTGAGGTTAACAAAGGGACAATTACTACCCCACCGCCTAAACCAGTCAACGCTCCTACTAAGCCTGCGGTAAACGAGCCAATCCACACTAGTAAAGAAAATTCTAAGATACTCAAACTTTTATTCCTCTTTTTATTTATGTATATAAAAATAATTCGCTAAAATTTGTATGTTTTAATACTATTATTACCGTTATATTTTGCTGTAGAGACGCGATATATCGCGTCTTTACAAGCGTCAATGGTTACAAAAAAGGCAATTCGTCATTAACTAAAGAAATTAACGTCAATGTACCACTCTCAACCACAATCAAAGCACCTAATCCCATTAAAACAAAAGGTACGAGGTTATTACCGTGGCTAATCATAATTTCCGCAATTGCTCTTTGATGAGTTAATTTATATGCAACGAAGCACAAAACTCCCACGAGTGTAAAGAATACCCCTAAAATTACTACCAGGCTCTCCCAGGTACTACTAGCAAACAACGGAACGTAAATACTAATGTTGTCACTACCATTAGCAAAAGTAACCACTGCTACACTGTAAGTCTGTATATTGAGAAATTTGGCGAGTAACGAGTTTTGAGATGGTTGTGTATCTTCCTCTACTTGCTGGGTATCATCTTCACGATTCAACAAGCACTTGATCCCAATCGCGATTGGCACTAAACCCAATAGTCCAATCCAAGGTCGTGGTAAAATAAAACCTCCAAAGAAACCGGGAAGACTAGCAATGACTAATGCTGTAAATCCCAAGTACTGCCCTACTATTATATGCCAACGACGAAATGCCGCATTCACTTGAGAGAAAAATAACGTCAGGATCACAATATCATCAATATTGGTTGCACTAAAAGCAACTATCCCTGAAGCAATTGTCGTCACTAATCCACTCATGTCTATAACTTTTCCTCACTGAATCGAGCGTGAATCTCTTCAACTCCCTGCCGCATTTGGTGCATCACTCTTGGAGAACGCCGTTGCATCATAAACCAGCCACAGGTGACAACTAGATACCCTAAAAATAGGTAGGGAAATACATTATAAGGAGCTTCAGGTACAGGGAACATACTACTACCAGGAATACCGACGCTACCAACAATCGGAATCATCATAAATGCGATCGCCACAACTGAAAACACCACATCCACTCTACGCATTTGTCTGATTCTATATAGATATAGAGGTGCGGCAATGGAAATCAAGATGTACATAGTTAAAAAGCCGTAGCTACAAATTGCCCCCAAATAACCCATACTCTCATACAGTTTGATGTGAAACATCGACATCACTGCTGGGATGAGAAAGATAATGAGCGAACACATTGTCACGGCAATGTGGGGTGTTTTATTTGCAGAGTGTGCTTTGCCCAACTTGGAGTGAAACAACCCGTGCTGCGCCATCGTAAAGAACACTCTCGCAGCCGGATTAATACAGCCCAACACACAAGCAAAGAAACTCAATAGCGCACACAAAGCAATGGCTTCACCTAAGAAACCCATTCCCACCTGTTGTGACAAGAAACTCAACGGTTCCTCAGTTTTAGTAATCGACACTCCCGTACCCGCGAAACCCAGCATCTCTACATATGTGGTGCTAACAAAGAAAATCCCCGCGAGAATCGCACTACCCATCACAGCTAGGGGGATCGTTTTTAAAGGGTGTTTTGCTTCATCACCTAAAGAAGTGGCACTTTCAAACCCAGAGAAGCCAAACATCACCAATACCAATCCTGTGGCGATATTCCCTAAGTTGACACCTTGCAAACTAAGTTGAGACATATCTAAGGCAAAACCTTTATGCGCCCAAATAATCCCGCACAAAATTGCAATCAGCATCAACGAGATGCCTTCCATCCACAGCATTGCCACAGCACTAAGCTGAATATCTTTATATGCTGCATACCAGGAAATTCCCGCACCGATCGCCAATAGTGTAATACTATCCGGATGTATTCCCATATGACCTAGCATCATCCCACTGAAGTTGGCGAAACCGCACAGTACTGACATACCTGTGAATAAATAAGCCAGCACTAAACTCCAACCACCGATAACACCTGCCACCGGACCTAAACCCTTAACAATGTAGGAGTACAATGAACCCGGAGAAGCTGAGCGACTGGCAAACTGATTAATATTGATGCTCACAAAAACCAATCCTATTCCTCCAATGAGAAACGATAGCCAAGTACCGTTACCAGACAGAGCAACGATTAAACCAATGTTCGATGCTGGTATGGTTGTCGGTGCGATTACGGCAAACGATTGCGCTAGAACTTCTGCGAACGAAAGACACTCAGGCTTCAAACCGTGAACACTTTGATGCGATTCTACTTTCTTTTTCATTTGGCAGTTTGTGAAGTGCGAGATGACCCTTATGTTATTAAATGTGTGGATAATTATTAACTGAATTTTGAGTTTAATTTTTTCTGTTTTAACTGTTCTATTTTGCTTTCATCGTGGTAAACATTTCTAAATTGTTGGGACTTTTGACTGTTAACAGTAAATATTTATCTATTTTTTAGCAGCGCTCCAGTCAAATTTGTTTGGTGAAGACAGATTCATAGTAACTCATGTATCTTCCATAATCAAGTATTAGTATCAAGTTTTTCTTAATCCTTTCTTAATAACTTTATTTTCCCCTAAACTCATCGGAATAATGGGTATTAAAAGTTGAAAAATATCAAGAATTGATAACTTAAAAAAAAGTTAAAAACAATACCCGAAAAGCAGAGCGGAAATATCAAGATTAAAAGCTAATTACTGCTAAAACCGTTATGCTACCTTGATTATGAGGATATACAGCCATTAAGTAAAGTGTTTGGAAAATAAAATTTGTGAGAGAAATTGCATAACAGCACCAGAGGTGTTATGGTAAATATTGCTTCTCAATACAAAGGGATAGTTAATAGAAACTCAGCTTTAACACTAGATACATTGTTGACAACTTTGTTAAATAGTCATAAGCTGCATTTTGTCAAATTGGAGACAGATAAAATGAAAGCTTGCAAATATATTTCCATAGTGGTGCTGTTGCTGGTAAATTTAGTATTTGCCCAACCTTCATTAGCAGACGCACCAAAGTTTAGTAAAAATCCTGATTACAAAGCGTTGACTAAAGAACTAGTTTCTTTGCAAAAAGTCAAAGATAGCCAAAGTGAAATTGAAGGTTATACGCCAGAGCAAATCGAACAGAGAATAAGTGAATTAGAATTTCAAAAATATGCTTTCGAGTCAGGTATATACTGGGGACAATGCACCAATCAGACAGGTAAAACTTTAGCGGTTTATGGTCCAGAACCAGATTTAGACGATGATGATTACTCTAACGGTGCCACACTCTATTTTTTAGCTAATGGTAAGACGACAAAAAATCAATGGGATTGTAAAGGAGTATACCTGCCCACTGATGTGACGATCGCTTTAAACTCCAACGGACAAAATCAAGAATTGACTGGTGGTGTTGTCATCAAAGTTCTGAACGGAACAAAATTAGTCCTCAAAACAAATCCAGATACGGGCGCAATAGAATTTAATAGCGCCGGAACTAAAGTCCTCAAACCCGGTGAAGTTAAATGGTTTATTCCTAATGTGTCGCAGGATGTTGTTGATGCAAGAGTAACCAATGCGCCAACCAACAAGGCATAAATTTTAGCTTTCATATTTACCCCCAACCCCCTTAATAAGGGGGCTTATTTTTACTTGTAGTCATACCATTTCTCCACAAGCTGACTATAAACGCTCCCTTCTTGCCCACCCCCCCAAGCCCCCCCTTAATAAGGGGGGTAAAGATGTGTGGCAACTATAAGAAAAATTGTTATAATTGCCTCTTCTGTTGAACTACTTAGTACAGAGCTTAAAACTTTCTTACAGAAACAAGGGTATAGTTAATATTTGCTTAAGAATTAAAGAGCAAATCTTGCACTAAAATTCTTATACAAAACAGAAAGATGGATTTTCTCTCAAACACAGTGGCACTATCGCGGATGCAGTTTGCACTCACCGCAATATTCCATATACTTTGGCCCGTTCTCACCACGGGTATGGGAATATATTTAGTTATTGTCGAGGGAGTGTGGCTGAAAACTCGCAATCAAGATTACTATCTTCATGCCCGCTTTTGGTCTAAATTCTACGTGTTAAATTTTGGGATTGGTGTAGCAACAGGTATCCCAATGGAGTTTCAATTTGGCACAAATTGGGCACCTTTTTCGGAAGCTGTAGGCAACTTTTTTGGTAGCGTCATTGGTTTTGAAGCTTCTTGGGCGTTTATGCTCGAAGCTGCTTTCTTGGGAATTATGTTGTTTGGCTGGGAGAGAGTGAATCCAGCCATTCACTATATGTCCACAATCTTGGTGGCTGTAGGTGCAAACCTATCAACCCTGTGGATTTTGACAGCAAATTCCTGGATGCAAACCCCCGCAGGAGGGGAATTAGTCAATGGCAAATTTGTTGTTCACGATTACTTTCAAGCCATCCTCAACCCTTTCATGGCAAACAGTGTTCTCCACATGTTTTTCGCTACATTGGAAACATCTTTATTTGTGATTGGTGGAATTAGTGCTTGGTACATCCTCAATAACCGCCATCCAGCTTTCTTTGCTAAATCATTAAAGATTGTTTTAGCAGCAGCGATCGCAGTTGCACCCCTACAAATATATATTGGTCACTTAAGCGGTGAACAAGTATATCACTATCAACCTTCAAAACTAGCCGCAATGGAAGCGCAATGGGAATCCACACCTGCAGGGCAACCAGCAGATTGGAGTTTACTTGCATTACCCAACGAAAAAGCGCAGAAAAACGACTGGGAAATCACGATCCCCAATGCATTAGGTTATATTCTCGAATTCAAAAAGAACCTCTCAGAACCAGTACACGGATTAAAAGAGTGGAAACCAGAAGATCGTCCTCGGTTAGTAGGTTTAATTTACTACGCTTTCCGGATTATGATTGGGATAGGCTTCTTCTTTGCCGGGTTGATGCTCCTCAGCGTACTTCAATGGTTACGCGGTAAGCTCAGAGAAGAAAACATTAGCCAACAACGCTTGTTAATGCTTGGTTGGATCTTTGCCGCACCGCTAGGATACATAGCAGTAGAATCAGGCTGGATAGTGCGTTGTGTCGGAAGGCAACCTTGGGTATTGTATGGACAGATTCGCACAGTTGATGGAGCATCTCACATCCCTGCCAGCAATGTATTAGTTTCACTCACAAGTTTTGCCGTAGTTTACACACTTTTATTCATTGCTGCATTATACTTTGGTAGCAGAATTATCCGTAAAGGACCAAATCTCAACTTACCCATTCCAGGTGTTGAACCAAGTCAACCAGCAGTAGACACCACTCCTGGACAGTTTATTCCAGATGAACGTCCAGTAGAAGCTCAACAATAGGAGACTGTATGGAGACTTTAGAATATTTCTTACCCCAGGTATGGTTTGTCATTTTGGCTTTGTTTCTCTTCCTCTACGTCATGCTAGATGGATTTGACTTAGGAGTAGGTATCCTGTCACTCACCTCCTCAGATGATGAACGTCGGGGTATACTAATGACCAGCTTGAGCAACATTTGGGATGCCAACGAAACCTGGTTAGTACTCATGGGAGGAGGTCTTTTTGGTGCATTTCCCCTAGCTTATAGTACCATCCTCAGTGCCTTGTACATCCCCATTCTCACAATGATCTTCGGGTTCATATTTAGAGGAGTAGCTTTTGAGTTTCGCGAACTCGCAAACCGAAAACTATTTTGGAACTTTGCCTTTGGTGCAGGAAGTTTCGTTGCCGCCTTGGGGCAAGGATTTGCACTTGGCGCTGTGCTAAAAGGTATCTCTGTAGATAAAACGGGACACTTTATCGGCACATCGTGGGATTGGTTGAGTTGGCAATCAGTATTAGTAGCATTGACATTAATTCAAGCATACGTCCTGATTGGTTCAACTTATCTAGTTTGGAAAACCACAGGCGAATTACAAGCAACTCACTATAAAACTGCTAAACTTGCCGCTTGGACAACATTAATTGGCGCAATTTTCATCACAGTATCGACACCGATATTTTACGAAAGTGCCAGAGCGCGTTTGTTTCAACAGCCCCTAGTTTATATCTTTGCGACAATTCCCATACTTGGAGTCTTGCTAATATGGCAATTGTTGCAAAGCCTCAATCGTAAAGAAGAAAGAGCGCCTTTCGTCTGGACAATACTACTTTTTGTGCTGACATTTTTAGGGTTAGGATTGATCGTCTTTCCCTACATCATTCCCACTCAAATTACCATTTACGAAGCTGCAGCCGATCCCAGTTCATTGGTAATTATGATTATCTTCATTGGCTTCCTCATCCCCGTGATGCTATTCTACAACCTCTACCAATATATTGTTTTCCGGGGTAAAGTTACTGGTGGACATTACGGCGGTTAATGTACCTCGTACCTACCTCGTTCCCAGTCTCTGACTGGGAATGCCTACTTTGAGGCTCCGCCTCCTTTTCTTGCGACACCGCCACACCAGCATAACATTCATATGGCTCGTACAGGCTACACTCTACCAGTTTTTGCCGTCGCTGCGGCTAAGGCTGCTTTGATGCATTTGTGTACACCCCCCAACCCCCCTTATGAAGGGCGGCAAGGAGCTTGCGCTCTAGGGGAGCAAGCATTATCAACACAAATCGATCTCCTTCCTGAAGTAGCAGAGATTCCGATTTCTCAGGTGGCTATTTTAGATAGTCATAGTGCCTTAGCTATTACACTCAGCGATCCTGGTGATAACTTAGATTTAACCCGCAATACGCCAATTTGGGCTTGGGTAAAGTTGTCTGAGCGAGGAGCGCAACCACCATTAATTTTAGTAGCAGGAGAGGGGTTAGGAAAAACAGCGTCTGGAGAATCAGCTATATATAGTTATGCTCGTCGTCTGTTTGATGCTAATTTATTACCACTGATTCCCACAAATTTAACTGCAACAGTAACGATTATTTTACCTGAAGGTCGTCAACTTGCTCAACGCACTTCTAATGAAGCTTTTGGTATATTGGAAGGGCTAGCTTTGTTAGGTACTAGTGGTATTTCTCAACCGCTCTCTGCAGCAGAGCATTTAGAAGAATTTCGTCAATCTTTGCAAGATAAAGTTAAAGTTTGTGCCGATATTGTATTCTGTATTGGTAGTAATGGGATGCAGGTGGCTGAACGATTAGGCTTACCAAAACAAGCGATCGCACAAACTGGAAACTGGATAGGCGCTCTACTTGTAGAAGCTGGGTTAACAGGAGCAAATTCTGTCCTGTTGCTAGGATACCACGGCAAGCTGATTAAGTTGGCTGGTGGGATTTTTAACACTTCCAGTCATATAGCAGATGCTAAATTAGAAATTATGAGTGCTGCTGTTGTAGCCGTTGGCGGTAATATACAAGCTGTCCAAGCAGTCTTAGAAGCAAAGACTGCCGATGCTGCTCAGAAAAAATTACGTGAACTTGGTTTAGCAGAATCCGTCTTTCGTCACCTAAGTGAAAAGATTAGTTACAAAGCACAAGCATACGTACAAAAATATGCTAATGCGTATCTCAAAGTAGGTACTATTTTATTTGATCGCCAGGGTGAGATCATCTCTCAAGACTCGCAAGCAACAGAACTATTGACTTTACATTCCACACATAGACCAAATCTGTCTCCCTATCACAGCTAAAGCCACACCAATCATCACCACAAGCGTCAGCTTACCACCAGGGACAAGCGTTTGCTCTATCCTACCTGAGTATAGTTGGCGTTGCTTCCAACAGATCAATGCCGGAATAATTCCAGCAAGAATTGAACTACTAAATGTTCCAGCGTAATCTAAGGCAGTGAGAAAAATGCCAGGATTAAGTGTCGAAAGACTTAGAGGTGGGAAGAGTATTAAAGAAAATAAGGGTAGGCGACGAGAAAGTTGATTTGGTGCTGGGGAAATATCTTTGAAGAAATCTAGTAAGCCGTAGACAAACCCGATGAAAGAAGTGGCGATCGCAAATTCAGAAAACACAGAGACAAGCACACCCAACAATTCTCCTGCCCCACCGTTACGGAGAGCTTGCAGAGGATCAAAAACAGCACCGCCAATTCCTTGAATTGTATCAGGACTGACGCTACCTAAAATCACAGCGTTCCACGCCAAGAACATGATTAAGGGAATTACAGAACCAATAATAATCGAAGAGCGAATTTTGCGCACATCTCCTTCTAGTTGAACCGTAACAACCGGAATAATATTGTGGAAAAATAGCGCCACAAACATGACTGAGACAGCAGGAGGAAGCGCACTCCAGTTTTGTACCGAGAATTGGGAAGGATGAATGTGTGTTCCTGCTAGTAACAAAAGCCCGATAAAAGAAACAATTACAATCGCTACAAAGGCGCTGTTGAGTTTTTCCACCAGCTTCTCGCGCCCAAGGTACATAATTCCGCCAAATAAGAGGGTAAATGTGGTTGTTCCTACCCATACAGGTAAATCGTTTTGCACACCCGCAACTTTCTCTACCGCCGAACCGAGAATTTCTCCGCCTTGTGCAATATAGGCTACTAGTAAGGTGTAGTGGTAAAACAGATACGCGCCACCTGTTATTCTGGCAATTGGTTTAGATAGAGTACTTTCAACCATTACCAATAAACCGTTACTTGAGCTTCCCCCAAAACGCATTGTATTTAAAGTTACTTCTACTAGTAATAAAGCTGAAACTAAGGCGTACAGCCAAACAGCAATTAGCAAAGCTGTAGATGGTACAACACCAGAGGGTAACGTTACCGCAGGTAGGGCAAGAATACCAGCACCAACTGTCGTTCCTGCTATCAGCGCAGTACTTCCTAACACACTACCCGGTTGATGACTGAGTTTATCACCATCTAGCTCTAGGTTAGAAAACAATCGGGAATCCGGCTTGAGAACAGTCTTCATAGGTTAATGCTTATATACTTGCTCTTTGTATGGACTTACTGCCACCAATATTAACTTATGTAAATATATACTAGCAAAAACTTTATGATTGAGTTTATGAGAATATAGCTATATTTTGATATTTATGTTATTATCGAAGACTATCATAAAAAACCTAAGCAAAAGAGCGAAAACAGGATCAAAGCCGAGGAGTAATAGTTTTCAGGTGTTAATACATTAGGGCGATCGTGATTATACTGTCACTATCAACCTGTAATTGGTCTTATGCTTGATATTAACTAGGGCTACCAAGGTGCATTACCATGACCAGAAACCGTCCCACTACCATCTGTACCAGACTTAAGGAAATTATTGACGATGTTCAGCCTGTAGCAAGCGAAAATCGTTTAAAACTTCCTGAACCCCCGCCTTCCCATACCAAGTACCCAGTACCACCAGACGAGGATTCACGAAAACGTAAATCTTAATTACATTTTGTTGGGTGCTTTAATACAGCCTAAGAATAAATTCTTAGGCTGATAGCTAAAGTCGGCTTTAGCCGACTAGCAATTTTCTGAATCTAGTCCGTTTCAACGGACTTGAGCTTTCAGCCGGGTCACTTGAGTGACCCGGCTTGGGATGAAGTGAGTGTAGCTAAACTTCTACCTTTTGACCGTTGTAATTAAAATCACTCTCAATTGATGATTGACTCTTTTCTCTATTCTGAAAATTTTCCCATAAATCAAACAGCCGATCCAGAGCATCTCTTTCATCCACAGAATGAAAGAGGATGAGACTCGCCCAAGATTGAGTAGTTTGAATGTTATACCTTGAGCGCACCCAAGACAAAAACTCTTCAAATTCTTGGTTTTTCTCGTCTTTGGGTAAACCAAGTTGATTTCGAGCCAGATCGTATCCGTAATAAAATGACTGAAAATCAAAAATTGAGTACCTACTCAAATAGAGAGTTGGTCTTTTTTTGATTTCTGGTAAGAGATCAGAAAAACTTCCCATACAAAACCTCCTCTGTGATTTGCTGTTACTCTAAAACTGCTCTACAAGCATGAAATTAAGGCGATTGCCGGGAATAACAACTAAATCTTGGAGCCATAGTTCTATTGGTTTTCCTTCAGGATACAGATTATCAAACACTTTTTCTACTCCTTCTATTTCAATAACAATTCCTTCATGGAAACCATTAGTAGCAATCTGTTGATTGGTTCCATCATCGTAGATAATTCCTTGCAATCCATGTGGTGAAAGAGTTTCGACTCGAATATTTCTGCCTTTAAGCTTTTGGCTCTTCAAATAAGCTTTAATAGGGGTAGCACATTGTAAACAAGTACCAACGTCGTATGCAAGGGCAATCGCCCTAATTTCATTAATTTGATTGAAGCGAATTTTTCCTCCTTCACTAATAAAAAATTATTTTTAAATTGAGTTTGAAGAGTGGGAGCATCCCATAAGCAATTTATAAGCTATTCTGAGTTTTTATCAACAAATGTTATGCATATGGTGAACAAGTGTTCCCTTTTTGATCAGATTCAGTATTCTTGTCGCACTCTTTACAACTAATACAGCAGTACAACCGAGCTATACACTCATAGTTAGATTATATGTCAGATAATATACTCAGACTTGCAGAGCAAGGTGACATTAAGGCGATCGCAAATTATGTGTCGGAGTAAAGTTTACTGTGTCGGCTGTGATAATGATCTGCCAGTAGGTCGTGTTATCGCCCAATTGTAACTCTTAAGCTAACAGATGTGAGCAATCCCTAATTATGAAGTGAGCAGAGGCGATATGGAGAGCAAAACATCAAAGGTTGGTGTAATTGGTGCGGGTAATGTAGGTGCAGCAGTGGCGAATGATTTAGTGCTACTGGGTACTTGTGTGACAGTTGTGCTTTACGATCGCACTTTAGCAAAAGCGGAGGGAGAAGCGTGGGATATTGAAGATGCCATACCCCTACTTGAGGAAATGGATGTAATTCCCACAGATAAGTATGAAGATTTAGCTGATTGTGATGTGATTGTCATAACTGTGGGAGTACAGCCAAAACAAGGGCAATCTCGATTAGATGTTTTGGATCAAAATGCCGAAATCATCACTGACTTGATTAAAGACTTAGATCGAGTAGCACCCAATGCCATTTTAATCCTGATCAGCAATCCCGTCGATGTACTCACAAGGATTGCGATCGCCACTTCTACCAGAAGCGAAAACCTCATCTTCGGCTCAGGAACAGTACTTGATACTGCTAGACTAAGATATCAATTAGGTAAGCTACTTAATGTCAGCAAACAAAATGTTCATGTTTATGTTCTTGGTGAACATGGTAATAGTGAGTTTATACTTTGGTCAAGTGCTTATATAAGCGGTATTTTACTCACTGAATTTCCCTTACCACCTGGTACATCTCTTGAAATAATTAAACAAAATTATTCCGAAATTACACGTAAAAGAGGTTCAGAAATCTCTCAACGCAAAGGAAATACTGACTTTGGTGTAGCCACAGTTGCTACTCAACTAATAGATACCATCCTGCGAGACGAAAAAAGGGTATTTACAGTTTCAGTGAAAGCAGATTCCAGCTATGGTATTGGTGATGTTGTACTTGGGCTGCCTTGTATAATTGGTAAGCAGGGTATTGAGCGTAAACTAGTGATACCTAGAAATCCTCAAGAACAACATCAACTTGAAGAGTCAGCCGCTAAGTTAGAAGAAGCGTATAATTATTTACCTAAGTAGAATGATCAGCATCATTTTCTCACGGCGCGTTAAGTGTTCCCAACGCACCCTAGCGAACTTTGAAAAGGCTTGGGTACACCAGCTGTGAGAATTACTTCCCCTTGAGAATTTACCACCCAGCCCGTAGCTTCTAGAATAGGTTTTGGGGCAGTGGGTATTTTACTGGAAGTGACAGCATTAGTTGTGGGAAGAATTATCCAATCGGCAATCACTGCTTCACTACTAAGAGGTTCTAAAGGACTCATTGGCAATCCACCACGTCCTGCGATCACAAAGCTGCTACGATCTTGATGATCACCTACTTGACAGCTTTGATTTAGTTTTGGCTCAACTATTTCTACTGGCAAGTTAATCAATCCCTGATTGGGATCGATTTCAGGAGTGTTGATTTCAATGGTTCCATCTATGCCAAAATCTGAACTAGCGTTAATCTCGCTAATTTTTGGAGCTAAACTTAGCTGGGTACGATTCTCTAATCCATAAATACCAGCACTATTAATTTTCATCTCACCTCCGTTACCTTCTACAGCATTGGCAATGATGTCACTATTTTCACTCTTGACGGCAATGATGAAGCCTTGAGGAGAATTGATGGTAATATTACCACCATTGGCATTGTTACTAGCTTGAGCAGAAATTGAACTATTGCGGCGTAACAAGATTAAATCTCGCACTTGTAAATTGATATTGCCACCTTCTTGGGCTGTAGTAGATGCTTGTAGTTTTCCTTGATTATCCAGTTTAATCGAGTTAGCTGTAACTCTTAATGAACCTGCTTTACCTTTCCCTGCACTACTTACAGTTACTTGTGCCTCATCTTGAACAACTAATTGCCCAGTGGTAATTTCTACACTACCTCCTGAACCTATAGAATTATTATACGTATTGGCCCCCCAGCACCCTTGGCATTTTCCTCACTGTTCGTCCTGACAGAACTATAAGTCACATCGCCTTGACAATAACCACCAGGAAGAGGAAACGGGGTTGTACCTGCAATTTCTACCAATTCTTGAGCATCAATCTGAATATCGCCAGCTTTTCCACTAGTCACCGTACTAGCTGTGACTAAAGCACCATCGGCGATCGCCACTGACTTGCTGCTAATTTTAATATTACCAGCATCACCTTGAGCCGGCAAGAAATTTAAGTCTGTACTGCCAATATTCGTGGAAACCGTGCTAGTCTGTAACAACACACTTCCAGTTGATTGGATTGTGATATTTCCCGAATTTCCACTACTAAAGCTGATTGCATTAATCGCGCTGTTATTTGCTATAGATACAGATTCTTTCCCATTAATAAATATTGAACCCGCTCCTCTTTCTTGACTAAAGCTGCTACTGACAAGATAAGCATTATCTAGAAAGATAGCTCCATTAGCCAAGAGTGTTATATCTCCACCGCCTTTCGCATCACAGCAGTTGTAGGTAGATATGATCTTATTCTCTCGCTCATTCTCCACTTCTCTATCTTGCCTAATTAAAGATAAATATATCGAACCATCGGCAAATAGTGATATATTTCCACTACGTCCTGAACCGTAATTTTCATTACTACCAGAGTTACTAGCATCAAGTGCAGGTTGATCATCTACTTGACTATTAACAGGAAAATCATAAACCGGATGAGCTATAGAAATTTCACCTGCTTTTATATTAATGTTACCTGCATCGCCCTTACCCAAAGTACGAGTGCGCAGTCTGCCACCACCACTTAACTCTACTCTATTACCACTGACGTGAATATTACCTGCATTACCAGTTGCCTGAATATTAACCACATTCCTCAGCTCACTGGATTGTACTTTCACAGTTCCAGTTGCATCTATTGTAATGTCTCCTGGTGCTATGTTATCTACCGTCAATCCTGGTGCTATGCCAGCAGAAATGCTACTTCCTTCTGTAATATCTAAATTACGAGCGCTAATTCCTACTTTACCAGCACCTTTGTTTGTCACATCAACTTTTGCAGAATTGGTGAGAGAGACATCGGCTCTTTGTGTCTGTGGTAATACTAATAAATTATTAACTTCCAGCTCTATCCTTCCTGTCGCCACTCCTGCTAAATCAATTTGCCCATTCGCTGCTTGTAATTTTCCCCCATCCAAGTTGACATTACCACCCAATAGTGACAAACTTCTACCATCGTTAACAGATAGAGTTGCTTGATTGACTTGAATCGGATTGGCAATTTGATTGAATAGCAGTGCAGAAGGGTTCACCGTGAGTAGTGGTGAAGGAGCATTTGGCACTGTAGCGCTAAAAAATCCTTGTTCACCAAAAGCGATGTCTGACGACAAGCCGCAAGCGTCTACGCACTTGCTGTAGTTCCTAAAAATGAACCACCGATGTTTAACGCAGCGCCTTGACTAAAAATAATACCATGAGGATTGATTAAAAAAACGTTTGCTTTACCATTAGCTTGAATTAACCCGTCAATGATTGAAGCTGATAAACCCGTAACACGGCTAATGATATTGACAACATCTGTATTATTGTTAAAGTAAGCTCTGCCATTGGTAGGGATTGAGAATTGTTCAAAGCTGTGAAAAAGATTCTTGCCTACTTGAGTTCCACCTTCAATAGTGCAGTTTTGACATCCTGGGGTGGAGATGGAGTTTACTGGTAGGGTTTTGTCTGGTATAATCTGCGCTTTTGCACCGTTTTGATTAGCGATCGCTCCTACTACTAAACACACCCAAGCAAACTTCAAACAACTGATGGGCTGATTATAACTAACTTTTAGCATTCTACCTGTTTTTCTATATATATGTAAACGTGCATGATTCAAAATCCGTAGAGACGTTTCGCCGGAACGTCTCTACATTATTTTTCTGGTGGTAGCTGCTAACTTACTGATAAAATCCGAAATTTATTATACGTTCGTCAACTCCCTTGGTAGAGAAGCGATTAATTGCGCTCTGTGGGAGACGCAATTATAACATGGGTACTGGGTGGTGAAAATTCTTGTCATACCCAATCCCCTAGATAAATTGAAATAGTATAATTACTGAAATCACAAGTAATTTGATGTCGATTGCACTCTCTTAACTTAATAGATGTAAATTACACTGAGTTTAGTAAATATTCTGAGCCTACTGTCATCCTTCTCATCACAGATGACGCTTACTGTATAACAGATTAAACTGTGGATGGGTAATGTTAAGCCTTTGTTATTAGTAACAATGCTTACATTACATATTGAGTAACATTTTTAATAATTTCTAAATCTCATTGAGAGCAAAAGTTAGTTATTATGTCAGTGCATCAAAGTAGTTGTGGTGACGCCGATTTGATTATTGGTGTTGGTAATCCAATCAATGGCAAATTGCAGTATAATTCAACCCCAGTGGGTGTTCTTGCCAGAAGACAAGGAACTATTTCTAGCTTTCTTGCCCCCTTAACGAAAGATACTTTTAAACAAGTTGTTGCCGATGTTGAACAAAAATTAAAAATTGTTAATCAAACCCTGTCGATGTTGGATTCTCATGGGTTTGAAACAATCCTGCAAGAAATGCTCCATTCCATTACCATCAAAACAGGGGAATTACTGGGAGCAGACCGGACTACAATATTCTTACTAGATGAAGAGAAACAAGAACTATGGTCTATTGTCGCAGAAGGTGAAGGCGATCGCTCGCTTGAAATTCGCATTCCCGCCTATAAAGGGATTGCTGGCGAAGTCGCATCAAACAAGAAAGTCGTCAATATTCCCTTTGATTTCTACGATGATCCTCGTTCTTATTTTGCTCAAGAACAAGAAAAAAGAACAGGTTACCGTACCTACACAATGCTAGCTTTGCCACTGTTAAATGAAGAAGGACGATTAGTCGCAGTGGTACAATTGCTCAATAAACTCAATAGTGACGAAAATCAGGATGCTCCTTTGTCAGAGCGGATTGATATCAACGGCTTCACCAGTACTGACGAACAATTATTTCAGGAATTTGCACCTTCGATTAAACTAATTTTAGAGTCATCACGCTCCTTTTACATCGCCACTCAAAAACAAAGAGCAGCAGCGGCTTTGATGAAGGCAGTGAAATCTCTGTCGCAAAGCAGCCTTGATTTAGAAGAAACCCTTAAACGGGTAATGGATGAAGCAAAGGAGTTAATGAATGCCGATCGCAGTACGCTATGGTTATTAAATCGAGAAGCAAATGTACTTTGGACAAAAATTACCCTTGATGACGGTTCTACCAAAGAGTTACGAGTACCAGTAGGTAAAGGCTTTGCGGGAATGGTAGCAGTATCTTGCGAAAGACTCAATATTCCCTTTGACTTATACGAGCATCCAGATTCTGATACTGCAAAACAAATGGATCAACAAAATGGTTATCGTACTTGTAGCTTACTTTGTATGCCAGTCTTTAATGCCGATCAACAATTAATTGGCGTCACTCAGTTAGTGAATAAAAAGAAACCTGGAGATTTTCCTCATTATAACCCGGCATCTTGGCCTAAAGCACCTGAATGCTTCCAAGCTAGTTTTGATCGCAATGACGAACAGTTCATGGAAGCTTTTAATATTCAAGCCGGAGTGGCGTTGCACAATGCACAATTATTTGCTACTGTCAAGCAACAAGAACAAATGCAACGTGATATTTTACGCAGTCTTTCCAATGGTGTGATTTCTACCGATAAATCTGGGTTAATCATTGCCGCCAATGAAAGTGCTAAACGTTTACTAGGTTTAGAACCAGAAGATCGTTTAGAAGGTAAATTAATTAATGACATTATCCGCATCAAAGAAGGCAACTTTAGCAAGTGGTGCAAAGCTGCTTTAAATGCAGCCGACGCAAAATATCACGAACAATACTACCCTGATCGCACACTCGTGTCAAATGGTGAAGAGCAGCATAGTGTAAATCTATCAATTAATACGATCGCCGACGCCAGTGACAATCAACAGGTGCGCGGGGCGCTAGTCGTCATGGATGATATTAGTGATGAGAAGCGCCTCAAGAGTACGATGTACCGTTACATGACTCAAGAATTAGCCGAAGAATTGCTGAAGTTGGATGATGCGAAGTTGGGTGGCGATCGCAAGGACGTTTCCATTTTATTCTCTGATATTCGAGGTTATACCACATTAACCGAAAATTTGCAAGCCGAAGAAGTGGTATCAATGCTGAACGAATACTTTGAATCGATGGTAGAAGCTGTCTTTAAATATAAAGGAACCCTCGACAAATACATTGGTGATGCGATTATGGCTGTGTATGGTTCCCCCTTACCTTTACACGAACATGCCTGGATGGCAGTACAAACATCATTGGAAATGCGTGATCGCTTGCAAGAATTTAACGCACGTCGTCACGTTGATCAAAAACCCATCATCAACATAGGTATTGGTATTAATTCTGACACCGTTATTAGTGGTAACATTGGCTCTAGTAAGCGGATGGAATTCACTGCTATTGGCGATGGCGTCAACCTTGGCTCTCGCTTAGAAAGTGTCAGCAAGCAATACGGTTGCGATATTATTCTCAGTGATAACACTTATAAACCTTGTCAAGATAGTATTTGGGCAAGAGAACTAGATTACATCCGCGTCAAAGGTAGAAATGAGCCAGTAGCCATTTATGAACTAGTAGGCTTGCGCTCCGACTCCATTGAGAGCAAAAAACTGCAAATAATTGAGCATTACCAAAAAGGACGCCAGTATTATCTCAACCGTCAATTTACCTCTGCCCAATCAGAGTTTGCCAAAGTCTTAGAAATAGACAAAAATGATTTAGCCGCAAAGTTACATCTAAACCGTTGTCACCACTGGCTGCAAAAACCCCCAACTGATAACGATTGGGATGCTGGAGTGTGGACTTTTAAAGAAAAATAGGCAATTTTAGATTTTGGATTGGAAATAAGGGATTGGGAATTAGGGAAATTTCCCAGTCACTAATTTCCAATTAAATCTACCCAAAATCAATCAAGCTAAGAGATATATTTAAGAAATCCACAAATCCAGACGCAATCACTCTTGCGAGTTACGATAAATTTGACGCAACTCCTCCATTGTCTGAACCGTTTTTAACCCAACTCTTATCGCTCTTAATTGTTCAATTTCTTCGAATTGAGAAATTTCTGGCATTAGGCTTAATCCTTCGCTGCCAAACTTAAGTTCTAAACCGAGTTCAATTCCTTCCAACAGTTCTTCCCTTCGGGCATTTCTCTCAAAAGAAGTAATGTACCGCATACGCTGCTCCGCCTCCAATTGTTCTACTTCCTGCCGAAACACTCGCTCTAAATCTTGAGGGAGTGTCAATAACCAGTCTACAAAAGCCAACAAATTGATGACATCCTCACGCTCAAACCCGAGTAAATACAACCTTCTTACTAAATCTAGCTTTAATTGTTTTCTTTGTAACCGATCATTGCTAGTTTGTATTGCTGCCAAATGTGCCATCACCACTACAGCAAACGGGTTACGGCTGGCTTCAAGTTCAGACAGCCTTTGACTGTAATCTAATAATTTTACAATCGGAAACTGAAAATCTAGCCTACAGCCAAACAGTTCATAGCCAAATTGTGATGGTCGCCAAGTGCTACGATCATCACCCAAAACCGCTAAAGATACAACTGATCGCTTGTACCTGTCATAAATGCGGTAGTGGTACGTAAACATTCTTTGAGAGAAGTCGCTTTCTTCTTGAGCCTGAACTTCCACATGGATAAGAACCCAAGCTTCTTCTCCACCAGTGCGATAAATCTTAACAAGCTTATCTACCAGCCGCCGCCCCAGTTCTGCATCCCGGACTACTTGTTGCAATTCTTTATCCAAGAACTCAGGAGTGCGTGTCCAATCAATTTGCCCGTGTACTTGGGGGAAAAAGAAGAGGATAAAGTCTTCAAAATTACGCTGTAGGATATCTTTCCAAGGTGTGTCAAATTCAGTTTGGGGATTGCTCATGTAGGTAACAATTAAACTAGGTAATCATAATTCTAAACCATCTCAATCAACAGCTAATGTTAGTCAGCTAATCGCGCTCGCTCCGCCCGAAGCTGCTAAACAACGTTTAAGATTCGTCAAGAGAATCCTTTGTCGTTTTGTCAAACCTGTCATTAGCATCCCTAGCCAGTTGAAGACATCGTACTATGACAATGTTGGAAGCGATCGCCAATTTCATAGCGCTGATCCTATTTGTACCTCCTGTCAAAAGGAATGCAACGCTTACAAGACTAATGAAAACACTTGTTGCTATAGCTGCAAGTGTGAAGTTGAAGCTAAGACGAGCTTGACGAAGACGTTCTTGATAAGCAACTTCGTTCCGAGAAGAATCATTTTTTGATAACATATTAATAGTTCCTAAGAAGAGAATTCCGAACTTTACCAGTACCGACCGCGAATCAGAACTGGTAAAAACTAACAAGAGACATGCCCAATGCTGATTTGCAGTCAGCACTGGGTTGTTTTATTGATGCGTCTTATTACTTATGACATACATCCCGTGTAAATAAATTTCGGTAACAATCGGTAAAAAACGGTAGATGCTTGAATAATTTCAGTATATGAATCTTCTTGACTGCCGTCCTATACCAAACAGCATATTTTCAGAAATAAGCGGTAATTAGCAGAAATAAAAGGTAAAAATCTGGATAAGTCTCAGTATATAAGCCTTCTTAACTGACATCTCTATACCTGATAGCAGATTTGTTCTATGTGTACACTATCTTTAGGAGTATCAGTATAAAAACTTTAATGATTCTTGTAAAACGAAGAGAAGAGTATCATAAAATACAAAATTATGTCGGGAAGAAAAAGTGTTAAGCACAGCTTAAAATTTTCAACATGAACAAATTTGTGAATACTTAAGTATACTTTTCTCTTAAAAGCTTGCATTCCTCAAACTGAAGCTTTAAACTGAAATCTTTAGAATGTTAATTACTAGCACTAAGCCTAGTTAACCACTGCTCAAATCTATAGCGCTCAAATATTTAAAGTAAGTAGAGAGGGTAGAAATGGCAGCAATTACAGTCGAACAAAAAGTATTTGAAAGATTAAAACAAGCTTATACAGAAAAGTTTGGTGGATCGCCAAAGCTTTTAATTAATGAGCTTAATCGTATTTATCAGGAAAAAACAGACAATACAAAAGATGTAATTTCAGATAAAACTATCCGTAACTTCTTCAAGGATACTGAACCCATGAAGATGCTGGAAAAGAATCTTAACTTTTTATGCAGAGTTTTACTGGGATACGAAAGTTATCAAGAAGTCTTAAGACAACAAGTAATTTTAGAAAAAGTAGAGCAGATAAATCCTGAAGTAAATGAATGGCTTGACCGCTACCGGGAATATATTAGCACAAAGTGTGGCACAATGAAGGTCCTGACTATGACTCGACCTGTAGAGTTAGATAGTATTTATGCCAAAGTAAATGTTTTAGAAATTATTAAAGGAAGGAAGCAAAAAACAATTGAAGAATTGTTGGCTAATATAACTAGCGACAATATCAGCTTTAGTCGCCTTAACTATAAGGTGAGTGACAGAAATGTTGGAGCTTTAGATGTAGTAAAGCGTTACCAAAAGCTGATAATTTGGGGCAAACCAGGAGCAGGTAAAACTACATTTCTTAAGCATCTATCTATACATTCTGCTCAAGAATTAGGAAAGCAAGTTGTGCCAATTTTTATTTCATTAAAGGCATTTGCAGACGAAGAAAATAAACCAAATCTTATTGATGTAATCATACGAGAATTCATGACATGCACTCCTGAACCAGAGCAACTCGTTCAGGAGTTACTGGAGCAAGGAAGTTGCTTGATTTTGTTAGATGGATTAGATGAGGTTGTAAACGCAGAAAGCGACCGAATCTATCGAAATATTAATACTTTTTTAGAACAATATGCAAAAAATCGCTTTGTAATGACTTGCCGTTCTGGAGCTTCAGATTATACATTTGATTACTTTACAGAAGTGGAGATGGCAGATTTCGATGAAAACCAAGTTTTGATGTTTGTGAAAAAATGGTTTGCATCCAGTGAAGAACAAAACTTAGGAGACAGATTTATAGAAGAACTAGAAAGAAACAAGTCTATAAAAGAGTTAACAACTAGTCCGTTACTACTGACTATGTTGTGTTTAGTGTTTGAGGATAATTATGAATTTCCGAAAAATCAGTACTCCCTGACAGAGGATGCTGTAAATATACTTCTACGCAAATGGGATGCCAGTAGACGAATAGACCGTAATTCTGTTAATAAATTTAACTTACCCTATCAACGAAAAGTTAACATGCTTAGCCAGATAGCTTATGAGGCTTTTAACCAAGAACCACAAAAGTATTTTTGGCAGCCTAGAGAACTAGAAGAATTAATTCATAACTATATTGAAAACATTCCTGAAATTGCTCCTGAAACTCTCACTTTTGCAAGCATAGTAGTATTGGAAACAATTGAAGCAAATCATGGATTACTTGTTAAGCAAGCTAAAGATTTATATTCATTCTCACACCTAACTTTTCAGGAATATTTCGTTGCTAATTATATAGTTGAGAGCCGAAATCATGAAACTTTAAACGTAGTTATCAAGCAACATTTGACAAATCGTCAGTGGCGAGAAGTATTTCTAATGATTGCCGTGCGACTTGCAAACGCTGATGAATTTCTAAAACTTATGTTTCATCAAATCAATATTCTAGTAGAAAGTGATGCTCTGCAAAAGATGTTGACTTGGTTGGATGATGTTACTACCTTATATGCAGTTAAATCTAGTTCATGGAGAGCGTACTATCTATGGGTTGACCAGCAGTTTGAACTTTATACTAATCTGCTAACAAAAAGTGATTCTACTTTAGCAGAAAGGCTTGCAGTTATGTTAAAAGAGTTTAATAAAGAACAAGGAAAAATAATCAAACGTTCACAATTATCTGATTTTGCCCTACTTTTAGTTGACGTTTATACTAAAGTTTCTGATAAGGCTTATGACAATAAATTTGATACGAGTAAAGTTAGTCCGTTACTAAGAAAAGAACTTCCTGTAAGCGATGATTCGGTAATTATTCCTCAACTACTAAGTGGAGTAACTATTGATAAGGAGAAGGGTGTAATTACTATTAATAAGCAAAAAGGTCAAATGATAGATAAAGAGCGTTTCCCTATTCAAGCAAGTTATATGAGTGATTCTATTGAAGATCAAGCTGATATTGGCGAAGAAGATATCATCGCACGCGCTCGGCAACTTAAATACGACGATTTAGCAGATGAACTCATATACGTGCAAGATTGCTTTCCTGCTGATGAGGCCCCTAAATGGGAGTGGCAGGAATGGGCAAATAAATTGCGAGGATTGATGATGTTGTATTTAAATATTGGCTACAATGATGTGAAATTTTCACATCAGCAAATCAAGACTTTAGAAGATTATTTTTATGCCAACATTCTGCTGCTCGAATGTATTAGAGCAGGTAGTTACTCTTCTAAAGAGTTACGCAACCAAATTATTGACCATCTGTTATTACCATATAATCGTATTCCACCTGAACTCTTACCTTGATTTTTTCCACTTCTTACCGCTTGTTACCGATGATTACCAACGAATGCTATGATTCATAGGTAACTACAGCATTAAGAAGGAATGGCTACTTACTATGGGCAAGCAGATGCAAAAAATATGTCAGCACAAACCAGGCGAAAAGTGGACAGACGGCTGTTGTAGCCCGAATCCATCAGTTGATTCTAGTTCTAGAAGTTCTAATGAACCAGAGATAGAATTTGCTTTCGAGCAGTCTTTAACAGCACAAACAGAGGTACAAAAGCACTCAGCAGATGCTGAGCTAGCTTTGGATAGGAAACCTGCGCTCGCTTAATAAACCTGAAACAGACTGCATCCCACTGGTGAAATTTGCGGCATTCGCACGCATCCAACAGCGCCTCGCCCAAATCTTCTAGTTGTGCGAGGCTTTAAATCCCATCAATCCCGAAACCGTAAAATTGTAACCTTCCATAGCCGAGAAATTGACCGTAAGCTTTCTCTCCTGGTGGAAAAGCTGTGACTCCAAATAAATAAACACCTTGAATCGTCGGATTCTGTACCGGCTTTAGAGCAATTGTAATAGTTTTACCAGGAGACACTGGCGGATCAAATGTTAACGATACAGTTCGCGTTTTGCGATCGCTTGTTGCTTCTTTGATGGCTAACTTCTCTCCTCTACTCGAACGTTCACCAACAAAAGCATAACTATCTTTAACATCAAACCGGATACGATCTACTCCCTCATGCTGGTTAAACGTTACCTTTTGTAATGGTTCTCCTGCATTTTCTGGCAGATCCATTGTAAAGTAATAAGTCGCCCCCCACACATAAATTTCTTTATAAGTAGTTACTGCCTCCACCAAACGCGGTGGTTGGACAAAATATACTCTCCCATCTCGTAACTGTACCGCTTGGCTCAAGTTCGCAGTATAGCCACCAACTGCTGCAAGGCAAGTAATTGCTGTACCAAATAAAAATGCAATCCGCATAATATTTACTTAGTATATAAACAACTCAGAACTCAAAATCCTGAATTTTACGTTCTATCTTTAATATAGGCAAAAATAACTATACTTGCGCTCTCGATTACCACACATTTGTAAAGGTTAATTGAAATTTGTTGTCAAAGCAACTGGTGAAGTTAGAAACTAAGAATAGAACACACGCAATTATTCCTACACATGAATTCTATTTCTTCCAGCGTTGAATTAAAGCGCCCAATCTGGCAAACAGTTGCCATGTTAACTCTAGGATTATGGCTAGGTGCTAGTCTTGTATTAGACTTAGTAATTATGCCTAGTCTTTTCGTTTCTGGCATGATGACTCAAGCCGAATTCGCCACTGCAGGTTACGTAATTTTCTGGAACTTTAATCGACTCGAACTACTTTCCGCTGCCACATTATTAACATCTGTATTAGCTTGGAGCAACGGACAATCTCAATGGCATAATCGTGCTATTTTTCTATCAGTAGTGCTACTAGCTGTATCTTTGTTAGAAACTTATTTCTTAACCCCAAATATGTGTGCTACAGGAATTCAGTTGAACTTGTTTGCACAATCAACTGAAGTTCCGGCAACAATGAATCTACTACACGGTAGTTACTGGCTATTAGAAGCAGTCAAACTAATTGCCGGCGGCACAGTTTTGAATTGGTGCTGGCGTCAGGGTTGAATATTTAGCTAAGACGCTGTAGAGACTTCGTCCGAACGCGTCTCTACATTTTTGCGTGAGACATTATTCAACTTGGGATTCACGATTAACCCAAAGTAAGCGTATACCTAAAATAGCAAATCCGACAGCGGCGATCGCTTTTAACAACGAAGTTGGTAACAACTCGGCTACAGCACCACCAAAAACTGCACCCAAAAGGCTCGTAAGTAAAAGTGCGCAAGCCGTTCCCAGGAATACAGCACGAGTTGATTGCCCACGACTAGAAAGTGCGATCGCTGCTAACTGACTTTTATCTCCCAATTCTGACAGAAAAACTGTAATAAAGCTCAATCCTAAAAGATGCCAGTCCATAATTCTACTATTTATTAAATAATTTTACAGACGCCCCAGCGGGACGTCTCTACCTCTTCACCAAATCCCAAAACAGCATCAGTGAAACTAGCAGCAGCATTACTCCTGCTGCTTTTTCCACATTTTTAGGAGACAGTCGCGTGGTTATCCAACTACCTAACACTACACCTATCAGGCTAGTTGTTACCAATGCCACTGCTGAACCTAGAAATACCACCCAAGGAGAATGGGATTCGGCACTCATGAAAAGAGTTGATAACTGTGTCTTATCCCCAATTTCCGCAAGAAAGATGGTTAAGAAGGTAGTGCCGAAAGTTACTAAGGGCGAGGGCTTTTGTGGGCGAGTGCTAATTTGTGTAGTAGAAGCGTGATGAATCACGTCTGTAGAGAGGTGAAATTGCTCGTCTCTATCTAAAGGTGGTGTGTCTAGTTTCACTGGCTGTTGTTTTATTTCTCTGTTGTTTTCATATTTTTCTCATTTTCTCAGTATTTTTTACAAATTGCAACCCTCACATGCACTTTTAAAGATTAATAAAATGTTCAAAACGCACCATTTCCAAGCTACTGACGCCATAAACTCCTTCAATTTGTTGGCGACAGCACTCAATAGCAAAATCGTTGACATCTTCAGGTGCAACGCCGTACATATCTCCAAATATCTCTGTTTCTACACGACAAAAACGCGGACGATTAGGGTAGATACGACATTCTCGTGTTTCTTTGTCGTAATTTACACACCATCCTCCCTCACCTACCATGCTCAGATACAGAAGAAGTTCTTGTGGTGATAAGTACTTATCTAAGTCTGGACGCTCTGCTGGATCGAGATTACAGCAAGCTCCACATTGCTTCACACATTGCCAGGTAGCCATTGTTTCAACCTTTTTTACACTGATATTTTACATTTTTAGATGTTTCCTTATACTTTTGTTAAGGAAATTAAATTTACTCGGCGCTGTCCGGATATGATAAGTTTTGAGTTTTACATTGATCTATTTATTTTTAATGACAACAGGGAGGATAAGAATAATGGAAGCTTTAGCAAACATCAACTGGGAAGTAATTTTTCAGCTCACCTCTGTTGCGCTCATCATGCTGGCTGGACCTGCAGTGATTTTTGTACTAGCATTCCGTAATGGTGATCTATAAAATTTGTAGAGACGTTCCGTCGGAACGTCTCTACTGATCATGTGATTGTAACGATTGAAGAGCAGCTTGAATAATACTATGATATTGGGGTTGGGAAATATCAATTTCTTGCGCTTCTTGACGATTGTTTCCCAGTAAACCGATAGTTTTTCCAGGTTGAATGACTAAGAATACCCCGTCAGAATTTTTAATTCTCAATTCGTGAAGAGAGCCATTTTGATAGAAGCCACAAGTGTAGTGGTGCTGGTTGTAATCAAAGGTGCTTCGCAAAGAAGTGGGTAGTGAGGGATAAAACAGGTGTGACTGAGTTGGTGGTAAGAAGCCCAGTAACTCTAACTCAATGGTAGTGTTGCCATTAAATTGATTTTCTCGTAGTTTGTAAGCAACATCTACTTGCGACGGTAGAGGAAAGTAGTCGCGCCAACGCCAAGCAATTGCTTTGATTTTATACTGTTGATCGCCTATAGTTTGTGCTAACGTCATTTTGATGTGACCCTTGCCAACAATTTGCTGTTCAAGTATTTTAAGATTAGGTGTCCAAAAGATGGGATCGGGGTTATCGATACCGCAGGGTTCTAAAATGTTAAGCTGTTGATAAAGCTGGTGATTGACTTGATTGAGATGGATTTGCGTATCTATTTTGACCAACGGTTTGAGGTGTTGCACTTCCAGACACTGGTTAGCAAACTCACTGAGGCGCATTCGCACAGCCTCTAAATTTTCTGCTGGTAGTGAAAATCCCCCAGCAGCTTTATGCCCACCAAATTTTCCCAGTAAGTCTTGACAATATTCTAACGCAGCAAATACATCAAACTCTGGGATTCCTCGTGCTGAACCGCGAATTAAAGTATCCGATTCATTAGTACCAATGAATACAGGTACACCGTAACGTTCAACCAAACGAGAGGCGACGATCCCAATTACACCATGATGCCAGTTTGGTTGCACAACAACTAACATCCGATCCTCGTGTAGAGACGTTGCATGTAACGTCTCTACAATTGTAATCGCCTCCTGTTCAATTTGTTCGCACATTTCTTGGCGCTGTCTGTTAATTTCTTCACACTGCATTGCCCGCTCCAGTGCTATGCCCATATCATCTGTAGTTAGCAATTCAATGACAATTTGTGGATCGCCTATTCTACCTATAGCATTAATACGGGGACCAAGGCGAAATCCAATATCTTCTGGCTTTAAGGATGTTGATTGCCCCTGTACGCCAGACATCTGAATTAATGCTTGTACACCTGGTAACTTAGATTTAGGTAACAGATTTAAACCGCGTTTCACCCAGCTACGGTTGACACCAGTTAAGGGTGCTAAATCTGCGATAGTTCCTAGTGTAAAAAGTTCTAACAACGAAGTAGATATGCCTTGATGTCCCATTTGTTCGGCAAGACATACTGCTAAAATATAGGCAACACCAACACCAGCAATACCTCGATAAGGAGAAGATTCGCTAATTAATTTGGGGTTGAGGATAGCATTAGCGGGTGGTAATTGTTGAGGGATATCATGGTGATCGGTGACAATCACTTTTAAACCAAGTTCTCTTGCTCTGGCAATTGGTTCAAATGCTGAGATCCCATTATCTACAGTGAGAATTAGTCCTATCCCTTCACGATGGAATTCTTCGACAATACGTTTATTAATACCGTAGCCATCGTGCATCCGGCTGGGAATAGCGTAATTTACATCACCACCCAACCAACGCAAACTACGCAAGAGTAAAGCAGTGCTTGTCATCCCATCAGCATCGTAGTCACCGCAAATGGCAATTTTTTCCTCTCGTACGATCGCTGATTGCAATAATTCTAAACTCATTACCAAATCAGGAAATTCTTCTAAAGCAGAAGGTAAGACAAGAGACTCTGGATGGAGAAATATTGTTGCTGCTTCTAGAGTTTCAATTCCACGATTAATCAACAATTGGCTAACTATCGGCGACAAATTCAGAGCTTGGGCGAAAGATAGCGCTAATTCTGTTTTAGCACGAGAAATTTGCCATCGCTGATTGGGCGATCTTTTAGTGCGACGAGGTAATTCAGATATTGGTTGCTTTAACACTGTTGAATCAATAGGAACTAGCAAATAATTCTATAGCAAACAAGACGTGTAGCGATTCTTCAGCAGATGCCATTATTGTTTAAATCATAGTGGCTAACGCATTCTCTAGGCAAATACGTACCAAAAAAATTGTAAACTTACTTTAAGTTATGTATTTTGGTTTGTCAAATGATTAAGCGTCGCACTTTTTTGAGTATACTGTTTGCCAGTTTCTTTGCTCTGGTAGGTTGGTTGAGTTTTGTTCCCAGTTCTATGGCGTTGGGAGGTAAACTTCCCACAATTAATCAAGTTGCACCAGACTTTAGTTTGCCAACCAACACTGGCGATGGCAAAGTTTCATTGTCTAATTATCGTGGTAAGTGGGTAGTTCTCTACTTTTACCCCAAAGACTTTACTGCTGGTTGCACTATAGAAGCCCGTCGCTTCCAGCAAGATTTGTCCAAATACCACGAAAAAAACGCTGAGATTATTGGAGTCAGTGCAGATGATATTAACTCTCATGCCGAATTTTGTGATTCGGAAGGGCTAAAATTTCCGCTGTTAGCTGATACCACTGGCGCTGTCAGCAAAGCTTACGGTTCTTGGATGGGTTTTATATCTATGCGCCATACTTTTATCATTGACCCAGAAGGTAGATTACGCGAGACTTTTGTTAAAGTCAATCCAGTCATCCACAGTACAGAAGTGATGGCGCGACTTGACGAATTGCAGCAAGCATCTTAGTCAGATACCCGACTTCTGACAGAAGTCGGGTATCTGGTTGTAGGCGCGATCGCTAAAATAGAGTCAGGCAAAAATTGTTCACAGTTACTGAGAAGGCGCATGTTATGGATGTTGAACCTCAAGTCACTGCTCAAACTACTTCACAGAAGATAAGATTGACTGAACCTCCTACTTTGGTAAAGCCTTTGGAATTGCTGCGAGATACAGAAGAGTTGCTTCGCCGCCCAACCGTAGCAATGCTAGTACCAATTTTGCCACCAAAGTTAAGTTCTGTCTTGCAAGCAACCTCGTCTGTAGCAGAAGATTTTTTAAAGGAGTTAGCATCGGTTGACATAGAAAAGATTAGCGACTTTGAACTGCGACCTGCAAGAATTAGAATTGGTTTAAGCTTTGTTGGTTTTGCTGCGCTAATGATAGTTGTCTTGCTACTGTACTTGAACACGCTACATCCAGAACTTAGTGCACAACAGATACACAAATATTGGTATCAATATATCTGGTTTGTGAGCTTGGGTGTAGCGGGTATGTTTATATTGGGACGGGAAGCAATGCGTCCTCATTAATATGCATCTGTTTTTTGGCTTATATCATTTGTGGCAATTGTGCCTCAATCCATTCAGATATAGCTTCTCGTTTATTCATGCCAACAGTAGCAAGATCTTGTTTTGGATTGTGAAGTGTTTTAGTAAAATGATTCCAAGTTAATACTGGCATCTCCTGCCAACAGTTGCGGCAAAACCAGTAAACTTCATGCCCTCTGATGTGGCGTAGAAGTGTATGAGAACAGCAAGGACAGTAATTCATAATTTTTTGGAAATTTTATAACAAATTTGTGTTTTTAATTAGAAAAGTTAGTTAACAATTGGACTACCAAGGGAAAACAAACTCTTCATGCTTTCAGCATATTGAGCAATTGTGAGGAAGTTGTGAGTAAAAAATAAAATATTCTAACTATTGTAACTAAATTTACACTTTTATTAATTTTTTTAAGTTAATTGATATCATCTGATGTTTCCTCACAAATTCCTCAAAAAGTTTTTCTATAAATAGAAATATAGGTGTAGTTACGATGCTTTCCTTTTGAGCAACTGAGCGATCGCGAATAGGGCAGCGCTAGTCATACACCAACCACTGATAACAAAGGACGCTCTCAGTATGTTTCAACAAATTCTCGTTGGGATAGACAACTCTGACATTGGTCAGTACGTTTTTGAGTCTGCTGTGTCTTTAGCAAAAGTTAACAATGCTAGCTTGTTAATATTGCATGTTATTTCGCCTTTAGATGAGCAATATATACATCCCATGTTTTTACAACCAGAGGGTGTGTACCCATCTTTTAACACTGAAGCTATCAATTATCATATAAATCAATGGGAAGAACTTAAGCAAGAAAGATTAAATTGGTTAGCATCACTGACAAACAAGGCAATTTCTGCTGGTGTCATAACTGAATTTACGGAAAGTATTGGCGACCCAGGGCGTCTGATTTGTGATTTAGCTCGTACTTGGGAAGCTGACTTAATTGTAGTAGGTCGTAGGGGTCGGAGTGGACTAAGTGAACTTCTCCTTGGTAGCGTTAGTAATTATGTGTTACATCATGCTCCTTGCTCAGTTTTGACAGTACAAGGTCAATTAAGTCATGCTCCTACGAATACCGCCTGTGAAGTAGAGCAAATAGCGAAAACCTAATTTTCTCCCAAATCCTATTTTTACAAACTTTTTTAACAATGTAGAGACGCTCTGTGGCGCGTCTCTACATTTAAAAATAATTTTTTAGTTATCAGTTTTACATTTTTCTCGACAATACATGTTAAACTAATATCAATTATCATCATAAATCAAGATATTATTTAATCAGTATTTACCTAAAGATTGACAAATTGATTAAGTTATGAGATAAATATTTATATCACTAAATTACTTGCATAAATTAGAGATAGCATTTGTAAAACCAACAAAAAATTGAATCTGCTCAAACTGAAAAGAATCTCTTCACAAGGGCTAATCGGCGATCGCAAGCCACAAGTACCCAAAGTAATGCAACAGACGCAAAGCAGTGAAGCAGCACTGTAAACGGGTTAGCCATGATGAACTTAAGCAACGTTTATGCTGCAAGACTCAATCGCTGCCCTCAGTCTTTTCGGCCTAAATGCCTCTTGGACAGTGGTGCAATGAAAATCTCTGTTCTCTACAGCTTCAAGTAACGCACAAAAATTTCAGTGGAACTACGTGTAAAAATTTGAGTTATATTGCCAATAAATGTATGATGTAGAACTGTATGCTAACAAAACCTGTTGCCAACACAGCAGTGTAGTGTTTGCATCTAAAGATTTGATTAAATGTCAACGGGCGATATTCCCAAGCAAGATCAGAGAAATATGGCGATTAGAGAATGCTTAGTTACAATAAATTTATATTTTGCTAAGCTCAAAACAGCACAAAGTGGAAAGCCGCTTTCATCTAAAGTGGCTTGGTGTTCATCAAAAAAGGGTTGGTCATCAACAGTAGCAAGCCTTTGAGGTTGTACCTTATTTTAACTTATGCTCAGATAAAAATCAGGACAATTTAATTATAAAAGCACGAATTTACCAAAAATACTCCGCTCATTACAAACTAAGAGGTATCAATGTCTAATTTTACTAAACAAATAGATCACCATTATAGATTAATAAGAGAGCAACCGCATTGGCCAGGAGAACGCCTTTTAGAATCAGGCGTAGCAGGTGAAGACAAGCACAGAGACTTGTCAGCTGACAAATATCATGACCATGAAACGAATCGGGGCCGAGTTGCTATTTTTATTGATGGAGCGAACCTATTTCACGCGGCTTTGCAACTAGGCATCGAAATTGACTACGCTAAACTGCTATGCCACTTAACCAATGGTTCAAGGCTATTACGTGCTTTCTTCTACACAGGAGTTGATCGCACTAACGAAAAACAACAAGGTTTTCTGCTGTGGATGCGTCGAAATGGCTATCGTGTAGTCACCAAAGATTTAGTCCAACTACCAGATGGTTCCAAAAAAGCTAATTTAGACGTAGAAATTGCTGTAGACATGATGAATCTAGCTCCTTACTATGATACAGGGGTCCTAGTTAGTGGTGATGGAGATCTGGCTTATGCCGTTAATGCTGTCACCTACAAAGGAGTTCGGGTGGAAGTAGTCAGCGTGCGCTCAATGACTAGTGATAGTTTAATTGATGTAGCAGACTGCTTTATTGAGATCGACACCATTAAACAACACATTCAAAAGGATTCTCACTCAAGCTACAAAGGAGCGATCGCCGTACAATACTAGTACATTGCGGCAGAAATAAAGTTACCATTCAAAATGGCGCAAAAGGTGAAAATATAAGTCTTTTAGCTTTTGAATGCGTGACTTTCTCTCCGAGATGCTTGCCCCAAATCAGAATGAATATTTTAATTATTGAGGATGAAGCTGAAATTGCTCAATTAATCCAACACTCATGAGTTGCGAACACCATTGACAGTTGTGCGTGGATACTTAGAGGAACTAGCAGACGGCTCAATAGAACCCAATATTTTCTACCTTTGGCTTGACAATACGACCAATTGACATTAAGCAGTCATAACTACAAAGTTTCACAGCACAAGCGTAATCAAAACTGCTGTTTTTTATTGCATCATCAAATACAATATTTTTTTTTTAAAATAAATTTGTTCTTAACATTTTTTGTATTACTCAATCTACGAAAATTATACTACGCTCAACTTAAGTATAAAAGTGAGCGTATTCATTCCTATGAATATATCTATATTTACAATATACAAATGTAATCGTGTCAAGACCCTTTTATTTAGTACTATGACTCTTGATATATGTGAAGATGGAGTACAAGTTGAACAAAATTAAACTTTTAATAGAGGAACTTTTTTTAAAAAAGATTTAAACTTTAAAGGGTTTTCCAGGAGGAATAGTAGTAATTTATCCGGATGAGTCATTATTTAATCGGTAAAATTTAAAATTAAGTGTAAGTACTGATTCAATAAATTTCGGAAATAGATTAATATTTAGCTCATTATGAACTAAATATTTTATATCTAATTCAAGCTTTGCACAGTAGCATTTCAAACTTATCAGTAAAAATTGATGACAACCTGCAATAACCGAACTATAGTTTTGTATTTGGTAAATTTCAAGTAGCAATTAAGGAGTACCAGGGCGTGAACAACTTTATCTTGCCATTGACTTTGAGTTACCTAGCCATCACTTGCTATTTTTTCAGCAACTGGTTAAGATTTTGCCTTAGTCATCCTAGTTCTTCTCCAGAAGATAAATTTTTATCTTTTGTTATGTTCATCATTACAACTATCCTATGGCCTGTGCTTGTCCCGATTTCTTGTGTAGCAATCTTTAGGACAAGGAAACTGGAGTTTAGTACGGCACTTCCTGTTCTTGTCGCCGTTTGTGCTTTGAGTCTAGCACTGTACATGAGTTAGAGGGCAGAAGGCGGCGCAATTCAACGCGCAATGAAGCGCCGACTTGACTATTTTCTACAGCATTTTGGATAGAATTTACTTCGCCACGAGCGTTAAGCAAGGGAACTCCAGAGTTACCAGGATTAATGGCGGCGTCTGTTTGAATAAATGCTACTCGTTTATCAATACCGCCGCCAATATCTTTACTACTGCCTCTAGTACCCCTGACGATGCCAGTTGTCACAGTGTTGTCTAAACCCAAGGGGTTACTGATCGCGATCGCCCATTGTCCTGGTTGAAGTTGTTCTAAGTTATCCAAGGAGACAACTGGTAAATTATCTGCTTGAATCTTCACAACCGTATCCGCACCATCAACGACGTGGGCGTTGGGCGGCGGAAAAAAGGGTTGACAAGTTTAAAGACTGAAGTCAACCACCTTAGTTAGAGAATTATCACTATAAGCATATATACCAATAGGTGAATAAGATGTACCAATCAAGTCAGGCATAGAGACATACCCGACAAACGCTAAATTCTTACCATCTAGTGTAATGTGATTGAACTTAGCGAACTTTATTGTCTCACCAGGAACAGTTGTATTAGTATCGACTACCTTTTGTAAAGAATTATCTGTGCTAATGTATATACCCTGCTGCTGATTTAAACCATTGCCAATAAATACTACGCGACCATTTTTCACCCCAGGATCGCTAAATGACGTGAAATTGCCTGTACCACTAGGAATAGGTGTATTGCTATCCGCAACCATTTGTAATTCCCCCTCACAACTCAAGTAAATTCCTTCTTCTTGGGTTGAAAAGGCAAAAAACGCTACATTGTTAGAGTCAAGCCCAAGATCACTCAAACTGAACCCAATAAAGTTTCCCCTCCCATTCGGAACATTTGTACTACAGTCAGCTATCACCTGCAATTCCCCATCACAACTAATGTAAATGCCTTGCTGATCTAAGGAAGAACCAAATCCTTTAAATGCTACATTACGATCTTGTACAGAAAAAGAGTCGAAAAAAACAAAGTTTCCTTTACCACAGGGAATAGGTGTGTTATCGTCTGCTACCAGTTGCAACATATTATCAATACTTATATAAATACCCTCTTGATTGATATCGAATCCTTGAAGGGAGAAGTTTGCTCCTGCTACCTGATTTTTCTGTGGTATGTTCAGCTTAGCTTTAAGTGCCGATTCTCCTTTTACCTGACTAACTTGTATTTGTAATTTTTGTATTAATGAAGAATTTTTATTCAAGATTGGCGCTGTCGTCTCAGTAATTACCCTGTCTACACTGATTTTGTTAGTAGATGTGTTCATTTACTTTCTTTATTTGTAAATAAAAACCCCAAGCATAATCTATCTTGATTGTTAAGAAAATTTTAGTATTTGTTTATACACAAACAAAATCTTTAAAAAAAAGAGGCAAAATATCACTAAAATTTATCCTAACTTTAAAATATCTTTTGCCAGAGAGTACCATTTAGGTAATAATATTGACCAATAGGTTCATCGGCTGTATCCTCTGCGGAAATGCATACATACCCAACAAACGTCAGATAATTGTCATCTAAGACAATATTGCTGAATCTACTGAACTTTCTTGGCTCTCCAGGAATGGTTGTATTAGTATCTAACAGTACTTGTAGTGAATTATCTCTACTGATATAAATACCTTGCTGTCTATTGTCGCCAGTGCCAATAAAAACTACATTACCACCTGCAATTACAGGATCGCACAAGGAAGAGAAGTTCCCTGTACCACCGGGAATTGGTGTACTTTTGTCAGCTACTACTTGCAATTTTCCGTCACAATACAGATAAATTCCCTCACTATCACTACCGAAGGCAAAGAATGCTAGGCGATTACCATCTAGCCCAAGATGACTCAAGCTAAAACCAATGAAGTTTCCTGTACCATTAGGAACAGCTGTGTTGCGATCGGCAACCACATGCAATTTACCATTAGAGCTAATGTAGATACCTTGTTGATCTAAGGAAGAACCAAATCCTTCAAAAGCTACATTATCGTTGGATACAGAAAAAGAGTCAAAAAAAACAAAGTTTCCTTTACCGCCAGGGATCGGTGTATTATTGTCCGCCACTACCTGTAAAGTGTTGTTACAGCTAACGTAAATACCCTCTTGATTGGTATCAGATCCTCTCCAAGAAAACCTAACTGTCTCTGTTTGATTTTTTTCTATAGATAAGTTCTTATCGTAATCAGTAAGTACTAAGTCCCTACTCACCTGACATGTATATGGTTGTAAATTTTTAATCATTGATAAAGTATCCTTTTTTAATGTGAGTGTTCTTGCATCAGTGATAACACTATCAATGCTTGTTGTATTGGTAAATATATTCATGGAATAGCTATAGCAAGAGGGCTGCAATTTATTTATTCAAAATATTGCATAAAAATTAAGTAGTTTTTTATACACAAATATAATCTTTAAAAAAAAGACGGAAAATGAGGTGAAAATTTATCTCAACTTTAAATATTGGGCGGAAAACGGCGTTGCTGAATGGTGGGTTATAAATTATGAATTATGAATTTTTAAGTATGTTTCACTTCAATTGCTCCCAAGGCGCGAAGATTTCGTTTCTGATCCTCGGTTAAGCCAATAACGCTTGTAATGTTCATTCCTTCATAAGGTTTAGGGATATTCAATGATATTGGTTGTTCAAATCCTCCTTTATTCATGCTTCTCAGTCGGATTATCCCATTATTGATTCCAGTAGCGATGAGTTTTCCATCTGGACTACAGGCTACTGATAGCACTTCATTAGCATCTTCATGAAAGGACTTGATGGGTTTATAATCACTGACATTCCATAAATATATAGTTCCGTCTTGACAACCACTGACGAGCATATGACCATCAGAACTGAAAGCAACTGAATGTACCCAGTTCTTGTGTCTTGTTAAAGTTTTAATACACTCGCCAGTGCGAACATCCCAAATTTTGACGGTATGATCGTTGCTGCCACTAGCAATTAGCTTTCCATCGGGACTAAAGGCGACTGACCTAACTAAGTTCTGATGACCAAGTAATATTCTGGGGGAAGCATCAGTGTAAACATCCCAAATCCTAATGGTATGATCGTCGCTGACAGAAGCAAGTAACTTTCCATCAGGACTGAACGCAACCGATCGCACCCAATTTCCATGACCTCGCAATACCTTAAGCCCAATACCCTGATGAATATCCCATATTCTCACAGTATGGTCATCACTGCCACTAGCAAGTAGCAGCCCATCAGGACTGAATGCAACCGATCTTACCCAGTGATCGTGATCTGTAAACACCTGCAAGCATTGCTTACCCCCATTAGTTTTAAGATCCCAGATTCTAATGCTGCGATCGTCACTGCCACTGGCTAGCAATCGACAATCCGGACTGAAAGCTACTGACCAAATGCGGCTGGTATGTCCTCTTAGGGTGGTGATAATGTTATGATTTTTGACATCCCATATTCTCACAATCTTGTCTTCACCACCACTGGCTAATAACCCCCCAGGGGGGTCGGGACTAAAAGCCACAGACAAAATCCAATTAGAATATCCCCCCACTGTACTCAGGCACTTACCATCCGAAGCATCCCAAGTCTTCACAGTTTGATCGTCACTGCCACTAGCAATCCGCTGTCCATCGGGGCTAAAAGCTACTGACCAAACTCTATTTTCATGCCCATACAAAATATTCTGGCACTTACCATCCGAGACATCCCAGATTCTTACGGTGTTGTCATCGCCGCCACTGATGATTCTTCGTCCATCACAGTTGAATGCCACTGACCGAACCCAGTTGTCATGTCCCGTTAAAGTCTTAATGCACTTACCTGTGTCAACTTCCCAGATTCTGACAGTGTTATCATCTCCACCGCTGACAATTTGTTGCCCCTCCGGGCTGAATGCCACCGATCTGACCCAGTTTTCATGTCCTGTTAAAGTCTTGAGGCATTTACCTGTGTCCAGTTCCCATATTTTAATGGTTTTATCTTCACCACCGCTAGCTAAGATCCCTCTTGGGGGGTTTGGACTAAAAGCAACTGACCAAACCTTACCAACGTGTCCTGTCAAAGTCCTTAAGCACTCACCAGTATCGACATTCCATATCTTCACAGTTCCATCTTCACTACCACTAGCAACAAGACCATTATTGCTAAAGGTAACTGAACGGACACAACTACTATGCCCGGATAATGTGCTGAAGAATTTACCGGTTTTGATATCCCATATCTTCACAGTTTGGTCGTCACTGCCACTAGCAAACTTTTGCCCATCAGGACTAAAGGCGATCGAACGAACCCAATGAGTATGTCCTTTACATATGGAACGTCCTTGTCCCTGAAACAAGCAAATTTCACCATTAGAAGAACCGATCGCCAAAGACTCTCCGCTAAATGCCACTGACAAAATACTGCCTATGGCTTCAGCAAAAACAGATTTATCCAGATTGGAGTTAGCGAAATTAACATCATGTAAATTCACCTCCTGCAAGTAGCCTTGCCAAACACTTAGACCTGAAAAGTCATAACCACTTAAATCCACCTGTAGTTGACAAAGTAGATTCAGAATATTTCCGCCTGCATATCCTGCTTCTGGTGGAGATTCTTTTTGGAGTTTCGATAAAATTTGAGTAAGCTTATCTTTAAGATTATTGGGAAATTTGAAAATAGTTAACAACCTATCAATAACCGATTTAAGTATAAGGTTAATTTGAATCTTTCTAATGTAATCCTTTGCAGTTGCTTCAATCAGAGCATGACTCTTGAATAGTGCAATTTCACCAGTAGTAATTTCTTGACAAACTTGTTCAATCAGTTTATCGGTCATGTACTCCATTACCACAGATTGGAGTGAAAAAAGCTTTAAACTGTTTTCAATCATTGAGCGCTGTCGCAGCGATGTTAAAGCATCCTGTAAGTTACTTTCTGAAAATGGACATACAATAGCATTTCGCAAATCCTTCAACGAAACTAACTCACGCTTGACAGCTAACCAGTACATACTTTCTTTCTCTAGGTTTGACAAGCGTTCAAACTGTTGATCCAATAAATTACGGGTGTCGCCAAAAATTATCTCCCCTTCTTCTAGAAAAGCAGCGATATCTCCGCTAAATAACTGGCGAATTGGTTCAGAAACTAGCTTCAATGCTAAGGGATTGCCTGAATAATTCTTGACCAGCTGTGCCCATTCCTGCTGAGATCCAAACAAGTCTTTACCCTTGAGAATTTCTTGCCCTTCTATTTGTCCCAAGCCTACTAGTGATAGTGTTCTAACTGGTGATGCTTCTCCCTCCAAAGGTGTGAATTCTTTGGGTTTTTCTCGACTAGTTAGCACCAAGCAACTTTGATGGGGTTCTTCTCCCATCCGTCTCAGCAACTCACCATAACCCTCATACCCCTCTTTATAATGTCCAGCGCGATCACCTCCTTGCATAATCGTCTCAGCATTATCCAGTACCAAAAGACTTCGCCGCTCTCGTAAACAATTAATCAGTAGTGTGACTCTACCGCCTACGGTTTCTGGTATATCAGTTGACAAAAATTGGATCAGCAAGTTAGCCAAAAGTTCTTTGATAGGTGGAGTATTGCGGAGCGATCGCCAAATAACGTACTCAAACTGATCCTGAATTTTCTGAGTCAGCTTTACAGTTAGAGCAGTTTTGCCGATTCCGCCCATGCCAAATATACCCACTAATCGGCAATGGTTTTTGACAATCCATTCTTCTAGTTTGTCTAACTCCGATCTACGTCCAAAGAAAACAGAGACATCAGGTGCTTCTCCCCAATCAACGATAGTGACTTTCTTTTCTTCCCTAACTTGAGGTAGTATGTCTTCTTCTATTAACTGCAATTGCAGCTGCTGGGTTCGCTCCAGCTGCTTTCGTGCGCGGTTTAGTGGTGCCTGAAGATGATTTTTATCGACCTTTTCCCCTTCTCCTAGAACACGAGAAAGAAGCTTCCATAGCTCAGGAGCAACATTTCGCATAATGTGGTCTAAACCGCAACGGTCAGAACAATCTTTGTGAATCTCCTTGTAACTTTTACCTTGCCAAGATCCTAGAAATATAATCCTTTGCAGATCATCTAGTCGTTTTCCGGTCTTCACAAAAACTAATTCATCTACGAATGATAGTGCCTCTTCAGCATTCATTGATGGCTCTCCTTCCTGTACTTGTAATGGAAACCCGCCTATTTACTGATAGCTCCCTAAAAACTATGTGCTGAAAGCCTTGTCCTATAAACGTTTTGTGAATAATTAGCTTTGCTTATCACCATAACTCCAAGAGAGCTTCATTGATTAGCCAAAGGTCAATATATGTTTTCTAGTATAAAGCTAACTTTCCTGAACTTTCAGTTTTATGAGCTTGACGAAAAATTCTGAAAATTCTGAAGTTTCCTGTATTACAGTTTTTGGGCTTGATCGTTCAGAATGTTTATATAAGTTGAATTAATCCTATTTCAAGAGGACTTGCACAAATAGACCGAGTTTTTACCTTCTAGTAACCAAATACTGATGAAGAAACTGGATTTCTACCACATGATGTGTAAGTCCTGTTAAAGAACCAAAACTCAAGGGATTCAGAAAATAAATATGCAATATCCCCAAAACTCCAAAAGCACGCTTCCAACAGCAACAACCTGCTTTTGGAGCGGATCTCAGTGGTGTGTGCAATTATCAATGTGTTCAGGCAATTAGGTAATTCTAGTATTAATATCACTCAGTACATGAGCCAGTCACATTGCAATCGGTACAGGTAGTCTCAAGCTTAGCCAAAACTAAATGAAACCATGCAAACAAAATTGTGGGTGCAAAACTATGACAAACAATCAGCACAGTCTTCTCCTCAGATTAAGTTGTAAGTTCCTCAAATACTTTTTACTAGCATTAGTAAGCTTTGCAATTACCTACGTTAGGAGTTATCCCATGTTGGAAGGATTTTTCGGAACCCTCCAGGCATGTTTACCCAATGATTATCAAGGTTCTGTACCACGCAAACTGCTGGTAGAATGCAGCACGATTAGGAGTGGTAGGACACCAGAGTTTTTGATTGTGGTAGTAGGGCATCCAAATAATGACTTTCGATTCCAGAAGGCAGACTTGGACGCTTATATATCCGAACGCGGGTTGCTACTGGAACCTTACGGTGTGGTGTTGATGAAAAATCGGACTAGTGCAATAGATTACTTAGAAGCTGGTTTGCTAAATATTCTTCAAACCACTGGTTTTGGAGATGTAATGCTCATATTTCAAAAGGGCTGTTTTGTATGTAGAGTGACATTTTCTTATCGCCAAGACATAAAAATTTAGATTGCCCCTGAAAATTCCAAGCAGTTATATAACTGATGGAGGGCATTGCAAAAATGAATAAATTGTTTGACTATCTTCAGAGAGTTGGATACCAACCCAGAGACTAGTGTAAGTGAGCGATCGCGTGACTAGTCTCTTGTTTTTTTAAGGAACAATCAATTAAGTAAGGGCAAAAACAATGAAAACTAATTTCACCAACGACCATAATCTTTTGTTAAAGTTCGGTTCTAAAGGACTCAAGTATTTTTTACTAGCATTAGTAGGGTTTGCGATCACCTACGTTATTTCAACAATTTTGGGTGGATCATATATTTTCACCTCTGTACTATTTTTAGCAGGAGATTGGCTTTTGCGATTGGGAATTCTTCTGTTGTGTTTGATATTAACAGCAATAATTCTTGAGTCACTGCGTTAGGTAAATCCCACACCTTACTACTAAGATTTCTGCAATGAAAAGAGCAATTGAATTGGTAAATATATTGCTTGGGGCGAAAAACCCCAAGCTCTATTTCTCAGGAGAAAAACAAGTTTATCTGTTCACCAAGCGTCCCATACTTCACCGAGACTTTACTCCAAAATCCTTAGAGGATGCTATACATGAATTGCAAGCCATTTTGCACTCCTTAAATTTCCTGTCAAATCCCAGTGGTAAATTTGACTTGGAAACTGAGTCGGCGGTGAAAGAGTTCCAGAAACAACATAATCTCTATGTTGATGGAATAGTCGGACCACTGACTTGGGCTTGCCTTTGCTACCCAAAGCTTTCCCTTAGGGATAGCAGTCTCTCTCCAAAATTACAGGATGCAGTGAATGAATTGCAAAAAATCCTGCACAAAGAAGGAATCTTAAAAAAAGACCCTGATGGGTATTTTGACAAGCAAACCGAAAGAGCCGTTAAATACTTCCAAAGAATTTATGGACTAAAAGATGATGGCATAGTTGGGGCGGCGACTTGGGCTGTTCTGTTGGGAATGCGGCAAAAAAGAGAAAAGAGTTTTCCCAAGATACTTTATTTCCTACCAGTTCAGTCTTTATTCTTATGGAAGCAGTTGTTAATGATTGTTTGCATCCTACTGGGTATTTATCATAGTCCCCTACCAGGCTCCCCTCCTCAATTGAATACAGCCATAGCGACTGCCTATGGACTCACCTGTGTAGTGCCGTTTTTGCTACAGCGTTTACAAGTGTTGCAATCTAACCAGCCTCGCGTGCTGCTTTTTGAATATGCCCCCTACGTGTTAACTGGTATTTTTTGGAAACCAGTTCTCTATTTCCTGTTAAAATTGATTAAGTAAAATTACAATTGCCCCGAACGAATCGTGAGTTTAGAATGTTTCTGGGCGCTAGGAAGTGCTGCGGTTACATAATTTAGAGGAGATTGTGGGGTTAATACCATTTAGCGTGGATTTATATAACAAAGTGAAGTTTGAAGTGGTTGAGCCGATCATGCGATCGTGCTGATATTACGGAATTGAAAGGATAATAAAGATGGGCAAAAATAAGCTGATAGCTTTTGGTTGGTATGGTGGTAAGTTCAGTCATCTCGATTGGCTTTTACCTCTACTACCCGATTCCCAACATTACTGTGAACCGTTTGGAGGTTCGGCGGCTGTTTTGCTCAATCGCAATCCTTCACTTGTAGAAACATACAATGATCTTGATGGTGAAGTCGTAAATTTCTTTCGCGTACTACGGGAGCAAAAGGAAAGCTTAATTGAAGCTATTGGTTTAACTCCCTTCTCTCCTTTGCGAATTTGAGATAGCAATCTCAGAGCCTACCCAAGATTTATCTGACTTTGAACGAGCTAGGCGATTTTTCATTAGAGCTAGACAGGTGAGAACTGGCTTAGCACAAAAAGCCAGTTCTGGCAGGTGGGCGCATTGTAAGTTAACAAGTCGTGCTGGGATGGCTGGAGCAGTCTCCAGATGGTTAGGAAGTGTAGAGGATTTGCCAGAAATTGTGCAAAGACTTTTAAGAGTTCAGATTGAGCATGACTCAGCAATTAAAGTGATTAAACGTTACGACAGTGAACAAACTCTGTTTTACTGCGATCCTCCTTACCCACATGATTCAAGAGGTGATAGTCAAGCCTATGCTTACGAGATGACAGATGCTCAGCATCGTGAACTTGCCGATGTTCTTCACAATGTTACAGGTAAAGTTGCTATCTCTGGTTACAAATGCTCTCTAATGGAAGAACTTTACGGAGACTGGAAATCTATCGAAGCACCAACAAAGGCTTGTCACTCTACAAAAGGATTAAGAACAGAAGTATTGTGGGTAAACTATGACATAGATCATGTTGCCAACAATACTTTTGCTCGCACTCAAGCACAACAAGCATCCGAATGTCAACCCCACCAGTTATCCTTGATTTAGCTTATGAAAGAGTTATCAACAATTTGACAAACTATAATTAAAAAGAAGAAAGCTGAGCAGCAAAGCTAACTATGAGCAAGGTAGAGGTTGAAGTTCCTGAAGAAGTATTAATAAGTCTCAAAGAGACACCTACAACTATTTCTCGTCAACTTTCCATTCTGGCAGCTGTTAAGCTATTTGAATTGGGTAAGCTTTCGTCAGGACGTGCAGCTCAGTTAGCTGGTATGTCGCGAGTCCAGTTTTTGCTGTCTTTGGGACAGTATCAGGTTTCTCCTTTTTATATTACTCCTGAAGAACTAGAGCGTGATGTCAGCAACGCCTGAACTAACTGTCATTGTTAATACTTCTCCTTTGCTCTACCTATATCAAATTAGTCAAAGCAAAGCAGGTAGGATATATAGAATCGGTTGGTTCTGCGATCGCGTTGCTTCAAAGTAAAGGTATGTGGTTGAGTGACGGCTTTATTCGTCAGGCACTGCGGTTATCAGGTGAATTACCATAGGACAAAGAGCGCGGCGACTTCGTTAAAATCACTATGGTGCTACTTAACCCGAACCAAAACTGATGAAAGCCTTGAGCCAACAAACCGAACTTCAACGTCCAGAACTACTCGCCCCAGCAGGTAACTGGGAATGTGCTAAAGCTGCAACAGAAAATGGGGCAGATGCTATTTACTTTGGTTTGGATCGGTTTAATGCGCGAATGCGGGCGCAAAACTTTACCGAAGCAGATTTGCCTAAATTAATGGAATTTCTGCACCGTCGGGGCGTGAAAGGCTATGTCACTCTTAATACACTTATCTTTACGCAAGAACTAAGCGAAGCAGAGCAGTATCTCCGCTCGATAATTACCGCAGGTGTAGATGCGGTAATTGTCCAAGATGTGGGAATATGTCGTCTAATACGTTACATCTCACCAGATTTTCCCATCCATGCTTCCACTCAGATGACCATTACCAGTGCTGCTGGAGTGGAATTTGCCAAGTCACTAGGTTGTCAATTGGTAGTTATTGCCCGTGAATGTTCCCTTCAAGAAATCGACAAAATTCAGCGCCAGATTGCCCAACAGGAAACTTCACTTCCTTTAGAAGTCTTCGTGCATGGTGCTTTGTGCGTGGCTTATTCTGGTCAATGTTTGACAAGTGAAGCTCTAGGTGGACGTTCTGCTAACCGAGGCGAATGCGCTCAAGCTTGCCGAATGCCCTATGAATTAATCGCTGATGGGGAAGTTGTGGATTTGGGCAACCGTAAATACTTACTCAGTCCCCAAGATTTGGCAGGGTTAGAAGTGTTGCCAGAGTTGGTGAAGTCAGGTGTGAGTTGCCTGAAGATTGAAGGACGCTTGAAAACTCCAGAATATGTTGCAAATGTTACCCGTGTTTATCGAGAAGCTTTAGACCAGGCGATCGCGCACCCCCCTAGCTCTCCTTCAAAAGGAGGGAAATTAGCCCCCCTTCATAAGGGGGGTTGGGTTCGTCAACAACGCTACAACTTAGAAATGGCATTTTCTCGCGGACTATACACAGGTTGGTTTCGCGGTATTAACAATCAAGAACTAGTTCATGCCCACTTTGGTAAAAAACGTGGGGTTTACCTGGGGGAAGTAACTCGTATCCGCAACGAACAGGTAACAGTACAATTGCAAGCTCCAATTAAGCCTGGGGATGGTGTTGTTTTTGACAACGGTCATCCCGAAGCACAGGAACAGGGCGGCAGAGTTTATGCAGTTGAACACAAAGGTAAGGAGGCAGTGCTGACTTTTGGGCGGCATGATGTGAACCTGCGACGGGTGCATGTGGGAGATAAGCTTTGGAAAACCAGCGATCCAGAATTGGATAAGCAACTGCGTCAAAGTTTCGCTGGAGAAAACCCTCAATTCCAGCGTCCCATTGACATTGAGATTTATGGAGAAGTTGGGCAAAAACTGATCGCGATCGCCCGTGACGAATACAGTCATATTGTTCAGGTAGAGTCAGAAATACCTCTTGTTGAAGCACACACCAAACCGCTGAGTAGAGATCGCTTACAAGAACAGTTTGGTCGTCTCGGCAACACTCCCTTTTGCTTAGGAACCTTGACAAATCACCTGATTGGTGATGTCATGCTACCCGTGAGTGAGTTGAACCGTGTGCGGCGGGAGATAGTGATGCAGTTGGAGGAATTACGAACGCAACCTAAACGCTGGCAATTGCGGCAAGACGCCTCCCTGACAAATTTACGAATCGTAGAGACGTTCCGCCGGAACGTCTCTACCCCATCCCTCATCGTCCTAGTGCGCAACTTGCAACAATTACAAACCGGACTTCAAACGGGAATTGAAACACTATATTGTGAATTTGAAGATCCCCGTGCTTACAAGGAAGCGGTACAACTAGTGCGTAACGGGAATGTTGCGAACCAAACCATCTGGGTTGCACCACCCAGAATTACCAAACCAGGGGAAACTTGGATTTTGCAGCAAGTGCGTTCCTGTGAAGCAGATGGTTATCTGGTGCGTAACTACGATCACCTCCAGTTCTTTGCACAAAATCGTTGTATTGGCGATTTCTCCCTCAACGTTACCAATCCTTTAACAGCCGACTACTTTAAGCATGATTTTGGTTTAGAACGAGTTACGGCATCCTACGACTTAAATATTACTCAACTAGAAGACTTGCTAACAAGTTGTCCGCCCGATTGGTTTGAGGTGACAATTCACCAACATATGCCAATGTTTCACATGGAGCATTGTGTATTTTGTGCCTTTCTATCTTCGGGAACTGACTACACTAACTGTGGACGACCCTGTGAGAAGCATCAGGTGAAATTGCGCGATCGCGTTGGTACTGAACACATACTTCAGGCTGATGCTGGTTGTCGAAATACTGTATTTAATGGCACTGCGCAAACCGGAGCAGAGTACGTACAGCGCCTGGTAGAGCTTGGAGTAAAACACTTCCGCATCGAATTTGTTAACGAGACACCGGAACAAGTGACTCGAACGATACATCGCTATCGTCAACTGTTGCAAGGGGAAATTACAGGTTCTCAACTGTGGCGAGAGTTAAAGCTGCAACGGCAGCTGGGCGTAACTCGCGGTCCAATGGCAACATCTCTATCTTGAGTAGGATGCAATTTTGGCAATGTAAGCATTTCCGGATTGATTTTGATTTGCAATAAGCATTTTAGCTATAAAGTTATGCTATTGTTTTGGGAATCAGAAAAAAAGATCATCCCAAGGTATGATGCCAAACTTTATGAAACTCACATTAAATCTGGAGGCAGAATTTTTTTTCCAGCAAGGACTGCGCCGGAATAAAGCATCCAAGTTTGTAGCGGCGATCGCAGCACTGGATAAAGCAATCAGATGTAAACCCGAATATCCAGAAGCCTTATTCCAGAAAGGCTTTGCATTGGGTAGTTTAGGACGCCATATTGAGGCGATCGCACTCTTTGACAAAGTGCTTTCTTTGCAATCGGATGCTAGCTGGGTTTGGCACAACCGGGCAATTGCGTTAGGAAAATTAGAACGCTATCTCGAAGCTCTGAACAGTTTTGACCGTGCCCTTGAGTTTAACCCTAATGCCGCCACGGTTTGGCACAATCGCGGTATTACTTTGTGTGACTGGGGACAGTATGACAAAGCAATCAAAAGCTTTGATCACACATTGAGATTGCAACCAGATGCTTACTGGGCATGGAACAACAGAGGTAATGCGCTCAAACAACTCGGTTCCTACCAAGATGCCCTCAACAGCTATGATCGCGCTATTGAATTCGACCCAAATAACGTGATGGCTTGGCATAACCGAGGCGTGTGTTACAGTGAGTGGGGACAGTATGACAAAGCACTCAAGAGTTTTAATCGAGCTTTAGAAATTCAACCAGACTACTACAAAGCTTGGTTAAACCGGGGCATAGTATGGGAAAAATTACAGCGTTACTCAAAAGCAATTGCTAGCTACAACCGTGCGACAAAGTTGCAACCAAAAGATGACATTATCTGGTATAATAAGGCTCGATGTTATGCCTTACAAAACAACATTGAAGCTGCAATAGAGAATTTGCAACAGGCAATTAATCTCTGTCCAGAAAAATATCGACAAATGATCTTCACTAACGCAGAATTTGACAGAATCCGAGAGGATAGGCGCTTTCAAGCTTTAATCCAACAATAATCTGAACAAGAGTGCGTTTTTTTGTGGTGTGTGGAGTATCCAATCTGTACAGTCTAGTTGTATTCTTGGGGTATAATCACCTCTAAGCTAGACCAGCGTTCGCGGATTATCCCAGCAAGTGCGCGTAATCCCCATGTCTCGCTACGACGATGACCAACAGCGATTACGGCAATTTTAGTTTCTTCCATTGCCTCTTGGGCTGGTTTTCGTAACTGTCCGGTTATGTAAACATCGACACCAGAGGCAGCAGCCTCACGTATGAGTGAGTCTGTCATTGCACCAACAACGGCAATTCTTTGAACTTCATTGCCATTCACAGCATGTATATGTTCGTACCCACTAAATACTTGATTTACACAACTGGACAAACAAGCAAAGCTTTGAGTCGGAATCTCTCCAACCATACCTATCGCTCTACCTTGTTTCTTGCCCAACACTTGCAAACCAGACATTCCTAGTACTTGGGCTAACCGGGGATTGAACGAGAGTGTCAAGTGTTCATCAAATGGTAGATGATAGCAAATAACCCCGATATCAGGTAAAATCTCTTCAAGTTGCCAAGGTCGATGTAAGAACAGGGCATCTAAATTTCTCGCTTTCGTCCATTCTGGCAAATGTGTCCAAGGTTCCAGTGCTAACCCCAAACGTTGCACCCTGTGCGATGATGGCAAATATATACCTCCTCTTTCCTCTTGAGAATAAGTCTCTACAGCAAAGAAGTGATTAAGAAACTCTGCTATATCTTCTAAATTAATCAAGTTGTATCCTTTGAAACATAACACTTAATTACCACTGCGATCGCGTAACAACCTCAAAATTTCCTCTACGCTCGCATTTAAATTTCTGATATCAGCTTTCATTGTCCTGATATCAGCTTTTACCTCTCTCATATCCGAGGCTAAACCTGTAGCCAACGTCAATGTTCTAGCTATGGCAACTTGAGATGTACCAATGGTTCCTGCTTGAATCTTAAGGTTAGCTACATCTTCGGTTAAGTCATTTAGTCGCGTATAAATATCGTCAAATCTAGCTTCGTCAGTCATTTTTTCTCGCCTTTTTCCCTCTAAGTTTAGCAAAAAGGTACCAAACCCAGCAAAAACCTGAAATACTGTAGCAAATACTTTGGCAAAATAGTGATTTAGGTAGCAAGGTAAATTGAAGTAATGGATAATATTCGTGCTGTTGTTGTTGATCCTCAGGTTCCCGGACGTTTAGCCATCAAAGAAGTGGCTCCTCCTTCTCCTACCCCATCGGAAGTACTGGTAAGGGTTGCGGCAATTTCCCTCAATCGGGGGGAGGTACGACGAGCAATGAATGCTGAGGCTGGATGGCAACCGGGTTGGGACTTAGCAGGTACTATTGAAGTTGCAGCGGCGGATGGTTCGAGTCCGAGAGAAAAGTGCCGCGTTGTGGGCTTTGTTCCCAACGGCGCGTGGAAAGAAGTTGTGGCGGTTCCCACACATGCGATCGCCACACTACCCGATTCAGTTTCTTTTGCCCAAGCTGCCACTCTACCTGTGGCAGGGCTGACTGCTTTGCACGCTCTAGCCAAAGCAGGTTCTCTGTTAGATCGTAATGTCTTGATTACGGGTGCTTCTGGTGGAGTAGGGAACTTTGCCTGTCAGTTGGCGCGGCTGTCGGGTGCAACAGTGGTAGCCCATGTGCGTAATGCAGAGTTTGAGGCATCTGTCAAGCATACTGGCGCACATATTGTTGTCTCAGGAGATGACCTTTCCCCAGCTCGTGAGTTTGGACCCTATGATTTGATTTTAGAATCTGTGGGTGGAGCTACACTATCCGTTGCCCTTAGCTTACTAGCACCAGATGGCGTGTGTGTCCTCTTCGGTACATCTGCTAGTTCGGAAGTAACTTTTAATGCTAGCAAGTTCTACGCCACAGGTGGTGCTAGTTTGTATGGTTTTATTTTGTTTCATGAGTTAAAGCGCGAACCAGCATCGGTGGGGTTACAACGGTTGGTAAACTTAGTCGCAAATGGACAACTCCGCCCTCACATTGACGTGGAAGCACCTTGGACCGAAGTAGCTTCCATAGCGCAGCAGCTTACAGACAGGCGTTTTGCTGGTAAGGCAGTTTTACATTTTTCATAGTAAAAGCACATCGCTACATGGAGTCTAATCAACACAACGGTAAAATCATCGTAACAGTCTAGCCCATAAACAGGAGAAAAAATTATGGCAGGTCAATTTGAAGGCAAAGTGGCAATTGTTACAGGTGGAAGTTCTGGCATCGGTAAGGCGACGGCGATCGCTTTTGGTCAAGCAGGTGCAAAAGTAGTCGTTGCGGATATTCGTGAACAGGAAGGAGAACAAACCGTAAATCAGATCAAACAACTTGGCAGTGAAGCTATATTTGTCAAAACAGATGTTGCTCAAGAATCAGCCGTGCAAGCACTGATGAGCAAAACGGTAGAAACATATAATCGCTTGGATTACGCATTCAACAACGCTGGTATTGAAGGGAAAAACGCTCCTCTTCACGAACAATCGGTGGAAAATTTTGATCGACTTATAGCAATCAATCTGAGAGGAGTATTCCTATGCATGAAGTATGAAATTATTCAAATGCTTGCTCAAGGAGGAGGCGTAATTGTCAACAATTCATCAACAGGTGGACTCGTCGGCTATCCTAGCATTGGACCATACATAGCTAGCAAACATGCTGTTATGGGGTTAACAAAGTCAGCCGCTCTTGATTACGCTCAATCGTGCATCCGCATTAATGCTGTCAATCCTGGTACAATTGATACAGCTATGATGTCCCGTTACATACAGGCATCGGACGATCCGGAAACGGCAAGGCAACAGCTAGCAACATCAGCGCCAATGAAAAGAATGGGCAAACCTGAAGAAATTGCTTCAACTGTTCTTTTCTTATGTTCCTCAGCCGCTTCTTATATCACTGGTCAATCTTTAGTGGTAGATGGCGGTTATATAGCTACGTAATGATCCTTAATTACTATTGTTACCTTTGGAGAAGTTTTGGTAATATGTTTGTACATGATGATATCTCCGAGCCGTTTATTAACGTCTTGGTGTGGATATTGGTCAAAACCCACCGCTTAGCTTTGGTCGGGTAGGTGGTGGTTATTAACGTTTGTATTTTCTATAACAAATTTAAGAAAATTTACGAAAATCTCTGGAATTCATTGCAGAATTCAAGGTCTTGACATAACACTATTTTTAATATAATCATGTCTATACTTATACAAGCTGTATTATTATCATGTACACTTGTGTAATAAAAGAAAAAGTCTCATAAGGTGAGAACGGTAGAAGGGGCGATCGCTCCGACTCTGGGCTAACCTATAAGTTATAAATATCAGGGTTGTCTATTTCAATTTCATAATCCTATTACTGCTAGGTTTTTTCTAAGTTTTTATTAACTCAGAAAAGAAATTTTTTGAGTTATTTTACCCAAGGTAATAACAATCTTCAGAGCGAATCAGAGTGTACTACTCCCTTTTCAAATGCTAAGAAAAGGGACTAAACCAGCAGAATTAGTATCAAAATTTAGTGGAAACATTTATTTCCAATATTTAGATTTGGAGCAACTCAAATCTTGCCCCATAATTTTTATCGCTCAAAAAATAAATCTCTTGGCTAAAATCTACTGTCAGCTAAACCTGACGGCATCACTCTTTCAGTCAGCTAAAAGCTGACTTAAGCTATTAGCCTTGAACTGAAGTTCAAGGCTAGGCAAGGCGTCGACTTATATAATTGTGGGTAATTTTTGTATGATATTCAAAGACTTTCAGAAGCCTTTTAAACTGCAAAATCAAATTCTGCTTCTGCTACTTTTAAGCAGTATTATTCCTGTATCAATTGTGGGAGCTTATGGTATTGCTTCTTCCACCAGCGCCTTATCAAACTTAGCTGAAAACAATCTCCAGAAGCAAGTAGATGACGAAGCTGAGAAAATTCAAGCAGTATTACAAGGAATTACGGATGATGTCTTATTCTTAAGTAAAACTCCTGAAGTAAAAGGTATTATTGCATCAGGCGATCGCAACTCAAGCAACTGGAATAAGCAGCTGCAAGGTATCTTTGCTAGCTTAATCGAGACAAAGCCCTTTTACATGCAACTGCGGTATATAGATGAAAATGGGCAGGAAATTGTGCGCGTCGATTCAGATGGAGCTAATGTCAAAGTTATCTCCCAAGCCGAACTACAAAATAAGAAAGAACGACCATATTTTGGCGAAACAATGAAGTTGTCTCCGGGAATTGTCTATACTTCAGCTGTAGAGTTAAATCAGGAACGGGGTCAAATTGAAAGACCTTTTAAACCAACTATTAGGTATTCTACACCAATTGTTGACTCAACTGGTACAAAAAGAGGAATCATTATCGCCAACGTATTAGCTAACAAATTCATAAAAATTGTCGAAGAGGCAGATGCATCTGAAAAAGAAGAGGCTTTACTAGTCGATCAAAATGGTTACTATATCTCTCATCCCAAACCAGAAAAAGAGTGGGGAGTTGATCTCAAGAAGAATGAGAAATTATCCAAGGATTATCCACCAGAGATTGCTCAGCAAATTCTCAACAATAAGCAGGGACTTATTAGTGAGGGAACCGATCAACTGATTGCCTACCAAAGAATTGTTCCAAATCCAAATCAGTCCGAATATCTAGTTGCTATCACTCAATCCCCTAAAAATACCATTTTTGCTTCGGTTAACTGGCTAAAAATCGTCGCCAGTGTGATAATTTTGGCTTCAATAGCTACAGTGCTACCACTAGGAATTTTTAGAGCGCGGCAACTAACGAATTTAATTAAGCAACTCATTAATGGAATTTCTGCTTCTAGCCAGCAATCTTTCTCAGCCTTGGAACAGCAAGAACGTATCGCTAGTCAGCAATCTACCTCAGTAAATGAAACTACCACTACTATGGATGAGCTAGAAGCTTCCTTCCGACAATCATCTGAACAGGCTAAAGCCGCTGTTGCTGCTGCACAGCAAGTACTTCAACTTACAGAAAGTGGTACTGAAGCAGTAGAAAAAAACATGGAAGGTATGTTCGTCTTAGAAAAGAAAGTGGGAGCCATCGCCGAGCAAATGCTTCACTTAAGTGAGCAAGCTAATCAAATTGGCAGTATCTCTCAGTTCGTTTCTGACTTAGCGAACCAGACTAATATGCTAGCACTTAATTCAGCAGTTGAAGCTGTTCGGGCTGGAGAACATGGTAAAGGCTTTTCTGTAGTCGCCAATGAGATTCGCAGATTGGCAGATCAAAGTCAACGTTCTGCCGAAAAGATTTACATCTTAGTTTCCGAAATCCAAAGCGCGGTAAGTTCAACAGTGATGATGACAGAAGAAGGTACCAAGACAGTAACAGCAGGGGTGGAAATTGCGCAAAAAACAGAGCAAGCCTTTGTAGGCGTGGAGCAAGCAGTTAACAAAGTGGTGTTAAACAATCAACAAATTTCGCTCAATCTCAAGCAACAACTAGATGGTATCCAACAAGTTGTTCAAGCAATGGACAATATTAACCGGGGAGCAAAAGAAACAGCCATTGGTATTAATCAAACAAAGTTGAATACCCAGCAACTTAACGAAATAGCTCTTGAGCTTAAACAGGTAGTTTAACTCAGTACGCCTTGACTAAGGTACTGAAGCTGACAGTAGCTCTGAGCAAATAAATTTATTGGCAGACTAACCGCTATGCTCTGTAAACTGCTTTTGTGCAAAAATTATGATGATTACAGACGAAGAACTCCGAAATCTGTATAAGATTTCTGGCGAAGAACATTTGCAAAAAATGGAAGCTCTTTTACTGCATTTACAAACTTCGCCCAATGACGAAACGTGGGAAGAATTGCGGCAAGAAGTACATAGTCTTAAAGGAGATTCTCGCAGTCTTGGCGTAGAACCTGTAGAAATTCTCAGCAATCAAGTAGAAGAGATTATCTTGTTTGTCAAAAATAACCAAATCGCCTTTACTGAATATGTGGGCGATCGCCTGTTTCAAGGATTGAATGCAATGAACAGATTGATTCAAGAAGCAGTGACAGGTAACCCAAGTGGAATAGAAACTTCTCAAATTATTGACAATTTGATGGAAGTATTTTTGCCACCTACACAACAGGGGCAAGAAGTTGCTGTCAGTGACTATACCGTTGAACTCTTACCAAGCTTGATTGAAGACGAAGAACTCCGAAATCTGTATAAAATTTCTAGCCTTGAACATTTACAGAAAATAGAAGTTCTGTTATTACATCTAAACGAACAACCAGGTGAAGAAACCTGGGAAGAATTGCGGCGAGAAGTACACAGTCTCAAAGGAGACTCTCGCAGTCTCGGCGTAGAAACTGTAGAAATTTTGAGCAATCAAGTCGAAGAAATTGTCTTAGGTATTCAACGCAAACAAATTACTCTCACCGAAGATGTGAGTACTCGCCTCCTGCAAGGTTTAGATGCCATGAGCCGACTAGTTCAAGAAGCAGTGACAGGTAAACCGAGTGGGGTAGAAATACTCAAAACTCTTGACACTTTGGCAGAAGTATTTTTATTGTCTACACAGCCACAGCCGGAGATACCTGTAAAAGGCAACATCCAAATAGTTCCAATTTTGATTGAAGACGAAGAACTCCGAAATGCTTATCAAATTTCTAGCTTTGAACGTTTACAAAAATTAGAAGCTAGCTTGCTGCAAATCGAAAAGAATCCTTTTGATACAGCAACTTTAGAACAGATGCTACGCGGAGTCCATAGTTTGAAAGGAGACTCTAGAAGTGTTGGGGTAGAAACAGTAGAAGTTCTTAGCCATGAAATTGAAGAGATTCTTTTGGGTGTCAAACGCAAACAAATTGCCTTAACTCCATCCGTGAGCGATCGCTTGTTGCAAGGATTAGATGCAATGGGCAGACTAATTCAAGAAGCGACGACAGGTAAACCTAGTGGGGTAGATACAGTTCAAATCCTTGACTCTTTGATGGAAACTGTTTGGATACCACCTGTTGAGGAGTTCCAATCATTTTTTGAACCCCCTCAACCTGTCGAAGTGGCAAAATTGCCTTCATCGTCAGAGGTGAATGAAACACATCGCATCGACACAATTCGGGTAGAAACTCGCCATCTTGATGCTTTAATGGCACAAGCCGAGGAATTAACAGTTACCAAAATTGCCATAGCTCATGCCACTGCGCAAATTGAGGAAATGTTAACTTTGTGGGAAGAGTGGAAAGCTAGTCTGAGCAAAGGAAGATCTGTTGATTCTCCATTTAACCGTGCCAATCCTTATCAAGAGCGCCTAGAAAAAATTATCAACTCTGTGTGGACTTCAACTCAAGAAAATAGTTCTAGGTTAGAAATTGTTACTGGGGAATTAAGAGAAAAAATTCGTACCTTGCGGCTTCTTCCTTTATCCAACGTGTTTCAGTTGTACCACCGCGTGGTTAGGGATTTAGCAAAACAACAATCAAAACAAGTGGAATTAATCATTGAAGGAGGAGAAACAACAGCCGACAAACGCTTGATTGAAGAAATCCAAGACTCTTTAATGCACATGGTTCGGAATGCGATCGATCATGGGATTGAAACTCCAGCGGAACGAGAACAATTGGGCAAACCTCCTATCGCCACCATTTGGCTGAGGGGCTACCAAACTGCTAACAACATCGTGATTGAAGTTGCAGATGATGGGCGAGGGCTAGACATCGAAAAGATTAAACAAACTGCTCTGGAAAGAGAAATTTGCACAAAAGAAGCTCTCGCGACTATGACTTCAAACCAAATTTATGCTTTAATTTTAGCTCCTGGTTTCTCAACCCGGAGTTTGATTACAGAAATTTCTGGTAGAGGTATTGGGTTAGATGTAGTACGTACAAACGTCGAACGGCTTAAAGGCAATATTCACATAGAATCAACTCCCGGTCGAGGATGCCTCTTCCGCATACAGCTTAGCACAACCTTAACAACTGTTCATGCACTGCTGCTCGAAATTCAAGGAGTTGTCTATGCTCTACCAATTGAGTTTGTGCTAACCACTTTACTTGTCTTGCCAGAGCAAATTTCTACTATTGAAGATAAGGCGTACATAATTTTTGAAGATCAAAGTATCTCGGTTGCCAACCTTGCTGATGTCTTGGAATCCAATCAAGCTGATGCTAAGACAAGCGTTGCTGAACAACCAAAGAGTAATCTCAAGCCTTGCATCCTACTGAAAGTTGGAGAACAACAAGCTGGATTCTTTGTCGATGCTTGTTTAGATACTCAAGAGATTGTACTCAAACCGCAGAGCCAGCTATTAAAAAGGGTACGTAATGTCTCTGGAGCAACTATTCTCCCCACTGGAGAAGTTTGTATGATTCTTAACCCTTCCGATTTACTCAAATCACTGCAAAAACAATCCATATCAGTTTCAATTAAACCTAAAGAACGCAAAAAGCCAGTTATTCTCTTAGTAGAAGACTCTATCCCTGTTCGCACTCAAGAAAAACGGCTTTTGGAAAATGCTGGGTATGAAGTAGTTTTAGCTGTGGATGGACTAGATGGTTATAACAAACTAAGAACTAGGGATTTTGATGCAGTGATTTCTGATGTGGAAATGCCCAATCTGGATGGGTTTGCCCTAACTGCAAAAATTCGTCAGTATCAGGAATATAGCAAATTACCAATTATTTTAGTCACAACGCTTGCTGGTGACGAAGATAAGCAAAAAGGAATTGCCGCCGGGGCTGATGCTTACATTATTAAAGGTAAATTTAATCAAAGTATTTTGTTAGAAACATTAGAAAAACTTGTTGAATTGTTGAATGTCTATTAAAGTTTTGTTAGTCGAAGATTCACAAATTTCTCTAGTCATATTGAAAAGAATTCTTAACTCATCACCACAAATTGAAGTGGTGGGAGAAGCCCGTACTGGTTTAGAAGGTTTAGCACTAATTCCCCAAGTTGAGCCAGATGTCATTTGTACAGATTTATATATGCCTCAGATGGATGGATTGACGTTTACATCTGAAGTTATGGCGCTTTACCCTCGACCTATTCTAGTAATTAGTGTCTCAGTACAGCAAGACAATACTCATCAAGTTTTTCAACTTTTAAATGCAGGAGCAGTAGATATTTTTCCTAAACCATCGGCAGGATTATCTTTTGAAGATGAACAAATTAAGCAGGATTTAATCAATAAGATTAAAATTCTTTCTGGGGTAAAGGTATTGAGAAAAAAACGGCAGTATCCATTATTAAATAATCGGGAAATTGTTCATCCATTTGTCCAATTTATTCAGCCTAAAATTGTGGTTATTGGTGCATCTACTGGTGGTCCTCAAGCTTTAGAGGAACTGTTTACTGCTCTACCATCCAATTTTCCTGTCCCAATAATTTGTGTACAGCACATTTGTGTTGGTTTTTTACAAGGACTAATTGATTGGTTAGCTAAAAGTTGTCGATTGTCAATTCAAATTGCTGTATCAGGAGATCTTCCAAAACCAGGAAGGATTTATTTCCCTCCCGAAAAGTTACATTTAAAACTAGATGCTATGGGTAGGTTTGTCTATTCTGATGCACCACCCGTGATGGGACATCGCCCTTCTATCACAATTACATTCGAGTCTGTAGCTCAGTTTTATGGGAAAGCTACAATGGGTATATTGTTAACTGGTATGGGTAGAGATGGAGCTCAAGGTATGAGCGCGATCTCCGCTACTGGTGGCTTTACGATTGCTCAAGACGAAGCTACTTCTGTAGTTTTTGGAATGCCAAAAGAAGCAATATTGTTGAGAGCCGTCAAACAGGTTTTGCCAATTCAGGCGATCGCACCGACACTACTAAATATCTTTAAGCAGTAAATTTATAGCGGTTTCAATAAGGCTCTTTGCTTTTACAAAATAAGGAGATGAAAGTGACATATGCGGATTTAAATACAGAGTTAAGACAGGCTTTTATGCGGTTAATTGTTAAGCATACTGGATTGGAGATTAGAGAGCGAGATCAAGCAGGTTTACAAGAAAAGATTTTCGCTAGAATGAAAGCTCTCAAATTAGATTTACCTGAAAAATACTATCAGTTTTTATCTACTAATAATCATGAAGAATGGCTTAAATTAATTAAATTACTAACTAACACTGACAGTTATTTTTTTCGAGATAAAGAGCAATTCTCTCTTCTGCGCTATTACATTTTTCCTGAATTAATTAAACGTCATTACAGTACTAAAACTATTCGTATTTGTAGTGCCGGATGTTCATCTGGTGAAGAACCGTATTCTATAGCGATTATTCTCAAAGAAATTATTCCTAATTTTGAGGAATGGAATGTACTAATTTTAGGGTTAGATATTAATCAAGCAGTTTTAAATAAAGCAAAAACGGGAATTTATACTTCCTGGTCCTTTAGGAATATTGATCCCTACATTCAGCAAAGATATTTTAAGTTATTCAACGAGCATTATCACATTCATGAATCAATTAAGCAAATGGTTAAATTTATAAATATAAATTTAGTTCAAGATGTAATTCAAACGCAAAATGAAATGAGAGATATGGACTTAATTGTTTGCCGTAATGTTTTTATATATTTTGAAGTCGAGGCGATCGCTAAGGTCTTAGATAAATTTTACCATATGCTAAAGCCATCAGGATATCTCCTGACTGGTCATACTGAACTTTATCATCAGAATTTAAGTCAATTTGAAACACAATTATTTCCAGAATCGGTAGTTTATCAACGTCGGGCAGAAGATTCAGGTGTAAAATGAACCAAGATTTTTATCTCACATTTAGATTAAATAATCGTCTTTATGGCATCAGTACAGTTTATGTTGAAGAGATTTTTTCTCTACCAGATTTGATCCCAATTTCTACAGCTTCTCCTGATAGTATTAATACGATTAATCTTCAGGGAGATATTTTACCAGTAATGGATCTTAATCTCAGCTTGGGTTATCAATTACAAGAATATAGTTTGACCGATAGTATAGTCGTGTTCAGGTGGGAAGAATTGCGAGTAGGTATTATTGTTAACGAAATTCGTGAAGTTATTAACGTAACGACTCAAGAAATTCACACCGAATTCTATGAAGAACAAGCAATAATCAAGCAAAATAAAATTATTGCTGGTGTTGCCAAAAATTTAGAAGATATTTTCATTTTGAACCATCCAGGATATTGGCTACCGATAGTTAGTAACTCATTAGAACAAGAAACCCAGACTAGTTATGATGTTGATACATTAGCACAGACAATTCTTCCCGCCCAAACTAATCATTTGGCGTTATCAACATACAGTCAGGATACACAGAGTTTAAGACCACTGACAGTATTTATTTTAAATGATGATTTTTTTGGTATTGATTTAAAAATGGTGCGTGAGTTTACCGACATTCGTAAAGTTACTCCTGTTCCCTGTTGTCCAGCACATATTATTGGAAATATGAACTTGCGTGGAGAGATTATTACTTTAGTTGATATTCGTAGATTATTGAATATACAACCGACCAATATGCACGATTCTAAAGTAATAATTGTGGAGTTTGAGAGTATAGTTGCTGGTTTAGTAGTGGAAAAAGTTTGTGATGTAATGTTCTTTCTCAACCCCTTAAATATAACAGAGATAATTAGTAGTTTGTATTCGATTAATAAGACGTATCTTCAAGGCACAACTCCTTACCAAGGAAAAATGATGAGTATTTTAGATTTACCCAAAATTTTTCACCATGGTGGGTTAACAGTTAATGAGGCAGTTTGATTTGTAGTTAAAACGATTTTACTTGATTGAGGGTATGACCTTGCCCAAGATATTTCTCAACCATATGCAGCAATTCTTGAGGTTGTGGAGGCTTACTGAGAAACTCCGTTGCACCAGCTAGCTGAGCGCGAACACGATCAATGGGACTATTCTTAGCTGTTAAGATCAAAATTGGTGTATTTTTAAAAGCGGGAGTTTCTCGCAAAAACTTACAAACACTATAGCCATCAGCATTTGGTAGAAGCAAGTCTAACAAGATCAAATCAGGTTTGTGTTCGATCAGTTGACCAAACCCGCGCATTGGTTCTGGAATGATCAACACTTCATAACCTGCGGGTACTAAGATTTTTTTCAAAGTGTGTGTTAACACAGTACTATCATCAATACACGCGATTAGAGCCTGTTTTTGTAGAGATTTTGGTGATATAAATTTAGTAGGAATTAGCGGTTTTATGGTTGGTAACGCTAAATCTGGAATATTTTGAAATTGCAGTATCCCCTTATCCACGAAAGGCATTAACGAGCAAGCTACCTCTGTTACCGATTTCTCTAACTGCCAAGCGATATCCCAAAGGGTGTACATACCATTGAGATACTTTTCCAGAACTGGAGGTGCTTGACGATACCCACCCGATTGCAAAATTGGTGCTAGGATGGGACTAAAGTTCCCTAACCCAGATGTCAGCCATTTTCGCTGTGTTTGTGTAGCTTTGATTAGAACTGACTGCATTCCTTGAACTGACAAAGAGACAACCCTACATAAAGTGGATATAGCTTTTTCGCCAGGTTTCCAGTCGCTGATAAAGTCTGTGTAGGTAATTAAATCAAACAAACATTCTTGGAAAACAGTACGAATTACTGAATTTGCTTGGATTAAGCTCAAGCGCTTTTGGCTAAGTCCTAATTCAAGCAAGTGATATTCCCACGACTCATTGCTTGTTAAGTGAGAAGTCTCAGCACACCAATTCCATTTAGGACAATGCTGCTTCAAAGCTCTGTCCCATCGTCTTACAGGATGAACCTCGCCTGTAGCATAAAGTAACTGACCACGGACAAGATAAAGCTTCCAAGTGACAGCACTACTTGTTATAGTTAGTTCTCCATCACCGTATTTACTTAGATTGTTTAATTCTTCAGTTAATTTTGTTATTGTCATTCGTGTCAATTTAAATGGTATTTCAGCGTAAGAGTTTAGGATAATAACATGCCTTAGAACTAATTTTCATAAGTAGTCTTAAGGTAGTTTAGAGAACATCTAGGGACAAAATTATACGTTTAAATTTTGTCCCAGAATTTTTCTACCAATAAATTTATGTCTTGGCTTTAGGCTCAAGTATGCGATTAGCTGATGAGGTAAGTCTTTGAATCCGTTTTAACAGACTTGATCTATTAGCCTTAAACAGAAGTTCAAGGCTTACTATTATTACACAGCAGCGTTTAGATCTCTTGCTTACTTTTACACTTTTGTTATTATTAAGTTGTTGGTAGATTCTTTTCCATTCGTAAAAAGCTGTAACAATACTGAAATCTTTACTCAGTAATACACTATAAAATTACGTATATAAAGTTACATCTTTTATGTATATACTTGTTTGCTCAGGTATTCATTTTTCAAAAATTATACAACATAAAACCGTAAAAAAGGACACTACTAAGCTAAAAAAATTGTATTTTATTAAGTGGTGATCGCCACTTGTCTTCTGCTAGCAGTAAAAAACTATTCTTTTGTCTACTTAAAATCTCATGTAATTTTTCAACTTAAGTAACATGAGCAAATAAATTACAAGTGAGGGGTCTAACCCCTCTTTGACACTAGTTTCATCCATTAGATTATGTTCGTAACTTGCAGCTTAATCCATAATGCACAATACCTAGAAAGGTAGAAAATTATTATCTATCTAGAGTTATACCTACCTTTGCATTGCTGAACTGCAAAAGTGTGAATTTAATTTGGGTGCAATAGAGATGAAACTTACAGAAAATCAACAATTTAAGCAGGCTTTTGCCATTGGCAAAGGTAAACATTTCCCAAAGGTGCTTTTGATTGGAACCTTAAGCGCTTTGTCTATATTAGCGATCGCAAGTATTTTATTTTTCTCCAGATATAATACCGCTAATAAAATGGCTGTAGATCTTAAGGAATTTTCCAAAAGTGAGTATCCAGAAAATCCTGCCGATCTTAGCGGACATTATAGACAATATGTTAATCGTAAATTAACTGTTGTTAAAAAAGATGCCAATCATTTTGATTTTGTTTTAGAGCCTACTAATAAACACACAGCTAAGATAGTGTTTAAAAACATTGATATGAGGCTGTTTGTACCACAGCGCCCATCTTGGGTAAGTAAAAATGAAAATTTAGAAGTTATTTCTCTGGCTAATAGAGAATGGAATAGGCAACAAGTAAGTTTTAAGCCTAACGCCCAAGAAATTGAAATTTCCGGTGGTGATGGATTTGAAAAAAAGAATTTATCTTCCGTGGAAATTGCTAATAATTGCTTAAACTCAGGCTTGTGGGAAATATTACTCTTTCATAAAGAAGGCGACTCTAAAAAACTTTACTACCAAGGTTGGTTTACCTTTCCGGCTGGACATTACAAGAATATATTCGAGCAGAACAATAATATTTCCTACTGGAAACACTGGTATAAGCTAGAACACTGGCAGAATCCAGAAGGGACTCCTGTAGATGTACAAGCTTTAAGACAAGTTATTTCTGAAAAAGAAATTCCCACTAAATTTTTAGCAGATGAGAAAATTTTTGCCTCTGGAGAACAAAAGAGGAAATCTAAGTTATTATTTGCAGATAATATTTTTACTTGGAAGGATTTACAAAATGACAAATCAGCTTCATTTGCAAGTTTTGTAGCACCTGGTAAATATGATGTTAATAAACCTTGGGGTAATAAATACTGGAGAATAGCTAATTTTGAAAAAGCTATTCTGAGAAATGTAAAATCACCTGCAACTAATCAACAATTACAAGAACTTGAACTAATCTTCCAAGATAAGCAGACAAACAGTAAGAATCGATTTTTAGTAAGTGGAATTGACATCAACAAAATTCCTCAGCTTGCAGTCAATGATTATTCTAAAGGCTTGTATATGCCAATGGGAATTGGATTACCGCCTTTTTCTCAAAGTTATGAAGATTTAAAAAAAGCTCCTCCTGCTCAAAGTCCTTATTTTAGTGTTTTACTTGATTCTCAAAATAAATGGATCAATCACCACGACACAGGTTTGGTTGGAGTAGCTATGCATCGCGACAAGTTTAATCCCAACTTACTCCATTTTTATTTCTTGTCCTACGAGCGCCACACTTTAGTCGGACACTATCTAATTACCCTTAACTGATGGACATAGCAGTAGAGACGCTCCGCCGGAGCGTCTCTACAATAATTGCGTAGAATTCAATCAAAAGATTAGTGTCATCGCATACCAAGAGGAACTATCATAGAGTAGTGAGTATCATATGGATATAAGTCTCCTGCTTGCCATTCTCTATTAAAGAAAATGCGATCGCTTGCACTACTGTTAGGTATCTGCCTCACTACTCTAACTTTTTTACCACAGCGGTTACTTGCACAAACCGCCTCGGAGCCAAAGCCTTCCGATGCTCCCTTGCAACTCAACTTGCTTAAACAACCAAACGAGTCTATCATCACAGCTGACACCATATCCCAAACTGGATTAACTACTCCTAGTTTGTGGTTAGCTAGAGATAACTCTGAAAACAAACTTTTAGATAACTGGATAGCATACCCAGCTACTGGTAAAGAACCTGGGCGAATAGACTTACTTGTAAATCAGCAAGTTTGGAGTATACTAGATAACTTTGAGCGCTATGGCTTTGTAAATCGCCTTGGTAGTGTAGCACGAAATTATCGATACAACGTTAGAGTTTACAATTATCAACAAGACCGTTTAGCAACTTACACTTGTAACTTTAATACAACCCCAGCTTCATGCAGTATCGAGCTAAATAGCAGAGCAAAGTAGGGTGGGCAATGCCCACAAAATCTGATTGTGGTGGGCAATGCTCACCCTACCTAATCTTCTCAAACAAAGACTTGTACTGCTCAGTTGTTTCTGCTGGCAAGGGAAGCAAAAATTCGCTTTTGGCAAAAACTTCAGGATTACTAATTAAGATATTGCGTAATTGTTCGGGAAAGTCAGATACATTAATTTCTGTAGAAATTGGCGAATTAGTTTTGGTGAGAAGATAAATTTGTTTAGCAATATGAGGAGATAAACAAAAATCTATCCATTGATACAAAAAGTTTCCCCTGTCTTTACCAGTAGGACTTACCCATAAATCTGCCCACAACGCTGTTCCTGACTGAGGAATAACTGCAACAAGTTCTGGGTAACGACCCAGCACTGGTAGTATATCATTTGACCACCCAACAGCTAGCCAAGTGTCACCAATAATTAAAGGTTCTAAGTACCGATTAGAACTATAAAACTTTACTTGTTGGTTTAATACACGTAGTTCTGCCTCTAAAGAAGGAACTTTCTTGAAATCTACTGTGTTGTAGGATTGTCCCAGCTTCTTTAAAACTATACCAATCACTTCTCTTGGTTGATCTAGTAAAGAGATACGTCCCCGCAATTCACTTCGCCATAAATCACTCCAATCCTTTGGCATCCAACCTAATTTTTCAAACTTGTGACGATTGTAAACAATTACTGTACTACCCCAACGATAAGGTGCTGCCCAAACTTTTCCTTGAGCATCAACGAAACCTTGGTCGTTGCGTGTCACCAATTCTTGCCACTGTTTAGGTAAATTAGACCAATTTTTGAGCTGATTTACAGACAATGGTTGTATTAGTTTATCCTTAATCGCGTAGCTGAGCCAGTAATCGCCTAAAGTAACTAAGTCTGCTGGGTTTGGTTTTTCGGCTTTGATAAAAGGTATAATCCGACGCCAAAAAGAATCTGGTGTCGGATTTGTTTTTTTCTGCCAATTTTGCAATTGCTGAAATAAATTGCGTAACTGCTCTACGGGGATAAATTTTAACTGCGGCTTCTGCTCTAAACTGCGGCGAAATTGATCGACTACCTGCCCAGGGATGGAATCTTTGAGCAACTGTACCTCAAATGTCTGTTGGTTACTTTGTGTACAGCTAATAAGCAGTTGTGATAGTACCAGTGTCGTAGTACCTTGTAAAAAAGACCTTCTCTCCATTGATTTTCGATTTTAGTTTTTCGATTTTAGCTCTGTTCTATCTTAAGCAACGTGGAGTAGCCCACTCAGGAGTTGCCCCCACCAAAGTATTCCGGGAAACATAAGTAATTTTGCTTGATTAATTAAGTTCAAGCCTTTTATTTACACATTGCAACACTAACGTAGAGTAAAACTCCTACTAAGTATTTAAAAGTATTTCTAATTTAGAATTTAAGTATTACATTTCAACAGAAAATTTTAAAAGTTAAAAAAATCATAAGTATGTTTAACATTGCCACTAGATTGCATAATATAGAATAAATCATGCTCATAAGGGTCTTAAATGGAGCCATTACAAAAGCAGGTTCTGACTATAGGTCACAAGCTGGATGCCCTATATCAAGTGGTTGAGCAGCTCGATAATAAAGTCTCTCAAGCTTTATCAGATGGCTGTTTAGAGAAAACTCACGAAGTCAGGGATAATTTTCTGGAAAACAGTGACGTAGGACGTTACCAGTTCAAAGGACAAATTAATTTCAGCCCAGAGCTTGAACACAAGGATATTTTGGTGGATGGTATTTATACAGATACCAATCTTCAAGGGGGAGACAAGCAAATAACGCCAGAAATTCAGATTCAACGATTAACAGCGCAATTAACAGCAGCATACAATCGCATTGCTGCATTAGAAGAACAATTACTGCTCAAAAGAATTAATTTTTGAGAATAAAAGGAAAATTTGGCATTTTTGGTTTTAAAAAGCGAAATTAGCAAAAAAACTTAGGTGTTATAAATCTGCTGATAACGCTCAAGCTGATTTTCTACTGCTGCTAGAAGTTGATTTTGCTGCCAATCTTTATAGAGATGGGCAGCAATACAAATTCCTCCCGCGCCTACACCTTCTTTAACGAAGCCCTGCTCATAAACTCGAAGTTGGGAATAATGAGAATTAGCGAAGGAAAGCGAAGTGGCAAGTAGAGACGGCGGAACCCCAGTCAGAGAGACACAATACTCACCAATTAACTGAGCAAGTTCAATAGTACCACCAGTTGGGTCCTCTGCTACCCAGCGGGTTGTGCCTATAACTACAGATTGTGGTTGCCAAGGTAAATCATATCCTTTGGCGATCGCACTTGTCAGCGCGTAAACTGCCAGCATTTGCGTCCCACCCGCCAGCATCACACCACAATGTCGCGAAAGTGCGATCGTCATCCCAGCAACTACAACTTGCATGGGATCGCCTACTGCTGCGACAAGTTGTAGGGGATCAATCTCCCCCACTCTCTGTGTCATCTTCAAAAGCCCAGCTTGTACTACTGACCACTTGTTGGTGTGATTACAAACAGGATGACTACTGTTGACTTTTCCTGCTGCTTTTATACCTAAACCTGTTAAAATCGCTAAAGCTGTTGTGGTTCCGCCCACAACGCACTCGCCTAAAAGGAAATACCCGTTTTGAATGTTGTTTCCTAACCTTTCACCCCAAAGTAGCCCTTGCTCTAACAAATGATTTACAGTTGCTAGTTCCATTGCTTCCCCTTGACTCAAACACCTAGCTGGAGCACCGCCTAAATCAATTGTTGGTACAGCAGGTAGTTGGGGTAGCCCAGCATTGAATAAATAAACCGGAATCTTTAGTGCCTCAACTACGGCACGGGTAATAAATACAGGCGATGCACCTGCAATCAGGGGTGGTAGGGGATATTGTAAACCTGGTTTCGCACCGTAGTACAAAAATTCTGCATCTGCACAAGCAGTGTATTTGCGATCTTCGGGTGTGCTACCGGCAGCAGAAATTCCTGGGATCAAACCAGTTTCAGTAAATCCTAAAACACAAGCAAACACAGGTGAACAATGACGGTTATTTCTCAGCCATTCCTCACCTACGTCTATCTGAGTATAAATGCGAATCATTCATAATCCATGAGTACTTGTACCCATTGTGGGGGACGAGGGATGGGATTGCCTAGACGATCTAGTAATAACCACGCTGCTATGTGTACCACAAATAAGTAGATAAAGTTATTAAATAAAATTAAGGCGATCGCTCCCACTTGAATCAAAAATATGTTCGGAGTTGCTAAAATTCCTAGACGGAGGAATAACCACTCCAGAATATCTGTAACTTGGTTAATTAAATAGATCCACAGATCTTCACTTGACAAAACCGACAACAACCAAAAGCGAAAAAAGACTCCAATTGCAGCTAACAATGCACCCAAGCTAATAGAAACAATCCAAGGAACACGACGATGCCATGCTGCCCCCAAAAGTACGCCCATAAAAGCAAAAGGCATGACAAACAGCATACTGCGTACTGGTCCCATTAGTACTGAAAGCAGTAAACCAGAAGTAAGTGCCGCCATCCATGATGCCCGACTACCCCAACGGAGGTAAACTAAGGCGATTGGTACTGAGAAAAATATCCGCAAAACCGGACCTAAAGGAAAGTAACTATTAATAAACCAAATCATACTACCAGTACTGGCTAAAAAAGCCGTCTCTACCATCTTTAAAGGTGGTTCTTTCATTGCGATCATTTTAAGTTATAATTACCAGTCTAACAACTGCTTTAAGAGGAATTAACCATTAGCCATTAGCAATTAACAATCAACCATTAGCCATTCATTTAAACGATCATTCGTTCTAGAGCTGATATATCAGGAATACATATAACTTCCTGTTCGCGCCTAATTAATCCTTTTTTTTCTAACCTTGTCAACACTCGTGTTACTGTTTCCCTTGCCAACCCACTCAAACTACTTAACTCGCGATGAGGTAAATTGGGAATTTCTGTTCCTGAGACGCTTTTTTTGCCTTGCCCTTCTGCCAAAAACAACAACGTATCAGCCACTCGCGACTGACTATCAGATTCCCGTAACCGCAGTCGCCGATTAACTTGTCGCAAACGTCGCGCCATCAACTGTGCTAACCGAACTCCAGCCAAAGGTTCTGTTTGTAGTAACTTGACAAAATCCTGAGATGGCATACTGCCAATTACCGTAGGAGTCAAGGTAATCACATCAGTAGAGCGAGGTACTTCATCTAGCGCTGCCATTTCGCCAAATAATTCTCCTTGACCGAGAATATTAAGTGTTACCTCTTTACCTTCAAGATTGTAAGTGCGTATTTTTACCCATCCATCCATAATGAAATATACAGAGCCACCCCAGTCATTTTCCAACAATATCACTTGATTCGCTGGATGAGTACGGGTAGCAAGATGAGTTAGGGCAATTTCTACAGCTGATTCTGGCAATCCTTGAAAAAAGGGAGCCGATGTGATCATCAAGGCATGGACAGATGCCTGCAAGCTATAACGATCTTCCATTACTGAATAATTTTTATAAAGCTGCAATATACACAACAAACAACAGCGCCATTTTAAGCTATAGCTATCAAAGCACAAATTTTTTTCAACATAAAACTAAACTATGGTACACAGCAAAGTAATATTAACGCTTTTATAAGTAATTTTTACTTAGTGGGTTTAAACCGGGTAAAAGTTTTGCACCAAAATAGTATGCAGTCTACAATAGCTCCCTATGAAGCTAGCAATACTGCAAATATGATTACTTAACAACGTAGGCATACAATGTCAATGATACTCGAAGATCCGGTATAGGAATACCCCTACACCCTATTCTCAAAACTCAAATTTTTCAATGCAAAAGGTAAATTCAAGTGACTTCTCGCGCAACTGAAATTCAAACACTAATCGCAGATATTGACAACTTACTTGCTCAGAAAAATCGGCGCTTGCCTATTGTTCTCTCTAGCCCAGGGCAACCACGCCAAGTCTTAGAACGGATTCGCAACTTCCTTGTTAGTGTAGCTCAAGGCTCACCCAGTGATGATGCTGAAAACAACATCCCACAACCACAACCACAAATGCCGACAGAATCGGGATTACTAATGCCACTACAAGCAGAATTACAAACCCTTTTGCAACAGAGGGCTACACTTGTGCAGGAGATTAGACAGTTGGAGCAAAAACGACTGCACAATTACTCATTAACACAGCAAATGGCAAACCAAGAGAAAATAATTTCCGAATTTTTGCAAGTGTTAATGACTCGCTTATCACCAAATTTAGTACCACAGCCAGGAGGTGCGATCGCATCAACGCTCACCATTGATGCTCCTAATTCTTCTACTATAACTAAAAATGCGACTCAACCAGATCAAGTAGAACGCTTCACACGTCTAACTACGGAGTTAGATCAACGTTTAATAGCACTAGATGGTACTGTAAATGTTGTGTTTGATGCACTACAACGTAATATTAACACCTATCATGAGTCTTTGTCCCAATCCCTGGCAAGAATGCATAATCAAGGAATCCAGGGAGAACAGTTGCTCATCAGTATAATTAACGATTTAACAGAACATTTACAGCATCAAACTGCTTTACTCAATCAATCAGATGATAAAAATAAAACTTTGTTGACACCAGAAAATACTTTATTTACCAACAATTATCAAGAAACTGATAAAAAGACAGAGGATACTGCGATCGCGCCAGAAATAGAAGCAATGTTACAGCAGTTAGAGCGCGAAACACAAACGCCTAGCAGAAAAGAAGCATCAGTAGAATTACAAAATCATAATTCTGAGCTACGTGATGAAGTAGATCAACTTTACGCTAGTTTATTTGGTAATGAAAATTTAACAGAGTTAAATCAGGAAATCCCAGCAAAAGCAACAACAGAAGTCACACCTGTAGAGGAAATTTCATCTGTTCCGGCTGAATTATCGCCTGAGTTAATAGATGCCATTAACGCGGAAACTTTTGAAATCACCTTTGAAGTCACTTCGGAGTTACCCACATCAACAAGCCAACAACCAGATTCTGCTATTGTCATGTCCGATCCCTGGTTTGATGAACCAGATGCTGGGCTTTTAAATCTGAGCAATACTCAAGCACAAGAAAACTTCACGCTCACACCAACAGCACAATCATTAGATCTATTTAATACATTAGAACATTCAGAAACAGAAGGGGCGTCAATTGAAAAACCGACAAGTACTGATACAATCACAGTATTAACTGACCTGCTTACAAATGCAAGCAATAATCCTGAGTCACAAGCATTAGTAAATCAAGCTCCACAATACCCACAAGAAATAGTTCCCGATCTTGAGGAGAGTGGTAATTTAGTTGCGATTGCCCCAACTCCAGAAATCATCGATGATTATGATGATTTGGAACGATCTTTAAATAATTACGTACCCGCTTCTGCAACTGAAAATTTACTAGATTATCAGGAGAATTCAGAAGAAGCCTTCTCCGCCATTTCTCTGGAACAAGAACAGTTACAACAATTAGAACAAGATTTAGCTGACTTTGATCGCCAGCTAAATTCTTTACTGCAACCTGTAAGTAACACTCAACCTCAAGAAAATACTGCAACTGCAACAAACGAAGTAATCTTAGAAGGAATAGATTCGTCTGTTCAGAACGAAACTAATCACACAGAAAAAGAAAATACTGTTGACTCAGTTTGGTATTTGGGATTAGATTTGGGTACAACAGGAATTTCTGCAGCACTACTCAATCGCTCGACAATTGAATTATATCCTGTGTACTGGTCAGCCGAAAATCTTTCAGTTACATCTAGTTCTACACAATCTCAACGTTTACCAGCAGAAGTTTATCTACCCGCAGAAGCGATAACCGAAACAGAACAGATCCCAGTTATTGCACCTGTTGCAGTTCAACCGCATCATCTCTTCTCAGCCCAATTAAAGCCGTATTTACAAATTTGTCTTCCTTACAAAGATCAAGGGCAATGGACACCAGTGTTACAATTAAACGAACTTTCTACAGTTCCGTTAGTTTGGGTTGTGCGATCGCTCGCCAAATTGCTCTTGACATTGAAGTCAGATCGTAGTAGTACAACCTTAGGCTTAACGGCGGCGGCAATTGGTTTAGACCAAAAAACCTTCCATACTATTATTAATAACATTGCTGGTGTCATCTGTACTTGCCCGTCTAATTGGTCGGAACAATATCGTTTCAATGTGCGCGAAGCAATACTTACAAGTATGTTAGTGCAGCATCCACAACAAGTGTTTTTTGTCGAAGAAGCCATCGCCAGCTTACTACCAGAACTTGATGGCGCTAACGGTGAGCAAGTAAAATTAAGCGCTCATCAAGGAAACTTTTCCGTCAAAACTAGCGATCATTCTCTATTAGGCAACACTCTCATCGTTAGTATTGGCGCTAACACAACAGAAATGGCGCTAGTCGATGTGCCAGAAATCTTAGAAGATTTAACACACAGTGATTTCATGCTCCACGGTTTTGCTTATGCCGGAGCGGGAATAGAGCAAGACATTATTTGCCAATTGCTGCTTCCACCTAAATGGCGACAACCGCGAACCTTTGTTGAGGATGAGAACAAAAATGAACAGAGCCTAAGACACTGGAGTCCGGCGATCGCTGGTTTAGATCAAATGCTCCTATCAAGTTTAAAATGGGAAGAGCTAAACTTACCTCGACCCGGAGAACCAGATATTATAGATCGCATTCGCCTCCAGCAGCGTTTAGAAAGTTCTCTGCTTGGCAAGGGTGTGCAAGAGGCAGCGATCGCACTCAAACTCATCTTACAACACCAAGACTCTTTTACCTTAGAATTAGCAGATCAACAGTGGGTATTACAGCGGCGAGACTTAGAAAGCCAAGTATTTGTCCCATTTGTACGTCGCTTAAATCGAGAACTCAACAGATTGCTCATCGCTAAAGGCATCCCCACCGAAGCAATTAATCAAGCAATTTTGACTGGTGGAGTAGGTTCCGTAGGCGCAGTCAGCCGTTGGTTACGGCAAAAACTGCCCAATGCTAAGATGATTCAAAACCCTAACAAAAGTGATAGCGCTCCTACTTGTAGTCGGGTAGCCTACGGATTGGCTTTGTTGCCACTACATCCCCAAGTTTTAGAGGTTCCCCGACAACAATATACTGACTATTTCTTGTTTAGCGAATTACTACAGCTTTTACCCGAGCGAACTATTTCCTTCAGCGAAATTGTGCAATTATTTGAGAATCGTGGGATCAACACTCGTAGCTGTCAGCAACGCCTACTAGCTTTCTTAGAAGGTGAGCTACCTCCAGGTTTAATTCCATCAGCTACAGATTTTACCTGGCTTACTCAAAGTTCAAAGGAAAATTCTGACTATCAGGCAATTTCTGCTGCACCACTGTTTGAAAAACAAGGAAGTCTCAACTACCGTCCCAATTCCCACCAACGACAACACGTACTGCGCTATTTGGATGCAATCAAAGCTAGTACTCAGCAATCACTCTCTGAACCTTATACAGTTAATTTTGCTGTAGGAGTTGTTCAATGACAATTTAGATTGCCCACCCAAGATCCCTAGATACCCGACTTCTTAAAGAAGTCGGGTATCTTGTTTACTCAAGAGACTTTAGTTTTAACATTCATTTTTTCAGAGCGCCATTTGCGCCATTTTTCTGCGCTTTGTTTACCTGCTTCTATTTCCTCAAAATCTACTTGTACAGTTGCAGTTTCAAATTCTATCCCCAAAGCAGCACTAACTTCGAGGATTTCTACAAAACTGGCACATTGATAATCAGTTTTTTCGTATTCCTGAACTCGTTGTTCTTCGATTCCTAATATATCAGCAAGTTCTTTCCGACTCATTTTTGCTGCTATTCGAGCTTTAATTAAAGCATCTGGTAACTTGTGTAAAGATTCAACTTTAATGTTAATTTGCTGGCTATTATCACAATTTATAAGTCTTTCATATTCTGCTATTTCTTCTTGTAATTTATCTAAGTGACATTGTAATGCGCTTCTATTCAGTTCCCAGCGCTCAGGATCATTTCTTTTTCTTTCTTCATCTTTTTCCATTACGGCTATTGATTTTTTAAACTTCTCTACCCATTCTTGAGAAACTTGATACTCTAATTCATCTTTAATCATGGTTCCCACCTCATTAAATCTATAGCAATAATGCCTTTCCTATTTCCCCGTCTATCACTTTGAAAAAACTCAAACGAATTGTCTCCATAACTACCAACAGGTTGGTTAGAAGGAAAAATCTCACCTTTATACTTGGCTTTCTGCCCAGCACGGTCATAATGATTGAGCAATCGAGGTGCATTAATTCTGAGATAATCGATATCGACAGTTTCGTTATCGTAACAGGCATCAAAATCACCAGGGTTAGGTTCAATGGTAACAAAACTACCATTGATATAAATAGTTCTACAGCCTGCTGCTTTTAATTGTGTCATGGTCAGAAACAAACCATCTATCATCTGTTGTCTTTTGAAATTAGTACTGAATCTTTCTACAAACTCCTCCCATTCCGCCCAATGTACCCCTGGTGGTAAATTACCGTTTTCATCGAATTCTGGAATCACTTCTCACAACACGAGTTAATTAACTAGTTAAAAATATAACACAGTAGTACATACTTGAAAACGGATTGTAAGCTTCCTGAAGCGGCGATCGCACTATCTAAGTACTCCAGCCGAATTAATTACACAAACTTTTCTCCTGACTCATGTCTCCCAGGGCTATTTCATTCTTCCGCCATCCGCCTAGAACTGAAGTTCTAGGCTAACAGTTTAGTCGGTTAAAACCGACTAAACTGTTGATTTACAGTCCGTTTTAACGGTTTGGGAGCGCTACTCGCGCCATGAACTGAAGTACATGACATGGCGAACTTACCTGATTCTAATTTCGGTATAGCAGTCCTAAATGATTTGTAAACACAACAACTTCTTCTTGACGCTCTTGGCGTCTTGGCGGTTCATAACTCAATTAGGATTGCTATAGCCATGATTGAGGACTACTATAGATTTTTATTAATAGTTATTATAAACTAATCTTCAATTTATCTATGAATCATCAATAAACGTCAATAAATATCATAGATTCTATTCTAAATAATAGAGTGAACAGCTAATTTACTTCAGATATATAAAGTTTTTCTTATAGTTCCAATCTAATATTTATTTAAGAATTAGGGGATCAAAGTTAACCATTGGGGCAAAAAAAGCTGTAAGCTATTTTCAACAACATAAATAAAGGTCTTGAAAAACACTCCAAATAAACGTAAGTGAAATGACATATTTTTTATAAGTCCTTCACTCTTGCCTTCTCTGTTAGAGACAGGTTAACCACTTGTAACTATATAGAGAATCTCATTACACATTTTATAGCGCAGGAAATAACAGTTTCTCTGCCAGAATTGTCATGCCATAAATTTCATTTTTAGGAGATCTTATGACTTCACGACGTAAATTTTTGTTAACAGCAGGAGTATCTGCCAGTGCTGTATTACTCAAAGGCTGTTTGGGAAACCCCCCCGATAGCTTAACTGGCGGTAGTGTTCAAGCACAGCAATCAGCACAACAAGCTGCAGCGAACCTAAGCCCTGAACAAAAACCAGAAACTCCCAAAGTAAAACTAGGATATATACCAATTGTTGAAGCAGCTCCTTTTATCATTGCAAAAGAAAAAGGCTTCTTCGCCAAGTACGGTATGACAGAAGTTGAACTCTTAAAACAAGCTTCTTGGGGTTCAATGCGGGATAACACAGAAATTGGATCCTCTGGTGGTGGAGTTGATGGAGGGCAATATCAAATGCCCATGCCCCATTTGATTACAGAAGGCTTAATCACCAAGGGCAATGCCAAAATTCCCATGTACGTGCTGGCACAATTAATTACTCAAGGAAATGGGATTGCAGTTGCCAGTAAACACCAAGGAAAAGGTATTGAACTCAACTTAGCTAAAGCAGGAAAACCCATTTTCGATCAGTTAAAATCTGCAAAAACACCCTTTACCGCTGCCTTTACCTTTGCTCAAGTTAACCAAGATTTCTGGATTCGATACTGGTTAGCAGCAGGCGGTATTAACCCTGATACTGATGTGAAATTAATTCCAGTGCCAGCAGCGCAAACAGTCGCCAACATGAAAACGGGTACGATGGACGCTTTCAGTACTGGAGATCCCTGGCCCTTTAGAATTGTGAAAGATAAGATCGGCTACATGGCAATGTTGACAGCCGAAATGTGGAAGAATCACCCCGAAGAATACTTTGCCATGAGAGCAGATTGGGTTGACAAAAATCCCAAAGCAACCAAAGCAATTTTAAAAGGCATTATGGAGGCTCAACAGTGGTTGGATAATTTTGACAACCGCAAAGAAGCAGCAAAAATCCTGGCGGGACGGAATTATTTCCAAGTGCCAGTAGACGTTTTACTCGAACCATTCCAAGGGAAGTATGACATGGGAGATGGACGGGTTATTAATGATAAATCAATGGCTGCTTACTATTGGAAAGATGAAAAAGGTAGCGTTTCCTATCCCTACAAGAGCCATGATATGTGGTTTATCACCGAAAGTGTCCGTTGGGGCTTTTTACCAAAAGATTACTTGACAAAAGCTAAGGCATTAATTGATAAAGTTAACCGCGAAGATATTTGGAAACAAGCGGCTAAAGAAGCCGGAATTACTGCTGCAGACATTCCCACAAGTACATCCCGTGGAGTAGAAGAATTTTTTGATGGAGTCAAGTTTGATCCAGAAAAACCAGAAGAATACCTCAAGAGTCTCAAAATCAAAAAAGTCAGCGTTTAACGTTTGCTAATGGCTAAGAGCAATCAGCAATTAACAATTAACAATCAGCAATTAACAATTAACAATTAACAAATTAAGGAGAATAAAATGACAACCGTACAAAGACGCGCAACAATGCCCAGTTTTGACAATAGCTTAATTGCCCGTCTACAAAAGCAATTTCCCAATATTGTGCCGCCTGCTATTGCTTTAATTATCTTCTTAATTTTGTGGCAACTATTTTCTTGGCTTCCCGGAGCTACATTACCAGGTCCAATTCAAGTGATCCAAGATACCTGGATACTAATCTTCTGGCCCTTTTATGACAGGGGTGGGATCGATAAAGGTTTATTTTGGCAAATTTGGGCAAGTTTACAGCGGGTAGCTATCAGTTATACATTGGCAGCAATTGTTGGTATTGGCTTGGGCATTTTGATTGGTGTGAACAAAACAATGTCCAAAGCTTTAGATCCCCTGTTTCAGTTACTGCGTACCGTACCACCTTTGGCTTGGGTGCCTATTTCTCTAGCAGCTTTGCGTCAAAACGAACCAGCAGCTTTGTTCGTAATTTTCATCACGGCAATTTGGCCCATCTTAATCAACACTGCTGTGGGAGTTACTCAAATCCCTCAAGACTACAACAACGTTGCTAAAGTTCTGCAACTGAGCAAAAAAGAATATTTCTTCAATATCCTCATACCTGCTGCCCTTCCCTACATTTTTACTGGCTTAAGAATAGCGATCGGTTTGGCTTGGTTGGCAATTATCGCAGCAGAAATCGTGATGTCAGGTATTGTCGGAATTGGCTTTTTCATCTGGAATGCCTACCAGAATAACGCGATTAGTGAGGTGATATTAGCTCTAGTCTACATCGGTGTTGTCGGTCTGATACTAGACAAATTGATGGCTTGGGTACAAACTTTAATTCTGCCAGCAGAACAAAAATAGCCAATAGCTAACGGCTAATTGTTAATAGTAAAAGTTCAATTAGCCATTAGCCATCAGCAATTAGCAATTAGCAATTAACAATTAACAAACATCAAACTACTATGTCTGTATTCGTTGCTGTTGACCAAATTGATAAGGTTTTTGAATTAACTGGTGGTGGTAAATACGTTGCCCTCAAAGGAATCGACCTCCAGATTAAGAAGGGAGAATTTGTTTCACTGATTGGTCACTCCGGTTGTGGCAAATCCACATTATTAAATATGATTGCCGGATTGGATCTACCTTCAGAAGGAGTTGTAACACTGGAAGGAAAAAGAATCACCAAACCAGGCCCAGATCGGATGGTGGTATTCCAGAATTATTCTCTCTTACCTTGGCGGACAGTACGGGAAAATATTGCCCTAGCTGTGGATTCAGTAGTCAAGGATTTACCAGCAGGAGAACGCCGCGCAATTGTCGAAAAACACATTGATATGGTGGGTTTACGTCCCCATGCTGACAAACAACCAGGAATGTTATCTGGTGGACAAAAACAGCGGGTGGCGATCGCTCGTGCTTTAGCAATTCGTCCCAAGTTGCTACTCCTTGACGAACCATTTGGGGCATTAGACGCACTCACACGGGGTAACTTGCAAGAACAGTTGATGCAAATCTGTCAAGAAAACCAAGTTACTGCCGTAATGGTGACACATGACGTAGACGAAGCAGTGCTACTATCTGATCGAATTGTCATGCTCACCAACGGACCAGAATCGAAAATTGGTAGCATCTTAGAAGTAGACATTCCTCGACCCCGCAAGCGGATGGAAGTAGTAGAACATCCCAGCTACTACAGCTTGCGCAGTGAAATGATTTACTTCCTCAACCAGCAAAAACGCATCAAGAAACTCAGAGCGAGAAAAACAGCAAACATCTCCCGTCATGGCTTAGAAAAAATTAACCTTGACATTGGCTTTGTGCCCTTGACAGCTTGCGCACCTCTTGCTGTAGCAAAAGAAAAAGGTTTCTTTACCAAACATGGATTAGATGAAGTCAACCTTGTGCGGGAAACTAGCTGGCGGGGCATTGTCGATGGTATCGCAGGAGGGTACTTAGATGCAGCACAAATGCCATCAGGAATGCCCATATGGTTAACCTTGGGTGGAAATGAAAACCAACCCCTGCCCGTAGTTACAGCCCTTACCATGACTCGCAATGGTAATGCCATCACTTTATCTAGGCGTTTCTACGATCAAGGAGTGCAAAACGTTTCCGACTTTAAATACTACCTGAGAAGCACCGAAAACTTACGGCATACAATGGGCGTAGTGCATCCCAGTTCCATGCACAACTTACTGTTACGCTACTGGTTAGCAGCAGGTGGTATAGATCCCGACATCGATGTTGACATTAAAACCATCCCGCCTGCCCAGATGGTAGCTGACTTGAAAGCCGGAAGTATTGATGGTTACTGTGTAGGCGAACCTTGGAACTATCGTGCCGCCTTGGAAGGTATAGGCTTTACAATTGCCACCGATTTAGAAGTATGGCTCGGACACCCAGGTAAAGTTCTTGGTGTCAGAGAAGATTGGGCAGCAGCTTATCCTAATACTCATATTGCCTTAACCAAAGCTCTGCTAGAAGCTTGCTATTACTGTTCACTTCCAGAAAATGCAGAAGAAATTCGGCAAATTTTGGCACGGGCAGAATACGTAAGCACTGATATAAGTTACATCCAAATCGAAGATCCAAATTATAACAGTTGTAGCTTAGACCATCCCATGCAAGAGTACGCCCACCACCAGTTTTATGCCCAATCAGCCATCAACCGCCCCAGTAGAACTGAGCAAATTTGGATTATGACTCAATTAGCGCGTTGGGGTGATACTCCCTTCCCCAGAAACTGGGTGGAAATCGTCGAAAGAGTGTGCCGAGTAGGTGTATTTAGCACCGCCGCACGAGAACTAGGATTAGACATTAGTTACACTCGTCAGCCAATCCAACTATTTGATGGTACACCCTTCAATGCTGATGACCCCATCGCATATCTCAACAGCTTAAATATCAAACGCGATTTTTCAGTCGCAGAAGTAGTCATCGATCAACCAACCAGAAAAGTAGCGTAATGAGCGCTAATAGCTAATAGCTAATGGTTAATAGAGCAATTAGCTATTAACAATAAACAATTAACAATTAACAAATCACCATGAACACAAACTCTTTTACTCAAACCAGTAGACAGCAATTAGGACAACCATTGACAGCAGCTACAAAACGCCGTCAAGAGCCATTCTTAGAAATCAAGAACGTTACCAAAGTTTATCCAACAAAAAAAGGACCTTTTACCGTACTTGATGGCGTTAACCTTAATGTAGACCAAGGTGAATTTATCTGCGTTATCGGTCACTCTGGTTGTGGTAAATCAACGCTGCTAAATATGGTTTCTGGTTTTAACTTTCCTACTTCCGGACAAGTACTCCTAGAAGGAAAGCCAATCACCAAACCAGGTCCAGATCGGATGGTAGTATTCCAAAACTACGCTTTACTACCTTGGCGCACTGCTTATGAAAATATCTACTTAGCAGTTAACGCTGTTCATTCTGACAAGTCACTAGCTGATAAAAGGTCGATTGTCTGGGAACATTTGACAATGGTAGGATTGGCGGATGCTGCTCATAAAAAGCCACCTCAAATGTCTGGCGGTATGAGACAGCGGGTTTCCATCGCCCGTGCTTTGGCAATTCGTCCCAAAGTTTTGATTTTAGATGAACCTTTCGGAGCGTTGGATGCTATTACTAAGGAGGAGTTGCAGGAAGAACTATTAAAAATTTGGAACGAGAACCGCTGCACAGTGCTAATGATTACCCATGATATTGATGAAGCACTGTTTTTAGCAGACAAATTAGTGATGATGACTAACGGTCCCCACGCTAAAATTGGCGAAGTCATGGAGATTCCGTTCTCTCGTCCTCGCGATCGCGCCCGCATTATGGAAGATCCGCAATACTACCAATTGCGTAACTACGCCTTAGATTTCCTCTTCAATCGCTTTGCTCATGATGATGTAGGCTAAATTCGTAATTGCTAATTCGTAATTCATAATTATCAATTAAATTACGAATTACGAATTATTCACATCCACTGCGCAATTGCCACATAATGGGGTATGAAAATCCATCCCACACGGGGGTATTGATGTCGGCTTCTCTTAATCCTTCCGCTGTCCAGGAATTACAATTTCTCAAGATCGAGTAGCTGCCAATTGCGGTATAAAAACCAGCGTTTTCTGTGTGTCCATTAGCTATGCGAATTTGTCTACCCTTTGCATCGACTTGAAAAGAAGTTTGGATATAATTTATTAATTTTAAATAATTTTTATTACTAATATTAACACATTTTACTTCTAAATCATCTGGGATTAATTGATATCCTTTAATATAGATTACAGAGGGAGTAGGCAGAAATAAAGCTTTAAGGGTAGTAGAAAGTTGGAGATCGGCGAGAGTAGGCGTGGACAGATAAAAGTCGCGATCGCCCCAACCAAAACTCAAATAATTGTAATCTTTAACATTATCAACACCAATTTTTTTTATAGTTAAATACCCATGCCAATCAAAAACTTGATTTTTGGTTGGCACGATAATGTTGGTATGAATGCCTGTATTGGCAACACAAATCTTTAAATTACAGTCACGTTTTGATTCCTGACTCCATTTTCTAGGTAGCAGCGCACCGATAGCTGCTAAAACCAAACATGCTAAAATGGCAGCGAAAAAATAACGATAAAAAAAATACAATGTTCTAGAAAACACCTTATTATAAGTAAATATTTTAACAAAAAGCACGGTTTGATAGTAAATTAAGGTACTACCCATGAGCCGCCGCGCACTGCTGTTAGTGAATCACCATGCACGCCTTGGACAAAAGAGTTTATCAGAAGCAATCGAATGTCTGGAGAAACAAGGCTTTGATTTAATTGAAAGATCTACAGAACACCCCCAACACTTACCTGAACTGATTGAACATTACCAGCACCAAGTTGATTTAGTCATCGTTGGTGGTGGCGATGGCACTCTCAATGCTGCGGTAGATGCTTTAGTGAAAACCCACTTGCCTTTGGGGATATTGCCTTTAGGAACAGCCAATGACTTAGCGAGAACTTTAGGAATTCCTAACTCTCTTGCCAAAGCTTGCGAGATTATCGCTAAAGGTGAAGTCAGACGTATTGACTTAGGATGGGTAAACGAAAAGCACTTTTTCAATGTTGCTAGTTTAGGGCTAAGTGTGAAAATTACCCAGCGACTCACCAAACAAGCCAAGCGGCGTTGGGGAATATTTGCTTACATCATCACTGCATTGCAAGTAATTTGGGAATCTCGACCTTTTAGTGCCCAGATTCATCTTCATGGTAAATCAGTTAACGTGAAAACAGTGCAAATTGCTGTGGGTAATGGTCGATACTACGGTGGCGGTATGACTGTAGTTCATGATGCCAGTATCGAAGACCAAAGGCTGGATTTGTATAGCTTGGAGATTAAACACTGGTGGCAAATTATTCCTATACTTCCGGCGATGCGACGAGGACGACATATTAACTCCAAGAATGTTCGCGCTTTTCATGGGGAAGAAATAGAAGTGTCTACGCGCAAACCACGCCCAATCAATACTGATGGAGAAATTACTACTTACACTCCTGCTAAATTTCGTGTAATTCCTCAAGCTTTAGCAGTTTTTGTGCCACCACAATAAAAAATACCCCCAGCCATAGACTGAGGGCGGCAATTAGGGTGCATCTACCATCCCTTTATCCACGATGCGCGGTACTAAATCCGGAAGAAATCATAGTTATTTTCTCTTTTCGAGATGGTTTTATTGCCCTTGTGTTTGCCGTGCCAGTAGCAACTGAATTTTCTGCAAAAGTTGAGTTAAGTCAATTGGCTTGGTTTCATACTCATCGCATCCCGATTCAAGAGCCTTTTCGCGATCTCCTGCCATTGCATAAGCAGTCAAAGCAATCACCGGAATCGATTCGGTATCTGATGACTGTTTGATCAATTTTGTTGCCTCCCATCCATTCAGCACAGGTAAACCCATATCCATCAGGATTAAATCGGGCGCTTCTGAGTGAGCCATTGCCACTCCCTGCTCACCATTAATAGCCAGGATTACCTCAAAGTTTTTTCCCTGTAAGTTATGGGACAGTATATCCCGATTTATTTCGTTATCTTCAACTAAAAGTATTTTAGGCATGTATTTTTAAACCTTTTACCAGAAAAAGGCAAAAGTCAAAAGGCACTCATCAAAAATTTTTCGCTGTTAGTTAAAATTTTAACTAACTATAAATTCACTTATTTTCGGATCTAATTACTCTCCCTATTTAGGTACTATACACAATTTTATCAAACAAATATGTTTACCTCCCAAAACTTTATACTTTATGTATTAGTGTTTAAATTATCATAGCTAATTTATTTTTGTCGTAAAGGAAGTAATAAACCCTGATTATCAAAAAGTTAAAAAATCAGATATGGCTACTATATTGATTCTTGAAATACATGTAGGCAATGCCACCAAAAACTGGATTTAGTCAACATTGCCCACCCTACTTAAATTTGTTCAAAAATCAAACCGGATACCGATAAGAAAACTTTTAGTATTTAAATAATTATCAAAAAAAGTGATAGCTTTGAAGCAAAATTATACATTGAAAAATCTTATTTTATTAAAAACAAAATTATTCATAAACTTCTACTATCTAAATGTATTTTTACATCTCACAATCATTGGCATCCAAAAGATATAGCTAATCAAAAAAAACCCCCAGCTATTGACTGAGGGCAGCAATTAGGGTGCATCTACCATACCTTTATCCTGCATAAAACTTGATAGATCCGGAATAATTTAAAACCATCGCAATTAACCTAATTACGAATCGCTTTGCATCCCCTGTAACACCTGCCGAATGGTATCCGTTGGCACAGAATCAGTAATTGTCACTACACCAATCTGGGTGGGCAAAATAAAACGTACTTTGCCTGCTTCAACTTTCTTATCTAGTTGCAAAGCTTCAATAATTGCTTCGATATCTACCCCAGCAGGTAACTTAGTCGGTAAACCTGCTTTTTCAATCAAGGCGTACTGACGTTGAGTATCTTCCTTTTGCCACATTCCCAATTCCACAGCAATCTGCCCTGCGGCTACCATCCCAATCGCGACAGCTTCCCCATGATTCACCACACGATATCCAGTCAAACTTTCCACTGCATGAGCGATGGTATGTCCATAATTAAGTATCGCCCGCAATCCAGCTTCTTTCTCATCTTTGCTGACTACATCAGCTTTTGCTTGACAAGAGCGAGTTAGTATGCTATCAATAAATTCTGGTTTAACGTAGCGAATTTGATTCAGGTGTTTGCTTTCTTCAATCTCGGCAAACAACTTGGCATCCCAAATCACACCATACTTAATCACTTCTGCCATTCCCGCCCGAAACTCACGCATCGGCAAAGTTTTCAACACATCTGGATCGATTAACACTAGTCGCGGCTGATGGAATGCGCCAATTAAATTTTTGCCTTGGGGATGGTTTACACCTGTTTTCCCGCCAATCGCCGCATCTACCATAGCTAAAAGTGTGGTAGGCACTTGCACAAAATTAATACCCCGCAACCAAGTTGCAGCAGCAAAGCCAGTCATATCGCCAATCACACCTCCGCCCAAAGCCACCATAGTAGAGGAGCGCTCTATACGGTTTTCTAAGGCGGTATCATAAATTTTTTGCACAGAGTTGGGAGTTTTGTAGCGTTCCCCTGGTGGTAAAGTTAACTCGCTCACTTCAAACCCAGCAGCTTTGAGAGATGCGCTTGCCCTTTCCCCATAATGCTTATAAATCATAGGGTTAGAAACCAGCAACACTTTTTTGCCTAACTTCAAACCACTCATGTACTCACCTAGTTTATCGATGCCGCTAGGTGCGATCGCAATCTCGTAAGACTGCTGCGGTAAATTTACATTAATAACAGAAGCCATTCCCAAACCCTTTCAAGCGCCCGTGTGCCGTATTCTATCGCAATCAAGCTGTCTGGAAACCCCATAACGAAAAAAGTTGAAGAAATAGGGAAAAAAAGAACAGATGTTTTTATCTTTCAACTTTTCTTACCAAATCCCCGATCCCCAAGCCCCCAAGTAAATGATTCAATAGACTTAATGAACTATTGTGGAGAAACATAAATGTCTGCCGTAATCGCTTACATTGTCTTCTTAGGTCTATTTTTTGGCATCGCTGTCGGATTGCTGTTTGGTTTGCGTGCCGCGAAGATACTCTAATTAATCCTCACGCAAAGGCGCAATAATGTAGAGACGCGAAATTTCGCGTCTCTACATATTAGACATCTCCAAAAATTAGTTATGCGTTGTCTACAACCCTTGTTGAGACTTTCCGCCGGAACGTCTCTACGTTATTTGTTGGATATATATTTGATCAATTAGTGGCAGTATACGGTGAACGCATGGATAAACCGAGTAGATTGAGCATTTCGCGATCGGCGTCGTATCCTGGACAAGGAGTGGTGACGGTTAACATATGCCCGTCGTCGCTAGAAAAGATGGAATTTGCTCCCGCCATAAAGCACAAAGCTTGCTCAACTTGGGAAAGTTTAGCTCTGCCTGCTGTAAGACGAACATCAGAAGAAGGCATGACAATGCGTGCTGTAGCAATCATTCGCACTACATCCCAAATAGGCACTTCTGGTTGATTTTCTAGAGGTGTACCAGTTACTTGTGAGAGAATATTAATCGGGACTGACTCTGGATGAGGGTTTAGTGTTGCCAGAGTGTGCAACATGGATAAGCGATCGCCTACGCTTTCTCCTAAGCCAAGTATACCGCCGGAACATACGGTTACATTTGTTTGACGGATATTGTTGATGGTGTTGAGGCGATCTTCGTAAGTTCTGGTGGTAATGATGGTATTGTAGTAGTCTCGTGAAGTGTCTAAGTTATGATTGTAGGCGTAAAGTCCTGCATCTTCTAGGCGCTGAGCTTGAGATGGGCTTAACATCCCTAAGGTACAGCATACTTCTAATCCTAACGCAGTTACTTCTTTGACCATTTCTAGCACTTGCTCAAATTGCGAGTTGTCGCGCACTTCTCGCCAAGCAGCTCCCATGCAAACTCGACTTATACCGTTTTGTTTTGCTTGTTGTGCAATATTAAGTACAGTTTCTTTTTCTAAGAGTGCTTGTGCTTTGACTTCTGTTTTGTAGCGGGAAGATTGAGCGCAGTAGCTGCAATCTTCTGGGCAACCACCTGTTTTAATAGATATTAGTTTACAAACTTGTATTTTGGTTGGGTCATGATATTGACGATGTACACTAGCTGCTTGATAAATTAGCTCTAACAATGGTGTATTGTAGATTGCACCAATTTCTGAAACTTGCCAATTGTGGCGTATTCCTACTGACATCCCTGTCCTTCCTTATTGTCTATGAAGTGTGATTTGCCGCTGATTGAAAGCGATCGCCTTTTTCTTCGCTTGGCTACTCAAGAGGATATACCATTAATTCTCAAATACTACACAGAAAATCAAACCTATCTTACTCCGTTCTACCCTCTTTGGGCAGAAAATTTTTTTACACAAGAGTATTGGCAAAATCAGGTAGAGATAGATTTGTATGAATTTACCAATGATTTATCCTTAAAGCTATTTATTTTTACCAAAACAAATCCATCACAAATTATTGGCTCCATCAATTTTAGAAATTTTGTCAGAAGTGCTGCTCAATTCTGTAATTTAGGCTACAGTTTAGCCGAAGCTGAACAAGGAAAAGGTTATATGACAGAAGCCCTCACTGTGGCAATCAAGTATGTATTTGATGAACTGAATATGCACCGCATTATGGCAAACTATATGCCGCACAACCAACGCAGTGGAAATTTGCTCAAAAGATTAGGATTTGTTGTAGAAGGGTATGCTAGAGATTATTTATTAATTAACGGCACATGGCAAGACCATATTCTATCTAGTAAGACGAATCATCACTGGTCGTAAACGGGGCGAGTGTAGCAATTGTAATATAAAATTTGAGCAACCATAAAAAGCAAAAAAGCATGAGATCACTTTCGTTTTTTGAAAAAAAAGAGAATTTGCCTAAAAATGAGCTTATTGAGGCTAAGGTAATCAAAGATTTTGTAGTAGAGAAATATGAGATAACGCTTCCATTTGAATGTACGTTGATAGGAGAAGACCGGGGATATAATGATCATTACTTAATTAAGGGAGATAATTTTCATTACGTCTTTAGGGTATATCTGAATGGTAAATACTACGCTCCAGAATTTGAAAATTTCCAATTTGAATTAGATTTATTGGAGTTTGTATTTTCTCAAGGTGTTCCTGTGTCGTACCCCATTCCTCAAAAACAAGAAGGAACTATGGCGGTAATACAAACAAGCGAAGGATTAAGAGCCTGCGCCTTGTTTTCTTATGCTGAAGGAAATGCAATTGAAGAGGACACAGATCCTACGCCATATCAGTGTTTTGAACTAGGCAAAGCTGTAGCATCTTTTCATTTGGCAGCAGATTTATTCCACAGCCAACATCATAGACATCATCTTAATGAAGATTATTTGGTAAAAATGCCGCTGAAGTTTATTGAAGCCAATTGGTCTGTTGAACAAAAAGCTGAATTGCCCGAATTAGCTATAGTAGACGAGTTGTTAAAGTGTTTTTCTGAACTTAAGAAAGAGGCAAATAACTACGGAATCATACACGGTGATATTAATACAGGCAATTTTCACTTCACGGAAGATAATCAAATCACACTTTTTGATTTTGATTATTGTGCCTATGGTTGGAGAGCTTATGATTTAACTCTTGCGAAGGAAATGGAGGAGCAGGCAAGTAAATCATTTTTAGACGGTTATCAATCTGTACGTAGTTTGTCTAGTGACGAGCTAGAAAGTATAAGTCTCTTGAGCCAGCTCGCGGCTATATGGGATTGGGGGGATGAGTTAGCAATTGACCTGGTAAGATAAGGGGTAGGAGAATTATTGTCATAAAAAACCGGGGTTAGCCGGATTACAAAGAGTAGCATGAGAAAATAATAAGTATGAGTATTACATTAAAACCAGAGCAAGAAAACTTCATACAAGCGAAGCTCCAAACAGGTAAATATCAAACGGCTGATGAGGTAATTCTTGAAGCCTTTCAATTGCTGGAGGAACGCGATCGGCAGTATGAACAGTGGGTTCAAGAAACTCGTATAAAAGTTGAGGAGGCGATCGCCGCCTCAGATAGAGGTGAGCGATTAAACGGGGAAGAAGTGATTAGCCAGATTTTAGAAAGGTTTCGTCAAGCGCGTGAGGCTCAAGGTTGAATAATCTTATTATCAATATTCTGGCAAGTCAAGACCTGAATGAAATTGCCGACTATTTCCTGGGAAAAAATATTGAGGCAGGTGAGCGTTTCTTTGCAGCGTTCAATCAAAAATGTCAGCAGTTAGTAAATTTTCCCAATATGGGACGAAGTTATTCAGAAATCAGTGCTTCCTTGCGAGGCGTTCCTTTACAAGGTTATGTGATCCTGTACAAGGTAATGGATGATGGCATCGAAATTCTCCGTGTTGTGAGTGGACGCCGAGATTTAGGCTCATTATTTTCAGAGTCAGGTAGTGAATAGTGGCTCAGGAAATTTTACAAAGAGTTAAAATTTCTCTCGCTCAACTTAGCAAGATTTTGATATTCATGAGCAAGAATCGAGCCTGAATTGTTAGTCTGTCTCCTCTAATCTAGAAATAACAGCAGTTGGGGAGACACAAACGTGACAGACACAAAAGCAAATAAAGGCTTATCCCGTCGAGGAATGCTAATTGGTGGTGCAGGAGTGGCGGGGGTGGCGGCGACTTTTTTAGCTGAACGTGCGCAAGCAAACACGCAGAAACCACCGGAACCTAAAGCCACTACAAATCGCAACGGCAAATTTGCAGGCAAAGTAGTACTTATTACCGGAGCAACATCAGGAATTGGCGAAGGAACGGCTTATGCTTTTGCCAAAGAAGGAGCAAAAGTCTTCTTCTGTGGACGACGTGAGAACATGGGTAAACAGGTGGAAGGTAAAATCAAAAGCTTTGGCGGCGAAGCAACCTATATGCGAGCCGATGTCAGAAATGAAGTTGATGTCAAAGCCTTTATTGATAACTGCGTCAAGAAATATGGACGCATCGACATTGCCTTTAACAACGCAGGCATTGTCAACCCTGAATTTGTAAAAATACACGAACAAAAAACCGAGGACTTCCTCGACGTTATGAACACCAACGCCCTTGGCATCTTCCTTTCCATGAAATACGAAATTCCGTACATGCTCAAGCAAGGCGCAGGTGTTATAATTAACACTGCCTCTGTATCCTCACATCGCGGTTTCAGTGAACTTTCACCGTACAGCGCCAGCAAACACGCAGTAGCGTCACTTACCAAAGTGGCAGCGCTAGAGTATGCCCGCAACAATATTCGTGTATCTTCCATCTCACCTGGTGGAGTAGATACACCCATGCTACGCTATGCCCGTGCCAAACGTGGCGTTTCCTTCGAGGAAGGGTCAAAAGGAATACCAATTGGACGCACAAACACGGTTGAAGAAATGGCACGCGCCGTGATGTTCCTCGCATCTGATGATGCTACCGCATTTCAAGGTTCACTTGTAGATGTAACTGGCGGAATGCTCGATTAATCAAGTTATTAGCAATGAAAATTTCACGGCGGCAAATATTTACGAGTAGTCTAATAACAATTGGCGCGTCAGCAAAATGCAAATGAAATGGACATGGGAAGAAGGCATTAGACCATCTTAAACCACCCATCAATCTCTTCACCCACTATTCTTTAGCGCTCTTCTTTGCGTCTTCGCGCCTTTGCGTGAGATAAAAATAGCTGTAAACAACACAAGGAAATCTCCTTAACTTTCTCGCCTCCGTCTTGACAATGGAGGCGGAGCCTGGGAACGAGTGAGTAACTACTGCAACACCACCTGTGCTAAATGCTTAACAATCTGTAAAACCTCACCTAACTCATGTCGGCGAGGAAACAGCGAAAATGTCCGTGATGAGTCATATTGTGGAGTATCTCCCAGGCTCAGCTTCAGAAAAACAAACTCGTCACCATTAGTTGCCATTCCGAATACTGGGCTACTGCTTTGTGGCACCGTCAACATATAAGCTAACAACTGAGGCAATGCTGCAGGAACTGGAATGCTTGTTCGCTTCGACTCAACAACCAAAATCCACAGTCGCTCTTGCACAACTAAAGTGTCAATAAAACCGCGAATTGTTTCTTCAGGATCATCAAGTTCTAGCGCTACACCGTAAGGAGAACGAATACGAAACGGTGGATCGAGAAAACCTGCAAGTTTCAACAGTGGTGAAACTACCAGTAAGTTAATTGTACCTTCCAACAGCAGACCATCAACCCGATGGTAGTCATAACGCTGCTTAATCCGCGCAATACCTGCAAGTTCTTGCTGATTAAGTTCGGGTAAGTTTTCCACCCACTCATAAAAGAACTGTTTGTCATCAGCTTGTCGCAAATTGCAACGAGTTTGAAGATCGCTAAAGCTTTTTATAATGTCTGTAATTCCTACACCGGTAGTCATCTGCTGTTGTTTAATAGTTGCTTCTACTTTAGCAATAAAGGTTTCTTAAGTCGATGATTTATTAACAAATGGTGAAATTGCCTTGACAAATTCCGCCGTTGACTCATATGGCAAAACATTCCGCCCAGTAATTTTGACTCCACTACCTTGAGGTAAATAAGCAAGATAATCCGCTAAACGTTCATCGGGTGTTTCTTGTTTACCTGCTTGACTAATACTCGATGCAGTTTCCCCCACCACTACTAATGTAGGTTGCTTAATTTTGGCGATCGCACTACTATAATCCTGACGCCAAAACCCTGCTAAAAAAGAGAAAACCGCATAGCGACTAGCAGTATTTTCTGCCCCCGCCTGCAAAGTATTCAACCATTCAGCATCAACAGCATCATTGCTATCAAATAATTGACGTGTCGAGAAATTACGCAAAAACTGTTCGCGTCTAGCATAACGATAAAAAGCATTTCCCAAGGGCGAATCCAAAATATTCCATACCACTTTTTGCCGCCATTTTGGTGTTTGTTTCGTAATCACTGCCCAGGCTGGAGGACCTGCCAAAATAAGTTTCGCAATTAAATCAGTTTCTTTTTGAACTAATTCAATTGCCACTGGAAGTAAAGCACCTTGCACTACCACAATCACAGGTTTTTGCACCACTGTTTTGACAAAATGTTGCAATTGCTCTGCCCAGTCACTAGGATTCCAAGCTACATGCGGCATCTCACTTTCACCACATCCGAGTAAATCTGGGTTATAAATTAAATTACGATTTCCCTGATTGTACCATTCTTGACAAAATCGCCGCCAAAATTGCCGAGATAAGCCTACACCAATCGGATGAATTAACACTAGAGGAATTCCTTCTGCCTGAACGTTTGTTGGCGTATGAACTTCATAGGCGCAGCGATAATTTTTCCAGGTATAATACTGGGTAGGAGATGCTGTTTGAGCTTGCGTAATCATTTAAAATCTCATTTGTGGGTGAATCAATTTGTATCCTGCGTCTTTGATTTTTTGGTTAGATACTAAGGCATTATATGGTCGAATACTCTTTTGGGTAGCATCCCAACTAACCTTAGGTAGATGATGTTTTTCACATAATCTATCAAGCAATTCTCGACTGGGGAGATGGGCATCATCTACTAGGTTATAAATACCTTGTAAGACGTGACGTCTGGCAAATTCTATCGCAGCAACAATATCATCTAAGTGAATCCAATTAGTTACATCTTCTCCATTACCAGGGCGGGTTGTGCCTGCTACTGAGCCAAATATTTTCACAAGTTCCCTCCCTGTACCATAAATTCCTCCCAATCGTAAGATGCAAACTTTGAGATTTACACTTGATGCTTGAAGCAGCAATTGCTCAGTATCGCTCAAAATTTGCCCATTTTTAGTGACTGGTGCTACGGTTGAATCTTCATCTACCAATGCTCCGTTTTGATCGCCATATACAGAATAACTTCCTGTATATATCAGGTGTCTTACACTCGGCGTCTGCTTTAAGGCGGAAACCAGGTTTTGGGCTGTATGTAGATAAGTTTCTTCATAAACATCAGCAGCTTTTGCACCAATGCTTAAAAGCACAACATCTTGATTTTTCAACACTGATTTTAGCCCTTCGAGATCGTTACCTTGCACTACCACAACTCTTTGTGCTACTGCTTGCAACGTGGGAACTCGCGACTGAGTAGTTGTGGTAGCGGTGATGGTAAATGTCTTTTGCTGCCAATATTTAGCAACTGCACAACCTACGTATCCGCACCCAATAATAGCAATGTTCATGACGACACAAATTAGGAGTTATTCGTATATTGTGCCATCAGGCATGATTGCTCCAGTTAAGTTAGCACCAATTAATTTTACGAGTAAGCGATCGCCTGACATAATTCGCGCTCCTGTGAAGTTTGCTTCTCGCAAATCCGAGCCACTCAAATCTGCTCCAATTAAATTAGCACCGCGCAAATTTGCTTCTCTCAAATCTGATAAAAGTAAATTTGCCCTAAATAAATTGGCATCTGACAAATTTGCCCCTCTGAGATTAACTTTATGCATAAAAGCATCAGAGAGATTAGCACCGCTCAAGTTAGCATAACTCAAGTTTCTGCCCGATAAATCTCTTCCCTTCAAGTTGGCTCGACTGTAGTCTTTTCCACTCAAATCTGGTGAGGAAGGTGCTGGTGGTTCAGCGGTTTTTTGTGCTGGTTTTTTACTTGGTGGTGGTGATTGGTAGTTGAATTTTAATGAACGCAATTTCTCCCTAGCTTCATTAATATCTTGTAACTTTTTCTGCGCTTTTTCTTGCAAGCGCTCATTGTCTTTTGGCATTCGATCTGGATGCCATACAAACGCCAAGTCTTTGTAAGCCTGGTTCACTTCGTCAAGTGTTGCTCCTGGCTCTAACTCCAATATTTGATAGTACAAATTCATCTCTCTCATAAGACTTTTGACAGACAATCAACGCAAATTATGAGTAATGATGTTTCACATGGTGATTTTAGGTAATTTTGCCTATAATCATAGTATTGGTTCCATGTGTCCGCGCTACGGCAACAGAAATAGTTTGTTGCCAGTAAATACATACTTGTATGCTAACTGACAAAAGAAGACAATGTATCAATGTGGTAAACGCTGTTGAATGGCTCTCCAGTAGGCTCTCACGGGAATTTGATAAACTTCTACTAATAACCAAACAATTATTGATAAGTGAGACAAAAAAGTTAACAATGTCCAAATGTATGGCATCCAAGATAAGGGCAAATCTGGATGAGGAGGGAAATTGTAAGCCACAAACCCAATTAAACTTGTCGGCAGGAGTATAAAGGCGATCGCCACCAGTAGGTAAGTCCAACCAAATTCCACACCTTCTAAATGGGCTTCTGTCCAATTAAAACCATTCCAACGCCAAATTAGCGGTGGTTGCCGAGAAGGCATCTTGAGTTGCTGTTGTTCTAAGTTGACAGTAAAGATTTGTTGGCAAAAGTCACAAGCCATTGCCTCCATCATGGGCATATGAGTAATCTTACCGACCCTACATACCGGACAAGGATAGACTCCTTGATAATCAAAAGATGTAGCTAAGATTTTGTTCCGGGAAATCATAAAATGTATGGTATTGACGCGGCTCGTTCTCTCTGCTACCTTAACGAAATATAAGCCTACCTTAAAACAGTTAAAGCATTCAGTGAGAAAAATAACCATTGTTAATTGGGCAAACTTCTCTGGTTGAAGTTTTGTGGCGATTGTGGTTTAGAAGGCATCGTCAACTACCTACATTATACTGCCTAAGCGGTTGGTGTAGGTAGTTGACTATTGCTAAAATGTTCGGCTAATAAAACAAATGTAACAAAGTCTACCAAATTATGTCAGGAAATCCTTTAACCTAAATGATGCCATAGGTGTGTATCAGGCTACAGCAAAATGCGACTAGAACAGTTGCAAGCCTTTCTGGCGATCGCAGAATCCGGCAGCTTTCAAGGGGCGGCGCAAAAATGCGGCGTCACTCAATCGACTATCAGTAGGCAAATCCAAGCATTAGAAGCAGATTTGGGGTTAGAACTGTTTCACAGAAGCAGTCAGGCAAAGCTCACATTGGCAGGTGAACGCTTGCTACCCCGTGTGAGGAAAATTTGTCTTGAGTGGGAAACAGCTACTCAAGAAATGGCAGATTTACTCGCAGGAAGGCAACCAGAATTATGTGTAGCGGCAATTCACTCACTATGCGCCTACTACCTGCCACCCGTTTTACAAAAATTCTGTCGCGATTACCCGGATGTACAATTACGGGTGACATCCTTGGGTAGCGATCGCGCATTAAAAGTCCTCAAAGATGGACTAGTAGATCTAGCAATTGTGATGAACAATCGTCTTTTAACCACCAGTAAAGAAATGGTGGTATTCGTGCTATACGATGAACCTATAGAAGTTTTAACAGCAGCTAATCACCCCTTAGCACAATATGAACGTATCCCTTGGTCAGAGTTAATTCGTTATCCACAAGTGGTTTTTAAGGATGGTTATGGGATGCAACGCTTGGTACAAGATCGATTTGATCAGCTCGAAGCAACACTACAAGCAGCTTTAGAGGTAAACACCCTAGATGCCTTTCGCGGAGTGGTGCGCCAAGGAGAATTAGTAGCTTTGCTACCTCAGTCGGCATTAGTTGAAGCACGCAATGATCCCGGACTGGCAACTCGTCCTCTCGCTAATTATAGTAATGGTTCTGGTAATAGCGATTCTAGTTTAACTCGCCAAGTAGTAATGGTAACAACTCAAGATCGTCTCCAGATTCCTCCTATCAAGCACTTTTGGCAACTGGTACAGGAAACAGTACCACCACAGTTTAAGGAAATAGCTAATGGCTAATAGCTAATAGCTAATCGGAGCAAATTTAGCAGTTAGCAATTAACAATCAACAATTAACAATTATGAGCTATATATTTAGAGAATTATTGAAAAAAATAGGTAGTGGTGAGCATACAGCAGAGAATTTAACTCGTGCTGAAGCTTGCCAAGCAACAAAGATGATGTTGCTGGGACAAGCAAAACCAGCACAAATTGGGGCGTTTTTGATTGCGCACAGAATTAAACGTCCCACAGGGGAAGAGTTGGCGGGAATGTTAGATGCTTATGCTGAACTGGGACCACAACTGCAACCAATCTCTTGGGAACGACCTGTGATAGTCTTAGGTATACCGTATGATGGGAGAACGCGCACTGCGACCGTGAGTCCGTTGACGGCGTTGTTACTAGCAACAGTCGGGCAACCAGTGGTGATGCACGGTGGCGATCGCTTACCTACCAAATATGGGCTGCCACTCGTAGAAATTTGGCAGTCTTTGGGGGTAGATTGGACTAAACTTCCACTGGAACAAACCCAGCAGGTGTTGGAAAAAACGGGAATAGGTTTTGTCTATACACCCAAACATTTTCCTTTAACTAAAACTATTTGGGAGTACCGCGATCAATTGGGCAAACGTCCACCTTTAGCAACAATGGAGCTAATTTGGTGTCCTTATCAAGGCGATGCTCATATAATTGCTGGGTTTGTTCATCCTCCCACAGAAGCTATGTTCACTGAAGCTTTAGCGTTAAGAGGTGTAACTCATTTTACCACAGTTAAGGGCTTGGAAGGAAGTTGCGATTTACCACGCGATCGGACTGCGATTATTGGCTTAGTCCAAGCTAACAAACCTATAGAACGTTTGCTCCTCGTACCACGGGATCATGAGATTACTACTCATAATGTCCCTCTTGGTACAAAAGAAGAATTAATTGCTGATATGTGGGCAGTGTTGCAAGGTTCACAAACAGATTTAATGCAAACTGCCATATGGAATGGTGGGTTTTACCTGTGGCGTTGTGGGATTTGCTCAGATGTGCAAACTGGTATAGCCGCATCTGAGGAGTTACTAATTAGCGGTGCGGTAGAACGAAAACTGCTTGAACTCACTCAGGTGGTAAATTCGGTGTCTCAAGTAGTCTTTGAGTCAGTTTGAACTAGAACGAACAGCATTGATCTCATCCTTGAGTACCCCCCAAGGCATCGGGGGGTTGGGGGGATCAAATCTGCTCATTAGCTATGATGAATGGTGATTTGGAATAGGTAGAGTTAAGCCTTCGTGAGCTAGTAATGTTTTGGGAGAGACGGATTTGACTTCAGCTTGAACAGAGTCAAGAAAGTCATCGTCGTCGTCGGGGTGGTGGAGAGAAATGACTAGCTGTTTGACATTAGTAGCATGAGCTAACTCTACTGCTGTCTCCCAGTATAAATTAGTATCATGATAATTAAGTGCTGTTTCGGTCGTGTAGCCGGCATTTGTAATGAGTAAATCAACTCTATTAATAAGTTGTATAATATTTTCTCGCTCTGATTCATCAGCTATATTTTGCAAATCTGTTACATAAGCAACGTTATATCCCTGCCAAGTAACTCGATAACCAATTGACTTTTGAGTACGATTAATTAACGCTGTTGTGATGTTGATATTATCTAACTTTACTATCTTACCTGGAGTCAAATTGTGAAATCGCAATTCCGACTGCATAACTTGTAAAGGGTAAGGGAAGTGCGGCTGAAGCATTTGATCGCATAAGGATTGTTTGATCGAGGCTCCATTAGAAGCGGCTGAGCCGTAGATGTGAAGGCAATTTTGGGCAACAAACGCGGGAGCAAAAAACGGAAACCCTTGGATGCGATTTGATTGTGAATTGGTAAAAAATAAATGCGCTTCTACTGACTGTTGCCGTTCCTGCCAATATTTTCCTAAGGCACGTAAGCCAGTACCACCATCAAAAATTAAATGTTTTCCACCTAAGATCATCTCTAAGCAAGGAGTATTACCGCCATAACGGCAATTAATACCCGGCGTGGGAGTCAAACCTCGCACTCCCCAAAATTTCACAACAAATTCTTCCTCTTGGCTGTTGGCAACAGAGGTGTTTTTTTCATTTACGCAGTTCTGGGGAGGCGACAGTTTAAAATTTGACATTTTCCATGCATTTAGGTCTTACCGAGCAGGTCATCGTAGCGCCGCACTTCCAACAGTTGGTTGTTCTTGTCTACAATGACAACAGTGGGAGAGTATGTTTTTAACTCTTCCCCAGAGAACTGCCCGTAAGACATTATAATCAACCGATCGCCTGTAATGCCTAGACGTGCTGCTCCCCCATTTAGCTCGATTGTTCCTGAGTTGGCTGTAGCCGGGATCGCATAAGTAATAAAGCGCTCCCCATTGGTAACGTTCACTACTTGCACTTGCTCATAGGGCAAGATGCCTGCTTGATCTAGAAGGATTCGATCAATGCTGATACTACCTACATAGTTAAGATTTGTTGCTGTGAGAGTGCAGTTGTGAATTTTTGCCAAAAGGAGCGTGCGCTGCATATAATTATCAGTTAACAATGATCAGTTTCTTTCAAGTTGTTTCCGAATCAGAATCCCGACCTTTTTCGCTACCAGCTTTAATGCACTTTTCTACTAAAGGCATCACTTGATCGACATCTTGCCATCCGCGAATTTCCGTCACCTTTTTTTCTAAATTTTTGTAAGTGCGGAAAAACTCGGCTATTTCTTGCAGTCGGTGTGGTGCGATGTCTTTGAGAGATTTGACATTGTGGTAGCGCGGATCTTTGTCAGGAACGCAAAGAATTTTTTCATCGCGATCGCCACCGTCAATCATTTCCAACATCCCAATTGGTCTGGCAGCAATTATACACCCTGGAAATGTTGGCTCATCAATAATTACCATTCCATCTAAGGGATCGCCATCATCGGCTAGAGTGTTGGGTACAAAGCCGTAGTCATATGGGTATTGTACTGATGAGTAAAGTACTCTGTCTAGGGCAAAAGCTTGTATATCCTTATCGTATTCGTATTTATTTTTACTTCCCCCTGGGATTTCTATGAGTACGTTGATTAAACCCGGTTTAGGTTGAGCTGGAATACGGGATAAGTCCACAATAAAACTCCTAAGCTAACAGTGATTCACAGGGATACAAGCATTGTTCCCCGTGTTAGATTTTAGGCTAATTGTGGACTATTCCCAAACTCCAAAGCCAAAATTTCCCTCCTGCCAGACGCAATATACCGCGTCTGGTACGTCTAATCTTCGCTGATTCGCAAGCTGTAAGTCACAGGTTGGTGATTACTCTGCACATTGCTTGGAGAATAGTGAGCGATGATTAACACCGGTAGTATCAGAGTTAAAAGCGCGATCGCAGTTCCCACAATGTCTGCCAATCGATGGGTATTTCGCTCGTCATTGGCAGTAGTGGTATGTGAATTCATATATAACTTCTTATTGTTAAATCACTGACTATTGTCACTCTCTGAGCGAGAGTCTTCTTATTATTTTAACTATTTTTTTGATTTCTAGATGTTTATTTTGTAACATTTTACCTCATTCTTGTAGTTTAATTAACAATATTTTTTGACTTAAAATTTTTGCCTCTTGTGACTAACTAAGCTAGGTACTTCATTTGATATTGTAATAGAGACACGACGCGCAAGCACACATAACAGTACAAAAATTGAACAAAAAGCCTCAATCAGAAACCCGGTTTATTCAATAAACCGGGTTTCTGATTCCTCATCTACTTCCGAGTACAAACTAAAATTCCTTTTCATGATCTTTGTTGCTGTTTATTATTAAATACCTTAAATGCCTACAGAATAATTACTGAATAATCATCAGTATTTTGAAGTATTTATCAGTAGTTATACACAAAGATACACGACTGCGCAGAAGTTATCGGGTATCTTATAAATAACGAAAAAACCGCCTCTAGGTTAGGGCGGTCTGGTTAAGCAATCGGAGGGTATTTACAAGCTTACTCTGTCAATTTGGGAATAGTTGTAGCAAAGTTTGCACTTATTGGCAAATAAAAGAGACAAAATGCAACTCGTACATTGGGCGCGGAAATAAAATTACCATTTCAAATAGGCAAAAGCCTTGATAGATAATACTTTTGAATGCGTGAATGCGTGAATGTACGCGCAGCGGTGCTAGCGTCTGGCGTAGACACTCATTGGTTCCTTAATAAATCTTATGTAAAGATGTTTGAAAGTAGATTTAATGACGCGGGGCATCCCAAAATCAATGGGGACAAACTTGTCTGGTAGTCGCCAATCATGAATTCGTAGTGCTTCTGGATGTAACAGAGAAAACTGGATAGCTTTTAATTCTGGGCAAACTCCTAACCTAACTGATGCAGCAACTGTAGGAACTTGGTCGTATGGTACATTGAGAATCTCTACCATTGCTCGATCTAAAGCAAAAACATCAGCTGATGCAGCTAAAACGCCCAACTCACGAGGTTCACCACCACTAGGACCGTTACCTTCATGACCGATGATCCCATCTAATATAGTTAAGTTGGGATTAATTGCTCTGGCTGTTTCCACCAACATTTCCCCAAATCGGTTAGCATCTTTCCCTGCTTCCATGTGCCACCAAGCCTTCATTTTGCCTGGTACACAACCAAACAAGTTTTTTACCCCTAACGTGAGTACCAGTTGAACATGGGACTTCACTTTTGGTAGATTAATCACTACGTCAGCCTCTATCGCTTCTTTACACAACAGCAAGTGGTTAAACTCTTCGCTAATGGTTTGGTAGCGATGCCCGTGAAAATCGATAATCGGTAAATTCAATTCTTCTAAAACAGGTAAGTAGCCATTTGCTACTGCTACTCCCCTAGCGCTACCAAAAGCGGGGCTATCTCCCAAAAATGGTTTACCGCCAGCCTCAATTACCATAGAGGCAACTGCGTAAACTAATTCTGGGCGAGTGGTGCATTCTTTACCTGGGCGTGCGCCAGTGAGTAAGTTGGGTTTGAGTAAAACGCGATTTCCTGGCTTGACAAACGCCGCCATTCCCCCTATGGGTTCTAGCAGTGTTTCTAAAGATTCCCGTAGAACCTCTTTTGCGTAAGAATTTGCACGAATTATGCTGACGGATGAATTTGGAGGAAGCATAGTTAAATAATGAACAAACAAGAAAGAATTGGGAAGGAAGAAATTGTTATAGTTCTATCTTCCTTCTTTCTTCTTTAATCCGATTCGCCGTCTTGGTATTTTAGAGGTACGATCGCACTCATTTGTTCCAAGTTTAGTACTTCGGCTAATTCGGCTTCATTCATTAGTCCCTTTTCCAGTACAATCTGTCGCAGCGACTTACCAGTTTCCAATGATTCTTTTGCCACAGCAGCTGCATTGAGATAACCGATGTGTGGATTTAATGCCGTTACCAAAGCTAAACTGCCTTCGGCAAAAGCTAAACACCGTTCTTGATTTGCAGTAATTCCAGTTAAGCAGCGTTCGGTGAGCGCGGCAATGGTGTTACCGAGAATTTCAATGCTGTGAATTAGGTTGTAAGCTATCAGAGGCATCATCACATTCAGTTCTAATTGTCCTGCAAGTGATGCAAGTGCGATCGCACTATCGTAACCCATTACCTGAAAACATACCATTGATGTCATTTCTGCCATAACTGGGTTATACTTACCAGGCATAATTGAGGAACCTGGTTGCACTGGGGGTAATTGAATTTCTTTGAAACCAGTTTTTGGTCCTGAATCCATGAGGCGCAAATCATGAGATATTTTAGCTAGGTCAGTTGCTAAGTTACGTAAAGCACCGGAAACATTTACAAATGGTGCCATACTTTGCATTGCTGCCATTAGATGAGGTGCAGGTTCTAAAGGACAATCGATTAACTCCGAAAGAACTGTTACTACTCGCCCACGATATTGAGGATGAGTATTCATACCCGTTCCAGCAGCACTACCACCTAAACCCAGCACCATCAAATCCCCACTATTGGTGTATATCCGGTTTTGATGTTCGCTCAGAATGTGCGCCCAAGCACGAAAGTTTTCTCCCAACCTTACAGGTACGGCATCTTGCATGTGAGTTCTACCGGATCTAACTGTATCTTGAAATTGGACAGCTTTTTCTTCAAGTGCTTGTATTGCCCCTTCTAATGCTGGGTGTAGTGTTTTTGATAATGCCAGCAAACCGCCAATGCGAATTGCGGTGGGGATGACATCATTGGTAGACTGCCCATAATTGACGTGATCGTTGGGACTAACTAGTTTGTAATTACCTTTTTCATCACCAAGAATTTCTAGCGCCCGATTTGCCAGTACTTCATTTACGTTCATATGGTGAGAAGTACCAGCACCTGCTTGATAAACATCTACCACAAACTGATCGCGAAATTTCCCAGCAAGTACTTCATCAGCCGCTTGCACAATCGCTTTACTTACGTCTTGGGGAATGCAGCTAAGTTCTCCATTAACAATTGCTGTAGCTTTTTTAATCAAGATACAAGCATCTACGTAAGTATGAAGAGGCTTAATACCACTGATGGGGAAATTTTCTGTTGCCCGCAGCGTTTGAATACCGTAATAAGCGCTACTAGGGATAAGGCGATCGCCCATTGAATCGCGTTCGATGCGTACTGAGGAATCTGGTTGTTGATTCATATTGATTTTGGACTTTAGATTAGGAATTGCTAACTGTTAACTGTTGACTGTTAACCGTCAACTGTCAACTGTCATCCAAAATAGACATGACTATACCCAACTGGATTACTTTTTCTCGCTTATTAGCGTTACCTTTTCTGCTTTACGGGTTACGTAACCCTACACCCCAAGCGCGGTGGGTGTGTTTGGCAATTTTTCTCGTTGCCGCTCTGACTGATTGGTTGGATGGGTATTTGGCGCGGAAACTCAATCAAATTAGTGAATTAGGTAAGTTTCTCGATCCTTTAGTTGATAAACTACTGGTACTTGCGCCGTTACTAGCTTTAATTGAACTAGGGCAAGTTCCTGCTTGGGGTGTGTTTCTCATCCTAGCACGGGAGTTGGCGATCGCTGGTTGGCGGGTGAGCCAAACTACGATTACCGGAGCCAATATTTGGGGTAAGCTGAAAACTGTCAGTCAAATAGTGGCGATCGTACTTTTAATCGCTCCCCTACCTGAAGTGTGGCAAATCCCCTCTGTTATAGCTTTCTGGATTTCTGTTGTTCTCACGTTAATTTCTGGGGCAATTTATATTTTTCCGCAAAAAGACGGTATCAGCACCGTAAAAAACTAATGAAACCCCAGTATAGCATTCTTATTCAGTGGTCAAACGAAGATCGCAAGTACATTGTCAGTTTACCTGAGTTTGGACCTTATGCACACACTCATGGAGATACCTATGCGGATGCTCTCAAGAATGGAGAGGAAGTACTAGAGCTTTTGATTGAAGATTACCAAGCACAAGGAAAACCACTACCAGAACCTCTAACTACAAACGTTTGTTTTGAGTTCGTCTAATCATCGGTAACGTAGTACATAGCAATCCTTCCCAAGTAACAATTACGTATCCCAAGAAGCCCGGTTTCGTTAAAGTTATCGGGCTTCTTAGTTATGACTAATTGTTTAGAACTGGTATAGAAAGAAATAAGTATCAATGAAGATTGTTCTTTACGAACAACTTTTTGATATTAGTACTAATACGTGTAATCCGAGCCGAGTAAAAGAACTTACTCTTTATTACTACGTTCTGCTTTCATGTTTCATGAAAAACCTCTTTTTGCAACAAATCTATTGAGCTTTTTTAAGTTGGCTACTTAATTTTATTTATAAATTTGACTAATATACGTAAACTATTTTTCATTTATTGTTTATTTTAATATAATTAACCTACTTAAAGTATTAAAAAAAATACATCTAAAGATAGATGTCAGTAATTTTTTTTGTAATGAATATGAATATTCTATGTATATTATTTTGTATAAGTGTTCATATATACATATAAATTAAAGTATAATTGCAATGTCTATAATCTGTGTTAACTTACTTTTTATACTGTCTGTTACACGACTTTGTATTTAGTTGCAACAAAGTTTTATGGCAAAGTTGTAAGACAAAAGTTATATTTGGTAAATACTATAGACTTTTACAAAAATTTACTTTTAAATTCAAATTGCAATTGTGATTGCCATTTCTCAACAAAAAACAAGTATTTTTTTCTACACATGCGAAATAATACAAGAAAAATTAATGTGTATTATTTTTTGATTGAAAAATAATACCTCTAAAGAGATACAAAGGTGAGTGTGTAGTTACTATAAATTTTATTTAGGTATATGAGGAAACGTCTGTGGAGCAAATACAAGAACCCACAGCTGTTTCTAACAATTTACACATGCAGGTGCGGTATTCTAAAGTTGATGCGTCTAACAGCAACAGAGGCAAAAAGCTTACCAGAATACCTAATCTTCACCAGGTGCAAAAACTACCAAATCTAGACGTATACCTGTTAGAACGCCGCATTACCTGCATGACTGTCCCAGCCATTGTAGAAGCTATATATAAAGCTTCGATTGAGGGGAGAAAGATAACTGTAGCTAACTACAATGTGCACAGTTTTAATCTTTCAATGCAACTACCTTGGTATTATCAATTTCTTCAGAGTGCGGAAATTACGCATTGTGACAGCGTAGGCATGTTAAAAGCGATTAGTTGGATGGGGCTAAAGTTACCCAGAGACTATCAATCTTCCTACACAATGTTGATGCCAAAAGTTTTAGAAAAATGCAATGAGCAGAGATTGTCTGTATTTTTGCTGGGAGCAAAACCTAATTGTTTAGAAACGGCTCTTAATCGCTTAAGAGAAGAATACCCGCGTGTAAATTTTTTTGGATACCACGGATATTTTGACAAAGAAGATACACAACAAAATGAAGCTGTGATTGAAAAAATAAATCAGGCAAAACCTCATGTATTAATAGTAGGCATGGGGATGCCAGTTCAAGAAAATTGGATTAGAAGATATGGCGATCACTTGCATGTTAATGCAATCATGTTAGGTGGAGCGATTATTGATCGCCTAGCGGGTGTTGTGCCAGACTGTCCAAGATTTGTTTCTCATATGGGTTTAGAATGGTTATATCGTTTGTACCGTGAACCCAAACGCCTAGCGGCTCGTTATTTACTGGGAAATCCCGCCTTTGTACTACATATTGCTTTAGCAAAGTTTTACGCCTCTCCATTACGCGTACAAGCTATGCAATCAATTGATAGCAATAGATTAGAAGCTGATGCCAACAAGAACAAACACTTAAATTCAACCAATCAAAATCAGGAATCACTTGCAAACATTTACACGAGAGTCAAACAGATTGCTGATTATTTTGTGGAAGCAAACCTTTTGACTAAAACACAAGTTGAAACTGCCTTATCTGAGCAAAAACTAACCGGAATGCTTTTAGGTGAAGTCCTAGAACGCAAGGGAGCAATTCAACAACAGACTATCGATAAGATAGTTAAAAACATGAGCGCTGATGTAGCTAATAACTAATAGCTCCGCAGCCTTTCTCTCTGAAATAGGGTGCATTCACAATGTAGTCCTTGTGGGGGCCGGTAGTATTGCCCGCTTTGATATCGAATAGAGAGCCACATCCGACAAAAAGCAGAATGCACAATTGCTGGAGTTATTAAATGATTATTACCCCAAAAGTTAGTGTTATAGTCCCTGCCTATAACGTGAAATCGTACATCCACGATGCATTGGGTTCTCTAGAACGTCAAACTTTGTCAGAATTTGAGGCAATTATTGTTGATGATGGTTCTTGTGATGGTACGGATGATGTGGTAAAACCTTTTTTAAAGCGCGATGCACGCTTTAAGTTGTTACAAAAACAAAATGGTGGTCTTTCTTCAGCACGCAACTATGGAATTCGTCATGCTTGCGGTAAGTATATTGCATTATTAGACGGCGATGATGTTTATCATTCAGATAAATTAGCTAATCATGTAGCTCAACTTGAGCGTAATGCTGAGGTAGGAGTGGTTTACAGTGCTTCTAGGGCAATTCGCGATGATGGGAGATTAACTTTTATTACTTTGAGTGGCAAACCCATTCACGTCAACCCAATACTAGCTTTGTTGTGCAAAAACTTTGTCGGACACGGTTCTAATGCAGTATTCCGGCGCTGTTTGGTGGATGAGATTGGCGAGTTTGATGAAGAATTACGCAGTTGGGAAGATATTGATTTTTGGTTACGAATTGCGGTAACGCAAAAGTGGCGTTTTTACAGAGAGAAGCGTCTTTTGTCTTACTATCGTGTCCGCCCTTCTGGACTCTCTTTCAATCTTGTTCAAATGCGGATTAGTGGTGAACAAGTAATTCAGGCAGCTTACCGACGTTCTCCTGACTTAATAGAGCCAATGTTGCCAACTGCCTACGCCTACATGTACCGCTATTTAGCGCGATTGTGTCTCCAAGGTGGTGATACTCAAACAGCCCGTGATTTTGTCGATCAAGCTTTTATTTGCGACAAGTCAATTTTTTATCAGGATATGCGTTCGCTTCTGACTTTAATTGCTTCGCGTCTAGCACCACTTAGTCAGGTAGTGATTGGGCGATCGCTTGGCAAGGCAAATGCCAGGTAACCATGACACGGTAGAGACGTTCCGGCGGAACGTCTCTACAACGACGACACAAAACAGATTTGCTGACAAACATGAAACAAATTTCATTGATTAAGAGTGGGTTTTGGATTACTTACAGTACCTTTATTACACGATTTTTTGCTTTATTAAGTAATTTAGTTTTAGCAAGGTTACTACAACCATCTGAGTTTGGTGTTATTGGCGTAGCCTACGTTTTCTGGTCTTTTTTTACACTTTTTACCCAAAGTACAACAGGGTCATTTATCATTTACAAAGGTACTGAAGATCAACGCTACTTAAACACTACTTATACAATAAGTCTTGGCATTGGACTAACTTTTTCCTTGGCAATGATAGCTAGTTCACCATTGATAGCTAGTTTTTTCAATCAGCCAAACTTAACTTGGATCTTAATAGTATTTGCAGGTAATCTACTATTATCTTCTGTCTTCTGTATTTATTCTGCAATTATGACCAGACAGTTACAATATCGAGAATTAGCAAATATAAATTTCATCAGTTGCATGACTCGATTGTTATCTACTATTGGTTCTGCTTTGCTCGGGTTGAGTTATTGGTCATTTGTGATTGGAGATACTGCTTCTTGGATCATAGGCTGCATTTTGACACGCTATAAATCTGGTCATAATTTACGTTTAGAAATTAACCCTCTTGTTAAATCGGAAGTTTTATCTTTCTGTCTTGGCTCTACTGGCTCTAGTTTTGGTTTTTATATGAATGCAAACCTAGATAATTTCGTTGTCGGTAAAGTGTTAGGTAGTACTAGCTTGGGTTACTACAACCTTGCTTATCAATTAACTATGGCATTATCTACTATTTTCAATTCAGTAATTGGTCAACTGGGAATGCCAATCTTTGCTCAAATAGATGAGCAACAACAAGAAGATACGCTTTTTAAAGTTGTTGAGCAAGTTGCTTTTATAACCGCTCCTATCTACGCTTTAATTTTTTTAGTAACTGATAAAGAATTTATATCTTTAGTATTTGGCTCTCAATGGACACCTTTATGCATTGTTATTCCTTGGTTGTTAATTTTTGCCTATTTTCGTGTTATAAATAATCCTCTAGATTCTATGCTATCTGCAAAGGGACGCCCAGACATTAATGCGAAAGTGAACCTTTATATTGCACCGCTTGCCGTTCTGAGTTTTTTTATTGGGGCTATATATAAAGGAATTCTTGGAGTGAGTATTGCGGTTGCTTTCATCTTGGGATTATTTTGGACATTTGCCTGGTGGTGGGCAGGCTGTAAACAATTTGGTTGGTCAATGCGAAAGTTTTTCATGTATGCTTTTACCCCGATTTTTCTAGTTATTTCACCTTTAGTTGTATCGATAAATCTACCAATAGGTATTAAAGAAATTGTCTTTATTTTACTTTATGCTTTTAATATTAGATTTTTCTTTCCTCAACAATTCACTAAGTACAAAAATATTGCTGATAAATCTGTAAATTGGTTGAAAGCAAGATATGCACGCTAATAATTTAGATAGGATTACTATGATATACAAAAAAATATTAGTGACAGGAGAAGCGTTATTTCTTGAGAGACATCAATTTCTTTTTCAAGCAATGTCTACACATATTAATAATCTACAGTTTCTCCCTAGAAGTAATGAATGGTATGAAACACAAATACCGCGAATTACTTTGAAAAGTATTCTTACCCTTCTTACAGGTTCTTTACGTAAAGCCAATGCATTATTTCAAAAAAATAAACTGGCATTCATTTTGAAATCAAAACGTGCAGAGTATGAAATTCACAAAATGAAATCTAAACCAGATCTTGTCTTTCATCTTTTTGGTACATACAGTCCCTTTTGGGACAAATTTGATATTCCTTATGTGATGTACTTAGACTATACTGTAGCTTTGGCAGAGAGAAATTGGTCAGAATGGGCTAATTTTATTAATCATCAACAACGTCAGTCTTGGCTAGACTGCGAAAACCTAGTTTATCAAAGAGCCAAGCATATTTTTTGTATGAGTAATATAGTAAAGCAATCTTTAATTCAAGATTATGAGCTAGACTCTCAAAAAATCACTGTTGTAGGTTCTTCGGGCGATTTTATAGAAAATTACAACGGAGAAAAAACACTTGGAACGAAAAGAATACTATTTAATGGATCAGATTTTAAGAGAAAGGGTGGAGATTTAGTTTTAAATGCTTTCCAGAAGGTAAAACAAGTAATTCCTGAAGCGAAATTAGTTATAATAGGTAAAAGAATATCAGTAAATGAAGACGGGGTTGAAAATCCAGGACATATTTCTCGTTCAGATATTCATAATCTTTTTCTCACAACAGATTTAGTTGTTGCACCTGCATTTTGCGATCCTTTTCCAACTTTTCTTTTGGAGGCAATGAATTATGGAATTCCCTGCATTGTCTCCGCTAATGATGGGATGCCAGAAATTATTGAGCATGAGGTGAATGGGATTGTTATTGAACAACTAACAGCTGATATGTTAGCTAGTCACATAATTAATTTGTTAAGCAATCCTTTGAGATTAGAATCCATGTCTCAAGCAGCACGCTCCAAGGTGAAAACTAAATTTAACTGGAACAATATAGCTCAGCAAATAGTCAAAACTTTATCTAATTAAGTCATATTTAAGTAAAAATTAATTTCCGCTCAAGTTATGAAAATAAAAAATATTGTGGTAACGGGAGAGTCACCGTATTTATTTCGGCATGAGTTTCTTTTTCAAGCAATGTCTTCTTATTGTGAAAACTTACAAATTATCCAAAGAAAACAGGAGTGGTATGAACAAAAAATGACAAGACGTTTACTGAAATACCTTTATGCTCTGCGGGTGTTTTCGGTGAGTAAAGCAGATACATTATTTCAAAAGAATCAACGAGAGTTTATTGCCAAATCACAAAGAATAGAGCAAGAAATTAGGCAAATGCCATCTCCTCCTGAATTGGTATTTCATATTTTTAATACATATAGTCCAATTTGGAATAAATACGATATACCATACGTTGTCTATCTAGATTATACAATGGTTCTGTCTGAGAAAAAACAATTGCCCTGGGCTTACTTTATTAATCGTAGCGATCGCAATGGTTGGTTTGAGTGTGAACGTCAACTTTTTCAACGAGCTACCCATCTTTTTGCACAAAGTAATTGCGTCAAAACTTCTTTGTTACAAGATTATGGCATCGAGCCTAAAAAAGTAACTGTGGTTGGGGCTTCTGGAGATTTTCAAGCACCTTATGAGGGAGAAAAAAACTTTGGTAGTCAGCAAATATTATTTAACGGTTCCGACTTCAAAAGAAAGGGAGGAGATTTAGTTTTAGCTGCTTTTAAAAAGGTAAGACAGATACTTCCTGAAGCTAAATTAGTCATTATTGGCAGGAAGCTACCTTTTCATGAGGATGGTATTGATAATCCAGGACATATTTCTCGTTCACAACTACAAAATCTTTTTCTCAACACAGACTTAGTTCTAGCACCTGCTTATTGCGATCCTTTTCCTAGATTTGTGATGGAGGCAATGAATTATGGAATTCCTTGTATTGTCTCAGCTAATGACGGAATGCCAGAAATTGTTGAACATAAAGTGAATGGGATTGTAATTGAACAACCAACATCTGAATTATTAGCTAACCAAATTGTCGATTTGATAAGTAACCCTTCTGTATTAGCATCCATGTCTCAAGCAGCACGCTTTCAAGTGAGAACTAAACTTAACTGGAACAATATAGCCAACAATATAGTACAGGTATTGTCCACTATTAAGTAAAGCGTAGATGTAAGAACATACTTATTATTTAATTTTCTCGCCTCTTACCTCTGTGTACTCTTTAAAAGTGAAAAGATGAAATTTAATAGTGAAATATACCAAAAAACAGCCCGACTGATTCACGTATTGCCTAAAGGTAGAGAAAAGGCAAGAAATATTTTGTTTTCGTGGTGGAACAGTTATCCTAGTTGGGATCCTTGGATTTTAAAAGATGGCGATGTCTACCGTCTCTTCTATTTGGTAGGACCAAGGGGATCTAACATTTGGTGGATACAAGGTAAGATATGTGGTGCAATTTCACATGATATGAAATTCTGGGAAGATATTGGAGTTTTACTTGATGTAAACCCAGATAATGCATGGGAGTCGGGAAGAATGCTAGCTGGCTGTACTCACAAAGAGGATGATATTTACTACCTCTTTTACTCAGCAGCAGGTGAGGGTGCAGAAATCATGAATGAAGGAATTGGTATAGCAACATCTGTGGATGGGTTGCATTGGCAAAGATCCTTAACTAATCAACTTGTAAAACCAGATAATAACTATCGCTGGTACGGACGTTTCAAACGCCAAATGGGTGATGATGAATACGATCATTATCAATGGCGCGATCCTTATGTCGTTAAGGATCATCAGACTGGAAAGTATTACATGTTCATCTGTGCTTATTTAAAGGAAGGAGGAGAGGGAAAATTTCGGGGATGTGTTGGGGTGGCGGTAGCAGACAAAATTACTGGACCTTACCAACTACTACCCCCGGCTGCTATACCTGTTATTGAAGGTACAAATGAGTCACCTTACTATGAAATGGAAAGACCACAGGTGATTTATAAAAATGGTCAATATCATTTGTTTTTCTCCTGTTGGACTACCTGGTTAAACCCCAAATGGATAGAGAAAGTCGGTAAAGATCAAATCACTGATTCATCTTTGTACTGGTATGTTTCTGATTGCATTACTGGTCCTTTTAAACCTGTGAGTGAAAAACCAGTTGTTCAAGGTAGCGAGAAAACTGGAATGTATGGAACAAACTTTTTTCCTTCTCCGGATAATCCAGATGAATTCATAGCGTATGGATGGTATTACAAACGAATGACATTAGCACTTTCACCGCTGCATCGAGTTTGCTGGAATAATCACTCTATATCAATTAATTAGGATCAAAGTATAGTATGTCTAAATCACCTGATATTGCAATTTTTCTGCGTGAACTTTATGGCGGCGGAGCGGAAAGAACAATACTTAACTTAGCTGGAGCTTTCCTAAAACAAGATTTAAATGTTGATTTAGTGGTAGCTAGAGCAAAAGGCTCTTTTTTGGAGCGAGTTCCACCAGAAATTCGACTGGTAGATTTAAAATCTCAATGGGTACTAAACAGTCTTCCTAAGTTAGTGGAATACCTACGACGCGATCGCCCTACAACTCTGTTAGCTGCACTACATTACCCTTGCGAAATAGCTTTATGGGCAAAACGTCTGTCTGGGGTATCGACAAGAGTAGTTGTATGCGAACAAAATACTCTTTCTGTCGAAGCGCAACGCATACCACAAATCTCCGTGCGTCTAACTCCCTTAGCGGCAAGGCTTTTCTATCCTTGGGCAGATGGTATTGTCGCTGTTTCTCATGGGGTAGCGCAAGATTTAGCCAACATAACTTACTTACCACAGAAGCGCATTCAAGTAATTCATAATCCAGTAGTAGTTCCTGAGATATTTACCCGTGCTCAAGAGTCTGTAGATCATCCTTGGTTTCAGCCTGGAGAACCGCCTGTTATTTTAGCAGTAGGAAGATTATATCTACAAAAAGATTTCCCTACCCTCATCCGTGCATTTGCCCAAGTACGCCAATTGCTACCAGCAAGGTTGGTAATTTTGGGAGATGGACCAGAAAAACCACAACTCGAAACTTTAATACGTGAGTTGGGTTTAGACGAGGAGGTAGCGCTACTGGGTTTTGTACAAAATCCTTATGCTTACATGGCGCAAGCTAAGGTGTTTGTATTATCTTCTGCTTGGGAAGGTTTGCCTACTGTACTCATAGAAGCAATGGCTGTGGGAACTCCTGTTGTGTCTACAAACTGCCCAAGTGGTCCTAGTGAAATTCTTGCTGAGGGCAAGTATGGTTTGTTAACACCAGTCGGTGACAGTAAAGCTATGGCGCAAGCAATTTTAAGCGTATTATCTGGTAATGCAAAGAGAGTTGATCCAAGTTGGCTGCACCAATTTTCTCTGGAAGCTTGTGCAGAAAAGTATTTGAATGTATTGGGTTTTAATTATTTAAATTCAGATAACTGTTCCCAACTAGATACAGTCAAATTATCTTGATGTATTGTTTGAATAACTGTACCTAACCAGAGGAAAAAGAACCACATATATACTGCCATCCAACTTAAAGGTGTGGCGTTCATCTGTAAATACAGTACAGCTAAGCAAGCAAATGCCCGTTTACTTAAAGTGTTACCCTGCACGGCGGGCGTATAGAAAAAGAATAGTGTCAGTAGCAATGCTAACACAAAACAAACCATCCCGACTATTCCATGTAAATAAAGTACTGCAGCATATGTTGAAAAAGAACCAAGACTGATATAAACATCTTCATATAAGTGAGCTTTACCTTGTATTACTCCCCAGCCCAACCAAAGTTTTTCTTGCCAAGCTTCAAGGGTTTTGCTCACAACTAATGCTCTTTCTGCTGATGAACTAGAGCGAGCACTATCAAATATTTCCAGTGGTTTATCTAATAATTGTCCTACTGATAGCCCTAGAAATGAACAGATTAAAAATGTCAAAGATGCTAACCAAAGATAAGTTTGACGCATTTTGGAACTTTGAAAACAGGCAACAATTAAAAGCGCTAGTGGTAAGCACATCCAAGCTAGACGACTAAAACTAACTAGTAAACCACACAATGAACCAGCTAATGCCCAGTTACGCAAGCGATGATTTTTTTCATTAAGACAAATGAGAAAACATAATACAGAAGAAATTCCTAAAATTGGTGGATCTGGAGTGTAAAGTACTGTTCTTGGTAAAGGGATACCAAAAAATGACTGTATACTAGCAAGCACGATTTGCAAACTGGATTTATCTCCAGGAATTAAGCGTGCAAGTACAGGTGTATAAACTGCATTGCGAATCCCAATTACAAGTAAAAGCATTTGAATACCAGTATTGATTAAATAGCTAGTTGCCATCCAAGCAACTGCACGAGTGATTACAAATACTCGTACTTTTGTCCAAAATGGTAAGGCTAAGGAGGCAAAAATGAAGAAGTAACTTTTTAAGAAGGTGACTAAACCCGCAGCGGTTTCTTGTAAGGGGAAACCCATGCTGTAAAGTCCAAGTATTGCAGTCCAAAGCATTACCAGTGCCATGATTAACCAAGCCCAAATACAAGCTGGTAGTGAGGATTTAATCACGCGATCGAGACTGAAGGCAACTGCTAATAAAGTAATCACCACTGCTGGATATAACAGCGGTTGTATGCCTAAAAGCCACCAAACTGGTGTTAAAATTATTCCCCAATAAATCACTCTTTCGGTAGATGACAAATCACCTATTTGCAAATTTTTAGTGATGTTAATGAAAGCTTTAAACATTCACGGTTATTTGGGATGTTACTTGTATTAAGTAAATATTTCCTACTTTTTTTAGCTTTATCAGTACTATTAGCAAGAAAGGCAAAAGGGTTTTATGTATATCAATATAGGGCTATTTCATTCTATACACGAACGCTAGGTCTATGTTTCCATGTTTCCATGTACTGAAGTTCTAGGCTTGCGGAGATTTTCATACATTAGCAGACAGCAATTTTACATAATCAATTTTGTGATTTGATAAGGGAAATAACATGAATAGACTACTTGCAATTACGGCAAGACATTGGCAATATCTACTAGGCTTAAATGTCATATTGATGACAGGCGCAGTTGCATCTGTAAAATATTCCCAAAAAGTATGGACTGCTACTACACAGTTTATTCTGCCTGATTCTACTAGTAATTTAGATGCCAGTTTAGGAACTCTTGGTTCAATTAGAAACAGCGATCCCGGTTTTTCTGCTCAGGTTAATCCTTTGAAGATACAAGCATCAATTCTTACTAGTGATGCTTTAATAGAACAGGTGCTAGCTTCCGATTTAGAGAAAAGCCAATTTAAGGGAATTGCTAGCTATAAAGGACTATTTAAGGTATCACCCCAAGAGCAGTCTACAATTATATCAGTGAGTGTGAGTGGTTCCTCACCAGAAATAGCGCGATCGCGTGCTCTAACACTCACCAGCGCTTATCAAAAACGCTTGAACGAACTACGACAAGCAAACTCCGAAGCACGGTTACAGTTTTCCCAAAAAGAACTACGTCTTGCCAAAGAAAGATTAACTGAAGCACAAACTAGACTAGCAGGTTTTAGGCAATCTACTGGTTTAGCAAACGTTGAAGAACAAACGAAAGGAATTGTCAGCACAATTAATACTTTAACTACTGCTAGAGCCACTGCTTTAGCACAAGCTGCTGCAAGTCAAAATCGCGCTCAAATAATATCACAACGCTTGAATCTTATGCCAACTCAGGCAGTACAATCTTTGAGTTTAGGTGAAAATCAAGACTACCAATTTGTACGCAACAAATTAGCTGAAGTGGAAGCTGCTTTGGTGCAAAAGCGTGCCACTTTGACAGAAAATCACCCACAGGTTCAAAGCCTGATTACTCAAAGTCAACAATTGCAAAGCTTACTTCAGGAGTATATCAATAGTGCAGGTAATGGTAATCGAATAGACACTACAGTAACTACTGATGCACAAGGACGTTCCACTCTCATCCAACAATTGATCTTAGCAGATAGCGAAGCCACTGCCCAAAAACAACAAGCAGAAAAACTGGATAATCAGATTCTACAACTTAACGCTACTTTAAAGTCTCTACCAGCAAGTCAGCAGAAACTTACAGACTTACAGCGACAAGTTGATGTTGCCGAAGGTGTTTATAAAGGCTTGGTAGCTCAAGTGCAGCAGAACAATATTGATGCCTTTAATGCTTATCCTAATGTACAGGTATTCGATCCTCCCAGGGTAGAACCAAAACCTACCAGTCCCAAAATGTCTTTAGCTTTAATCAATGCTGTTCTCGCATCCATTATTGGTAGCATTGCTCTATTGTTACTCTTAGAAAAGCGCAATCCACTATTAAGTCCAAAAGATTTAGAAGCAGTAAAATTCCGCTTTGTGGCACGAATTCCCAAGCTCAAGAATTCTACAATTCCTAGTCAACTAGGTCAAGAAAGAGAAATCGAGTTTCAACGGTTAGCATCAACAATTAGCTTACAACCACTAGAAAACCATCGCCTGTTAATTACCAGTGCCATGATGGGAGAAGGAAAAACCACTGTTACTATAGGATTAGCTATAGCTTTAGTAGATTTGGGTTTTCGGGTACTGTTAGTAGATGGAGATGTACGACAGGCACAATTAAGCAAGCGCTTGGGTTTCTCTGTTGAATCAATCCCAAACTTACAATTAATGCCAATACAACCAAATCTTGATTTGTTACCTATGCCTCAACAAGGCACAAAAGTACAACTTTTGAGACGAGGACGTTTTGAACAACTATTAGCTACAGCAGAGTCTACAAATAACTATGATTATGTTCTGATTGACAGCGCTCCTGTCAGTTTAACTAGTGAAACAGCCATGATGGCTGCTCACGCTAATAACGTGTTATTTGTTGTTCGCCCTGGTGTGAGCCACAGTCATTCAGTGAATGAAAGTATTGAACAATTGATTCAGCACAAAGCCCAAATGTTGGCTTTGGTAGTTAATGGTGAGGAAACAAAAACTAAAACATATCCAAATCGTTTAAATACTTCTGTATTAGAGTAATCTCTATGCGTCGGCGGGACACAATTAAGTTAGCAGTATCTAGCTTTGCCTCTTTGAAGCTGATAGAAATGGGCTTCTCTACAGCGGCTTCAAATACTGCCAAGATTACCATAGATTGGACAAGGTCACAAGCTCAAACTACTTCTTTTACCTTTGGCTCCAATGATTATGAAATAACTATTCCCGATCGCGCTGCTGATAAGATATATCAAAAGCGTCTCGCTGGATTAGGTGTTGGTTTAATTAGAGTTCATCATGCTGGATTGTGCGAGCGCTGGACTAATCCTCAAAAAAAAACTTGGGATGAGGCAAAAATCAAAGCAGGTTATAATGTCTCTTATCCTCAACGACCAATCATCATCCAAAATATTCCTGGTTGGCCTATATGGATGAAGAATCAAAACGGTATACTTGACGGTTCAGAACATGATAATTATGCCGCATTTTGTGCTGAACTAGTAAAAATCATCACTCGCCGTTTAGGTTTGCGACAAGTTACTTACTGGGAACCTTTTAATGAAAAAGATATGCTTTACCAAAAAGCAGGTAAGTTAGACGAGCTTTGGCAAATCTATAATAAAGTCGCAAAAGCAATGAAGGCAGTAAACCCCCAGATTAAAGTGGGCGGTCCTGCCTTAAACTGGGGTGATACAGGTAAACTCGCGCCTTTTCTCCGAGCCTGTAGAGCAAATGTAGATTTTATTTCCTGGCATAGTTACGCTAGTGGTGATGCTCAAGAGCCTACACAAAAGTTAATGTCCCGTACATCTGATTATGCCCATCAGGTTTATGAGTTTCGCAAATTAGCTCGGCAATATATTCCGCACCGAAAAGTGCCTTTGTTGTTGGGGGAATATAATATTAACTATTCTTGGGATTCTGGAGAAAATCGTCAAAATACCCACATTGGAGCAGTTTGGTTTGCTTCCGTGTTGAAACATCTGGCTGATGCGGGAATTGATATGGCGACTTCCTGGCATCTTAAGGATGGTATTTACGGTATGATTGATCCACAAAATCATTTACGACAAGTTGCCATTGTCTTTTCCTGGGGAATTAAGTACTTGACAGGAAGAGTAATGTATGCATCAAGTACTCATCCTTTGATTGAAGCGATGGCAGTTCGTCAGAAAAATGGGAAGCGATCGCTCTTGCTGATTAATAAATCGAGCGATCGTACCCAAGTTCGCCTAGAGGCAAAAAATTTAACTACCAATAGCAACGTGTCGGTATTCTACCTTGATGGTAATGGTACTAGGACTAGCAAATTGGCGGCGATAGGGTTAAAAAACAAACCTCTTTCCTTGCCTCCCTATTCTCTTGCCTTGCTGCGACTTTAAAACTTCCGGATGCGCATGATCATTTAAGTATGAATTTTTGCCTATTTTTTTGCTAATGTAAGCTTTAGCACATATAATACTGTAGGTAAAATACCACCTAGACATTAATTCCACATTATTCAATGTGGATATTGTGCTGGGTATTGAGTTTTTTATTGGTGTTTAACCAACATGTAGCAATTAATCTGTGAATTCGTTGATGAGTTTACAGAAGGGTAAATAATCTTTACTACTTAAATGCAGCAATAATATGCCATTGATATCTGTAATTATCCCCGTCTACAATGGTGAAAAAACTATTCGAGAAACAATCGAATCGGTTTTAAATCAAACATGGACTGACTTTGAAGTATTAGTGATCAATGACGGTTCAAAAGACTCGACTTTAAATATCGTTTCTAGTATAAAAGATTCCAGGTTAAGAGTATTTAATTATACTAATGCTGGTGTATCCGTCAGTCGCAACCGAGGAATTGCCCAAGCTGCTGGCGAATACATATCCTTTATAGATGCTGATGATTTGTGGACTCCAGATAAGCTAGAAGCACAATTGAAGGCATTGCAAGCAAATCATTCTGCGGCAGTTGCTTATAGCTGGGTAAATTACATTGATGAAAGGGGAGAATTTATTCGTTCTGGTCAACACAGAAATATGAATGGAGATTTATATGAAGAGTTTTTGCTTTACAATCTTTTAGAAAGCGGTTCTAATCCTCTCATCCGCAAGCAGGCTTTAACCGAAGTAGGTGGTTTTGATCAGGAATTAACACATGCTGAAGATTGGGATATGTGGTTACGTCTGGCGGCTCGTTATCATTTTGTAGTTGTTCCATTTCCCCAAATTTTATATCGCATATCTGCTAATTCAGCGACTGCTAATATTTTGAAAATGGAAATAGCCTCCTTGCGCATGATTGAAAAAACTTTTTATCAAGCTCCTACATCTTTACAGTATTTGAAGAAGAAGACCCTTGCTAATTTTTATTATTACCTGATCATTAAATCACTAGAGTCACCTAATAATCAGCAAAATGCTATTACTGCCTTGCGATATTTCTGGAGTGTCTTCAAAAACAACCCTTCTGTGCTTTGGCAGCGCACTACATTGAAAATTTTATTGAAAATTTTTACTATCGCTACTCTACCTTTTCCTCAGTCTCTAGCGTTAATAAGTTCAGCGAAAAAGGTGCTTGTCAAGCCATCATCAAATTAGTAGAGACGTTAAATGTAACGTCTCTACACGGAAAATTTACAAAGATTTTAAAATCTCTTCATCTACAGAGAAATCAACGTCTGATTTATCTCTGCCCGATACAAGGTAATCATTTTCAAATGAGTCTTTTAGCCCAGAAATGAGATCAAACTCAGGTTGCCAGCCTAATTCTGTCATGGCTTTATTTATAGAAGCAAAAAAGTGTTGAGTGCGTAAGGGGAAAGCTTTGCGCTTGCCGAAATCAAATTTTTTCGGATCGTAATGCACTATTTTGATTTCATCGGGTGATTTGCCTGCAGCAGCAGCGCAAGCGTGGGCTAAACCATCAAATGTGACAAAGCGATCGCCTGACACGTTGTAAATTTGTTTTACTGCCAAAGCATTACCTAAAACCTTACTCATTGCCCGAGCTAAATCTTTAACATGACCTAACTGGGTAATGTGTAATCCATTACCAGGGATAGGAATAGGGCGAGCGCGTACAATGCGGTCAAAAAACCAAGCTTCCAAATCATTGTAGTTTTGCGGACCGTAAATGTATGTAGGACGAATGGAAGTAAAAGGTAATCCTTGTTGCTCAAGATAAGCTTCCGTATCATGCTTACCCTTATGACGACTTTTGGGATCAACAGTATCCCCTTCAACATGAGGCATTTGGTCAGATTTGAGGTATACTCCAGCAGAACTCATGTAGACAAAATGTTGCACATGGTCTGGAAAAATTTCGCATAGTGGTTGAGTATCAGTAAGTTCTCGCCCATTATTATCAAAAATGGCATGAAAACTTTCTGATGATAATTTTTCTTTTAAAGTCGCAGTGTCCGTGCGATCGCCTGTAATTGTTTTTACACCTTCCACAGGAGTTGGTCGATTCCCACGGTTGAAAAGTACTACATCATGTCCTTGTGCTACCAGTATTTGAGTCAGGTAGACACCAATGAACCGGGTACCACCCATAACTAAAATTCGCATAAATTAAGAGTTTCCTATCTCCGTTGCTCCCTTAGGGCATGGCTAACGGCTAATTGTTACAATTAACAATTAACAATTAACAATTAGCAATTAACAATCCCCAATTTGAGGTTATCAGGTTGCGGCATCAGTTAGGAACCTCTTTTACTGAGATTACGTCTGTTGTGTCAATGTGGGGCGTTTCCCACAAATTAAATAAAATGGGAAACTTTTCAGAGTTAACCGATCCTATGCCAATGTGTTCTCTACCAACTAAAGTTAGCTGTGCCCTTGAAATATGCTCTGGTACATGAATGGCTTACACCTAAAGCAACTGGTGGTTCAGAACTCGTTGTTCGGGAAATTCTGAATCACATTGATGCTGACTTGTACGCCCTGATCGATTTTGAATCCAGCAATCCGTCGAGTTATTTATACAAACGTCAGATTGGCACGACGTTTCTCCAGCACCTACCTTTTGCTCGCAACGGTGTACAAAAATACCTCCCTTTGTTACCACTGGCAATTGAACAACTGGATTTACGTCAATATGACGTAATTCTGTCATCATCTCATGCTGTTGCCAAAGGAGTCTTGACCACTGGCGATCAGTTACACATTTGTTACTGTCACAGCCCAATGCGCTATCTGTGGGAATTAACCTTTGATTATTTAAGGCAAAGCAAAGTGGGTAGTGGTTTATCTGGATGGGCGACAAAGTACTTATTGCATCGTTTGCGTCAATGGGATGTATTGACGGCAAATCGTGTCGATCACTTTATTGCCAATTCCCAATATACAGCTCGTCGTATTTGGCGTTGCTACCGTCGAGAAGCAACAGTCATCTATCCGCCAGTTAATACCGAGGGTTTTTCTTTTTTGGCTGATAAAGAGGACTTTTACCTAACTGTTTCCCGGTTAGTGAGTTACAAGCAAGTATCTTTAATAGTCAAGGCTTTTAATGAATTGCAACGACCTTTAGTAGTAATAGGTACTGGACCTGAAATGAAAAAAATTCGTCAACTAGCAAATTCTAATATAAAAATAATGGGATGGCAACCAGATGATGTAGTAAAAAAATATATGGCGTATGCTAAAGGGTTTGTATATGCAGCTTGTGAAGATTTTGGCATTGCCCCTGTGGAGGCACAGGCTTGCGGTACTCCTGTAATTGCCTATGGTGGTGGTGGTGCATTGGAAACAGTGCGGGATATTCGCTGTTGCCCAGATACAGGAACAGGAATATTATTCCACCAACAAACAGAAGCAGCTTTGGTAGCAGCGGTAGAAAACTTTGAAGCGCTGCAAGGAAAGTTTAATCCTGAGAATGCCCTCAAGCACGCTGCCCGATTTTCCCCGCAAATATTCATGCAGCACTACCTGGAATTTGTCAATACTACATGTAGCAAAAGACTGTCTCCCAATTGATAGTCTTGTTATTTTCGTGAGTTTTTCCGGCTTTTGGAAATTTGCCTCCAGAAGAACCTCCTTTTAGCTTTAAGATTGGGACTATGTGTGGTGTGGATTGTTAAGGAGTATGATGACTGCCCAGAGCTCACTCCTCTCCGGCAAGCGAAGCCTACGGCAAGCGAAGAGCGTGTCTACGCGTACTTTCTTAAAACGTGGTCAACCGAAAAAGACGCCTAGATATAAAGCCAGTTTGTCTTTTCGGGCTTTACACGGAGAGTTTGCCAAACGACTGTTCGATATTGTGTTTTCACTGTTGGTACTAATCTTGTTTTCTCCGGTTTATTTAATTTTGGCTCTCCTAATTGCTTTTAGCTCAGAGGGTCCAATTTTTTATATCCAAGAAAGAGTCGGTAAAAATTACAAACCCTTTAATTGTATTAAATTCCGGACAATGGTTAGAAATGCCGACGAAGTTCTCATGCTTTTGATGGAAAGAGAGCCTGCTCTGCGGCAAGAATTCGAGCATAATTTTAAGCTCAAAAAAGATCCTAGAATTACAACTATAGGTCGATTTTTGCGCATCACTAGCTTGGATGAGTTTCCTCAATTTTGGAATGTGTTAAAAGGAGACATGAGTGTTGTCGGTCCGCGACCTTTGGTAGCTGAAGAACTACCGAAGTATGGTTGTTATATTGACGACATTCTAACTATTCGCCCAGGAATCACTGGGTTATGGCAAGTGTCTGGACGTAACGACATTCCATATCCTCGCCGAGTACAAATAGACCTGCATTATGTCAAATTCAGAAATTTTTTACTGGATTTATGGATAATCGTCAAAACAATAGGTGTTGTGATGATTCCCAAAGATAACGGCGCATATTAATCTGTAGAGACGCCCCGTTGGGGCGTCTGTTCTTAGGTTAGAAAAAAATAAATTTGATTTAAGTAACAGAAAAAGTAAAATAAGTTGAAATCTTTTAAATCAGAGCCTTCAAGAGCGATCGCCTAAATTAAAACTTGACAAAGAACACAAATATATTGAATTATTATTTGTAAAGATTAAAAACTTTATATCTTGCCAGTCCAAAATACTTAAATAAGAGGAGTTTACTATAAACATCCCTTTCTATCAGCATATCCACTTACAAAATCTAGTAAAGTTGTAAGTGATAACCGTGTGTTTACCATTGGGCAATTTAGCAAATAGCTGCTAGATTGTACCAAGTCATCCTGTATAAATGTGATCATAACAGACAAGGGATAATTGAGCATGACGCATTCTAAGCGAGCCCTAATTACTGGTATTACTGGTCAAGATGGTTCTTATCTAAGTGAGTTTTTACTCAAGCAAGGTTATGAGGTTCATGGTATAATTCGCCGAACTTCTACCTTCAACACTGATCGCATCGATCACATATACGAAGATCCTCACAAAGAGGGAGCAAGGCTAAAACTTCATTACGGTGACTTAACAGACGGAACCACATTGCGCCGCATCTTAGAAGAAGTTCAGCCAGTAGAAATTTACAATCTGGGCGCTCAATCTCATGTAAGAGTAAGCTTTGATTCTCCAGAATATACAGTCGATGCAGTAGGAATGGGAACCCTACGTTTATTAGAAGCAATCCGTGATTACCAACATCGCACTGGCATCCAAGTAAGATTCTACCAAGCTGGCTCTTCAGAAATGTATGGTTTGGTACAAGAAGTTCCCCAAAAGGAAACAACGCCTTTTTACCCCCGTAGCCCCTATGCCTGTGCGAAGGTTTATGCCCACTGGCAAACAGTAAATTACCGCGAATCTTACGGAATGTTTGCTTGTAATGGTATACTGTTTAACCATGAATCACCGCGACGGGGTGAAACGTTTGTCACACGCAAAGTTACTAGGGCAGTTGCCAGAATTGTTGCCGGGAAACAGGCAAAGCTCTACATGGGTAATCTTGATGCTAAACGTGATTGGGGCTATGCCAAAGATTACGTCAAAGCGATGTGGTTGATGCTACAACAATCTGAGCCAGACGATTACGTTGTTGCTACAGGTGAAACTCACTCAGTACGCGAGTTTTTAGAACTAGCGTTTGATTATGTCAACCTCAATTGGCAAGATTTTGTGGAGTTTGATGAGCGCTATCTCCGTCCGGCTGAGGTAGATTTATTAATCGGGGACTCTACAAAGGCACAGCAAAAGTTAGGCTGGAAACCTTCAGTCACATTTGAGCAATTAGTCGCCCTGATGGTAGAAGCGGACTTACAAGCGATAGGACTGACTTCACCAAATGGAAAAGTGGCAAAAGTAATTAAGGATAATGCCATGATTCGGCAAGAACTGGGCGTACTCCACTTCTGATCTACAAACTTTGACAAAAATATGAACGCCTTAGAACTAAAGAGCAAACGCATCCTAGTTACCGGTGGGGCTGGTTTCCTGGGACGTCAGGTGATCAACCAACTGACACTAGCAGGCGCAGAGCAAGAGAAAATAACAGTAGTGCGATCGCGTGACTGCAATTTGTGCGTCATGGAAAATTGCCAACGTGCAGTTGACCAACAAGATATTATCATCCACCTAGCAGCTCACGTTGGTGGCATTGGTCTAAATCGAGAAAAACCAGCCGAATTGTTCTACGACAATTTGATGATGGGGACACAGCTGATTCATGCAGCTTATCAAGCTGGAGTAGAAAAATTTGTCTGTGTTGGCACTATCTGTGCCTACCCCAAATTTACCCCAGTTCCATTCAAAGAAGATGACCTTTGGAATGGCTACCCAGAAGAAACCAACGCCCCTTATGGCATCGCCAAAAAAGCCCTTCTCGTCCAACTCCAAGCTTATCGCCAGCAGTACGGTTTCAACGGTATTTATTTATTACCAGTAAACTTATACGGACCAGAAGACAACTTCGATCCCAGAAGTTCCCATGTCATCCCCGCTTTGATTCGTAAAGTTCAGGAAGCACAACTGAAGGGAGAAAAGAAACTCCCAGTTTGGGGTGATGGCAGTCCTACCCGTGAGTTCTTGTATTCCGAAGATGCCGCACGAGGCATTGTTATGGGTACTCAATTATACAACGATCCCGAACCAGTGAACTTGGGAACAGGCTATGAAATCTCCATCCACGATTTGATTAATCTCATCTGCGAGTTAATGGAGTTTGATGGCGAAATTGTTTGGGAAACCGACAAACCCAATGGACAACCCCGCCGTTGTTTGGATACCGAACGGGCAAAGCAGGCCTTTGGTTTTACCGCTCAAGTAGATTTCAAGCAAGGTTTGAAAAACACAATTGAGTGGTGGCGCAAAAACGCTGCATGATCGAGATCCCCGACTTCTTTAAGAAGTCGGGGATCTGTTTCATTTAACTACTTAGTTATATAACCACCTGTGGCATCAATATCAGTGCCAACCATAATCGTGGCATCTTCAGAAGATAGCCACATGACAACTCGTGCCATTTCTTCTGCCGTTGCTAACCTGTTGATTGGATACTCTTTAGCAGTAGTTTCTATCGTAGTACCCCAAGAACTTAGTGCGCGGCGCAACATGGGCGTGTCAACAGCGCCAGGGGAAAAGGAGTTGACACGGATATTTTTGCTTGTAAGTTCCATTGCCCCAGTTCTTGTTAAAGACATGATTCCAGCCTTACTTGCCCCGTAAGGCGCAATATTTGGAAAGCCTTGATGTCCACCAACAGAAGCTGTGTTTACAATTATACCACCACCCAGCCTACTCATAACGGGAATCTCATACTTCATCGACAGAAAAACGCCTGTCGCATTTGTTGCTATAACGTTGTTCCACTCCTCCAATGACAATTCTGCGATACTTTTTGGTGGAGCTTCGATCCCAGCGTTGTTGAAGGCAATGTCTATACGGCGGTATTTCTGAACACAGCCATTAATGAAATTTCTGACATCGCCTTCTTTTCTCACATCTGCTTGCATATAAGTCGCTTCACCACCAAAGGCTTGAATTTCGCGCACATTCGCTTCACCTAAATTTGTCCGACGACCACAGAAAAACACTTTGGCTCCTTCTTTGGTAAAAGCGTAAGCAGTAGCTTTACCGATACCAGATGTAGCTCCGGTAATCAGTACAACTTTGTCTTTGAATCTGCCGTTAGGATTTGCTTTAGCAGTTTCTGGTTCTACTGGTTTTTGAGTGTTGGCAAAAGCACTTTTAGTTGTTGTGGCTGCTGCTAATCCCACTACTCCTGCACCAATAATTTCGCGCCGCGTAATTGGGGAATTTTTTCTTTTACTACTTTCGTCTGATTGTTGATTCGGATTTTTTGTGCTGCTCATGGCAAGTTTCCAGCGGTGTACTCTCAAATCAAAGGAGGAAATAGAACAATAGACATCGACCGAATTTAATTGCGCATTATCTGTCGAGACGTTCCGCCGGAACGTCTCTACTGTTTGCCATATTACAGAAATTTGTCAAGGCTGTCTTTTCAGTTCTTACGCTAAATGTTGTAATCTTACGAAAAATGTAGGTCTAAAATTTGGTTTGTTCTCGATACGCTCTTGGCGTTGTTCCCATTAACCTCCGAAACACTGTGGTAAAGTGGCTATGGTTCTGGAAACCCACGCGATCGCAAACCTCAATAATTGATAATTTATTCTCAGCTAGTAATGCCTTAGCCCACTCAATTCTGCACTTGAGTACGTACTGATGGGGAGACAAACCAGTTGATCGTTTGAACAAACTGATAAAGTAATTTGGGCTTAACTTGACCACGGCAGCAAGTTCAGCTAAGGTTAAATCTCGTGATAAATTATCGTTTATATACTCAATTGCTAGGCGTAACTTGGACGGCGGTAGACCATCAGTGTATTTTTTAATAGTTGGTAATGCTGAATAATGTCTAAGGAGATGAACAGCTAGCGTGGTTGCCATCGATTCCACGTAGAGACGACTCATGGCTACCCCATCTTTAACCTCTGCCAACAGTGCTAACCCCATCTGTTGGATGAGTGGATCGCGGATTCTTAAGTGTGGAATAATCTCAACATGGTTAGCTTCTAGGGATTGCTCTGTGGCTTTTACAACTAATTCCGGCTCTAAACGCAGAGCAATATATTCAGCTATTCCGTACCAGCGCTCCCAGTTTGGCAGATGAGCTGGTATTACACTCAAATCACCACTGACTGAGTACCCGCTTTGAAATCGTCCATTCACCACATTTTCTACCTTGATAGGAGAACCAACTTGAATGGCAATTAGGTGTTGTGGCAGGCAATGTTCAGGAATTTCAAAGGAGGGTTGACGATGATGTTCTATGATAATGCCATTCCACGCTTGCGGCTTGCTGGAAAGAATAGGTAAATTGGGCAGAATATCTGGCAGAGTAACTTTATCAATGGAGTCTTCGGTTTTAGGCTTATCCTCAGGCATGATTTTGGAATGGAAAAAGTAGAACTACGCAAATCGCTGCTCAAAACCCGTCAATTAATGACAGTAGCACAGTGGAGAGAAAAGAGCGATCGCTCTTGTGCCTATTTACCTCAGTTACCGATTGAACCGTGGGAAAAACTTTTACAAGCTATTTGCACAAAAACAGGGAAAATATCTTTCAGTTGGTAGGGCAAATTCCCCTACTTATTGTTTTTAGCAGTACAATTATGCTTGTAAGGCATGACACCACAGCAACCCTTTGAACTAATCTATGCTTCTGAAGTAGTGCAGCATCTCTTGGCAATTGAGCGCAAATATCATTCACAGATCCGTAGTATAATTGAGGAGCAGCTAAGCTATGAACCAGAAGTTGAGACACGTAACCGAAAACCATTGCTACGACCATCGGAATTAGGCTTTACTTGGGAATTACGCTTTGGTTCCAATAATCGATTTCGGGTGTTTTATCGAACTGAGTTATCAGAAAAACAAGTTTATATTCTAGCTATTGGTGTCAAAGATGGTAATACCTTATTTATAGGCGGCGAGGAATTTGAATTATGAAAACTGTAACAATAGATGAAATCAAGGCAAATTTTAGTGAATACTTGAAACAATCTCAAAGTGAGCCGATTCTAATTATAGAAAATGGTCGCCCAGTAGCTGCAATTAATGTGGTTGTGGACGCAGAGGAATTAGAACGCCTGAGCTTAGCACATAATTCTCAATTCAATCAATTGTTGGAGACGGCTGAGCAAAGTATCCAAGAAACTGGCGGGATTAAGCATGATGACTTTTGGAAATTAGTAGATGGCTAGTTACCATGAGAGTAGACGGATATGGGAAAAAGCAGAACTACGCAAATCGCTGCTCAAAACCCGTCAATCAATGACAGTAGCACAGTGGAGGGAAAAGAGCGCGCGCCTCAGCACACACCTTCTATCCTCTCCCCTATTTACCTCAGCAAAAACAATACTTGCTTATTTCAGCTTTCGCCAAGAACCTGATTTAACTAACTTGTTTAGACAAACCCATTACTTTTGGGGATTTCCTCGTTGCGTGGGTAAATCGCTACATTGGCATCTTTGGAAAACCAACGATTCTGTAATAACTGGGGCTTACGGTATAACTGAACCCCATCCCGATGCGCCTACTATAGATTCTGCCTTTGTCGATTTGATTCTCGTCCCTAGTGTTGCTTGCGACTATCAAGGTTATCGCTTAGGTTACGGCGGGGGATATTACGATCGCTTGCTGAGTTTACCTGAATGGGCATCAAAACCTACCATCGGTATTGTGTTTGATTTTGCCTATTTGCCCCAGTTACCTGTTGAACCGTGGGATCAACCATTGTCTGGTGTATGTACAGAAACAGGTTTGAAAATGATATCTATGTTGTAGAGACGTACATTGATATATCTGATGGATTATTTGATGAAAACAATTACGAATATATGCTTAATCTAAAGAATCTAAAACTTCTACAACGGCAATAATTTTAGTGAGTGCTATGTTTAAAAGTCCTTGTAATTGAGCATCTGCTAGTAGGCGTAGCATAGATGGTAGACCATTCATTTTTGTTTTGATTTAAGAAGTAAACCAGGTATGGCATTGTGTTCTAAAGTAAAGAATCTTAAAAATAATCAGAACAAATATGTGTTAGAATAAGCGGGAAAGATTAAATTCGGTTGTGCAGTTTGTTTTTATCTATGTCTATCATTACAGACTTCTCCGGATCTAAATCTCAACGTCCTATGACTCTGGAGATGTTCTATGTCAATTTACATTGGTAATTTATCTTACCAAGTTGGAGAAGAAGACCTTAAACGTGTGTTTTTAGAATATGGAACTGTTAAAAGCGTTCAAGTACCTATGGATCGCGAAAGTGGGCGGATGCGCGGTTTCGCCTTTGTAGAAATGGAAACGGAAGCAGAAGAAACTGCAGCGATCGAGTCTCTAGATGGCGCTGAGTGGATGGGGCGCAACCTCAAAGTTAACAAAGCTAAACCTAAGACTGACAACAGAGGTTCTTCATCTGGCGGCGGTAGATGGGGCGGCGGTAATAGAGATAGAGATAGAGATAGAGGAGGATACTCCCGAGGTGGTTACTAAGCTGTGACACATCTAATTTAAATTGGAAAAACCGGATACCAATTAAAATGTAGAGACGTTCCATAAAACGTCTCTACAACTGATTGACAGAGCTATCCTTTGGTTGAAAGTATACTGGCGTAGTTAGAGCGTAAAGAGGATTTCGTAAACGACTCCTTCAATGAATTTGGGACTACTTTTGATTTAGTTAAATGGGGATGGCGATCGCTAATTCTGTTCCGAATCCTACAACTGATTCACAATTCAAATAACCTCCATGTTTTTCTACTACTATTTGATGACTGATAGATAAACCTAAACCTGTACCTTTACCTACTGTTTTCGTAGTATATAAATGTTCAAATATATGTGATTTAACCTCTGATGACATACCTTTGCCATTATCTTTAATCTTAATTATAACCATTTGACCATCTGGAGATAATTCGGTTGTAATAGTAATCATATTAGGTAGTTTTTCAATATCAGTAAAACTGTGTCCTTGATTAGATTCTTCTAAAGCGTCAATCGCATTTGCTAAGATATTCATAAATACCTGATTGAGTTGTCCTAAATAGCATTTGACTAGAGGAATATTTCCATATTCCTTGATAACTTTAATTGCCGGACGAGTATTATTGGCTTTGAGGCGATGTTGTAAAATCATTAAGGTGCTATCAATTCCCTCATGAATATTAGCTAGCACTTTAGAAGTAGTATCTGCACGGGAGAAAGTTCGTAGAGAATCACTAATATCACCTATCCTAATTGTACCAACTTTAACAGAATTAATTATTTTTAGTAAGTCTTCCGTAAGAAAATCTAAGTCAATTTCTGCTGCATGAGCCTCAACTACTGGTGCAGGATTAGAAGTGTGTTGTTGGTATAGTTGTAAATGTTCTAGTAAATTGTGAATATATTCTTCTATGTGTTTAATATTACCAGAAATAGAAGTGAGCGGATTACTAATTTCATGAGCAACACCGGCTACCAATTGCCCAAGAGTAGACATCTTTTCACTCTGTACTAGTTGAATTTGAGTCTGTTGCAAATCGTGTAGGGATTTAGATAGTTGCGCTGTTCTCTCGTGTACTCGTAGCTCTAACTCTTCTTCTCTGTGCTTTAGTTTAACATTTTGTTCTTCTAGTTTCTTGGTTAAATTTCGTAGTTTTAACTGCAACCGGACGCGAGCTAACACTTCTTCTTCTTGAAAGGGCTTAGTGATATAATCTACTGCTCCCAGATTAAAACCTTTGATCTTATCTGCTGTTTCATTTAGAGCAGTCATAAAAATTATAGGAATGTCATACAATTGTGGATTATCCTTTATTTTCTTACAGGTTTCAAAGCCATCGATACCAGGCATTTGAATATCTAGTAAAATTATATCTGGAGGAGCATAAGTGCTTTGCTTGAGCGCATTTTCGCCACTTGTAGCTACAGCCACATCAAAACCTGCATGAGTTAAAGATTCCGAGCTCATTCCCACACCAGTGTCTTCAATTTGGAAGCGAATTTTGTGCAATGGGCAATGGGCAATGGGCAATGGGCAATGGGCATCACTAATTTCCCTTTGCCCCATGCCCCATGCCCTATTCCCTATTACCTCTACTTTAAAAGTCACCCCTCCAGTGTCAGTAAATTTGATGGCGTTACCGAGTAGGTTAATTAATACTTGTCGTAGGCGTTTTTCGTCAGCATGAATGCCTTGGGGAAGTGAGTTTGCTTGGTACGTAAAAGTAATACCTTTTTGTTCTACCCGGATGCGACAAATTTCTACAACTCCTTGAAGGAAGGTAGGAAAATGAAAATCTGTCGGGTAGAGTTCCATTTTCTGTGCTTCAATTTTAGAGAGATCTAAAATATCGTTGATTAAGGTTAATAAGTGAGAACCACATTGATAAATAATGTTGATGCCATTACGTTCTTTTTCTGCTATGCTTTGAGAGCGTTGCAGGATTTGAGCATAACCTAAAATGCCGTTGAGTGGTGTTCTTAGTTCATGGCTCATGTTTGCTAAAAATTCGCTCTTAGCATGATTGGCAGTATCAGCAACTTTTTTAGCTTCTTTTAGTTCTGCTGTACGTTCTTCGACTCGGATTTCTAGTTCTTGATTGGTTTTTTCCAAAGCATTAAAAGATTCTCGTAACTGAATAGCCATGCGGTTGAATGATTGAGCGAGAACTCCTAATTCGTTGACGCTGGATGCTTGGACTTTTTGGTTTAATTTTCCAGATGCTATCGCCTCACTAGCAATACCGATCCGCAGTATAGGCTGGGTAATCCAACGTGATGTATATATTCCCAGTACCGTAGCAAGAACAAGAGCGCCGAGACACAGAAGAATTGTGGTACGGGTGTTGGCATTAATTTGTGCCATGAAGTCAGATTCTGGCACAGCAACGACTACCAACCAATCTAAACCCCATTCATCGCGCCAAGGTGTGACTTGAACAAACTGCCGCTCACCTTTAAGCTGAAAGTCAAGCTGGTGGTTATTTTTAATTTGACTCAATCCATTAAAGTGATTTTTCAAATATTGTGCTGTCGCCTGAATTAAAGGATCGCGACTTTCTGAAACACTGAGTCGTTTCGGTTTCCCATTCACTATAGTGAAGGGCTGCTCGGTACTAGAAGTAGCAACTATTAGTCCATCGCGTTCCAATATAAAGGTTTTGCTGTTGGGACTAACTTTTAACTTCCGCAAGAAATCACTAATTTGTGTCAAGCGTTGATCGATACCGACGACACCAAGCAAATTTTTGTTGTGATCGTACACAGGGCGGTTGGCGGAGATTGCTAAAGGATAGGGCGGTATTTCCCACTGATAAATTGGACTCCAAATCGGTTTACCTGCTTCAATTGTCTGTGTATACCAAGCCTCTTTTTGAAATTGGTAATTGGGAAAAGTATCAATCAGCTTGAGCCGATTTCCTTGGTCATCTGTTTGGTAGTTGTAGCTATCATTGTTACCATAGCGCTTTAGAGAAACATCATTAACAATGAGGCGAGTACCCTCAAAATTGTATCCATAGCCAGAGCCAGCAAATTCACCTGCACTGCTACCAAAGCTAATATAACCAACGTCATACAACCGCATTTGCTTCCAGAAGTAATGCCCCAGCTTTTCTAAGTCTTTTGGATCTAACAATCCCAAGTCGATCGCATCTCCATTGATTTGAGCCAAATGACGAGCCGTTTCGAGATAACTATTTAGGTGTTGATCGATACGCAAGCAAACCTCGCTACGTAGACGGGAAGCGAGGTTGTTGACAGTTTTCTGCCCATTGCGTAATGATAGGTATCCAGTCAGCCCCACGGCGGCAAAGATTTGCAGTACAAAGGGAAGGACAAGGATTAGGCGTAGTGGTATTTTTTTTATACCTATTACCTGAAAACGAGTCTGGTTTTAATCGCATTGTGACATCTGGGAAGCTTTCTATTTAAATAGTTCCCACATTTGAGTTGATAATTTACATTACTTAGAGGCGAACGCACTTGCAAAGCATAGTCCGAAAATTATTCTCTGATGGGAATTTGAATTGTAAACTCACATCCTTCTCCCAGTACAGAATTACAGTTCAACTCCCCTCCATGTTCCTCTACTACAATTTGGTGGCTAATTGATAATCCTAAACCCGTGCCTTTACCTTCTGGCTTAGTGGTGAAGAAAGGATTGAATATTTGACTTTGTACTGATTCTGACATTCCGAGTCCATTATCGGCAATCCGAATTGTCACTTTTTCGTTGTCTGCAACCGTGTAAATGCGTATGGTCGGGATAGTCATTTGTTCTTTGTCATTTGTCATTGGTTGAGAATTGACGAATGACTCTTCTATGGCATCAATAGCATTAGCTAACAGATTCATAAACACTTGATTGAGTTGCCCTGGATAGCATTTAATCAAAGGCAAATTACCATAATCTTTGATTACTTTGATAGCAGGACGTTTAGGAACGGCTTTCAGACGATATTGCAAAATCATTAAAGTTGTTTCTAAGCCGTTATGAATATTCACAGCTTTTTTTTGTACTCTATCTGCACGGGAAAAATTACGTAAAGATTGAATGATTTCTCTGAGGCGATCGCTACCTAATTTCATAGACGAAATTAGCTTGGGCAAATCTTCCTGCACATGCTCTATGTCCATTGCTAAAATTTGCTCTTCTATCTCTGCTCCTGGATGAGGATATTTTTTTTGGTATAGTTGCACTAAATTAATCAAATCTTGAACGTAATTTGTAGCATGATGTAAATTACTAGAAATAAAATTAAGCGGATTATTAACTTCATGAGCAATTCCAGCCACTAACTGCCCTAAAGAAGAAATTTTCTCACTTTGTACCAATTGTAGTTGAGTTTTCTTTAATGCTTCGAGAGCTTGAAACAGTTCACCAGTTCGTTCCTGCACTCGTTGTTCTAGTTGTTGCTTTTGCTCACCTAGCTCTAAATTTAATCGCCGCAGTTTCAATTGTACTTGAATGCGGGCTAATACTTCTTCTTTTTGAAATGGCTTAGTAATATAATCTACTGCTCCTAAATTAAATCCTTTTACTTTTTGTTCCATATCTGTAAGAGCAGTCATAAAAATAATCGGAATATCTCTAGTTTCTGGAGCAGATTTTAAAAGTTTACATATTTCAAATCCATCTATTTTTGGCATAACAACGTCTAATAATATTAAATCTACAATGTTGGTTTTAACTTCATTAATAGCATTTTTACTATTTGTTTCAATTAAAACTTTATAACCAGCACTAGATAAAATAGAGGACAATAAACTTAAATTTACTAGACTATCATCTATAACTAAAATTGTTTCGGCTAGATCTAAATCTGTAAATAGATGACTAATTTCGGTAGGAAATTGATGATGTTCTTGCATATTTAATAACTTTAAATCATTAAGGAATATTTGATTACCTGTAAACTGTAAACTAAGTTTGTATCTATTACGTCATTCAGTTTTTACATATTGGATATACTTATAGGTAGTTCCCTACCTACATATTGCCCAAATCGCAGATCGGAATATAACATTCTCAAATCATTCCAAAGAAACAACAAGCCCGGTTACATAAGAGTTACCGGGCTTGTTGAGTTTGCGCTACTATATAATGGAGAAGTTTGTCCAGGGGATGGAAGGATGAAGGTTTGGCTTGCCTGCTTTTTAGTACTGTTTGCCCTAGCGGAATTTTTTGATTGGTTGCAAGATTTTCGGTTTCCTCTACCCATTTACATTCTGGGTGGAGCGTTTTTGGCTGTAGCTTCAAATTATGACAAGTTTTTTGGCTATTACATCAGCAATGTAACTGATGAAACAGTAGAATTACCTAAATTAGACTCATCACCTTCTGTTCCCGTCAATACAAAAAGTTCGCAGTAGTAGTTTTTCTTGATCAACTATCATCTTTATAAACTTCGTTTCGGTGTTTTACCTTAATCACAGTCACTAATAAAACATCATCTTCTATTTGATAAATAACGCGATAATCACCTACTCGAATACGATATGAGTTATCATCACCTTGTAATTTTTTAACTCCGCGACTGACGTGGTTCTACTGCCAGTTCATCAATTTTATTTTGTATTCGGTATTGAAACTGGGGCGATAACTTTTTGAATTGTTTAGTTGCTTTCCTAGAGAATTCAACTCTGTATGTCACGCCACATCCTTTTTCATCTCATTTTTAATCTCTTCCCAAGATACAGTTCCGTTAATCGTTATATCTTCTCTAGCTTCTTTAATGTCTCTAAGGTCTTCTTCATCCTCTTCATCATCAATTTTTTTTAAGCGTGCAAAAATTTCTTCTAATGTGCTGTCGTAAGCGCTGTGTAGTAGTACGTTGATATCCTTAATTAACTCTACTCTATTGATTTCGGTTTTCATAATTAAATTTTCCTCAAATTGTTCAAAACAGCTTTACTAGCTCTGCCCCATGTTGCGCTTCATCCTTTGTAATTCGTCATCGGTTTCCCAACGACGGAATTTCTCTTCTAAATCATCATAACTTTTAGAGTAGCTGCTAGTTTGATTTGACCAGCCTGCGGTTTCTAGACGCTGTTGGGCTTGAGCTTTGGAGCGGGCTGTTTGTGCTTCAGTTGCTTTGGCTTGCACTTCTTGTCGCCGTTGTTGAATTTTGCGGATTAGTTCTTTTGCTTGGGAGATGCGTTCTTTGATTCCTTGCATTTGTCCCCAGCGTTGGTTTCCTTCGCGTAGCAGTGCGGCTTCGCGCTCAGAAGCTGCTGCTGCTAAATCTTGTCTACCAGCAGCTTTCGCTTTTTCCACACGGATATGCCATCTTTGAATTTCTTGTGCAGTGGAGAGAATATCCTCTTGCGATCGCTTCTCTTGTAGTTGTAAATCTGCTATAAGTTTGAGAGTATCTTCTTCCTGCTCTCGCAGTTGCTCCAACAGCGCTTCTAACTCCAAGTGCGGATTATTACGCAAGAACTCTTCTAAACGGTTTTCCAGAAACCGACTCACATCATCAAATAAGCCCACTGCCAGAACTCCTGATCTGCTGGTATTTAATTTTATTGTAGTAACAAGGCGCAAGGTATTCAATGGGGCAAGGACTCAGGAGTCACAAGTTAGAATATTTTATTCTTCTGCCCTCTGCCCTCTGCCCTCTGCCCTCTGCCTTCTATTCGATTTTGAATGTATTGATACTCGTTTGCAATTTCTGGGAAATTTCCACTGTTTTTTCGACAGATGTGGAAACTTGCCAAGATGCAGAACTAGTTTCTTCACAGGCTTGAGCAATTTCTCGGATGATGTTAATAAGTGCTTGAGAAGTCTGCACGTTTGCTAATGAAGTAACAGCAATTGACTGTACTAATTCATCTATTTGTTGAAAGTCTGAGAAAATTTGACTTAAACTTTGCTGAGCATGTTGTGCAAAACGGGTTCCTTCAGTTAATAAATCTGTGTCCAAGTCTACAGCCTGGAGTGCAACGTTGGTATGAAGTTGAATGTTATTTGTAATTCCTTCAATTTCTTGTGTCACTTCGCTACACTTTGCTGCGAGTGTAGAAACTTCTTCAGCAATTACTACCAAAGCTGGATTTTCTTGAGCACGCGCCGCTTCTATTCCTGTATTAATAGCGAGTAAGTTGCTTTGCATGGCAATTTGTTGAATCAACACCAATACACGCCCAATTTTTTGTGAAGATTCCTCAAGACGCTTGACTTTTTCATTAGTTTCCCCAACTGTTTCTTGCCAATTGATCATATTTTCGACTGTGAGATCTATTGCTGCACTGCCAACGTTGGCAGAATGAGAAGCAGTCTGTGCAACTAGTACTGCTTTTCTGGCATTTTTTGCAACTTCGTTGATGGTAACTCTAATTTTCTCAATAGAGCTGATAATATGATTAATTTGATCGGTTTGTTGAAGTGCTTTAGTTGCTAGTTGACCGATCGCTTCTGAGTTTTGAGCAATCGCTTCATCTAATTGAGTTGCCCCCAGTTTTACCTCGTTAATCATCGAGCGCAAATTTTCCATGATGGAGTTAAAAAAGACGGCGATCGTACCGATTTCCCCATATGTTACCTCGCCACGCACTGTCAAGTCTCCTCTGGATGCTCCTTCAATATTATCAAGTAGTTGTAGTAGTTGTATTTGTAATTTTTCTTGTTGTTGATTTTGCTCATCTGTGACAAAGCGTTCTTTTTCGATTTGCTCTTTAAAATTAGTTCGTTCTATTGCCAATCCGACAATTTTAGCAAATTGCTCACACAAATAAATTTCCGACTGCTGCCAAATACGCGGTTGAGAACATTGATGAACAATTAATAAGCCTAGTAGTTTGTCACTGAGTACGATTGGTGCTACCAAATTAGCTTGAACAGCAAAAAGTTCAAGTTGTTGGATGTAACAGTGCGACAAACCTGCTTGATAAATATTATTAATTGCCTGAACACGTCCTTGGCGATACTTTTCTACATAGTTTTGGAAACATGGATCGTGAAATTCTGCCCCTACCATGGTTTGCCAACCACCAATTACTGATTCAGCAATCACCCTGCCAAACCAGTTCCCATCATCAAATTTATAAATAACTGCTCGTTCTGCCTTGATAGCTTGCCGAATTTTTTCCACTGCTAAATTGTAGACATCTTCTCTATTAAAACTTCCTTCTATATGGCTGATAAAATCTTTGAGCTTTTGTGTTGCTTCTAGTAGACTGACACGTTCTAATGTTAGTCCGACTTGAGTTGCTAATTGCTGTAGGAAATTAATTTCATAGGGCTGCCAAATATGAGGCGAAAAGCAGTGATGAGCAATTAAAAATCCGAATATTTGATGATCTTTAAGAATTGGCGTTACCAATTTAGCTTTGATTTGTAGTTTTTCCATCAACCTCTGTTGTTCAGAAGTAAAGCCTGCTTCATTAACGTTATTGATAGCCAACACATGACCTTTTTTGTATGCTTCTATCATGTCTGGATCGATCTGAGCATCTTCAATTATCTTCCCTAGCGCCACAGGTAAACCTAAAGCAACCGATTCGGCTATGACTTCTCTGCCACCATTGGCATTGAATTGATAAATAACAATTCTGTCAGTTCTCAGGGCAAGTCTTGCTTGTTTAACTGTAATATTAAATAAATCTTCAGAATTGAGCGAGGAGCGAATCAATAGTAAGATATTACTCAACAATTTTAGTTGATCGGCTTCAACTGCTTGTTTTTGTTGTAGTTCTTGCAGTTGCTCTGCCATATAGTTAATACTATCACCCAAATCGGCGAGTTCGTCTTTACCTTCTATCAACAGTCTGGTATCAAGATTGCCTTGACGCAGTTTTCTTGCTGCTATAGCTGTTACCATGATTGGTTGCAACAAACGGTTAGCAATAATTGCCGCCATCCCGCCACATAGTAATGCTATGATGAACGTGCCAATTTGTATTGTCAGCAATAATTGTCTTTGAGTGGCAATTGCAGAAGATTTCGACTTAGATTGGGTAATTTGTTTTGTGGTAGATTGGTTGACGACAAAATAGGCAAGGCTTCCCACTGTTAATATTGGTAAAGTTACCATGATCATGGCGCAGGCGATCGCCTTGCTGCGTAAACCCCATCGGTTTACTCTATAATTGACACCACTGTTACTATTTAATTGCTGAGACTCACTTTGAGCAAGTATTTCTGTTTCCGTTTTCGACGAAATTTTGAATTTACTGTTTGTAATATTTTTCTGAGGATCGTTTTTATCAACCATCTAGCCATCCTTAATGGTTTTGTAAACCAATTCGTAAAATTTAATCATTTTTAGTGGTAGATGCCTGATAAATTGGAAGCGATTTTATCAGCGGTAGTTAGGCTTATAAATGGTATACAGCCAATTTTGACTGGTGAAAGATTTTGTGAAAATTGTCAGTACCCCATTGCCCAAAAACCAATGGTACTTCCTAAAATTTAGGTACGTAGTTGCGCTTTAGCGGTCTAAAGCACAACTACGTACTTTAGTATAAATGTTTATCCCATCTTGAACTAAGATAGCCAGGTAAATTCTACTTTGATGAGGATATTTTCCCAAAAAATTAAAACAATAAGCTGAGCAAATTTCTTGTTTTTCCACAAAAAACTGGAATTTTTAAGTATCTTAGGTTAAAAAAAGGTTATTTCTGTCATTCTAATGTAATAAAACGTCATAAATCAATAAGAATAAATACATATTAATTTTAGTGTAACTTAAAAAAATCAATTAATTAACACTCTAATTGCTTGATGCTTGACTATAGTTTTAACGTATATCTCAGTGCTTGCTCTAGGTGTCTAATCTTTTTCACTTATAAAGTATTATTTAACACCTAAAGTGGTGTTAACCAGTAAGTAACTCCCTCGACTACTTTATTTTGAAAACCAAACTCAGTTAACTTTTCTACAGGATAACCTAAATAAGTCCAATGTAAAACATCATTTTCTACAGTACGAAACCAGCCATTTTGATTCAAAGCTTGTATTTGCCCATCGTTTGTGACACGTAAATCGATCGCCAATCCCCAAAGATGTTGAGAAGCTCCTGGTGGTGCAACAGTACCGAGAATTCGTGTTTCCTTACCTTGTTGTACTTTTGCCAAAATTGTATCGTTAGCATATTTGCGCCAAAATCTTAAATTAGCGGCAAAAGTGCGAGTACAATCACTAGCACCGATACCTGATTTTAGCGGAATTTTTACTTGTGCTTGCGCTAAATTGAACGCATCTGCTGCTGATTTTTGTAAATAACAGTTATTAGTTTTGTTAACTTTACCCATTGTTAACATAGCTTGAAATTGTTTAGTTTCTTGCTCAGACGTAAATCTAACTTTTGGCGGCAACTTAACAGTAGTTTGTGGATTGACAAATGCAGCACCATAAGCCCGGAGTAGAATATATTCATATGTTCCCGGTTGAGGAATACTGAGTAACTTGTTGGTAATTGTCGTTAAAAAACGCTGTTGATCAGTTAATATAAAACTGGAAGTAGATGGAGATGTATTCGGGGCTAATATTGGCTGATTGGTATTATTTATAGAAAAATTATTGAGTTCTTTATTTGTAGCAGCAATAGAGCGATTTACAACCGCTTGGCGGTGAGTATCATTACTAGCAACTATGGTAAATACCATTAAGAAAAAAAGCGTAATGAAAATAATCTGTTTAATAATTCTTTTCATTGGTAGAACACTTTAAAATGTCAATCTACCCAGCAATGAATTGCTGGGCTAATAGCTAAAGTCCGTTAAAACGGACTACAACTAGTATATTTTAGTTAGTTAAAACTAACTTAAGCTAGGAGTCATACACTTCAGTGTATGGCTTTGGTAAATTAAAAAATTTACGGGAAACACTGAATCCTGAACATAAAGGTTAAAATTGAAAATAAATCCTTTGTGCTGAGTTTGAATCATGACCCTGCATTCACCAATTGAATTTCAAGATACTTTTGATGCGATCGTTGTAGGTGCAGGTCACTCCGGTTGTGAAGCAGCTCTTGCTAGCGCACGTCTCGGCTGTCGTACCTTGCTCCTGACACTCAATTTAGATAAAATTGCTTGGCAACCGTGTAATCCGGCAGTAGGTGGTCCTGCCAAATCCCAGTTGACTCATGAAGTAGATGCACTGGGGGGAGAAATAGGTAAAGTCACAGACCGTACTTACTTACAAAAACGGATTCTCAACTCTTCGCGGGGACCTGCAGTATGGGCATTACGCGCCCAAACTGATAAGCGGGAATATGCGGCGGTGATGAAGGGTATTGTGGAAAATCAGCAGAACTTGACTGTGCGCGAAGGCATGGTTACAGATTTGATATTGGGTGCTAATGATGAAATTATCGGTGTCCATACTTACTTTGGCGTGGCTTTTGCTTGTAAAGCCGTAATCTTGACAACTGGTACGTTTTTAGGCGGACGAATTTGGGTAGGAAATAAGTCGATGGCGGCGGGACGTGCTGGGGAATTTGCTGCCGAAGGTTTGACCGAAACTCTCCACCGTTTGGGATTTGAAACAGGACGACTCAAGACTGGAACTCCAGCACGAGTAGATAAGCGCTCTGTGGATTATAGTAAAATGACTCTCCAGCCAGGGGATGAAGAGGTACGCTGGTTTAGCTTTGACCCCGAAGTGTGGGTGGAAAGGGAACAAATACCTTGTCACATGACTCGCACTACACCCGAAACTCATCGTCTCATTCGGGAAAATTTACATTTGTCTCCAGTATATGGTGGTTGGGTAGAGGCAAAAGGACCGCGTTATTGTCCTAGTATTGAAGACAAGATTGTGCGCTTTGCTGATAAGGAAAGCCACCAAATTTTTATTGAGCCAGAAGGAAGAGATATCCCAGAACTTTATATCCAAGGATTTTCCACTGGGTTGCCAGAAAATTTACAACTGCAGTTGTTGCGGAGTTTGCCAGGAATGGAAAACTGCATTATGCTCCGTCCAGCTTATGCAGTTGAGTATGATTATTTGCCTGCAACTCAGTGTTATCCTACCTTGATGACTAAGAAAATTGAAGGTTTGTTTTGTGCTGGGCAAATTAACGGTACAACTGGTTATGAAGAAGCCGCAGCTCAAGGTATTGTGGCGGGAATTAACGCAGCTCGCTTTGTGAAGCATCAGTCTATGATTGTTTTTCCCCGTGAGCAAAGTTACATCGGTACGCTCGTAGACGATTTGTGTACAAAAGACCTACGGGAGCCTTATCGAATGCTTACTAGCAGATCGGAGTATCGGTTAATACTGCGATCAGATAATGCCGATCAGCGCTTGACTCCTTTAGGGCGGGAAATTGGCTTGATTGACGATCGCCGCTACTCATTGTTTATTCGCAAACAAGAACAAATTGCAAAAGAAAAAGAACGACTTTGCGCGACAAGGGTAAAAGAACATTCGTCCGTTGGAGTAGCGATCGCCACCAACACAAATCAAGCAATCAAAAACTCAATTACCCTAGCTGACTTACTCCGGCGTCCGGGATTCCATTATGTTGATCTCCAACAGTACGGACTAGGAAATCCAGAGCTAGAGCGCAGCGAAAAAGAAGGCGTCGAAATTGATATTAAGTATTCTGGGTATTTGCAACGTCAGCAGAATCAGATCGATCAGATTGCACGTCAAGCACACCGCCAACTGCCACCCGATTTAGATTACAACGCGATCAATACCTTATCTAAAGAAGCACGGGAAAAGTTAAGTAAGGTAAAACCACTGACAATCGGACAAGCTGCCCGGATTGGTGGGGTAAACCCAGCCGACGTTAACGCCTTACTAATTTATTTAGAAATACGTAAAACAAATACTCAGTCAGCGTTTACGGCACAAGAAAGAACTAAAATTTACAAAGTGCGAGTATAGTAATAAGGTGAAATACCAAGAGACTTGTATGATCGGTGACATTAATTAAAACTGGCATCATCAACAGTTTCCGTATTAAAAGGTAAATTTCATCACTCTTAACAATTTACCCGTTAAATCTTACCTATCAGCATCACAAGCAAATACTGCCTTGTGATGCCGTCACTAAAAATCCCTATGTCAAAAGACGCTAGCACCAACCTGATTGTTTTAGAACCCACAGAGGATTTAATCGCCAATGAACCTTGGTCAGTAGATACCTATGCTGAAGGTTTAATGGATGAACTTTTCGCTGACATCGACCAAATTTTGGATGGTAGTGATGTGAACTACCAAAGGTTACAGCATAGTCGCCGACTCACAGCAATGGAGTCAGTGTTAATGTCGCATAACAAGCCAACAGTGGCTTTAGAATACTTAGGTAGCTCGGTTTCCAGGCCACAAATTGTCTTACCAGAGACAATTATCCAAAAAATACAAACTCCCTCTCAGCATCAGCAACAAAATACAGTATTAGTTGATACTAATAAATATAGTAAATATACAGAAAAGCGGCAAAAATGGTGGCAGACTTTAGGCAAACTGCTAGCAGAAGGATTCGGTTTGGGCTTAGTAGTTGCTGCTGTTGTTTGGGTGATGAACACTGGGCTGCTCAACCAAATCATTACTCAATCGTATCAGCTAAGTGTGTCAAAGCCGCAGAGGATACCACAAACAAAAACAGATCCCTCGTCAGATTTAGTAGACTACGTGTTAGGGGCATTGGCAGCAATTGATAGACAACAAGCTAGCAACAATCAAAAATCTGCCAAAACATTACTCTCTCGCGTTGCCTCAACTAACCAAACAGCATTGGCTTATGTGAGCTCCCGCGCCAACGGAAATCTACCACCCCCTCTAACAGCAAACAATACACAGCCAGCACCAAGCCGCTCAACAACGGTTGTCGAAAGAAGAATCTACATTCCCGTCTATCAAGCGCCGCAGCCAATGCGCTACACACCCCCACCCCTAATTAGCACACTCACACTACCACCTGTACCAACACACAACAAGACTGCGCCGACTAAACCCAAAGTAGTACAAAATGCCTACACTGCACCAAAACCAGCTAAACCCGTAAATGTACAAAAGCTACCTTCAGTAAATTCCGAAATAAAACCTGTACCTTTACAAACAAAACCTGTGACAGTTAAGGCAGTACCCAAACCAATCTCCGCACCACCAGTAGCACCATCAAAACCACCAGCAGAAATTCAACAGCAAGTGGTAGCTGTCTCACCTGCCTCCTCAGTTTCTCTGCCTAACTATGTTTTAGAAGGATTGCTAGAGTTGGGAGACAAATCAGCCGCTCTATTTAAAATTGATGGTATATCACACCGCGTTGTTGTCGGTGAAAGTATCGGCGCAAGCGGTTGGACATTAGTAGAAGTATCTAAAGGTGAAGCCATCATCCGGCGCAATGGCGAAGTTCGCTCCATTTATACAGGGCAGAAGTTTTGACGGTAAAATCAAGTTGAACACATCTGGAATGGTTGGCTGATTATGACTTCTCTCCTACCTCAAGTTAAGTCAGACGAAATCTTTTACCCAAGTTTAGATGGAGAACCATTGGCAGAAACTTCTGTACATCTTGATGCAATCATCAATACAGTTGTCGCTCTACGCCAATATTTAGAAAGTAGAGCGGCAATCGTGTTAACAAATCAATTTCTCTACTATGCTCAGGGGTTATACAGGCGAGAAGTTATTAGCTCCTTTTGAGTTAATTCAGTTAATACAACAAGAAACATCAGCACGACAACAGGCAGAGGAGAGAGCTAGAAACGCCGAATCACAGGTGGAGCAATTAAAAGCGCAACTGCGATCGCTTGGTGTCGCTCCCGAAACAATTTAGTACAAATTGTTTATTCATAACAGAGGCTCTTGAAAAATTATGAGATGGCTTACTTGTATTTTGCATTATATAAAGGTAATGTAAGCCAAAATGTTGCTCCTGCGTTTGGGGCGCTTTTCACACCAATTTCGCCGCCGTGTGCGGTGATAATTTGCTTACACAAATATAAACCCAATCCCAAACTTACGGAGTTACGCAGGTTTCCACCTCGAAAGTAAAGATCGAACAAGTGTTCGCTCTGTTTTTGACTTATACCTACACCATTATCAGCAACAGTACAATAGATCTGCTCGCCCTCAAGTTGAGCATTGATGGTGATACTTAAACCAGGCGGATTATGTTTTACAGCATTGACAATTAAATTAGAAAATACTCGCCACAGTTGTGTGCTATCAGCATTTATTGTAGGTAAATCGGTAGTAACTGAATTCGTTAAAGTTACTTGATTTTCTACTAGCATTTGTTTCAAGTCAGCAATAGCCGCTTCCACTACCGTATTTAGTTGTATCGGTTGGCGTTGTAAAACAATTCCTTGCACCTCGCTCAGATGAGCTTCCATTAAAGAGTTAATTAAACTAAGTTGACGATCGCTACTTTGCTCCATCCGCTCTAAAATCCCACGAGAAACCAATATTTTTTCCTCTGGGCGAGATAGCAAATTCTTCAAAACCATCAAAGTACCTAATACTGGGTTGCGTAAATCATGAGAGACTGCATGGAAAAATATCCGTAGTGCTTCCTGTGCTTGCTCCCTTTCCCGCCGAGCGTAAAACTCAGAGCGTTGTAGGCGATCATACAAGTAAACGGCAAAGTCACAAATAAAACAGAACCAAAATAAAAACAAAATTATGGTAGCATTATACAAAGATTTACCAGGTACTGGTAAATTTAGACCGAGAACTGTATTGACGCCAAAATAATAGATCAGTACAACCAACTGTGATGTTAGGTGTAGAGTCCAGCGAACTGGGATAAATGTTGCTTGACTGAGGAAAACTAAACTCCAAGCGATGAGATCTGGGATGGCAAAACCGTTAATAGTAGCAAAAATCTGCTCTACTAAAGTAATTGACCAAGATAAACCCAGAAACAGTACTCCCGGATGACGACGCCCAAACTTTGTTTTATGGATGGCTAAGCACGTAAGTATACACCCATACATCACAGGATATATGACTAAAGCTTGATTTTTGAGTTCCCTGGGTAAATCGGTGAATTCTTTGAGGGGAAAGTAAAGATCGTAGATGTTCCTAATGGTAAAGGTTAACAGGCACATTAGTGCTAGCCATAACCACAGATGTAATCTTTGCCACAGAAAGCGATCGCGCCAAGTTCTGTATTCTGGAGTAATTCCATCATCGGTGAATGTAGCACTTATGTGCCGCACTCTTTGTAATACAGTTACGATCAACCTTTGACCAAATCTGAGCATAGCAATTCAGGCGTTTGCCTCCAAGATTGGTATTCACCTTTATATACAATTTTGCCGCAACAGATTACGATAATTGAGTAGCTATAGGTAATGTTAACCAGAAGGTTAACCCGCGCTTACGGTCACTAAAGACGCCAATTTCACCATTATGTGCCTGAATAATTTGCCGACTGAGAAACATTTTTAAGCCAATATCTGTTGAACATGTGGCTTGGGGTTCACGAATGTATAAATCGAATAAGCGATCGCACTCTTGCTTGCTCATCCCCACACCATTATTTTGAATATAAATCCGAATCTTACCTGTTTCCACCGTAGCTTTTAAAGTAAAATTTAAGCCTGGTGGATTTTTTTGCCACCCATGAGTAAATAAATTAATAAAAACTTTTCGCAATAGTGCCGGATCGGCAATCACCAACGGTAAATCAGATGAAATCAAGTTCTTTACAGTTACTTGATGTTGTCTAAACACAGGTTGCAAATCTTGGATAATTTTTGCTAACAGTGCGCTTAAGTTCACAATCTCACAATTCAAGACGATCCCTTGTTCTTCACTAGAATGAATTTCTAGCAAAGAGTCGATCATCGCCAATTGGCGATCGTTACCTTGAATCATCCGTTCAATAATTGAGCGAGGTATCGAGATGAGTGGGGGAGGCGAGCCTACTTGTTTGTTCAACAGATTATTCAGTACCATCAAGTTACCCATGACCGAAGTGCGCAAATCGTGGGAAACTGTGTGTAAAACTACATCTTTGACTCGGTTGAGTTCTTGAAGTTCCTGCATTTTCTGCTGTAGTTGTGCAGTACGTTCTTCAACTTGGCGTTCTAAATTAGAATTTAGTTGTGCTAGTTGCTGGTAAAGTTGGGCTTGTTGAATAGCGATCGCCAACTGTTCTGACATTCGCTGTAGTAAGTCAATTTCCATAGAATGCCAATGACGTGGACTGCTACAATTAGCAATCAATGCGCCAAATAATTCCGCGTTCAATACAATTGGAACTGCCAAGCTAGCTTTGATTTGAAATTGTTGATACAGTGCTATTATCTTTGGAGATTCTGCTGTCTGGGTGATATCATTAATGATACGTACACGACTATTTGCAAATTGTTTTTTCCATTCATTGAGTAAATCATCATCAGCTTGCCACCCTAAAACTGATGGATATTGCGTAACTACTGATTCAGCGATAATTTTAGATTTTACCTCAGCATCACTCACCGCAATAAAGACTCGGTCTGCTTGCAAAAATTGTCTGACTTCGTTAACTGTAGTTTGCAGAATTTGGTCTAGGTTGAGTGAAGAGCGAATTCGCGTTAAAGTTTCTGCAAGTAGGCGATCGCGTTTGGCGCTTAAGCGTACTAATTCTTCCGTATGCTTGCGCTCGGTAATGTCATGACTGACTGCAAGCAAACAAGGAACACTATTCAAATGAATTATTTCAGCGGAAAACAGCCCTATACGTATCTCGCCAGACTTTTTGCGAAATTCAAATTCCAAGTTGTGAACAGCTTTGGTAGACAGCAACTGCTGCAACATCACAGCGCGATCGCTCTTGTTTACCCATATATTTAACTCTAAAACACTACGACCTATCACTTCTTCACGCTCATAACCAGAAAGTTTAACAAAACTATTGTTAACTTCGATAATGCGTCCTTCATGAAGCGTACTAATAGTAATTGCATTCGGACTACAACGAAACGCCTTGGAAAACTTTTCTGCCAGACAGCGCTGTTGTTCTTCTGCCTGTTTACGAACAGTAATATCCCAGACAAAACCATCCCAGATAATGTCCCCATTTGCTTGTTGTTCTGGGCGAGAAGATCCTTGAATCCATTTAAGTTTGCCGCTGGGAGTGATAATTCTACCTTCCCAATGCCAAGGTCCAAGAGTATGATAAGAAGTAGCAACAGACTCTTCAAAAGATTTTCGATCTTGGGGATGAATAAATTTATATATACCCTCGCTAAAGTCTCTTTGCACAACCTCTGGTTCTAATTCATATAATTCTCTACTGCCAGAACTAGCATAAAGCAGAGAGTGGGAGCCATCCTGACGCTGAAGGAATTGGAAAATCATTCCCGGAATGTTGGCAGCAATTTTGTCTAACAAAGGTAATGTTCCTTGTTGAGAATCCGATTTATCCAGCGCTTTCACAGTTTCAGCCACGCAATTCACTTTCAACTTATGTTTTACTCAAGGCAATTGGTAGTCAGTTGCTTTCGCGAACGACAACAACCAACTTCCCACACAATAGCCCCTTCTTTCAGAGTAGATGGCATTTGTTCCCTTCGCATTCACCCGAACGGATGAATCAACCACCAGTATTATAAATGCTGAGCCGGACTTGATAAAAGGTCGATAGGAGATGGTAATCTGAATAATTCTTTACTGCCAGAACGTGATAAAGCTTTTGTTGTAAACAGTGTAAAAACACTGACTGCATCTACTTTACCTGCAACAAAAGCTTTCCAGAAATTAAATGTGCACAACCAATCCTTGTAGAGACGTTCCATGAAACGTCTCTACATTATTTTTAGGAAATGTCTGTTTTATCAATGACGTCAGGTTTCACACGCTGTCCTGTAAAAGTGAACGTTCCTAATACCAGACCATCATCTTTGAGCGGATTTGCGTTTAGATCGAACCTACGAACTGTTACTGTTGCTTGCACTGTTTCAGCTTGAGGATTAAATGTCGCACGAAAATCACTTCTACCAATAGAGTTCGGGAATTTCTCTGTTGGGTAATTGAAGTTGACTCCTACGCCAGTAATCTCTCTATCTGAGGTACACTTCCAACTACCTTGTATAATACCGTAGGGTGGGTTAGCCGAACTGCCACCTTGGTTGGAGGCACTGAAAAAAACGTTGCCTTGTTGGGTATAAGTGGAAATTCCACGAAACGAACCGAAAACATCTGAGTTTGTTGTTGTCAGGTACGTACCTGCCACAATTTTTTGACAATCGGCGATCGCTTGCGCTTCGGCTTTATGCGGATTCACGCAGAAAGTAGTTGTCAGCACTAACACTAAACAAATCGCTAACTTAACCAGATAATTACACTTTTTCATTTTTAAACACCTGCACTAAATGAATAAGAACTCAGAACTCAGAATTAATTTTGGGTTTAGTTTAAATCCCCAACTAAATTCTGATAAAGACCTACTGGGTTCTAACAACTGAGTTCTTCTTTAATTAGGTGTCAAAAAAATCGACTGATGCAGCTATGCTGATCTCACGTCAATATCACATCTCGATATAATGTCTATTTTTAAAGCAAACTTAACCTATTATTTATCTTTAATGAATAACATAATTGATGCAATACGTAATCTTGTTTAAGCATTAATACTAAAAAGTAATGCTTAGCTTCAATAATTCAAAGGATTTGTAATTACAACAACCAAGATGCTTCTATGCCCGCAATTAATTTGAGCAGTTTTTATTCCCAAAACTTTGATTCTTTACTCAATTCAGGCTCTAATAATACGTGGACTGATAACTCCACTATTGTTGGCTGGTACTCCAACAAAATAACATATAATGCTGGAACTGGCTCAAGCAATACAGGAGCGCTCTATAGCTTAGGGGCTGCTTCTAGCAACGAGCGAGCTTTGGGGTCTGTGGCATCTGGTAGCACTGAAACTATTTATTATGGCGCTCGCTTTGTCAACAACACAACTAGCACAATTAGTACACTCAACATCAGCTACGTAGGTGAGCAGTGGAGAAATGGCGGCAATACCACAGCTCAAAAATTAGATTTTCAATATCAAATTGGTGCAACTAATTTAACTTCAGGTACTTGGACGGACTTCAATGCTCTAGACTTTACCGGACCGATTGCTACAGCAACAGCAGGAGCCTTAGATGGTAATGCAACAGCTAACCGCACTACTTTGTCCTCTACTTTAAGTAGTCTAAACCTTACTCCCGGTCAAGAGATCTGGCTTCGCTGGCGAGACATAAATGATGCTGGTAATGACCACGGCTTAGGAATCGATGACTTTAGTATTTCGACCGGAGGAGTTACCCCACCAACTGTTCCACCTCCTTCAGTTCGTATTCGTGAAATTCAAGGTGCTGCTCACATCTCTCCTCTAAATGGTCAGACGGTAAATAACGTTCCCGGGATCGTAACGGCGTTAACCGCCAACGGCTTCTACCTGCAAGACCCCAACCCCGATACTAATGATGCTACTTCCGAGGGCATTTTTGTCTTCACATCCTCTGCACCAACAGTAAGTGTCGGTAGCTCGGTTTTAGTTAGCGGTACAGTTTCGGAGTTCCGCCCTGGTGGTTCCGGTGGTACTAATAACCTCACCATCACTCAGATTGGCAGCCCATCAATTACCACGGTGTCAACTGGCAATCCTCTGCCAACTCCCATTATTCTTGGTAACGGCGGACGAGCAATTCCCACCCAAGTAATTAGTAACGATGCAGCGGGTGGCAATGTGGAAAATGCTGGTACTGTGTTTGACCCAGTTCAAGACGGCATCGACTTCTACGAAAGCCTAGAAGGAATGCTAGTACAAGTCAACAATGCTGTGGCGGTGGGACCAACAAATGATTTTGGCGAAATCCCAGTGTTGGCAGACAATGGTGCAAATGCTAGTCTCCGCACTGCTCGTGGTGGGATTGTGATTCAACCTGGTGATTTCAACCCAGAACGAATCATTGTTGATGATGCGATTATTAGCAGTGAACCACAGGTGAATGTGGGAGATAGGTTTAACGGGGCAATTGTTGGGGTAATCGACTATAGCTTCAGTAATTTCAAATTGTTGAATACTCAAGCTCTGCCCAGCGTTACCTCCGGTGGTTTGCAGCGGGAAGTTACCAATGTGACTCCCATCGCTAACCAACTCACAGTTGCTACCTTCAACGTGGAAAACCTTGACCCTGGTGATGGTGCGACTAAATTCAACAACCTCGCCAGCAGGATTGTTAATAATCTAAGATCCCCTGATATCATCAACATAGAAGAAATTCAGGACAACAATGGACCGACTAATGATAGTGTGGTAGATGCCAGCACAACCTACCAAACATTGATTAGTGCGATCGCCTCTGCTGGTGGTCCTACATATCAATTCCGTCAAATTAACCCAGTAGACGACCAAGATGGTGGTGAACCTGGTGGTAATATTCGCGTCGGTTTCTTGTATAATCCCAGCCGGGTACAGTTTGTAGATCGCCCAGGTGGCACTTCCACCACCGACACCACAGTCAATAACGTGGGTGGTGTTCCCCAACTTTCTGCTAGCCCCGGTCGAATCATCGATACCGATCTTTCCAATGGTGATGCTTTCGCTAACAGTCGCAAGCCTCTAGTTGGTGAATTTATTTTCAACGGTCAAACTGTGTTTGTGGTTGGCAACCACTTCAATTCTAAAGGCGGCGACCAACCCCTATTTGGAAGGTTTCAACCGCCAACGCTGAGCAGCGAGGCGCAACGTAACCAACAAGCCACTGAGGTGAGAGACTTTGTTCAGAGTATTCTCGCGATTAATCCCAACGCCAACGTGGTAGTGGCGGGTGACTTGAATGACTTTGAATTCTCTAACCCCCTAAGTATTTTAGAAGGTGCTGGACTGACAACTCTGATTGAAACGCTACCCCAGAACGAGCGTTACACTTACAACTTTGAAGGTAATGCCCAAACACTAGATCACATTTTAGTTAGTAGGAATTTGCTGACTAAACTGAATGGGTTTGATGTAGTTCACATTAACTCAGAATTTGCCGTCCAAGACAGTGACCATGACCCCGTTTTAGCTCGGTTTGATCTCGTCAATGTGATTAATGGCACAACTGGTCGGGACACCATAGTGGGAACTGCTTTTGGTGACAGAATTACTGGCTTTGGTGGTAATGATGATATCACTACTGGCGGTGGTAATGACGTAATTGTCTACACCAGTTTAAGTGGTCCTGGCAATAGCATTAATGAAGGCGACAACATCCTAGACTTTACAGTAGGTGCTGACAAGTTTGACTTTAGTGCATTGCTTGATAGCGTTGTTCCAGGTGGCTACAACGGAACTAATGCGATCGCCGATGGCTACATCTCCTTTGGCGCAAGAGGAAGAGATACTGAGATTCTCATCGACAGTGATGGTCCTGGTGGCTCTCTTCCTGCTCGACCATTTATTAGAGTAGAGAATGTTTCCGTTGCACAGTTGAATAACGCTAATAATTTTATTGTCTAACAATACCTCCGCCAAAATGCAACACCCTATAAGGGTGTCGCTGTTTTTGTAGCCCCAGGTTTATAGCCTGGGGGCGTTTCAGAAAATTGGCCATTGACTAGCCGATTTTGCCAGTAAAAACTCGTTCAGCAGGTCCTGTCATGTAAACTCGCTGGTCTAATTCTGACCATTCTATCTGTAAAGAACCACCAGGAAGTTCTACAGTAGCACTGCGATCGCATCTTTCCGTCAATACACCTGCCACTAATGCCGCACAAGCACCAGTACCACAAGCTAAAGTGATACCAGCACCACGTTCCCATACTCGCATTTTTACGTAGTCAGGGCGCACAACTTGAATAAATTCGGTATTTATACGTTGGGGAAAAGCAGGATGATGCTCAAATTGGGGACCTATTTTTTCTAGAGGAATTGCCGCTACGTCTTCGACAAAAGTAATGCAGTGGGGGTTGCCCATGCTGACACAGGTGACACTCCATAATTCGTCAGCTACTTCTAAAGGCTCAGAGATAGCTTTTTCGTTACTATCAACAAGGGTAGTAGGAATTTCACTACTCAATAGTTTGGGGATACCCATATCCACTCTAACTTGACCATCCGCCATCAGTTCGGGTGTCATCACACCACCCAGTGTATGAATACGATATTGGTTGCTTTTTTTAGCATTACCTTCTAAGTCAGCTAAAAAAACCGCCAAACAGCGAATCCCATTACCACACATTTCTGGTTCTGAACCATCTGAGTTAAAAATTCTCATGGTGTAGTCAGTGCCGTTTTCTCCGGGTAAGGCAAAAATTACACCATTCGCACCAATGCCAAAGTGGCGATCGCACAACTGAATTGCTTGCTCTGGTGTAATTACTGGTTGGGATTGGGCGCGATTGTCAATCAGGATGAAATCATTTCCCAAACCGTGATACTTAGTAAATTCGATTGCCATATCTAAATTTGATGAAATATACTTGTGTTTTATCCTAGTACAGACGCCTCGGCGGGGCGTCTCTACGATGATTTATCACTAATAACTATGATTACGGAATTTGACACTTCACTGCCCAGTATTCGCCAACTACAAAATCTCATTAAACAAGCAACGCCTGTAGAAATCAAATTACTAACAGGCGATAAACTAACAGGAAGAGTAATCTGGCAAGACCAAAACTGTATTTGTATGGTAGATGAAAATAACCAGCAGACGACAGTGTGGAAACAAGCGATCGCTTATACCAAGTAGAGCAGTCAATAATCATGTAGAGACGTTCCATGAAACGTCTCTACCAGGATTGTGAATAATGCACGTTTAAATTTGGTCGATATCTAATCTCGCAAAATATCTGAGGGCAGAAACTCTTTGAGAGCTTCGGCTTCACCTGCTTTAACTACCGGAATAGATAATGGTACTTGCGCTCCTGGGGCAAGTAACTGTTCTACTTGATATAAAGAAGGTAAACTACCGCATAATAACACTTGGTCGCGGGCTTGTAAGTTCATACTGTGATCGGGAAGGCGAATAAACTTGCCATCGCGTCGCATCGCCTGCACTTGTACTCCGTATTGGTGAGGGATATCTAAATTAGCAAGGGTTTTACCAACAAAAGAACAATCAGCGCTGATTGTTACCCACTGACAAGCACTGTGTTCTCCAGGAACACTAGCTTTACCCAGGGCAAATTCAGCTAAGGCTGCTAGTTCATCATCCGATCCTACGACTAATAAGCGATCGCCTTCTTCTAAATTGGTACTAGCATCGGGGTAATCTATTTCTTCACCGCTAGCACGGCAAATAGCCATTAAACTTACTCCTGTGAGGTAGCGCATATCGGCTTCCTCTAAAGTCATGCCAACCAATGGTGAATTAGTGGGCAGAGGATACCAACGGCTATTCATATCTTGGCTAAGTTGACGCACATCACGGGAAACTTCCGTTGCCGTTCTTTCTGGGCGCAAATCCAGGTAATGACGATTGCGGATTTCCTGCATATCCTTTTGCACTACCATTGGGGAGAAACCGACATCTGTTAATATGTAAGTTGCCATTTCTAAACTAGCTTCAAACTCTGGTTGCACTACTTCCCGCGCTCCCAGTTGGTAGAGTACTTCTATACTTTTATCGTGGGTGGCACGTACCACTACATTTAATTCTGGCAACAACTCCAAAGCACGTTTGAGACAAAGACGGGTACTCATCGGATCGGGAAGTGCAATAGCCATGCCTTTTGCATTACTTACTCCCGCAGTTTCTAAAACGTGAAAACTCACACAATTGCCATACACGTAAGGCACTTTAGCTTCTCGTAACTGTTGAATTATACTTTCCGATTGGTCAATAACTACAACAGGTAAATCGTGTTGCTGCAATAATTTAACTAAATTGCGTCCTACTCGCCCATAACCACAAACCACTATATGCTCTTTGATTGGTAGTTCATCCGACACCGCTAAAGGTTTACCTTCATCACTTAAATATGGTTTGAGCCAAGGAATTGATTCTACCCAATTAAATACGATGGGAATTAAACGTAACACAAATGGTGTAATTACTAATGTTACCGCTGTAGTTCCTAAAATTAGTAAATATATTTGCCGGGAAACCAATCCCAGAGCTTGTCCTTCACTGGCTAAAACAAAGGAAAATTCTCCAATCTGAGCTAGTCCAAACCCAACAATTAAAGCTGTTTTCAACGGGTAACGAAATAACTTTACGAGTGGCGTAATAATCAAAAACTTACCAATAAATACCAAAGCCACTAATCCCAAAATTAATTCTAAATTATTCCATAAAAATACCGGGTCAATTAACATTCCAATGGATGCAAAAAACAAACTGGCAAAAATATCTCGCAGTGGCTCTACGTAAGTTAAAGTTTGATCGGCGTATTCAACCTCCGAAATCATTAAGCCAGCGACAAACGCCCCCATTTCAATCGAAAGTCCTAAATGTTCTGTGAGTAGAGCAATACCTAAACACAAAGCTACTACTCCTAATAAAAATAACTCTCGGCTTTCAGTACGGGCAAGCAATCGCAACAAAGGCGGGATCAGCCAAATCCCGGCAGCAACCGCACCAGCAGCAAATAAGCAAATCCGCAACAGGGCTGTAAGTACTGCAATGCCAATTGCTTCCCCTGGTTGGTGAAGAGCAGGTAAGACTGCTAACATGAATCCCAGTGCTAAATCTTGCACGACTAAAATTCCCAGCATTACCTTACCGTGGGGCGTTTCTGTTTCGTTACGCTCCATCAAGCACTTGAGGACAACTGCTGTGGAAGATAATGAGAGAATTCCACCGAGAAACACGCCTTTAGCTGGTAAGGTTCCCCAAGCTCCTGTTACCCCACATAGCAAAACTGTAGCTAGAATAGTTAAGGTAATCTGGGCTAATCCGCCGCCGAGAGCGATCCCTTGGACTTTTTTAAGTTCGTTAAAAGAAAACTCGACTCCTAAAGCAAATAACAAAAAGGCGACTCCAAACTGAGCCAAAGTTTCTACCTGTATTAATTCTTTGATTAGCCCCAATCCGGCAGGTCCAATAATTATGCCGCCAATCAGGTATCCTAGTAAAACAGGTTGTCGTAAAAGTGCTGCTACTAACCCTCCACAGGCGGCAACAGCTAAAACTGAAACTAAATCGACTATCAGCCTAAAATCTTCTTGCACAAGCTTTTAAAAAAATATTAAGACTTCTAGACTCAGGATACAAAGTTTTTTATAGCTGTGGGAAGCTCTTCAGGTGAGGAAAAAACTTTTGACAGGATTTAACAGCGTGGTTGACAGTTACCACTAAATTAGCGTATATAGGTTGGGTTGAACGAAGTGAAACCCAACAAAAATCCGGGTTTGTGTTGGGTTGCGACAGCCTACGCCAACCTAAGTTAATCATAAGTGATTAACATAACATGATATCATGTACTGACCCAGAGGACAGTGTTCTCAGGGCAGAGACTTTGTAAAGTTCTGTAAATAAAAAAAAGATTTGAATAATTTTCGCGCTCTACACCAGATAAACAAACAGAGCTTTGCAATTCTCACTCTATAGAATTTGAGATCCTTTATGCACGCAGAGGACACATGTCAACTAGACAAACAGCTTAAAGAGTTAGCAACAGCAGCCCAACAACAACCCCAGCCAACGAAGTCTCGACGGGTAGCTTTGTCCAAACTGGTGGATGCAATATGGAAGTCACCTAAACTTTACCGCCCATACAGCGGTCAATCTAAATCACTAGACGAAGATGTTTATGACGAAGCTGTACAAAACTTATTTCTGTATATCTGTAACAATATTAATAAATATAACCCAGAACGCGGTACAGTTATGACCTGGGTAAATATGCTACTAACTCAACGATTTTTCCCAGAGGCTGTTCGCAAAATCATTGGCAGAGGAAATGAAATTAAGCTAGAAGACTCTCACCTGGAAAACCTACCTTCATCCGAAGATATATCGCTCTTTAAAGAAGTCCTAAAATTTATAGAAGATGATCCAGAAGGAATTTTTGCGCTCAAACATATAAAAGGTTATCCAGAGGCTAATTTTCAAGCAATAGCTATTAAAAGGATTTTGGGAATTACCTGGAAAGATATCTCAGCAGAATGGGGTATTAGCATTCCATCATTAAGTACTTTTTATCAGCGATGTTTACAAAATTTTGCTCCTATATTCAGAGAGTATTTGTAGGTTTTGTGTAATTTAATTAGAGTAAAAATTATGAGTAATATTACAACTCTTTTCACCTTTACAGGTCCTCTACTAAGAGAGGCACGTAAGTTAGCCGAACAGTGGTCTAAACAACAAGCCGCACCAGAAAAAGGCGAACAAGTCCGCCTCAATATCTTATCTGTGTCTTTCGTGAATTCCTATTTAGAGTATATGGATTTTGACACAGAACTAGAAGCTAGTGATAGTTGGAACCCACTTCAGCAAACACTCATGGATGTAGCTGATTTGCAAATAAAAAATTTGGGCAAGTTAGAATGTCGTCCGGTGTTAGCAGAAACACAGTTTATCTACGTACCGCCAGAAGTACAGTCAAACAGAATCGGCTATGTGGCTGTGCAGATTAGTGAATCATTTCGAGAAGCAACACTGCTAGGATTTGTTAAGCAGGCATCATCTGATTTGATACCCATCAGTCAATTGCAACCTGTGGAAGATTTACTTGAGCATTTAGAATATCTTGCTCATGTAGAGACGCGAAATTTAGAGACGCGAAATTTCGCGTCTCTACAGAAAACACCTAGCAAGAATTTGGTGAATTTGAAACAATGGTTAGAAAATATTTTTGAGGTTGGTTGGCTGGAAATTGAAACTTTTTTTGATATGCAAGAAGCCAATCCAGCTTTAAGTCTAAGAAGCGCTACAGAAGCTTTTGTCAGACGAGGTAAACTGATTGAATTGGGGACGGAACTAACAGTTCAAACGGTACTTCTAGTCGTGGAGGTTAGACCAAAAAATCAGCAAGAAATGGACATTGTGGTGGAAGCACATCCTCCAAGTGGTAAAACCTATCTACCACACAATCTCCTTGTGATGGTGCTTGATGAAGAAGGGATAAGTGTGATGCAAGCTATAGCGAGAAGAACCAATGAGAATATGCAATTGCACTTCAGTGGCGAAGAGGGAGAACGTTTCAGCGTTAAGCTGGTAATGGGGGATGTCAGCGTTGTAGAGAACTTTATCATCTAGCGCGTTGAGGTGGCAATGAGGAAGTTAGTTGTCTTGAAGCTAGATGGCGATTTAGAACAGGGTGTGCGCGTAATGCTAGAAATTGGCGAAGAAGGCACTCGCCCCAGCACGGAAATCATCGGTCAACTCCCGCATTGTGTAGACTTACACACAGTAATTGAACAGTGGCGGTCAAACTATCGCAGTATCAGGAATACCCGCATCAAAGCAGGTAAAATTGTTTACGGTGCTTCGATTACCCAGTGGCGTGAGGATTGCCAAAAATCAGCTAATGAGTTGCGATCGCACTTCAATTCTTGGCTACTATCCGAGTCCTTTCGCCCTATCCGGGAAAAATGGCTGCAACAATTAAACCCTGATGATGAGGTGCGGATACTAATTCGTACTTCAAGTGTACTGCTGTTGAAACTTCCTTGGCATTTGTGGGATTTGGTTGAAGAGTACCCCAAAGCTGAAGTGGCATTGAGTACACCAGATTTCAACCTACCAAAAGAAGCGAAAACACCTACTTACCGAGATAAAGTCAAAATTCTAGCGATTCTAGGCAATAGTGCTGGTATTAATGTCCAAAAAGACCGACAGTTGTTAGAAAATTTACCAGACGCTGAAACAACCTTTTTGGTAGAGCCGCAACGCCAAGACATCAACGACCAGTTGTGGAACCAACCTTGGGATATCCTATTTTTTGCAGGTCATAGCAAAACTGAGGGTGAGAAGGGGCGGATTTACATTAATCAAACCGATAGCTTAACCATTGCAGAACTCAAGTATGCCCTGCGAAATGCCGTGGCTCAAGGTTTGCAACTGGCGATTTTTAACTCTTGTGATGGCTTGGGATTGGCGTTCGAGTTACAAGCGCTGCACATCCCGCAAATGATTGTCATGCGGGAACCAGTGCCAGATAAGGTGGCACAGCATTTCTTATCTTATTTTATCACAGCTTTTGCCGAGGGCAAATCTTTTTATTTGGCAGAGCGGGAAGCACGGTTAAAGCTGCATGGTTTAGAGAATGAATTTCCCTGTGCGTCTTGGTTGCCAGTGATTTTTCAAAATCCCGCCACAGTACCACCAACTTGGTTTTCCTTAGGTCGTCGTCCCACCGAAATTTGCCCGTATCGTGGTTTATTCGCCTTCCGCGAGGAGGATGCACCGTTCTTCTTTGGACGGGAAATTTTCACAGATATCTTGACGGATGCTGTGCAAAAAAAGCCCTTAGTTGCTGTCATTGGTCCTTCTGGCAGTGGCAAATCTTCAGTAGTCTTTGCCGGTCTTATCCCCCGCCTACGTCAGCAAGGTTCCTGGCATATCGTTTCTTTCCGTCCTGGTGATCGACCTTTCCATGCCCTAGCTGCGGCACTTGTTGCCCAGAACTCATCCCAAATGAGTTTAAGCGATCGCCTGCGGGAAGTTAGAAACCTGGCTGCTGATTTGCGGCAGGAAGAGGATGCCTTGCGGGATGTGGTAGATGAGATTGTGCGATACCGGGACGAGAAGATCCCCCCAACCCCCCTGAAAAAGGGGGGCTTTGTCCCCTCCTTTACCCCCTTGTTAAGGGGGTCGCCGAAGGCGGGGGGATCGGGGGCTAGGGGGGATCAAGACCAAAGCAAGCATGTGCTGCTAGTAGCCGACCAGTTTGAAGAACTTTACACCCTAGTTCGAGATCCACAAGAGCGCCAAGTCTTCTTAGATAGATTACTGAAAGCTGCTAGTAAATCGCCTGATTTCACTCTCGTCATCACTCTAAGGGCAGATTTTTTAGGACAAGCTCTTTCTTACCGCCCCTTTGCTGATGCGTTGCAGTATGCTGACCTGAAACTAGGTCCCATGAACCAGGAAGAACTGCAAGCAGCAGTAGAACAGCCAGCGACGATGTTGGGGGTGAGGATTGAGCAAGGGCTGACGGAACGTATTTTGGATGCAGTTAGTGCAGAACCAGGGGATTTGCCGTTATTAGAGTTTGCCCTGCATGAACTATGGACAAAACAGCGAGATGCCCAGTTGACTCATGCCGCTTACGAGGAAATTGGCGGTGTAGAAGCAGCATTGGCTCGTTATGCTGAAGAGGCGTATGGCAAGCTGAACGAGGAAGAAAAGGAACGGGTGCGGCGGCTGTTCATCCAGTTGGTGCGTCCAGGTGATAACACGGAGGACACCCGTCGTTTGGCTACTCGCATAGAGGTGGGAGAAGAAAACTGGGATTTAGTAACGCGCTTGGCAAATGCTCGTTTAGTAGTCAGCAGCAGTGACGGGGGAACGGGAGAAGAAACCGTCGAGATTGTGCATGAAGCTTTGATTGGGGGATGGGAACGCCTGCGCCTGTGGCTAGATGTTGACCGCAGCTTCCGTACTTGGCAAGAGCGGTTGCGGGTGGTGATACGTCAATGGGAGGCTAGCGGTAGGGATGATGGCGCATTGTTGCGAGGCACGCCGTTGGCAGAGGCTGAGGGTTGGTTACAGTCGCGATCGCTCGAAGTAAGCGCGTTGGAGCGAGCTTTCATCCAACTGAGCTTGGAACTACGGGATAGAGAGCGCAAGCAGCAGGAATACCGAAGGAAGCGTACTATATTAGCCCTTGCTAGTGGCTTGGCAGTAGTCTCGATGCTAGCTCTGGGAGCTGTTTGGCAATGGCGGCGAGCCGAAATAGGTCGAACCAATGCGGAGTTGAGTAACCTAAGTGCAACTTCAGAAGCACTGTTTAACTCAAATCAAGAGTTTGAGGCGTTGATCAAAAGTATACAGGCAGGATATCAATTGAAACGGGCATCAGGGGTAAATGCTGATACTCGAATGCGAATTGTGCTGGCGTTGCAACAGGCGGTTTACGGAATCAAAGAGCGTATTCGTTTGCAGGGGCATAGTGCGACTTTCAGCCCTGATGGTAAGATGCTGGCTACAGCCAGTCTAGATACCATTCAAATTTGGAGCCGTGATGGTAGGAAAGTCAGAACAATTCGGAAGCCTAACGATCGTAACTTCGCTGACGTGAGTTTCAGCCCCGACGGTAAGATATTGGCTACAGCCAGTTATAGGAGTACAATAAAACTCTGGGATCTTGATGGTCGCTTGCTAAGAACGTTTAAAGGAAAGGGCGAGGAAATCATAGATGAAGACACTAGGGTAAGTTTCAGCCCCAACGGTAAGATGCTTGCCTCGGCTAGTGATAACGGCACAGTGAAACTTTGGAGTCTTGATGGTCGCGTACTCAGAACCTTCAAAGGACAGGGCTACGGTAGAGTTTATAGTACAGAAACCACTCTAAGTTTTAGCCCCGACGGCAAAATGCTGGCTGCAATTGGTTCTGATGGGAGTATGGCAGTGTGGAACATTAACGGGGTTTTGCTCAAAGTTGTTGAAGGGATCAAAGTTGATGAACAAAAAGGCGCTAGGTTCAAGGAATGGACCACTGGTGTAAGTTTCAGCCCGGACGGCAAGATGCTAGCTATAGCCAGTTTGAGAGCCAATTTGAGTACCGTTAAACTTTGGAGCCACAACGGTATCTTACTTAAAACCTTGAGAGCAGATTGGAATGATGGTCGCATGTTTGGTAGTATAAGTTTTAGCCCCGATGGCAAGATCTTAGCTACAGTAAATGATAAGAACACGGTGAAGCTTTGGAGCCTTGATAACGCTAAGTTCAGAACTCTTAAGGCGAATCACAATGTCACTAGCATAAGGTTCAGTCCCGACGGCAAGATGCTGGTTACGGCAGCTAAAGACAACACTGTGAAACTCTGGAAGCTTGACGGTTTGGAGCCTAAAATCCTTAAGGCGAAGCAAACTAGAGGACCTAATGGTGTAGAGAAAGTGAGTTTTAGTCTCGATGGCAAGATAATTGCTACTGTTAATAATGACAAAACTGTGAAACTCTGGAGCCGCAACGGTATCTTGCTTAAAACCTTAAGTCACGGCGGCAATTATGTGAATGTCATCAGTTTCAGCCCGGACGGCAAGATGCTGGCATTAGCTAGTAATGACGGTCCAATAAAACTCTGGAGTACTGACGGTCGCTTGTTAACAACTTTCAAGGGACATGGCACTTATGCACAAAGATCTGTGCAAGACCTGGATTTTAGCCCAGACGGCAAAATTCTAGCATTAGGCACTCAAGATGGTACAATCAAACTTTGGAGTACTGACGGCAAAGAACTGAAAAGTCTCAAGGGGCACAACGCAATAGTCAGTAGCGTGAGTTTCAACCCAGACGGCAAGATACTGGCATCGGCTAGTTGGGACTATACAGTGAAGCTCTGGAGCTTGGAAGGTACTTTGCTCAAAACTTTTAGGATGGGACGTGATAGTCATGTCAGTAGCGTGAGTTTTAGCCCCGATGGTAGAACCATTGCCTTAGCTAGCTTTGGCAACACAGTGAAACTCTGGAGCACTGATGGCAGAGAAATCAAAACTCTCAAAGGACATAACGATTGGGTTTCTAGCGTGAGATTTAGCCCCGATGGCACAACCATTGCCTCACATAGTTCAGACGGAACCGTTAAACTTTGGAGCATTGACGACGGCAGGGAACTCAAGACCTTCAAGAGTCAAAGTGATTTAGTCTTTACTAGCATGAGTTTCAGCCCGGACGGCAAGATGCTAGCCTTGGGCAAGAATGACGGCACAGTTATTCTGAATAGTTTGGATCTAGATGAACTACTGGCGAGCGGGTGCGATTGGCTTAAATCTGACCTTCCTAACGATCCTCAGACTCTAGAACAACTACAGCAATGTCAAAACCAGTCTAATCTGATTGCAGCAGCTCAAACTTTGGTTGCCCAAGGTGAGGAGTTAGCCAGCAACGGTGATTTTGAAGGCGCAGTTGCTAAGTTCAAAAAAGCACAGGAATGGAACCCCGAATTAGAACTTAATCCTGAGGCAAAAGCAGCGATCGCATTTACTTTTCAAGGCAAAGAACTGGCGAGACAAGGCGATATTGAGGGCGCAGTTGCTAAGTTCAAAAAAGCACAGCAACTGGCTCCCAACTTAGACCTTGCTCTAGATGCACAAGCCTTAGACAATAACCCAGAAGCAGTAGCAAACCACCTTGCAGCAAAAGCTCTAGTTACCGAAGGAGTGTTTCTTGCAGTTCAGGGTAATGTCAAAAAAGCTATTGCAACTTATGCAGAGGCTCAGAAGCTAGACCCAAAACTGGAAATCTCTGCTGATTCTTGGAACAGCCTCTGTTGGCATGGTAGCAGGCATGGCGATGCCGCTAATGTAATGTTTGCCTGTGAAAAAGCAGTTGCCAAAGCTCCAACAGATGGAAATAATCGGGATAGCCGTGGTTTTGCTAGGGCGCTAACTGGCGACACCAAGGGAGCAATTGAAGACTTTCAAGCATTTATAGAATCAACTGGTGATGCTCAACAGAAATCACAACGTCAAGGTTGGGTTAATGCCCTACGTGCAGGTAAGAATCCCTTCACACCTGAGGAAATGAAGAAGCTACGCAGCGAGCAATGATGGGAAGATGGGGTGATGGGGAGTGGCAATCAAAAGTCAAATGTAAAATATAATACTAAATTCTGTGTAGTTACCCTACTTTTTCCAGTTTGCGCAGGTGAACTTTATTTGTCGAGCAGAAACTTCTAGTCGTCAAGGCTGTGTAACTTTTATCTACGCATGTTTGGTAGAAAAAATAAAGAATAGCGAATAAGGGACTTCCAATTAAAAAAATACCCAAGTTTGTAGGGTGCGTTAGGTGGAACACCGTAACGCACTCCCGCGTTGTCAGAAGATGGTGCCGTACTCTCTGCGCTAACGCACCCTACAATAACTGGATAATTTATTTTTTGGAGTTCCCTAAGTGCGATGAAAAAAGTAGGTTTGATGTGTGATCGCTCCAATGCCGCTTCTAATCAAAGTGTCTTTGACACTGAATCTGCCGATGCGAGGCGATCGCTATTTGGTTAGTTTGCTCCTACAGTTTCTTATACCATTTCTTCCATTTTGTCAAGCTACACAGTCGTGTTCTGATCAATTTGACGTAACTCCTCAACCGTACTCACTGTTTCCAGCCCTGCCAGAATCGCTCTCAATTGCTCCAAATCCTGAATATATGAGATTTCCGGTATCAGGCTTAACCCTTCCAGAATTGCTTGTAATAAATTGATATCTTCAATAACAGAGATTTCTGGCAATATACCTAACCCCTCCGAACCAAATTTCAGCTTTAAACCCAGTTCAATGCCTTTTAACAGTCCTTGCCTAATACCACTTCGCTCTATACTTGTAATGTAAGGCATACGCCTTGACTCCTCGTAGTTATTTAACTCTTGTTTAAAATCTCGTTCTAACTCAGTTGGAAGTGTCATTACCCAGTCAATGAATCGGAAGAGATTAAGAACCTCCTCTCGCTCAGAGCCGCTGCTCATAAAGCCGTTTAGTCAGAGTAAACTTCCATTGTTGACGCTTTAGTTGACGAGACGGAGGCGCTTTCTAATATAAGTGCTTACTTTGCACTTGTAAAGTAGTTACTTTGCACTTATAGTAGAGTTATGGAGGTGAGTTAAATATGGCTGTGAAAGTTAGAAGAATTGAGCGCAAAGAGATTGAAACGCCCCTGCTTCCGAAACAAATTGCTCAAGCTCAAAAAAATTCTGGCAAAGCAATTTCAGAAATATGTGAAGCAGTTGGATTTAGTCGAACTTACTGGTATCAGATCGTGAACGGGCGTGAAGAGGCGATCGCCGAAGAAACACTTCGCAAAATTGAAGAAGTACTGGACGTGGATTTTGGAGTAAGTTTCGACGATTAATTTGTTACTTATTGCTCAAATATTCTGCTTAATAAATATAAATATAAATAATGCCAAAGCCAAGATATGACGAGGAAGAAGATAAATCCCGCCATGCAGTAGTTGACACTGATTGCTGTGAAGAAATGGCTCAAAAGTATAACTGGCGACTAGTTGATGTAGAAGAAACGGGCGACAGCACGTTGCCATTTGATTGCGTGTTTGATGGGAAAACCGAATTCCCAAAATCTTACTATGATACCGATGAGGAAAAAGACGATGCGTAAGTGGATTGTTTTCCGTGCCGAGAAACGCCAACCTGGCGCTCATGAGCGAAAGTACGCTCACACGGGTTCTTTGACCAAAAACCTAGCTGAACATTATGATTGTTCAGATGGGGCATTGCCCGAACCGGGCTATCGCTTACCAGAATTTATCCGAGTAGAACAGCTTGCCGACTCGCGGTATCCAGCAAGCACAACTCACTACCGCAAGAGTGATTGGGAAGTGACGAAAGTGGAAACTTACACGCCTGATGTTCCAATGGGTGAATTTGACATGATCGTGATTTGTATGTGCAAATACTCGCCTATTAATGCACCGCTTAAGCCAATGCCTGAGCGTCAAGTATCACTTGACTCTTTTGGTGGTGACGAACAAGCCTATCAACGCTGGCAAGAGCAAAATTTGGTTGCCATCCACAATCCGTGAGCATCATTTTAAAAACACTACTCGAAGGTGGGAACTAGTAATAATCATAAGCTAGTCTGTTTCTCATCATAAGGATTGGATTTTTCGTAACTTTCTATGACTGTTAAAGATCGCGCTAGTAATTCAGGGAAGAAATTGCTCCCAAACGGTGTCCCCTCTGTAAAAATTAAACGTGCAACAAGTTTGGTAGCGGGAATGTTCGCTGTTCCTCTCGCTTTAGTTTTACCTGTAAATGCTTTACAAGTAAATGTAAGTCCCCCATCGCCGCGATTAGGTGATACACTATCGGTTGTAGTTAATCTTGAGAACTCAACAAATAGTAACAATGTGACAGTAGCTACTGGTGAAAATACATACCCAGCGTTTGAAATTGCGCCGAATCAGTATCGAGCCTTGATCCCCACCACACCCTTGGAAAATGCCGGAACCAGAACAATCCGCGTTACCGGGAATGGTCAGGAGCAAAATTTGTCGGTACAAGTGCGCGATCGCAAATTCCCCGTACAACGCATTAATCTACCACCTGGAAAAGCAGGGCTGAAGGCAACAGAGTATGAACTTCAACGAGTAGGTGCTCTCAAAGCGCTGCAAACACCAGAAAAATATTGGAATGGTTCTTTTATCAAGCCAAATGCTGGACGATTGTCCACAAATTATGGTGTACGTCGCTACTATAATGGTAAATTTGCTAAAGACTACTACCATCGTGGCGTTGACTACGCAGGTGCAGCGGGTTCGCCTGTAGTTGCACCAGCAGCAGGAAAAGTCGCTTTGGTGGGAAGGGTGTCTCAAGGATTCCGGGTTCACGGTAACGTAGTTGGCGTTGACCACGGTCAAGGAGTGACTAGTATTTTTATGCACTTAAGTCGCATAAATGTCAAAGAAGGCGATATCGTCAAACCAGGTCAATTAATTGGCGCGGTAGGTTCAACGGGCGCTTCAACTGGTCCCCATTTGCACTGGGGTCTATATGTCAATGGCAAATCTGTCGATCCAATACCTTGGCGAGACAAAGCAGTTAATTAGTAGAGGCAAAAATAATTGTCTTTATACGTAACTTGTTTGTTAGTTACGAGGTTTTGGGCAAAATAAATTGGATTGGTACCGTCCCTACCTTGGTTGGATGGCTGAATATTAATGAGCGTTATGAGTATCGAAAAAATTGTAGAACAAGCACTCCAGGATGGTTATCTTACACCAGTAATGGAAGCAGAAGTTGGGCGAATTTGTGACAACGCCAGTGAACTGTCGATTGAAGAGTATATGGCGTTGGATCGGCTGATGGGATCTCTATTAACTGGTGAAGTGGTGGCGGTACCACGCAAACAGTTTATTAATGTCATGGAAGAACTTGTACTAACAGAAGCGATCGCCCGCGTAGCAGAAATTGAAGCTACCAGCGAAAGTTCTCTAGATGTGGGTGATATTGCGGCTTACGCCCTTAATCGCTTGCCTCCTTTGTATGCAACTACCGAAGAAGGTGCGAATTTCCAACGTCAACACGGTAAAGCAGAACTTCAAGAACTGATTTCCCAGCAAGTATCAGAAGCGATCTCTCGCAGTCTGAATCGCCCTAATGATGACAGAAAACCTGTTGTGGGCAAAACTACTGGTAATGAAGTACTGCGTCAAGTTAGTGCTTTGTTGGAAACTTACGCACCCCAATTTGAGCAAAAAACACATTAGATAAGCGATCTATCTCGTCTCTACTTAGGAACGAACTTCTACTGCTGTGCCTAATTTTACTTGTTTGTATAATAAACGAACGTCAGGATTACGCATTCTCAAACAACCATGAGATACAGCAGTACCAACTAAGTCATCATCTGGTGTGCCATGAAAGCCAATTTGACTGTGTCCATCTGACCAAAAACCAATCCATCGGTCGCCTAATGGACTATCGGCTCCTGCTTCAAACACTTTACCAGTAATGGGATGACGCCAAATCGGATGAAGTTGTTTATTGATGATTTGGAACGAACCTGTTGGTGTCTCCCATCCTTTTTTACCTATACCTGTTGGGTAACTGGCAATCACCTCACCCGAATGGTAAACATAAACGCGGCGATCGCTCAAATCGACAACGAGTTTTGTTTCGTCAGTTGCTTGGCGATTCGATGCTTGTGTAGCGGAGAAGTTTAAAAAAGACAATGGAGGAGATGATTTCGGTTTTGCTACCGCCTGTCTTGCTTGTGCGCTCCCTCTTGTTCTGGATTTGTCAGAATTAGTCACATTATTATTGATACTCCAATTCACAGCTAAAGATAAGATTGCTGTACTAAAACAGAGCAACATTACAATCCTCTTTACCAATTCATTAGTGTTCATTGCCATCTTTTTTTCTCTCTAGCATACACAGCTTTTCTGCGCCAATTGTATTTACCATTTTCTCTTGCTACCGCTTGAATAGCAACTTATGACGGTAATTAGAGCGACAAGTCCAGTCATGAAAAATTCACAAACTTTTATCAATTCCCTCATGAAATTTTTCTGAACACCGGGCAAACTAGGGCTATAGCGATGAAAAATTGCCTTGACTTCTCTAGGTGAGTTTTGTAGTTCGACTGCATACATAAAAAATTCAACTTTAGTCATCTACATTACGGAACTTTACAAGTAGTGCAATCAATCATGCTTTAGTGTGGGTGAGAGAAGAACTATGTTAGAAAAAATATTGCTAGCGGTGACAATTACATTTTCCCTGAATTTATTTTTGCAGGTTCGCCCCAGCGACCAACCACAGACAAAGACGAACACACAAATTGTGGTGACGATGCAAAAGTAGAGTTGGGATGTTCCAGTCATAAATCCGGCACTCATTATGGGAACTTCTGGGCTATTAGCAGGTCTAATAGATAGGGAAGACATAAACCCAGTACGATCTATGAGTCAATCAATTAGTGTATCCTGGTCAACGGTTGATACGAGGCTCCCAGAAGCATTGGTGCAAGTTGACAAACTCACCAATCACGACTTAATATTGCGCTGTCAAGCAGGATTGCGCCCTGATCGTGCTGCGTTTGCGGAACTTTTACGCCGCTATCAATCTCAAGTTGATCGAGTTTTGTACCATCTTGCTCCTGATTGGGCGGATAGAGCAGATTTAGCTCAAGAGGTTTGGATTCGAGTATATCGGAATATTAACCGATTACAAGAACCAGCTAAGTTCCGGGGTTGGTTAAGTCGCATTGCTACTAACTTGTTTTATGATGAGTTACGTAAACGCAAGCGCGTAGTCAGTCCTTTATCGCTAGATGCTCCCCGTTCTGTTGATGATGGTGAGATGGATTGGGAAATTGCTGGCGATACACCAGGACCTGAGGAAGAACTGACAACTAGAGAATTTTATGAGCAATTGCGTCTGGCGATCGCTGACCTACCTGAAGTTTTTCGCACTACCATTGTTCTGCGGGAGATCGAAGGCTTGGCATATGAAGAAATTGCCGAAATCACTGGCGTCTCTCTTGGAACTGTAAAGTCCAGAATCGCTAGGGCAAGGTCTAGGTTGCAAGCTCAACTGCAAAATTATCTAGATATTTAAAATTACAGTACTTCTGGGAAGGTAAATGGCAGAATTTAATAATTCATTAAGAATTATCAAAAAATCTGGCTAATTTCTGCCATCAGAGAAAAGTTAATCAAATTCTCAAGGTCATTTACTCTTTATAACCCGTGTAGGAATTGGTAATAATGTTAAGATGACTACTGATTCACAGTCTCAAGACTATTCCCACTCGCAAGACAATCTAGAATTGCCTTCGGGGAATGATAGGCATACCAATGAATTAACGGGTGCTATGGATATGGTGAAGCGCGATCGCTTCGAGTTATTAAGTGCATACCTCGACGGTGAGGTGACTGCTGCCGAACGTAAACAAGTGGAAGAATGGTTGGCAACTGATCCAACCGCGAAACACTTGTATGCCAGATTATTAAAACTGAGGCATAGTGTGCGGAATATTCCCGTGCCAGAAACTGTGCCAGTAGAAAAAACAGTCGAACAAGTTTTGACTCGTTTGCATCGTCGTGCGCAACTGAAATGGTTATGTGGCGGTGCAGCCGTTGCTGCTTGTGTGATTAGTGCCGTATCTGGTTTACTACCTACTCCAGAACTGCAAATAGCTGATAAACAATCAGTAAAACAGGCACAAACAGCATCTACGCCTGCTACTACCTCACCGTTAATGGTTGCTATTAATAATCCGGTGATTCCTATTCCTAAAGCTGCACAAGCTGCTCCTGAATCAGGAGTGGATCAGTTCAAGGACATTGAAAATGATATTAATTAGAAGAACTCAGTTGTCAGAATTTAGAATAATACTGTTCTGGGTTCTTTCTTTTTAAATAATTAATAATTGATAGTTATTTAATATCTGAGGTGTCCAGTCCACCAGCCATTTGGTAGGTGGACTCCTTTTAGTTGACTAATTTTTTCAAATGTCATAGTTTACTTGTGCGACAAGAGCAACTATTAATAAACTAAGCCGCATGAAAACATTTCGCACACCGAGTGCCGGTGGTTCTGGCATGCTTAATGCTTTTGCTCTGAATAATCAAGATGATTTAGTCTATGTGGATAAATATTTTAGCTAGTGACGAGCGCCCATTCAGCAACGCTTGCTTTTCCAGATCCTGAAGCAACTTAGTGTCTATATCTTGGATAAGAACTTCAGCTATCGCTCTTACCCCCCTAATAAAACAAGGTTTTACAAATCGGAGCGGCGGGATTTGAACCCACGACCTCCACTACCCCAAAGTGGCGCGCTACCAAGCTGCGCTACGCCCCGATTAATCTTTACATGATATCAACTATGATTACGTTCGTCAAGTACTCAACCGAAAAAAACTTTGAGCATCCCAACCGACAAAATGAGTGGAGCTAGAACTTGCCCTAGAATATGGCATGACTTAACTAAGCAGAGCGCACTTTAAATAACAGCATCGTCACAGTTGTAAAAAACACACTTAGTATAATACTGTTCAAGCTGATACTCTTACCGCTTTCACTGACCAAAACACTTTCGAGGATCACTGAAGGTAATATTATTCCATTCAGCAGTAATAACCGATAAAAAATTACTCTTCTTTTTGCCAAAGTAGTTACGAGGGCTAAGCAAAATCCTAGAGGAATAAAAGTTAGTGCGTAGTAGAATATTTTATGCTCTTTTGGCATCAACTCTAGTAAATTAAAAGAGTAATAATTCTGTAATTTGTCTACATAGACTTGAACAGTTGCTTTGGAATAAGTGACGACTATGTGATGAGGATTAGTGTCCGCAAAAATACCAGGAACATTCAGTTTGAACTCCGAACCGTTTTTACCTGTAATTGGTGTTCGTATCCGCAAGTCTAAGTCACTTCCCTGTTGTCCTAGTGTAAAATTACGCCGAACGCTATTCCTGGAAATTGAGACAATACGAGCTGGTCCCGTTTGGTTTGTGTTACCACTAGCAACAGTGGTACTGATGGTAAATTCTGAGGTTTCACTGATTTTTTTGTTCAAAGATGTGACAGCCGCAGATGATTCTAGCCAGTTAGTGGAATTGAAAAATACGCCCTCACCGAATTGAGTTTCCGTAGGTTTTCCCCGCCATACTAGTCTCGAAAGTTTCCCTGTCTGATCTTGATAGCAACATTCATTATTTAATTGATAAGAAGCTAGCAGAGAATCTCCAATATTAGTAAAGTATGTTTCATCTGTAAATATCTGTGACACTTCTTTTTCTGTTACAGATTTATCAGCAATGTCAACTTTGTAAATATATCCTTGCCAAGGTCGATCACCTATTTGCTCATTGCCAAGTAGTAGATGATAATTTAAACTCCAGGTACTCAAATTAGTTGTATTTTGCCATAATATTGCCAGAATGAATGTTAGAAATATGTATCCCGCAAAGAAAGCTGTTATTTTTTGAGCAGAATGCCTAACTCTAATATTTTGGTGTGTTATGGTTCGAGAATTATAAGTATAAAAGCTGAGAAAACCAAAACATCCCCCAATAGTGTTGTTAAGAATATCTTCAGGGGTAGGTTGTCTGGAAGGTAGGAATACTTGCAATAATTCAACTGTAAATGATAAGCCTGCACTAGCTAGGATAACTATAAAAATTTTGACTATTGGTTTCATCCTGGTTTTTTGTAACACATTAGTTACCGTGAAACCAACAGGCATAAATAACAAAACATTGTTTACCTGGTCTTGGAATAGACTGGTATTGTTGAAACTCTCAATAAGTTGTTGCCAAGACAAATTACTGTTAAAGGAAAAATTAAAAGGATAAAGTGTAGCTAGTATCACTAATATGCTACTGAAAAAAACAAGTATAATATCTATCAAGGATACTGGTTGCTCTGACAAATTAAATACTGAGGAAAAAATGTTGCCTCTTTTCATAAATACTTGAGTTTATTATTTGACGAATCACGAATAATAAGTTATTGGTTGCACCTAATCTGTACATTTTAATTACAATTTTCAAAAATTAGCTTAAAATTTGCGGCTATTCACAATAAATATAAACTATTAGTCGTTATTTTAGTTATGTATATACTTCTGATTGAGATATTGTAAAGATTTAATGAAGTGCCTGTAAATATACAGATATAAATTTTCTGGCTTGCATAGAATAATTATCTTTGGTACTAACTTATAAAAATTTTGATTATGCGATATGTTGCTTTAACCGTGAGATGAGATGGTCAGTAAGATTCTTTACAGACTTACTCTTTGTTCCAATTTTTACAAAAACCTCATAATACTATTGAAAGAGAGATGAAAAAAAGGCTGGCATGTTAATTTGTGTATCCCATGCCTTATCAAAGTTGGCATTACCCTGCTTCCAGGATGAATCTAAACAGTCATGACAGAACTGAAACTGCGCCTACAAGAAGGAAATACCGAAAGAACTGTAACAGTACAGCAAGATGTGTTCAGTATTGGGCGTTTGCCTCAATGTGACTTGTACTTGCCTTCTGGTGGCGTTTCCCGTTATCATGCTCGTATAGTGAAAACTGTTTCTGGTGCATGGACTATTGAGGATCTGGGTAGCAAAAACGGGACGCAACTGAACGATCGCCTTGTTACCTCTCCCCAAGAATTACAGCACGGCGACATTGTTTGGTTAGGGGATGTCAGCTTAATAGTACTGTTGACAAATCCTTTGCAAACGCGAATAGCTAAGCAAGAGGGTGTTTCTCAAGGCAGAACTATTCTCCGCAACGTCAAACAACTGCAACAGCAATGGATACAAGCTGATGATGACGATGGCAATATCAGCAACAAAGATAAAACCATTGCCCGCCTCAAAGACTTGGTTGACATCGCCAAAAATCTCTCCGCTGCAGCATCCATCGAAGCTATTTTTTCTCAGGTGCAAGAAGTTGTTTTTCGTTATCTCAAGAGTATTGACCGCTTAGCTTTACTGATCGATGTCAATGATAGCGGTAAATTGGTCCTAATGAACGCTGCAACCAGAAATTTACGCGAACAAGAAGATTTGCTAGCTGATGGTAGTTGGATTAGTCGCAGTATTTGCCAAAAGGTATTTGAAGAAAAAGTAGCCACTCAAACCGCTGATGCTCAAAATGATGAACGGTTTGCTGGGGAACACAGTATTCTAGTTAAAGATATTCGTAGCGCGATGGCTGTACCGCTATGGGATGAAAACAAAGTAATTGGTGTACTTTATGCTGATGCTCATCTTTCTTCTTACCATTGGGTACAAGAAGGCGAAGAGGAACTTGGCTTTTTTTCGGCTTTAGCCAACTTAGTGGCTTCTAGCGTGCAACGTTGGCTGTTGGCGGAGAAACTAAAAACTGAGGCGGTGATTCGTCAAAGATTAGAACGTTATCATTCTCCAGCCGTTGTACAACAGTTGATTGCTTTGGGAACTCTACCGGATGGTCGTTTACCGCCCAAAGAAAGTGAAATTAGTATTTTATTTGCCGATTTAGTTGGTTTTACGGCAATTTCAGAACGATTAAAGCCTACCCAAATCGCGGAGTTACTGAATAATTTATTTGAGGAGATGCTGCAAGAGGTGTTTGCCTTCAGCGGCACTTTGGATAAGTATATTGGTGATTGTATCATGGCATTTTTTGGCGCTCCTGAACCACAAAGCGATCATGCCGATCGCGCTGTCGCTGCTGCCAAAGGTATGCTAACTCGTTTATCTGGTCTTAATGCGCAGAATTTTTGGACTGAACCACTACAATTGCGTATTGCTATTAATAGTGGTAAAGCTGTAGTTGGCGATGTCGGTAGTTCTCAAAGGGTAGAGTATACGGCTCTGGGCGCAACAATTAATCTCGCTGCTCGGATGGAAGGAGTTTGTCCCCCTGGTGAGTGTGTCATCAGTGAAGCTACTTATCAAATGCTTTCTCAACCTTCCAGTTTTATGGAAATGGGCGATTATCGCTTTAAAGGTATTAATCGATTAGTTAAAGTTTATCAAACGAAGATGCATTAATAACAGAGAACTCAGAACTCACAATTCAGTATTCAGTATTAATTTTGGGTTTAGATCCCCGACTAAATTCTTACAAAGACCAACTGAGTTCTGACAACTGAGTTCTTTTTTTAATTTTTATTTCAATCTAGGTAAGCGTGTCGCATCCTGGTATAATCGTGCAGGGTTAAAAAAGTTCTGTAATTTAGGGGAGATTTCAAGCAGAAATACATAAGTAATTTGTATAAATTAGCTCAAGTTAAGTTGCAAAGTTTTAAGATATACAGACTAAGCATTAGCTGAAAGATAAAATTTGAATGGTAGGTTCCGCAATCTAGGTTTGGTAAAACCAGGAGCTACCGCAGGATATTTTGTAACGGGAGGTTAGGTAATGGCTATAGCCACCATTAATCCCGCAACCGGGGATTTGCTCAAAACTTTTGAGCCACTAAAAGATCGACAAATCGCCACAAAACTAGATTTGGCACAACAGGCTTTTGATTCGTATCGCAAAACTAGTTTTGCCAAACGTGCTGTCTGGATGCAATCTTGTGCTGACATTTTGGAGCAAGACAAAGCTGAATTTGCTAAGTTGATGACGCTGGAAATGGGTAAGCCCTATTTTGCAGCGATCGCAGAAGCAGAAAAATGCGCCGTTGTTTGTCGCTATTACGCCGAACACGCCGCTGATTTCCTCGCTGATACACCAGTAAAAACTGATGCTAGTAATAGTTTTGTTCGATACCAGCCATTAGGTATAATTCTCGCAGTTATGCCGTGGAATTTTCCCTTCTGGCAAGTGTTCCGTTTTGTAGCCCCAGCATTGATGGCAGGAAATGTGGGATTGCTCAAACACGCTTCTAATGTGCCGCAATGTGCTTTGGCAATAGAAGAAATTATACATCGTGCAGGTTTTCCCCCAGGAGTGTTTCAGACTTTGTTGATTGGTGCTGCTAAAGTTGCCGACATCATTGCCGACGATCGCGTTAAAGCTGCTACTTTAACAGGAAGTGAACCAGCAGGAGCTTCCTTAGCGGCAGCAGCAGGAAAACAACTGAAAAAAACAGTCTTGGAATTGGGAGGAAGTGACCCTTTTATTGTCACAGAAAGTGCCGACTTAGAGGCAGCAGTGGCAACAGCAACTACAGCGCGGATGTTGAATAACGGACAATCTTGTATTGCAGCAAAACGCTTTATAGTTGTTGAAGCGATCGCCGATAAGTTTGAAAAGCTACTGTTAGAAAAATTCCAATCGCTCAAAATTGGCGATCCAATGTCACCAGACACAGACTTAGGACCACTAGCAACTCCTGATATTCTTCATGAATTAGACAATCAAGTGCAAGCTTGTGTCCAAAGTGGAGGAAAAGTCCTGACGGGAGGACATGTGTTATCACGTCCAGGGAATTTTTATCCCCCAACGATTATCACAGATATTCCCCCTGGTAGTCCTACGGAGCAAGAAGAATTTTTTGGTCCGGTGGCGATGTTGTTCCGGGTTCGGGATTTGGATGCGGCAATCAAAGTCGCAAATGCTACACCATTTGGCTTGGGCGCAAGTGCTTGGACGACGAATGAGCGAGAACGCGATCGCCTGATTGAGGAAATCGAAGCTGGGGCGGTATTTATCAACGGGATGGTAAAATCTGACCCCCGATTGCCTTTTGGTGGGATTAAACGTTCTGGGTATGGAAGAGAACTCAGCATTGAAGGTATAAAAGAGTTTGTCAATGTTAAAACTGTGTGGGTGAAATGATGTGTGGATGGCTAATGGAAGACTGGCTAATGGAAGACTGGCTAATAGTTTTTAAGCAATTAACAATTAGCAATTAGCAATTAGCCATTAACTCTTAGCAAATTCAAACGTCTAAATTTTTTCGCGCTAGAGAGGAATCAAAATGAATACAGCAGAATTATTGGTACAGTGTTTGGAAAATGAAGGGGTGCAATATGTTTTCGGACTCCCTGGCGAGGAAAACTTGCACGTTTTAGAAGCGTTGAAACACTCGAATATTAAGTTTATTACTACCCGTCACGAACAGGGTGCAGCCTTCATGGCGGATGTCTACGGACGTTTGACAGGAAAAGCGGGAGTGTGTCTTTCTACTTTAGGTCCTGGGGCGACAAATTTGATGACTGGGGTAGCAGATGCTAACCTAGATGGTGCGCCTTTGGTAGCAATTACCGGGCAAGTGGGAACAGATAGAATGCATATAGAATCCCATCAATATTTAGATTTGGTGGCAATGTTTGCCCCTGTGACAAAGTGGAATAAGCAGATTGTGCGCCCAAGTATTACACCAGAGTTGGTACGTAAAGCCTTTAAGCGGGCGCAAACTGAAAAACCGGGCGCAGTTCATATTGATTTACCAGAAAACATCGCCGCTATGTCGGTAGAAGGTAAACCTTTACGTAAAGACAATATTGAAAAAACTTTTGCCTCTTTTGCTTCCATCCGAGCAGCAGCAGCAGCAATTTCCCAAGCTAATAACCCAATAATATTAGTAGGCAATGGGGCGATTCGCGCTCAAGCCAGTGATGCGCTGACACAATTTGCCACTCAAATGAATATTCCAGTTGCCAATACTTTCATGGGTAAAGGCGTAATCCCCTATACACATCATTTAGCTTTGTGGGCGGTAGGATTGCAGCAGCGCGATTTCATCACCTGTGGCTTTGACAATACAGATTTAGTAATTGCCGTTGGCTATGATTTAATTGAGTTTTCCCCGAAAAAGTGGAATCCCGATGGCAAGATTCCCATTGTCCATATTGCGACAACTCCTGCAGAAATAGATAGTAGTTATATTCCCCTTGCTGAAGTAGTAGGCGATATTTCTGATTCTCTTGATGAAATTTTAAAGTTAGCAGACCGTCACGGTAAACCCAATCCTTACGCTATCAGTTTACGAGGAAATATTCGTGCCGATTACGAAGAGTACGCCAATGATGATGAATTTCCCATTAAGCCACAAAAGTTAATTTATGACTTGCGGCAAGTAATGGGACCAGATGATATTGTGATATCTGATGTTGGCGCACACAAAATGTGGATTGCCCGTCACTATCACTGCCATAGTCCTAATACTTGCATCATTTCTAATGGTTTTGCGGCAATGGGTATTGCTATTCCTGGTGCTGTAGCTGCTAAACTTGTACATCCTAACCGTAAAGTTGTTGCCGCAACTGGCGATGGCGGCTTTATGATGAATTGTCAGGAATTAGAAACCGCATTGCGTGTTGGTACTCCCTTTGTCACCCTCATTTTCAATGATGGTGGCTATGGTTTAGTTGAGTGGAAGCAAGAAAATTACTTTGGTAAAGGAAGATCTTCTTTTGTACATTTCACCAACCCCGATTTTGTTAAATTTGCGGAAAGCATGGGTTTAAAAGGCTACCGCGTTGAATCAGCTACTGATTTTGTGCCGATCCTCAAAGAAGCTTTGAATCAGGATGTCCCTGCTGTGATCGATTGTCCAGTAGACTATCGTGAAAATAGGCGCTTTAGCCAAAAAGCCGGCGAGTTGAATTGCGCAGTGTAGGAATTTATTTTTCTTGTGGGGTAGGCATCCTGCCTGCTCACAAGAAAGTTACTTAATTAGCTCCCAACAATTTCTACAACATAAAACTCGTCACCGTTATCGTCTACTGTCCACCAGTTGTCTTTTGAAAAAGCTACTATTTCACAGTAATATGTTCCAGGAGACAATCCGCTCAGCATTAGCGTGTGATCGGTTTGTAGTGTAGAATATTTTTGCTCACCTAAAGCCTTACCAAGTTGCAGCTTACCTTGATGGGTATGAAAACGTACAACTGCTGTTGTCGGAATGTCAGTTTGCCAACACAGCTTTGCCCCATTAACTTCTACATTACTGATTTGCGGAAATTGAGCAATGCGGGCACGTTCAACAGCAGCTTCTACGTCTAATTTTCCACAACCCCAAGTGTTGTCAGGTTCACTACAGGTAAAGCGATCTCGTCGTGCCGTTTGCATGAAAATTTGCTTAACCTGTTCACAAGTTAAATCTTGACGCACACTCAAAATCAATGCCGCTGCTCCTGTAACATGTGGTGCAGCCATGCTTGTACCTGCCAAAAGTGTATGCTGTCTGTCAGGATAAGCTGGACGTTTTATTCGGCTTTGATTTGAACGAGTCGAAATAATCCATTCACCAGGAGCAGTGATTTCGGGTTTTTGTAATCCGTAACGTGTTGGTCCAGTACAGCTAAATGAAGAAATATCACCCTTTGAAGAACTTGTCAACTTTGGACGAGTCACGTAAGAGCCAACAGTAATGATTCGCTTGCCGTTACCAGGAACCGTAATTTTACAACTTTCATTAGCATAATCTAACAGGAACTGGTTTTTCTGTATCCGAAGTCCACCACCAATCCAGACATCGTAACGCCCCACTTCTACCCTGTCACCTTGTAGCAGTAACTTCCATATACCTGGTTGAATGCAGTCTGCTTCACCTTTATAGAGAATAATATTAGCCCTTGTATCACCACTAGGTTCAACATTTCTTTCAAACTTTACCTCAATGTGATTGTACGTCTGTGTTTGAAAAAACTCATGTATTTCATCTGAACTAACTAATTCTAAAGTAGGGCTATCTGGAGGTTGTAGAGCAACACTGATTTTGTCTGCACCGTCATACCAAACGTCAAGTTCTTCACGAGGGTGTCCTTCATACACCTCAAATTCTAGAATCTGTGTTTGCTCTGAGCTAATGTTTCCGGCTGCATGACTCAGTCTTTCTTGCTCATTACCTGCTGACTTGACTACAACAATATTTGGTTGTCTGAGTAATAAATCTATAAATTGTTCTAATTCTGTTTCGCCTGCATGTCCCCCGATATTACTTCCCATGCTTAAGTTAATGACAACAGGACTTCCTTCCGCTTGTGCACGCTGAGTGATGTAATTTAATGCACCGAAAGCTCGAGCTGAACGTCCAAGATTAATCAGATTAAATAGTTGATCTGAATCATTGAGAGGAAGTTCTTCTTGAAAAGCAACTATAATTAAATCAGCATCAGGCGCAATACCAGTGAATCTATTCTTACTTGCTCTTCCATTACCTACAGCAATCCCCGCAACGTGAGTACCGTGTCCATCTCTATCTAAATGTCTTACTTTATAGAGAGGATTTGATGTTTTTAAAGCTGCATCTAACTCAGCTTTAGTATACTCTCGCCCATATGGAACTTTACCATTCGGATCGTACTGTGCACCTTGATCCCATAGGTATAGAATCCGCGAAGTACCATCAATATTACGGAAACTTTCATGTGTATAATCTATACCAAAATCAATTACCCCAACTATTACTCCTTTACCCTTTACCGTTGGGATATTTTCATGTATTGGTACAGTGCTAGTTTCAGTCAGAGAAATGTCTAATTCTGTTAGCATTGGATGAGATGCTTCCACCCTAGCGACAAAATCCAATTCATTCAACTTCTCTAACGTATCTAATGTTACCTTACCACTAGCAATAGTGTAGGGCTTTTGAATCTCAAAATGTATATCCATACCAAAGCTGCGTAGAGATTCTGATCGATCACCATCTACGCAGCGTACTAGTACCTCAATAGTACTTGGTTGTCCTTTATGATGATTAAGTCCAACCCATTCAGCAATTTCCGAGAATAGTAGTTCAGATTCTCCTGATTGACGTTTGCTGAGTAAGTACCACAGATACGGATCTAATTTATCTGCCAATTTTTTTCCTGGGAACTTTACTTAACTTTTTTTACTCTTTAAACAATGGGAACGAGCGTTCAACTTTGCGTACGAATGGCAATTCAGCAACTTTGTCTAACTGTTCGTCATTACTTACACAGCCGCTGGAAAATTTGCCCATCACAAAATGAGTATGGTAACCTACTTCTTGGAGTTGATCTTGCTGTTGTGGTGACAGTGGCTTTTCGGTACGAACTAGCACTTCTATTTCACCAGCAGGACGGCTATTTTCAAACTTTAACCCTGCTCTGTCGATTTTTTCTCTCCGTGCTGCGCACATAACCTATTACCTCCATTTGTATCTAATAGATTGCTTTTGCACAACAAGTGTTTTCTCCCTTACTATTCAATAAGGTAGTTTACTTGCACCCTTCTTATTTGGCTTTCCTATATTACAGGATTTTGCTACTTTTTGCAAGCTTCCTGTGAACATGAGCCGCAGGAACGGATAAAACTCCTTTTTTATGCTCCATCCGCTTTAAGTGCAAGATTTACCAGTAAAATCAGAGTGTTAAGTTTTATTTTCCAGTGTAGAGACGCGCTACGGCACGTAAGCATGGAAAACGGTAAAGAGAGGATTTGACACAATGGCATTTGAACTTCCCCCACTACCATACGACTATAAAGACCTAGAGCCGCACATCTCGGCTAAAACCCTAGAGTTCCATCATGACAAGCACCACGCTGGTTACGTCACTAACCTCAATAACCTTACCAAAGACACACCACTTGCTGATAAGTCACTGGAAGAAGTAATTAAGGAAACTGCCAATGACTCTTCTAAAGCAGGTATCTTCAACAATGCCGCTCAGGTATGGAATCATACTTTCTACTGGAATGGTATGAAGAAAAACGGTGGCGGTAGCCCTAGTGGAGAGTTAGCCGAAAAAATCAATAGCTCTTTTGGTAGCTTTGATGAGTTCAAAAAACAGTTTAAAGATGCTGGTGCAACTCAATTCGGCAGTGGCTACGCTTGGCTAGTATTGGAACAAGGTGAGTTGAAAGTTGTTAAAACACCAAACGCCGCTAATCCAATGACTAGTGGTCAAACTCCTTTGGTAACTGCTGATGTGTGGGAACATGCCTACTATCTAGATTACCAAAATCGTCGTCCTGATTATCTACAAACTTTCTTAGATAGTTTGGTTAATTGGGATTTTGTTGCTCAACAGTACGCGCTTCGCTAAATAAGCAGTAGGGGCACGGCATTGCCGTGCCCCCCTACTATGTACAGCCAATCCAAAATTTACATATGGATAGCAAACAATTAGCACAATACCTTGAGGCAACTAATAGCATTACTAAACCTTGGCTATTAGTACAATTGCGCCTGAAAAAACTTCAAGAACGTCGCGCCACAATATCAGACAATGAATATGCTCAAGAGTTAGAAGACATCCACCAAGATTTAATGAATTTGGGGGAATGGTGGCGCGGGATTGAAGATGAGGTGTTTTAGGTTATGGATTACCGAGAGGCTGGAGTTGATGTTGAAGCAGGTAGAGCATTTGTTAATCAAATACGTAATTTAGTTCACAGCACCTTTAGAACGGAAGTAATTGGTGGTTTAGGTGGCTTCAGTGGCTGCTTTGAATTACCAAGTGGTTATCAACAACCAGTTTTGGTTTCGGGTACTGATGGTGTGGGGACAAAGCTCAAAATTGCTCAAGCTCTCAACCGTCATGATACTGTAGGGATTGATTTAGTGGCAATGTGTGTGAATGATGTATTGACATCTGGGGCAGAGCCACTGTTTTTTTTGGATTATTTAGCTACTGGTAAATTAGAAAAAGAACAATTAACTCAGGTGGTTGCTGGGATTGCTTCTGGGTGTAAGCAGGCGGGTTGTGCTTTACTTGGAGGGGAAACCGCTGAGATGCCTGGTTTCTACTCGGCAGGTGAGTACGATTTGGCAGGTTTTTGTGTGGGTATTGTCGAGAAAAGTTTGTTGTTGGATGGAACTTTTGTGCAGCAGGGGGATGTAGCTCTAGCTCTTTCTAGCTCTGGTGTTCATAGTAATGGTTTTAGCCTAGTCAGGAAGATTGTCAGCGAGAGAGGATTTTCTTGGAGTGACAAGCCAGAAGTATTTAACGGTCAAACTATAGGAGAAATTTTCCTCACACCTACACAGATCTATGTAAAACCAGTTTTGGCGGCGCGTCAAGCAGGTTTAGAAATTCATGGGATGGCTCATATTACCGGTGGTGGCTTACCTGAGAATTTACCTAGATGTTTAGGACAAGGGCAAGCGATCGCAATTGATCCCAATAGTTGGTCGATCCCTTCTGTGTTTCAGTGGCTTGCTTCTGTTGGAGACGTTGATCCCCAAGCTATGTATAATACTTTTAATATGGGTATTGGATACGTACTGTTAGTACCTGCACATCAAGCACAGCATACTATTTCTCATTTTGAATCACAAAATATTACAGCTTATATCATTGGTGAGGTAATTACTGGTACGGGTGAATTGGTAGGATTACCATTTTGAAAGATACTATTTATACAATATTATAGCTTGATTTTTGTTTTTATCGGGGCGAACAGTTGTTCGTCTTTTCTAAATTAAATGATTATCTGTGGTATTTGCATATACGTGTTTATAACGTGTTCTGCTGCCATTATTCTTACTTTTGTTAATAGAAGCAATTGAAAATACTCATGATCGTTATTGGTTAAATTTGCTAACGTAGTCTTAACATATTGAAAAATTTTGCCATGTATGCTCAGAATTATGCTATTTGGCTGCAATAGGGCGAACAAACAACCTTCGCCCCTACCTCTGGGCTATTGATGTCGATTGTTCGAGTGTTAAAAACAACGTATGTTTGTTCAAGGGGGAATTATGACAGTAAATTTCGCTCGGACTTGTACTTCAGTTGAAGTTCTGAAGCAGGTATTCCAGAGCATTGATGCACAAAGTTGTCCAAAATCTTTTAATTTTCACATGCACACTGTCTTCTCCGATGGTAGGTTGCAGCCTAGTGTATTGATGGAGCAGGCAATTACCATTGGTTTGAAAGGATTTGCCATTACTGATCATCATTGTATAGATGGTTACAAAGTAGCGCAAAACTGGTTGGAAGACTGGAAATGGAAGAACCCTAGCGCAAACGTTCCTCACCTATGGAGTGGTGTGGAAATTAATGCCAATCTTTTAAATGTGGAAGTTCACATTTTGGGTTATGGTTTCACTCCCGAACACCCTAGTATGGAACCATACATCAAAAGAAAAGCTACTACAGGCGAAGATTATCAAGTTACAAATGTGATTGGTGCTATTCACCAAGCAGGGGGATTGGCGGTATTGGCTCACCCGGCTCGTTATCGGCGTTCGCACTTCGAGTTAATTCCCGCAGCTGCTACAGCTGGTATTGATGGCGTCGAAACTTTCTATGCCTACAACAACCCAAATCCTTGGAAACCTAGTGTTTTAGAATCAAAACAAGTGCAAATGCTAGCAGGTGAATATGGTCTATATAATACCTGTGGCACTGATTCCCACGGTTTAAGCTTGCTACAGCGGATCTAGAGATGAATAAGTAAGTAGGTGAAATTAAACATCAAAAACACGCTTACGTTCGTAGTGAGCGTTTGAGCGCTCAGGGCAATGGTTTGAAGCGCAAAGAGCGCTGACTACAAACTTCTATTATTCATCATCGGGGCATAAAAGTTTAACTTAAAGTGACGCAACGCACCGAAGGGAGCGAATTTCCATCGCATCTGAGACGTAACATGTGCCACCAAATTTGTTGAGGATCGGTCTAATAATTTCCACTGCTTTTTTGATTTTTTCTGGAGTACAAAAGGCGACTACGTAGACATTATCTAACATAGTCATGTTTAAATCTTCAGTATTATCACCTAAACCTTGTCCAGCAACATTGCGGATTACTAAGTATCCAGTTACATCTCCTTGTTTTAAACCGTCAAGAATTTTTCCCAACTCGAAGGAATTAGCGATCACTTCTATTCTTTTAACTGTATGCATAATTTTATCTCCACAGTATATTAATACCGTACAGATACAAAGGAATTCCGACAATAATATTGAAGGGAAACGTTACAGCTAAAGCAGTAGATACATATAAACTCGGATTTGCCTCTGGAACTGTTAAGCGCATGGCAGCAGGAACGGCGATATAAGAAGCACTAGCGCATAACACAGCAAATAACAGGGCGTTTCCTTGGGGCATACCGATAAATTTTGCAATCAGTAGTCCAATAGTGGCATTGAGTATGGGGATGAGTATTGCAAAAGATATGAGGAAAGTGCCTGTTTTTTGTAAGTCTTTAATTCTTCTGGCGGCAACTAATCCCATGTCAAGTAAAAAGAATGTGAGTAAACCATAGAACAATCCTTGTGTGAAGGGTTCTAAAACTTGCCAACCATGTTCTCCAGTGAGAACTCCAATTCCTAAGCTACCTACTAACAAAAAGACAGAGCTGTTGAGAAACGCTTCTTGTAAAACTTCTGGCCAAGAAAAATCTTGTTCTCCTTTTTTATCTGTAAATAAATTGACGAGAATCAATCCGACGATAATTGCTGGAGATTCCATCAGCGCTAGTGCTGCTACCATGTAACCGTCGTAATGAATTCCTAGTTCAGAGAGAAACGCTCCAGCTGTGATGAAAGTTACGGCACTAATGGAGCCATAAGTTGCGGCGATCGCTGCTGCATCATAAGTATCTAGCTTGAGATTGAGAATAAAGAAGGTATAAACAGGAACAACACAAGCCATTAATATGGCTGCTAACAGTGTGAAAACTACTTCCTGGGTAACTCCACTTTTGATTAGCTCCACCCCGCCCTTAAATCCAATAGAAAATAGTAGGTAAAGGGATAACAGTTTCGGAAAGGGAGCGGGAATTTCCAGATCCGACTTGACAAAAACCGCTATCATCCCCAAAAAGAAGAACAAGACAGGAGGGTTGAGAATATTCGAGACGATTAGATTTGCATTCATATCTACTTCCCATCCTGAAAAGCAAGGAATTGGAAAAAAGTTTTCATCATGACTAGAATAATGCAATTAATGAGCGATGGCGCGGAGCGCACAGGCATTGCCGATGGCGCGGAGCGCACAGGCATTGCCGATGGCATAAAGCGCAGTGGGCTTCAGCCCAATCGCAGCTTGCATAAAACCACTTTAGGGCAATTCAGCCACTAAATAGCTATAAATAATTTTCATAACGCATTTATGCCTCCCACATAAAGTAATGTAGCCTTTGAATTAAAAGTGCTGTTGAGCGATCGCTTACTACATAACCTTTATGTAAGCAAATATTTGTAATCAAATTATATACTATTAAGTTTTGTAAAGAAATGGTGGGCATTGCATAAAATTTGCGTCAAAGACTGAAAATTGGGCAGGGGTGACTTTAACCATCACGCTCAGCCACACTAGTGGTGCAACATCACCAGAAGGTAGGAACTGCTGCAACGCTTGGGGGTGCAATGTCTAGGAGAAGTACTCGTTGGGGAAAGCTCAAAAGACTGAGGATTGCCAGCTTGTGTTCGCTGAGTATTTCTGATGGTGCACAAGCAGAGGTTAGCAGCACAGGAATTGGGGCAGCAGGCAATCTCAGCATCACCGCTAACTTCGTGCGGCTTAACAACGGCAAGATTACAGCCGAAACTCCCTCAAGCGATGGCGGTAACATCTACCTAAATGTTGCTGAGTTATTACTAATGCGTCGTGGTAGTAATATTACTACCACCGCAGGTACTGCACAGGCTGGTGGAGACAACGGCAACATTTTTATCAATGCCCCTTACGCCTTCCTCGTTGGTGTTGCTACTGAAGATAACGACATTAGTGCGAATGCTTTCACTGGTAGCGGTGGTGGAGTGTCTATCAAGGTTCAAGGTATTTTAGGTTTTCAGTATAATACACAACCGACTTCAAAAAGTGACATCAATGCCAGTTCAGAGTTTGGGATTAACGTCTCTATAGTATTAGATATTCCTGAAAGACCAAATACCTTGCCAGCCGAACCAGTTGAACAAAAACTAGACCAAAGCTGTCAAGTGCGTCCAAGTCAAAATCGAAGCAGTTTTGTTGTAACTGGACGTAGTGGAATACCACCCAGTCCCTATGATATGTTGACACCTGATGCAGTGCAAGTAGATTTCGTCACACTTACTCGCCGAGAAGCACAACACCGAGAGAATAGGAGAGCTACTAAGAAACAAAGGAACACAGGAGATTATGCATAGAAAACAGATTCTGTCAATGCCAATACTGAAATTGTAGAAGCACAAGGGTGGGTAGTGGATGCCAACGGTGACGTAGTTCTGGTGGCTCAAGCAGCAACTGCCAAACCCCATAATCCCTTGTTTAACCCTCCATCTTGCCATGCAAGTTAAAAGCTAAATTAGGGATTTTGTCAAATTTTTGATATTACCTCAGCAACCAATGCAGTTACGATCCTGAGCTTTGCTGATTGCGTTGAATTTCACTGCAAATGTCCGCAACCGTCATATTCCCAAAAAGTTGCTCTTTCACCTTGAGATAATCTACAGGCTGCGACATCGTTTCTCGGATAAAGAAGGCAGCCTTACCAATTCCCAAACGTTCAACCAACGCTTGAATTGCCTCACATCTAATATCATCGCTTTTAGGTACAGATACTATGGTCATGGTTATCTAAGGCTCCTGATTTTTATTCGTTAGTTAAAGCTACAGCTAATTCAGTCGGAGTTTTAATCTCAACCGTGCCGATGTACCTCTTAATCATTCGGTCGTCACAGGTAACAAAGCAGTCTGCCCCAGCCACTTCAGCACAGGCTAGATGTAGCGAGTCTACACCTTTGATTTTATCGTGAATCTCAATGTATTGGGCTGCGGTTGTCACAGTATGGTCAATTTTCTGAAAGTAGTTCGCTTTTTGCAAAACTTGCTGGACAAAGTTTTGGCGGTTATTATAAGGGTTTCTCTGTGTTTCAAACACCAGTGCGTCTGATGAAATTAGTTCCACAGCCCCATGTTCGATTAATAAAAAAATGAGCTGCATTGAGGTTGCTTCCAGATAGATTCGTGCTTGCAACTGATCATCAAAAATCCGATTAAGGGCGCTAGTATCTAAATATACTTTCACTGATTTACCTAATAACTGCCATAACGACTATGACTTTAGATCATAATAGTAAGTTTACCTTTACTCTTGAGCGATCGCATTGATTGACATAATTTCAACCCATACTTACACACGCTACCTTTATTTAGGACGGACGAGTAATAATTGTTGAAATTAAAAGTTTTCTCAGTCCCTCACCAATGCGTGATTTTGAAATTGCGTTATGTCAATTAAGGTTAATAGTAGTTGATATGGAGAGAGAGGAAATTATTCAATGGATAGACTAAGTAATTATCGTATTTTAATTAAAAAGATACTAACTGAGTATCATAACTGGGCTTCTGGTTCCTCAAAGGAAGACCATGAAAACAGCTTGGTATTTGATGAAGATAATGACCAATATCTTTGGTTGCATATGGGATGGCAAGGGAAAAAGCGAATTAAAGGTATTAATATTCACGTCCGAATCAAAAATGAAAAAGTTTGGATAGAAGAGGACTGGACAGAAGAAGGAATTGCAACGGAACTAGTGAAAGCAGGTATTGGGACTAGTGATATTGTCTTAGCTTTTTATCCGCCAACAGAACGGGCTTTGACGCTCGTTTGCTACTGCTAAGCGGTTGTTGGGTGATGTCTCATCGCTTATAAATGAACGATCGCATCCAATTTTCGGCGCAAAATCGCTTTTAAAAGTTCAATCTTGTTCGGAGCAGTTTTGGGCCAAGTCCCTTAAGTACCTCTCCGACAGTTATGTATGGTGGTAATGGACACATAGAGAGGGCGGGCTTCAAGGGATCGCCGTGTGTTGCATCCGGGAACTGAAAGTCAATCCCCTTATTTAGGGCGACTATAAAAACCCTTTCGCGCATCTGTGGTACACCGTATTCTACCGCCCGGATCACCTTCATCTTTAGCTCGTAACCGAGTTCTTGCAGCTGGGTTTGAAGCATTTCATAAACGCCACCGATTTTACCATTTTGCTCCGGTGCATTTCATGAGCTGAAGGGCTGAAAGGGTTGAAGGCAGAGCCTTAGGATGGCATTCCCACGAATAGCGTGGGAACGAGGGGGGCGAGGGAGTCAAAGATGTGATGTGCCATTTGTAGTTTGGAGCAGGGGGGAATTTCTAAGCGTTTTCCTTGCTTATCGATTAAGATGGCTTTGTTGTTATCGCTGCCGAAACCGCTATCTGGTTCGTCTATGGGGTTAGCAACAATAGCATCTAAGTTTTTGCTGTGCAATTTCTCTAGGGCTGGTGTGATAATATCTCCTGTCTGGGCGGCGAAACCAATTAAAATTTGATGCGATCGCTTGTTTGTTGCCAATTGAGCTACTATATCTGGTACAGGTTCTAGAGGTAAAGCTTCTGGAAGTTGGCGCTTTGCTAATTTTTCCTGACTATATTCTCGTGGCTTAACATCTGCCACTGCCGCTGCCATCAATATAATATCAGCAGCTGCTAAATACTGTAGCATTGCTGATCGCATAGACTCAGCACTAACCACGGGAACTGCTTGTATACCCAAAGGTACATTCCAACTTGCCGGACCATGCACTAAGGTAACACTTGCACCTCTGTGGAGTGCTGCTTGTGCTAAAGCTAAACCCATTTTACCTGTGGAAGGATTACCAATAAACCGTACTGGGTCAAGATACTCTCGCGTTCCTCCCGCACTGATTAACACACGTTTTCCTGCTAAATCTCTTTTACCTGCGGTGTGTAATAATGATTGGATATGAGTAATGATGTCTTCTGGCTCTGCCATTCTGCCTGCACCAACGCGATCGCACGCCAATAACCCTGATGCTGTTTCCATACCATGAAATCGACTATCTGTCAATAGTTGACGCCAATTTCGCTGCACCGCGACTTGTTCCCACATATCAGTATTCATCGCAGGTGCTAACAGTACAGGGCAAGAAGATGCTAATACAGTATTCGTGAGCAAATTGTCAGCCATACCGTGAGCCAACTTCGCTAACGTGTTAGCTGTCAAAGGTGCAATTAAAAATACCTCTACCCATTCACCCAATTCTATATGTAGTGGACGAGACGTTGGTTGCCAGAAACTTTCGTCTGTATAGGCTTGATGGCGAGACAGGGTTGCTAAAGTTAGAGGTGTGATAAATTCTTGTGCCGAATTAGTGAGAATTACTCGCACCTCTACCCCAGTTTTAAATAGTGTAGAAACGACACTGCAAACTTTATAGGCGGCGATACCGCCGCCCACACCAATTATAACCCTACGCTTCGTCATAAGGTTCGAGATCTAACAGGTGTATGTATGGTTCAACTAACTCAGGGCGTTGAAAAGCGATCGCTCTGAGTAAATGCCAATCATTCAAACCCTCAAAAGCATTACCGTAATTATCCTGCTCCAAACGTGTAGCCAATACTTCTACTTCTTGAGAAGTCATTGTGGCAATTTCTTTGTGAGAAATGCTTAGAGTTTTCATTATCGTTGCCCCTCCCTTATGCTGCCGCAAGGATGATGCGCTTTTTGCACCCACCCAATATATCTTACTCACTACAGCGCAATGATTTCGTGAAAATTTTCCGGATTTTTACCGGAATTTGTAAAAATTCTGTAACCCAGACTCGACAACATATTCACTCAAAAATTCCGTAACAACTCTAGCATTTGCAGTCTGATTTTACTACCTACCCAAATTCCGCCATGCCAAAAATTTTGTATCTCTGCTTGACAAGAGTAGATATGGCTGATTATACTTATAGTACATAAATACTATTAAAGGCAAAAACCTGATTTTAACAAGGGGTATTTAGCCTAGCTAACCATTTCAGTATTCCCACTCTCACTAACAACACGATGTCAAAGTTAATCTGTATTCATTACAGATTAACTTGTAGAATTTGCTACTCAAAAATCAATTGTGTATTTACAGGAGTTGAAAGATGACTACATCTGCATTGAAAGATAGCAAACAACAACTAATGCAAGCGTTCCAACAAATTCTCATTGATAAGAAAAAATTAGAATCCAAAATAGCAACTAAACAAGAGGAAGCAGAGAAAGCAAAAAGTCAACAAATTTTAGAAACAGCTTCCACATATACTGTTGATAGCATTTTGAAAGGAGTAGCTGATTTACAACTGGAGTTTGGCGGTATTGTCAATTCACTATCTGAAAAGTTAGCTCAGGAAAATTCTAAGTTAGACGAACTAAACCGAGCAATAGAAATTGAGCAGCAGAATTTACAAGAACTTCAAAAAATTAGAATAGTAGCGGATACATTAGATATTGTCACTCAAGAACACCAAGAAAAGTTAAAAACGCTAGAACAAGATACTGCAAGTAAGCGAGAAACTCTGGAGAAAGAAATTGCGCTTAAACGTAAAGATTGGCAACAAGAACAATTAGAGTATGAAACCGCAGTAAAGTTGTATGATGAAGAATTAGCAAAAAAACGCCAGCGAGAAGAAGAAGAATATCAATATAAGTTAGAAAATTCTCGAAAAATTAATACCAATACTTATGATTCAAAAAAACGTACCTTAGAAAGAGAACTACAAGAATCGACACAAACTAAAGAAAAAACTTGGGTAGAGCGGGAGAAAATTATTACCCAACAGCAACCTTTACTTCAAGAGTATCAAAAGAAAGTATTAGGATTTACGAACGAAATTGAAGAAGCAATTAAAAAAGCAAGAGAAGAAGCAATTAAGGAGACGAGCCAAAAGGCAAAAATTGAGGCTGATTTAGCAGAAAAAGATTGGGAGTCTATGAAACAAAGTTACGAAATTAAAATCCAGTCTTTGGAAGAAAATATCAAAAAACAACTAGAACAAATAGAAGGTATTTCTACTCAATTACAAACTGCGTTGAAACAAGCACAAGATTTGGCTCTGAGAGCTTTTAATGGTTCTCCTAAATAGTTAATTCTTAATAGATAATAGCTCTTAATAATTAGCAATTAGCAATTAGCAATTCCCCAATTATTTACAGGAGGTTTGTCATGGCTGCAAAAAAACTAAATGAAAAGAGTACTAAAGCAGAAATTCTGCAAGCATACGAAGAGTTAGCTAAAGAAAAAACTGCACTGAAATCACAAATTGATCAAATCAGCAAAGAAAATAATTCTGTAGTCAAACCATTAGCACCAACTACAAATATGAATCAACCTCAAACTGTGCAGCAGAAGATGAATTTTATTATTGAGAATTTGAAAAAGATTCAATTTGGATTTGGTAGTGCAGCTAGTGAATTATCAGAGAAATTAACGACAAGAGCATCTCAGTTAGAAGAAATTAGCCAAGCTGTAAAAAATGAGCTTAAAGCGTTAAAAGAGTTACACAATTTAGAAGTGTCTCAAGAAACATTAGATAGTTTAATTGAAACTTATGAAGGTAATTACAAGGCTTATCAGGAGGAGTATAATCAGCGTTATGAAACGTTATCACAAGAAATAAAACAGCAAATATCTAGCTGGGAAAAAGAGCAAGATGAACATAGACAAGTTATCAAAGAACGCAATGAAACTTTGAATAAAACTCGCGATCGCAACGCTACCGAGTACAAGTATGATTTAGAACTACGGCGTCAATTAGAATCAGAAGAATACGAGCAGCGAGAAAAAGAGTTATACAAACAATTAGAAGAATTTAGACAAACAATCGAAAAACAATGGGCGGAACGAGAAAAAGCAATTTCTGAGCAAGAACAACAATTTGCCGAGTTGAAAGCGAAAGTAGAGGCATTTCCTAAAGAAAAAGAAGCGGCAATCAAGAAGGCTACAGAAGAAGGTAGAGGTATTGCCCACTATCAAGCTAAGGTAAAATCAGATTTATTTGCTAAAGATGTGGAAGGGCAAAAGCGTTTTTATGAACAGAGATTACAATCTCTCGAACAAACGATCGCTAATCAAGAAACGCGAATTCAAAATCTCTCCAAACAACTTGAATCTGCGCTAAAACAAGTTCAGGATTTGGCAGTTAAAGCTATTGAAGGATCTGCAAATGCAAATTCATACCAGGCAGTTAAAGAAATAGCATTAGAACAAGCTAAAAGTCAGGTAAAAAATAAATAGTACCGCTTTTAGGGATCGCCTCGTCGCCTCGTTACCAGGCTCTGCCTGGTAATGCCTAGTTTGAGGCTCTGCCTCTTGTTATAACAACACTGCCATACCAGCACTTGATGCACTAACTGAATAAACGACTAACAGAGCAAGAAAAACCTGGTAGTAGCGATGAAGTTAGTTCGTCACCAATCTGTAATGTTGCCATTAGCACCAATGTAGCTTGTTCTCTACGATAAACTTGAATTTGCTGTAATTGCTTATCGACAATCCAGTATTCTCGTACACCTTGGTTTGCGTACAACTTCAGTTTAACTTGTTTGTCGCGTCGTTCGTTGGCTTCACCAGGAGAAAGTACCTCAACCACCAACTCTGGTGCAGCAGTTAAATGTCCTGCATCATCCAGCACAGATGCTAATCTTTCATTACTGATCCACACCACATCCGGGATGACATTATCAGCATCGGTGAAAATAATGCCTGCGCTACTTACGGGCTTTCCTAAACCTGTCTGGCGAGACCATAATTTCAACTCTGTACATATGTTATCAGTAACTTCTTGATGTTCCCAATGTGGTGCGCGTGTCACAAATAGTTCTCCGTCTACAATCTCATAGCGATTGCCATTATCGGGAAAAAGCTCTAGGTCAGCAGTTGTCCAGCGTACCTGGTTAGTTGTAGTCTGGCTCATATTAGGCATCCTTTGAGTCTGTTCTTCCAATGTACCAAAATTGACTAAGCTGTGGCATAATTAAGATTATCTCCTCAAAATGCCTAATCCATGACTGTTATCACTCCTAAACGCTTCACCCTGGCTGAATATCATCGCCTCATTGAACTAGGATTCCTATGTGAGGATGACAGAGTGGAGTTGATTCGGGGAGAGTTAATGCAAATGGCAGCAAAAGGCACACGACATTCGGTATGTAATACGAAGTTATTTCGAGAATTAGATACGTTAGTGGGAGATAGAGCCGTTGTGCGTGGGCAAGAGCCGATAATATTACCAAGTGATAGTGAGCCAGAGCCAGATGTTATAATTGCGCGCGGTCAAGCTGATGATTACTTGTCGAATCATCCTCTACTAGAAGATATTCTCTTAGTTATTGAAGTTTCAGACTCCACCCTTGACTATGACCAAAATACAAAACTAGCTCTTTACGCTGAAGATGGAATTAGTGACTACTGGATTATTAATTTAGTAGCAAATCAATTAGAACGATACAGTCAACCTTACCAAGATGCTCAAGGAAAGTTTGGCTATCGTACTAGGCAGATTGCACTGCGACATGAATCTGTGACACTTCCCAATTTTCCTAATATATCTCTGGAATTAAATCGAGTTTTTCCTGGTTTGGAGTCATAATTAATAGATAGGCTGCTTTTAGCTATTTTAATCCATGATTCATTTGAGAGCGATCGCAAAAAAACAACAAGCTGAAAAGATTTACTCTTTCCCATTCAATCTTCCTTTAATCAAAGCTTTCAAAGAAGTTCAATTCCATCATCCTGTAACATTCTTGGTTGGAGAGAATTGCTAACTCTCATGGAGAAAGCTTTCTTAAACTTTTTCAATCACGCTTTGTTCTTGGTGGGTTATATCTGCTTGATGAACCTGAAGCACCACTTTCGCCTCTGCGTCAATTATCATTTTTGTCTCTACTAAAAGATATGGTAAATCAGGATAGTCAATTTATAATTGCTACCCACTCTCCAATTATCATGGCTTTTCCAGAAGCAACAATCCTCAGTTTTGATACCAATCCTCCAAAAGAAGTAGCCTATGATGAACTTGAACACGTTTCTTTGACAAAGGCTTTTTTAAATAATCCCCAATCTTTTTTACGACATTTGTAAAAATTAATTAAAAAAAGCGCTGAATCGGACAACTAAATCCAGGTAATACAGGTGAAGTAATCTCATCAAAAGCTAACAATGTTACTATCAGTACAAGTTGAGCATTCTGGCGACGGTAAACTTCAATTTGTTTTAACGCCAATCCACTTAGCCATTCTTGAAAATCAGCGTGCTACACGAGAAATTCTGTGTATACTTAAAAATAGCTACTCCCAATGTCGGCAATGACCATCAAACCCCAAAAAATTTTGATTTTGGCGGCAAATCCTAAGCAGACAGTGCGTTTGCGGCTTGATGAAGAATTGCGTGATATTAAGTTCGGTTTGCAAAGGGCGCAAAATCGGGAAAATTTTGATCTGCGGTATGATTTGGCAGTACGTCCAAGGGATATTCGCCGCGCTATTTTGGATTATCGACCAAATATTATCCACTTTTCTGGGCATGGTGCAGGAGTACAAGGATTAGCTTTTGAAGATGAAACCGGATTTGAACAACTAGTTACGGGAGAAGCATTAGCAGGACTTTTTGGACAGTTTTCTCATCAAGTAGAATGTGTGCTGTTGAATGCTTGCTACTCCCAAGTCCAAGCAGAAGCGATCGCCCAACATATTAATTATGTGATTGGCATGAACGATCAAATCGAAGACAAAGCGGCGATTGAATTTGTTGTGGGATTTTACGATGCACTTGGAGCTTACAATCCCGAATATGATTCTGGTTCGCCTGTAGAGTTTGCTTTTAATATTGCTCGGAATGCGATTGTGTTAGCTGGTGTGTCTGGCGTGTCGATTCCTGAACTTAAAAAAAACAATTTAACTCCCCATCACCTACCTTTAGGCAATCTTACCAATGTCCCAGAATTACCACCGCACTTTTTACCCCGTCCTGAAGAACTTGCACCCTTAAAACACAAAGTATTTTTATCAACAAAACAACCTGTGGGGATTACAGGGAAAAGTCGCCGTGTGGGTGTGCAAGGAATGGGCGGAATCGGCAAAACAGCCTTGGCTACAGCGCTGGCGCGGGATGAGGAGGTCAGAAAGGCGTTTCCTGATGGGGTGTTTTGGGTAACATTTGGACAAACACCCCAAATTTTAACTTGGCAATCCTATCTTGCTCAGGCATTAGGCGATAAGCAAGCGGCTTTTACCGAGATTGGATTGGCGAAAGCACGGTTGCGGGAGTTGTTTGCAGATAAAGCTTGCTTACTGATTTTGGATGATATTTGGCGTTTGAATGATGCAACGGCGTTTGATGTGTTAGGAGAACACTGTCAAATGTTAGTTACAACCCGTAATGCAGCGATAGTTACGGGGTTAGGAGGGCAAGAATATCAGCTTGAGGTTTTAGATGCACAACAGGCGTTAGCACTTTTGGCAGATTGGGCAAATCAACCGGAGATCGTTTACTCCACAAAGCAAAATGATGTCGCTAAGATGGTAGCGCGGGAATGTGGATATTTGCCCTTAGCATTGGCGATGGTGGGGGCGATGATGCGGGGGAAACCGCTAAATCGCTGGCAGAATATTTTAGAAAAACTGCACAGTGCTGATTTAGAGAAAATCAAACAACAGTTTCCCGATTATCCTTATCCAAATTTACTCAAGGCAATTCAGGTGAGTGTGGACGATTTAGATGAGAATTACCAACAGCGATATTTAGATTTTGCCGTCTTTCCTGAAGATATACCCATACCAGAAGCAGTCTTGCAGACTTTTTGGCAACCGTTGGGGTTAGATGAGTTTGATACCCAAGATGTGATTGACGAATTGGTGAATAAATCTCTGGCTTTGCGAGATGAAGTGGGAAATTTGCGGTTGCATGACTTGCAGTTTGATTATGTCAGAAAGCAGCACACCACCTTAGTAACCGAAAGTGAGGGCATAGAATTTTTACACAATCGTCTCTTAAATGCTTACAGCAAAAAATACCCCTCAGGCTGGCATAGTTTAGAAAATGACGGCTACATTTTGCAAAATTTAGCCTATCACTTGTATGCTGGCGGAAGGCAAACGGAATTACAACAACTGCTGTGTGATTTTCACTGGTTACAGGCTAAGTTGGAGAACATTAATATTAATGCTTTGCTAGCAGCAATACCTTTGCCAAATTACGAGGATGAAACAGCTGTAGAAACAGGGTGAATACGACCTAGAGAGCTAAGTCGGGCA
>NZ_JACXAE010000087.1 GCF_014698965.1 Iningainema tapete BLCC-T55
AAGCGATCGCGCTTCAACCAGTCGTCGAGAACGTCAAACCACCCTCTACTGGGGGCGCGTCCAACTGCGATGGTCATGTGAACGAATCTCCAAATCTTATAAGTTCAGGTTTTTCACCTCTGTATCTAGACTGCCATTTTTTAGCTGTCTACATCCAGGATAGTAACTAGGTTGTTAATCTAGTTAACAATTATTTACTTCTATTCATCATATTAAAGGCAAAACACTCATATTGGTACAGTTTTTTTAACAAATTTTAATATTTTTTAACCTGAACCGTGGAGAAGTAGGGGAGTAGGGGAGAATTAGAGTTTATTTTCTCCCTCACTCACATTCTCCCCCACTCCCTTTGTCTCCCCCCCGATACGCCAAGGTTTCGCTAAAATGAGTCCGACGGTTAAATTTATCAGTACGGCAAATGTTTACTATTGACCTAACGGTAAGAAACACAGCTATACCCATATCAGTACAAATCAAGTCAGCTGAGGATGCTGAAGCAGTGTATCAGCAAATTGTGACGAGCATGCGCTCTGGCAATCCAGAAATTTTGGAACTCAATTCTGAAGGCAAGATTGAGAAGAAAGTGGCTATCCGTAGCAGTGAGATTTCTGGAGTACAGATTTCTCAGAAAGAAGGTACAGCAAGTGGAAGTGCTAGACCCCCTGGTTTCTTTGCTCTCACAGCCGAGTAATAAATTTTGCTTATTTGAGATGACAGGGTGTGGGGTGTAGTGATTACTGTCTTACCCCTACACCCTGCCTCAATTTATTTGCTGAACATTTAACTAGTGGTGTATAAATGGCGGAACTGGGCATTGAGGTCAAAGATTTAAACTTCAACTGGCCATCAGGAGAGAAAGTGATCAAATCTTGCTCTTTAAAAGTACCCAAGGGTGAATTTTGGATGCTCTTGGGTACCAATGGCAGTGGCAAATCAACTTTACTCAGACTAATGGCGGGTTTACTAACTCCTCAATCTGGCAAAGTTCAGATTGTGCCTCCGATTGGTTTTGTGTTTCAAAATCCAGATCATCAACTGGTGATGCCTACCGTTGGTGCTGATGTGGCTTTTGGACTGGTGGAAGAAAAACTCTCGCCGACAGTTGTTAGAGCAAGAGTTGAAGAAGCTTTAGGCGCAGTGAATTTACAACCACTGCTGCGACGTCCTATTTATGCTCTCAGTGGAGGACAAAAACAGCGAGTGGCGATCGCTGGTGCTTTAGCTCGTCACAGTGAGGTTTTGCTATTAGATGAACCTACTGCTTTACTTGATCCAGATAGTCAACTGGATTTAGTCACTAGTGTCCGTAACCTAGTTAAACAGCGGCATATCACAGCACTTTGGGTGACACATCGTCTAGAAGAATTAAATTACTGTGATGGCGCTTTTTTACTTGAAAAAGGATCTTTAGTGGATCAAGGAGAGCCAGAGCGTCTTAAGCAATGCCTCATGGAGTTACACAACGAAGTTAGCTGATAACCATTTTTTTGAGTAACTTTTGTCTTCCTACAGCATTATTTCTTTTTTGTAACATTGTGTTACAAAGGTTGCTTGAATTAGTATGAGAGTTATGAATAATGTCAACAGTCAACTCTAGAAAATTGTGATTAAAAACCATGTCCCGTGCCATACCCAAAGCCGTTTTGTTAGTGGACGGCTACAATATAATAGGCTCTTGGCCTTGCTTGAAGAAAACCCGTGATAGTGCCGGACTAGAAGCCGCACGCTATGAACTAGTCGAAGCTTTGACTAGTTACAGTGCTTTTGAGGGTTATGAAACTCAAATAGTGTTTGATGCTCAATACCAAAATACATGTAGTAATAAAGAAGTTATTAATCAACTTTTGTCTGTTTACTACACAGATTTTAATCAAACGGCAGATACATATATAGAAAAGGTTTGTGCCTCTCTACGCACAATGGTAGCTCAAGCTCACATATCCAGAGTGATTGTTGCCACATCAGATCGAGCGCAGCAACTAGTGGTACAGGGGTACGGGGCAGAATGGCGTTCAGCACAACAGTTATGTTATGACGTACAAAACACAGTTTGTCGAGTACGGCAGAAATCTCAATCAACAAAGCAATCTAAAAGTAGATTCTTAGCAAATAACATTGACGCTAAGGCACGTCAGCGTCTAGCTGAAATGCTTCAGGGTGGGTAGATTTATTCTCATACATTTAAATTGTAGCATAGTCAAGTTCGTTTTGCACGATACTCCAGACAAATATGCCGGAAAAAATGTCTCTCGGGATGAACCTAAAAAAAATTTCAAAAAATTTTTCAAAAGTACTTGCCATTTAGAAAAACTTGCTCTAATATTAGAAATCGTTGAGAGCATTCCTCAGTAGCTCAGTGGTAGAGCGATCGACTGTTAATCGATTGGTCGCTGGTTCGAATCCAGCCTGGGGAGTTTAAACAGAAGCCCGATTTCTTCAAGAAGTCGGGCTTCTGATTTGAATAAAGAAGGGAGGAACGCGATAAGTTAAGCTGTATACGGCTGCCTTTTAACCTAAAAAGAAATCACTCCTTCCATGCCTCGTTCAGCAAAACGTCCAACCCAACCCAGCACAACACCAAAACCATTAGCTCTCTCATCCCTCCATATTCGTTTAGACGTTCTGGAAAAAGAACATCAAAAGATACTCAAACAAATAAAGAGAAAACGAACAGAACTGAATAACTTTGTCGAGCAAATGCGTTCTATAGCCACGGAGCTATTTTGTAAAAGTAGCCCCGGTGTGCAAAAAATGGGCGAAATCGACCAAGAAATCCATGCTCTGTTCGATGAAATCTTAACCAAGAGAAAGTTTGGCAAACAAACCAGGAAAAATGTAGAAGCGGTTTACCGTAACCTCCAATTGGCTGGAATAATCTCTCGAAGAATAAATAAAAAAGAAGAAGACATACAGCCAGAAACAAACTTTGAATCATTTGAGCAAGAAGATGATTTCTCTGAGCAAAACCATCAAACACGTCAGGAGGTAGAATTTCCTTCTCGAAACAGCACTGATGAATCGAAACGAATCCGTCAAGCATTTCTGAGATTAGCGGAAATCTTTCATCCAGATAAGGTAACAGACAGCGAGAAGCAGATGCATCACACAGAGGTGATGAAAGAAATTAACAAAGCCTACCAAGATGGAGATTTGGCTAGACTGTTGGAAATTGAACAGCAACACCAAGCGGGGGAAATAATTTCCTATGACAGCGAGGACGACTTGACGCGCAAGTGTACTCGTTTAGAAAAAGACAATGAGTTTCTCAAAATGCAATATGAGAACCTAAAACGGGAATTGCGGCAGGTGAAAAGTTCTCCAGAAGGAAAGATGGTATCTGATTACAGAAAAGCTGCCCGAGAAGACATTGATGTAATTGGTCAGATGTTGGCACAAGTTGAATCGGAAATCAAGATCATTTCTCAGGTTAGGGATTTTGTGAAAGACTTTCGCGAACAGAAAATATCAGTCAAAGAATTTCTTACTGGACCCCCTATTCTATCTCATCAGCAGATGATGGAAGACCTTTTTGAGCAAATGTTGAACGATTTAGAAGAAATGGTAGTGTTCTAGTAATTTACAACATCCAATTAAATCCATGTTTCAGACCGATCGCCCCAAGACAGATAATTGGGATAAATTGTGGTTGCTAGATCCAACTGTGACGTTTCTCAATCATGGATCTTTTGGTGCTTGCCCCTCAATTGTGCTAGAAGCTCAACAACGCTTGCGGATGCAACTAGAACAAGAACCTCTGCGTTTTTTTGGTAGAGAATGGGAAGGATTGCTGGATGATGCTAGAAGCAAACTAGCAGCGTTTGTTGGGGCTAGTAGTGATGAGTTGGTATTTGTTCCCAATGCGACGACTGGTGTTAATTCAGTATTGCGATCGCTCACCTTTTCACCAGGCGACGAAATACTCACAACCAACCACGAATACAACGCTTGTCGCAACGCACTCGATTTCATCGCCAGTCGCACTGGTGTACGGGTGGTGGTAGCAAAAATTCCTTTCCCTCTAGACTACTCACAACAAGTAGTAGAAGCGGCGATTGAGCAAGTTTCGCCCAAGACGCGATTGGCACTTTTAGATCATGTTACCAGCCAAACAGGATTAATATTCCCCATTCAGCAGTTGGTGCAGGAGTTAGGTGAGCGAGGTGTGGATGTACTTGTAGATGGCGCTCATGCACCGGGAATGTTACCCTTGAATTTGCCGAAAATTGGCGCAACATATTATACAGGTAATTGTCATAAGTGGTTGTGTGCGCCGAAGGGAGCAGCGTTTTTGTATGTGCGACGAGATAAACAGCCAGAAATTCGTCCATTGACAATTAGCCACGGTGCAAACTCACCACGAACAGATAAAACACGGTTTCAGTTAGAATTTGACTGGATGGGAACAGACGATCCTACAGCTTACATGTGCGTACCAGAGGCAATTTCCTTCATGGGTTCGCTGTTACCTAGTGGGTGGGATGAGTTAATGCTGCGAAATCATCAATTAGTATTGGCAGCAAGACAACTACTTTGTGAAGCGCTTTGTGTGTCAGTGCCATGTCCAGATGAGATGATTGGTTCAATGGCAGTAATACCAATGCCTGCTCAATTAGAAAACCGTAATTTCAAATCTTTACACGATGAGTTATTCGATAAATTTGGCATTGAAGTGCAAGTAGTTCCCTGGCAAGAAACACCCCGGCTGCTGGTAAGGATATCCGCTCAGATTTACAATAAGTTAGAGCAGTATGAGTATTTGGCAAAAGCGCTGATGGAGTTGATAGCCCAAAGCGGTGATTAGGCGTCTAATGATACCAACTTTACCCAAGGCAAAGTCGCTTGTACCGAGTTAACTAACCGTCTATCTGCCGTCCAAAACTCACATTCTAATCTTTGAGCTAACGCTAAATAGTGAGCATCGTAGGTAGCAGGTAGTCTCAAACTTCTCGCTAGCATCAAAGCTTCTCGGTGTAAATCAGCATCTCCGTAAAGTGTGATATTCAAGTTCATCGCCGCTAGCAAAGTTTGCTCCGCCTCTTCTGGGAGCATTTGCCCCGCAATAGTAGAGCGATGCAAAGCATTGCTAAATTCATAGTGAATCAAGGTTGGAGCAACAATTGTGTAATTCAAATCTAACCACTGTTTCCACAATTCCCTAACTCGCAACTCCAACATACCTTTAGATAACAAAAGCACTACCAAGTTGGCATCAACACAAATTATACCTGATGTCATTTCACCTCAGATGTGGGAAAGCAACTGCGCATAAGTTCATCATGTTGCTCATTACGCTCTTCTCTTGTTTGTCTAATATAGTCTTCTAGTGGTGGATCAAATGGTTTACCGCCACGACGCGCATTGATTTTGTCTGCCAAATCAATCAGCTTTTGGAAAGCTGCTCGTGCGTCTGATCTTTTTAATTTTTCGTCTAAAAGCGCTCTTTCTTCTTTAGGAAGAGACTGGATAGTTTGCACTAGACCATCTACTAGTTGTGTATTCATGGCTTCACAGCGCCGAGTAGTTATATAAATATCCTATAACCTTCGCTTACGACTCGTCTGGGAATAATTCACCGAAAGCAAGCACTTAAAATTTGCTGATCGCGCTCTTCTCGCATTTGGTGGATAATTTCATCTACTGGTGGATCTAATGGCTTTCCTCCACGATGGGCGTTAATCTCAGAACGTAACTTCTCAATCCGATCCAGTGTTTCTCGCCAATCGGGTTTTTTCATTTTCTGTTCTAACAGATCTCGTTCCTCTGGAGAGAGAGACTGGATGACTTGAAATAAAGAATTTACCAGTTGTGTGTTCATGGCTTCACAGCACCAAGTATCTATATTTATAGCTGATAAGGTTTGTTTCCAAATCAAGAGTAGGCTGATGGCAATGGTATTCGCATATTTACTGAGTATAAATCGCAAAAGCATTATTCGGGAAAATTCCAGTCGGCTTCAGCAGACTTCAGCTATTAGCTTAATAATTTATTACTAGGCTTTAATGATATAGCGCTTGTCATCTTAGTGAGGTACACTACCCCACCCAGCCCTCGCCTTGGAAAGAGGAGGGCTGGGTGGGGTGTACGCCATTAACTTGCCATTTGCTGTAACAGCACAACCCAATATTATGATGAGAAAATAAAGGTTGAAAAAATAGTCCATTTTAAATGACGACTAATGAGCATAGGTTTGTCATCGATACTAATGTGGTAGTTAGTGCGTTTAGGAGTTTTTAGAAAAAACTTAGAAATTATCTATTCATTTATTTTGTTATTCAATAACAAAAATAATAAAAAAAATCAGAATAAATTATTAATTAACAATACTCATTGATAGTATTTGCCTATGACTTCTGATATCTTGTTACTAATAAAATGTCACTGTATAAGCGTTGTCTAGCAGAGTTCATCGGAACATTTTGGCTAGTATTTGGTGGTTGTGGCAGTGCAGTATTAGCAGCAGCTTTTACAGCAAATAGCGCAAAACTTGCTGAAAATACACGATTTCCTTTAGGAATTGGATTAGTTGGTGTTTCTTTGGCGTTTGGGTTAACAGTATTGACTATGGCTTATGCCATTGGACACATCTCAGGTGGTCACTTTAACCCAGCAGTTTCTATTGGATTAGTGGCGGCAAAGCGCTTTCCTAGTTCTGATTTGTTTGTCTATATCGGCTCTCAAATATTTGGCTCTGTAGCAGCAGCAGGAGTTCTTTACTTCATCGCTTCTGGTAAACCCGGATTTACACTGAGCGGTACAAATCCACTAGCAACTAACGGTTATGGACTTGATCATTCTCCTGGAGGCTATTCATTATTAGCTTGTTTCATTGCCGAATTAGTTCTAACTTTTTTGTTTTTACTAATTATTTTGGGTGCTACTGATCACCGTGCCCCTCAGGGTTTTGCTCCAATCGCTATTGGTTTAGGATTAACACTGATTCACCTAATTAGCATCCCTGTTACCAATACATCAGTGAATCCTGCTCGTAGTTTAGGTCCTGCAATGTTTGTTGGCAGTTGGGCAATTCAACAGTTATGGTTATTTTGGTTAGCACCAATCGTGGGAGCATTTTTGGCAGGAACTTTCTATCACCAAGTGTTTGAAACACCATCGTCCAAACATTTCTCAGAAATTAAAGACTAATTCATAGATACCCGCTTTTTTAGATACCCGACTTCTTGTAGAAGTCGGGTATCTATTAGTGTAAAATCTGAATGATTTGCATTACATAAAATTATCTGAATGAAAAATATAATCTACCAAGTTGGTAAAAGTCTAATTATAGGTTTGTTTCTAACGTTACTATGTAACCAACTTGCTACGGCGCAAAATCAAGAAGCTGAACCAGAACCAGATGACGTTGTATCACCAGAAGAGATTGTAACTTCACCTGAGCAATCAAATGCCAGCGTAACAGGTACTGTTACGTATCGCGAAAGAATTGCTTTACCTTCTAATGCCGTAGTACAAGTTCAACTTCAAGATGTATCCTTGCAAGATGCTCCTGCTGTAACGCTATCAGAGCAAACTTTTACAACTAATGGCAAACAGGTTCCCTTTGCCTTTGAGTTAGTTTATGATCCAGCAGCGATTGTTCCCAATCGTACCTACGCGATTAGAGCCAGAATTTCAGTAAATGGTAAACTGCGCTTTATTAATACTTCTGCTTATTTTGTGATTACCCGAGGTAATCCTACAGAAGTTGAGGTGATTTTGCAAAGAGTGGGCGATAGCAAGTAATTACAAAATAATATGAAACACTTAATCTCTTTACTTATTTTGGGTGTGGGAGCGAGTTTACTGAATTTCAGTACAGCTATTGCTATTCCAAAGCAAGATAGCAAACCACAAATACTGCACGCACAGCTACCACCAGAAGAACCATCAACTAGAGAGCAGCCTCTGCTACCACCAAGAACTAAGCCATTAACGACAATTAAGGTGATTAATCAAAGGGTGAGTGTGCGTCTAGTTAATCAGACAGGCGAAGTGATTTCGTATATTGCCATTGGTGACACACCTGAGCGCAGGCTGAACCAAAATTCAAACGTACTCCTACGCAACTTGAACTTGCCCGCCTCCATCAACTGCTACTACAGAAATAAGAAAGTTTTTATTCAAAAGTCGATGGAAGCAAAGCTGAACCCAGACAATTCCAAAGGAATTTTGGAAGTAATTCTTACTTCTGCACCTTCAGACGTTGATTCAAGTTCGATCGCAATTACTATCGGAAGACAGGGAGGAGTACGTCTCAATTAAGTTAAGCCAACCCTGCGACTGATGAAAGCTCGGCTTGCTTTTACTTATCTGATTAGTAGAAGTACTAACTAAGTTTAAGGAGCATGAGTAATGCAACTCAAGCCAATTAATCAACAAGTTGTCGCAGTGGTTGGAGCCTCAAGTGGTATCGGACGCAATGCGGCTTTACAATTTGCCAATAGAGGCGCAAAAGTAGTAGTCGCAGCGCGTAGTCAGCAAGGACTAGAATCTTTAGTAGAAGAAATTCGCAGTTTAGGTGGTGACGCAACAGCTATTGTTGCGGATGTAACCGATTTTAATCAAGTTCAAGCGATCGCTAACTATTCTGTTGAGCAATATGGGCGATTAGATACCTGGGTACACAACGCCGCCGTAGAAATTTACGCTGCCTTTGAGGTGACAACACCGGAAGAATTTAAGCGCGTTATTGATGTTAACTTAATGGGGCAGGTATATGGCGCAAAGGTAGCACTACCCCATCTCAAGCGTGAAGGGCGTGGAGCATTGATTCATGTGACATCGGTGGAGGCAAAGCGTAGTTTACCGTTGCAAAGTGCTTATGCTGCATCCAAGCACGCTGTCGATGGCTTTTTAGAATCTTTACGAGTTGAGTTGATGCATCAAAAGCTCCCCATCAGCGTTACTCAAATTATGCCTGCAGGTATTAACACGCCTTTGTTTAATAAAGCGCGTACCAAGTTGGGTGTCAAGCCAATGCCCACACCACCCATATATGATCCTAGCCTTGTGGCGAAAGCTATTGTTGAAGCTGCCGAACATCCAAAACGCGAGGTTGTAGTTGGCGATGCTGGTAAGATAATTCTTTTAGCTCAACGAATTTCCCCTGGTTTAGTGGATGCTTATATGGAGCGGAGTGGCTTTGATTCTCAGTATACCAAGGAGCCGAAGTCGGAAAACGCACCCGATAATCTTTATGAGCCTCTTTCCGGTTACGACAAAATTGAGGGTGACTTTAGCGATCAATCACGTTCTTGGAGTATGTGATGCCCTGTTGATTTTGTTATTATAGGCGATCGCCCTCGTGCTTTCTACCGCTCTTCTGGCGATCGCGCATCAGTTATGGATTGGTGAGCTTTTCTCCTCCATATATAATTTACTTATTTTGTCAATACATATCTAATTTAGCCTTATTGTAACAAATGCAACATAGGCATTATGTTAACTACTAAAAGATATCATTAATAGGTAAAACTTTCAAAATTGAAAATGATATGACCTATAATTTTACTGCAAAGCAAGTTGAAGTAAATAAAGAAAGAATTTTCTATTTAGAAGGAGGAATAGAAAAAACTTCTACGCCAATATTATTTTTACACGGCTGGGGTGTAGGCATTCAGCCTTATCAAGAAGTTTTAAATGTTTTATGCAACCGTTATCAAGTGATAGCGCCAGAATTACCAGGTTTCGGGAAATCTAGTGGCTCTGTTATTAATTGGAATTATCAAGACTATGCTAAATTTTTAATTGCATTTTTACATAAAATAAATATTAACAAAGTTCATTTAATTGGACATTCAGTAGGAGGTGGAATCTCTGCCACTATAGCAGCATTAATGCCTAATATTGTCGAAAGCCTAATATTAGTAGATAGTACAGGTATTCCTGTAGAGCCTGTACCGCTAGTGATGGCGCAGAGGGTAATAGAAATGACTGCTCAATTGCCACAAATTAAGTTTCCACAAATTGTTCAAGTTTTTCAAGGTTTTTCTTACAATCTTTTCTGGAGAACGCAAAATACCATCAAAGTACTATTGCTGTCGTTAGAGAAAGATTTAAAAGCAATTTTGCCGGAAATTACGTCTCCCTGTTTGATTGTATGGGGAAAGAATGATCTCACAACTCCGATAAGTGCTGCACAAGAGTTGTAACTTTTCACTCCCCCCCCATTAGCAAGATGACTTGTGAGTTAGTAAAAGAATAAAAATGATTCGAGTGTGAG
>NZ_JACXAE010000088.1 GCF_014698965.1 Iningainema tapete BLCC-T55
CCGTTCGACTTGCATGTGTTAAGCATACCGCCAGCGTTCATCCTGAGCCAGGATCAAACTCTCCGTTTTGATTCTGGAGTAGATCCGTTCCACCGGAACAGATCTACTGTCTTGATTTCTTTCTTGGTTTAACCCAATTTAAGTTTCTTGACGAGGATTTCTTTCGTAAAAGCTTTCAAACTATTGATTTTTCTCGGTTCGGTTGCCGTCTTTCTTGTCGGCACTTATCTAAGATAACTATTCCTTAGCGAAGTGTCAAGGGTTTGGCAAAAATTTTTTCGTTTTTTTTTGAATAAGTAATTATGCTCAAGGTAAACTAGATCTACAAACTACCTAAAATGATTGCTATGAGACGCTTTCAAACTAATTCTTTGTCTTTTTTCGCTTTGGCTTAGTCGTTGAGTCCATATATATTATAGTATTTCAAAATTTACTTAATCCATATACTCAATCAATAGGAGGATGGATATGGGTAATTGAGTTTCTAGTCAATGGCAGTAACAGAACAAGAGTGCCTCCAGATGATTCAAGCTTGCCGCGATCGCAATGTCAACTTGATGATTGCCTACCGTCTGGTGCCCAAAGGTGGGCAGATATTCGCATTATCAGTGCAATTTATTCAGTCAGCGCAAACAGGTAAGCCCGTGCAACTAGGTGAATTCAAGCAGCAGCATCGACTTGGAACTGAGCAGGTAATTGAGCGCCTAGCAACTGAACAGCCAGAAGAATTGATCCACGCTACAGATCCTTCAGGTAAGGTACGTACGCGAGATTTAGCAAACAAATACCAACAAATAATAGGTCTTCTTCAATGGAAGACCTATTATTTTCAGTTATTTACATGACTAAGTTAACTACAAGCCAGTAACCAACAAGCAATGTAAATACGCCCAACCACAAAGTGGTTATGTTCAATTTCAGTCTATTCATAAGCTGATAATTAAAGTCAGTTTTTCAAGTTAAGTGAGTGGGGAAGTCAATTCCAACGCAACATCTCCTCACAAAAGTGCCAGTAATTAAGGTGCTTAACCTTTAGTTCCGATACCACAATGCACTTTATCTTTAACACTATTCTAGCGATTGAAGTAAATTTTTGCAGGTTACAAGTATCTGTCTAACCCGTATTAATTAAGTTGCATTCTGCATTTTCATACAACTTTGGTCGTATTCTTATGGGAATATTCAATCTATTTAAGCCTATTTTAAGTTATTTGTCATCATTCACTAGAGAGAGCTAAAAAGTATATTTAATAGAAAATATTTAAAATCTATTAGTTTTATTAATCATAATTTACCATCTTAAGGTAGAAGAAAACTATATAGAGAACAAACTAAAGTATTAAGTAACAAAGACTTAATAAAGTCATCGCAAAAATTAACACGCCCTTAGTGTTAGTGATGAGAATTAATTCGTTAGTCAGAAAGTAAACACTTTTAGTTTAAAACTTACTTCTTGGGAGGTTTTTTATGCGGATTGCTCAGGTAGCTCCCCTATGGGAGAGAGTACCGCCTCCAGCTTACGGTGGCATAGAGCTAGTAGTGGGGTTACTGACTGATGAACTAGTCCGGCGTGGGCATGAAGTAACGCTATTTGCATCGGGTGATTCTATCAGTTTGGCTAAACTTGAATCAGTTCATCCCTGTGCGCTAAGGCTCGACTCTACTGTGAAGGAGTACGGCGTTTATGAAATGTTGCACCTGAGTCGGGTGTATCAGTATGCAGACGAGTTTGATATTATTCACTCGCACATGGGGATTGCCGCATTGCCCTATGCCAACTTGGTAAAAACACCCACTGTTCACACCTTGCACGGGATTTTTACCCCTGACAATGAAAAGATGTTTAAATACCATAAACATCAACCCTATGTCAGTATTTCCGATGCACAGCGGGAACCAAGGTTAGAACTAAATTGTGTAGCAACAGTCTACAACGGTATTGACATCAGCAGTTATGAGTTTTATGCCCAACCTGAAAATCCGCCATACTTAGCGTTTCTGGGTAGAATCTCGCCAGAGAAGGGAACGCACAAGGCGATCGCCATTGCTAAAAAAGCAGGTTGGCACTTGAAAATGGCAGGTAAAGTAGACGTAGTTGATGTAGAGTATTTTGAACAGGAAATCAAGCCGCACATTGATGGTAAGCAGATTGAGTATCTCGGTGAAGCAAACCACGAGCAAAAAAATGCATTAATGGGTGGCGCAGTAGCAACTTTATTCCCCATCACTTGGCGAGAACCTTTTGGATTAGTAATGGCTGAATCAATGGCTGCGGGTACACCAGTTATTGCTATGAATCTAGGCTCGACAAAAGAAGTAATCCTTCACGAAAAAACAGGTTTCCTTTGCAGTAACGTTGACGAATGTGTTGAAGCAGTTAGCAAAGTTGCCGAACTTGATCGCTATACTTGTCGCAAGCATGTCTCTAACCTTTTTGGTGTTGCGCACATGACAGATGGTTATGAAGCTGTTTACCGACAAATTTTAGCCGAGCGATTTGCTAAAACTAATGGACACCTGCGCAGTGGAGTTGTTCTCAGCAATAGCCGCAACTAAGTAGAGCTAAGCACGTTTTTCAAATCCAATATACTTTTGGGGGCGAACAACAGTTTGCCCTTACAATAGTATTAGCTCATGATTCTCTCTCATTGCTTACCCGTTCCGCTCGGTTTTGCTCACCCTGCCTAATTTCGCGCTCTAAAAAGTAATTCAGTAAAGTTCGTAACAAGACGATCGCCCCCAAGTTTAAAATATCCTGACGATTAGGCGCAACCGCTGTACGCAGAATATCACTAGCAACGGTAAATTCTAATCCCAATGCCAGCCCCCGTCCCAATTTGAGGCGGATTAATTCGGTAGAATCAAAATGTTGTTTAGCGCGAGAGAATAATTGACGTACATAGGCAGTAATTCCACGGATCACAGCACCAGCAACTACTACTGCGGCGGCAATTTCTGTTGCAGCAGCTAAATAACCAGCAATCAACCTGAGCCATAATTCCAAAGGACTTTCAAACGTTGCGGCTTCGTTGCTTTGCCCAACGTTAAGATTTAACAGTAGAATTAAACCGAAAATTAAGGCTACAGGTAGCAGAATATCGGCTAGAGAATCACGCAATGGCTCTCGTTTCATATTAGTTTTGTCAGACTCAATCAAAAACTTTACGGCGATCGCTGCTTCTCTCTACAAAAAGAGTAATTTACTTTTGACCAAGTATAAAGTTTTATAAACAAAATCAATTTCTACTTCATCACTGCCTAGTGGTTCAAAATCGTATTCAATCGGTTTGAGTTCTTGACGCTGTTGAAAAGCTGCGTAAGCACGAACCATAGATATAACCTCTGTTGTGGAAATAAATGCCTGGTGATTAATTCTTTAATTATGATCGCGATCGCCCTATTTTATACTGGGACTGAGTGTAGGGGACGACATAACAACTGTGACAAGACGCTTTTGAATATGAAGATTTGTTTCCATCTCCTCCAAATAAATCTTATCCGAAGTCATATCGAGTATAGGTTAAAAACAAACTCATAACGACTACAAGTAAAACAACGATCTGTAAGTTCATGCTCAATCGGCTGAACGGAAGTGTAAAAGGAGAGAAAAAGCACCCACTATGGCTAATCCTAAAATACTAACAACCGCTGAAGGTATTCCAGTTTCAGATAATTAGAACTCGTTAACGGCGGGTGATCGCGGTCGTGTGCAGCAGGTTTAGGGATTGCGATCGATCCATCTATGATTCCAACTTCTGCTCAGCCAATTGGGGTATAGCAAGCTGAGGAAACATCGTTTTTCTCTTGCTTAGAGGAATAAGTTGCCCGTTAGAATAAATGTCAAACTGGCAACTTGTTCCTTCAAAATAAAACCGATCATAGCTTTTTAACTCAACTGCCGTCGGAATTGACGAATACTAAGAGTCATCAAAACTGTGGCGAAAAGTAGTAAAATTAGTACTTGAGGCCAAAGCGTTTCGATGCCAACTCCCTTAAGTAACATCCCGCGACAGACTTCGATAAAATAGCGCAGGGGATCAAGATAAGAGAGCCATTGGATAAAGGTGGGCATAGAGGAAATAGGGGTAGCAACTACTGTGGTCATGCCGGATGTTGCTGCTAGCTGTGCTAAAATGTCCCAAAATTCACGCCGTGATACTGGATCTACGCCTGTGGTAGGCTCGTCTAAGAGTAAGATTTTCGGTTGGTGAATTAGCGCACAGCATAAGGCGAGTTTCTGTTTCATTCTCCGGATAGTTTTCCGGCTAGGCGTTGTTTGAATTGTGCTAGGTCTAGTAAGTTTAGGTAATGTTGGCTACGGGTTGTGAAGGTGGTTTCGCTAACTTCGTGTAATCCTGCTGCATAGCGCAAGTTTTCCCAGATGCTCATGTCTTGGTAGAGACTAAAGCGTTGGGTTAGGTAGCCCATTTGCAGACGCACGTTTGCTGGTTGGGAGTTGAGAACTTCGACTATGCCGCTTTTTTGTAGCATTACGCCTGAAAGGATTTGGAATGTTGTGGTTTTGCCGGCTCCATCTGGTCCGACTAGTCCGAATATTTCGCCAGCGTATATGTCTAGGTTGATTCCTGCTACGGCTTCGGTTGTTTGTTTGTTGTAGGTGTGATGTAAATCTCGGATGGAGATTACGGGGGGGTTTGTGTGTTTTTGTTGGGTGAGCGTTTGGGGTGAGACTTTCATTTTTTATGAATCGCGAAGACGCGAAGTACGCCAAGAAAGAGTAAATCAGAGTTTATCTGTTTGATTTGAATGGTGGATGTAGAGAAGGAAGAATTTTTCTGCCCTACTCCCCTACTCCCCTACTCCGTTGCTCCTCTGCTATGAGGATTCTGCCATCTGCTGGCATTCCTGGTTTGGCTAATCCTTGGGGGTTTTTGAGGGTGAGTTCTACGCCGAATACTTGGGTGACTCGGTCTTTTTTGAAGTAGGTGTTTTCTGGGGTGAAGCTGGCTTTGGGATCTACACGGGTGACTGTTGCTTGTAGTGGTTGTTTGGGAAAGGCGTCTAGGTATACTAGTCCTGGTTGTCCTAGTTTGACTTTACCTATTTCTCCTTCTGGTATAAAGCCTCGAAGGTAGAGGTTGTCTAGGTTTACTATTGTGATTAAGGGCGCACCTGCTGCTACTACTTCGCCTGGTTCTACTGAACGGGTGATGACGTTGCCTGTGAGGGGGCTGTTGATTTTTAGGTAGTTTAAGTTTGCTTGGACTTGTGCCTGTGTTGCTTGGGCATCGCGCACGTCTTGTTGTGCTACTGTAATATCGGTGCGGGCTTGTGCTATTTGTTTTTCAATTTGTAGGGCTGCTGCGGCACGAATTGGTGGATTGCGCAGTGTGGCTTGCGCTTGTGTTAGTCTTCCTTGAGCAGATTTAACTTGCTGTTGTGCAGCATTTACACGGGCTTGGGCTGTGTTTAATGCTGCATTATCTTCGTCTATTTGTTGGGCAGCGATCGCACCTTGGTTATATAAGTAACTACTGCGTCTTTGTCTGATCTTGGCTAGGCTTAAGCTTTCCCTGGCTTCTGCTAGTTGGGCGCGGGTTGTTGCTACAGCGTTTTCTGCTTCTAATACTCTACCTTGGCTTTCTTGATATGCTTGTTGGGTGATGAGATTGGCTTGCTGTAGTTGTGCTTCGAGTACGGGTAATTGCTGACGGGCACGTTCTAATCTTTCTTGTGCTGCTTTGACTCTGGCGGCTGCTCCCTGAAGTTGGGCGCGTAGTTCAGAGTCGTCTATTTGTACTAAGGGCTGATTTGGTTTTACTACATCTCCTTCTCTAACGGCTACGTTAGTAACCCTACCGCCAATTTTGGCGGATATATCGGTTTCGTAACCTTCTATCCGCCCGCTTAAAAACAAGCCATCGGGTTCGTGGTAAAAAAATCCCCGGTAGATGCCGTATCCACTGCCAGCAAGAAGTGCGATCGCTCCTAAAATCACTACTGGTTTAGGAATACGTCGCTTCTTGGGTTTTTCTGGTTCGGGCTGGGGTGGGGATTGCTGAGAATCACTAACAGAATTAATGGGAGCCTCTTTCGAGACGCGATTCATAGCGTCTGTATTGGTTGGTTCGGTCGGCGTTTGTGTCATAACGACCTGTAGTAATGAAATTTAATCACATGTTTGATTGACTAATTAATCAACTTGATTTAACACAAAAGAATGCTTTTCAGCTTGTTGATAAAAGGTTGGTGTGGGAACCTGCATACCTTGAAGGAAAATCTCCACGGCTCCTGCTACCATCGTATCAATACTAATATCTTGAGAATCAGATTGTAGGAATACTTCACGGGTAAGCATATATACAACTAAAGGACCGATGAAACAGCGTGCTGCTACTCTTGGGTCCATAGGTTTAAGTACTCCAGCTGACATTTGCACAGCCAAATAGCGAGTTAAGAAAGCAATGGAACGACTAGGTCCAATAGTGTTAAACATCTGAGCTATTTGGGGTTGTCGGAACGCTTCAGAAAGTAGGAGTTTCATTAGCGCAACTGATTGTGGATTCTCTGCGACTTTAAGAAACGCTTTAGCAAAGATGAACAGTACCTCTTGGGGAGGTTTACTCATCATTTCCTCTTCACTGTGCGTTAGCAATTGCAGTACAGGTAAGCGTTGCTCAACTACTTGCTGAAATAAGTCACTTTTATCTTTAAAGTAGTGGTAAATCAAACCAGGTGAGCCAATTCCTGACGCCGCTGCAATATCTTTGTTAGTCGCTTTCTCAAAACCCTTGCTGGCAAACACCTGCAATGCACCGTCAATAATCTGCTGTCGCCGACCTTCAAAGTCTTGCTCGTCGCGTTGAGGCATAAACTTCTTGATTGATTGGTTAATCAATAATTTAACATCAGGAGTAAACAAAAGTCAAAGCTATAACAATAATTTGTTATAAATTTACATTTACGCCTAATACAAAATCTACATTTTGACTTATGCCTTTAGAGGTAAGCATAGTATATAGCCATAATTAAACCTTTAATGATAAACTTCAAATTATTCAAATGTTTAGACGATGAAAACTATGCCTTGGCAACCTCGCAACAAGTATTGCTGGGATTTTTGGTTTGCGCAAAAAGAGAAAACACTACACATTTTTTTTCTCCAAGCTTCACAACTTGGTTGTGCTTACAATCCTGAAAAACGACACGATCAAACATCAGTTGGTCATGCTATATTAACAGAACACGGCTGGAAAGAAATAGACGTAAACGAACCAGCGCTACAAAGAAGAGAGGCAAATGTCTGGGATAATCATGTAATTTGGACAGGGAGTATCCTTCACAATGACGGTCTTTACTATCTGTTTTACACAGGTAAACGTAAAGAAGATTTATTAGTGGAAACTCCTCAGGAACGACGTACACCACAAAACATTGGTATCGCCACTTCTTCAGATTTAGAAAACTGGACAAGGACAGCCGCTAGTTTGGAAAAACCTGTGATTCCTAATCCTGGAATTGATAGTGAATTTGATGGTAGTAACTGGCGTGACCCTTATGTTATAAAAGATGATATCAACGGACAGTATTATGCTTTTATTTGCGCACGTCCTAAAGATTCTGCTCCCGATGCGGGGGGTGTGGTAGCAGTAGCCACCTCATCAAATTTGTCTGATTGGCAAGATGAACCTTATAAAATTTTGTATAGAAGTGATGAGTTTTATCTTTTAGAGGTTCCGCAGGTTTTCTGGCGCAAGACGAACGATGGTAATTACTGGCGTTTGTATCTTTTATTTGGTCCTCACTGGAGCCATTTCTTTACACATAAAATACCTATAGGAGTAACTTGTTATGTTCGCTCTCAGCCCATAAAAGATCGAAGTAAGGTTAGTTACGATCGCATTCCTTGGGAGAACGAACCAGCAAACCTACTCTGTCAATACTTATATGCTGGTAAACTTGTTAACCCAGAAACAGAACTTCACCCTGTATTCTATGGGTTTCAAAAAGAAGACGAAGGCGGACATTTTGTCGGCGGAATATCCGATCCACAATGGGCAATTTTTGCTGATGATGGCAAGATTAGCTTAACCGACGCTCAACCAAAATAGCTTTCATTAACCTATGCAGCAAAACCTAAAAAACTTTCACACAAAAGTAAGTCCACTGTATCAAAAAATTATCAGTACCATCGAACCACTACCCCTAAAAAATCCAGTTTTAGATACAGCAAGCTTAGTAGAGCGGAGTCAAATAAAAATAGCAGAAACAGTTACAAAAATATTACGCTTTTTTCGCCAAGGTGAACCAATGAATTGGGATCCTTGGATTTTAAAAGATGGGGATATATATCGCCTATTCTACTTGCGAGGGGTAGAAGGAGCAAATCCTTGGTGGGCAACTAGTAAAATCTGTGGTGCTATTTCTAATGATTTACATAATTGGCAAGATTTAGGAACTATTTTAGAACCAGATCCTAACAATGACTGGGAATCAGGAAGAATATTAGCAGGTTGTGCTTATAAAGAGAAAGATATATACTACTTGTTTTATTCAGCTGGGGGTAAAGAATTTCCTCACAACAAAAATGAAGCAATTGGGTTAGCAATTTCTCAAGATGGTTTGCACTATTCTCGCTATTCTCAAAATTATTTATTAAAAGCAGAAGATGATGACCCTTGGTATGGAAGGAGTAGTTGGACACAACATTATCATTGGCGCGACCCGTATATCTTTAAAGATGAGAATACTGGCAAATATTACATGTTTATTTGTGCATCCTCAAAAGTATCTGGGAACTTTCAAGGATGTGTTGGTTTAGCTTCTGCTTCGGAAATTTCCGGTCCTTATAAATTGCTACCGCCAGTTATAGAAGCACCAACCGATACAGCAGAGCATTGGCCTTACTATCATCTGGAAAGACCACAGGTTATATATAAAGAGGGCAAGTATCACTTATTTTTTTCGTGCTTCAAAATGTTGATGAATCCAAAATGGTTACAACAAGTGAAGCATAAGAGAGTTACAAGTTCGTCACTGTACTGGTATATATCTGATCATATTACTGGTCCCTATCAACCGATTGATAAAGATGAATGTATTGTCAAAGGTAGTGAAAAAACAGGAATGTATGGCACAAATTTTCTTCAAGTGTCCACTAACCCGGATAAATACATTGCTTATGGCTGGTATCATAGATTGCACACGCTAGAAATTTCTCCTACTTTTAGTGTAGTTTGGAAGAATACTGATTACACACACTCGTCTGGTGACCAACAAAAATCTTATTTAGACAGCTTGATTATTGCACGAAACGTAATAAATTATACCAAAAATTTATTATAAATACACAAAAGTAGTAGGTACTATGCTGTACACATCTAGGTTTTGGTGGGCATTGCCTACAAGTATTTCAAAAATTAAATAGTAGCCCTATATCTATCTATTGGTAGAAGAAAGGGACGAGGTGCTTTTATATGCTAATTCAAATGACGGAGATCACCATCGAAAGCTAAATCAATTACGGATTGTGCAAAACCTTGATAATTTAGAGCTTACAGAAGCTAAGCCTTTACCATACAAAAGCACGCAGTTGCGATAATATTTGCAAAATTTAATCTACCGTAACATAACAACCATAATATATTTAAATCTACAAGTCAGAGTTTACAACTATATACCAGATATTGATAATTGTTTTACAGGAAAATAATGCTTGAGCTAATTATGAAAGATGGTTGAAAGCATTAACCTATATACCTTGCAGAAGTTAGTTGTGAAAAAGATTGACATCTGGTATTTTTACAAGTAGAATCTGGAAAAAGTATAAAAGCAGTCTGCCTAATCCTAAGCTTGTTACCAAAACATAACTATGTTCAAGCATGCTGGGAACGGAGGAACCATATATGGGGCGTATCTCTAATATCTATTAGAGAAGGACATCTCTCAGTCCTAGCCCGTCAGCTAACTTCGTCGGCATTGAGGGGAGACTGAACGAGCAGCATTCTTAAAAGTAATGTCTTGTTCTCGTCAGTGTCCTTGGCTGGTTTGTCCGCGCTTCGCTATACCTGCCTTTGATCTAGAAAAAACAATATTGAAGACGTTACATTAACGTCTTTAAAAATCTGGTGTCGGAGGCAGGAAAACTTGCCTAGAGGTGAAGTAAAACTATGCTCCTGACTCAAAAATATCGTATCGCACTCCTGTCTGTTGATGGTGATCCCGCTGCAGAGATTGGTCAAGAAGAGGCTGGGGGTCAAAATGTTTATGTGCGTCAAGTCGGCTACGCATTGGCGCAACAAGGTTGGCAAGTGGATATGTTCACTCGCCGGAGTAATCCTGAGCAAGCAGCCATCATTCAACATAGCCCGAACTGTCGTACTATCAGATTAAAGACTGGACCTGCCGAGTTTATAGGACGAGATGATTTATTTGAATATTTACCAGAGTTTATTGCAGAATTCCAAAAATTCCAGCAAAAACAAGGATTTTATTACCCCCTAATTCACACAAATTACTGGTTGTCCTCTTGGGTGGGTATGGAACTGAAAAAGCACCAGCCGCTGATTCAGGTGCATACATACCATTCTTTAGGAACAGTCAAATATAGAAGTATCAGCGCTATTCCAGCGATCGCCACTCTCAGATTAGCAGTGGAAAAAGCCTGTCTAGAAACTGTAGATCGAGTAGTAGCTACTAGCCCGCAAGAACAAAGTCATATGCGAGGACTTGTCTCTACCCAAGGAAAAATAGAAGTGATCCCTTGTGGTACAGATATTGAAAAGTTTGGCGGAATTCAACGTTCCGACGCACGACAAAAGCTAGGAATTGCCGCAGATGCAAAGATGGTTCTCTACGTCGGACGTTTTGATCCACGTAAAGGAATTGAGACACTAGTGCGAGCGATCGCAAAGTCCAATTTACGCGGACGCACTAACCTACAGTTAGTGATTGGCGGTGGTAGTCGCCCTGGATGTAGTGATGGAATTGAACGCGATCGCATTGCCGCAATTGTGTCTCAATTAGGACTCTTAAATTGCACCACGTTTCCTGGTCGTTTAGATGAGACAGTTCTTCCCTTTTACTATGCTGCTGCTGATGTTTGTGTTGTACCCAGTCATTACGAACCATTTGGCTTAGTCACCATCGAAGCAATGGCTAGTCAAACTCCGGTCATAGCCAGTGACGTAGGTGGGTTACAGTTTACAGTCGTACCTGAAATTACTGGGTTACTCGTACCGCCAAAAGATGAAGTAGCTTTTGCAGCTGCAATTGACCGTATTCTCACCAATACAGCATGGCGAGACGAATTAGGACAAGCAGGTAGGCAAAGAGTAGAAATCGCCTTCAGTTGGCAGAGTGTCGCATCGCGATTGAGTGTACTCTACACTCAACTGCTATCTCAATCTAGAGCTATGGAGCCGTTTATTGCCGCTTAATCTCAAAACACGAATAACTAAAATCAATCAGGGAGCCAGACTATGTTAAAGATCGGAGATTATGCTCATCATCAAACAACTGGACAGGTTGGTCAAGTTGTTGCCTATGGACACCAAGTACTGGACGGAGTTTATCAAACCACTCTGACAGTGCGAATGAACGACAACAAGGATCTTATCCGTCGCAGCACATTTATCGAAGATGTTTACTCGGTATGGGTACTAGCAAATAAAACAGAAATTGCGCAGATACTCTTCCCACAGGCAGCATAAGTGGCTAGATTTTGATTAGAATATAAAAGTTAGAGGGGCAAATTTCACTCATGGTTTGCCCTTCTTGCTGTGTTTTTACAACTCATCCGTTGAGCAGATTTGAAAATTGAGTAGTACCCTACTAAAGTCAGAGGAAAGAAAAGTATTCGCGGTATAATATAGATAACAAAAGAAAACACAGTAAAGGAAAAATACGTGTTAATACTGAGAAAAAAATTTCTTTGACGCTATCAGGAGCGCAACACCATGCAATTTAAAAATCGAAGGTCAGCAGGTCAACATTTGGCTAAAGATTTAGCAGTATATGCTGACAGAGCGGATGTACTGGTGTTAGCTCTACCGAGGGGTGGTGTACCTGTAGCTTTTGAAGTAGCAAAAGCACTCAATGTTCCTTTAGATGTGTTTGTAGTACGTAAACTGGGTGTTCCAGGGCGTGAAGAACTGGCAATGGGAGCGATCGCATCAGGAGGGGTGCAGGTATTAAATGACGACATTGTGCGATCAATACCCGATTTTAATCAAGTTATCACTCTTGTAGCAGCAAAAGAAACAAAGGAACTAGAGCGAAGAGAAACTCTTTATCGAGGGGATCGCCCCTTTCCCACCATACAGGGACGCATTGTGATTTTGGTAGATGATGGTTTAGCAACAGGTGCAACTATGCGTGCTGCCGTAGAAGCATTGCGTAATTACCAACCTGCCTCCATTGTGATTGCTGTACCAGTATCTGCACCAGAAACTTACCAACAACTTCAAGCAAAAGTAGAAGAAATTGTCTGTGCAGTAATACCAAAAAGATTTTACAGTGTTGGTTTGTGGTATGAAGACTTTCCACAAACAACAGATGAAGAAGTCCGTAACCTCCTGACAACAGCGGCAAATGGCAGTCAGTCAGCAGTTGGCGGTGAGAAAACTTAATTAATTTGTGTTATTGGGGTGCTTGAGTTTAAATTTTTTGGATGTCACCAAACTATTTCCCGATGAAGGTTATAGTTCAAAACTTTAGACGCTCAAGAAGTTTATTACCATCCTAACAGCCCACACGAATAGGGTGCAGGTAATCTTGTGTTACCTTAGTATTAATTGCAAAGCCAACTGTTGAAAAATTGAGAGGAAACCATTATCGTCATCCAAAAGCAACTGATTAACTCCCAAATCAAATCACCTCAAGTCTTCTTGATTGATCATGAAAATAACAATCGTGGTCTGATTGATACCCGTGAGGCTCTACAGCTAGCAGAGAGCGTAGATCTTGACTTAGTTGTAGTCTCCGAAAGCAAAGACGCTCCAGTAGCGAAGATTCTCAACTATGGTAAGCTTCAGTATCAAAAGAAAAAACGTCAGAACCAGAGTGCTAGATCCACAGTCAAGGAAGTTCGGTTCCGTCCAAACGTGGGTGTAGCTGATTATCAACTACGCATCGATCAAGCTACCCAGTGGTTGAGTAAAGGCGACTCAGTTAAGTTTGTCATTCGTCTACGAGGTAGAGAAAATCAATATCGAGGTCAAGCGGGAGACATGCTAGATCGTATTGTCACTGACCTCAGTTCAGTCGGTAAAGTCCAATCGCTTGATAAACGTTCACTAATTGTTCAAGTTAATCCCGCATAAATGAAACACTAAAAGCCTCTAATAATTAGAGGCTTTTGGTAAAAGCTGTAGCGTCTTTTATAGTGGGTAACTTGACAACAAAAGTGCTACCTTGGTTGATAGCACTCTCAAAACTAATTGTGCCTTTGTGTAACTCGACACATTGCTTAACTATTGCTAGTCCTAAACCCGTACCTTGAATGTGACCGACGTTACCAGCACGTTGAAAAGGTTCAAAGAGCTTTGCTTGAGATTCTTTTGGAATTCCAATTCCCCAATCTTGTACCTGGAAACAAATAGTATCTTCTTCCCAAAAGAGTGTTAGCGATACTACACCTCCCTTGGGCGAATATTTAATTGCATTAGAAAGTAAATTGTTGAGCAAATGCCATAATAATTTTTCATCAAGATAGGCAATACTACAGTTACCAAGTCTGACAAATCTGATCTGGTATTGCTCGGTAGTACTCAACTGCAAAGCTTCAATCATTTCTGTGCAGAAAGATACTATATCCATTGGTGCAGGATTACACTCAAGTTTACCAGATTCAGCTTGCCCTAATGTTAGTACGTCGTCTAACAAATATTTCAAGCTATTTGTGGCAGATTCAATCCGCTCAATTTGCTTTTGTTTTTTATCTTCTGACATGCGCTCGCCATAGTGTTTTAGCAATTCAGATCCCAGTTTAATTGCTGCTAAGGGATTACGAAACTCATGAACTGCCATACACAAATACTGAGACTTTAATTGATTTTGAGACTCGGCTTCAGCTAAAGCTTTATGCACTCCGACTTCTGCTTGATGACGAGAGAAGGCAATCTCAATTGTGGTAGCAAGTGTTCTTTCATCAAATGGCTTTATGACGTACCCAAAAGGGTGTGTAGCTTTCACTCGCTCTAAAGTTGCCCGATCGGCATTAGCAGTTAAGTAAACCACAGGTACATGGAAGCGAGACTGAATTTCTTGGGAAGCTTCCACACCATCCATCTCACCTGCTAATCGAATATCCATTAATACTAAATCAGGCTGAATCAACTCCACCTGAACAATTGCTTCTTCCCCAGATGCTACTAAAGCAACAACATTATATCCCAGATATTCCAGAGTTTCTCGCAGATCATCTGCAACTAGCTGTTCATCTTCAACAATAATAATTCGCTTCTTTGTCATATTTTTTCAGCATTTAATTTACTTGTTAAGGCTGTCTCCGGACTCCTGTCTCCTAGAAAAAAACTAATGTGAAAGGTAGTACCGTTACTACAGTCAAGGTAAATATTCCCATGAAGTTGTTTAGTTAAATTACGTACAATTCTTAAACCTAGAGAGTTGCTATTTTGCCAATCTAAAGTTTCTGGGATGCCAATACCGCTGTCACTAACTGTTAGAGTAACAGTATTGTTTACAGTTGATTCCAGGAAAATGTTAATCTCGCCTTTGTATCCTGTGGGAAAAGCATATTTAAGAGAATTGGAGACAAGTTCGTTGATAATTAATCCACAGGGAATGGCAGTATCAAGGGTGAGTTTAAGTCCATTAGTTTTAATGTTGAGTGTAATTACCCGGCTGACTCCATAGCAACGAAACAAGTTGTCAGTCAAACTACAAATGTATTCGCTAAAATCTATTTGAGATAAATCCGGAGACTGGTAAAGTTGTTCGTGAATCAAAGCCATTGATTGCACTCGATTTTGAGATTCTTGAAACAAAATCAAAGTGGCTTCATTTAGGGAACGTCTAGACTGCATTCTTAGTAAGCTAGAGATGATTTGCAAGTTGTTTTTCACACGATGGTGAATTTCTTTAAGCAAGGTTTCTTTTTCTTCGAGCGATCGCCTGATTTGTTCCATCGTTTTTTTGCGTTCGCTAATATCGGTAACTCGTACCAACTGCATAGCTCTACTAGCAACACTGATTTGCTTAACAGCTAAGTTTCCCCAGAAGCAATTACCTTTGCGGCTTTGATACTCAATTTCTCGACTCCAAAAGCCATGTGTATTGATTTCGTCTGTGAGTTCTTCTAACTCTTGGTTCGTCAATTGATGACGATGCAATATTTGCCCATTAATATCGAGCAGTTCCTCTTTACTTGATGCTTCAAACAACTCCACTGCACGGCGGTTGCAATCAATTGTCAACAGTGAGTCAGCATCTACCAAAAAAATGGCATCTGCGGATTCATTAAAGATCGCTTCTCGCTCGTGAACTTTAGCTTCTAAGCGTGCATTGAGAGTTTGTAAATTTTGGTAGAGTTCTGCTTGTTGGATGGCGATCGCCAGTTGTACGGAAAGTTGATCTAACAAATCTATTTCTGATTTTTGCCATTGACGTGGTGTAGAACATTGGTGAACGATCAGTAAACCCCAAAGAGGGTTTTCAATATCGCAACTCACATCACCTGGCTCTGATTGCCCAGAGCAGGAAACAATTGGCACAATTAAATGTGCTACAAGCTGAAATTTTTCCAATTGTTGGATTTCACATTGAGAAAGTCCAGCTTTGTAAATATTGTCAACTACACACCGCCTACATTGGCTGTGTTCTCTGCCAGTGTGGTCGCATAAAAACGTATCTTGAAGTTGGACATTAAGAAAACTCTTCCATCCCGGCAGTACAGATTCCGCGACAATCGTGCCACTCATATCAGGGTGAAAGTGGTATACAAGTATGCGATCTGACTTGAGGAAACTACGTATTTCATCTACTGCCGTATTTAAGACGGTATCCAAACTTAAAGATTTACGAATGCGTAAGGCGATCGCCCCAATTAACCTTTGCTGTTCCTGCTGTTGTTCTAGCTGCTGCATCAGGCGCACCCTTTCCATTACAGTATGGCAGGCGCGGTTCAGAGCTTCTAAGCTTAACCTTCCCTTCACCAGATAATCCAGCGCACCGTTTTTCATTGCTTGAACTGCGACGGTTTCGTCCCCCTGTCCAGACATCATTACCACAGGTAGATAATTTTTACCAGTTTGCACTTTTAATTCTTCTAAAAACTCTAGTCCACTAGCATCTGGTAAGAAAAAATCTAATAGAATTAGATCCGGCATAGTCTGCTGACAGCACTGTAGCGCTTCGTGTGCTTCTTCAAACTCGACAATTTCATAATCGTATTGGGTATTACGCTCGAGAAAGCGACGATATACCATTCTGTCTTCCGGCGAGTCATCAATGATAAAAATTGTGCGTTGACTTTCTTTCATAGATTAGTGTTCGCTATTGGGTAGAACAACTGTACCAAACCAGTAACGCAAAAAATCTTGGATGGTTTTTTTGAATGCTTCTACACCCATGGGTTTGAGCAAATAGCTATTAACACCAAAGCAATAACAAGCTTGAATATCCTTGGGACTAAATGAGGTGGTAAGCGCAACAATGGGAATACTTTTCAGTGCTTTGTCTTGCTTAAGAAGCTCAATTACCTCCCGCCCATCGGTTCCGGGCAAATTCAGATCCATTAAAATCACTGATGGACGAGGAAATTTAGCGGCATCGCCATAAGAACCTTGATGGTATAAAAAGTCCAAAGCATCATCGCCATCACAGGCACGATAAACTGGGATGGCAAAAGCTGTTTCTTTAATGACGCGGGTGAAAGCAGTAAAATCTTCATCACTGTCTTCCACCACTAAAAGAGCTTGGTTGGTGTTGAAGGGATCAAAAGGAAATGTAACTGATAAATTTTGCATATCTATTTAACGTGGCAAAGTGAAATAGAAGGTACTGCCCTGAGCGTAGGTAGACTCAACCCAAACATTTCCTCCGTGTCGTTCAATAATTTTTTTGACAATGGTTAACCCCGCGCCTGTACCACCGCCATATTTGCCAGGAGCATGCAGCCGCTTAAAAATCCGAAAGATAGTATCGAGATGTTTTGCACGAATCCCAATGCCATTATCCTGAATGTAAAACGTCCACTTTTGAGTAGGAGAATCCTCTACTTGGTTTTCGTTTGGTGTAGAAGAGGACTCTAAATATCCAACCTCTACCCATTTCTCAGAGCTTTCATTGTATTTGAAGCCGTTACCAATCAAATTCGTTAACACTTCCTCAAGTAAGAGGCGATCGCCACGAATTTTTGGTAAAGTTTTGGGAATGCGGATATCAATACTAACATTGCCTTTGCTCATATGGAAGACTTCAGAAACATTTTTCACCAACTCGTTGAAATCAATAAGTTGCATATTTAACTCTTGTCTTCCCAAACGAGAAAAATGCAGCAGACTATTGATTAAATCTTCCATCCGCTTTGTCAGGCGAACTAAAGTTTCTAACTTAGTAACTCCATCCTCACTCAAAATACTGCTATAATCTTCTAGCAAAAATGTAGAATAGTTGTGAATGCCTCGTAATGGTTCTTTAAGATCGTGAGAGGCAATGTAGGAAAAAGCATCCAACTCGTTATTACTACGTTCTAATTCCAAGTTAATTACCGCTAGTTCTTCGGCTTTGCGAAGTACAATCCCAACAATCGCGCTTCTCAGTTCAATTGCTCCATCAATTTCATACTGCTGCCAAGGTAGAGATTTATGGCGCACCGTTTCTTGCCACTGTTCAAAAGACTTGCGTGGAAAAAGCGTAAAACTGCCATCGGCTTCGTATAAGATTGGCTTTTGCGGATTCCCCGCCCAATTTACGTGCTTTAACATTTCTGGGCGAAACCACAGTACGTAATTGTTCCGAATCCGGTTAATAGAAAGAGCAAGCATTCCCGAACCTACGTCTTTAAATTCCATTGCATAAGAATATTTTTGTGGTAAAGAATCGGTGACAAATAGATAATTCTCAAACTTATCACCCACCCAACTTATTAAGTCATGGATTTGAGACTCTGAAGGTGTTGTACCAATAGTTGTTAAATGTCCATCGACACATACTACCGCACCCTCAGCTTTCACCAGCTTCAGCAAATTTACTCTATCTTGAACTAAAGCATCAAGGAAATCTTGCGCTCGCGCAACATTATCAATAAATTTATTTTGAATAGACTTTAAATATAATTTCTCATCTAAATTTTCATTTTCTTCTTTGGCTGTAAGTTCCAAAGACATCACTTGTCCTAAAAACTCACAAACTGTTCTGATTTCATAGGGTACAAACTTAGTACTTTGATGATGACAGGCAATTAATCCCCAAAGTTGGTTATTTTTAATTAATGAAATTGACATACTCGCTGCCACTTCCATGTTATTGAGGTATTCAATGTGCATTGGAGAAACACTCCTTAATACACTGAAACTTAAATCAAGGGGTGGGGGAGAAATCATGGTTTCGGTAGAGACGCTCCGCCGGAGCGTCTCTACCTCTTTGTGGGAAATAATTGCGACAGGCTTATATTTTACATCGGGGATTAGGCGTAGTGGGTTAATCGTATATAGATGTCTTGCCTGTTTGGGAATGTCAGAGTCTGGGTAGTGTAAACCAAGAAAAGATTGTAACTGTTCTGGTTTATCTTCGGCAATTACTACACCAGAACAGTCAGTGGCAAATCGATATACCATTACTCTGTCAAAACCTGTTATTCTGCGGATTTCTTTGACAATTACGGCACTCAATTCACTCAAAGAAGCTACTTGTTGCATTTTGCTGAGTGCGCTTTTAGTTAAAGAGTAAAAGTTGAAAAATCCACTTTCTTTAACAGTAAATGGTTCAAGCTCTAAAATCAGGTATTTTTGTTGTAAACGATGAATAACTCCATTAAAAGTAGTCGTCTTACCTTGATTAGAAACCAGTATTTTTAAGGGATTGATATATTCAAAATCTTCTTGGAGACAGCTTTCAATGGCAGTGATATATTCTTGATATAGTAAATATGATAAATGTTTTCCTAACAATTGGTAAGGAAAAATTCCAATTAAATTATCAGTGTTATTACTAATTTGAACTATTTCTAATTGTAGTGACAATACCAAGAGTATTCCGTGGGGCTGTATTGAACCGGGAATGTGAATTTGTTCGCGATCGCAATTGGTTAAATTAACATTCTTGTTAGTAATTAATTCTGGTAAATTCATATAGTAAAGCTAATTTAAGTCATAGACGTTTTGACAAAGGTAAGGGCTTAAGCCATATCTTGTCAGGTGGGCAAAAATACCCATCTACAAATGGAAGGGCGCTTATGCCCATCCCACAAGAAAAAGGTTGTACTTCATGGGAAGCAAAATTGCTATACTATAAAAATGCATTTACTTAACAGCTTTTTAAAGCTATACTTTTCAACTTCTAATTTAGACAAATATAATTTATGAATAGAAGCGAATTTTCACTTAATTATTAATTTCCAATTTATCAGTGAAAATACTGAAACAAATAATATGAACTAATTAAATATTACTCTCAGTACCACGCATTGCCAAAAGAGCCGTTCCATAAGCAGCTTCTTTATGTACAGAGCGTAACACAGGAACTTGCAAACAACGCTGCCTAATATGAGTCCAAGTAGGATTGACTGCACCACCTCCAGCAGTATAAACACGAGTTAATCGCTCTGCGCCTAGTTCTTGTAACAGAAAATACCCTCTTGCTTCTATACGCGCAATACTTTCGAGCAATCCATGTAGAAATTCTTCGGGACGATCAGGACGGGGTTCCAGTCTTGGTGGTAAATTGGGATCATTAATCGGAAAGCGATCGCCTGCTTTCAACAAAGGATAATAATCCAACTGACTAGCTATTGACCCATCTATCTCACGACTGAGATTTTCCAACTCGGCATCTGTAAAAAAGTGCCGTAAAACTGCACCTCCTGTATTAGAAGCACCGCCAACTAGCCACATTACAGACTGTATCCCTCCATTAAAAAGAGGGGGAAAGCGATGACTATAAATTCCGTACCTTGCATCTTCTACACGGGTGCGGCTTAATAGCTTTAAGACAAGTGTAGAACCGAGGGAAGTCACTGCTTCTCCTGGCATTTGCGCACCACTGGCAATAAAAGCAGCAATACTATCAGTTGTACCCGCACACACTAGGCAATTACTCGGAAAATCATACTCAACTGCAATATCACGGCGTAACTCGGCAATAGGAGTTCCTGGATTTACTACTTTGGGTAGATGAATTTTTAATTGCAGTTTTTCTAACCATTCTGGATATTTTAGCTCTAACAGATCATAACCTAGCTTTAAAGCGTTATGGTAATCACTGATGCCTAGTTGTCCGTGGAGGAGAAATGCCAGCCAGTCTGCTTGGTGTAGGAAATATTTAGCAGAGGCAAAACTGGGTAATTGCGACAGCCATAAAAGTTTAGCCAGACTAGATGTCGCACTTAGTACTGTATGGTGTGGTGGAGCGATACTCCGCAACTGTTCCATCACCACTGCTCCCCGTGCATCATTATATAGCATTGGTGTATCTACAGGAATTCCGGCACTATCACATAGTAAGACAGTAGAAGAAGTGCCATTGATTGCGATCGCTTTCATCTCGCGTCGGAATTCTCTGGGTAGCTCGGTTAAACAACTAAACAGAGCAGTTTGCCAAATTGTTACGTCAGAGACATTTGACATTGTGAAGGGATAGCGGACTTCTGCCTGGATATTAGCTTGCTCATCAATTACTATGCTGCGTGCGCCAGATGTGCCAAAATCAATGCCTAAATAAAAATTCATATATACTTACACAACTTAATTAAACTCCTGACTCCCGTATCCTGACTCCTGACTCCTGACTCCTGACTCCTTTTATTGCATTCTGTAACAAATTATTCCCCATTCTCTACAAAACAGGGAAAAGTAGTAGAAGTGTAGATCATTTGTTGAGAATGGGAGGTTTACAACCATGTCTTCTATATCCGATTTTCAAGTGTACATTGCTTTGCTGGTAGCGTTGATTCCAGGTGTTTTGGCTTGGCGATTGGCAACAGAACTTTATAAGTAAAGCCGAAACCTTAGTTCATGGGGTGTAGGGGGTAGGAGAGAATTGCTCACCGTAACGCCAGATGCCCACGGAGGGAAACTCCTCCCACAGCACTGGCTCCCCCGTACCCCATGAACTAGATGAAATCATAAATACGTATAAAAACTAGGTTAATTTTTTATCCATTAATACAAGTGTGGCGATCGCAAAAACAATGAAGTAATATGACAGCTAAATAAAACAGTAAATAGTATTAAGAAAGCTGTTTACCTCTTGAACCACACAACAGCAAGATTATCTTCACGATTATGAACGCGATTCAACCATCCGGGCTTCCGCCACAACCAACTCCAAAACGTCGGGTTCCACGTCACAAACGACACCAACGTTTACGCTCATATCAAGTGATGGCTTTGGAAACAACTGCAAAAATCGGTGTAAACATAGTAATTTCCGCAACAGCATTGTCTGCTTTAACACAACTTTTGCCTTATCACTGGTTACAGCAAGAAAAGCTTAGAGAAATTCGTACAGAAATCAAGATCATGGAACTACGAGTTAACAATTTGCACTCACAATTTAGCCGTAGTTTTGATCCCCGCCAAGCGCAGAGTATTATGCAAGAACAAAGTAATAGATTTGCACCCAACCAACGTCAAGTTGTGTTACCAAAGGACGTAACAGAAGTTCAACAGTCAGAAGCACCCTGACAAGTAAAAAGAAAGAACTTTTAACCCTCAAGTTGAAAGTGCTGGGGATCAAGTAGCTCGTGTAACCAGTTTTCTACTTGCACAGCTAAGCGTCTACCAGGCTCATAAGAGCTACCACAAGATGGCAGTTGAGTTAGAGCGCGGCGATAATCAGCAATCGCACAATTCCAGTCGCCCCAAAGATGATAAGTTCTGCCTCGTTCAGCGAAAATGTGACCATTCAATTGACCGAACAGCAGTGCAATCTCAAAGTTCTCAATTGCTTCATAGTACTGCCCCAAGTCACGTAAAGTAATACCTCGGTTAATCCAAGCTCTCCCATGGCTCGGATCTAAATCTAATGCGATTTCATAATCTACAAGGGCTGCAGTTAATTCTCCACATGCCGCATAATAATTTGCCCGATTGTTATATGCACTGACTAATTTGGGATTAAGTTGCAAAGCTGTGTTATAATCTGTAATTGCTTTTTGCTGCTGTCCACTTTGGAAATAAATTAGACCTCTGTTGTTGTAATCTATGGCATTATGAGGAGAGCGGTCAATGAGTTGGCTCAACAGCGTGATCGCTTCTGTATAATTTCCTAATCGAGCTAATTTTAAAGCATAAGAGCGTAAGTAGCTGTCTTGAGCATTCAAGTCACTTTGAGTAACACCCGTATCATTAACAACTTTGCAGAGTTGGTTTTGCTTGTTACAAGATGGAAAAAATGATTGATTCTTCATATCACCGTCCTACCTAAGCTGCTTGCTCTTGTTGATAAACTTATATTTTTCGTTATGGAGTTGGTTTTGCCCCTGTGTCACTTATTAAGGTGTCTGAAAGTACCCAAAGTAACAGCACTCTTTTTTAATTGATGATTCAATCTAATATTTGATACTTCATCCCCAAGTCGAATTCCTGAAAAAATCAAAATAAATCTTGGAGATTACTCCAAAAGGAAGATATTTCCACAAACTGGTAGAATGTCAATAAGCTGTCAAAGTAGTGAGTAGATAGGAGCAAGCACATCTTGTGCCTTGAGTGCTATATCTAACTCAAAACACATGAATTTCCTCATCTGAAATTTTTTAAGCAATTCTTAAGCTTTAAGAGAAATTATAATGACAACTACAACTCCCTACCATAATGCTCCCGATTTAGTACAAGATGATTACATCGTGATTGGTTTAGCAACCTGTTTTGTGAAGTTAGAGGGAGAAGTTCATCAAGTTGAAGTGATAGAACCCATTCCTTCAGCTGCCTTAGAAGCCTTGCTTAAAGGTATTCCAACTTCTTATCAATTTGCTTGCGCCACAACTTTGGGATCTGTAATTAACGGTGAAGAACCCCAAAAATTAGCTCAGTTACCTGAATCGGCTCAATTTTGTGACGAATTTGTGGTAAGAGCGATCGCTACTGCTCGTACATACAAAAGTCATGAACAAGCTAAATCTTTAATTCCTCTTGGCTCTACATATAATGAGTTTAAATACTCAACTGAGCGTAAACGAGTTATAAATGCTACACGAGTTGTTACGAAGGAAGATAACATTAAGCAGCATTCCCATACTCACAAAGTATTGTAATTAGCTATAGATACCCGACTTCTTAAAGAAGTCGGGTATCTGCTGCCTTCTTTCTAACGGTAATTGGTGAATTGCAAAGCAACAGATAAATCTTCTTGCTTCAAGCGTTGAATAACAGATTGCAATTCGTCTTTATCTTTAGCAGTCACACGTACAGCATCTCCTTGAATAGAAGATTGTACCTTTTTAAATTCGTCACGAATCAACTTAGAAATTTGTTTAGCGATTTCTTGAGGGATACCTTTTTTGAGTTTAACTTCTTGACGAACGCGACTACCGCTTGCTGATTCTACTGTAGCAAAATCAAAGATTTTTTGAGAGAGGTTGCGCTTAGCAGCTTTTTCTCGCAATATTGTGTGTACAGATTCTAATGTGAACTCACTGTCAGTATTAATAGTAATACTTTGTTCACCCAATTCAACAGTAGTTTGAGTATCTTTTAGATCGTAACGACCTTTAATGTCGCGCACAGTTTGGTCAACAGCGTTAACTAACTCTTGTCGATCAAAATCACTTACAATGTCAAATGAATACGTAGAAGCCATGGAAGATTAAGTAATGTAAAGTAGTACGGCAGCAGCCGCAATAGAGTATAAAAAAATAGCCATTGCTAATTGTTGATTGTTCTATATCCATTAGCCATTAGCTATTAGCTATTAGCTATTAGCTAAGGACTAATGACTAATCGAAGTAGAATAGTGTTACTACTTTTCTTTGTTCTTCTGCATCTTTACAGCTTTGGAGCAAAGTGCGACTGTCATGAAAAGCAAAGCAAACTAGTTGCTGGCAACGCGAGATAATCTCTTTGTTGCACAAGTAACTAGCTTCGGCGAGGGAAAGATGATCGTTGCCAGGATTTTCCACTAGGTGCATTACCTGTTCTAGATGTTGGCGAGATTCATAAGGTTGGCGTTCCAAACTTTGAGGTAGAATCACTGTCAACAAATTGGCATCAGCCCGCATTGCTCCCTTAATGGCAGCTAAATTGGTTCCTGTCGCACCAGAAGTGATAATTCGATTTCCTGATAAAACCAGCGCGTAGATCATCATCTCAATCAGATTTTGATGGGTGATCGGAACATGGCGCGAACCCAGTACAGCAATGCGCTTAGAACCGGTTTGCTGGATTGTCGCCAGTTCTTGCGCTAGTGTGTCTACGTTAATAAGGTCTATTGATTGGCTCAAAGACGGAAGATTGGCAGATTAAACGACCTAGATATTTTAGCAAACTAAGGGTGGCTACCCTCAAGGTATTTGTTCTAAAAAAGTAGCATTTCTTGATGGAGGGTAGAGGAGTAGGGGAAAGACCCCCACTTCCTGTTAAACTAATTACTATGGCAACGACAACGCCGGATTGAGATCCAATAAAGTGAGTAAGCGTTTGAGGTCAAAATGTTCAGCCATTAGATGCCGAATATAATGAACTTTAATTGGTTCATGAACACGCACGCTACCAAAAGTACGGTCAATAATTTCTACAGTGGTGAGAGTGTCTAAATCAACCGACAAAATCGGAATTTCTAGTTCTTCGGCACGGTGAAGGATAAAAGAGGGAGGAGGTAGTTGTCCAGTCAGGATTAAGCATTGAGTGGAAGTTTCCAAAGCCGCTTGCTGAATTTCTACACGATCGCCTCCTGTAACTACTGCCATATTACGGCGTAGACGGAAATATTTCACCGCCGCATTAACATTCATTGCGCCAATCGCTAAACTTTCGACCATTAAATCTAAGCGATCGCCACGGCAAAGAACTTCTGCCTTGAGCTGGTGTACTAGTTCCCTAACGCTGACACTACGTAACAACTCGCTTTTCGGCAGTATTCCTAGTATTGGAATACCATGCTGTTCTAGAAATAAACGAATATTAGCATTAACCGCTTGTAGTTGTTGTGCGGGAACATCGTTGATGACAGCACCAATTAGGCGATCGCCCAAACGCTGTTTAGCCGACAACAAGGGTTCTACCGAGAGGAGCGATTTATAACGAGCTACCAAAAGTACAGCCGCATCAACAACAGAAGCTACCTGTGGCAAGGACAAGCCAAATAAACTGCCTTCTTCTAGATTACCAGGACCCTCTAGCAATACTAAATTTCCCCAGGACATTTGTAGATATTGCCTTAGAGACTGGTGATAATCGGTTTGATCTTCACCTCGTAGACGTTTTTGCACAGCTACTTCATCTAAAGCCAGCAACGTGGGTGCAACTCTATTTTCGTTGAGATTAAGGTTTTCGACAATGAACTGAACATCTTCCTCAACCAAAGTTCCTTGAAACTCTCGCAAACAAGTACCCAATGGTTTACCGTAGGCAATATCCAATCCTGTCTGCTGTAGCTGATAAGCCAAGCCCAAAACCGTTGCTGATTTACCGCTGTAAGCCTCCGTCGATCCAATTAGTAAAAATTTAGCTGATTTTGGCACACCTGCACTCCTAATTTCAATCTTGTCCACAGAACGCAGCTAGACATTTACTAAATTTTATGTCGAAGTTAGCTTTGATAGGAAAATACTGCCTCGAATGGTAGAGAAGTTCGGCATCTCGTTCCCTGGTTCCACCTGGGAATGCCTGTTTAGTGGCTCTGCCACTTGCTCAGGTGGAGAAGGCAGAGCCTCCAAGGAATGCATTCCCATGCTGAGCATGGGAACCAGATACGGCAAAAACATGGTACACACGTTCCGGCGGAACGTCTCTACGAACTAACTAAATCTTCTATACGCAGCAATTTGCGGTAGAATGTTTGGGAAAAATCAATTACACGATAACGTTTACTATTTTCTAAAAGTTCTATTAAAAAATTAATAAACTCGAAACTTGTAATCATGACTTCATAACTGAGTTCCGCGTTGCCGTCAAACTGTAGGCGGCAACGAGTTAAGTCTAAAGGCAAGGTGGCGACATTCCAACTAGCGACAAAAGGAATGTTATCGCTACCTTCGATTTTACGCTGTCCTTCCAAAACGCCTTTTTGATACACGCTGATTGCGTAAGGTAACAAATTACGTTTACTACCTTGAATATATGGCAAGTAGACACTTGCTTGTTGCGCATTTGCAGGCTGAATTTGTTCTAAAGACACAATTTGTACTCCTCAAGTTGGATGACAAGAGTTCTGTGTTAGTGTTTTTACTAGTATTCCCAAAAAATGTTCAATCAAACATAACTTGCAGATGCAGTCAATCCAAAACCAAAATCCAAAATTGGTTGACTGTTGGTTAACTCCGTTTCAATATGTCTTAAGGAAAACTTTGCGCTTATTTCATAGTATGGCTCCACTGGCTGCAAACTACTACTTGACATACCGCTGTAATGCACGGTGTCATTTTTGTAACATTTGGGCATTAGAACCAGGACAAGAAGCTGATTTTGAAACCATTAAACGTAATTTGACAGATTTACGCCGTTTAGGAGTCAAATATGTGGATTTTACGGGTGGTGAACCTTTGCTACGACAAGATGTTGGAGAAATTTATACGGAGGCGAAAGAACAAGGTTTTTATACCAGCATAACGACGAATACCATTCTGTATCCAAAGAAAGCCACACAGATTCAAGGCTTGGTGGACTTTTTGAATTTTTCTTTGGATGGTGCTGATGCAGAAACTCACGATCATTCACGTGGTGTAAAGATTTTTGACACACTGGTAGAATCGGTGAAAATTGCTAAATCATTGGGAGAATACCCAGTTCTCAATCACACCGTTACTGCCCAAAATTATTCGCGGATTGATGAAATTGGTGAGTTAGGCAAACAACTAGGTGTTCGAGTGTGGCTCAACCCAGCTTTTACAGCACACGATCACTACAACTCAAATAAGAATCCTACCCCCGAAATGGTAGCGGCAATAGAAGCTACTGCTAAGAAATATAAAAATGTCGGGTACAATAAGGCAGCACTGGCTTTTATTGAAGCTGGAGGCAATGACACCAAAAATCCTCGCTGTAAAGCGGTGGATGCTGTCATTGCTATTTCTCCTAATGACGAACTGCTGCTACCTTGTTACCACTTCGCCCAAACCGGAATTCCGATTCAGGGACGATTGTACGATTTATATCGAGAGTCGCAAGAAGTGGAAAATTACCGCACTTCTCAAGGTAAGCTAAAGGTTTGTGAGGGTTGCACTGTTTGGTGTTACCTGATACCCAGCTTCTTTATGGGTGTAGATAAATATTGGTGGTTGAATCAAGTGACCTATGCCAGCGAATTCCTGGCCCGAAAACGATTCCTACAACGAGTTTGAGCCGCTTAATTCTCTATTTTCTGACCTTTCAGAAGAAGAGGAGTCGATGGAAGAGGCACTAAATTCTCTGTCTCTTCCATCCCGGTTTAAAGCTCGTAGACGCAAAGCCGCTCTAGTTTTGACGATGGTCTGGAGCGGTACAATCGCTTTGCATATAGCTTCTTGGGGTTCTTTGTTAGTATTAGGGCTAACCACTATAATCGGGATTCATGCCCTGGTTGTGGTGCTAGCTAAACCCCGCCACGCTAGCGTTGAAATACAAGCGGATTTTCCTTATGTATCCTTGTTAGTGGCAGCGAAAAATGAAGAAGCAGTTATTGGCAATTTAGTCAAGAATCTTTGTAGCTTGGAATATCCCAAAGAACGCTACGAAGTCTGGATAATTGACGATAACAGCAGCGATAAAACGCCGCAATTATTAGCTGAAATAGCACAAGAATACGAAAACCTGAAAGTTTTGCGCCGTAAAAGCAATGCAAGTGGCGGAAAGTCAGGGGCATTGAATCAAGTACTACCACTATGTCAAGGTGACATAGTAGCAGTGTTTGATGCAGATGCTCAGGTAACATCTGATTTGCTGTTGCGGGTAATACCTTTGTTTCAACAAGAAAAACTAGGGGCGGTGCAAGTGCGCAAAGCGATCGCCAATAGCTCAGAAAATTTTTGGACAAAGGGACAAGCCGCAGAAATGGCACTGGATATTTTTTACCAGCAGCAACGAGCAGCAATTGGTGGGATCGCTGAATTACGTGGTAACGGTCAATTTGTCCGGCGCAAAGCACTTATCAGATGCGGTGGCTGGAATGAGGAAACTATTACAGATGATTTAGATCTGACTTTCCGTTTACATCTAGATCAGTGGGATATTGACTGCTTGTTATATCCAGCTGTCAATGAAGAAGGTGTAACTAGTGCGATCGCTTTGTGGCATCAGCGTAACCGTTGGGCAGAAGGCGGATATCAGCGGTATTTGGATTACTGGGATCTCATTTTGCGCAACCGTATGGGTACACGCAAAACTTGGGATCTGCTCATGTTTATGTTCATCCAGTACATCTTACCTACTGCTGCATTACCAGATCTTTTAATGGCAATTACCCGTCATCGTCCTCCAATCCTCAGCCCTGTAACTGGTTTAACAGTTACTTTGTCTATGGCATGGATGTTTGCTGGATTAAAGCGAATACGTCAAAATCAAGATCTCAAAATTTCTACTTATTTTCTGTTATTATTTCAAACGCTTCGTAGTACTTTATACATGATTCATTGGGTATTAGTAGTTACCAGTACTACTGCCCGCATGTCAGTTAGACCAAAGCGATTGAAATGGGTGAAAACAATTCACCAAGGAAAGTAGCTTATGGTTAATTGTTGATTGTTAATGGTTAAGATTAATTAACAATTAACAATTAGCAATTAGCAAATCTTAAAATTCCTCATCGATTTCTAATTCATCTGTCAATTCAGATGTAGCTAAATTGTCTACAGCGGTATCATCTATAAATGGGATGATTTCTCCGTCAAAAAATTGTGCTAGACGTTGTACTGCGATCGCTGCTTCATCAGTTTCCCAATTATCTTGAGCGGCTGGGGATGATGGTGGTGGAGATGGCGGTGTCGTAGGAGGATTTACTGTAGATTCAGTTTTGATTGTTGGTTTTGGTGCTGGGTTTGAAACTTCAATAGCAGGAGTAATAGATATATTTTTACTGGGAGTTGTCTGCTGATTTTGTGAAGTTGGAGGTGGGTTAGAAGTTGATGACGCTAATTCTAAATTTACTTTAACTTCACTCTGAAAAGTTTCCTTAAACGCTGCAACAATTTTCGGTAAATCAGCTTGTACTTTTTTATACCATGCTTGCTTAACAGTAATTCTAGCTACAGTACCGTCAAACTCAGTTAAATTGCACATTTGACGTAGTAACTCGCGTCGTGAAATCGGCTGAAAATTGGCAAGTATCTGTTGCCAGACTTGGCTCTTGTCAACTGGTGTCTCCGCTGTATCTTCCTCTGATGGAGATGCTGATGATAATGCTTCGACTTGAGTAGGTGGCGATTGTGGGGGAGTTGGTGAGTTTGTGAGTGGGGAAGTTGGTGAGTTTGTGAGTTGGGGAGTTTGTGAGTTTGTGAGTTTGTCAGTTGGGGAGTGGTTTGTTTGGGGTTGAGGGTTGGGGGGATCTGCTGATTTTGTTTCGTGCGGTGATGATGGTGGTTTTCTACTGTTTTGTATAACGTTAACATTAGCTGAGGGTAATAATCCTAGCAATGTTATCTCTAACCACAAACGTGGTTGAGTGGTGTTTTTTAGTAAGGCTTCAGCAGTTCGTAAATTTTGCTGTCCGACTAAAATTGTATTTATTTCTAATTGTTGAGCAAAATCAACTAGTTCTTTCCAGGTTTGATGAGTACAAGCAATTAAGTCATTGCGGTTAGGTGCTGTTTTAGCGATGAGTAAATCGCGATAGAAGGAGGCTAGATTTTGAAGAATAGTTAAGGGTTCACGACCACGATCTAGGATTTTACGGGTATAGTCAAGCACAGCTTCGGGGGTGTCAGAGGCGATCGCACTTAACAGTGTCAGCAAGTCTTTTTCGCTTACTGTTCCAACTAAGTCCCAAACTTGCTCTGGTGTCACTTCCCCTGGTAATAAACTTAACTGGTCAAGGAGACTTTCTGCATCACGTAATCCCCCTTGCGCAATTTGGGCAATTAAAGTTACCGCTTCAAGGTTAATATTAATACTTTCTTTAGAGGCGATCGTCTTTAAATGTACTACCATTGCCTCTAATGGTATCCTGCGAAAATCGAACCGTTGACACCGAGAAATTATTGTTGGTAATACCCTTTGGGGATCAGTTGTCGCTAAGACAAACACTACTTGCTTAGGTGGTTCTTCTAGTGTCTTAAGTAGCGCATTGAACGCCTGACTACTTAGCATGTGGCAGTTATGAACGAGAAGCCCATTTGCAACAAAGTTGTGATTATCTTCAACTTCAATGTCATAGACAAGTTCAACTCCAGCGAGGTGAACAGATTCGACCGTTTCCAAACTTGTAGTCCATTGAGGGAATTGAATACTGTCTAAGGTCTGCCAACAATTTTCTACTGGCGTCTGCGCCCATCCGAATATAGTGATATATCTTACCTGTGCTACTCCTTGTGTAAAATCTTGTTTTTGTTGGGTATCCAACTGTTGTAAGCCCATCGGCAATAATTTGATTTTCTTCGCCCGAGAATCCTTCTGTGTGCAATTGGATCTGTGGACTTCCTTCTGGACTAAGGCTGAGCGATCCATCATCACAGAACCACCAAGCAATTCCCTCTGGGGTAATTCTATTGAGCCACTCCATAGAGACAAGTTTTTTATCCCCATTTGGTTTAACAATGTCAAAAACATCTTTGAGTTGGGGATGACACAAAGTTTTGCAGGTAACTGATTCTTTACCGTATCCTTTGTTAAGTGTGAATTGTAGCTTTGGTCGCAGTACTTAAAGACGATGGGCTTTATATTCCAACCATTCCTGCTGCTTTTGAGCGTGTGTCCAAGCCAATCTGGGGAATCGACTGTTTTTATTTGGGTAAGTGATTGAGCCATCTCCAAGTAGGGTTCCGTAGATAAGTCCGAGTGTTTCTGGTGAAAGCACTTCGGCATCGGCAAGGAAATTTTTTGTTCTAAGTTCCCATATTCCGTGTCCTTTTTTGTACGGGTGTCTTTTCCAGTAAGACTGTATACTGGTAAGTCCTTTACCTTTATTTTGTAAGAAGGCAGGGACATCAAGTTTTTCTCCGCAACCGCAGGCACATAAGGGACACAGTAATTCAGCTTGTACCAAGATTGATTCCAAATTGTACGATTTTTGCCCGTAGGTATTACCCTTAAACTGGTGTCCTGAAACGAATTTCCGGAGACGTCCATCTGTGCCAAATTTGTAGATGAGCGTACTACAGCCGCATTCACAGGGGATAGTATCCTCATTCCTTCTTTTACGTCTCTTGCTGCTGTCCATCCCCTGTCCGTCCTAATTAAGTGATTACCAGTGCATCTAATTACACGGTTAGTTGTTGTTATGATAAGTGTTTGGCGTTCACCCTGATCTAACCACCTGAGAACTTTTTTGAATTCCCACTCTCCTCTGGAGTCGTTATAGCTGAGAACTTGTTTTCCTTTGATGTTGGGGTCATCAATTCGCATTACTCCAACACTTGTTTGTACCAGCGAGTCACCGGTTAAGCATTCATCGACGACATAAACCTTGTAGCGACATTGAACGGGGGCGAATTGCGCCCGTTCGATCATTTCGCGAATGTTGTCTACGCCTGTGTTGCTAGCAGCGTCAATTTCAACTACATCTAAAGAGTAGCCTTTGGTGATCCCCTGACAAACATCACAGACGCCACAGGGTTTTTCTGTGGGTTTGTCACTTTTGAGGCAATTAAGCGATTTTGCCAGAATTCTGGCGCTAGAGGTTTTACCTGTACCCCTTGGACCTGTAAATAAATAGGCGGGGGCGATTTTGCTGCTCCGGATGGCGTTAGTGAGGGTAGTGGCGATCGCCTCTTGCCCCACTAGTTCAGCAAAACTCTTTGGGCGATACTTGTGGTGCAGGGGTTCGTAAGACATGGATGAGTCAGTTCGATGACTTTAAAGGTTCATGAGTAGCACCCAGGGAAATTTGGGATTAGACCATTTTAAACGTAGAGGCTCGATGAGCAAATGAATAAATTACTTATTTTAGTACAAAGATACCATATTGAACCCAAACAAATTCTCTAACAAGAAAAAGTTTTGATCTTTTAGTAATAGGGGTGTGGAATCTGAAACCGCATGCAGCTACGATCAGTCTTAGACGTGTAAAAATCTTATGGTAAACAAATCTTAGGGGTGCAAATGCTCCAGCGGCTAATTCAATGGCTTAAAAAGTTTTTTCAACGTTTGTTTGGCGGAAAACAAACTTTAGCAAAAGGTAGGGAACATGTCCGCCAAACACCTCCTCCACCCCTAAGCGATGCGGACTTAGAATTTTTGTTCACAGAACTGTTAGAAGGAGTGCATCAGGTAAGAGGGCAAGCTTGGGCGCAAAAGTGGCTTCACAATATTGAACACCGCGTTCCTACTGAACGTTGGATAGAGTGGTTGCGACGCTTTGGCAGCAAACTACTAGCATCACCTACACCCAATAACGAGTTAGCTTACCGAATGGTACAATTGGGTGAGCTAGGGGTTGGAGAAGTTGGAGACGAGGCATATGATATTGGAATGCAATTGTTGACGCGCAACCAAGGTGAGCCAATCTTAGAGTATGAAGGTCCAGATGCTAAACCGTCAACGCACCCCCCAACCCCCCCCTTGGGAGGTGAGCAAGCACAAATATTAGAAAATCCAGAGGAAGGAGAATTTCAAACCATTACTCTCGATCAGTTATTTGTCGCATTGCAGCAAGATGAAAATATCCGCCAACAAGTTGCTGAACAATTGGGAATTCAGACAAATGATCCAGAAGTAATTATGCAGGCATTACTAAATCAATTTAGCGATCATCAACCACCTACAGACCAAGCATAGGAACAATTAAACTATGGAATCTGAAAGTGGAATGTCTTTGCAACTTGAAGGTTTGGGAAAATCCTTCGGCACAAAACAAGTACTACAAGGCATAAATTTACAAGTTAAACCAGGAGAATTTGTGGCGGTTGTCGGTCGCAGTGGTTGTGGTAAAAGTACACTACTACGGTTAATTGCTGGACTAGAAAATCCAACTGCCGGAGCAGTAATTTTAAATGGTAAAAAGTCTCATAAAATTCACCCAAGAGTACGGATGATGTTCCAAGATGCACGTCTATTACCTTGGCAGCGAGTACTGGCAAATGTCGAACTAGGCTTGCGTGGCTCTAAAATATTTGTACAACAAACTGCTTTACAAGTTCTTCGTTCTGTCAAACTAGAAGATCGTGCTCACGATTGGCCTAGTGTACTATCTGGAGGACAACGTCAGCGAGTGGCTTTAGCAAGGGCATTGGTAAGTAAACCTTTGTTGTTACTTTTAGACGAACCCCTTGGTGCGCTAGACGCATTGACTCGCATCGAAATGCAACAATTAATAGAAAATTTGTGGCAAGAGCAAAAGTTTACCGCTTTACTGATTACCCATGATGTGGAAGAAGCTGTAGTTTTAGCAGACAGAGTGATTTTAATTGAAACTGGTCAAATAGCTACAGATTTATCAATTTCTTTACCACGTCCTAGAGCTAGGGGAGATGTAGTATTTGCTCAAACAGTAGACAAAATTTTACAACGTGTTATGGGTAACAAGGGAGAGGACAAGGTCAGACAAAATTTAATATAGCAACTAACTATTTTATCTCTATGAAAAACCCCGATTTGCTCGGGGTTTAAGGTGTGTCACAATTATTTTTTAGGGCTTAATGTATTTCAGTGTTACTTACGTATTTTTCCTTACTAAATACAGTTGTGCCTCACCCAAAAGATATACTTTAAAAATAGTAAACATATATACGTATATTATTTTATCAACACTAATTAATCTATTGAGAAGCTTTTGTGCTTATCGCTCTACGATCACTGGTGTTCCCAAATTAACTTGAGTGAATAATTCCTCTACATCTTTGTTATACATCCGAATACAACCGTGTGAGGCGGCTTTACCAACTGACTCTTGATTTGGTGTACCGTGAAAACCTATCCAGTGTTTACCATTTGTCCAAAACCCAATCCAATAGTTACCTAATGGATTCTCAGGGTTTCCACCAGGGATCGCTTCTCCTGTCCAAGGATGTATCCAAGTGGGCTTTTCCATCATATCCATTACCCGGTATTTACCAACTGGTGTTTCCCATCCTGGACGTCCTATTGCGATCGCATAACTCTTAATTGGGGCGTTTCCTTTATAAAGTGTTACTTGACGACGACTAAGACTAATCTTTAAGTGTGTTAATTTATCAATCAAATCATTATACTTTTTTGGTATAATTTCTAACTCATTCCATAAATCATGAGAAATATTTGGCTCATCCGCAGCATACGAAATTTCGGGACTGCAATATAAAGAGCAGAAACAAATGAATGCAAATAACTTCCCTGAAAAAGATTTGAATTTCATCTATTTATAGATATAGAATTTAATATACTTAAAAAAAGTAAGTATTTTTTATACTATTGCTACCATATTTAAGCAGGTTGGGTTAAACGAAGTGAAACCCAACCTTTAAGTATATAAGTTGGGTTTCGTTCCTCAACCCAACCTACGTACTTTTACCACAATGCGCTGACACCTTTATTATTATTTTGTCCGCTTGTGTTGTTGTTAACACCTGTATTGTTTGTGGGTGTTGTGGTGTCATTTATATTTTGGCTACGCTGGTTTCTAGGAGTAGTATTGTTCTGGTTATTGTACTGATTGCGTTGAGTTCCGCTAGTTCCAGTTGTGCCTGTTTGGTTGTACTGGCTTTCGGTAGTTCCATTTGTGCTATTAGTACGTCTGTACTGAGTTGTGCCAGTATTTGAGGTAGGAGTGCGTCGGTTTCCGTTAGTAACACTATTTTGTTCCCGCTCAGTACCAGTGATACGGGGATTTTGGGTAGGCTGGTTTTGTTGGTTGCTGGTGTTAGAACGGTTGTACTGAATTGTGCCGCTTGGAGTACTTTGATTACCGTTGGTAACACCATTTTGGTTACGCTCATTACCAGTGGTGCGGGGATTGGAATATGTCTCAGCCCGGTTTATAGGGCTATTGTTTTCATCTTGTACTCTCTGTGTATTACTATTACCACTGTCATTAGTTGTTGTGCGACTTTGAGAGATAATGGTACTATTGTCTGGAGCCTCACTAATCAATATCTCTTTAGAGTTAGAATTAGGCATTGCCAAGGCTGGCACACTAATTAGTACACTGGCAGTAGCAACTCCAGCGAAGCTGACTAGCTTTTGAATTATTGTGTTGTTTCCGCTCATTAGTATCTCCTCCAAGTGAACCTAAATGGCATTTTGATTGCTGCGTTTTTTAAAAACTTATGACAGCAGTTTTAAGTCTGATTTAAGTATTCCAGTCAAAAATGCTGAACTTGTGTTCTCGTTTCTTTATAAAAGTTAACTCTAATATTTTCTTGAAGCTTCTACCTAAAGCATGGTCTAATCAGCAGCTATTGTGTAACTTAAAGTACAGTAGTTGTTCTTTTTTGGTATGGATTTTTATCATTAAGTACAGATGTGTTTTGAGAGATATGTGCTATAGTCGTCATAAATAAATTTTAATTTGATAAAAAAATATAAGGTGAGTAGAATTAGATCTCAGGGAAGATTCATAGATGAAAATGTATGCATAAGATATCCCGAAATACCTTATTAATTTATTCTTAAACTTAGAATTAGTTATTTAGTATTCTGTTGTACTTAGATTAAATTGAATCAGGGCTAAAGTCTTATGCGTAAGTTAGAACTTACTCAAACTGTTCATGCACTAAAGGAATGGGCGATCGCGATTAATGCCTTAGAAGCTGGAAAAACAATCATGCTCCTACGTAAAGGCGGTATTCACGAACGAGGAGGACGTTTCCATGTTGAGCAAGATCAAATTTTGCTCTACCCAACATATGAACATCAACAGTCATTCATGCTCAAACCAGAATACGTCGATCTCGGACACCAGTTAACATCTGGTTGGCGTCCAGAAACAGTAATCTTTAGCAGTTGGGCGAAAATTACTGATATTTTTCCAGTTACTGAAGAGTCAATAGTCAACGCCTTACTCCCGTTCCATATCTGGAATGAGTACTTTATCAGCGATCGCTTGAAATGGAAACCGCGACAACCACTATATATTCTGCTATTACAGACTTACAAACTACCCCAACCACAGGAAATTCCCTATCGTAATGAATACGGCGGCTGTAAGTCATGGATTGATATAGCTTCACCAATTAATTTGCAAGGATCTCAACCAGTTTTGTCTTCAGACTACAACCAATTAGTAGCAGAAATTCGTAGCATTGTTGGCAACAAGTCATATGCTGCATTTTCATAATGCACCCATTGATGTTACAGAAAAAAGTAGTCACGCATACATACACACTCTTAAACTACAGATACGATGAGATGCAATACTGCCAGAAAGATTTTGTAAAAAATTACCCTCCAGGGTGATGTGTTGCTTGACAAAAGTGCGTCATTATGCTTTTTATAGAAAAAACAACAAAGGAGTTTGCCATGTATCGACAAATGTGTTGGTTATCTAAGTCTGGAGACAATGGAGAGAAAATTTTGCATTTGCAGACTGCACCCAACGAACCTTGGCGTCCTTACACAGCTTTTGCACAATATGCAGTACCAGATTACCAAATACCAAGTGGTTCTAAAGGTTGGGCAACATATCAAAAACTCCTCAAAGCAGGTTGGACTTTAGTACCTAATGCACGGGCAAATGAATTCTCTTCATCAGCCGCCACTGTTGAATTGTAGAGACGTTACGACGGAACGTCTCTACAGAAATCGGGCAACAGATTCAGATCGCAAAACCCGAAACAAGCCTGAATTTTATACATTAGAATTACGAATTGATATTACCACCCTCTGGGAGAACCTTCACCGCGTGGATCGGCTGCTCCTTCTAGGGTTCCGTTGGGTGTAATGACAATTGCATTAATATTACCCCAAGGCTGAGTCTGCTTAATATTATGTCCTCGGCGTTTTAACTCGGCAAGAGTGAGAGCATCTAAACCAAGTGGTTCCACTCTTAACTCATCTGGTAACCACTGGTGATGTATGCGTGGTGCAGAAATGGCTGCGCCAACATCCATACTGTATTCAAGTACATTGAGTACAACCTGTAGTACTTGGGTAATAATAGTGCCACCGCCAGGAGCGCCCACAATCATTTGTAGACGTCCGTTTTTGGTGACAATAGTGGGAGTCATGCTAGATAAAGGTGTTTTACGTGGTGCGATCGCATTTGCTTCATTACCCACTAGCCCAAATGCATTAGGTACACCCGGTGCTGCCGCAAAATCATCCATCTCATCATTTAACAGAATACCAGTTCTTGGCACTACCACCCCAGAACCAAAACCGTAGTTTACTGTAAAAGTTAGACTAACAGCGTTGCGTTGTTCATCAACAACATTCAGGTGGGTGGTTTCGGGAGACTCATAGGATTTTTGATTAGTGCGTGTTGAATCAGGTACAGCTTGGTTAAACTGCAAAAGAGTATCCCTGTCTACGGGCTTGACTTCAGTTGAAGGTTTAGCCATATTCATGGTAATTTCTTGACGGCGTTTTTTTGCATAGGCTGGGTTAATAAGTTGTGCTATGGGGACTTTGACAAAATCTGGATCACCTAGATGTTTTGAGCGATCGGCATAAGCAATCTTCATCGCTTCTGTGATTAAATGTAGAGCATCGGGATGATGCCATCCCAAAGATTTTAAATCTGTGTCACCGATAATATTCAGAATTTGTAATAGATGGATACCTCCTGAAGAAGGTGGTGGCATAGAGCAAATTTTCGAGTCACGGAAATTGCCACATACAGGAGTACGCCAAATTGGTTTATATGCTTTCAAGTCTTTAATAGTGATTAAACCACCATTTTTTGCCATATCATTGGTGATCGCACGAGCAATTCTGCCATTATAAAAACTTTGGGGATTCTTGGCAATTTCTGCTAGAGTTCTAGCCAAGTCGCGCTGCACTAACTTTTCCCCAGCACTGTAAAATTCTCCGTTGCGAGTAAAAATTGCTCGTGCTGCTGGATTAGCAAGAATTACTTTCAAGCGTTCTGCGTACACCTGTATTGATCGCCAAGTTGGTATTTGACTTAAAATAAAACCATTTTGAGCTAGTGCGATCGCAGGTTTTACAACTTCAAACCAAGGCAGCTTACCATATTGACGATGCACCTCATAAAGTCCTGCCACTGTGCCTGGTGTTGCTGCCGCCAAATAACCATTAACACTTGCATTTGGAACTACCTTACCTTGTGCATCCAAATACATATTTCTTGTCGCTTTCAACGGTGCGCGTTCCCGGAAATCTAAAGCCTTAATTTCTCCCTTTGCGGAATGTATCAGCAAAAAACCACCGCCACCAATTCCTGCTGAAAAAGGCTCCACAACTGAAATCACGAAAGCTGTAGCTACTGCGGCATCAACAGCATTACCACCCTTACGTAACATTAATAAACCTGCATCACTAGCAAGAGGATGAGCCGAAACCACCATCCCTTTTTTAGCGCGTACAGGAAAAACAACAGTAGCTTCAGCTACTTGAGTGCATAACAAAATACTAAAAGAAAAAACTGCAAAAGCAACCCGTGTGTATTTTTTAAAGATACTCATTTTTTATTTTTGCATGGTGTGAATTATACTAAAACTTATAAATAATAACAATAATTGTTGATTTAAGTAAAAAAGAATAATCACAAAATTATGGCAGCAAATAGCGATCGCATAGAATCTTTCATAGCTTTAGCACTCCAAGTTACTTGCCACGCAGTCAACTCGGCAACTAACCGCTCAGAAGCCCGTTCTTTAATGCAAAATACCATCAACCGCTTAGCAAAACAAATCGCTGCCAGTATTGCTTTTATTGGTTCTGACTGTCGTTTAATTGTCTTACCCGAATACTTCCTGACAGGTTTTCCCATGGGAGAGTCACTCGCTGTGTGGGCGGAAAAAGCTTGTTTAGAAATGGCTGGTGCTGAGTATGAAGCTTTAAGTGAAATTGCCCAAAAACATGGTATATTTATTGCAGGTAACGCTTACGAATTAGACCCGAACTTTTCTGGGTTATATTTTCAAACTTGCTTTGTCATCGACCCATCAGGGACAATTGTTTTACGCTATCGCCGACTGAATTCCATGTTTGCACCGACACCCCACGATGTTTGGGATAAATATCTCGACTGCTACGGCTTGGAGGGGGTGTTTCCGGTAGCAAAGACAGAGATTGGGAATTTAGCGGCGATCGCATCTGAAGAAATCTTATACCCAGAAGTAACTCGATGTTTAGCAATGCGAGGAGCCGAGATTTTTCTCCATACGACTTCCGAAGTATATGGCGGAACAACCCTCAAACCCAAAGATGCGGCAAAAATCACTCGCGCTGTGGAAAATTTAGCATACTTAGTCTCAGCAAACACAGCAGGCATAGTTAATATCCCCATTCCAGATGCTTCGGCTAATGGCGGCTCCAAAATCATCGACTATAAAGGAACGGTAATAGCAGAAACAGGTGCAGGCGAGAGCATGGCAGCATTTGCAGAAATAGACTTAGCTGCATTACGCCGCTACCGCAAAAGACCTGGGTTAAATAATTTACTTGCGCGACAACGGTTTGAACTCTACGCTGAAAGTTATCGCCAATCCCATTTTTACCCGGCTAATACTATGCTGGAAAAAGAGGTAGACCGCAAACATTTTTTGCAAACTCAGCTTGAAACCATTGAGCTATTAAGCAAACAGGGAGTAATATGACGGATGTCCAAAACAATCGAAGTCCGCAACCCCCGCACTGGAAAATTTGACTATGTAATTATCCCGCCGCCCCCCAAGCTGCTGGCGCAACAATGTGGGCGTCTACGCAGAGCGCAAAAAAGCTGGCTTTCTCTTGGTGTAGAGGGAAGAATTGAAGCGTTGCAGCAGTGGAAGAGCGCGATAATTTCTGGACGCGATAAATTGACTGAAGCTTTAGTCAATGATACGGGAAGATTATCAATCACGATACTGGAAATTGACTCTTTCCTTTCGACAATTGATAGATGGTGTAAATTAGCACCAGAATTGCTGCAAGAATCGGCAAAAGAAACAGCAATTCCTTTTATTGAGTTGCAACAAACATTGGTTCCTTACCCTTTAGTTGGGGTAATTAGCCCGTGGAATTTTCCGCTGTTACTTTCGACAATTGATACAATCCCAGCATTGCTTGCGGGTTGTGCTGTGATTGTTAAACCGAGTGAGATTGCTCCTCGCTTTGTCGCACCACTATTGGCGGCAGTTAACACTGTGCCAAAATTGCGCGATGTGTTAAGTTTTGTTGAGGGAGCAGGTGAAACGGGCGCTGCTCTACTTGAGTATGTGGATTTTATATGTTTTACTGGAAGTGTGGCGACGGGAAGAAAGGTGGCAGAAGTTGCGGCTAGACGCTTTATTCCGGCTTGTTTGGAATTGGGCGGGAAAGATCCGGCGATCGTCCTCCAATCTGCTAATTTGGATTTAGCTAGCTCGGCAATTTTGTGGGGTTCTGTTGTCAACACCGGACAGTCTTGCCTTTCTATTGAGCGAATTTACGTTGCTGAATCTATCTTTGAGCAGTTTATTGCCCAATTGGTGACGAAAGCTAGACGTTTGAAGTTAGCTTATCCTACTCTGGAAAGTGGCGAAATTGGTCCGATTATTGCAGAAAGACAAGCGGCGATTATTAGCGATCATTTGTTGGATGCCCAGGAAAAAGGGGCGGTGATTCACTGCGGTGGGGAGGTTGAGGAGCATGGTGGTGGTTGGTGGTGTTTTCCTACTGTGATGACTCAGGTGGATCATTCTATGAAGGTGATGACTGAGGAAACTTTTGGTCCTATTATGCCTGTTATGTCTTTTTCTAGTGTTGAGGAGGCAGTTAGTTTGGCGAATGATTCTGTTTATGGTTTGAGTGCTGCTGTTTTTGCTGGGTTGGAGGGGGATGCTTTGCTGGTTGCTCGTCAGGTTGATGCTGGTGCTATTAGTATTAATGATGCTGCTCTGACGAGTGTTTTGCATGAGGGTGAGAAGAATTCTTTTCGGTTTTCTGGTTTGGGTGCTTCTCGTATGGGTGCTTCTGGGTTGAGGCGGTTTTTGCGTTCTAAGGCTTTTTTGGTGAAGACTAAGTTGGTGGGTGATCCTTGGTGGTTTGAGGGTTAGATTTATGAACCGCGTTCGCGAAGCGTCTCGAAGAGAAGGCGCGAAGTGCGCGAAGGGAAGAGGAAGAGGAAGAGAGGGTGTTTTTGAAGGGGGTTTTTATGTCTGGTATTCGTGAAAATATGCCTGTTCTTGTTCGTCATGAGGGGGATTGGGTTGGTACGTATATTGTGGTTGATGGGGAGGGGAAGGTTGTTGATAGGCATGAATCTCATTTGAGTTGTCAGTTTCCTGATGATGGTTTGTTTTCTTATTATCAAATTAATCGGTATACTTGGTCTGATGGTAAGCAGGAGGAGCATCGGTTTCCTGCTAGCTATCGCGATGGGAAGATTTGGTTTGATACTGAGCGGATTGAGGGGAAGGCTTGGGAGGTTGATGATTCGACGATTATTTTATGGTTTGCTTATAAGAATATGCCGGGGTTTTATTTGTATGAAATGATTCAAATTAGTCCTTGTAATAATTATCGATCGCGTACTTGGCATTGGTTTAAGAATGATCAACTTTTCCAACGTACTTTGATTCAAGAGGAACGTTTGAGATAAAACATATTCATTTATGAAAAAAAAACCACAGATAAACACAGATGCACACAGATAAATTATCTGTGTTTATCTGTGTGCATCTGTGGTTCAAAATATTCAATATCTGACTGGGAACGCAAGAACTCTATTTCAATCTACAATTGGGATTAAGGCATGACGAAGGCTGATAAAGTGAATTTTTCTACTCCTAGTGGTTTCCCTGAGTTTCTTCCTGGTGAAAAACGTTTGGAAGTGTATCTCTTAGATACTATCCGGAGGGTGTTTGAAAGTTATGGTTTTACGCCGATTGAAACTCCGGCGGTGGAACGTTTGGAGGTTCTACAAGCAAAGGGGAATCAAGGTGATAATATTATTTATGGTATAAGTCCGATTCTGCCTCCTAATCGACAGGCGGAAAAGGATAAGGCTGGGGAAACTGGTTCGGAAGCTAGGGCTTTGAAGTTTGACCAAACTGTTCCTTTGGCTGCTTATATTGCTCGTCATTTAAATGAGTTGACTTTTCCTTTTGCTCGTTATCAAATGGATGTTGTTTTTCGCGGAGAAAGGGCAAAAGATGGTCGTTTTCGTCAGTTCCGTCAGTGCGATATTGATGTTGTTGCTCGTCGTGAACTGAGTTTGCTTTATGATGCGCAAATGCCTGCTATTATATCGGAAATATTTACATCTGTCAATATTGGTGATTTTCTGATTCGCATCAATAATCGCAAAATTCTCACTGGTTTTTTTAAGTCGGTAGGTGTGGAGGAAAATAAAATTAAATCTTGTATTGGTATTATTGATACTTTAGAAAAAGTCGGGGAAGCTAAAGTAAAACAAGATTTAGAGAAAGAAGGTGTTTTGGCGGAGCAAACTCAACAAATTATTGAGTTTATTAAGATTAATGGTACTGTTGATCAGGTATTGGATAAACTCAAGTATTTGGCTCAAACTAGAGAAGCTGAAGAATTGAGTATCGGTGTGACAGAGTTGGAAACGGTGATTGCAGGTGTTCGGAATTTGGGCGTGGCGGAGAATCGGTTCTGTATTGATTTGGCGATCGCACGTGGTTTAGATTACTATACGGGTACAGTTTACGAAACTACTCTAGTCGGACACGAAGCTTTGGGTAGCATTTGCTCTGGCGGTAGATATGAAGAATTGGTAGGGACATTTTTGGGTGAGAAAATGCCTGGTGTGGGCATTTCCATCGGTTTAACCAGGTTAATTAGTCGTTTGTTGAAAGCTGGTATTTTGGATACCTTTGCTGCTACCCCAGCGCAGGTGATGGTAGTAAATATGCAAGATGATTTGATGCCAGTTTACTTAAATGTGTCGCAACAATTGCGACAAGCAGGAATTAATGTTATTACTAGTTTTGAACAACGTCCGTTAGGTAAACAATTCCAACAAGCTGAGAAACAAGGAATTCAATTTTGCGTGATAATTGGTTCTGAAGAAGCAGCAGCGCAAAAGTCTTCTCTCAAAGATTTGAAAACCCGCGAACAAGTAGAAGTACCTGTAGAAAATTTAGCACTAGAAATTAAACGCAGACTAGCGTAGTCTCGGGAGCATCTTCGTTTTTCGCCACACCCTGAAGGGTGCGGCTACACGTACAAAGCCTGCCGTAGCTCCGGCTAGAAACATCTCTCGTTCCCACGCTCCGCGTCTCTCCTCGTCTCCTCGTTCCCAGCCTCCGGCTGGGAATGCCATCCTGGAGGCTCTGCCTCCCAAAAATTGATATGAACAAACCAATCAAGCGAGCCTTTTTAGACACCGAAGACGGGCAGATTCTTTACCGCATAGGCGGTGAAGGAAATCCTCTGGTTTTACTACATCAGAACCAAACAAGTAGTAACGAGTATAGAGAGTTAATGCCTATTTTGGCAAAAAATCGATGTGTCATTGCTATGGACTTTCTGGGTTTCGGTGATTCAGATAAACCCCCAAGAATGTATTCAATTGAAGACTATGCTAAAACAGTCATCCTCCTGTTAGACAAATTAGGCATAAAAACCACAAGCATCTTGGGAAACCATACAGGTGCATTTGTCGCAGGAGAGGTAGCGGCAGAATATCCGGAAAGAGTCGAAAAACTTATCTTATCTAATCCGGTTGTCTTTGGTGAAGCAGGCAAAGCAGCCCTATTAAAAAGATTTTCTGAAGGTTTTCACATAAAAACAGACGGCTCCCACCTGATGGAAAGATGGGCAGCCCGTGCAAAGTATGTAGAATCTGCTGAATTAAATCACACTTTGGTATTAGATGATTTAAAATGCTTTGGTTATCCTTTATATGCAGTTTGGGCTGTAGCAAACTACTGTCTGGAGGCAGAAGAAAGATTTCGACGCATAAAATGTCCCTCCCTAATTATCTGGGGAACTGAGGACATGAAACAGTTTCAACAGCTAGGTTTAGCAAATGCAGAAAATCAGCATTTGATTTTAACAGCAATTCCTCAGGGAAAAGTGGTTGAGATTGAAGGCGGAACTATATGCATGATGAACCAGAGATCTGAAGAAATATCGCAGCATGTAATCGAATTTCTTGATGATAAAGATTAACACTACACGGATATTGTCAAAAACATTATGGCAAGAAAGCACGTTGAATTCATTCAATCAGGGGATGTCGAGCAGAAACCTTGGGTTGTGGATGGGATCAAGGAAGTTCACCAAACAAGGATTCTGAGCTTCGATACCGAAACTGGCGCGTCCACCGAACTTGTCGAGTGGACACAAAACTGGGAGAGCAGTTCAGGTTATTTCAACTGCGACGTGGAAATTTTTGTACTTAGCGGACAGTTGCGGATAGGGCAACTCCGTCTCGGACGCTACACTTACGGCTTCATTCCAGAAGGTGTTTGCATCGAAGCATGGAGCGCTCAGGAAAATACTATAGCTCTTTGGATGCCCGAACGTCATCCCTGCTTTGTGACATCATTAACCGATGCGCCGGGAGCAAAAAGAGAATTATATATTCCTTCGTCGAGTTCTGAACTAATCCCTTGGACTTCAACTCTCACCCCAGGCTTTCCACTAGGCGCGATGAGAAAAACTTTACGTAAGGGATCTGAGGGTGGAAGAAGTACTTGGCTGCTAGGGTGTTTGCCGCAGTTTGCCGAAACTGTTGCGGAGTATCATCCGATTCCTGAGGAGGAGTTTGTACTTCAGGGAAGCATGACAACACAGGCTGGTTATATGACCCCAGGCTGTTACTTTTGGCGTCCAGAATTAATTCCACATGCCCCAGCATATACTGAAACAGGATACTTTGCCTTTGTGCGCGGAGGCAATCCCCATCTTTCATACCATACTTGGGAACCGCCGTTTCACACTTACTATCCTTGGCATTGGAACAAATGAGTTCAAGCACATACAAAAAACTAGTTGCAAAACAGTTTGCTCAAGATTTTAAATCAGCTATTGAAATTGTCGAACTTCCCATACCCGAACCTGCACCAGATGAAATTGTGATTCGGAACAAGTTTGCTGGAGTTAACGCTGGGTTCGACACTTTACTTTGCCGAGGCGATGTGAGTTACGTTAACTTAACTCCTCCCTTTGATTTGGGTGTGGAAGCGGTGGGAGAAGTAGTAGCAGTGGGAAGTAATGTTACATTTCAAGTTGGTGATGCTGTGGTGACTACCATACGTGGGGGAGGTTATCGTGAGTACCAGACAATCAATGCCAATTTAGCATTCAAAGTGCCTGAAGCTACGCCAGAGGTACTAACTCTGATGCCTACTGGTGTATCAGCTTTGGTGGCATTAGAACAAGTGGGGGAGATGAAAAGCCAAGAAGTTGTTTTGGTGACGGCGGCAGCTGGTGGAACTGGACATATTGCAGTACAGTTAGCAAAGTTAGCAGGTAATCATGTGATTGGTACTTGTGGATCGGATGCAAAGGGACAGTTGCTGAGTGAGTTGGGATGCGATCGCATGATCAACTACCGTAAGGAAGATCTAAATCTTGTCCTCAAGCAAGAATATCCCAATGGCGTTAATCTAGTTTTTGAATGTGTGGGTAAACAAGTCTTCGACACCTGTGTAGATAACTTGGCAATTCGGGGGCGTTTAGTTGTGGTTGGTTTTGTGTCAGAATATGGTAATAATTTTGCGCAAGTAACACAATCGCGAATTTATCAAAAACTTTTCTGGAAAGCAGCTTCGGTGCGGGGATTTCTCATGCCACTATATAAAGAGTATATGGTAGAGGCACGTGATCGCCTATTCAACTTATTCTACTCTAACAAGCTCAAAGTAGTTGTTGATCCTACCGAGTTTTTGGGATTAGAATCCATTCCGGCTGCTGTAGAATACCTGCTCAGTGGTAGAAATTGCGGTAAGGTAGTTGTTCGATTTATATATAATCTACCATAATCGCCAATCATTTCTCAAAATAGAAGCATACTTAATAAGCTAATACCAACAAGACCATGTTCACGCCTTTTATTGAAGACACTGCCCGACTTGTTCCCCATTCTACAACCAAGGTTCTACACGGCAGCCCTCTAATGTATCTACGCGATCCCAAACTTTACGCCGAAACCTTGCTACAATACCTGCAATCTTAATTAGTCAACTTCTCAATCAGAAAAACAATGAATTCACAAGATCAAAACTGGGAAAATTTATTTGGACATATCACGACATCCGGTGTTGCTTGGCACGGAATATGGACGGTGTATTCTCCAGATCAAGAAGTTCTGAATTCATTTAAAGCTGTGAGGAAATTTCAAGCTAATGAAGAGAAAACATTAATTACCCATACTAATAAATACACTAATGATGGAACAGAATCAGAAAAAACCTGGCAGATTGAAAAGCAAATTTGTAGTCAACCCGATGGAGTCATTCACCCAGCATTTTTGTCTATGAGGGCATTATCCTTTGGTGAGGATAAGAATGCCTGGGTAGCAAAAAAACTAGAAGCTGGAAAAAAATTTGGTACAGAGTTATTTTTTCGATATCAAGATTGGCGAACTAGTGTAGCTAGTATCTATGCTGAGAGTGGCGATTTGGAGAAAATTACGATAATTCGCGAGCATCTCAATAGCTTTGCCAATGAACCAGCCAAAGCAGAAATAGAATTGTCGGGATGGCGCGGACGAAAAGAGTATATGAATAGTGATTTAAGTATTTCGTTAGCAGAAAATCAAGATTTTGTGTTACCAACAGAACAAAAAAATAATCCGATATATTTGCAAAATGATATTAGTGTCAATGTACCTAAAAAGGTGAAGATTGGAGAAGAATTTGAGATAGTAGTTGGTAAGCTAGTTACGACAAACGAGTACCAAAGACTGATAGTTCAATATGATAATTTGGGAGCATTTACCACGTTGATTTCCGAAGTTTTTAGGCGACAAGATTAAGCAAAAAGTGAAAGGAAAAATTTACGAGGACAGATGCTTGAAAGAGCGCTCACCTCTTTTTGATTAAAACTTTACTTCCTTCAAGTAGCTTAAATTATACTTATTAAATAAATCTGGTGCTATTACGAATTTAAATTTATCTTTGGAAATACCCAGAATGTCAAGACGTACTGCTTCGTTTTTTGCCTGCGTTTCAGTTAGCAAAGAGATGGTGAGCATAAGCATCTTGCTCTCGTAAAAAATTGTCATGAGCGTGAACGAAATGCCCATCTCACCAACAATACCGCTATGGTTGCACCTATTGCCCCAAAAAAACTCTCCAGACTAAATAATTTACTCAAAAAATTTTCATGAAAACTAATAATTGCCTAACACTTACTAATCAGCATACTAAAAAAGGTAGTCATTCATTTTAGCATTGAATTAAAGTTATTGTCGTGAACGAACAACGAGATATATTATTACAATATTAAGTAATGATCGCGAGCCGAGTAGTTTAGGAGGTTCTCATAGTCAGAGTAATTGTTTCAAACATTGTACTAATATTAACAATTGTAGTATTGCTAGGAGCGATATTTGTCGCACTTGCTAAGCGTGCGTTTGAAGTCTCTTAAGCAAGGTGTTTGAGGTAAGGGTCATGTTTCCCTCCCAGATTCAAAATCAAATTGTTGTTCTAATCTGTCTTGTTCCTCTTTGAGCCACTTTTTGAGAGTCTCCTCTGAGGGGAGAGCAACTAAATAGCGGGAAACAAATAATTGATTATCTAATCCAGCAGTGGCATAGTGAACGGCTTCGGCATCTTTTTCAGCACAGAGGAGAATTCCAACGGGTGGGTTTTCATGCGGATAGATAATGTTTTCTCTTAAGTAGTTGAGGTAGAAGTTCATTTGTCCTGCGTATTCGTGGCGGAACTTCCCCAGCTTTAGATCAATAGCAATAAGACATTGCAAGGCACGATGGTAGAATAGAAGGTCAAGAAAGTAATGTTCTGCTGCTACTGTGATGCGAAACTGGCGGTCAACAAAGCAGAAATCTCGACCCAGTTCATGCATAAAATCTTGCAGGTGGTCAATTAAAGCTTGTTCTAAGTCAGATTCCGAATAAGTATTTCGTTCTTCTAGTCCCAAAAACTCTAAAACGTAGGGATCGCGTAAAACAGTTTTAGGGCTGTCGAGGATTTGTCCATGAGTAGTAAGAGCAAGGATTGCATCCTTATCTTTAGAAAGACCTACTCTTTCATAAAGCATACTGTTGATTTGACGCTTAAGCTCCCTAGTAGACCAGAAACCTTTTATACTTTCTATTTCATAAAAAGCCCGTTTAGTAGTATTGTCGATCCGGGTGAATTCCAGTATGTGTGACCAAGACAGGGTAGTAAATAAGCGCTGGTAATAGTTACTGTCTTGCCATGAAAGAGAAGGTTGTTGTAGCTCGCGTGCTCGAAGTGCAGGGAATAGGTTTTGTGGTATGGTTTTAAATTCGGCATACACTGTCTGCCGAATTATCATATTATTTACTGGTAAGCTAATTAATGGTAAAAAAGCTGACAAGTTTTCATCACTAGCCAAGCCTGGATAAGTCAAAGCGAATTGTCGAAAGTTTTTTAAATTACGGTCTGATAGCCCTTCAAGGTTTCGATTTTTTAAATCTTCAGCAAGTTTTTTGAGCAACTGCGTGCCATATGCAGCTCGGTCTACTCCGTTTTGTTCATACTCCACAATATAAGCACCGATAAACCAGTTACGAATTGTCTGAATTTGGTTAACTGCTCGTACAACTACTGTTTGAACTGTATTATTTATATGGCTAATATCATTAATTAGTTCTTCATAGTTCATTATTCATTCTCCCCGTCTTCATTGATTTTGTCGATAGTGCCATTGAATTAAAGTTATTGTCATGAACGAACAACGAGATATATTATTACAATATTAAGTAATGATCGCGAGCCGAGTAGTTTAGGAGGTTCTCATAGTCAGAGTAATTGTTGCAAACCTTGTACTAATATTAACAATTGTAGCATTGATAGGAGCGATATTTGTCGCACTTGCTCTGGTACGTTTGAAGTCTCTAAAGCATGGATTATTAATATTTTTACAGTCAGTTTTTGTTAGTTTACTTGGTTCTAGTGCTGGTTATTTCATCGGTTGGTTGTGGTATAAGTTGACGGTAATAACCGAGCCAAGCTTCTCAAATCCTCGCCTAAGTGGTATAGCTACGGGGATGATGGCAGCATATCTAAGTGTCATTTGGGATTTCTGTATTTATATTGGAACAATTTTGGGCGCGATTTGGGGTGGAATCAGTGGCTTAAAGTACTATAAGTTGCGTGGTAAACGTGACTGACTTGGAAAGTCAATCATCAACAGGCACGGCGCAGAACCTTGAAAGTCAGCTAGAATACGATTGAGAAATCCTCTTGCTTTAATGTTCCCATGATTGCAACCCCAATCACGCCACCAACAGAGATTATTCATCTTTCCGGGATTAGTTGGCAAACCTACGAAACCCTATTGGCGGAACTTAATCATCGCCGTTTGCGCCTCACTTACAATCGGGGTAATTTAGAAATTATGGCTCCTTCTCCAGAACATGAACTAGGCAAAACAGTAATGGGGCGCTTTGTGGAAACTTTGGCTGAAGAACTAGAAATTCAAATTTATCCCCTTGGCTCAACTACTTTTAAACGCCCCGAACTTAGTGGTGCAGAGCCAGATGAATGCTTTTACATTCGTAATATTGATGCTGTTCGAGGGAAAAAACGGTTAGATCCATTTGAAGATCCAGCACCAGACTTGGTAATTGAAATTGATATCACCAGTAGTTCTCTTAATCGTCTCCAGGTTTATGCTGATTTACGAGTTGCTGAAGTCTGGATTTACGACGGTAATTCATTGGTAATTAAGCAACTCCAAAATCAAGGTTATATCTCCTCCCAAGAAAGTCAATTTTTTCCCAATTTACCCGTTGCAAAAATTGCCGACTTCTTACAACAAGCACCGAACATTGACTATCTAGAGTTGGTTAAAGCATTTCGGCGTTGGGTGAGAAATCAGCTGGGAAGATAAAAGTGCGATCGCTACTACAAAATCAAATTCAAATCTCCGAACTCGTGCCACAGATAACCACGCTGCACAGCATCAGAGTAAGCTGAGCAAATTTGCTCTGCTGGTAGAAACGCCGTAAGTAAGTCGAGGTGACTGGCTTCTGGTTCGTGCAAACCTGTTAGTAATCCATCCAGCGTCTTAAGTTTATGCTCAGCAGTAATACGTAGTTTTGTGTAACCATGTTGGGGTTGCACCTTCCCAGTTGCATCTGCGACTGATTCCAAAGCCCTAACTACAGTAGTACCTACCGCAATCACTCTTCCTCCTTCCTCATGGGTGCGGTTAATCTTTTGTGCCGCCGCTTCACTAATCAAGTATTCTTCTTCCGAGGCGAGATGTTGAGCGTCTATTTCATCATCCATATAAGAAGATAAACTGGTATGCAGCAAGATGTGTGCTGTTTCTATTCCACGACGCTTTAAATTAAACAGCAGCTTCCAAGTAAACGCCCGCCCTGCTGAAGGCATTTCCGCAGAACCCGGTTCTTTGGCGTAGACTGTTTGATAGTAATCCAAATCCCAAGGTGCAGACACATACTCATAACGAATCGGACTTCCCAAACGATAGAGTAAATCCATAAACTCTTTGCCTGATTTAGAAAAGCGTACTTGCCAAAGTCGGGGAATACGAGTGTCTCGATTTTCAACTGTAGCAGTTAACCCTTGACCAAAATCAATCTGCATTCCACTTTGTACACAGGTAAAGAGATTACCCTGTTTGCACATCAGCAAAGCCAGCCAAGAATCATTACTGAGATGTTGTGCTAAACGGATTTCTACGCATTCTCCTGCATGGGCATCACAACCATCAAGTGCAGCCGGAAGAGTACGACTTGTATTAAAAACAAGTAAATCACCAGGGCGCAAGAAATTACCCAACTCGTTGAAACGAGTATGTTCAACTTGATCGGTGTGACGATTAATAACCATCAACCGCACGCCATCGCGGGCAATTCCTCTTCGCTCTGGTGGTTCTTTGGCGGAGAGTTCCGCCGGAAGTACAAAAGTAAAGGGTTTGGTCAGCATATAATATTTACCCCTGATGTATTGTATAAACGCGCACTATTTTGCCCCACACTTTAGGGGAGGCGGAGCCTCAAGAGATGCATTCCCAGGCTGAGCCTGGGAACGAGACACTCAAACCAGTGCGGGTGCTTCTAATTCCCTACCCCAATTTTCCTCTTGAGCTTGGAATCTTTGCCCATTGACGTGGCGTGATTCATCAGACGCTAAATAGACAAATACCTCAGTAACATCTGCTGGATTAGCCCACTCGGTAGGATCTTCATCAGGCTCTGCCATTCGATGCATCAGGGTGTTCATATCACCAGGATCTACCCAATTGACACGCACACCACTGTCTTCAAGTTCTGCCGCCCATGTCTGCGACATCCCTTCAATACCAAATTTTGAGATTCCGTATGCCCCCCAACCAGGATAACCATTTACCCCTGCATCACTTGTAACGTTGATAATGGAACCACCATTCTCAATCATCGCAGGTAATGCCTTTTTAATTAATAAAAATGGGGCGATTAAATTGGTGTTGATAACATCACGAAAATCCTCAAGTGGGTAGTCGAGTAAGTAAGGCATGGGAGAAGGACCAATACTTGATGCATTATTCACTAATACATCAAGATGACCATTAAATTCACTCAAAGTTGTGGCAACTACACGCTCAATATCTTCGTGCTTTGTTAAGTCAGCACTCATGACTAAAACTTGAGTTAATGGTGCTATTTCATTGATAGTATTACGTACTTCATTGAGCAACTCAACATTACGCGCCACAATAGATATTCCCGCTGCGTCTTCACGGGCAAAATCAATTGCTAATTGTCTCCCCAAACCTTGCGATGCCCCTGTAATTAAGATATACTTGCCTTGTAATCTGCTCATTTTCTGCTCCTTATTTACCAATCAATTGGTTGGCGATCGCGAAAAAATCCACCTGAACTTCCACCATCAGGATGAGTCGCCAACCAGACAATAGTATCCACACCTTGTTCTGGTGTAAGGGGCGCATTTGCACCACCCATTTCTGTTTTCACCCAACCAGGACAAACTGAATTCACTAATATATTTGTGCCTTGTAATTCACTAGCCAAAATTCGTGTCAAAGCATTCAAACCAGCTTTAGAAATCCGATATCCAGTGTAACCACCACCCATTTCACTCAATTGTCCCATGCCAGAAGAAACATTCACTATTCGTCCATAATTTTGTTTCTTCATCAACGGAATCAACGCTTGATTAACTCGCAAAACACCGTAAACATTCGTTTCCATAGTTTCGCGCAAAGTGTCTATTTTGGCATCGAATACACTATTATTACCTGCCTGAGCATCAATATATAAACCAGCATTATTTACCAATGCATCAAGACGAACATACTTCTCACCAATGAACTCAGCTAATTTTTGGCTGCTTTCTTCACTCGTTACATCAAGAGGATGATAAGTTACATCCAAACCTTCTGCTTGTAACTTTTCTGCTGCAGCTTTCCCTTTCGTCTCATTTCGACTGGTAAGAACTACCTGATATCCAAGTTTAGCTAATTGACGAGAAGCTTCAAAACCCAAACCGCGATTTCCGCCAGTTACTACTGCCACTTTTTTGGTTGTGTTCATAAGGTTTTATTGTTACTAATCAAGCTCCTAACTGTTGATTGCTAATTGTTGATTGCTAATTGTTAAGAATGCTATTAGCCATTAACCATTAACTATTAGCCATTAGCCATTAGCTATTTTCAAATTACTTCAAAGCGTATTCTGGCTGATATTCTACCAATTCAATTTCATTACCATCTGGATCGTTGAAGTAAATTCTGTGCTTGGTTTCAGGGGATGTGTATGTGTAATACTCAATGCCCTCATCTTCCAGTAGTTTCTTCATAGCTTCGCCATCTTTAATCACCAAGCCAATGTGATTAATTCCAATGCTTTCGTAAGCTGTATGTACCCGCTGTTGTTGAGGCGCATCATTGAGAGCAAGATAAAATTGGTTATTGCCAAAATGCATCCAACGCCCTTCATCAGTTACGCCTTCAACCCGCACATACCAGTCAGGAAACAAAGTTTGATAAAACTTCTTTGTTACCTCCACATCCTGACAAGAAAGATTAATATGTTCAAACCTAATCAAATCCATTTTTTTCTCCTTTTCTTGTTCCTAGTCTCTCGTTCCCAGGTAGAACCTGGGAGTGCCTTCCGTGAGGCGGAGCCTCACCTTATCCCCAATCACCCCAAAGCAATATCTAAAAACATCATCACAACAAACCCCACCATCACACCAATAGTTCCTTCTTTTTCTAAACCCTTACGATGAGATTCAGGAATAATTTCATCACTAATTACAAACAACATTGCCCCCGCAGCAAATGCCATTGCCCAAGGCAAAATAAAATTAGCCACACTCACCACACCAGCACCAACTAAACCACCAATTGGCTCTACCAAACCCGTAAGCAGAGAAATCCACAAAGCATAACCTGCTGAATACTTCTCTGCTACCAAAGATAACGCAACTACTAAGCCTTCAGGAATATTTTGCAAGCCAATCCCCAAAGCAACGGGAATGCCATCGCTAATATTATTATTACCAAAATTCACTCCTACTGCCAATCCTTCGGGGAAGTTATGAATAGTAATTGCCGCAATAAACAGCCATATCCGCTTTAAATTACTGCTTCGCTCGCTATCCTCTTGCTTGAAAAAGTGTTCGTGGGGTAAAAGCCGATGCGCCAATTGTAGAAATGCTCCTCCCAACAGAATACCCACCACAATAATTAAAGCTGCACTTGTTTTACCGTAGCCTTGAGACATTGCCGCCTCTGTACCAGGTATAACCAACGAAAATGATGTCGCCGCCAACATCACTCCCCCACCAAACCCCAACATGATGGCTTGCGATCGCTGCGTTAAATTGATTGGCAGTAAAATAGGCAATGCACCTACTACTGTAGCAAGTCCTGCACATAAGCTGGCAAAGACGCCAATTACTAGGCTTTCCATAGGGAGGCTTCATATTACATTTCTCTATCAATAATCATAGTCGAACTGATTATGAGTTGCAACTAATTGGAAGAAATAGTTGTGGGTTGAGCGAGATGTTTTTGCTCCGCACCAAATATTTGGTGCAGATTAACGCAAAAGAATTTCATCAGCACCACCGTAATACTACTGTTAGCAAAGTAATGGTGCATACTGTACCATGATGATGAAGACAGCACCATTAATGCACTACCAATAATCATGAATCAAGAAAAAACCGTGAGAGACAAAGTCTTTGAATGCTGCGCTCAGTTAGAGTCCGAGAATAAAAGTATTACGAGAAATGTGGTGCGCTTACGCACCGGAGGAAGTAATCGGGATGTCTCAAAATATATTACCGAGTGGAAAGAACAGAATAATACAGCGATTACAGTTGCAACAAATACCGATATTTCTCAACAAACTGGGGAATCAGCTGCAATAAGCTCAGAGGCTGCACCAACCAATGCACCAATTCAACCAGCAATCAGCCAAGCTGACATTGAGCAAATTAAGTTAGAAGCGCAGCAGCGAGTTAAAGCAAAGCGGTTAGCTGTGATTAAAGTTGCACAATATTACGAGGAAAATCCTAATTTACTACCAGAAGAAATGAGAAAAGAGATTGAGGCAGAAGAAATGGCAGCAATATCATGTTCTCTCTCACATCGATCTTATTACGACCCAAACGCGCTAACCCAAGCGGTGATAACCAGCATGTAACACCGCTTGGAAGTAGCAATACACCTCAAGCAATAGCGTCAGTCTGGGCAACTCATATCTGGTCAAATTTTTTTGTCATGCTTTTGGTGAGTGGATTTGTTGCTGTGAACGGTGTTTCCGTATTATCAGTGCTTGCAATAGTTGCTGGGGCAATATCGCTTGCGCCGAAAAAGCAAACCCCAACAAGTAGCCAACCTGACTCCACCGCAACGTCATCAACCACTGCCAGCCCTAACCCAGAAATACCAGCAGCGCCAACACAGATGCGGCTTTACCGCCAAAAAACCCTAGAACAAATAAAAGCAACCTTGTTAGCAAACAATGCAGCTGTTGTCGCTGGGGAACAAGGTAGCGGTAAATCTTTACTAGCACAGACTGTAGCAGAACAATTGCGCAACGATGGATTTATAGTGGCGTTGATTGAGCCAGCAACTCCTAAACAAATGCTCTTAGAAATTGCCCAACAGTTGGAAATAGACACTCATAATATAGAAGGTAAAGCGCTCACAGCCGAGCAGTTAAAACGGGCGATCGCATCCTATTTTGACAGTAATACGGCATTTTTAATCATCGATGATGCGCAGCTTTGTGAGAGTAAATTTCGACTTTGGCTCAAACAATTACGTCGTCAGGGTATACCGATGATGCTTTTTGCAACCGATCCGCCACGTACCGACGTTTTCATGAGTCTTCCGCCAATTGTGCTTCACCCACTCCCAGAAAAACCAATTCGCGAGATTATGGAGCAGGCAGCATTAGAAAGAGGACTAGAGTTGAAAAATTCAGACTTTGCTAGATTACAAGAGCGTGCAGGAGGAAATCCCATGCTGGCACAACGTGTGATTGATGAAGAATACTTAGGATTAGAAATTGAGGAGGGAGATCATCACAGATACTTAGATATTACACCACTAATTTTGCTGGCAGGAATTGCCTTTGTCGTGATCCGGTTTATCGGACTGGGTACTGGCGATCAAGCGCTTTATATTTTTGGTGGAATTGCTGCTGCAATTTTCTTAGGTGTATCGCGTATGCTTTACAACTTACCGCCGGAAAGTAAGAAGATTGGCAGATGATTATAGCGGTTCTCACGGACGTGAGGTACAAGAAAAAGTAATTAACCACAGATGAACACAGATAAACACAGATAAATTTGTACCTCTGTAGACTAGGAAACGCTATAGTCTTTGCCACTGCCCAAAATGTCACGCTTGACAAGACAATGCGAGCGCATTACTTTAGAGATGTTTAACTGATAAGTTTAAAGGTTAGCTATGGCTGTAATACCAGTACCATGCGCAGAATCTACTCTTACTGATCGCTATCAGACGACAATTCCCGATGCCGTTCGCAAGGTTCTGGGCTTGAATAAGCGTGATAAAATCTGCTATACTATTCAGCCTGACGGTCAAGTAGTGATTTCTCGCGCTGATAACACCGAGAGCGATCCTGTACTTGGGCAGTTTTTGAATTTTCTGGCAAGAGATATCGAAAAGAATCCTCAACACATACAAGTGATTAGCTCTGATTTAGTCAGCCATGTTCAATCCTTGGTTGCTGAAGTCGATCTCGATCTTGATGCACCACTCTCTGACGAGGATGAATAAGTGTGTCTGAAAATCAGCCGCTAGTTATTCATGGGTGGAACATATTTGCTCATTCTCTCGGACTTAACCAGTTTGAAGAACTTCGGACGCAGGTTGAACATTTGCGTCAGAAGTATCCTCAAGACTACAAGAAAAAAAACGCCACAAAGCGTCTAGCTGCCATAGCAAAGCTCGCATTTGATGTTATTCCTCAAGATCCAACACGTAGTGATTATCGTCAAGGTACTACGCTTGGTGATGAGTACAAGCACTGGTTTAGAGCTAAATTTTTTCAGCAGTACCGACTGTTTTTTCGATATCATCAAGAGAGCAAAATAATTGTTTTCGCTTGGGTTAATGATGAGAACTCTAAGCGAGCCTATTTTAAGAAAATGCTTGAAAGCGGAAACCCTCCAGACAACTGGAATGATTTACTCAAGGATGCGCAAGGTGAAACTAATCGTTTAGAGAAAGCAGTCAACGTAGAAATTTAGACTGTTGCTTTTTGTAAAATGAGACAAGCATATTACATATTAGATAAATTATGGAGATTACTTTAAGGGCAATCAATAAAGATAATTGGAAACAATGTATTAGTCTGAAAACAACTGAAGAACAAGAAAAATTTGTTGCTTCAAATCTCTATTCTCTTGCTCAATCCAAGTTTTATCCATCTGCTGTTACACTGGGCATTTATCAAGGAGAAACTATGGTTGGCTTTTTGATGTACGATCTCATGGACAAAGGTTATCAAAACAGTGGTTATTACATCTGGCGATTGATGATTGACAAAAATCATCAAAGGAAGGGATACGGTAAAGCTGCAATGCAATTAGTTATTAAGTTACTTAAAGAAAAGCCAAATTGTAACGAAATTTTAATAGGCTACAGACCTGAAAATGTAGTAGCAGAAAAACTGTATCTCAGCTTAGGCTTTCAAAAAACGGGGATAATAGAGGACGGAGATGTACTTGTGTATCTTCCAGTAGAAGCATCAATAGATGTGACAGCTAAGTAAAAATACATAAATAAACTATAATTATATCAGAAAGAGTAGATAAATTTTTATGAAGACCGAAACAATTGTTATCTTATCCAACAGAGAACTAGATAAAATGCGTAAAGCCGGACGCTTGGCAGCCGAACTTTTACATCATCTTGAACCAATGGTGAAGCCAGGAGTTAGCACTCTTGAACTCAATGACGAAGCGGAAAGATGGACGCAGGCTCACAACGCTAAAAGCGCACCTCTTGGTTACAAGGGATATCCTAAATCAATCTGCACCAGTGTGAATGAGGTGATTTGTCATGGCATTCCTAACGCCAAGCAGATCCTCAAAGATGGTGACATCATTAATATTGATGTGACTTTGATCGTTGATGGCTATCACGGCGATACATCTAAGACGTTCTTTGTTGGTACACCTTCCCCAAAAGCAAAAAAGCTAGTTGAGGTGACAGACGAGTGTCGTAGAAGAGGTATTGCTGAGGTGAAACCAGGGGCAAAGATTGGCGATATTGGCGCAGCGATTCAAGAGTATGCTGAGTCACAAGGCTTTTCTGTAGTGCGCAATTTTGTTGGGCATGGTATCAGTAATGTTTTCCACACTGCACCGGAAATTCCCCACTTCGGCACACGCGGTAAGGGAAAGCGTCTCAGACCTGGTATGGTTTTTACTATAGAGCCTATGATTAATGAAGGTACATGGGAAGCTGAGGTTTTGAGTGATGGTTGGACTGCTTTGACACGCGATCGCAAGCTTTCTGCTCAATTTGAGCATACTGTGGCTGTCACTGAGGATGGTGTTGAAATTCTTACATTACGAGAAGGCGAAACTTATCTTTTAGGATTTTAACCAGAATTTTGTAAAGACGTTCCGCCGGAACGTCTTTACAAAATCGAATCATCTGCCTAATTTATTAGGAATACCTTCGCAACCACCAGGAATTGTACTTCTGGTTTTTTCGCCTCCCCAAGCACAGCAGTAGTAACGCAAAGAATCAGACATTCGACTGACATTAGTGAAATTGGCGTTTTCTACTACAGCGCCAGTATTTTTGCCACTGGTATAATTTGGTGGTTCTGTACGACTGCGAGGAGATGCTTCTAAAGCTGAGCCGTAGAACAGACGAGTACTATTGAGGTCTGCTTTACTCAAGTTGGCATCATATAATATAGTACGAGAGAGGTTGGATTTGACTAAGTCACAACTGCTTAGGTTGGCACGGACAAGATTTGCTTCCGATAAATCAGTCCAACGTAAGTCAGTTTCAGCAAGATCCGATCCTGCTAGCATTACTCCTAAATCTATCACTCGCACGCCTTCTAAGCGATCTTCGCAGTAACCGCCTATACCGTTGAGAATTGCTCTACCTAAGCGTGCATCGCGTTTGAGGGGTGTGAGCAATTTGGAGCGGGAGAGAAACCGGAGAATTTTGGCTTTGCCGCTCCCATCTACACTACTGAGAATAGCAGCAGTGCGTCCCTCGGCGATCGCTCGTTCTTGAGGCCAATCTTCTAATAATCCTTGTTCATCTAATACTAAATCGGAGATGCCTTGGAAGTAGGAATCAATTGTTTGCTGCTGAGTGATAATATTTTGCTGAACTGTTAGCAGGTTTTGTTGAATTGTCAAGTCTTTGGAAATTACGTACTGTCGCCAAGCAACGTAAACTGCGATTACGGCGATCGCAATTTGCCCCAAAGCACCGTACCATTCTGCTAGTGTTCCCGAAGCTTCCCAGTTAATTTTGCGTCCCCAAGCTACGAGGAGATTGCCCACGCCGGCAAATTTGATAATGCCGATGACACTTACTCCTAATCCTAAGAAGGCAACCAGCAGTGTTTTCTCTTGTGCCGAAAACCACTCATCGACAACAATTAGCAACCAAGGCAACAAAATTGTTGCTGATAATAGCAAAGTTGCTGCTGTTCCTAGAGCGCCAATTAACCAGTTATTTAGGGCTATGCCGCTGATTGTGATGGCACTAGCAATTAGAATTAGCAGCAATGCGCTTGGTTGAAATACCAGAGCATTTTTTCTACGTTGTGTAGTAGAGAGGGCTTGTTGGAGAGCAGTTGTATTTTGCGGTGATTGTAGGGATGCAATCGCAGCTATTGCCTGTTGATTGACAAGCCCATCTGGGAGCAAGTTGTCCTCACTGATACTGTCAAAATCATCTGGTTGCAGGCTTTGTTCTGGTATGGTTTCTTCTGTAGATGACTCGGATGAGTTAGGATCGGATTCAATCGGCATGATTATCTTTTGATATCAGCAGACTTTGTTGTACTGTTTTATAGTATGCTCTGCTGCCATCGCATGTCATTTTTCTTGCCACTAGATATTTGTACATTAATTCATAAAATATTAGCATGACTTTACACTTTTTTAATACAAAATAAGGTTTTATAGTTATGTAGTTAGTTGTGTAGGTGCAGCATGGTCGGTTGGCGTTGCTTTGTTAGCTCTGGCTTGATCGGCTTTTTGACGCTCGGTTGTGGTAACTCGGCAAACTCGATAAGACAATACAGCAAGCAAGTTGTACAAGAGACTAACGTTGCTCAAATCATTACCAAAGCAAATGATTTTCAACAAGCAGAAGATTTTTTTCAAAAAGGTAACGATTTATTAAGGAACGAACGCTATTTAGAAGCGATAGCAGCATACGACAAGGCACTGGAAATTAACCCAAATAGTGGTGCTTGGATTAATAGGGGTAATGCTTTAACTGCTTTGCGACGCTATCCAGAAGCACTATACTCTTACGATCAAGCGATCGCCATCTCTCCCAACAAGCAAAAAACATGGTTTAATAAAGGTAATGCTTTAACTGCAATGCTTCGTTATCCAGAAGCTCTGTATTCATATAACAAAGCCATCGCTATCTCTCCTAACCAGTATGAAGCATGGATTAATCGAGGCATTGTGCTGGTTAAGTTGCAACGCCACAAAGAAGCAATATCATCCTATGATCGTGCGATCGCCATCTCTCCCCATAAACAAGAAGCATACTATAACAAAGCTTGCGCCTATGCTTTGCAAAATAATGTTAAATTAGCAACCAAGAATCTAGAGAAGGCGATCGCACTTTCTCCAAGTAAATATCAAAAATTGGCAAAAACTGACCGAGATTTTGATCAAGTGCGTAGTCACAAAGAATTTCAAGAATTAATTCAGTGAAAATCACGATTGTGTAGAGACGTTCCGGCGGAACGTCTCTACGAAATATGACGAAATATGACTAATTAACGCAAATTTTTCAACAAAATATCTGAAAACATCAGACTTTTTCTCACTGTAATTTGCGCAAAAAACGCCTAATATAAATTTAGTAGAACACAGTAACTAGAGTAGTCAAATGACTGCATAGTTTCTCTAAACCTTACCCAGAAAAGGTTGTAACAGATATCTTCTCATAATGTAGAGACGTTTCATGTTACGTCTCTACAAGAGATATCTAATAGTTAATCACATCTAAATTCCCAGGAAAGAACAATTATGGCAACTCTATTACCAGGTGGTAGTGCGAACGCTGATGTCCTCAACGGCACTAGAGGTAACGATCTCATTATCGCTCTAGCAGGTGATGACAACGTTTTTGGTAACGATGGCAATGACATCATCTTCGGTGGTGCAGGTGAAGATATCCTGTTGGGTGAAGCTGGCAATGATATTATTGATGGTGGCGCTGGCAATGACTTCCTTGATGCTGGTGCTGGTATCAACAGACTCACCGGTGGAGCAGGTAACGATATCTTCTTTTTCTCTGATGCTCCCTTTGCTGGAACTACAGCTAATGCACCAGATGTATTAACAGATTACCAAATTGGACAAGATCGATTGTTGTTTAGCAGCGATGTGCTAGGCATCAACGCCCTTAACTTCCAAGCAGGTAACAGTGGGCAATTGTCTGGTGATAGCAATTTATTAGTGTTGCTCGATCCGTTCCCCAATGCCGGTGCCGCAGCAGCTGCCATAGCTGCTAATGATGCTGTCACAGCTGATGCTGGTTTGTTTGTTTACTTTAATTTTAATCTGGGCTTCTCTAGAGTTGTGTTCTCTCAAGATCTGAGTGACAACGGTCGAATTAGCGTTTTGGGTAATTTGATTAACATAACAGATCCTGCTAGTCAAGCTCTGTATACTGCTCAAGATTTCACTCTTGTTTAATACGAATGACATATAAGAGCCTTGCACAAAGCGTGCAAGGCTAATAGCGCCAATTCGGTTAAAACCGACTAAGATTTACTTCTTGTGAATTTGTTAAAACAGACTTCAGATATTATACATCTCTAATAATTACAGCAAATTTCAACAGCAGTATAAATATTCGTAGCTCTTCTGTGACAGTAGGTGTTTCTTGATGCCAAGAATAACACCTATTTCTTGGCAACGACTAGAAAAGGTATTTCTTGCTGCTGGTGCTTGATTTTGCTAGGCAAGAAGGAAGCCATCGTTGCTACATCAAACCTGGTATCTCTAGACCAGTTGTAATACCAACATACGATGAAATCCCTGTTTCAATCATCAGAAATAACCTGAAAACAGCCGGAATTTCTAGAGACGAGTTTTCCAGTTGTTAAATCGAGTGTGATTGCTTTATTCAAGTGGGCTAGCAATTGAAAAAACAATTTGTAATTGCGAATTAATTATTGAGAAATGCCTAAAGCAGCTTTGTTAGAGCTAGTGTGAATGTTTCATAGGGTTTTACCCCAACAATAGTTTCCATGAGAGTGCCATTTTTGTACATCATGACTGCCGGGATACTGCGGATGCTCAATCTTTTAGCAAGGCTTTGGTTCTGATCGAGATCTACCTTGAATACTTTGACACGCTCCTCGTAATCTTGGGCTAATTTATCAATAAGAGGAGCAATCATCTTACAAGGTCCACACCAAGTTGCTGTAAAATCAAACACAACTAGTTCGTTGTCTGTCAAAAGTGAATCGAATTCTTGTTCCTGGATATATTCAACTGTTTTCATGGATGCTCCTTATGTTGTCTTGAAGTGAAATTGTTCACTTTTGACGATGGTATATAAAACCATACCACTTATTGACTATAGCGCGATCGCCTCTGGTGAATAAAATCACTCTTTTTTACTACTGAGCTACATAAAGAGTAAATTGATACATAATTCTAATTACACCCAACACAAGCAACGCACTTCAAATTCACTCTGAGTGGACGATCACCCTTAATAGCCTTGTACAATTGAAGCGATAGTTAAAATTCAGGCAGTGGCGGCAGTATACCGTTATGAAGGATGTAGGTGTTTAAAGATACCAATCATTATATAGTGTTTGAGGGAGTTAATTATGCTAAAAACTAATAGTCAAAAAATGGGTCAAGTATTCACTACAATAAAACTCACTAACAACGTAGATGAAATTCTTGCAGAAAGGGGATTTATCCCTAGTGAGCAGGTACGTTCCATTACAATAGATAATGTCTTAGTCGATACAGGTGCAACTAGGCTCTGCTTACCTAAAGAAGTTATCAATCAATTGGGTTTGAGACTTCTTGGGGAAATAGAAGGACATACTGCTGTAGGAGTTAGACAATTTCGTCTCTTCGACGGTGTAAAGCTTTCCATCGAAGGGCGGGAAGGTACTTATAATTGTGTGGAATTACCAGCAGGTGAAAATCCTTTATTAGGTGTGATTCCCTTAGAAGATTTAGGTTTAGAGCCAGACTTGAAAAATCAACGGTTGAAAGTGTTACCAAATCAGGGTAAAGATACATATTTGCGGGTGTAAACGTAATATGAGCGTTTTTATGCAAAACATAACTCTAATTAACTCTGGTTGCCACTCGCTCTCCTCCACCCCGATCCAGTCCACCTTAATGTAGGATTACACTTGATGCCCTGCCTGTCTCATCTACTAGGAAGGTGCGCCCTCGCATTTATCACCTTCGCAAAAAACTTTGCCCAGAAAAAGAATATTCACAGAAAGATATACAAGAATATGAAGAAATGTTAAAAAAATTGAATAAATAATGAGAAGAATAGTGTTGCCAGATAGCGGTCCACTTGGTGAAATTATAAAACCAAAACAATCTTTAAACGTAAAAAATTGGAGAAATATCAGCAAAGAAAAAATACAAATAAAAGTTGTAGAAATTATTGATTACGAAATTAGAAGAGAGCTTACACTTGGGATATTACAAGGGAATTCTATTTCTCAAGATGCTGTATACAATCTCAATAAATTTCGTCAAAGAAAACAATTTATCCCTCTTGAGTCTAATACTGATTTAGATTTGACTTGTGAATTGTGGGCAGACTTGCGATTTAAAAGTCAAGGAACATCCAATTTAAAAAATATAGATATTGATGCCATTTTAGTGGCTCAAGCTTTATCTCAAAAAGAATATTTTGATGAAGTAATTATTGTGACTGCAAACGTATCAGACATTTGTAGGTTTAACAACTTTGGGATAAAAATATGGGACAGGAAGCAAGCATTAAATGACTGTGAAAATCAATACATCAATTTTTACCAATAATCTCTAAAAATTCCCTAATATTCTACACCTCTGCGGTTTAAAATTAAACATGAAAAAACTATTAATTACTGGAGCAAGTGGCTTTTTAGGATGGCATCTTTGCCAGTTAGCACAAGAATGGGAAGTTTATGGGACGTACTTTTCCCATTATTTAGAAATTCCCGACGCAAAATTACTAAAAGTTAACTTGACAGATTTTCAAGAACTTAAACGGATATTTAATGAAATTCAGCCAGCAGCAGTTATTCATACAGCGGCACTATCTCAACCAAATTTTTGTCAAACTCATCCAGATGAATCATACGCAATTAATGTGACTGCATCAAATAATATTGCAGGACTTTGTGCTGATTATTCTCTTCCCTGCGCTTTTACATCAACTGACTTAGTTTTTGATGGTTTAAATGCTCCTTATAAAGAAACAGATACTGTATGTCCTGTTAATATTTATGGTGAGCAAAAAGTTATGGCTGAAAAAGGAATGTTAGAACGTTATCCTATGACTGCTGTTTGCCGTATGCCGTTAATGTTTGGCATGTCAACACCTACAGCTAAAAGCTTTATCCAACCTTTTATTCACACTTTGCAAGAGGGCAAAGAGTTAAATTTATTTGTAGATGAGTTTCGCACGCCTGTAAGTGGCACAACTGCAGCAAAAGGTTTATTATTAGCGTTAGAAAAAGTGAATGGAATTATTCATTTGGGGGGAAAAGAGCGGATATCTCGCTATGATTTTGGTAAGATAATGGTAGAGGTGTTTCAACTTCCTGCTACTGGACTGAAAGCTTGTAGACAACAAGATGTGAAAATGGCAGCACCTCGACCTACTGATGTTTCTTTGGATAGTTCTAAGGCTTTTGCTTTAGGGTATCAACCTCCTTCTATTAGAGAAGAGTTGGTAGGGTGCGTTTGATCCCACCCCCCCAACCCCCCCTTATGAAGGGGGGGCACTCAAGTTACTTTGTGCTGGGTTTCGGTATTTTCTGTGTGCCATTGTGATGCTTTGAGGCGGATTTGTTGTAGTTCTTGAGGTTCAATTCGCTCTAGATTCCACAGCATTTGTCGTAAGCGGTTGTTGTTTTTGAGTTTGTCGTAATGACGGGCAAGAAAGTCCCAGTAGAAGAAGTTGAAGGGACAAGCTTTGTCTCCTGTACGATCGCTCGAATTATAAACACAATTCTTGCAGTAGTCACTCATACGATTGATATAGTTAGCTGAAGCAGCATAAGGCTTAGATGCCATCAATCCACCATCAGCAAACTGCCCCATCCCAATCACATTTGTCTGCATCACCCAGTCGTAAGCATCAATAAATGCAGCATGAAACCAGTCTTCAAGTTCTTGGGGTGAAATACCTGCAATTAAAGCAAAATTATTCAGCACCATCAACCGTTGAATGTGATGGGCGTAACCAATTTCTTTTACCTGAGCGAGAATTTGATGCAGACAATTCATCTTTGTCTCACCTGTCCAGTAAAATGCTGGCAAGGGGTGGGTGTGGTTAAACCAGTTATGCTCTGGGTATTCTTCGCCCATATATATATAGATACCATGCATGTATTCCCGCCAGCCCAAAATTTGCCGCACAAACCCTTCGATACTATTTAACTGCCACTCACTCTGGTTCTCTTCGTAAGCTTTTTCTACGAATTGAAGAACTTCCAAAGGATGTAGCAGCCCAATATTCAGGTAAGGTGAGAGCATAGCGTGCCACATTGTCTGCTCTCGTGTAATCATCGCATCTTGGTAGGGTTGCTGGGGGTAAATGTGATGGTGCATGGAAGGTTTAGTTGTTTGATTAGTTGGGTAAATGGGCGATCGCTCGGTGTCATTACTCGTATTTGAGTAATTTTATACTTATTTATCCAGTTTATGAGGGGTGTTTGAAAGTCTACTGCTTGCTCATAAGTAACAAGCCAACCATCGTCTCGCAGTTGTTGCGCAAAGTGGCGCATGGCTGACCATACTAGTATTAGTTTTTGGAGATGGTAGGGTAGTTTTTGAGCATGGTTTAGGGATTCGATGAATATTACTGGTGTTTTTTGATGCTCTGTTGCACAGCTTTGTAGGGCTGTTTGTTCTGTCCATAATTGATCTCCAAGTACCCAAATACCGATGGTCATTTTTTGTCTCCTAAGGTTAGTAACCCTTGTAGAGACGTTCCATAGAACGTCTCTACATTGTTTTTCACTGCTATGTCTATTAGCTATATGCGTCTATTGGTAGACAAGAGCAAACAAAGTTACGATCGCCGTAGGCACTGTCGATTCTACCAACGTTTGGCCAGAATTTATGTTCGCGTGTCCAAGGGGCTGGGTATGCTGCTTGCTCACGAGAGTAGGGATGATTCCATTCTCCGATGATAAGACTTTCTGCTGTATGGGGTGCGTTTTTCAAAACGTTATCTTGAGTGTCCATTTTGCCGGATTCGATTTCGGCAATTTCGGCTCTGATGGCAATCATTGTCTGACAGAAACGATCTAATTCTTCTTTGGATTCGCTTTCTGTGGGTTCTACCATGATTGTACCTGCCACTGGCCATGAGACGGTTGGTGCGTGGAAACCATAGTCCATTAGGCGTTTGGCTATGTCGTCAATTTCGATGTTGGCAGATTTTTTGAGCGATCGCAAATCCAAAATGCATTCGTGGGCGATTAAACCATTTTTTCCTTTATACAAAACGGGGTAGTATTGTTCAAGTCTCTTGGCAATGTAGTTAGCATTGAGAATTGCTACCTTCGTTGCTTCTGTTAAACCCGCTTCTCCCATCATGGCAATGTACATCCACGAAATTACCAAGATGCTGGCACTACCCCAAGGTGCAGCAGACACAGCGCCAAGGGAATTGCTAGTTGCTAATTGGTTTTTACCTCCATGCCCTATTACTACATGTCCTGGTAAAAATTCTACTAAATGAGATGCTACACCAATTGGTCCCATCCCAGGTCCACCACCACCGTGGGGAATGCAAAAGGTTTTGTGCAGGTTTAGGTGACAAACATCTGCGCCAATATCTCCAGGGCGACAAAGTCCAACTTGAGCGTTCATATTTGCTCCATCCATGTAAACTTGTCCACCGTGGCTGTGTACAACGGCACAAATTTCCTGAATTTGCTCCTCGAATACTCCGTGAGTCGAAGGATATGTCACCATTAAAGCAGCAAGTTCTAACTTATGTTTTTCTGCTTTAGCTTTGAGATCGTTTAAATCAACGTTACCTTCAGAATCACAAGCCACGGGAACTACTTTCATCCCACACATTACCGCACTGGCTGGGTTTGTTCCATGTGCTGAGGTGGGAATTAAACAGATGTTGCGGTGTGCTTCTTTTCGACTTTCGTGATACTGGCGAATGACTAGCAACCCTGTGTATTCTCCTTGAGAACCTGCATTTGGTTGCAGAGAAATTCCAGCAAACCCGGTGATTTCCGCTAACCATTCCTCAAGTTGTTGAAACAGGATTTGATAACCTTGTGTTTGGGATAAAGGTGCAAAAGGATGTATCTTGCGAAACTCTGTCCAAGTTACTGGTACCATTTCTGATGTTGCATTCAGCTTCATCGTACATGAACCCAAGGGAATCATCGACGTAGTTAGCGACAAGTCCTTAGTTTCTAATTTGTGCAGATAACGCAACAACTCTGTTTCTGAGTGATAGCGGTTGAAAATTGGGTGAGTAAGGTAGGTACTAGTACGCCTGAAGGCTGTAGAGACGCTCCGTCGGAGCTTCTCTACATCCAATTCATCTAAAGTAAAGCCATCGCCTTGAGCAAATATCTGCCACAAATCGATGATGTCTTTTTCCGTGGTAGTTTCATCTAGGGAAATACCTACAGCCGTGGTATCGAAAACACGTATATTAATATTGTGTGTTTCGCAAGCTTTTAAAATCTCATCTAAGGAACGTTTTCCCAACTCCACTCGGAGGGTATCAAAGAAATGTTCTGAACTGATAGTGTAACCCAGCCGTTTTAATCCTTCTGCTAAAATTGCTGTGAGTTGGTGGATATTCTCGGCAATTCTTTTTAATCCAGTAGGACCATGATATACAGCGTACATACTTGCCATTACTGCAAGCAGCACCTGTGCGGTACAAATATTACTAGTTGCTTTTTCACGACGAATGTGCTGTTCGCGAGTTTGTAGGGCAAGACGCAATGCAGTTTTACCTTGAGCATCTTTTGATACACCCACAATTCGCCCTGGAACTTGCCGTTTATATTCCTCTTTTGTGGCAAAGTAAGCTGCATGAGGTCCCCCGTAACCTAAGGGTATACCGAAACGCTGTGTGCTACCTACAACAATATCCGCGCCAAATTCACCAGGAGGTGTTAAAAGAGTTAAGCTTAATGGGTCTGCTGCTACCGTCACCAATGCACCTTCAGCATGGGCTTTTTCTATAAAAGCGCGGTAGTCATAGATTGTACCATCACTGGCTGGATATTGCACAATGGCGCCAAAAACTGGTTCACTCTCGTCAAACGAGAAGTTCTGATGATCGCCAATAATAATGTTAATCCCTAAAGGTTTAGCTCGTGTTTGCAACACATCAATAGTTTGCGGATGGCAATCACGAGAGACAAAATAGGAATTTGCTTTATTTTTGCAAACACCGTAGCTCATAGCCATTGCTTCTGCTGCTGCGGTGGCTTCATCTAATAAAGAAGCATTGGCAATTTCCATCCCGGTTAAGTCGATAATCATGGTTTGGAAATTCAGCAGCGCTTCGAGTCGCCCTTGGGCAATCTCTGGCTGATAGGGTGTGTAAGCAGTATACCAACCAGGATTTTCGAGAATATTACGCCCAATTACAGGTGGTGTGATGCAGTCGTAATACCCCATGCCAATGAATGAGCGAAAAACTTGATTTTTGGAAGCTATTTCTTTTAATTTGAACAGTGCAGCGTATTCTGTTTCTGCTGGTGGTAAATTCAATGGGCGATCAAGCCGAATTGCTTGTGGCACTGTTTGGTCGATCAGTTCATCTAAATTAGTATAACCCAATACCTCCAGCATAAGCTTAACATCATCGGATGATGGTCCAATGTGTCGTTCTTTAAAAGAACTTAACTTTTGACTCGTTTCTCCCAACATCGGTTGATTGCCAGATTTAGGACGAGGAGCGTTAATTACCACTAAATTGCTCTCCAGATGCGACTACTTCATATTTTGCAACAAGTAGATTTAATACGTCAGGATAAGTTACAAATTTATCTAAATTTCATGAAGTTTTTCCGGAAAGATGGAAAGCAGGGGAAAACCTTCCACCATTAGTGTCAACTTTAGCCAAAACCCTTGCCAGATCTCGTTCCAAGTCTCTGATTAGAATGCACTATGGCGAGGTGTCTGTCTCTTGTGGCATTGCACTGCTGAGGCAGAGCCTCACAGAATGCATTACCATGCAGAGCATGGTAACGAGGGACTCCCCTGCTCCCCTGCTCCCCTGCTCCCCTGCTCCCCTGCTCCCCTGCTCCCCTGCTCCCCTGCTCTTCTACACCCCTTCTACTTGCGCACTATATTCATTTGCCGTTAGAGCATCTTCAATTTCACTGGGATCGTTAACACGCACTTTTAGCAACCATCCTTCTCCGTAGGGATCTTCTGCCACCTCTTCGGGAGAGTCAATCATGGTATCATTACGTTCTATGACTGTACCAGTTACGGGAGAATTTAGGTCTTCAACAGCTTTGACAGATTCAATGGAGCCGAACCTTTCTCCTTTGGTTAAAGCATCGCCAATTTCTGGTAATTCCAAAAATACAACATCACCTAACTGATCTACGGCAAAGGCTGTAATGCCAATAGTAGCAATTTCACCCTCTAGCCGTACATATTCGTGACTATCCAGATACCGCAAATCTTCAGGATATTCAAACATAAATATAACTTCCTCTTCCACATCAAAAAAATAACATGGTTAATAGCTAATAGTTAATGGCTAATGGTAAATACACAACTAACCATTAGCAGTTAGCAGTTAGCAGTTAGCAATTAGCTAATTTGCAACACGATTTTTTGCACGATAAAACGGACGTTTAACTACAACCGCTGGGTAAGCTTTGCCGCGAATGTCTACGAATAGCTGCTGCCCAACAGTTGCAAGTTGTGTGGGAACATAAGCTAAGGCGATCGGATAACCAAGCGTAGGAGATAGTGTACCACTTGTTACCTCTCCCACTACTTTACCAGTTGATAGCACTTGGTAGCCATGACGGGCAATATTGCGCCCAAGCATTTGCAAACCTACTAATCGGCGCGAAACTCCTACAGATTTTTGTTGTTCTAATACTGAACGTCCAATAAAATCACCTTTGGTATCCAAGTGGACTAGCCAACCCAAACCAGCTTCTAATGGAGTGGTAGTGTCATCGATATCTTGACTGTAGAGTGCCATTGCCGCTTCTAGTCTCAGAGTGTCTCTTGCACCCAATCCGCAAGGCACAACACCAGCATTGTAAAGACTCTGCCACAATTGTAACCCTACTTCTAGGTCTACCATCACCTCAAATCCATCTTCCCCTGTGTAACCTGTGCGGGCAAGGAAGGCTGGTTTACCTAGTACCGTTCCTTCTAGGAAACCAAATGCTTTGATTGGGGTTAAGTCTTCTGCAACAAAGGATTGGAGGATGCTAGTAGCTTTTGGTCCTTGTACGGCAATTAATACTTTTTCTGGTGAAAGGTCTTGAAATTTTACTTCATTTGTGCTTAGGTTTTGCAACAGCCATGTTTTATCTTTATTAGTTGTGGCAGCATTGACGATCGCCACTCCCCTTTGTTCTCCACTGGTGTCTTCTCCTTGGTAGTAGAAAATGATGTCATCTATAATACCACCTTGAGGATTGAGTAGTACTGTGTATTGTGCTTGACCTGGTTGTAAGCGATTTAAATCTGATGGTACTAAGGTTTGTAGTTGAGAGATCAGGTTTTTTCCTTGCAAGGTAAATTTACCCATGTGGGAAATATCGAACATGCCGGCAGCATTTCTGACAGCTTCGTGTTCTTTGCTAATGCCCACAAATTGTACTGGCATTTCCCACCCGCCAAAGCTGGTTAGTCTTGCTTTTAGTTCTTGTGCGAGGGAGTACAAGGGTGTTCTTGCTAGGGATGCAATTTCTTCTGGTGTAGCCACTGGTATTGCTGTTGTAGGTCATCTTTATATCCTACGACCAAGATCCCCAACAACTCTTACGAAGTCGGGGATCTGAGGAGTCTTTTGTAAGGTTTAATGGTTAATTGTGTAAGTGTTGAGTTTTATTAAGTTAAGTTTATGAGATATTGGCAAGCATTAGTTGGCTTTGTTTTGGCGATCGCTATGCTTTTAATTCCGCTATCAGCATATGCAGCCAGTTCCTCTAGCATATCCCGTTCCGCAGGTAAAGAAGAACTGAGCAAAAAAGATTTCTCAGGTCAAAGTTTAGTTGGGGCTGAGTATACCAGTGTTAATCTAGAAAATGCTAACTTTAGCAATGCTGATTTACGGGGTGGAGTTTTTAACGGTACAGTCTTACAGGGAGCAAATTTTCATGGAGCAGATTTTTCTAACGGCATCGCCTATTTAGTAGATTTTAAAGGAGCCGATTTAAGTGATGCAATTTTAACAGAAGCAATGCTGTTGCGTTCCACTTTTGACAACGTTGATGTCACAGGTGCTGATTTCACAGATGCAGTCTTAGACAATATTCAACTAAAAAAACTGTGTGCAAAAGCAAGTGGCATTAACTCTCACACAGGCGTCTCCACTCGTGAATCTTTAGGATGTAAGTAATTCCAGTAGGGGCGAACAGTTGTTCTCCCCTACAAACGCTTCACCAAACATTTAACCCCACCAATTAATCTTTAACTTATTCTCTTCTTCGCGCTCTTCGCGCCTTCGCGGTTTATAAAATAAACATCTATCCTTTTACCAACAAAAATCATGGCGCGTCTCGCACTGCTGAGTGTATCAGATAAAACAAACTTAATCTACCTCGCCCAGAGCCTAATACAAGAATTTAACTTTGAAATAATCAGCAGTGGAGGAACAGCCCAAACCCTGCTTAACACCGGACTACCAGTAACAAAAGTAGCCGATTACACAGGATCACCAGAAATCTTAGGTGGTAGAGTCAAAACACTGCACCCACGCATTCATGGCGGCATCTTAGCGCGACGGGATATTCCCCAAGACTTGACAGATTTAGAAAACAACCAAATTCGCCCCATAGATTTAGTAGTAGTCAATCTCTACCCTTTTGCGCAAACGATCGCCAACCCAGATGTTACTATTACAGAAGCAATTGAACAAATTGACATTGGTGGTCCTACTTTACTCAGAGCAGCAGCAAAAAACTTTGCTCATCTCACGGTTTTGTGCGACCCTAGTCAATATGAGGAATACTTACAACAATTGCGTCAACATGGAGAGGCTTCATTAGAGTTTCGCCAACAATGCGCTCTCAAAGGTTTTAGGCACACTTCTAGCTATGACGAAGCGATCGCCACTTACCTCGCTGGTGGTCTACCTCAACAATATACCCTTTCTGGCACACAAGTACAATCTCTACGCTACGGAGAAAATCCCCATCAAAGTGCCGCTTGGTATCAAACTACTACCTCAACTGGATGGGCTGCTGCTACCAAACTTCAAGGCAAAGAACTCAGTTACAATAATTTAGTTGATTTAGAAGCAGCACGAAGTTTAATTGCTGAATTCACCGATACACCAGCAGCAGCGATTATTAAACATACTAATCCCTGCGGTGTTGCTTGTGGAAGTAGTCTGCAACAAGCTTATGAAAAGGCTTTTCACGCTGACTCTGTTTCTGCCTTTGGTGGAATTGTCGCACTCAATCGTCCTATTGATGCTGTTACGGCTACTGAGTTAACAAAGACGTTTATAGAATGCGTGTTTGCACCAGGATGCGAGACGGAAGCAAAGGAAATATTAGCAGCTAAGTCAAAAGTGCGTGTGTTAATTTTACCAGATAACAGTGGAGTAAAGGAAACAGTAAAAGCGATGGCCGGAGGTTTCCTGGTGCAAACTGCAGATGACGAGGTAGCTGACACTAGTAAATGGCAAGTTGTTACCGATAGGAAACCGACTGATAAAGAGTTAGAAGAATTGCTGTTTGCTTGGAAAGTTTGCAAGCACGTTAAATCAAATGCAATTGTTGTCAGTTGCGATCGTACAACCTTGGGTGTGGGCGCAGGTCAAATGAACCGAGTCGGCTCTGTTAAAATCGCTCTAGAACAAGCTGGAGAAAAAGCTCAAGGTGCGTTTCTTGCCAGTGATGGATTTTTCCCCTTCGATGATTCTGTGAAAACAGCAGCAGATGCAGGAATTAAGGCTATTGTACAACCAGGGGGAAGTTTGCGCGATGCGGACTCGATCAAAGCTGCCAATGAACTGGGTTTAGTGATGGTGTTCACGGGTGTACGTCACTTTTTACACTAAGTTATTTAGGACACTTGGCAAAGTGGCACTAAAATTATTTGCCTTTCTATGAAACTCGTGATATCTTTTAGTTGTGTGTGAGGAGTAAGTTGAGAAACAGAAAGCGCTAGGGGTGGAAACACGGCAACACTCCCTGGCGCTTTTTGGCGTTTAAAAGTAGTGAGTGCAGTACAGTTTTGAAACTGTCACCTAAAATACTTGTTTTTTAATTCAACCAGTGTTATTCTCTAATTGTGTGTGAGGAGTCAATGTAAAGCAGAAAGCGCTAGGGGTGGAAACACGGCAACACTCCCTAGCGCTTTTTGGTTGTTTTCACGATTCTTGAGCGATCGCCAAAACTTCTTCGTATAGTGGTTGACTGATTCGCGCACCTTTAACAATCAAAGCATCAAGAATAGGCTTAATTTGAGAAATTAATCCTTTGCTTTTGGCGACTAATAGTATGCCAACTGTACCAGTAACAGGCAATTTTCGCGACTGAGCAACTTTTCTTCCCGCCAACTCATCAATGAGAACCCGATCTGCTTTTAATTGCTCAGCAAGAATAATAGCTGCTCCCTCACCTAAATCTAACCCAGTTTCATTTTGTAAAATTGACAATTGTGCCTGATTTGCAATTGAGCGCACTTGAATCCAAGTTGCTAATCTAACTAAAATTGCCGCTGGGTGTGTACCTGTCGTCACTTCATCGTACACCTGTTGAGGAATAATGATTTGTCCAAAAATATCTCGGAGCAAGTCCATTTGTCCGACTTTGGCAAGTTCGCTCAAAGGAGTAGTGTTGGAAACAATAATCATGGACGATGTTGCTTCAACAAAGCTAAGGTTTGAGCAACTTCTTGCTCTAATTCTTCCCTAGTTTGGTTTGGAAATACAGAGATATCATACTTTTCCATCAGTTCAATTACATCAAGTCGATGCATTCCTAGCAGTTCACCTGCTTTTCCACTACTGATGATACCGTGTTTCAAGAGTATCATTACATAAGCTTCTCGTGCTAGATGTTCTGCTTCTTGGTGATGAACTCCCGCAAGTTCAGGCAATTCTCCTGTAACTTTTATTTCCAGTTCAGGCTGTTTGGTTGACATACGATATTAGTCGGGGTACTATGTATAATAATGATAGCTTAGTCTTCATCCAGAGCAGGAAAAGCTTCCTCGATTTTCCATAACTCATCTTTATTTTCAAAGAACCAAATACGGGTTTGGGGAGTCAATTTACTCCAGACATCCTCAATTGGTACGTGAGGAGATGCATACTGATACTCTTGCCCCAGTGCTTTTAAGTTTTGGGCTACATCATTAGGAATGCCAAACTCGTCTTGCCAGTCTACTTCTCTGTGTACTCCAGATACTCCTTTGGCAGGATCGTAAATTAATTGTGCAGCTCTAACTAAGTCGGCAAAGTGTACAGCCTTGAGTTTGTTGAGTTTCTCAATTGGGAGCGATTTTTCGTTTTCTTGAGACATTGTTTTTGGAATGGTGATGATTTTTAGTAGTGCGTTGGACGTACAGCAGCGAGATTTCCACCCCAATGTCTCTAGTTTAGCGCATCGCTTCTAATCAGACTCTATCAGCACGGTTACAGCAGCTACAGCTATTAACATTTCGTCATTTTTATCGTTGAGTGAAGGAATTGCTTTACCTTGAACTATCATTCCTCCAGTTTCTACGGTGAGGGTTTTTCGCCCAAATGGTAGCACAGCTAGTACTTCGTCTTCCCTTACTTGCTCTGGGTATGGTACTGCTACTTTGACTTCTACTATCATTTCATTGGGATCGCTTAATCCTGCTATTTCTGTGATTCCAGGTAAAGCGTTGTGAGCGATCGCATTTCTTACTGCCCTTGCTGCTGCTACTGTCGGCTCTTGCCCATGTTGATCTATACCCATGCCCATTTCGATTATAAAGCGTTTGTGAGCCATATTTTCCGAAAATTTGTATGTAGTATGTGTAGTCTATAAATAGTCAAGTTGTGATGATTATGAAACAGTATAGTTTGATGCGGTCGTTTTCGGAACCAGGTTTAAGCTCGCGCCTATTTAATCTTTTGGAGATTGTTTTTGCGGAAATTGGTATTACTGGTGCTGCGGAATGTGCGAGAAGATTGGGTGCTGCTTGGGAAGAGGCTTCGACTCCTTTTATGCGTTTCCAAGATGGGATGCTGGTTAGTCATGTGGGAGTTGTGGAAATTCCGCTGCAACTGATGGGAGAAAGGGTTACAGTAGCAGGAGTTCATGCTGTGTGTACTCATCCTGATTTTCGTCGGCGTGGCTACTACCGGGAGGTGATGACGCAGGTGCTAGACTATTGTGATGAGCGCTATAAGGCACAGCTTTTGACTACATCACAACCTGAGTTGTATGAACCTTTTGGTTTTCGGGTTGTGAAGGAACATATTTTTACTACAAGTTGCGATTCCAAGGGTGGTGGCAATGGTTTTAGGTTACTTGATTTTACAGATGCTCTTGATGTAAGGAAGCTGCACCGACTTTTGGAAACACGGGAATCTGTTTCTGATATTCTTGGGGTACTCAATGAGAAGGCTGTATTTTGTGTCAACGAGGGAAGGAATCCTCTATACTATGCCCCTGATTTAGATGTGATGGTGGTGATGGAGGTTGAAGATAGTAAACTTAAGCTTTTTGATTTGGTGGGGACGAAGATTTGTACGCTCAAAGATATTTTGGCGAGGATACCCCAGCCGATTATAGAGGTGGAGATTTATTTTTGTGGCGATCGCTTGGATGTTGATGCCCAAGCATTACCGCATATACTCGATGGTGATTCCTTGCTGATGGTAAGGGGTGAATTTGTCCCATTTGGGCAGAAGTTCATGCTACCACGTTCAACACGTTGCTGAACTTCTGCTACAAACGGTTGAAGTAGCCATGACTAAATTGATGTTATTATAGACATCAAAATAAACATCAACTTGGTGAGGTTATGGAACGCACTATCCGTACAACCTTGACACTACCCGCAGAATTACTAGAAGCCACCGATAAGGCGGTACAGTCGGGAAAAGCTAAAAGTCGTAATGATTTTGTAGCAAGGGCATTGCGGCGAGAATTAGCCGCACTAAAACGGGCAGAAATTGATGCGGCTTTTGCACAAATGGCTAATGATGCTGAGTATCATGCTGAAGCAAAAATGATTGCCGAAGAGTTTGCTTCATCAGACTGGGAAGCGTGGCAACTAGCGGAAGCTCAGTTATGAGACGTGGGCAAGTTTACGATGCTCGACTTGAGCCGATAGAAGGTTCCGAGCAAGGGGGGAATCGTCCTGTAATTATTGTTAGTCGTGATGGTATTAATGCCAATAGTAACTTGGTAGTAGCAGTTCCTTGTACGACATATCGCCCGGAAAGACGAATTTATCCCAGTCAAATCTTGATTCCAGCACCAGATGGGGGACTAGATCGAGATACAATTGCACTGGGGGAGCAAGTACGGGCAATTTCTAAATCTCGACTTTTGCGCTGGCGCGGAATACTCTCTGATGCGGTAATGGCACAGTTAGATAAGGCGTTGCTGATTACTTTGGATTTGCCAGGACAATTTGATGAAGATAATGATAATTAGATCCTAAAGTCAATTATTGTTTGCCGATAGGCGTCTGGCATTCCTGTGTCGAAGCATTTGCCGCGCACCATATATCCTGTCATGCCTTCTTCTTGGCGTAATCTATCTAGGCAAGTTGTTAATTGAAATTCATTCCGCTCGCGCAAGTTTTTCTGAATGTTTTCTGCGAGCAAGTCGAAGATTTTTGGTGTGAGTACATATAAGCCGAATATACATAAGAATTCATCCTCTGCCATTCCTTCTACACGTAAATTCTGACGAGCGTATTCAATGGTGGGTTTTTCGTAAATTTGTGTGAGGGAAAGAATAGAATTGTCTTGCCAAACTCCGGTGACACAGCCAGCTTTATGAATGATTTCTGCTGGCATTGTGGTTAAGGCGATCGCACTATGGTTTACTTGTGCGTATATATCTAAAATTTGACGAGAGCAAGATTTTTCTATATCAGATGTGTAAACATGATCGCCTAGCATCAGCAAAAATGTCTCATCTTTCACCCAATCTTGAGCACAGTATACTGCATGACCGTAACCTTCTTGCTCTTCTTGGGTTAAAATTGTTATCCTGTTGCCTAAATCTTGGAGATATTTGCTGTATTCCTGATTTTGGGGGGAAAGTTTTTGGAAAAGTTCTTTTTTCGGCGGATTTTTAAATAAATCTGTAAAAATTTCTTTGTCTTCAGGTTGTACCACAATGCCAACTTCTTCGATTCCGGCACTGATTGCCTCTTCCACAATTGCCAAAATTACAGGTTTTGCCCTACCGTCGCGATCTATAATGGGGAAAAGTTCTTTTTTAACAACTTTGGTAGCTGGAAATAAACGAGTGCCAAAACCTGCCGCTGGGATTACAGCTTTTCTTACTTTATTTTTTTGCATAAATTGTCAGTTTTAAACATTCCATTTGCGGAAAATCACGCTCAATGATTTCGATAACTTTTTGTTGCTTTTCTTCGTCTTTTACTATAAATTGTGCTGTGCCATCACCTTGTGAACCTACACCTTTACCACCGAGAATATAAGGTTGAATTGGTTTATACTGAAGAAATTGGTGTAAAACGGGAGCAGTTAACTGTTCTGGACAAGCAGGTATAAGATGCTTATCGAATTCTGCCTGTGCTTGTCGCATCAGAATACCAAGTTTTTCTGCATCACCTTTTTGCAGCGCCTCCACTGCTGCTTGGGTAATTTGATAGCTGATGGAACCAAGATATTTTTGCACATTCGCTTGTACTTCGTTTGTGGCGAAGGGATAACACTTATTAAGTTTACTGAGAATTTCTTGGGTATTTTTATCAGCACCAAGATCTACAATCACAAAAAATAGATTTTGTGGTACTTCTAACTCTATTACATCAGTGTCATTGCCATCAAATATTATAGCAACTGGGCGATTACCGTAAGCGCAAGCCTGATCCATCCGCCCACATCGCGAAGGCGTGGTAATTTCACCTAAATAGGCAAATTCCATCTCTTGGTGGATTGTCATTTTTAAGTCATACACCTGATTAAATGCTCTTGCTACCAGCACACAAATTGCTGCACTTGATGCCAACCCTTTTTTAATCGGTAAATCTGTCAAGTAATTGTCAATTTCCAACCCACCTATGTCGAAGTGAGAAAGACATTGATATGCAACACCTGCAGCATAACTAAAAAAATTACCACTCTGGGCTATTGCTAGTAAAGTCTCCTTGTTCATTGGTATGGAGGTTTTATGAGTTTCGTCACCTTGTGAAGTGTGAATAATTAGGTGGGTGGGATGGGGCAATACACGGGCATAAAGTCCCTGATTAATGCCACTTAGCAATGTGTAGCCCACCTCTAATTGAGGATTGAGGCGGCGATAACCTCCCGCCCAATCACTATGTTCACCAAAAAAACACAACCGCCCAGGAACAAAAATTTGCATCTATTTCATCCGGATATCTAACCGCCCTTTAGTTATAAATTAATATGCACTATGGAAGTGTCTGATACTCTTTTGACGTTACAGACAGAAGGGTTAAATTACCATGCTTTGCTAAACTATTAACAGATAACTGCTGTAATCCACTAGGGTCAGTTAACAAACTGTCACTTACCAAGTGTACCGTTTAATTGCAGAAGCGATATCTTAATAAGTGCAAGGAGTGATACCTGTTCACCACATGTTTGCCACAAACATTTTCGTAAAACCTGTAATTTACAGGCAACTGCGGATTTCAACTGTTGCATCAAGCAAGTGAATTGGTATAAAGTTATACGGGGAAGCGCTTGGGTGAGCAAAACTCTCAAGTGCTTTTTCGTGTAAAAATACCACTAGTTAGATCTTTAAGCACAAACTAATTGAAACACTGGCGTTGGGATGTAGAGACGCGCCATGGCGCGTCTCTACAATGGGTGCGCATCTGGTAAAAAAGAACAAAGAAAGATGGAAACCACAGATACACACAGATAAACACAGATAATAATGTAGAGACGTTCCATGGAACGTCTCTACATCTGTGGTTCTTATAAGCGCGTTATCAAAGAAGCCCTAACCAACGACAAAATTCACCAACTTCCCCGGCACAACAATCACCTTCTTAATTTCCTTGCCTTCAATGTAACGCTGCACAGCTTCTGACTCACGGGCATATTTCTCCAATTCCACCTTATCAGCTTGAGCGGGTACTTGAAGATCGCCGCGTTTTTTACCATTAACTTGAATCACCAAGGTAATTTCATCAGCTACCAGCGCCGATGCATCATACTTTTGCCAAGTTTGAATGTGAACCGATTCTGTGTTACCTAATTGATGCCACAATTCTTCAGCGATGTGAGGTGCGAAGGGTGCTAGTAACAATACTAAAGTTTGAATACCTTCAGCATAAACTGGTGATTCTTTGCAGCTTGCATCAGTAAGAGCGTTACTCAATTTCATCAATTCTGACACTGCTGTGTTGAATTGATATTCATCTTCCACATCTTCTGTGGCTTCTTTGATGGCGGTGTGAATTGCCCGTCGCAAATCTTTTTCTGGTTTCTGTAGAGACGTTACATGTAACGTCTCTACAGTGGGATGTCTGGTAAAATCACTTACCAATCGCCAAACTCTGTTTAAGAAACGGAATTGCCCTTCAACATCAGCTTCATCCCATTCCAAATCTTTTTCTGGTGGTGCTTTAAATAAGATAAACATCCGCGCTGTGTCTACACCATATTTCTTAATTACATCTTCAGGTGCAACACCATTACCTTTCGACTTGGACATGGTAGCATAAAGACGCTGCAACGGTTCCCCTGTTTGCGGATCGCGTGGATCGTCTGGGTTAACTAGATGAGAGGGAATCCATTTGTCTTTACCAGACTTGTTGGGATTCATGTAAGTTAAACCCTGTACCATACCTTGAGTTAATAAGCGTTGGAAGGGTTCGTCAAAGTTTAACAAGCCTCGGTCGCGCAGTACTTTGGTAAAGAATCGCGAATACAATAAGTGTAAAATCGCATGTTCAATTCCACCAACGTATTGATCCACTGGCATCCAGTCGTTTGTTTTCGTGCGATCGAACACTTGGTTTTCGTTCTTAGCATCCGTAAATCGCAAGAAATACCACGATGAATCAATAAATGTGTCCATTGTATCAGTTTCTCGCTTCGCCGGAGTACCACAACTTGGGCAAGGTACGTTTACCCAGTCTAATTTAGCCAAGGGAGAACCACCACGCCCTGTAAATTCTACATCTTCGGGCAAGACAACTGGTAAATCTTCCTCTGGTACTGGTACTGCACCACAGTTAGGACAGTAAATTATTGGTATCGGTGCGCCCCAATATCTTTGCCGAGAAATTAACCAATCCCGCAAGCGATACTGCACCCGCGCTTTACCAAAACCTTTTTCTTGGGCATATTCAACGATCGCACTTTTTGCCTCTGTCGAAACCATACCATCAAATGTTCCGGAATTCACAATCATTCCCGGTTCTGTATATGCCTGTTGTAGAGACGTTGCAGGCAACCTCTCTACATTATTGGGTGGCACAATCACCACTTTGATGGGCAAATTCTGTTCTTTAGCAAACTTAAAATCCCGTGCATCGTGTGCTGGTACACCCATCACTGCACCAGTACCGTATTCATACAGTACATAGTCAGCAATCCAGATGGGAATTTCTTCTCCTGTAAACGGGTTAATTGCCTTACCACCAGTAGGGATACCACGCTTTGGTTTATCTTCAGCAGTACGCTCCAACTCACTTTGACTGGAAACTTCTTGAATAAACGCTTCCACTGCTGCAAGTTTATCTTGTGTAGTAACGCGCTTAGTTAAAGGATGTTCTGGTGCTAACACCACATAGCTTACACCATAAACAGTATCTGGGCGAGTGGTGTACACGCCAATTTTTTCCTCCATCCCCACAATGGGGAATTCTAAATAAGCTCCGCTGGATTTACCAATCCAGTTTGCCTGCATTAACTTAACTCTTTCAGGCCAACCTGGTAACTTGTCAAGGTCATTTAACAATTCTTCAGCATAATCGGTAATCTTTAAGAACCATTGCCGCAAGAGTTTGCGCTCAACTTTAGCACCACTGCGCCAAGAAAATCCTTCGCTATCAACTTGCTCGTTAGCGACTACAGTTTGATCGACTGGGTCCCAGTTAACTGCTGCTTCTTTTTGGTATGCTAATCCTGCATGGAAAAATTGCAAGAAAATCCATTGCGTCCATTTGTAGTAGTCTGGTGAACAAGTGGCAACCTCGCGCTCCCAATCAATGTATAAACCGAGACGCTTTAATTGCTGCCGCATGTGGGCAATATTTTCGTAAGTCCACTTTGCTGGTGGTACGCCTCGATCAATGGCAGCATTCTCTGCTGGCAATCCAAAGCCATCCCAACCCATTGGGTGCAGTACCCGATATCCCTGCATCCGCTTGAGGCGAGCAATCACATCCGTAATCGTATAATTACGGACGTGTCCCATATGTAGGCTACCAGATGGATAGGGGAACATGGACAAGGCATAGAATTTTGGCTTGTTAGTAGTTTCGCCTGTTTTATCCAAGCCTTGTTCAGTCCACGTTTTTTGCCATTTTTCCTCAATTTCTGCTGGGTTGTATCGAGACTCCACTATCAAAACTCCTAATCTACCTGTCAATTGCTTCTTTCTGTGCTATTGTGGCATATTCTAGTCTGACCCTGCTGGCTTTACATCCATACACTCTTTTTAGGTATTTTTACTGTTGTTTTCAGTTTCTCTATTTTGGATTATGACGAATATGAGTTTACTCAGTTTCACTGGTTTTATTAGAGATATTGTTTATACACCATGTCTAATACCTAAAATTCCGACTTACGACATAAGTAATTTTAATATAAATCAGGTTAAATCATTTGGAATCATAACTTTAGATTCTTTACAAAATAATATCGCCTTTTCTAAATGGACTTCCCCAAAGAGGACGAGAACATATCCTTTTGCCAAAATCTACAACACTTATCATCTTAATTCTAAGAAGGTTACAGTAATTCCTGTAATCAAAGATGAAGGTGCTGGCTCGGATAATAATGATAGAATTAATTATATTACTTTGTCTTGGATGAATCTGTTAAATGTGTACATTATTCTTGCCTGGTATGAATCTGCTGAGCGGTTAGCAAATACTACAGATAAAATTACTAACCAAAAATTTAATACCGATTATGTTAAACAAAAAATACTAGAGATTAGTCATTATCAGTCAACTGCTTTACATTGGAATACAACACATTTTGAAAGAGATTTTCAAACTATTTACTTAAATGCAGTTAATAGTTATGAAAATATTGCAACCAGCCAAAATGTATTTCTTCATTCTAGGCAAAAGCATATCGAAGTGCTGGATAATTTTAGGCAAGACGGTAATTTTAATTTACAAAACTTTAAAGATTATACCTTAAATAAATCATTAGCTGCTGCTCGTAGAGAATCAATGACTGTAAATAGGCTAGAGTATTTGAGCGATGGTTATAAAGGAATATTTTCTCTATCAAATTATTTAGGAGGAATTTATTATTTAACCGCTGATGAGGTTTATTTACAGGGTAATATATATACAATACAAGAGTCAAAAAATGTAAGTAAAGGGAGATTACCATCAGAAGAGGATATTAAAGACGGTTTATTTAAGTTAATTCTTTTTAGTAATTTAGAAGCTTTATTTCTAAATGATACACAAGTAGATTTTAGGACTAGCTTAAAAATTACAGGAAATATTACAGGAACTTTGTATTTACCGAATGAGACAACTACGGTAGCAGAATTTTGCCAAACCAATAGTTTGAGTACAAGTAAAAGACGTTTGATTGAGTTATTAAATCAGGAAACAATACAAAACCCTAAACTTAGTATCGTAATCACTCAAAATGGTTAAATCAGTAAAAAGTCCATTAAGATATCCTGGAGGAAAATCAAGAGTTGTTGATTATATATTACCTTATGTTCCACTGGATGTATCTGAATTTCGAGAACCTTTCGTAGGTGGTGGTTCAGTTTTTATAGCTGTGAAAAGCATTTTTCATAAAAGAATTAGTAAATATTGGCTGAACGATCTAAATTTAGATTTATATTTATTTTGGAAATATACAAGAGATGAGATAAATAATTTAGTGACTGCTATTACTAAGTTAAGGCAATTTCATCAAGATGGTAGAGAGTTATATAAGTATTTAAATGACAAAAATAATATTTGTTCTGAATTTGACAAAGCAGTTCGTTTTTTTATTATGAATCGCATCACTTTTTCAGGAGTCATGGATTCAGGAGGGTATTCTCAGCAAGCTTTTGAAAAAAGATTTACTGAATCATGTATTGAAAAACTGGCAAATGTATCCTCGTATCTATCAGATGTTCATATTAGTTGTGGTGATTATGAAGAACTATTAATACAAGGAGGAAATAAGGTATTTCTATTTCTTGATCCACCTTATTACCAAGCAACAAAATCCAAACTATATGGAGTTAAAGGAAACTTACATACAAATTTTGACCACGAAAGATTTGCTCATACTGTAAAAAGATGTGAACACAGGTGGTTGATTACATACGATGATTGTCCTGAAATTAGGAAGTTATTTAGTTTTGCTGACATCACAGAGTTAGAAGTACAGTACGGAATGAATAACTATAAACAAAAAAATGCTGCTAAAGGTAAAGAATTATTAATTAAAAATTACTCCTCTCCTTTACTAAAGCGTAAAGATAACAAAGCGGATCAACTAGCATTGAAGGATGTGCAAAAGATACATCACATTCCTGATGACTTATTTTATACAATCAAGAATCAGGATATTACTGTAGAGGATTCTTGGTGGTAAAAGTCTTTGAGTAAAAATATCTTCACTAGTACAAGTATATTTTTGACAATGGGAGATAATCTTCTGAAAAATTTAGAAAATTTCTCCCACAATGCACTTGTCTATTTTACTTCGGTGCGATCGCCTGCCACTAGCTTCAACACCTACAATTTAGGAATAAATTGGTTTCCTCAACGGTATTGAAGACTATAGTGCCTTTGCTATTAATATCTATTAAACCAAAACTCATATATGTAGAACATGGATCGTTAAATCGTGTGAATAGGAGATTATTTTTGACAATCTCTGTAATCGCTCCACCATCACTAACGTATAATCCCTGCTCCCTCAACACTAATGACTAGTGACGGTCAACAAAGTTATACTTAATTCCGCCTACATACTTGACAGGATCTTGTTCAGGCGGTAGATGTGTTCATGAGATTTATCCTGAATGATGATCATTACTATCGCCAGCCTAGTTCAGTTGGCGATCGCCGCACATGTAAGTTTGTAAGCTAAAATACAATCTTTACAAAATCAACAAGAAAATCAGATTAAAATTCATGAAATATTTATAGTAGAGACGTTCCATGGAACGTCTCTACAAACGTTGCAGACAACGTACAATTAAATTCAGTTGATGTCTTTATTGAAATCAGCGCGAAGCAAAGCTTATGTACTATCGGTAAATGTGGCAGTAAATAAAAGGGAACTGCCTTGAAGCAGAGAAAAACTCATTGGTTGTTAGACTATCGCTCAGTGATTAAATCAGCGCGGTAAATACCTCTAGAACCATCAGTAAATGTTGCGGTGAAAGTCACTGAACCAGCGTTATTGAGGGCATCTTGACCTAAAGTTAAAGAAGATAATTTTTTACCGTCTATTCCTGGATTGCTAAATCTCGTGAAGTTTCCCACACCACCAAGAATAGTAGTATTGGTGTCTGCCACTACCTCTAATGAGCCATCACGACTTTGATAGACACCAAGTTGTCCTTGTCCCTCTGTAGAAAAAACTACACGCTCCCCTGACAGTGCCACGCCACCAAAAGACGAGAAGTTACTTGTGCCACCAGGAATCGGAGTGTTGCGATCGGCAATCAGTTGCAAAGTCCCATCATGACTAAGATAAACACCGTTTTGATTGAAAGCAGATTCTATCAACGCCACTTTATCTTGATCTAAAGCATATATTCGCAAATCAGAGAAATTTCTACCACCGCCACCGGGAATAGGAGTATTGTTATCAACCACTACGGACAATGTCTCTCCACGTTGGATGTAAATGCCTCTGGCTGAACCCGACGAGTTAGAGGAACCAGTAGCACCAAACACTACATTACCACTCTCAATTACTGGAGCAGAAAAACTAGAAAAAGTTAAATTACTACCAGGAATGGCGGTATTTTTATCAGCAATGATACTTAGTACACCGTCACTAATTTTGTAAATACCTTCTGCTGT
>NZ_JACXAE010000089.1 GCF_014698965.1 Iningainema tapete BLCC-T55
CTCACACTCGAATCATTTTTATTCTTTTACTAACTCACAAGTCATCTTGCTAATGGGGGGGGAGTGAAAAGTTACCTTCAGTGATTCCCGGCAAAGTAGTGAAATAGTTTATGTGGCACTGGTGCAATTTTTGGATCAACATCCCACGGCTAGTAATAATCCACCTGTGCTAAGAACTGTCAGCATGGCTTTACGCGGAGTAAAACCATTTCAGGAAACCAATCCCGATAAAATTGAGTCAGCAAAAAGACGGGATACAATTGAACTCGATGCTAGAATGGCAACCGAAGTTACTGAAATTATGCGCCGAGTGTTAACAGAAGAACTGGTGTAACAGGGTAATTTTATACTTCATTAGTGTAAATATCTTCTTGATTAAGCAAGTTAAATGGGTTGCTTACGCAATTTATCATAAGCTGTTACACGTTTAAATTTATGTTGGTAGAAACTGCTAACTTTTACTTAGATGAAGATGAGGGTGAAGACAATGACTAATACAATCGCAGCAGAAAATATAACTCTTGAACAACTGATATCGCTATTTGGATTAGAGTTAGTAGAAACGGAGGACTTTTTCTCCGAATGGCAAGATAATTTACCAGAACTGACGCTTCAAGAAAAAGAGTTACTTAATCAAGTTAAGGCAGGTTACATAAATTTACGGAACTATCCGCCGCTATTAGAGAATACAGTTAATACTGTTGTTCTCTCACCATTGTTGTTTATTGGTAAGTTTTATTTCCCACCATTTCATATTAAGCTAGAGAAATCGGTGGAAGTCGAGACTGAGGATAATCAAACTAAGGTTAAAGGGCGCATTGATGTATTGCTACTCAATGATAAATTCTCGGTGACGGTGATTGAATCGAAACAAGTAGCATATTCTGTAGAGGCTGGACTTGACCAGATTTTGGCTTATATGCTAGCAGCACCTAGTCAGCAAGTTTATGGTATGATCACATCTGGTGGTAGTTTTATGTTTGTAAAACTCGTCAAAAGTAATCCACCCATGTATGGCACTTCCGATATTTTTGATGTTCGTAACCGGGGTAATGAATTGCATGATGTCATGCGTATCCTCAAGCGGTTGAGTCAAATAACTGAGTGAGCGAAAATTATTTTCCGTAATCGCCCCTGTTGGAACGGTAGAAATAAATATGCTCTCATATTGAACCTTTTTGAAAGTTCATGCTGCTCACTATTACAAGCACCTACCACCCAGCAACCGAGCTGGGCTACCTCCTGCATAAACACCCAGACAAGTGTCAGTCTTTTCCCCTTTCTTTTGGACGTGCGCACGTCTTCTACCCAGAAGTTAGTGAGCAGCAATGTACTGCGGCACTACTATTAGATGTCGATCCAGTAAAATTAGTGCGGGGGCGCAGTGCAACATTGGAACAGTACGTGAACGATCGCCCCTACGTTGCCTCTTCTTTTCTCAGTGTGGCGATCGCACATGTATTCAGTACCGCCCTCGCCGGACGTTGTAAAGATCGACCCGAACTGGCACAAACTCCCATACCCCTAGTTGCGAAACTGAGTGTCTTACCTTGTCGGGGTGGGGAAGATTTGCTGCGGCAACTGTTTGAACCGTTGGGCTATACTGTAACAGCCCAAGGTCATGCCTTGGATGAGAAATTCCCTGATTGGGGACAAAGTTCATATTATACAGTAGAATTGCAACACACCCTACCTGTTGCCGACTTATTGAGTCATCTCTACGTACTTATACCAGTATTGGATGATGAGAAACACTACTGGGTAGGAGATGAAGAAGTAGAAAAGCTACTGCGTCATGGTGAAGGTTGGTTAACTGGGCATCCAGCCAGAGAACAAATTACTAAACGTTACTTGAAACGACAGCAACGTTTAACTCGTCTCGCCTTAGCTCAACTAGTAGAAGAAGACGCCGATCCAGATAGTGCTGAAGAAAGTTATGCTCAAGAAGAAGCGGCGGTAGAAAAGCCAATTAGCTTGAATCAACAGCGGTTAAATGCCGTGGTAACAGCGTTGAAAGAAAGTGGTGCAAAGCGCATAATTGATTTAGGTTGCGGTCAAGGTAGTTTGTTGAAAATACTCCTTAAAGACAGCTTTTTTGAACAAGTTACTGGTGTGGATGTTTCCTTGCGATCGCTCGAAATAGCACAAGAAAGATTAGATCGCTTGCGCTTACCCCGCAATCAATGGAATCGCCTACAATTATTTCAAAGCGCACTCACCTACCAAGATAAACGTTTCGTAGGATACGATGCCGCTACTGTAATTGAGGTGATAGAGCATCTCGACTTGCCTCGCCTTGCTGCTTTTGAGCGGGTAGTGTTCGAGTTTGCCCAACCGAAAACGGTGATTTTTACAACACCAAATATTGAGTACAACGTCAAATTTGAGAACCTACCAGCAGGTAAACTGCGACATAAAGATCATCGCTTTGAATGGACACGCCAAGAGTTTCAAACTTGGGCAAATTCTGTCGCGGAACGCTTTGGCTATACGGTACAATTTCAACCAATAGGAGTGGAATCGGAAGTTGGTTCTCCGACACAGATGGGGGTGTTTAGCCGTAATTCCTAATTAGCGATGGAAGCAATCATTTTCGTAGGAATCCAAGCAGCGGGTAAGTCTACATTTTACTCTGAGCGCTTCTTTAACACCCACATCCGCATCAACCTAGATATGCTCAAAACCCGCCATCGAGAGCAAATTTTTCTCCAAGCATGTTTAGAGGCTAAACAACCTTTTGTCGTAGATAATACTAACCCCACAGTAGAGGAAAGAAGCCGCTACATTGCGCCAGCCAAAGAGAAAGGTTTCCGGGTTGTGGGTTACTACTTTCAAGTGAAATTGGAAGATTGCAAACTACGAAATAGAATGCGCGAGCCAAAACAAATCGTTCCTCTAGTTGGACTACTAGCAACTTATAAAAAGTTAGTTTTACCAAGTTGGCAAGAAGGTTTTGACGCACTTTACATAGTAAAAAATGACTTAAATTCTTCATTCATTATTAAGGAACAGAGCCATGAAATTTGACGAAATTGTTAATTGCTATTAGCCATTAGCAATTAGCCATTAGCCAACACCATTAGTATTCAAGTGGAGATAATATGAAAATAACTATACCTGAACTTTCCTTAATTGTCCTCATCGGTGCTTCTGGTTCCGGTAAATCCTCCTTTGCCCGCAAGCACTTTCAACCCTTTGAGATACTATCCTCAGACTTTTGTCGGGGGTTGGTATCAGATGATGAGAATAACCAATCTGCCTCCAAAGATGCTTTTGATGTGCTGCACTTCGTGACAGCCAAACGACTAGCAGCAGGAAAACTGACTGTAATAGATGCTACCAACGTTCAGCCAGAAGATCGAAAAACATTTATTGCAATGGCACGAGAGTATCACTTGTTTCCCGTCGCCATTGTTCTTAATCTGCCAGAAGAACTGTGTCATGAACGCAACCAGCAACGCTCTAACCGTCAATTTGGTCCCCACGTAGTACGGCGTCATACCCAGTTTTTGCGACGTGGATTGCGAGGTTTAGAAAAAGAAGGTTTCCGCTACGTTTATACCCTCAACTCTGTGGAGGAGGTTGAAGCAGTAGAAATTGAACGTCAACCTCTATGGAATAACCGCAAATATGAACATGGTCCTTTTGATATTATTGGTGATATCCACGGCTGCTGTGACGAACTCGAAGCTTTACTGCAAAAATTAGGCTATCAAATATCCGGTACAGACGATTCGACGGCATTTCGTAGAGACGCTCCGCCGGAGCGTCTCTACCACCACCCCGATGGACGCAAGGCAATTTTTCTTGGTGATTTGGTAGACCGGGGACCACGTATATTAGATACAGTAAATTTGGTGCGAAACATGGTTTTAGCAGGTACGGCTATCTGCGTTCCTGGTAATCATGAAAACAAGCTGATGCGTAAACTCCGGGGTAAGAATGTTAAGGCGAACCACGGGTTAGAGCAAACTTTGGCAGAAATTGAAGCTTTGCCAGATGCAGTGCGCGAACTCTATATCAAACAATTGCGGGAGTTTTTGGATTCTTTGGTGAGTCACTATGTCTTAGACGATGGCAAACTGGTAGTAGCTCATGCTGGGTTGAAGCAGGAAATGCAGGGACGGGGTTCTGGTGCTGTACGGGAGTTTGCTTTGTACGGCGAAACTACTGGCGAGATTGACGAGTTTGGCTTACCAGTTCGCTACAATTGGGCGGCAGAGTATCGCGGTGAGGCGATGGTTGTGCATGGACACACGCCTGTGTTAGAAGCTGAATGGTTGAATAATACTATTGATATTGACACGGGTTGTGTATTTGGGGGTAAATTAACTGCTCTGCGCTATCCTGAAAAGGAACTGGTGAGTGTTCCTGCTGCACGTATTTACTGCGAACCTGCGAAACCAATTGCGGGAATGGGCATTGGGAGAACTGTACAGCAGGAATATGATGATGTACTGAATATTGAGGATGTATTGGGTAAGCGTGCGATCGCAACTTCTCTAATGTCGAATATTACCATTCGCCAAGAGAACGCGATCGCCGCTTTAGAAGTGATGAGCCGTTTTGCCGCTAACCCCAAATGGTTGATCTACTTACCCCCCACCATGTCTCCTGTGGAAACATCCCAAGAAACGGGATTTTTGGAACATCCGCTCCAAGCCTTTGCCTACTACCAAAAACAGGGAATTACTGAAGTAGTATGCGAAGAAAAGCATATGGGTTCGCGAGCAGTGGTGATTGTTTGCCGAGATTTGGCAGCCACTCAAAGACGTTTTGGTGTAGTAGATGAAGGCATTGGTATTTGCTACACCCGTACAGGAAGGCGCTTTTTTGACAACCCAGAATTAGAGGCAGAACTTCTAGCACGGGTAAATTCTGCCCTTTCTTTAAGTGGTTTTTGGGAAACATTTAATACTGACTGGGTTTGTCTAGATTGTGAACTCATGCCTTGGTCAGCCAAAGCTCAAGGGCTGTTGCGGCAACAATATGCACCAGTGGGGGTAGCGTCACGCCTTGCCCTTGGTGATGCTGTAACCGTGCTACAACAAGCAAGCCAACGCGGTCTTGAAGTCAGTAACCTACTCAACCACTACCAACAACGAGCAGAGATGGCAGAGCAGTACGTCAGTGCTTACCGTCATTACTGCTGGTCTGTGAGTGATATTTCAGACCTCAAGCTGGCTCCTTTCCACGTCCTAGCAACTGAGAAATCCGTGCATACAGATAAAGACCATCGCTGGCACATGGAGCAAGTTGCGAAAATTGCCCAGTACGACAAAGACTTACTTCTTGCCACTACATACAAGGTAATAGATTTGACTGACACTGCTGAGGGTTTAAACTCTGAAGTAGCAGAGGGTGTACGCTGGTGGGAAGAAATGACTAGTGCGGGGGGTGAAGGTATGGTTGTCAAACCTATGCAATTCATCGTCCACGGTAGTCGTGGCATTGTGCAGCCTGCGGTTAAATGTCGCGGACAGGAGTATCTGCGGATTATCTATGGTCCAGAGTACTCAACACCTGAGAATTTACAACGTCTGCGTCAACGCGGGTTATCACACAAGCGTTCTCTTGCAATGCGGGAGTTTGCCTTGGGTGTTGAAGCACTACAGCGATTTGTTGCCCATGCCCCCTTGCGCCGCGTGCATGAATGTGTTTTTGGTATTTTAGCACTGGAGAGCGAACCTGTAGATCCGCGTTTGTAAACCGACCGATATCAAAAGTGCATCAGTTAATTCTAATTTCACCTATTAGGAATGTAGCAAAGTTGTTCTGTATACTTAACCGAACTTCGGCATTTTTATAAGCTTTGGCGCGGCTGGGGATTTGTGGACTTGCACCCAATGTATAAAGTGGAGGAAAGAAGATGAGCTTGAGAGTTTCTGTCAGCGACACTGAAAGCCGCGATTGGCCCAGCACCAAGCGACTAGTATCGATAGATTTGTGGCGCGGACTTGTCATGGTGCTAATGGTATTAGACCATGTACGGAACTTTTTCTCCAATGCCCCCTTTAGCCCAACAGACCTGAGCCAGACCAACGTTCCTCTTTTTCTGACCAGATGGGTAACTCATTTGTGTGCCCCATCATTTATCTTTCTGGCTGGTGTCGCTGCCTATCTTTCTCTACAGCGCCGACAAAGTAAGCAAGAACTGTCTAGGGTTCTCCTCACTCGTGGGCTGTGGCTGGTGTTTCTCGAGTTGACGGTGGTGCGTTTTGGATGGATATTCGATCCGACATACAGTTTTTCTCCTGTAGCGGTACTTTGGGCGATTGGTTGGTCAATGGTTGTGCTAGCAGCACTGATTTATCTTCCGACTCGTGCGATCGCTACACTAGGAATCCTGCTCATAGTTGGACACAATTTGTTTGATCGTGTGCAGGCTGAACAATTAGGAGGATGGGGTTGGCTTTGGGCAGTACTTCACCAACAAAAAATGCTGACTCTCTTTCCTGGAAAACGCTTTTTCATTGCCTATCCCCTCATCCCTTGGATTGGGGTGATGGCAACGGGTTATGCATTCGGAACTGTATTTTCTGTCGAAAAATCTCAGCGACGCCAGTTGCTACGACGGTTGGGACTTGGTCTAATTCTCGCCTTTATTATTCTCCGAGCAATTAATGTTTACGGAGATCCTAACCCTTGGTCAGTCCAGCCCACTTTTTCTCACACCCTGCTCTCATTCATCAACTGCCATAAATATCCGCCTTCATTACTCTTTTTGTTGATGACACTCGGTCCAGCAATTCTGATACTTTACTTGTTTGAAAGTCAAAGATTTCGGTTTCTCAAACCCCTCTCGCTCTTCGGTCAGGTTCCTTTATTCTTTTATATTGTCCACATTTGGCTGATACATATATTTGCTATCCTGCTTGCTTTACCTCACTACGGCTTGAAAGCAATTTTTCTGCCGTACCTCATTTCCAGTCTTAGACCTGCAGACTATGGATACGATTTACCAATGATTTACAACTTCTGGATCATTATAATTATTCTCCTCTACCCTATCTGTCTCTGGTTTGCTAATTATAAGAAAAAACATCAAAATAAGTGGTTAAATTACTTATGAAAATTTCTCAGTTCAGAGTGAATTGAACGCGCCATTGACAATTTAACAGTGGGTGAAGCACTCTTGTTCACGATGCTTGGGCATTGCTCTGTCTGCTAAAGAACTGACGAAAACTGACAGGTTTAATGTGTGGGTAACGCTCATTTGCAATCTGCTCCAGCTTGGCTTTGCCTGACTGCATAATCCACAGATATTGTCGCCCTAAATATTCAACAGGAGATTTGGCAGAAGCTTTGGCATTTTCAATCGAAGCTTTCAAATCTGCTAAACTACCCAGCCGCTGTTGAGTTAACTTTCTACCTGTCACCTCTTCATAAGCAGCTAGCATTTGTTTCAGTGTAGTGACTTCACCAGCAAATTCAAGCGTGACATTTGCAAGGCTTTCATCTCCAACAGCCTCAGCAGTGTACTTCGCTACATCAGGATATGAGGTGAAGTCACATAATTCATCGCCCTCACCCCAGTAATTAAATGTTCCTGTTTCGAGATTAAAAGTACCAATAAATGGCGTTAACATGACTTCCATAAAAGCGCCATTATTAATTGACATATAGGGAACAGAACTTTGCCGCAACACTTCAAAGAACCGTTTCCGCATATCAGTATTGAAGTTATCACCGTAGTCGAGTTTGTGGTAATCACCTGTAAAGTCCGAGGGGACAAACCTTTTTACACCTGCTCTTTCTGCAGCTTCCAGTAAATTTGTCTGTCCTGCAATATATGAATCTGGCTCATTTCCAATTGCTGAGATAACAGCTTCCACACCGGCAACTGCCCCAGGCAAACTTTCGGGATTCATGATATCACCTTCAACAAACGTTGCTCCCTTAGCTTTAAGGACATCAAGTTTTTTCTTTTTATTTTCGTCGTTAGTGCCATCTGCGCGGACTAGTGCCCGTAATTCCATCGTACCTTTATCCAAAATTGCCAGGGCAATTTCGTATCCGAGCATTCCAGTTACACCAACTAGTAACACTACAGGTAAGTTAGCCATATTGTTCTGTCAAGAAACGTTGTGATTTATAAGCATATTTGAATGATCAAGGATTTATCTGGTCTAAGTCTTGGAGATTTTTCCGTTTTTTTGGGATAATCTTCAGTTTTTAATTGTGAGTTTTGAGAAAAGTTTTCGGGGTGACACCTAAAAGACGACGCATATGGCGGGTAAGGTGACCTTGGTCACAAAAACCAACTCTGTGCGCAACTTCACTAATAGATAGTTCTCCTTTAAGAAGAAGTTGCTTTGCTTGCTCAATGCGTTTGTGAATAACATACTGATGAGGTGCTACTCCGGTGGATTCTTTAAAAAGGGTTGCAAAGTAGCCAGGACTCATACCCGCTACATCTGCAAGTTGAGTTAGCGTTAATTCCTGGTCAAGATAGTTGTAGATGTATTCAATTACCTGTTGTAGCTTGGACGGAGACAAACCACCTACACAGAACTGCATATTTACGTTCTTAGCTGAGTGTTGCCGGATAAGGTGGATTGCTAACAAATTTGTCAGTGTCTCAACGTATAACTGACCCATCAAGCCTGGTGATTTGAGTTCCGTGAGTAATGACATGGCGATGTGCTGTATCTGTGGATCGCGTCCGCAGAAGCTGTTGATGATTTCAACTCTACTGGCATCAATATCTGAAGCTTCGGCAATTTTCGCTATAAAGGTTGGCTCAAGATGGATATGCAAAATATCTATCCCTCCATTACAACACCAATAACTTGGTTGCCCTGCGGGAATCACCGTATGTTCGCCAGCTTGCATTACAGCCTCGTAAATGCGTCCATCACGCTTTTGCATTAAGCGAGCGGGTTGTCCTAAAAAAAAAGTCAGCCAGTGATTTGATAGGGCAGGCAATTCATTTGACCTAGATCCTTTAGGATGTTGATATTGTTCCACAAGGATATTGTTCCAACAAACCGATCCACTTGAAAGCACAGGCGCATTGGGCAAGCTATTTGCAACACCAGTGGGAGACAATTTCGGCTGGACAACAGCAGGTTGTGTCTGAGGCATGGTTTTTTACTAGAGTATAAAGCCAAACGCGGTAGTTGGGAATCTTCTATTTTTAATTACTCATATAGTATTTCTCTTAGCTGTTGAGTTATGCACATAGCAACGCCTTTTTCGTAGTAGGCTGCTTCATTGATGAACACTGGATACACACTTGAGTCACCTTCATAAACAATCTCCTCACCATCAAAAGTTAAAAACATCGGTTCTCCAGGATGCAGTGCTTCATAGTCTCGAAATTGCAGCTGAGGGTGAACCATTGCTTGAATTTCTCCAACTTCATTCCTGGGATAATCTATCGTCCGAATACTTTGATAAATGGTGAGTGTATCTTTTACTTGAGGTGGCTTTCCTTGGTTATAAGCTTCCAGATAGTCGAGAATTGAATGAACAAGTTCTTCAGTTTGCTGAAATAAAGTTGCATTCAATACCCCTTGAGCTACAGCACCAACTTCAATAGTGCAGCCTAATTCACAAATAGAGTCCAGATAGGGATTTTCTGGGGTTTTTGGTGCTGAATAAAGTACCTTGACGTGAGGATTTACACAACTGAGGTAAGCTGCTAAGTGTAAATTAAATGAATGCTTGCTATTGAGAATAATTGTTAACCCCATCTTGGATGTCGTACTGTGTAAATCAACAACGAAGTCAGGGGAGCATCCAGTTTTGGCAGAAACATTCAAATAGTCAGGACAAACACAGCTAATGTTAGTACTGAGTCAGGATAAA
>NZ_JACXAE010000090.1 GCF_014698965.1 Iningainema tapete BLCC-T55
GAAACTTTACGTCCGCTCGACGCCTTTTGATGGGTTTTTTGATAGTTTTCCCGTAAACCTTATGTGTACCGGGATTAGTTGGGTAAGTCCGATCATGCTCGACAAACTGAAAAAAATCTTTATTAAAAGTATGGTTTTGAATATTAAGTACTTGCTTAACTATTCGTTCTCCTTCAACTTTTGACTTGACAAATAATCGGAAATCATAGCCTTTCTCGGAATCTAAATAGGTGGCTTTGTACCATCCTTTTTCCCAAATGAATACAGGGCTTGCAAATTCCTGCTTGATTTTTTTCGCCAAAATTTCAGCTTTGGCACGAGTAATTGATTCAGAAGATTCATCCATTAATCTAAAGCCTATTTCACCCTCTAGCTGTGGAAGTCCGGCAATTTCGTGAGTTTCTTTATCCCAGGCTTCTAAAAAATGTAGCTTAATTTGTGGTTTAAATTTCCACTCAGATTGAGCCTCTTGTACAGGAATTCCATATACAGGACGTTGAATTGCTTGTGTGTGTCCACAAGTTACTTCAAACAACCACATACGCAAAATTAACATATCAACCGTGTCGTTATCTTTAATCACACAGCTATGTTTCAACCTTGATTTAGATGTTGAAACGTCGTCATCTGGTTGATTTTTAAAGTAAGATTTAACAGCTTTGTTATGTTCAAGCTTCACCAAATCTCTTAAATTAGTCCATTCGTTAAAATCTGCTGGTAGTGCCATTATTCGTCTGCCTCCTTATCTCTATCTGATGAAATGGCAGGTATAGCGGGAGTAGTGGAGGCAGATGTAGCTTTATCTGCTTTCTCTTTCAATGGCTTATTATCTTTCTGCTCTTTAGGTTCTAACTCCTCAATTGATTTTTCAAACTCTTTTTTCTGGTCTGTTAGCTCCTTTAGATTATCTTTTACACTAACTAATTCAGACGTAACCATTTCCAAACCGGATGCAGCATCCTCCAGATTTTCAAGTCGTTGAACCCATATAGAGCGAGCGTTGACATGCTCTGGCATCCAGTTAAAAGCCTTCTCACCTACAGCACCGAATCGCTTAAGTGCATTACCAATTTTACCTGTATTCTCTGCTATAAATTCCGAGATACTACGCAAGCTGTCAATCATACTACGAACGGTGTTTGCAATGTTAGCTGCAGCTTGATATATGCGGTTCCACTTTTTCCAAGTGTCCTTCATACCGTTCCAAGTTTCTACTCCAAATAATGATTTGGCGAAATTATCAATTAAGCCACTAAAAATTTCTTTAGTATCAATAGAGTTGTCATCAACATCTTTTAAAAACACACTAGTAGCCAGGTTTAATATATTGTCAACAATGCCAAATAAAGTATCTGTCAGGCTGCTAGACAACATGTAAGCATTGTGTAGTGTATTAATCCAAATCAGTATATTAAGAACTCTATCAAACTTCATCCAGCTAGTGAATTTTTTTAAATAGCCTGATATTCCAACATTTTCATTTCCAATTTGAGGTCCTAACTTGCTATTAATAGTATTTAGCTTCTTTAAAACTTCACTTAAATCTAATAAGCTTAATCCGTTTAAAAGAGCATTGAGAACATCTAACTTATTGCCATTATCTTTTGCTTGACTAAGAATACTTGCTCCACAAGGATCGCAACTAGGACCACTTGGTGTGCTAGTTGGACCAGGTTTTGCAGGTGGAACGTTTGGTTTCGGAAAAATAGCGGGAATTGGAGACGGTTTATCCTCATCACCAGGTGTAGGTGATGGACTTGGGGAAGGTGATGGTGACGGACTCGGACTTGGGGATGGACTCGGACTTGGAGAAGGTGATGGTGACGGAC
>NZ_JACXAE010000091.1 GCF_014698965.1 Iningainema tapete BLCC-T55
GTAATTGCTCTCGGTCGTAAGGGATTATTGCCTCCTCCTATTCCCGTTGCTGCTTGAGGGGGGGAGTGAAAAGTTACGAACCACTAGAAACTTATATTCCGAGTCGGCTGACAATGAATCGAATTGAAAGCTTACCAATTACATTTCTTCACACATTGCAAGTTGCACACCTGCCAAATTTACATCAAGACCCTTTTGATAGAATTATTATTGCTCAAAGCCAAGTTGAGAAAATGTCTATAGTGACAGTAGATAGTAAGATTAACCAATATCCTATTGATGTGATTTGGTAATCAAAAATTATCATTTGTGAGCGATCGCAATCGCCGCCCCCAGCATAATGCAAACCTATAAATTACTAGGTATCGTTTTAAACTTCTTAGGCGAACCTAGTGAATAATCTTCTAATTTAAAATCAGCAAAAGGCTTCTTCTCCAACCTATCTCTGAGGGCTTCATCTAGAATTACCCCCTCCGATTTTTTCTTAACTCCAATAATAATAATACTTCTTTGATATGCCGTTAAATCCTGGTTTTTCTGACAATCACTCCGCTGAAATTGACCAAGATTTAATAAGCGATAACCTTGCACACTCTGTGTATTACTAAATATTTTTTTACCTAAAAGTTGTATTTGCTTAGAACGTTCAAAAGCCCTACGTTCTTCGACTTCTTGTGTACCTTCACACGAAGCTGTTCCCACTGATATTATTTCAGTTGGATTTTGCATGATTCTTTGTATACCTTCTGCTTCCAAATTTGCCTTTAAAGCGTCAAGATTAATAATTTGGTCATTATATTTAACTTGGTAATCACTACCCAAAAGCCATTTATATTCTACGGAAAGAACAGCTACGTTAAATTCAGCAACTCGACCTTGACTATCCCTACCTTCCTCATAAGGAAAGTAATCAACTTTACCTTTTCTTTCGGGAGCTTGTCCATAAGTTGGGAATGAGGCATTTGGAGAGCGCGTAGCTAAGGCAACTACTCCCAAACATCCCAACACTACCAGCAGTGCTGCAAACAATTCCAGTAAAGGTAATTTTTCTTTTTGCTTCTGTGGTGGTATTGTAGTAGTGGGTGACAATTGTTCTTGTGGACTCCCCACCACATTAACAGTTGCAGCGGTAGTTCCGCATAGTTGCTGTTCCAGTTGTGCAAGGCGTTGCAAAATTTCCTGGGTATTGGCAGGACGTTTACTTAGTTCCCGTGCCATTAGCCAATCGATAAAATTAAGTAGTAAGGGTGAATGAGTAGTGCGATCGCGCCAGCGCAACTCATTGTGATTGGCATCGTACAAATCCAAGGGATGGTATCCTGTGAGTAAAAACACAAAAGTGCATCCCAACGCAAAGAAATCTGATTGCGGCACAGCTTGACCATTCATTTGTTCTGGGGCGCTGTAGCCTAATGACATAATAGCTGTGATATTACCTGTTTTGCCTTTGACTTTGGCTATGTAGGTTTGAGTTATTTGCCTAGCAGTGCCAAAGTCAATCAACACCAACTGCCCATCGGGGCGGATCATGATATTAGATGGTTTAATATCTCGATGCAGGTAGTGCTTGTTATGCACTAAATCCAAAATCTCTACTAGTTGTTTCAACCAGGCTAAAGCTTGTGCAGTAGAAATTGGTCTATTCTGCTGCTGCATCAGCCACTGTTCTAAATTGGAACCTTCAATTTTTTCCATCGCAATGCAGTGCAAGAGCAATCCAGTTCTGGTTTGATATGGAAATTTGCCATCAACTTTGGGAATACCGGGATGATTTAAGTTTCCCAACACTGCTGCTTCTTGCTGGAATAGTTCTACTGCTTTCGCGTCGTGGTTGAGATCTTCTTTAAGTACTTTGAGGATTTTTGGTCGATCTTGTTCGTATGCTTCATAAACTTTGCCAAAGCCAGTTTTGTCACTTAAAAGCCGCATCGCTCGATAGCGCCCTAGTAATTCAAGTTGAGAACCACAACTTTGACAAAAGCGGTTTTCATCATTATCTGGGTGATTTGGTCTAGGGCAGGTGGGATTGATACAAAAGCTCATGACTGGCTGATCTTAAAGGAAACGCTATATAGTTATAGCGATTCTGGCTCACACACACCACAAGCGATCGCTTTTTTTGTAATATTTATCCCTCTTCAGCCTTAAAACTAAATCTTAGTATAATTTTTTTTTATACATTGATAATTTATACGGAAAAGTAAAAGTAACTCCGAAAAATTGTACAGGTATTAATATACGTTCGTATAAGCTTTTATACCTAATTCGTCAAACAAAACACAAAGTTAAAATTTTGTGTTGTCGGCTAAGACTCTGGTGGCTAGAGAGATTTTAAGAAGATTACAAAGTTCAGTTCCAAATTTACAGAGTGTGCATCCTGTTTGAGTTGCGTTTCTGTTCACAGACAAGCAGTTCATTTGCGCGGCAGTTCAATTAATCAACTTTCCGATTCATTAAAAGAGTTTCATCACCACTTAAGCCCAAATGAAAATAACAGACATTCTTTTCATTGATCCATCTGTAAGCCACTACGAAATTTTACTGAAAATTGTTGTACCAGGCATCCAGGTTGTTGTACTCAAGCCTGAGCAAGATGGAGTAGCACAAATTACCCAGGTACTGAGACAGTATAATAGAGTAGAAAAAGTTCACATTGTTTCTCATGGTTCTTCAGGAACCCTTTACTTAGGTAACAGCGAACTTAGCCTGAATACTCTGGAACTTTACACCAACCAACTACAAAACTGGTTCCCCCCCACTCCCAAACTCACAAACTCCCCCACCCTCCTCCTCTACGGGTGCAAAGTCGCCGCAGGTGATGCTGGGGAAGAATTCATCACCAAGCTACACCAACTAACAGGAGCAAATGTTGCTGCCTCCGCCAACCTCACTGGTAACGGTGTTCTAGGGGGTGATTGGAATTTAGAAGTAACTAGAGGCAACATTTCAAATCATCAATTGGCATTTTCTGGTGAAGTAAAGACTGCATATCCATCTGTACTTGTTGCCCCTACCCTCAGTGACACCAACATTACCCTCACTGCCATCAATGAAAATGCAACAGTTCCTGTAGGTGCTGTTGGTACTCCAATTTTTAACCTAGTCACCCTTGGTGGTAACGTCAGCGATTCAGATCCAAATGCAATCACAGGTATTGCCATCATAAGTATTGATACTAGTAATGGCAATTGGTTCTACACTACCAACAACGGTAGTAACTGGGCAAACGTGGGATCTGTATCTGACAGTAACGCTCTGTTGCTAGCAGCAAATGCAATCACTCGCATTTACTTCCAACCCAATGCCAATTTCAATGGTATTCTCGAAAATGCTCTGACTTTTCGTGCTTGGGACCAAACTAGTGGAGTCAATGGTAGTACTGCCGACACTACTGCTAACGGTGGTACTAGTGCTTTTAGTAGTGAGATTGATACTGCCTCAATTACCGTTAATGCTGTTAATGATGCTCCAATTCTTAGTGACACCAGCGTTATCTTAAATGCTGTTGACGAAGATGCAGGCACACCTATAGGGGCAGTTGGGACAATCATTTCTGAGTTACTTAGTCTTGGTGGTAATGTCACCGATTTAGACACAAATGCAGTTACAGGTATTGCCATCACGAATGCTAACACTACCAACGGAAGCTTCTTTTACAGCACCGACGATGGCAATAACTGGGAACAATTAGAGTTTGTTTCTAACAGTAACGCTCGTCTGCTGGCGGCTGATGGCTTTGCCCGCATTTACTTCCAACCCAATGCCAACTTCAGTGGTAGTATCAGTAATGCTCTGACTTTCCGTGCCTGGGACCAAACTAGTGGTACTAACAGCAGCACTGCAGATACCACCATTAGTGGTGGTACTACTGCTTTTAGTAATACTGTTGATACTGCGGCAATTACTGTTAATGCTGTCAATGATGCTCCTAACCTCAGTGAAGCCAACGTCACCCTAACTACGGTTAACGAAAATGCAGTAGCACCGATAGGAGCAGTTGGTATTCTCGTTTCCTCCCTGGTTCGTCTTGGTGATAACGTTATCGATCCAGACAGTAATGCAGTTACAGGTATTGCCATCACCAGTGCTGAAACTACTAACGGCACTTGGTTCTACAGCATTGACAATGGTAGTAACTGGATACCTTTGGGATTGTTATCGGATACTAACTCCCGTCTACTAGCAGCTAATGCTATTACCCGCCTTTACTTCCAGCCTAACGCCAACTTCAATGGTATCCTCGATAATGCTCTGACTTTCCGTGCATGGGATCAAACTAGTGGTACTAACGGTAGCATTGCGGACAGCAGCGCTAACGGTGATACTACTGCCTTTAGCAGTGTTACTAATACTGCTACAATTACCGTTAATGCTGTCAATGATGCCCCTACTCTCAGCGATACCAACATCTTCCTCAATATTGATGAAGATGCAGGCGTACCCGCAGGAGCAGTTGGTACTCTCGTTTCCTCTTTAGTCAGCCTTGGTAGTAACGTCACCGATCCAGACAGTAATGCAGTTACAGGTGTTGCGATCGCCAATGCTAATACCACTAACGGCAACTGGTTCTACAGCACCAACGACGGCGGGAACTGGCTACCTCTGGGGGCTGTAACCAACTCCACTGCCCGTCTACTAGCAGCTGATGCCATCACTCGTCTTTACTTCCAACCCAACACCAACTTCAATGGCAGCCTCGAAAATGCTCTCACCTTCCGTGCTTGGGACCAAACCAGTGGTAGCAACGGCAGCACTGCGGACACCACTATTAGTGGTGGTACTACGGCCTTTAGTACTGCTACTGACACTGTTGCAATTACCGTTAATGCCGTTAATGATGCTCCTACCCTGCGCGATACTAACGTCGTTCTCACCGCAATTAACCAAGGTGCAGGCACACCTATAGGGGCAGTTGGTACACTTGTTTCCTCCTTAGTCAGTCTTGGTAGTAACGGTAATGTCACTGATCCAGACAGCGCAGTTACAGGTATTGCCATCACAAACACTGACAATACCAATGGCAATTGGTTTTACAGCACAGATGCTGGTAATAACTGGATACCTTTAGGATTTCTATCTAACACCAACGCTCGTTTGCTGGCTGCTGATGCTAACACTCGCGTTTACTTCCAGCCCAACGCTAACTTTAGTGGCGTCCTCAGCAATGCTCTCACCTTCCGTGCTTGGGATCAAACCAGTGGTACCAGCGGTAGCACCGCAGATACAACTGCTAACGGTGGCGCTACTGCCTTTAGTAGTGCTACTGACACTGGCGCAATTACTATCAATGCTGTCGGCAGTCCTCCAACTAATGCTGTCAACAATCCTTCTACTAATGCTGGCAATAATCCATTTATCCTCAGACTACTGTCCAACAATCTTTTCCAACTGCAAGGCGGTAGCGACACTAGACCAAAACTTGAAGTCACTCTCACTGGACGTAGTTCTAATCAGGTGAATGAACTAGGAGTGTTTGTCGTTGACGATGATCAAGGAAGAATTAATGGCATCCTCCCTAGTGCAGAAAATTATGCTCAAGTTGCACTTTCGCGTGCTAGGGCAATTTTCTCTGTCATTGCTAATGTTCCCAGAGGGTTTAATACTGACATAACACGCTTACTAGAATTTAATTCAGGAGAACGTTTGCGATTTGTCTTGGTTAACAACAGTACTATCGATGCCGTGCAAACTGGTTCAACTCCTCTGACAAATGTACTCTTTGGTGATCCCTCAACGCAAAGAGTCACAGACTTGGGTAATGGCAACTTTACCTTAGCTTGGAAAGATGCATCAAATAGCAGCACTGCAAACTTTCAGGATCTGGTGGTGAATGTGAGAGCAACAAATCAACAGTTACCTCTAGGATCTGGTATTCAGGGAAATTCTTTTGCAGAACTAATAGATTTGCGAGGTGTAACAACTCAGGTAAGAGCAGAGTTTGTCTTAAATAGAGAAGCCTCCTTCGATAATTTCGTCGGCTTCTACCGAGTGGGTGACGTGAATGGTGGTATTGATACCGATGGTAATGGAACTGTAGACTTGCGTCCAGGGGAAGCTGGTTATAATCAAGCTGCGGTGCGCTCTCGTGTTGCCGTTGACTTAAGAGCGAATAACCAAAGTACAGCTACATTCACTGCTAATCTTAGCCCTGGTTCAATCTTCGCACCATTTATTATTGCTAATGGTAGACCGGAGGCAATATTAGATGGAAATCCCAATAACGATCCCGCAGTCTATTTCCCCTTCTTAGGAGCTAACCCAGGTAGGGTTGACCACATTCGCTTGTTGGGTAATAATACCTTTGGCTTTGAGGATCTACTTAATGGTGGTGACAGAGATTACAACGATCTAATTGTCAAAGTAAATTTGAGTGTTGCTTAACTATAGGTTCGTAGTAAGCGCAAAGAGCGCTTATTACAAACTAAGAAGTTAAGAAATTCTCGACAATTTGATTAAATGCCTCAGGCTGGGTTAAAAATGGCCAATGATTGCCAGGAACTTTGCATATTTGTAAATTTTTCAAATAAGTTTTGTAAGGTTTGAGTTGCCAATCTTTACGGTTCACACCCTTTTCTGGTTGCATAAATAAGGTAGGGGTGTAAATTGGAACTGTCAAACCTGGAACTCGCATCACCTCTGTAAAAATTCCATTCCGGGCGGAAACAGTAAATTTGCTCCCCCAACTACTGTCAGGTTTCTGCTCTATGCTGGCATGGAATACTTGCCGCTGTAATTCACTCCATCCCTGATACTGATTTAATTGCCGTGCTTGCTGTTGAGCTTCCTCATAACTGGCAAACGGACCCATACCTTTCAGGAAAGGTAAAACGCGATAAAATATGGGAAAAGTTATCTCGAAAAAACTGGGGAGACGCCAGATAAATATTGGATCTACTAGAATCATACTGCGTATCCGTTCTGGATGTTGCCTTGCCCAAATAGCTGCTAATTTACCTGTCCAAGAATGAGCAACCACATCAGCAACTAACCATCCCAAGTGATCCATCAGTGCTTCTAGATCGGCGATCGCACTTGTAAAAGTATAATCATCTTGTAGCTTACTACTTTCACCATGACCCCGCATATCTGGCGCAACAACATGATAATCTGCTGCCAAATAATCCCCCAAACTAGACCAAACTAAGGCATTATCTGCTAACCCATGTAAAAGTAGTAAAGGTTTTTGACCAATTTTCCACTCTAAGTAAGAAAGTTGAACATCTGACTTGGAAAAAGTTTTACGTACATACATTGCAAACTCACCCTAGCTTAATGCTAAAAATTTGCGGACAACCCAATCCGGAAAGTACGCCCTGGGCTATAAATGCGATTTACCTTCTCGTACTGAACATCAGCCAAGTTTTCTACGAAAAGATTTACCCCAAAATTTCTCGTGATTGGAATCCTAGCACTCAGATCCAAATTCAGCCAGGAAGGCGAGAAATCTCTGGTAGACTGACCTGGTAACACAAAGAAGGCTCGACGCGCACCACTATTGTAACTAGCAATTAGATTCACCTGCCAACCATTAGATTGATAACCAATCCCCAATTGTCCTACTGAAAATGGAACCGTACTTAACTGCAATCCCTTTTCTGGACCTGATTCGATTAGAGCATCAGTATAAGTATAGTTGAGGAAAGTAGACCACTCACGAGCTATTTGCCACCGCAACGCTGCCTCAAAACCGTTTGTATTTACCAGTCCAATATTAGTCCACTGACTAGTTTGTCGGTTGTCTATCACTGCTGGCGCTACTGCCAAACGGTCATCTAAACTACTACCAAAATAGGTAAATTGCCCTGTCAAATTCTGAGCAAACTTGATATCCACTCCCGCCGTCCAAGAAGAACCCTTTTCGGGATTGAGATCTGGGTTGGGGTCCCAACCATGAACTGTGTCATAAACGTATAATTGATCTAAACCGGGGTTGCGCTGCACTGAAGCCCAACTTCCCCGCACGGCAATACTTGGGCTGGGGGCGAAGCGTAATCCCACACTGGGATTGAGGTAATTACCAAACTGAGTATTAAAGTTTTGTCTCAACCCCAAATCGACTAGGAAATTATTTGTAATGTTCCAAGTATTTAAGGCGAATATTGCTGTTTGAAACTGATCCCTAGCTTCAGTTTCATTGAAAGCTCTGCGATTGGCAAGATTACTGAAAGCAACGCCTTCTAAGTTGAGGTTTCTGACATCAAGTCCCCATCGGAGCAAATTACTCTGATTAAATTGCCATTGATGTTCTACTCTGGCAGTCAATGCTTGAGAATCTAATGAACCTTGACGGTTAAAGTTAGTTCCCGTCGGTTGTCGATCGTAAGTGTTGAAGTAATCTTTGTTGTAGCTGATGGTAGTGTTGAGGACAGAATCTTTACTCCCACCAAGCAAGCTTCTCCAAGATAAACCAATGTTAAGTACATCGTGGTCTAGTCTATCTCTTTGCAGTGCAGTTGGAGTAGCACCAAAATAAAGTAAGCCTCGACGACTGCTAATTACGTAAGCATCCAAATTGACAGTATTATTACGATCTAAATCCCAGCCAATACTACCAAAGTAGTTGCTAGTAGCAGTATCCGCATTAAATAAACGTCCGTCGCTGCCACGATTTGTAGCACCAACGGGAACGGGATAATCACTGTCTGCGTTGTATCTTTCGTAACTGAGGTTAAATCTTGCTGCACCAACTGCACCACCATAACTGGCTCGATAGTTCTCTTCACCATAAGAGCCATATTGCACTAAAGCATTAAATTTAGGCTTACCTTGACCTTGTTTGGTAACAATATTAACTACTCCGCCAAAAGCTTCTGAACCGTACAGAGTAGAAGCCGTACCACTGAATAATTCTACCCGTTCAATCGATTCTACCGGAATGCTGTTCAGGTCAAGATTACCATGATAAGTGTTGATATTGGTGTTGATAGGTCTACCATTAAGCAAAAATACCGATTGATTAATAGATTGTCCTCGATAATAAGTGCCTGTGTGAATATCAGCACCAAAACCTACATCGTTAATCGCAAATCCGGGTAAACCTCTTAAAACTTCTGCCGCACTATTAGCGCCTTGTTTTTCTATTTCTTCTTTTTCAATTATGTAAACCGGAGTAGATTGAGGTAGGATATCTTGTTCACCAGTCACTTCTAGCTCAATTACCTCCGAGTCAGTTGTCGGCTGCTCTGTTTCTTTCTGAGCTACTTGCTCCGGTACAGATTGCTGAGTTAATAATTTAGCACTTTTTGCGGGTAACTGTATTTCACTCAAACTCTTTATATTTGAATTTATCTGGATCTTATCATCATGTTTACCCTCGCCAGCGAGTGCAGGAATTGTTACCAGTACAATCTGTACAGCAATTACTAGAAAAAAACACTTTTTCACCCTTTACCTCACACCCAGTAAAAAAAGCAATAAGGTGTTATTTATGCTAATGCCGATACATCTGTCAAAAGACACGCTGTCATATTTGAGCGATCGCTCTTTTACTTTGTCAAATTTTGTGACAAAATTTACTTCACTTTCAATGTTGCTACCAAAATCCGCATTACCTGCTCCAAATCTTCGGGAACACGATAGCTATTAATCCCCTGTTCAAATTGCTTAGCAGTGCGATTAAGCCTACCAAATTGCCAAATTGTTCCTGTGGAAACAGATCCTACTAAAATTGGCTGTTCTGATACAGACGGTGCTCCCTCCCACTGATCGAGTGCCACCAATTCAGCGACTTATTGCGTGAAGCCTCTTGTCAAATCTTCGTACTTAGCTTCAATTACTAGTAGTTGATTAATAGTATTTACGCGCAGCAAATAATCTAGATTACCCTGAAGCCAATTAGAAACTTTTAGCTCATACTCAATCGGCAATTCTGCTTGAGTATAGTGAATCAACTCGGTAACTACCCTTGAGATGAGAATTTCCCGCCTTGCAAGTTCATTGGTGAGGGGCACAAATGGCAATACCTCTTCAATTCGCTCCCTTAATTCTTGCAAGCGATCAAGTTCATCGGGAAATTGCGGTAAATTGAGCGTTTTCCGCTTTAGTACATAGCCGAATTCTTGATCCCCAGAATTCACTCTAAACTCCATTTTCCAAATCTTCGACAGTTAACGATGCCTGAGAACCATGACGTACATACAACACGGTCACTGTAGTATCTCTAATAGTAAACAGAACACGGTACATATTTTTAGATTTCCCATACAACAACTGTCGAGTTTCTTCAGGGAAAATCTCGTGTTCAACTGCTAAAGAACATCGTCGAGGCTTTTCTTGTAGTGTTGCGATCGCATTCATTATGCCCCGAAACCAGTGATCGGCAAATTCGGAATTACGTTCTCGATACCATTGATAAGCTTTGTTAATTTGAGTTTCAGCAATTGGAGTAATTTCAACCTGAAATGCCATATTTCTGCTGCATTTCCTGAATAAATTGACTGATAGGGCGAGTTTGTCCTGCGTTGAGTTCTTCAAAGCCCTGCTGAATGCCTGCAATTGTTTCAAGCTGATCGATCAGTTGGCGCAGTTTTGCACAATCAATTTTGTCAGGTTCAAGAAAAGTAACGAGAACTTGGGAATGCTCGCTTATATCTTGCGGCAGATCCGTAAGTTTGATTTGCCCATCCTGATAAATACCTTCGACAGTTCTCAGCATAAGTCACAGTTGAGGTAATGTTGTCTCTCCATTCTAATCGCCAATGATTGTAGTCGAGGCTGAGCCTTGTAGACTGCGTTACCAGGCTGAGCCTGGTAACGAGGGATGGTAAGTGTAAACACGGTTTAATTACCGTTGATTGTATCACTATTAGTAGCAGGCGGTGTAAGAGAAGGATCTGTTGCTGGTACTGACTGTGACTCAGATGGTTGACTATTAAATGGTTCCAAATTCCTCTGCCTTCTTCCTCGGTTTTCAGATCTGCCTTCAGGAGACTGAATAGATGTATCAGATGGCACAGATTCACTGGGACTAGGTGAGGTCTGGGGGGACTGATTAGAAGAATCTATACCTGGATTAGTTGTGGGTTCTGGTGCGGAAGGTGTAAGCGATCGCCTGCGTCTATTCGGGTTTACTGGAGGAACATCCTGAATTCTTTCTGAGCGTTGGCTAGTAGTTTCTGGAGATTGTTCGGTGGCTGTTTCTCTTTGTCTTTGCTCTTCTTCTCGTTTTCTTTGACGTGCTTGGTAATCGCGATCGCGATCCGATCCCCTAATATTATAGTTAGCTACTACTCTTACCCCTTGTCTTCCGCCTGGTCTGGGTTTTAATTGAAACTCTCTTGCTTGTTCGACAATCGCTTCATCCAGTTCAGATTTACCAGTAGGACGAGTCAAGCGCACATTGATAACTTTACCATTTTCATCATAATCAATAGCTACCTCTGGGTTACCTTCTAGTCGCCGCCGTCTCGCGCTGTCTGGGTATCTAATTTCACACTTAATGCAATCTGTTGAAACATTTAATTTTGTTGGTTTTGGCGCTGGTGGCTTAGGCTTTGGCGGTGTTGGCGCTGTAGCCACTTGCGTACCTTCTCCTGAGCGATTACCGACACCATTACCGACGCCGTTACCGACACCATTACCGACGCCGCTACCTATACCGTTACCTCTACCGCTACCTATACCATTACCTATACCAGTACCAGAACCATTACCGGAACCACCACCAAAGACAGTTCTCAGACGACGGTTACTTCCAGAAATGCCTGTTCCAGCAGTTTCAGGTGAAACTGTAGGCGACTGTGTGGCTGAAGGGATGGGAACGGGGTTAGTAGGAATCGGGCTGGGTGTACTAACTGGTTCTGGTAATGAGGCTGTCGGTGTTACGGTTGGTAATGGTTGTGGAGTAAACTTTTCTATTTTGGGCAATGGTGGTTGTGTAATAACTGGCGCTGGAGTGGTTGGTAAATCCGGCTCTTTGACTATTGGTACTGGCGGTGGTGGCGGCGCTTTAACAATGGGTACTGGCGGTGGTACTGGTGGTTGGACAACGGGTTTGGGCGGTGGTACTGGTGCTTTGACAATGGGTACTGGCGGTGGTACTGGTGCTTTGACTACTGGTTTTGGGGCTATTGTGGGTGCGGCACTCTTACCGCCACCACCACCGCCACCAGCATTTACCTTTGGTGGTGGTGGCGGTGGGGGCAATTTTTTTTCTTCTGGTGGTTTTGTTGCTTCCGGAGTTGGAGCTTCAACGATCGCTATTTCTATCGGTTCATCTTCTACTTTTGGGAACATTTTTAAAAAATTGTCAATACCAAAAGCCAGTAACCCTGCATGTAGAGCTAGGGAGCCGATCAGACTGTAGATGAGAAACGTTTTTTCTGTCTGGGCTTCTTTTTCGCGATGCTCCAAGGCAATACTGGAAAAAGTCATTTCTTATTGCCACCTATTATCAATATATCTTTAATAAGAATACGGCAAAGGAGGCAAAAAGTAAAAAAATTTTTCTTCTCAGGCTGAGTGTTAGTGTCATCAAATGACAACTTGTCAAACTTCTTGTTGCTAATTGCTTGTTTCCCATTAGCCATTAGTAGCTAACTGATTAAGCGCTTCTCCAGTAACGCGACAAATGCGCCACTCATCGAGAATCGAAGCGCCGATACGACGGTAGAATGTGATCGCCGGTTCATTCCAATCCAAAACACTCCACTCTAACCGCCCGCAATTTCTCTCTACAGCTATTTGCGCCAATTTCGTGAGGAGGGACTTACCAATGCCTAAGCGTCTATACTCTGGTAAAACAAATATATCTTCTAAATATATACCAGGTTTTGTTAAGAATGTTGAATAATTATGAAGAAAGAGGACAAATCCCACAGCTTGCCCTGAGTATTCAGCTAATATCGCCTCGGCGTATTTTGGTGAACCAAATAGATGCTCATTCAGTGCAGCAGGGCTGCCTGTAACTGCATCCGACAATTTTTCATATTCTGCCAGCGCCTTAATTAATTCAAATATGACGCTGCAATCGGCTGGTTCAGCAAAACGCAAAATTAAATCGTTAGTCATTAGTAATTAATCAAGGGTTTTCCGTAGAGACGCCCCGGCGGGGCGTCTGTACATCAAGCCTACCAGGGAGTCTGTAGTCATTAGTCCACATTATGTAGTTCCTAGTCAATAGCTCAAGGTTCTTAACAAATGACAAATGACAAATGACTAATTATACCAGCCAACCCTTCAAACGCTTAGCTATATGAGGACGCCGTAACTTCCGCATAGCTTTACTTTGAATTTGGCGCACTCGCTCACGAGAGAGATTGAACATGTTGCCAACTTCTTCTAAAGTACAGGGTTCACTAGTAAGAAGACCATACCTTAGAGAGATGACATCTTTTTCCCTGGGTGTAAGCACGTCACCCAAAACTTCCCAAATCTCCTGGCGCATCATGGTTTCGTTCATTTTCGCCTCTGGAGATTGGTTATCTTCATCTTCAAGCAAATCCATCAATTCTGTGTCTTCTTCTTTACCAACACGGTGGTTGAGGGAAAGCGCTTGTCTTCGTAATTGCTGGAGTTGACGCAGTTGTTGTGGAGGAATTTCTAATGCCTCCGCCATTTCTACTTCTGTGGGATTACGTCCTAATTTTTGTTTAAGTTCTCGTTGCGCTTTTTTAAGTTTATTGAGTTTTTCAACAATATGAATTGGTAAGCGAATTGTACGTGCATCATTAGCTATAGCTCGGGTAATTGCTTGTCTAATCCACCAATAAGCGTAGGTTGAGAACTTATACCCTTTATCTGGATCGAACTTTTCTGTAGCGCGATTTAAACCCATCGCCCCTTCTTGAATTAAATCCAAAAAAGGCACTCCGCGATTGAGATATCGCTTGGCGATTGATACCACAAGGCGTAGATTTGAGCGAATCATTTTGCGTTTCGCTACCCTACCCAAATATAAGCGATGTTCTAATTGCTTTTCTGTCAATTCTAATTGAGCAGCAACATTTCCTTTGTTTGGCTGGCTGCCAAGTTCTTCGTATAAAGAAGCTTGTAGTTCTCTAACTTCCTCTAAAAATCGCACTCTTCTGGCTAATTCTACCTCTTCATCTGGCTTCAGCAGAGGATAACGAGCCATTTCTTTGAAAAATGCGCCCACAGCGTCGTCATGCTCAGTCTTATTATATCCTGAGGGTCGAGCTGCTGCCATTGCATCCCCATCGCGTTCTTCTGCTTCCAGATTTTCTATAATTGGGGGTTCTTCTTCTGCTATTGCTTCCAATTTGAGAAAAGACTGCTCATTATCAGCAGCATTTTCTAGCATCTCCATTGTTCCCAATTCAGAAATATTCATAGTTTCTAGGGATTGCTCAGTAGTTTGGTACATAATTTAGTGACAGCTACTTTAAGATATTGGTAGTTATTACTTGAAAAACAAATATACACTTTTACTTGTTTGCTCTACTTTTGCTACAAATAAATTTTTGTCTTGTTCTTTTAGTATCTACCTATTTTTTCGGAAAGTCCAGTTTTGACCAGACAAAATTTTTCTAGTGATTTATTCCTTGCCGCTACATCTACTTTAAAAATTTGCATCCTTAATAATTTTTGTCTCTCCTGCGAATACATATCTTCCTCATTTTTTTCTGCCTAGCAAATCTATTCAATCAAAATTACCCGATCTTAACAAATATAAAAATCATATTTAGTCTCTCCACTTCTTAAATATTCATTTATTTTTCTAATTATTTTTTAATTTTTATACCCAATTTGGCGTGGAAAATGCCAAAATCTGGTTGTTGGAGCTATGGACTGCTGCTGAACCTTAACCGAATGATGCTTACTTGGCATCTTATACGTTAGTAACGTTATTATCTTGATAAAGGATCTCATATACGTAATGACCTGAATATCTATCAATAGGGGGAAAAGGAGGTACTCCCTATTCAGTAACCACCAGAAAAATCCGGAAAAAAATTTGAGATTGTTCGCTCTTGTCTGGATGTAATCAACTTTTAATCACAGTTTACAGTTGAAATTGATTTGTCTAGTCGATTACATAAGAGGAAACTTATCAAGTATTATGTCTTATGACAGTATTGCGAAATACATTTTGGGCGAACCGATGGAGATAGTTAGAGTCAAGTTGCTGGCATAAAAATTCATGGCACGAACATGTGGAAAATATCTGTCTATTAATTCAGAAATCATGTATAAGAATGGCGTAATGCCTCCATTGGTGGTTGCTCAACCAAGTGAATCTTACAATATAGGTACATCGCTTAATCGATGGATTGAAGTGCTAGTAGACTGTCCGGGAAGTTCAGAAATATATACTTATCGATTACCAGAACAGTTAGAAGTAAAACCAGGAGATATTTTAAGTGTGCCATTCGGTACACAACAATTGGGAGGAATAGCTATTCGTTTACTCACACAACCACCTTTAGATATACCATTAGAAAAAATTCGGGATGTGGCAGATGTGGTGAGTGCAGGGTTTTTTCCTCCCACCTATTGGCAACTTTTACGTAAAGTAGCAGCATACTACTATACACCCCTAATTCAGGTAATACGTGTAGCGTTACCACCAGGGTTACTAGGGCGATCGCAACGTCGTATCCGTCTGGTGAAAGCCCCCACTCCCCCTTTCCTCTCCTCAAGTGCGCAGCAAATACTCCAACTTTTAACTGCACAGGCAGAAGGAGATTATAGCTTTGTCTACCTGCAAAGGCAAGTCAAAGGTGCTTACCGAGCAGTACGGGAGTTGCAGCGATTTGGTTTAGTCGAAAGTTATTTAGAACCACCACAACCGACTCGACCAAAGCTGCAAAAAGCAGTGATACTAACAGGTAGTACCTTTGACAGAGACTTAACCACTCGCCAAAGAGAAATTTTGGAAGTGCTGCGGCGACGTGGCGGTGAGTTGTGGCAAAATGAATTGTTGCTGGCGTGTAGTACAAGTACCTCTACTCTCAAAGCGTTAGAACAAAAGGGTTATATTGTCACTCAAGAAAGAGAAGTATTACGAACCTCCCCATTCGGGGGAGTAGATATACATCCGGAGCAAAGTAAAACCCTCACTCCAGCTCAAAAAGAAGCTTTAGCAACAATTAATCAACTCCAAGGCTACGCTACTGTACTGTTACATGGAGTAACAGGATCTGGTAAAACAGAAGTGTATTTACAGGCGATCGCACCCCTACTATCACAAGGTAAATCGGCTCTCGTCTTAGTACCAGAAATTGGACTTACACCCCAGCTAACAGATCGTTTTCGCGCCCGTTTCGGAAACAAAATTAGCGTCTACCATAGTGCCTTGTCGGAAGGAGAACGCTATGACACTTGGCGAATGATGCTTACCGGAGAACCCCAAGTAGTTATCGGTACAAGAAGCGCCGTTTTTGCCCCTTTACCCAACTTAGGTTTAATCATCTTAGACGAAGAACACGACACCAGCTTCAAGCAAGATTCCCCCATCCCCACCTACCATGCCCGTAACGTCGCCCAATGGCGAGCCGAGTTAGAAAACTGTCCCTTAGTACTAGGTTCAGCAACACCCTCGCTAGAAACTTGGGTAAATATTAATCCAACCCACTATCTCTCCCTACCCAATCGCGTTCACTCTCGTCCTTTACCGCCTGTAGAAATAGTGGATATGCGGCAAGAATTGCTCGAAGGCAATAAATCAATTTTTAGCCGCTCGTTGCAAGAAGCTTTACAGCAGCTACAACAAAAGAGTCAACAAGGTATTTTGTTCATCCATCGCCGGGGACATAGTACATTTGTATCTTGTCGCAGTTGTGGATATGTAATTGAGTGTCCTCACTGTGATGTGTCGCTAGCGTATCACCAAACTGAAGAGAATGCACCTCAAGTATTACGGTGTCACTACTGTAACTATGCTCAAACTCATCCGCGCAACTGCCCCGAATGCGGTTCTCCTTATCTCAAATTTTTCGGTAGTGGAACCCAACGAGTAGAGCAAGAGTTAGCAAAGCAATTTCCCGAATTACGCTGCATCCGCTACGATAGCGATACCACCCGCACAAAAGGTGCGCACCGCACGCTGTTAACTAAGTTTGCCAATGGTGAAGCCGATTTGCTGGTAGGTACGCAAATGCTCACCAAAGGATTGGACTTACCTCAAGTTACACTGGTAGGCGTTGTTGCTGCTGATGGATTGCTGCATTTGTCTGACTACCGTGCCAGCGAAAGAGCTTTTCAAACTTTAACTCAAGTTGCTGGGCGTGCTGGCAGAGGAGAAGATCCTGGAAGGGTAATTGTCCAAACCTATACAACCGAACATCAAGTAATTGAGGCGGTACGGCATCACGATTATCTATCTTTCTCCTCAGCAGAATTAGAACAACGTCAAGCTCTCAACTATCCCCCCTATGGAAGGTTAATTTTATTACGCTTGAGTAGCCCCGATCCAATTCAAGTCCAAAATACAGCACAAATGATAGCGAAAGCGCTACCTCAACAAGAAGGGTTAGATATATTAGGACCAGCACCAGCTAGTATTTTACGAGTAGCTAATCGTTATCGCTGGCAAATCTTGCTGAAGTTTGCACCAGTTGCTTTACCAAATTTACCAGATTGGGATCAAATACGTCAGCTTTGTCCTCCATCAGTAAGTTTAACAATTGATGTAGACCCATTAAACATTATGTAACCATAGTCGTAGAGACGTTCCGCCGGAACGTCTCCTAACAATTAATGTAGGTAAATCCATTAAACACCATGTAATAGTTCTGGTGCTACCAATCCTCTTTGAATAGCTAGTACTGCTGCTTGAGTGCGATCGCGTACCTCTAGCTTTTGTAAAATAGCATGTACGTGAACTCGCACTGTACCGGGAGCTATATAGAGAATTTCGGCAATTTCTTGATTACTTTTACCTGCGGCTACCAGTGCGAGAATTTCTTGCTCTCGCTTAGTTAATGGGTTATCTAGCGGTTCAGTTATTTTTACTGGTGGTAAAGCTGGCTTATGGTTTCCTTCAAAAGCTGCCCTGATTTCTGTGGTTGCTGTTTGATCCCACCAAGAAGCACCCATTGCTACCGAGCGTAGTGCCAATATCAGAGATTCCGAAGGGATACCTTTGAGACAGTAACCATGCGCCCCCGCTTCAATCAGTCGCGCAATCAAGGGTTTTTCCGAACGGGAAGTTAAAACTAAGACTGGTAAGTTTGGATGCTGCTGCTTGATTTGACGACACGCCTCAATTCCACCAATTCCTGGTAACCCAATATCTAGTAATACCAAATCTAACGAGTAGCGATTCGCTAATTCTACTGCCTGCTCACCATCTTCAGCCTCTGCTACAATTTCTACACTCGTTTCCTGTTCTAACCGCATTCGTAAACCAAGGCGGAACAGTTCATCATCTTCAACGAGTAAAATTCTTAGTGCAACATTTGGGTTCATTTCTAATTATAAATTTATCAAAACAATATGCATCAACTAAAAATATTTCTGTTCACTCAATAACCAATGACAAAGAACGACCCTAATCAATACTACTCAGTTAAGCTTAAAAATACGAAAATACGTAGGTTGGGTTGAGGAACGAAACCCAACATTTATAGGCATTTGTTGGGTTTCACTATAGTTCAACCCAACCTACAAAAATTCTCAGCCCTTGCAGTATTGCGACCCTAATAAGTCAATATACATTTTAAATGCTCACGCAGCTTAAAGGACAAATAACATGAGAGGTAGCTAAACTACTTATTATTACCTATATCAATAGATATATATCTAGTTATAGATATATAAATGATTGCTTAAGGTGGTAGAAGTATGATATTTCTGAGAAATAGTGTAGGGGCTAGATAATTTCCTGTTGCTCAGGGTTAAACCTTAGTAAATTTTTTTGCTGATAGGTAGAGAGTTATACTGTCTAAGTGACTAAAAAATTACTTAATAAAACATGGGAACAATCATGTTAATAAAGCCCAAATAGCTAAGCATTTCCCACAAGATTTTGCTTTAAAACAATCAAAATAATCTATATACAATTTCAGCAAGATAAATGGGACAAGGATTTTTACAAATTGGGATAACGCTTTGTATTATAATAGCAATCACTCCGCTATTAGGAAAGTACATAGCTCGTGTATTCATGGGAGAGAAAACACTACTCGATCCCGTGATGAACCCTGTGGAGAGAATAATCTACGCATTATCAGGTGTGCGTGTCCAAGATGATATGACAGGTTGGCAGTATATCCGGGCGGTACTATTAAGCAACCTGATTATGGGCATTTTAGTGTTTTTGCTATTAATAAGTCAGAGATTTCTTCCTTTAAATCCGACAAGTTTAGCTTCCCCAACCTGGGATACAGTGCTGCACACAACTATTTCATTTCTAACAAATACCGATCAACAACACTATTCTGGGGAGACAACCTTAAGTTATCTCAGCCAAACAGTTGCTTTAGCGTTTTTGATGTTCACTTCAGCTGCTACTGGGTTAGCCGTGGGAATTGCCTTTATTCGTGGGTTGACAGGTAGCGCAGTAGGAAATTTTTATGTTGATTTGACACGTTCGATTACACGTATATTGTTACCTCTATCAATTATTGGTGCGATCGCCTTACTTTCATTAGGTGTACCACAAACCTTACTTGGTCCGCAAGTTGTCACTACCTTGGAGGGAGGTACACAGTATATAGCTAGAGGTCCGGTAGCTTCTTTTGAGATAATTAAACAGTTGGGAGAAAATGGCGGTGGCTTTTTTGCCATCAACTCGGCACACCCATTTGAAAATCCCAATGCTGCTTCTAATTTACTCGAAATCATTGCCATGATTGCTATTCCGGCAGCACTAATTTATACCTATGGATTATTTGCTCGCAACACAAAACAAGCTTGGTTACTATTTTGGATGGTATTCGCCATCTATGTAGTTTTGATTGGCGTGACTTCTGTGGGTGAGTATCAAGGTAATCCCCTTGTCAATAACACTTTAGGAGGATATCCGCAGCCTAATTTAGAAGGTAAAGAACTAAGATTTGGTTGGGCGCAAACAGCATTGTGGGCAGTCACAACTACCGGAACAATGTGTGGTGCTGTGAATGGAATGCACGATTCTCTCATGCCACAAGGACAATTCTCTACTCTACTGAACTTATTTTTGCAAATTGTTTGGGGTGGTCAAGGCACGGGAACTGCATACCTGTTCATATATCTAATTCTTACTGTTTTCATTACTGGATTAATGGTAGGACGTACTCCAGAGTTTTTGGGACGCAAAATAGAAAAGCGCGAAATAGTTCTAGCCAGTGTAGTACTGCTGATCCACCCAATTGCAGTATTAATTCCCAGTGCGATCACTTTAACATTTCCCGAAGTGCTTTCGGGAATTAGCAACCCTGGCTTTCACGGTATCTCGCAAGTAGTATATGAATACGCTTCAGCTGGCGCAAACAATGGTTCTGGTTTTGAAGGTTTAGCAGATTCCCAGCCTGCCTCCACAGCTTTGTGGTGGAACCTGACTACCAGTGTGAGCATTTTAATCGGACGTTACATTCCCATTATTGCCATCTTACTTTTAGCAGATAGCATGGCTCACAAACAACCAGTACCCGAAACACCAGGTACTCTCAGAACTGATTCCACATTATTTACAGTCATCACAGCGGGAATAATTCTCATTTTAGGAGTACTAACTTTCTTTCCCGTTTTAGCTTTAGGTCCCATCGCCGAAGGTATTAAATTAGCCAGCGGTGGCAAATAACTACGGAATTTGTTAATGGTTAATTGTTGATATGGACTCCCCTAAATCTTCAGGACGTAAAAGCGATCGCCGTCAAGCAAATAAAAAGTCCAAAGTAAATAACAAAGGACTCTACATAAGAGCGATTAAAGACGCCTTCGTCAAGCTTAATCCCAAATACGCAATTAAAAATCCGGTGATGTTTTTAGTGTGGCTCGGCACGATCATCACCTTACTACTCACAATCGATCCATACCTCTTTGGTCCAGTTTCCGGTAAAAACCTGCAACTGTTTAACGGATTAATTACGGCAATTTTGTTCTTCACCGTTTTATTTGCTAACTATGCTGAAGCTGTGGCAGAAGGACGGGGTAAGGCGCAAGCCGATGCTTTGCGCTCAACAAAGTCAGAGACAACCGCCAAAAAACTTTCCCCCGAAGGCGCAGTTACAGAAGTATCTTCCACTAGCTTGAGTCGTGGCGATACTGTCTACGTAGTTGCTGGTGATATTATTCCCGCCGATGGGGAAGTGATTATGGGTGTTGCCAGTGTAGATGAATCAGCAATTACCGGGGAATCTGCACCAGTATTAAAAGAAACAGGTTCAGACGTAGCTAGTTCAGTTACTGGTGGGACTCGTATTATATCAGATGAGTTAATTATCCGCATCACATCAGACCCAGGTAAAGGGTTTATTGATCGGATGATTGCTTTAGTAGAAGGGGCAGAACGCTCAAAAACACCAAATGAAATTGCTTTAACGGTGTTGCTAGCAGTTCTCACTTTAGTATTTGTGTTTGTTGTAGTAACTCTACCTGCCATTGCTAATTACGTCAAAAGTCCAATTAGTGTGGCAATTTTGATTGCTCTTTTGGTGGCGTTGATTCCTACCACAATTGGCGGGTTGCTCAGTGCCATAGGTATTGCTGGTATGGACAGAGTTGCTCAGTTCAACGTGATTGCTACTTCTGGAAGGGCAGTTGAAGCATGTGGTGATGTCAACACCTTAGTTCTGGATAAAACAGGTACAATTACTTTAGGTAACCGTTTGGCAGAAGAGTTTGTCCCCATCAACGGTCATTCGATGGACGATATTGCTAATGTGGCTTTAGCGGCAAGTGTATTTGATGATACGCCTGAGGGAAAATCGATTGTGCGGTTGGCAGAAAGGTTAGGTGCTAGGGTAGATTTTGATCGCGATCGCTCCGTTGGAGTTGAGTTTTCTGCTAAAACCCGTATGAGTGGCACAGATTTACCCAATGGCAGCCAAGCTCGTAAAGGTGCTGTTTCTGCAATTAAGGGATTTGTACGTTCTCGCAATGGCAATGATACGCCCGAACTTGATGCTGCTTATGAACGAGTTTCCCAACTTGGCGGTACACCTTTGGCGGTAGCTCTTGATGGCGAAATTTACGGTGTCATTTATCTTAAGGATATTGTTAAACCCGGTATTCGAGAACGTTTTGACCAATTGCGGCGGATGGGAGTTCGTACCATCATGCTCACTGGGGACAACCGCATTACTGCTTCTGTAATTGCATCAGAAGCGGGGGTGGATGATTTTATTGCTGAAGCTACTCCTGAAGATAAAATTTCGGTGATTCAACGGGAGCAGGCTCAAGGTAAACTTGTGGCAATGACGGGGGATGGTACTAATGATGCACCTGCTTTGGCTCAGGCGAATGTTGGGGTAGCAATGAATACTGGTACTCAAGCGGCAAAGGAAGCAGCTAATATGGTGGATTTGGATTCTGATCCGACTAAGCTGATCGATATTGTGAGTATTGGTAAGCAATTGCTGATTACTCGCGGTGCTTTGACGACGTTTTCTATTGCTAATGATATTGCTAAGTATTTTGCTATTATTCCGGTTTTGTTTTCGAGTGCTAATTTGCAAAGTTTGAATGTGATGAAGTTGACTAGTACTAATTCGGCTGTGCTTTCGGCTTTGATTTATAATGCTTTGATTATTCCTGTTTTGATTCCTTTGGCTTTGACTGGTGTGAAGTTTAGACCTTTGACTTCTAATCAGCTTTTGCAACGTAATGTTTTGATTTATGGTTTGGGTGGTGTTATTGCTCCTTTTGTTGCTATTAAGTTGATTGATGTTTTGATTACGGCGGTGGGGTTGGGGTAGTTGTTGAACCGCGAAGACGCGAAGGACGCGAAGAAAGATTATGAAGAATAAGGTTGATAAATTGGCTAAGTTTTTGTCTACAGATTTGGTGGAGATGATTTTGTATGTTTGGGGGCAATGGCGGGAGCAACGGTTGCCTTTGGTTGTTTTTTTGGGATTGTGTTTGAATTTGCTTATTGCTCCTGTGGTTTATGCTGCTGCTGATGGTACGTTGGAACGTCGTTCTGCTTGGGCTATTGGTGTTTTGGGTTTGGTGACTTTGGCTGTTGTTGTTTATTTGTTTATGGTTGTTTTTCAGCCTGAGCGTTTTTAAGTTGTTTAGAGTTTGATTTTATGAGGCTGTTGAGAAGTTTTTATGTCTATTGTTCGAGAAGCTGCTAAGGCGGTTCGCATTACTTTAATTCTTTGGGTGCTAACGGCTATTATCTATCCTTTATTGATTCTTTTAGTTGGTCAAATTCCTTTTCTTCAAGATAAGGCTAATGGTAGTATCGTTAGGAATTTTCAAGATCAACCTTATGGTTCGGCTTTGATTGGGCAACAGTTTCGCTCTGAACGGTATTTTCAAGGTCGTCCAAGTACGGTTAGGTATAGTCAAGGTAAAGATGCTAAACCAACTGGTTTGTCAGGAGCAAGTAATCTCGCTCCTAGTAATCCAGATTTATTAAGTAGGGTAGTAGACAAGGCAACCAGACTTAAAGATGAGAATATTGAGTCTGTTGCTGATTTAATCTATTCTTCAGGGTCTGGCTTAGATCCCCATATTTCTTTACGAGCGGCACGAGAACAGTTTGAGCGGGTGGCTCGTGCTCGTAATATTAGACCAGATGAGTTAGTTCCTTTGTTGAATAGATATACAGAAGGTCGGTTTTTAGGAATTTTTGGCGAACCTGGTGTGAATATTCTTAGACTAAATTATGCTTTGGATCTGGATGAATTTAATCGTCAGCGCAATAAATAAATGCTAACAGCTAATTGTTTATGAGAGATTTGGAATGTGCCATTAACAATTAGCAATTAACAATTATCAATTCCCAGGTAATATGAATATTAAAGGCGATTTTTTAAATAATTCTAACTTTCCTAAGTTAGAAAATAAATCCTTGCCTCCTCTTTCTTATGAACTAAGTTCACCACGCCGAGGGAAATACAAAATATTTATTGGTATGGCTCCTGGGGTAGGTAAAACCTATCGGATGCTGGAGGAAGCTCATGCACTTAAGAAGGAAGGGGTTGATGTTGTTATTGGGCTTTTGGAAACTCACGGACGTAAGGAGACGGCACAAAAGGCTGAGGGTTTGGAGATGATCGCCCGCAAGCAAATTGAGCGGGGTGGGTTGACTTTGACAGAAATGGATACGGATGCGATTATTGCACGCTCGCCTCAGTTGGTACTAATTGATGAATTGGCTCATACTAATGTCCCTGGTTCTCTCAGAGAAAAACGCTACCAAGATGTAGAAGTTATTTTGGCTCAAGGCATTGATGTTTATTCGACAATGAATATTCAGCATTTGGAAAGTCTCAATGACTTGGTAGCTAAGATTACAGGTGTAGTTGTCCGAGAACGTGTTCCTGACCGTATTTTAGAGGAAGCTACGGAGGTAGTAGTAATAGATGTGACCCCAGAAACGCTTCAGGAACGGTTGCTGGAAGGTAAAATATATGCACCACAAAAAATTCAACAATCTCTCGATAACTTTTTTCAACGCCGTAATTTAATTGCTTTGCGAGAATTGGCATTGCGCGAAGTTGCTGATAATGTTGAAGAAGATGCTATTGCCTCTACTCCTCAAGGCCAGTTTTGTAACATACATGAGCGAGTTATGGTCTGTGTATCTACTTACCCTAATTCAGTACAACTACTACGGCGGGGAGCAAGAATTGCTGGGTACATGAATGCTCCTCTTTTTACTGTATATGTCGCCCATCCAGAGCGCTTTATCACTAAGGAAGAAAGTTTATACCTGGAAACTTTTGAAAAGCTGTGCAAAGAATTTGAAGGTACATTCATTCGTGTTACTAGTAATGATATAGCCGAAGCAATTGCGCAAGTGGCAGAAAAGTACCGCATCACCCAAATAGTGATTGGTGCTTCTCAGCGATCGCGTTGGCAAATTTTATTCAAAGGTTCCTTAACTCACAAGTTACTACGATTACTCAAAGATGTAGATTTACATATCATTTCTACAGAAAAAAATGGCATCCCCAATCGTCCAGCAATGGAAGATTAGTAAAATGTCAACAAAAAGTTTAGTTTGTAGTAAGCGCTTTAGCGCTAAAGTGCTTACTACAAAATCTCAAAACTAAAATCGAATGACTCTTGTAATTGGTTTAATCAGTGGTACATCTGTAGATGGTATAGATGCTGCCTTAGTAGATATTACTGGTACAGATTTAGACATCAAAATTGAACTAGTAGCAGGTGCAACGTATCCCTACTCAACCGAACTAAGAGAGCAAATTCTCGCAGTTTGTGGTGGCGCTGCCCTCAACATGGCTCAATTGGCTCAATTAGATGATGCGATCGCTTTTGCTTTTGCCCAAGCAGCTCAGAATATTCAAATCGGACAGCAAAAGGCTACTTTGATTGGTTCCCACGGTCAAACAGTTTACCATAGACCACCTCCGGGAGTGGGGGAAATTTCCCAACCCAAAATCGGTTATTCCCTTCAACTTGGTCGTGGTGCTATAATTGCTAATACTACGGGTATTACTACTGTCAGTAATTTTCGTGTAGCAGATGTTGCTATTGGTGGTCACGGTGCGCCTTTAGTACCTCGTATCGATGCAGCTTTGCTCAGTCATCCTGTAGAAGCTCGTTGTGTTCAAAATATAGGTGGTATTGGTAATGTTACTCATATACCATCAAGAGATGACAACTGGTTGACAAAAGTTCGTGCTTGGGATACAGGACCAGGAAATAGTCTTTTAGATTTGGCAGTGTACCATTTAACTAAGGGTACAAAAACTTACGATCAAGATGGCGCTTGGGCAGCGAGTGGTACTCCGTGTCATCCTTTGGTGGAACAATGGCTGAGCCAAGACTACTTTCATACACCACCACCCAAATCCACAGGAAGAGAGTTATTCGGTGACACATACTTACATCAATGTATACAAGATGCTGAACCCTACCAACTCAGTCCCGCCGACTTTTTGGCTACCTTGACAGAACTTACAGCCGCTTCCATTGTTCACAGTTACCGTACTTTTCTACCGCAAATGCCACAGCGAGTGCTACTGTGTGGCGGTGGTAGTCGCAATCTTTATCTCAAAAGTCGATTGCAGCAGTTGTTGACATCGATACCAGTTTCAACTACAGATGAAGTTGGTTTGAATGCTGATTTTAAAGAAGCGATCGCTTTTGCAGTTTTAGCTTACTGGCGACAGTTGGGTACTCCTGGCAACCTACCTACCGCCACTGGCGCACCTCAAGAAGTGCTTTTGGGCGAAATCTGGCAAGCATGAACCCCACCCTAGCCCTCCCCTTAATAAGGGGAGGGTTGGGAGGGGTATATATCTACCTTGTGAGTGAAAACATGATAAGGGGAGGGTTGGGGTAGGGTAATCTACTTTGTTAGTGAAAACACGTAAATAGATACGTTTTCTTCTCTACCAGGGTAGTCTTTTTTCTGCCGTAATGGGTAGAGTTGTTTTAATCTAGACAAGAATACATTAGCTCGACTGTATTTCATTTGTCCGACATCCGCTAAAACCAAATTCTCTTGAATTAGAGCTAACTCTCGATAGCCTTTGCGTGCCTCTTCTTGAATACGCTGTTCTATATCTGATATTAATGTTGGTTGCTCCCATATTTTGGCATAACCTTGAGGTCTAAATATTTCTGGATTTTGCCAACGCGCAAAGCCATGTAGTTTTACTTGGTGCTGTCTCATATAGTATCCAAAGGTAGGACCTAAATAGTCAGGATTGACAAGGTAAATAGTATTTCCATGAGACTTTTGCACTAAATCAGCAGCCAGTAACCTGATCCCTGATTTATTTTGATTTCCTAAAGATAAAGCACTTAGCGAATTAGGTAATACCAACCAACAGAGTAGCAACGCTACGGCAAAGTGTAGACTCAACTTTTTCCATCTGCTATTGCAGTAGCTGTAAATTAACTGTCCAAGAGCAACCAACCAACTGGCATAAAGTACCCAGGCAATGGGGGCAAAGGGAAAAATATATCGATCATACGATAAAGAAAGAGCTGCCTGTGCTGAGAAAAGTATGATGAAGCACGTACTAAGAATAATTGTCGATGGATTAAAAACTTGATTCCAACGGTAAGAAGACTGCTTAAATTGAGTGAATAACCGTTGCACTCCCAGAGCTAAGGTCAAAAAAATCAGTAGTCTGGCAGTCTTGTTACCTCTGCCTGTTGGGATGGTATAAGTTATATGTTCAAATAACAAATTTACTCTGCGCAACAAAGGTTCTTTCTCTATCCAAGGTGTGCCTATCTGGAAGTGATTTAAGAAAATTGGCAACCACGGCGCATATAGCAAAAAGATTACTCCGAAAGCAATAGCAAAAGGTTTCAACCTCACATTTGCGATCCGAAGTAATTTGAGGCAGATAGTAATGAAGATGAGACTAAAAACTACTAATAGACCTGTATACTGAACATACAACAGTATAGTTGTACAAATTACAAAGCCAATTAAATACCTTGTTTGGGATTTGCTTACTACCGCTTGACAGTACATTAGTAATGTCAAACAACATAGCAAAGCTGTTATGGTGTAAGGTCTAGCCTCTTGAGAATAATAAATAGCTGATGGGATTACAGTAGTGATTGTTGCTGCGATGATCCCCGCACTATTTGAACTAGCAACTCTACCTAAAGCATAGGTAGCAGGAATTATTAATATACCAAAAATCAACGCAGGTAGTTTAAATACTACTTCTTCTACCCCAAACCATTGCATCCATTGATGCATAATTAGGTAAAAGCCAGGAGGATTAAGTTCGCTGATGGTAACTGTCTTAATTAATTCAGCAAAATTGGTCGGCAGTGCATCAAAATAAGTAGATGCCTCATCACGGTATAAACCTTGTCCAAGACTAGGTAGACGTAACCACACACCTATTAATATTAGACCAATCAGCAAATAAATATCATTCACCTTTAGTAAAGGTTTAGATTGGGCAGGATGAGAAGTGAGCATATTTAATCTTTTACCTTTATTTCACTTGTGTTACCCGCCAACTGAGTTTTAGGTTAACCCAGAAATTCCAAATAGTAGTAGCGGCGATCGCAATCAGGTTGGCAATGTAAGCATTGCGAATTACGAAATTGAACACTAAATTCAAAACCAGTACATTCAATACCAATCCGGCAAGGCAAATAATATTGAATTTTAAAAATCGCTTGAGTCGCTGACGCCATTCTTGCTGCTGCATGGAAATATCAGCAAAAGTCCAGCTATCATTCCAAATGAAATTGTTAATAATTGCTATTTCACCGGAGATAATTTTACTCCGAGTCAAGGGCAAACCTAGTGCAGTTGGGCTATGGAGCAAGTACAGCACCACCATATCAACAAATACCCCCGTTAATCCCACCAAGCCAAAACGGAGGAAGCGACTTACTGGGAAACTTTGGCGTTGAGTGAATCGTCTTAGCCTACTGGTGGAGAGCCGTAACAAAACTAAGTGCTGTATGTACTCCACATACTGCTTCCACGTCACCTTACTTTCACCCTCTTTGCGTTCGCTAAACACGTAACCCACTTCGCCAATTTCACCCACTTCTCCTCGCCCAAGCACTTCAATCAGAATTTTGTATCCTACGGGATTAAGGGTTGCACCTGCGATCGCATTGCGGCGGATCATAAAATAACCACTCATTGGATCGGAAACTCTGCTTAGTACTCTTGGTAAGATAATTAATCCCAGCAATTGTGCGCCACGGGACAAAAAACGCCGGATGAAACTCCAGCTACTCACCCCACCACCTTCTTTGTGACGACTAGCAACTGCTACATCTGCTCCTTGTTGAATTACCTGTAACAGTTGTAATAGCACATGAGGTGGATGCTGTAAATCCGCATCAATCACTCCTAAAACTTGTCCTCTGGCTGCCTGCCATCCCCGAATCACCGCACTGGAAAGTCCCCGCTCATGCTGGCGGCGCATCACCTGCAACTGCGGGTATTCTTCTACCAAAGATTGTGCCACTTGCCAAGTACCATCCGGACTATTATCGTCTACTACAATCAGTTCATAATCTCCAGGGATCGATTCATCTAACAGTTCGCTCAATATCCTCACTATTTTTTTGACATTTGCCGCCTCTTTGTAAGTCGGAATCACTAACGAAAAGAAGATGGTTTCACTTTCTGTACCAACACTCGGTGGCAATGGAGAAATCCGCAATGGACCGGTGGGTACTGACAAAAGTGAGTTAGGTTCAAGGATACTCATAGAATAATGACCGTTTAGGGTAATTTAACGCACGTTGCTTTCGAGCTAATGTGATAGCACCTACCTAAAATCAATGTTAGTTAATAGAACTAAAAAATTGCTTAAGTCTGATGTACGTAAATCTTGGGAGTAGCTAAGTAACTTTTGTGGTTGCAATTTAAATGTAAGCAGTTCAGTTAACTATATGAGATAGAGTTAATACTTAATGACATAATAATTACACCGTAAATTTACTGTTATTAATTTATTGCGTCTTCATGCAATTTTAAACATTTTTTGCTCAACTTCATAATTAATTTATATTTTTCTGGCATTATCTTCATACAACCATGATAATCTCCGTAATTACTCGCCAAAAAATAGTAGTATTTTTATATAACTATCTAGTAAAATAAAGTTACAAAAATAAACGTCTTTATTGATACCGTAAACCTACTTTCTTTGAGTACAACGCCAAGTTATGATGCTAAAAAATAAGGTAGCCAAAATACTCAATAATAATGAAGCGTAAAAGGGATGGGGTGGGTTGTGAGGAGCTAAACCTACACCTACTACTTGGATTGTCTTTTCTAAAGAGCGATCTATTTCAGTTTGTTTTATTTCAACTATACCGCGAATTGAGGCGATCGTGGCATCGGCATAATTACTATTGTCTATTGCCATATCAACTTCGCGGTACAATTCCTCAACTATTCGTTGTGATGAAATGTAGGCGCTTATAGCTTACGGGAAGTATTGCAATAGTAAGACTGTTCAATCCAGATACGTATTTCTTCCTCAGAACCAAAACAAGCAGAACGTCCTGTCATTGGATCGTAGGCGTGCCAACAATAAGTACAACCGTAACAGTCTGATTCTTGCCAAACTTGTAGTTCAGAACTGCTATACATCCATGTGAGGACATGTTGCCAAACGTTCTTCAGGGTTGGTAATAAAGTGTTAAGGATTTTCACGGTAAAATTACCCAAGTAAAAGTGAACTATTAATTTCACTTTCACTCAGGAATTTCAAAGTGAGAAGGTACAGTTTTGGCAGATTTGTCCTAGTACAGTGATGAGCAATTGCAACTGTTCTAGTCAAAATTCGCCCAAGTGTACCATGTTCTACTGCGAAAAATCGTTTATATTGCAAGTAGTTACAGTGCTGGAGTGCGCCAAGATGAAGATTTTTTTAGATCGGCAGTCACCTAAACCTATATACATGCAGATTCACGATCGCCTCAGCAATCTGATTCAATCTGGCGCACTACAACCAGGCGATCGCTTACCCTCCATCCGTTCTCTAGCCGAAAGCGTACAAGTAAATAAACTCACCATCATTGAAGCGTATAACGTTTTAGAAGCAGAAGGAGTAATTTGCGCCCGTCAAGGTTCCGGCTACTTCGTGGAAACTCAAAGAGTTGCTGCCACTAACCTCAAACCAACATTTGCCCCTGCTCAAGACGTGATAATTAAAGAGCCAGGAGGCAATTCCTTCTTCGATCTGCACATGGCTGCAGTACAAGCACAAACGCAGCCAGGAATGATTAATTTAAGTTTTGGTTTCCCGCGCCCGCCAAAAGATATCACGCAAATTGCCAAACGAGCGCTCAATCAGACAGACGCATTGCATAAATATGACTTGCCTCAAGGACAGACAACGTTACGTAGACAAATTACGCAAATGTTGATACATCAAGGACTAAACGTATCTACAGATGATTTAATAGTTACTAACGGCTCCGAGCAAGCATTGTCATTAGCAATGCATTATTTTGTCCAACCAGGAGATTGGGTAATTGTCGAAGCTCCCACATATTTTGGCGCTATTGCCATTTTAGAAAATTTAGGAGCCAAAATCATCGGCATTCCCATGACTGCGGAAGGGATAAATTTAGAGTTATTAGAGCAATATCTCAAAAGTCATTGCCCAAAACTGATTTACACGATTAGTACCCTACATAATCCCACCGGATTAACTACCTCACCAGAACATCGTCAGCAACTACTGGCATTAGCTCAACAATACGAATGTCCAATTTTAGAAGACAACGCCTATGAAGGATTGAATTTTGAACCTGTACCAGCACCAATCAAAGCTTTAGATCAAAATGATTTAGTAACTTATGTAGGTACATTTTCTAAAACTTTAATGCCTGGGATTAGAGTCGGCTACATGGTGGTTACAGGCAAACATTATCAAGCGATTCTCGAACGGAAGTTATTTCATGATGTGCATGTATCCACAGTTTCCCAAGCAATAGTTAGTGAATACTTGGCATCAGGACATTACCGCCGTCATCTCAACCAACTGCGCACAGAAAACCTGCAAAGCCGCAACTTTATGGTACAGGCGATGGAGCGTTATTTTCCTGAAGAGGCAAAGTGGACAGTTCCTAAAGGCGGTTTATTTCTTTGGGTGCAATTACCAGCCGATATTCCCATACAAACAATTAGCAAAGAAGCCTTAGCACAAAACGTCCTAATTTTTAGTGGTTCGGCATTTTTCCCTGATAAGCAGGGTTATTCAGCAATGCGATTGACGTTTGCTAACTCCCTAGAGGAAATAGAGCAAGGTATTTCTATTTTGGGTAAATTATTGAAAAAGCATCTTTATCGAGGGCAAGAAAAGTTATTTACCCACCAATACCCACAGCTTTTTGTGACAACTTCTGAGAATGACAGATACAGCAAAGCTTGCTGACTTAACCCTAGCATCAATTTCTTTCTTCGTGTCCTTTGCGTCTTCGCGGTTTGTAAAAAAATTACTCAACCACAAAGACGCAATATTTCTTAGTAGCTTACTACAAAATTAAGCAGCAACAGGTTCCAACAATTTAATGTTCGAGAAGATAATTTCTTGAACAGAAATTTGTCCTTCTGTCTCAGTACGAATTTCGCGGCGATTTAAGATAAAATAGTTACCGACTTTTTCGTACTCATCTGTAAATTCGCTTCTTCCACCCTTTTGTTCGCCAGTTTTTGGATCGTGGTATACAGAGTCATATGTGTGGGAGAGGTAGCCTTCTCCTGTGTTATGACTGCTGAAGGTGTTAATTGTGACAACAACATTGTGAATGTGACGGTGGACTAGGCACACCTCATTGTTGCGGACTTTATAGCCATCGCCTTCTGACTTACCACCGACAAAAATTTCCACTGCACCAGTTTCGTCAGTAGCACCATAGCTAAAGGTATTCGCACCATGAGTTTCTTCAAAGCTGCGACGGACACGGTGAATAGCGATTTCCCACAACTGATTGTTAATCGCCTGCAGTGCTTGTTCGTCATCTACGTCAAATACTTCTGCTTTGATATTCGAGTTAACGCTAACTTTGCCTGTAAACACTTGGTCATCGTGTTTAAAGGTTACATCTGCTGTGTAACCAGGGAAGTTTTTGTCCCAAGTATAGCGGTTTTCATAAGCAGCCCGGAATAGTTCTTGGGCAGAAACTTGTGTAACTGTCATGCGATCGCTCCTAATATTATTCAGTCATTTTAACTTTTGCATTTACTAGTTAGCATAAGAGTAATTATGAAGCTCGCATAGTCCCCAAATGGGTACACATATGGCTGATTCTCTTCGGACAATATTTAATGAAATAGCAAGAGCCAACAGTGAACAAGAACTACAACTAGCTGTGCTGAATACAGTTGGCAAGCATTTTGGTGTACAACATTGGGGCATGTATCTGCTGGATGAGCAATCAAAAGCAGAATTTGACTGGGGAGTTCCGAGTGTGTGTATGCAGAGCAATCCAGTTGAGCGCTATGTAGCAGAGCGTCATGCTCCCGCTCATGAACAATTAGTATTACCAACTGGAGACTGGAAGCATTTTTGCTTGCGTAACGACCACGAACATGTTATGAGTGGACCAATTATTTACGATGCTCGTCTTGTCGGAACACTTAACTTTACCCGTGTTATTGGTACTCCTGCTTTTAATGGTAGCGATTTAGCTGACTTAAGCGCTCTATGCCTTCATTTGTCAGCAAAACTGGCAAGCCTACGAACAAAACCAAAAATATTCCACTCCCCGTTAACATGTGTGTTAACACCTCGCGAATTAGAAATTGCTGAGTTAGTGGCTGCCGGGTTAACCAATATTGAAATTGGCGCAAAACTTTGGATTGCGCCCAATTCAGTCAAGCAAGCTTTGAAAAGAATGTTTCGCAAGCTTAATGTGTCAGCCCGTGCCGAGATGGTAGCGAAACTGCAGATTGAATCAATTGTTCACCAAACTTTTTAACTTGCTCAACTAAAACCTTAGACAAAATTCCTATCGTTGTCCCTTGCGAACCATACCTAATCCATACAAGTACAACTCAGCAACACCGTAGACACGAGGGGGAGGATCTTTAGGACGAGAGCGCTCTGTGAAAATACCCGCTTCGACCATATCCTTAATGCGAAGGGCTAATTCGCCATCCTCCACCTGCCTAATTTCAGCTAGGCGATTTTCATCAATAGGAGAGCGTTCACCCTGAAGTCTATTCAGAAAATTTTCGAGTTCAGGATATTCGTTACGCACCTCAGCAACACGTTGCTGGGAAACATAGGGAAAAGCATCAATCAATGCTTTTGGTCGTAAAGTAATCTCAGCGCTGTATTCGGTAGAAAAATCTTTTTCAAGTTTGACTGCCTCTTCTAAAAGCAATATCAAACTGCGCGGAAAACAGTTATTTTGACCGTCAGCAATACGGTTGCGAACCCAGTTATATGTGTAGGCTTTCTTTGTACGCCCCATCCGCTCACCCCATAAGGGATATAAGCTTTGACGTAATTGCTCCAGCCCAATTATATTAAGTCGTTCGACTGTTACCCCCAACTTTTGCTCTAAAGATTTTCTTAATAATTCAGAACTTTTCAGCGCTTGGCGAAGCACCAGTCGCCAGAGATCCGCCTCTTCCCAACGTAGTTGAAGCGATCGCCCACTATAATGTCCTGTATTAGTAAAGTTGAGTTGGTTCCAAATATCTTCACGTAAAAATATCTTGGGGACAATCTGTTTTAGACTTGTCCCGCTTTCCAACCACCAAGCAAGCAATGCTTCCAATGCGCGTCTGCGTCGCTCGTAATCTCTTTGACTAGAACCAAAACCAGCATCTAGTTCATCATAAAACAACCATACAACCTGATTATTTTGTTGTAACCATAAATTAATTGCTCGCAACTCGTCAACTGCTTGCGGTCGCTTAATTGGAGATTGGGAACGCTCTACCAACCATGAAACAATCTCCCCATGAGAAGGATTTTCTTGAGAACTCAATGCGATTAACTTTTCATCTAAACCAGAGAGCAAACTTAATTCCGATTTAGCTTTGCACAGTTGTAAAAGACTATAATTAAGCCAAAAAAAGTGCCAATCATCCTCACCAACTTGCTGTTCATAACTAGCAATATCGCCACTTTCCAGAATTGTTACAGATACTCTAGGTTGACCATGACCTGCAATAAAATTAACATTATTTAAGTTGACATCAGTTTGAGCTAATTCCTTAGCAGCATCTGGCTGTTCTACAAATAGTCGAAACAACAGACTTTTTCCTGTTCCCTTAGCACCACGGATTAGCCAAGTCCTATTACTTAAAAATTTAGGAAAATCCTCGGTGCGTTGAAAGATATTCGGAATATTAACTGGTTCTAACTCCTGTGCAGTTGCTGCCTCAAACCGTAACTCATTGAGAATAGTTTTACGATTAGCTATAATTTTAGTAGTTACACTAGGTTTAATATCTGGTAAACTGGCATCAATAGTATCAGCTAGAGGCAGATAAGCATCCAGCAAACTCTTTGGTACATCGTTGGTTAGGCTAGACAAAGTTGTGATATTTGGATTGTATAAGATTTCGTAGTAAAGTTCTCCGACAGTTGTTCCATTCGGTAAACCCCAGTTGTTTTCAATCCAGTTCTCAACTTTATCTATCCAAATTTTATGCTGTTCGGCTGCAACAGGTGGCACAGGTGTTAAGAGAAATCGAATATCGGGCTTACCTTGATATTCTTTTTGCTTACGAACCGTTTGCACAACCCAACGCAGTCCCTCAAAGCTCTGCTCAGTAGGTGAAAAACAAATGATGGCAGTATCAGCTAGATCAAAAAGTGCGATCGCTGCTACGTCATTAAATCCAGGACGAGCATCAATCAAAATTACATCTGGATCTAGTTGTGCTTTAATATCTTCCATCAATTGCTCAACTGCATTATGTCCAGATTTGTAGAAAGACCGCATATCTAAATCAGCTAACCTATGAATATAATTCTCGTCATACTCTCCTACCGGAACTAAAAAAAGTTCACCCCTCGTTTGTAAGTTAATTTGGTAGATACAATCAGCAATATTTGGAATGTCTTGTTCGGGAGTCAAATTGCGTTGATGTAGGTAATCCACTACCCCGTACCTTTGTTCACTGCTATTTTCCATATCTGGTTGAAACAGAATGGAAATTCCAGGAGCTTCCAAGTCAAAATCTACCATTACCACCCGACGATTGCGAGTTGCTAGTATACCTGCTACTAATCCTAAAGCTGTAGAGCGACCTACACCACCTTTGAAAGAGTAAAACGTAACTACCAAAGGTTTTTTAGGACTATCTTCATCTAAATTTAACGGCTCGTCTGGTTCCGGAGCCATTAAAATATCTGACCATAAAGGTAGCTGAATATATTGAGGAGGTATATCAAGAGCTTCATTGGGAGTCAACAAATCATAGCCTGCAATTGGATATTGACCAAGATTAAGTTCAGAATTGAGACTCTTTAATAAATTGTCTATTTTTTCTTCTCGTTCAATTAATTGTTTATCTTCAAAGCAGCTTGTAATAATCCGAATTTTTAGCCAACCAAGTGAAGTGCGCTTGACACTCACTTGTACTTGTTTATCTTCAAAGCTTAAATTTTCATTTAAATACTTCTGAATATCTTGAGTTGTAATGGTACTAGAATAGGTCATGATGTTTCGCCTTGTTTGTCTAACAAAAATCTATGTAAAGTTTGTACTGCTTCAATGAATTTCTTGCTACTTTCTTCATCACCCACTTTGTCAGAATATCGTAATGCATCATTTTGCCAGACGGATGAAACTAAATTCCATGCATCTTTATATTTACCAGTACGGTCTAGTGTTATAGCACGTTGTAATACAGTTAAACTGCTCAGTAAGGTTGTTAAATTGTGTAAGCTAGCTCCTTGCAGTCCCTGCTGAAAAATTTTTGTATCTTTAAAGTTATTTTTCTCCTCTTCATGGCAAATGAGAGACTTTAAAGAACATTCAATCGCATAACCACCAAGATAAATAGCACCAGTCCAACGCTTTTGACTATGTAAGACTTGAGCATCTTCAAGGCGACGACGAGAAGCGCCTAACTGACAACGTTTATCATAAGTACTCATCAAGTTTGATCTAAGCGTAATACAATTAAAATATAAAAGTTATTGGTCGCTATGTCAGCTACACCTACTATCAAGCTTCCCCCTTTAGAAAGTGGCGATCGCCTGACTCTCCCAGAATTTGAGCGCCGTTACAACCAAATGCCCAACAATACAAAAGCAGAATTAATCGAAGGAGTAGTGTACTTGGCGGCAGCAGTGCGAATAAAAAATCATGGTAGACCTCATGCTCAAATTATAGGATGGCTATCCGCCTACTGGTTTAATACACCAGGAGTAGACATGGGCGATAACACCACTGTACGTCTAGATGCTGACAACGAACCTCAACCTGACGCCTTGTTACGGATTGAGCCTGAAGTAGGTGGTAACTCTCGTATCAGTGATGATGATTATATTGAAGGAGCGCCAGAACTAATTGTTGAAGTTGCGGCTAGCAGTGCTTCTTATGATTTAAATGATAAGCTCAATGCCTATCGCCGTAATGGAGTACAGGAGTATATTGTCTGGCAAATTTATGAAAATCGCTTAGATTGGTTCATACTTCATGAAGGAAGATATATTTCTTTAGAACCGGATGCAGACGGAATAATTCGCTCTCAAGTTTTTCCTGGATTATGGTTAGCAGTCTCTGCTTTGCAACAGAGAAATATGGCTGTTGTTTTAGCAGTTCTTCAAGAGGGACTAAAAACAGCAGAGCATCAAGCATTTATAGAAAGATTGAGTCAAACTGCCTAGATCCCCGACTTCTTAAAGAAGTCGGGGATCTAAAGATCTAAAGCTAGCTCAGTTTCTGGATCGAAAAAGTGTAATTTCTCTAAATTTATAGATAACCACAGTTGTTCGCCAACACTGACAAACCGTTCCGGTGGAACTCTCACTTGCACTTCATTAGTAGTAGCAGTGTGAAAACCAGGATCGAGAAGTTTGGTAGAAAGATAGATATCATTGCCAAGATTCTCTACCAATTCTACTTTTACTGGCAAATTTTTATTAGCAGGCACACTCACGCTTAAATGTTCTGGACGAATACCTAAAATCACAGTTCGCCCATCGTATTTTTGTAGAGCCTTTCCCCAAACTTCTGGTAGAGTAAGACGAAAATCACCATTGGTAATTAACTGGGGGGCATGAAACTCTACAGAAATAAAATTCATAGGCGGTGAACCAATGAATTGCGCCACAAAGAGGTTCGCCGGATTATTGTACAATTCCAGAGGAGAAGCAACTTGCTGAAGCCTACCTTCTGACAAGATAGCAATCCGATCGCCCATCGTCATGGCTTCAGTTTGATCGTGAGTAACGTAAATTGTTGTTGCACCTAGTTGGCGTTGCAATTTAACAATTTGGGCGCGAGTTTCGGCACGAAGTTTGGCATCTAAATTAGACAGGGGTTCATCCATTAAAAACACTTGAGGATTACGTGCGATCGCTCTGCCTAGTGCGACTCTTTGCCTTTGTCCCCCAGATAACTGTGCCGGATAGCGATTTAACAAAGCTTCTATTTGCAATAATTGTGCCACATAACGCACTCGCTCATCCACAGCCCTTTCTTGCTCAGAAATATAACGTAATCCCTTGGGCAAATTCCTCGTCATTCCCACCAATAAAGACGCAGTGAAATCTCCCTTTCTCCCTGTTTCCCCCTCTCCCTCTCTCTTCCTACGCCGTCTCAATCCAAAAGCCACATTATTATACACCGTCATATGAGGATAGAGGGCGTAATTTTGAAACACCATTGCAATGTCTCGTTCTTTGGGGGGTAAGTCATTTACCAAGCGATCGCCCACCCAGATATTACCGCCAGTCATTACCTCCAACCCAGCAATTAACCGCAGGAGGGTGCTTTTCCCACAACCCGAAGGTCCCACCAGCACCATAAACTCACCATCAGCCACTGTCAGGTTAATTCGTCGCAAGACATTCATGCTTTCTGCATTTTGGACAGAGGCTGTATCCCCTTTGCGTGGGGGAAAACTTTTGTAAACGTTTTCTAAAATAACTTGCGCCACGAGCTTCTCAGATAACTCCTATAGTTAGTAGTTAAGATCAGACTATCTAGATTTTGCTTAATTTCATACCAAAGGTGGACGTATTAAATACAATTTTAAATTACTCAGTTATATGGTACAATTATACTAGTTAGGAATTGACATCCATTGCGATGAAGTCGTAGGTAACACAGAACGCGCCATAATAGCTTAACGCTTATGCTACAAATAACTCATTAGCTCAAATAATCATATGCAATTTTTCTGTGAACTAATTAAAATTTACAAAAACTACCTCAATTAAGCACGAACACAGACCAACCTCACCCCACCAATATCGCACTTTTTGTAGTTAAGGAGGATTCATGAACAGTTGCATTTTGATGGCGGAAATTATTCAAGACCCACAATTACGTTATACAGCCGATAATTTAGAAGTAGCTGAAATGCTAGTGCAGTTTTCCGCGCTGCGCGAAAATGAACCGCCAGCAACTTTAAAAGTGGTAGGGTGGGGCAATATGGCAAAAGAAATTCAGCAAAACTACCACCAAGGCGATCGCGTATTACTCGAAGGGCGCTTGGGCATGAATACAATTGATCGTCCTGAAGGATTCAAAGAAAAACGTGCCGAATTGACAGTGCAAAGGATACACTCTTTAGGAACTGATGTCAACATCAATTCGTCATCAATGACAACAACGCCATCAGTTACTGCAGCGCGTGGGCAAAAAGCTAATTCTACCTACGAATCACCCCAGCCAATACCTACCCCAGCACCAAGTAGCGTTGCAACCCAAGACGATCAAGAAGAACCCATACCTCAAAAAAACTACAAACCTTCTTACCCAGCCCCAACCCCAGAACCAGATGTAGACGACATCCCCTTTTAATTCAAAGAATAAAACCTGCAGCCGGGTGCGTTAGGCGCATGTAAATATTGATTCAAAAACTCCAATCGCGCCAAACGCACCAAACATAGTGAAAAACTTTTTCTTGCCCTCTGCCTTCCTCAAAGGGCTGTTAAAAAATTTCAACTTTTAAACAGAATATCAAATTAACTGTTAAAATCCACTTTATTTAAAAATAAACACCCGACTCCTATGAGAGAAATAGTCCTAGATGTTCGCAATCTGCAAGTTGAATTTTCCGGTGATGGTAATAACAACAAAGCTGTAGATAATATCTCCTTTCAACTACACAAAGGAGAGACACTGGGAATAGTAGGGGAGTCGGGATCGGGAAAATCAGTCACATCCTTAGCGGTGATGGGTTTGGTGCAGAAACCAGGAAAGATCAGTGGAGGCGAAATTTGGTTTCACCCACAACAAGGAGGCGAACCAATTAACTTGCTTTCTCTGCCACCAGAGCATATGCAGCTCTACAGGGGCGGTGACATCGCGATGATTTTTCAAGAACCAATGAGTTCGCTCAATCCAGTATACACCATAGGGTTTCAGTTAACTGAAGCGATTATGCGCCATCAAAAGGTTTCCACAACTGAAGCCAGAAGACAAGCGATCGCCGGTTTACAAGAAGTAAAACTTCTTCCCAGTGACGAAACCCTTCAGCAGCAGTATATTGAAACTGCAAAAATTGCTGGTTCATCAAATTTAGACGAACGGAAGCTAGCACAGTTGGTTAACCAACACAAAGAAGCAATGCTAGAGCGTTACCCGCATCAACTTTCCGGAGGGCAACTACAGCGGGTAATGATTGCAATGGCAATTTCTTGTAACCCCTTACTATTAATAGCTGACGAACCAACTACAGCATTAGATGTGACAGTGCAAGCAACAATTATTGAGTTGCTGCGAGAGTTACAACTGCGTCGGGAAATGGCATTGATTTTTATTACCCACGACTTGGGACTAATTGCAGAAATTGCCGATTCTGTAGCAGTCATGTACAAAGGCAAAATTGTTGAACAAGGCTTATCTGAGCAAATTTTCTCTGCCCCCCAACATCCATATACTAAAGGGTTAGTTGCTTGTCGCCCTTCCCTCAATCGTCGTCCCCAAAAATTACTAACGGTTGCTGATTACATGAGTGTGGAGGAAAAACCAACAGGATTGGTGATTCAACCCAAACAACCAGCACAACCACCGGAAATAACAACAGAAGAAATCCTGCGCCGATTGACAAGCTTAGAACAACAGCAGCCCTTATTGCAAGTCCAGGATCTTAAGGTAGGGTTCCCTATACGCGGGGTATTTGGTGGGACAAAACGCTACACTATGGCAGTTAATGGTGTTTCCTTTGATGTGAAAAAAGGGGAAACTCTGGGATTAGTAGGAGAATCTGGTTGTGGTAAAACTACTCTCGGCAGAACTTTGCTACGACTAATTGAGCCAATGAGTGGTCAAATTAAGTTTGAGGGAAAAGATATTACTACAATTAAAGGCGAAGCGTTGCAAAAGTTACGCCGAGAAATGCAAATTGTCTTCCAAAACCCTTTTAGCGCTCTCGATCCACGCATGAAGGTTGGGGAAGCAATTATGGAGCCTTTGGTAATTCACTCTATCAATAATAGTAAGCAACAACGACGAGAACGTGTAGCTTATCTTTTAGAAAGAGTGGGGTTGAGTGCAGATGCAATACAACGTTATCCGCATCAGTTTTCTGGTGGGCAACGTCAACGGATTTGTATTGCCCGTTCTTTGGCATTAAATCCCAAGTTTATCATTTGTGATGAATCGGTTTCGGCTCTAGATGTGTCAGTGCAGGCGCAAGTACTAAATCTGTTGAAAGAATTACAAGATGAGTTTGGCTTGACTTACATTTTTATTTCTCACGATTTAAGTGTAGTGAAATTTATGAGCGATCGCATTCTTGTGATGAATAAGGGGCAAATTGTTGAACAAGGTACAGCCGAAGAAATTTACCGCGCACCTAAAGAAGAATATACGCAAAAGTTAATTGCTTCTATTCCCACTGGTAGTTCTGAAAGAATACAAAAGCGTCATGTCCGAACATCTTGAGCATCTTGCTTTGCTTCTGCCAATTGATTCAGATTTACTAAGGTTTGTTCGCACCAATTAATTAAAGACGAGGTAACGTGTAGTTTATAACTAATAATTATTGACCAGTAGGGAATATTTGGGTTATCTGCTTTATGGTGTTGCTTCAATTGTACTTCCATCGCTTGATACTTTTGCAGTAGTTCCTGTTGTAGATCCCTAAATTTTTGTACGTGGCGAATGTTGTCAGCGACAGAAACTTGTTGTCCAAAAAAAAGCTTGAGCAAAATTTCAATTCTTTCTACTTGCGGTTCAACAGGTTCAGTTAACCACTGTTGCAACTCTTGTTGTCCTTTTTCTGTAAGTTGATAAACGTGGCGATTTGGTTTGCCTACTTGCTCCTCAACTGCTTGAGTTGCTAACCCTTCTTCTACCAATTTTTTCAGAATTGGATAAATTTGCCCATAACTTTCACTCCAAAAGTTGCTAGTACTGGTTTCGATCTTCTTTTTAATGTCGTAACCTGACTTGGGACCAAAACTTAATATTCCCAATATAGCGTATTTACTTTTATTTTCTCTTGACATTATGCCATCTATATGTATGTTACTGAGAGATAAGAGTAGATACACCAGGATGGGGGGGAAAAAATGTACAGACGCCCCGGTGGGGCGTCTCTACGGGGGCGGGAAATGTACAGACGCCCCGCCGGAGGGAGCGTCTCTACCCAAATATCCGCAACGCAGCAGAAATCATCGATAGGAACGTCAAAAACCCAACTGCATCCAAGGTGGTAGTCATTAGTGGTCCACTAATTAAGGCTGGATCTAGATTTAAGCGCGTCAAACCCATTGGCAACAACGTCCCCAATGTAGCGGCTAGCAGTACATTCACGATCATTACCATTGCCGCCACCACCGATACCCAACGTTCGTGAGGGGGCGACCAAATCAGCGATAGTGCACCAAGAGCAAAACCTAAAGCTACGGCTGTGCCTAAACCCGCCAAAATTTCTTTGCGCAGAAGTAGCATGGTGTCTTTTGGCGTGACTTCGCCAACACCAAGACCTCGAACTGTGACAGATAAAACTTGGAAGGCGACATTGCCACTACTGTTAGCTAAAATTGGCATGATGATTGCCAATACTGGTACTTGTGAAATCACCGTTTGAAAGGGCGAGATAGCACTGGCTGCACCAATATACAAAGCAATATTTCCTAACAACCACGGCAAGCGCTTGCGAATGGTAACTTGGGGTGGGGACAAAGCCTGTTCATCACCACCGCTGACACCTGCTAGTTTTTGAATGTCTTCTGTAGCTTCTTCCTCTAGAATATCGATGACATCATCAATCGTGATAATGCCAACTAGCCTTTCTTCCCGATCTACCACAGGTAAAGCGATTAAGTCATAACGCTTCATCAGGCGGGCGACTTCTTCCTGAGGTGTTTCTGTTTTAACTTTGATCACGCGATCGCTCGCTACATCCTTAATCAAAACATCAGGAAAAGTGAATATTAACTGCCGCAGTGAGACAACACTGACTAGCGTGCGGTTATCATCTGTAACGTAAGCATAGTAAATTGTCTCCTTGTCTTCATCTTGACGGCGGATTTTACACAGAGCTTCTCCTACAGTTAATCCTTCGCGCAACCGTACATATTCGGTTGTCATTACCCGCCCTGCCGTGCCTTCGGCGTAACCGAGAATTGTTGCTGTTGCGTGCCGTTGTTCTGGGCTAAGGGAGTGCAAAAGCCGCTTAACTACACCTGCTGGCAATTCATCAAACAATTCTGCCCGTTCGTCAGGACTCATCGCCTCCACAATTTGTGCTACTTGAATATCATGAAGGTAATTAATCAAATCTTCCTGTACTTCTGGCGGCAAGTACTCAAACACATCTATGGCGTGATGTTTGTTAAGGAGACGGAAGGCGATCGCCCGCTTTTGTTTGGGCAATTGCGTGATGTACTCTCCTGCATCTACGGGCTGTAAATCATTCAAGTCTGACTTCAACTGGTTTAAGTCAGCAATGTCAATAAATGAATTGCGAATATCTTGTGTGAGCATAAAACCTCCTATGATCTCCCCCGCGCCGGGAGACAAGCTCGCCAGCTTAGAGGAGGGTTGTACTGCCGTCAGGTGGACTGTGGTCCATAAAATCTCTAGGAATTCAACATTGATTACCTATCAATGGCATCACTAAGTCATATTACTAACCCGGAACTATGTGATCCGGCAGATGCTGGGAGTCCGTAGCAGAAATTTTTTAATTTCACCCACGGCATTTCCCATTGCCCTGATGCCTGTTGATTTGAGTAGATTTTACTACTGTCAGGAACTATGTCAAGAGTATTGACCAAATTCCTTTGAAACTTAATAAAGTTAAAAAACTTACTTCCTAAGTAGTAGCCTCGATCAAGTCTCAAACAGCTGTGTTCTGTAATTTTACCGAATTTTTCCAACAAAAATAGGCAATTATTCGCATTGACATTTGCGACATGACTGCTACCTCCTTAAATATAGTTCCCACAAGTGCTAGCTGATTGAGCGATTCGATCTAAAATAATCTTCAATCCGAGCAGAAAATAATTCGGCTATGTTAAGAATTTAGTACTACCACGCGATCGCCCACATCTGATGCAAGTGTGGTTCATGCCTACGCCTTAATACATAGAATATGTATCTAACTTACTCATAAAATGCCATTGAATTGACAATTAATGGATGGTATTCTTCTACTGTCCACCTACGTAGCGTTAAAAGTGTTGGTATTGTTTGCATAGACTATCTACCATTTGTTATAAATTAATGAGTTTGAAACTATCATAGCGGACTCTTTATTAAAACATTGAATAGGGACAACGTACTGAAATTGTTTTTGTTTATAGTTTGATATTTTCCCGGATTATTGAGGCTTATCTAGAATTAACAGAAAGAATTTAAAGAAAAAGATAATGTCTAGTCTAGTCAGATAAAGATTTGAAAAAAATCCAAAAATCGAGTATATTCTTTTAAAACAGACCTATTGATACCACCGATTTTCACGTCCCTCTTTAAAAAACATCTAATGTAGAGACGTTCCGGCGGAACGTCTCTACAGAATAGGTAGGTGTAACAGGATAGCTAATGGCTGATAGCTAATAGCTAACCATTAAAACAATTAGCAATTAGCAATAAACAATCACATGAAAATTACTCAACTGCAAACTCGTCTAGAATATTACTATCAGCAAATCAAAACAATCATCCTGACACGCCAAAACCCGATTACTGGATTACTCCCAGCAAGTACAGCAATCACAGCCCACGGAGATTATACCGATGCCTGGGTACGTGATAACGTTTACAGTATTCTGGCAGTTTGGGGACTAGCGCTAGCATACCGCAAGCTTGATGAAGACAAAGGACGCGCATATGAACTAGAACACAGCGTTGTCAAGCTCATGCGGGGATTGCTGTTTGCAATGATGCGACAGGCACACAAAGTAGAACTATTCAAGCACACTCAGTCGCCATTAGATGCCCTGCACGCTAAATACAACACTGCTACTGGCGACATCGTAGTAGGTGATGATGAATGGGGGCATTTACAACTTGATGCTACATCAATATTTGTGCTAATGGTGGCACAAATGACAGCTTCAGGATTGCATATAGTCTACACATTTGACGAAGTAAATTTTGTCCAAAATTTGGTTTACTATATTGGACGAGCATACCGTACACCAGATTTTGGTATTTGGGAACGAGGCAACAAAATTAATCATGGTAACGCCGAATTAAATGCCAGTTCTATCGGTATGGCAAAAGCAGCTTTAGAAGCAATTAATGGCATTGATTTATTTGGTGTGCGTGGTAGTCAAGCATCGGTAATTCATGTGCTACCTGATGAAATTGCCCGTGCCAGAATTACCCTAGAATCTCTGTTACCAAGAGAATCTTCTTCAAAAGAAATTGATGCGGCATTATTAAGTGTAATTAGTTTTCCCGCCTATGCAGTAGAAGATCCACAATTACGCGAGCGCACCCGCAACGACATCATTAACAAACTCGAAGGAAAATACGGCTGCAAGCGTTTTTTACGAGATGGACATCAAACAGTTTTAGAAGACACAAAGCGCTTGCATTACGAACCATTGGAACTTAAACAATTTGAGCATATTGAATGCGAATGGCCCTTATTTTTCACATACTTACTTCTTGATGGGTTGTTTCGAGACGACAAAGAACAAGTTAAATATTACCAAGAGCGTTTAGATTCTTTAGTAGTTGAACGCAATGGTTTACATTTGTTGCCAGAACTTTATTATGTTCCAGCAGAGAACATAGAAGCAGAGAAATTAAACCCAGGAAGTCAACCTCGTTTACCGAACGAAAATGTTCCCTTAGTATGGGCGCAAAGTTTGTATTTTCTCAGTCAAATGTTGAGTGAAGGGTTGGTAGCCGTTGGCGATATTGATCCCTTGGGACGACATTTACGAATGGATAGACAACGGGAAGCTTTGGTACAAATCGCCCTACTTGCAGAAGATGAGATTTTACAAGCAAAATTGGAAGTGTACGGCATTGAGACACAAACACCAAAGCAAGTAGAACCAATTCAAGTACGTCAAGCAGATGATTTAATCGCCATCTTTACACAAATTGGACGTAACGATAAACTTGGTTTAACAGGGCGTCCCCCCCGTCGTCCCCGCAGTTTAACTACATCGAGAATCTTTCGCATTGGGAACGAGAATGTTGTCTTCTTACCTTCGTTTTTGAACTCGCAACAGTTTTACTTAACCCTTGATTACCATTTTTTGGTGGATCAACTTAGAGGTGAACTAGCTTACATTAACAAATATTGGAGCGAATTAGGGCGTCCTACCCTAACTTTAATGCTAACTCACACCATGTTGGAAACTGGTAGCGAGGCGTTACTTGATCTCATGCAGGAACTCAAGAATGGTTTGTTTAACGGTGTGCGGGTAAAATTGGGACGACTCAATCAGTTAATGTTAACTGCTGCTTGTGAACGAATTGATTTTCTCCAAGACTTTGAATTCTCCCAGTCGTCGGTGAAAGATTCTGCACCAAGGTGTTCCTACCTCACCTATCAACCTGGCAAAAACTGGCAGTTGGGGCATACTCAGGAATTTCAAATGGAGTGCGAAACTAATTTAGGGTTCTTGCTTTCTTCTTTACGTTCATCGTTCAATCTTTACGAGCAAATTGAGTTGTTGCAAACTTTGACTCGTTTACAAGGGTTGGAGTATGATACAGGCTTTGGTGGTCCTGGATGTCCGGTAACGGTGGGAGATTTACTCGATGAAGTTTACACTAAAGCTGGGGATGGAGGATTATGGGCAGTAGTGCGTCGTGCTGCTGGTTTGCGGCAAATGGCAGATATCAGTTTGTCGGATGTGGTAACGAGTATTTTGGTGCGGGGTAAGCAAATTGCTGTAGGTAAGGCTTATACTGAGGCATCACTGATTACTGTGCCACTTTCTCACAGTGAAATTGTGGAGAAGATTAATGAGTTTTGTCGTGAGGATATTCGCGATCGCGTTTTAACTCAAGAAATCCTGATACATTTGAGTAGTTTGATTAAGTCAGAACCAGAACTGTTTAAAGGGTTACTGACATTGAGAGTTGGCTATATCATTTTGTTAATCACTAGTGAACTAGCCCAGGAGTTTCAACTTACTCAAGACGAGGCATACGAAACAGTTATGCATCTTTCGCCTTTTGATGTGAAAACACGGTTACGCCAGGTATTATTTGAATATGCTGGCATGAGTCAGGTGTTGCGTCAGCAGGAATCTTTGCACGTTAAACAAAAAGAAAGTGACATTGATTGGGTTGTGCAGCCAGTACTGCTTGATCAAATAGAAGTACCACCAGGCGGTTGGCGACGGTTTCGTCAAACTGAAGGAGCAACAGGGCGCGTGCCAAAAGAATTTTTTCAGCAAGTTTGGCTGTTGATGCAACATTGCAAAGGCTTGGTAATTGGTGATAAACTGGAAAGGCGTAATCGTTTGGATAGCGAGTTGATGCTGTCGTCCATGACAGCGGGAGAAAAGAATTTTGCTTTACTAGTAGAGCATTTACTGAATAAAATAGAGGCTTCAGAGTATCGACAAGTTTGTATTGAGACTTTAATGGAGTTGGCAGCGATCGCACAGAGTAATCCCAATTTGCAAGTTGAAGCATATATTGTGTTAGATGTGTTAATTGGTCATGCTGTGCGACTAGGATGGTTAGAAGCTCATCCAGAAAGAAGCGATCACTACGATGAAGATAAGGCAGCAGCATGGCGATCGTTTTACAACTCCTCTCCCAAAGAATGCGCTACCTACGTTGTCAAGGCATTCCGCTTCTTAACCGAATTCGAGCAAAGTATGGCTGCTTAAAGGATAATTCTTTTGGGATGGGCATCCTGCCTGCCCCCAACTCTGAAGGGACGGACTAATGATGAATACCCCCAACGATCAGCGACAGTATGCACCTGCAACGCAACGCAACCGTGAACCAATCCTTGAGATACTTTTACAAGTGCTGCCTCCTACTGGTACTGTATTAGAAATTGCTAGCGGTACTGGTGAACACGCTGTATTTTTTGCTCCCCGCCTTAGCCCTCGTAAATGGCAGCCCTCAGACCCTAATCCGCTGTCTCGTGCCAGCATCGCCGCCTGGACAGCACATTATCCATGCGATCATCTTTACCCGCCTATTGAGCTTGATGTTCGTACACCAGAGTGGTGGAAGCGTGATGACTTGACGGGACCCATCACAGCGATCGCCAACATTAATATGATCCATATTTCACCTTGGTCAGCTTGCTTGGGATTAATGGCAGGCGCTGATCGTATTCTCCCACCAGATGGCATTCTTTACTTATATGGTCCTTTTAAACAAGGCGGAAAACATACCGCGCCGAGTAATGCTGCTTTTGACGAGAGTTTACGCGCACAAAATCCAGAATGGGGTGTGCGCGACTTAGATGATGTAATCGCCGCAGCAAATTCACAACAACTCACTTTTGTCAAGACATATCAAATGCCTGCAAACAATCTGTCAGTCGTTTTTCAGAAATCTTCCCATCCTGTGTAAGTTTTGGCAAGTTTAAGATATTTTCCGCAATAACTCAATAGAGTGCAAAGCAAGCTGAGGATCAACTTCGGTGTATTATTCCTTTAGATAAATTATCAGCACTTTGGCATCTGCCTTTCTTCAAATCTCAAACAAATGCCTGAATTTAAAATTTTAGACTTTCAGGGTACTAACACAGAGGCTCCATCTGACGGATTTATTGCGCCGATTCTTTCCAGTAAAAAAGTTGGATGGAATGGCATTCTTGTCGAGTACTTGCAATTACCTGCCCACGAGTTACCAGCACAAGTACTTTCAGAGTATATCATTAACCTAAATCTCCAGCGCTCAGCTAGGGTAGAGGTGAAGTGGGATGGGTGTCTTGTGAGCAGGCGTTTTACATCAGGTCAAACAACAATTCTTCCTCCAGGCTTATTATGCGAAGCCATATGTTTAGAGGTTTGTGACTTCCTCGTGCTACGCCTTGAGGAAACCTTCGTCACCCATGTTGCTATTGAGTTAGGCTATCACTCGCCAATTGAGATTATACCCAGCTTGGGAGTAGTCAATCCCCAAATTCAGTATATCGGGCTGGCGCTGAAAGCAGAACTAGAATCTGGATGTTTGTCTGGGCGTCTTTACGGTGAATCACTAGCAACTGCGCTTGCTAGTTATTTGCTACAGCAACATTCTACATCAGGACATCTTGTTCAGGATTTTACTGGTGGTCTACCCAAGTACAAGTTGTGCAGCGCGATCGAGTACATCAATGATCATCTTGAGCGCGACTTGACGCTTGCTGAACTTGCTGGTGTAGTGCAAATGAGTACTTATTACTTTGCCCGGTTGTTCAAACAGTCAACGGGTTTGACTCCTCATCAATATTTACTTAATTGTCGAATTGAACGAGCAAAGATACTACTGAAGACAGGAAAATTGTCAATTACCGAAATCTGTAAGTCTGTAGGTTTTCACAGTCCAAGCCACTTCATAGCACTGTTTCGTAAGTATACAAAAATGACACCAAAAGCATATAGAGATCATTTATAAACTACTCTTAAATAAGTTTTCGCAAGTTTAAGACATTTTCCGCAATAACTGAATATAATGTAATAAAAAATTGAAGAATTGAATAGAAATAGCAAAAAAATATTCATTTACAATCAAATTACATTTTTATATCTTTTGAAGTTGAGCAGTTAATTTATTTTCTCAAATTACTCAACATAAGGTATGAAATTCAAGTCATTTGCTTTTAAATTTCTCGCTGTTTGTATTGCAATTGCTGTACCCAAAGCAGCCCTTGCGGCAACACTAACGACAGTAGCCTCCGGTTTGAATAACCCACGGGGTATTGGCTTTGGTTCTGACGGCAGTCTTTATGTAGCAGAAAGTGGTGGCGGTGGTGACGGAAGCGACGGAAGATGTATCCCATCACCTAGTTCGCAATATATTCCTTTATGTGCTGCCTCTGTTGGTGCGATTACCAAAATTACAACCGATGGTCAAAAACAACGTGTAGTCGATAATCTACCATCTATAGGATTAAGACCAGCTGGAGAACAAGGTGCCGGTCCTGCAGACATCAAATTTGATGACAAAGGCAACGCTTATCTTTTGATCGGTTTTGCTGGCGATCCAAACAACCGCGATACCGTGTTGAAAGAACCTGGTATGGGACAACTATATAAAGTAGACCTCAACACTGGTTCTTTGACAACTCTTGCTGATTTTGCTGCATATGAAGCTAAAAATAATGTCGATGGCACTGATTTGACTTCTAACCCTTATGCTTTCCGAATTCAGGGTGATACTGCTTACGTCATTGACGCGGGTGCGAATACTATATCTTCTGTGGATCTTAATGGCGGCGGTATTAAGAATGTCAGTGCGTTTCCACTTAATCCTCTTAGTCCAAATGCCGAATTACCAAATCTTGATAGTCTAGGAGATATTGTTTTTGAGCCATCACAACAATCAGTACCAGCGGCGATCGCATTTGCTCCCGATGGTACTTTAACAGTAGGCGAATACACTGCCTTTCCATATCCAGTAGCAGTAGCACGTCTGTTTAGTGTTGATCCCAATACTTTGCAACCACAAGTCATTGCTGATGGTTTCACAGAAGTAACTGGCGTAGCGTACGATCCTGACGGCAATTTGTATGTGTTGCAACACATGAATCAGCAAGAATGGAAGGCGACTGAACAGGGTACTGGTAATATCATTGGTGATATCAGCGGTTCGATCATCAAAGTAAGTCAGGATGGTACTAGGGAAACTATATGGAGTGGTAATGGATTAGAGGCAGCTTCTGAATTAATTTTTGGTCCTGATGGTAATCTGTATACATCAAACCGCTCTAGATATTCAGACTCAGGAGCTATCCTCAAGCTCGATCTTAAGGGTGGCACAACGAAAGTTCCCGAATCCACCCCTGTAATTAGCTTATTAGCTCTTGGTGCTTTGTGTGCTGCTTCCCAACTAAAGCGCAGACGCCAAGAAGAATTGTGGGAACCAGCTTCAGTACAAACTCTCTAATTCCTCTTTCAGATGTGTTGCCACGACAAGGATAATTAGTATAATTTATTGCAAAGTGGCATCCTAGCTCACCTAGATATAAAGGGCTAGGATGCCCATTAATTTTCACAGCAATCCCTACTACGGAATCAAAACAGCTTATTTACGAGATCCACACGGAACTTTGATTGGACTATATCAACAGTTAGTGTAGATTACAGATACAGCAGCAATTTAACAAGGGAGAGGGAGAGCGCGATGGCGAAACCTGTAATCTTGACAGTTGACGATGATCCCGAAGTTTTGCAAGCCGTAGCGCGGGATCTGCGCTCTGAATATGGCGATCGCTTCCGTATAATACGTGCCGAATCGGGGAACAGCGCATTGGAAGCACTAGAACAATTGAAATTGCGTAACCAGCAACTGGCGCTATTTTTAGTAGATCAAAGAATGCCGCAAATGTCTGGCGTAGAGTTCTTAGAACAAGCACTGCCAATGTACCCAGAGGCAAAACGTGCCTTGCTTACCGCATATGCAGACACAGATGCAGCAATCCGCGCCATCAATAGTGCAAAAATAGATTACTACTTGATGAAGCCGTGGGATCCACCCCAAGAAAGATTATACCCTGTACTCAACGATTTACTCGATGACTGGCAAGCTAATTTCCACCCACCCTTTGAGGGTATTCGCGTTATTGGCAACCGTTGGTCTGTTCATTCTCACCAAGTTAAAGACTTCCTAGCGCGAAATCAAGTGCCATATCAGTGGATGGACATTGAGTTGTCAGAGGAAGCACAACAACTGGTAGGATATGCTGAATGTAACAAAATACACCTACCACTTGTGCTATTCGCTGACGGTTCAAACCTCATACAGCCGAACAACGTGCAAATTGCTGAGAAAATTGGACTGCAAACCCAGGCAGAAAAGCCATTTTATGACTTGATTATCGTAGGTGGAGGTCCGGCTGGATTAGCAGCAGCCGTGTATGGTGCATCAGAGGGATTACGCACAGTACTAATTGAACGAGAAGCCCCTGGTGGACAAGCAGGCACAAGCTCTCGTATCGAAAATTACCTTGGCTTCCCTTCTGGTTTGAGCGGTGGTGATTTGGCACGTCGGGCAGTAACACAAGCAAGACGCTTTGGTGTAGAAATTCTCACTCCCCAGGAAGTTACAGGTATTCGCGTACAAGACCAGTATCGATTTGTACAGTTGGCTAACGGTAGCGAAATTAGTTGCCATGCCATGATTCTCGGCTTAGGTGTATCGTGGCGACGGCTAGATGTGCCAGGACTCGATCGTTTGACTGGGGCAGGAGTTTATTATGGTGCAGCACAAACTGAAGCGATCAGTTGCCAAGGGGAAGAAGTTTATGTTGTGGGAGGGGCAAACTCAGCCGGACAAGCAGCCATGTACTTTTCTAAGTACGCCGACAAAGTGACAATGTTGGTACGCAGCGACTCCCTAACTAAGAGTATGTCCCAGTACTTGATTGACCAAATCGCAGAAACACCAAATATCACAGTACAAACTCACAGCAGCGTGATTGAGGCAAAAGGTGAAACAAGCCTGGAAGCAATTACGATCAAGAATACTCTTACTGGCGAAACACAAACAGTTCCTGCAACTTCGCTGTTTATCTTTATTGGTGCCCAACCACGTACCGACTGGTTAGACGGTGTAATTGAGAAAGATGAACGGGGCTTCATTATAACAGGTCCTGATTTATTGCGCAATCAAGAGCGGATCAAAGGATGGACGCTGGAACGCGATCCCTTTTTGTTGGAAACAAATGTTCCCGGAGTTTTTGCAGTAGGCGATGTACGTCATGGTTCGGTGAAGCGGGTTGCTTCCGGCGTAGGTGAGGGTTCAATTTGCGTTCAGTTTGTTCACCAATATTTAAGTAACGTGCGGTGAGCGATTTTTTTATGTCAGCATGAATTAAAGAATAGAGAGGTGATAGCCATGCAGGAAATTAATCTCGCTGAAGCATCTAAAAATCTACCCGAATTAGTAGAGGCAGCAATCAGTGGCGAAGAAATTGTGATTACACAAGACAATCAACCCGTCGTCAAATTAGTTGCCATACCGCCAGTGAAGAAACGTTGGCCTGCTAAGGCTGGCACTGCGTCGGGGTTAGTCACAATATCGGACGACTTTGATGAGCCATTAGAAGATTTTAAAGACTACATGTAATGAGGCTACTACTGGATACTCACACTTTCATCTGGTTCGTCATTAATAGCCCTCGACTCAGCGTAGTAGTACGAGGGCTAATTGAAGATGAAAATAACGAGAAGCTACTCAGTATAGCTAGTGTTTGGGAAATGGCAATAAAGCATAGCAGTGGCAAACTGAGTTTTAGTCTGCCCTTTAGGGAATTTATAGAACAGCAACTTAGTATTAACAGTATGGAGTTGCTGAATATCAATCTAGAACATACCTATGTTGTTGCAAAATTACCCGTTCATCATCGCGATCCATTTGACCGACTTTTAATTGCACAGGTTATGGTAGAGAAAATACCTATTTTAAGTGTTGATTCAGCTTTTGATGCCTATCCAGTTCAACGGCTATGGTAAGTAGCGTTATGAATTAACCAATCCAAAATCCAAAATCTAAAATCCAAAATCCTTCAGAGGAGTTGCCATGCTGCACGATCCCAACCAGATGACACTGTTTCCCAAGTTGCCCGATGAAGCTTTAGAAGAAATCAAGCAGCATGGTACTGAAATTAAACTTGCTGCGGGTGAAGTGCTGTTTAATGAAGGTGAATCAAACTACAACTTTCATGTTGTTTTAGAAGGCGAAATTCAGATTACAAAGCTTGTCGGTAGCGAGAAAAAACTATTGGCTATTCATCGCCGGGGCGAATTTATGGGTGAACTTTCGATGTTAACTGGTTCGGGTTCAATAGCCACTGCTTCTGCAATATCACCCAGTCGCGTTGTGCAAATTGACATCGACACCTTTAAACATATCATTGCCGAATGTTCGCCGATCGCTGACGTGATTCTGACAGCTATGGCTGGGCGAACCAAAGATGTGGAAGCGCAATTGCGGCAACAAGAAAAGATGGCGGCGTTGGGTAAAATGTCAGCAGGGCTTTCCCACGAATTGAATAACCCAGGGGCTGCGGCGCAACGGGCTGCTAGCCAATTGCGCGAGAATTTTCAAAACATGCAGGCTCTGACTTTGCAGCTAAATTTACTATCTAAAGAGCAAATAAAATTCATTAATGACATTCAATCTCAAGCAACAAAACACGCTTGTAGCTACTCCAAACTTAACCCTCTCGATCAAAGTGACAAAGAAGACGAAGTTACAGACTGGCTTGAAGATCATCAAATAGATAATGGTTGGAAATTTGCTCCTACATTGGTAAATGGTGGAATAGACGCTTCATCACTAGATTTGATTGCTGACAAGATTCCCGTTGAGTGTCTGAGTAGCGTAATTACTTGGCTAGAGTCAACACTCGCATCCTACGGACTAATCCACGAAATTGAGCAGAGTACTACCAGAATTGCCAAGTTGGTGAAAGCAATTAAAGGCTATTCCTATATGGATCAAGCCCCGTTGCAAGAAATAGATATACATGAGGGAATTGAGAATACCCTGCTGATCCTTCATCATCGTCTCAAGAAGGGAGTTATAGTTAAGCGGGAATACGATCAAACTTTGCCGCGCATCAACGCTTATGCTAGTGAACTAAATCAAGTGTGGACAAATTTGATTGATAATGCTATTGATGCTATGGATGGCAAGGGAGATTTGACGATTCGCACGCTTAGAGAAAATAACTGCCTGATTGTCGAAATTGCTGATACTGGTATGGGTATTCCCCCAGAGATTCAATCTCGGATTTTTGAGCCATTTTTTACTACTAAAGGTGTGGGTAAAGGCACTGGCTTAGGTTTAGAAATTACTTACCGCATTGTTGTGAATAGACATCATGGCGATATCTATTTTGATTCAAAACCTGGTGATACAAGCTTTCGAGTGCGGTTGCCGATTCAACATGATAGTGACTCGTGTAAACATGTTGGTTAAATGATATTGAACCACAGATAAACACAGATGAACACAGATAAATACTCATAAAAATCTGTAGTTAATTTTGAAAATAAACTTATGCTTGACATAGACACTTTACGCCAAGTACCAATCTTTTCTAAATTACCTAATGAACGATTGCAATGGCTTTTGCAAGAGGGTAAAGAGGTATGGTTAAAGCCTGGTGAAATCCATCGTCATGAAGGCGATCGCGCCGATCATGTTTTTGTTCTATTGGAAGGAAGTGTGCGGATAACGCAAAAAGTTGCTAATCAAGATATTTTGTTAGCAAATTACGAGGCAAAAACGCTGTATGGAGAATTACCCGTGTTGATGGGTAAGGAATACTTTTGGGCAAGTGGGCGTGCTGTGACTCGTTGCCAAATTTTGGAATTGCCCAACGCAGTTTTTTGGGACATGCTTTCTAGTTGTAATTGTGTGATGACAACGATTCTGCGCACAATGGCACAACGAGTGCGAGCGCTGGAGTCGATGTCTCAGCATCGAGAAAAGTTGGTAGCATTAGGCACTTTAGCAGCAGGACTGGCACACGAGTTGAATAATCCTGCTTCTGCCAGTCGTAGAGCAGCCGGACAATTACGAGAGACGGTGCAGGTGTTGCAACCACTGACAATTAAGTTAAATCAGCAACAAATGACTTGCGCCCAAAAAGCGTTTTTAGCTCAGTTGCAAAAAGATGTTGTCGCTAGTGCGAAAAATGCCCCAAAACTTGATCCCCTAGAAGAGAGCGATCGCTCTGATGAACTCACCGCTTGGTTAGATGCACAGGACATAATCGATGGTTGGAAACTCGCTCCTGTATTAGTAACAGCGGGATTGGATCTAACTTGGCTAGAAAATGTTAAGGAAAATGTAGGCGACTCATTGCTTAATAATGTCCTCTCTTGGATAGGGGTAACTCTACAAGAAATGGGATTGTTAGACGAAATCGAGCATTGTACTGACCGTATTTCTACTTTAGTAGAGGCTGTCAAAGATTACTCGTACATGGATCAAGCACCTCTACAGGAAATAGATGTCCATGACGGAATAGAAAGTACTTTAACAATCTTAAGTAACAAAATCAAGCACTCTAACGTAGTTATAAACCGCGAGTATGGGTGTGACATACCACAACTTTACGCCTATGGCAGAGAACTCAACCAGGTGTGGACGAATTTGATTGATAATGCCATTGATGCTCTTAACGAGATGGGGACAGATGTTGATCTCCCAATCCAAAATCCGCAAATTTGGATTCGTACTAGTTGCGATCTCGACGAATTAATTGTAGAAATAGCTGATAATGGTCCTGGTATTCCACCAGAAATTCAATCCCACATTTTCGAGCCATTTTTCACCACTAAAGGAGTGGGTGCGGGAACAGGATTAGGTTTACACATCGCTTATCGCATTATTGTTGGACAGCATCAAGGCGATATTCGTCTTTTCTCTCAACCTGGGGATACAAGGTTTCAGGTACGTCTGCCGTGTAAATTGGGGTAGGAGTAACAAGCAAAAGTGAGGATAGCTATGGGAACAAATTTAGAAGAAATATTAAAACAGTTGCCACCAGAAAGACGGAAGAAAATTGAAGAGCGTTCTGCTGAACTTATTGCAGAGGAAATGACGCGACAGCGAATAAGACAAGCACTTAATATCTAAGAAGTAAATATGCAAACAGCTATGCAAACTAAACAACTGGGAAACTCTGACCTGAAAATAACCCTGATTGGATTTGGTGCTTGGGCGATTGGGGGTGCTGGTTGGTCATTTGCTTGGGGTTCTCAAGACGATCAAGACTCAATCGCTGCTATTGAGCGAGCCATCGACCTTGGTATAAACTGGATTGACACTGCTGCTGTTTACGGGTTGGGTCACTCTGAGGAAATGGTCGCTCAAGCACTTAAAGGAAAATCACAGCGTCCTTATATCTTTACCAAGTGTTCGCAAGTCTGGAACGAAAAGGGCGAGGTTAGTACTGTCCTCAAAGCCGAATCAATTCGCCGTGAAGTCGAAGATAGCTTGCGAAGACTGAAAATTGACGTTATCGACCTTTACCAAATCCACTGGCCCAATGCTGATATTGAAGAGGGCTGGACTACGTTAGCGGAACTGCAAAAGGAAGGTAAGGTACGCTACATCGGAGTTTCTAATTTCAATGTCGAGCAGATGCGCCGCATTCAGAAAATAGCACCGATTACTTCTCTTCAGCCACCCTATTCACTGCTGAAGAGAGACATTGAAGAGGAAATTTTGCCTTTTTGTCAACAGGAAAATATTGGTGTAATTAACTACTCACCAATGGCGTCTGGTTTACTTACAGGCGCAATGACGAAAGAAAGGGTAAAAAACTTGCCTGCTGATGATTGGCGACGCCGTAGTGCTAATTTCCAAGAGCCACGTCTATCGCGCAACTTGGAACTAGTTGAACTGCTGCGGCAAATTGGACAGCGACACGGGCGTTCCCCAGGTGAAGTAGCGATCGCCTGGACTTTGCGGCATCCGGCTGTGACAGGTGCGATCGTTGGTGGGCGCAGTGCAGCACAAGTTGATGGCATCATCGGCGCGGCTGACTTTCGTCTGAGCGAGGAAGAACTCAACGAAATTGAGACGTTCTTGAACCAACACCCTTAGGTACTACTAAATTTTTCCATGATACCAACTGAATGTACTCTTCGTAGGGCAAAATCTGAGGATACTTGGTCGATTCGATGGCTGGTGCTATCGGCAAAACTTGATCCGACCCAATTACGCTTAGAGCAATTCTGGGTGATAGAATGCGAGGGACAATTAGTAGCTTGCGGACAACTACGCAACTTCTCTGGCGCACAAGAACTTGGAAGTTTGGTTGTTGCACCAGCTTGGAGAAGTCGTGGTTTGGCTTCTTTTCTGACACAGCATCTAATTCAACAAGCTACTCAACCACTGTATTTGGAATGTCTGGGCGATCGATTGGCACAGTTTTACAGTCGCTTTGACTTTGTGCCAATTTCCTTCCCAGAATTACCTCAATCTCTCCAGCGTAAGTTTGGAATTTCTCAACTAGGGAAAAGATTATTGAGATTACCTGTGGTATTTATGGAGTATCAAGGTAGTAGATGAATCATGACGAATATACCCCAACGAGGACAACAAGCACCTTTATTCTCAACTATTGATCAAGACGGCAATCAAGTGAGTTTGAGTGATTTCCTCGATCAATGGGTTGTCCTCTATTTCTACCCTAAAGATGATACTCCCGGTTGTACTGTTGAAGCTAAAGATTTTACCGAGCTAAGTATTGACTTCAGCCAATTGGGAGCGAAAATCTTAGGTGTTAGTCCTGATTCACAAAAGACTCATTGTAAATTTATTAACAAGCATAACTTGACCATTACATTATTAAGTGACCCAGAACATCAAGTAGCTGAAGCTTACGGCGCGTGGCGATTAAAAAAGTTCATGGGCAAGGAATACATGGGTGTTGAGCGTTCAACTTTCCTCATTGCACCTAATCAAACCATTGCCCACACCTGGGCAAAAGTCCAAGCAAAGAATCACGCAATGGCAGTACTAACCCAGTTGCGAGAGTTAACAAAAGTATAATTAATCACAAACTACAAGCCTCTCTCAGCCACTCTGCTTCACTTGTTTCCAGGGTAGGAGCTAACTTCTCCACAATAGCTGCATAGTAATTCTCTAGCCACTGACGTTGCTTTTGATCTATTTGTTCCAAAGCGATTAGGCGTTTGTCAAAGGGAATGTATATTAAGGGTTCAAAGCCATACCAAGGGGTTTTGGTTTGATCTGTCTCACCCTGCGTGTCTGGGGTGAGGTTTTTGACTACGTAGAGGTTTTCAATCCGAATTCCGCCCCAACCTGAAGCGTAGAAACCAGGTTCAATGCTTGTCACCATACCAGGTTCCAATGGTTCAGCAGCACGCTTGCTAATTCCATTTGGTCCTTCATGAACATTTAAGAAAGCACCCACTCCATGTCCTGTACCATGACCATAGTCGAGTTCTTCCATCCACATTGCCGAACGGGCAATTCCATCTATTTGGATACCAGTAGCGCCTTTGGGAAACCGTTGCATGGCACAATTAATATGGGCTTTTAAAACTGCTGTGTAGCGTAAAACTTGCTCGGAAGTTGGTTCGCCGACAATAATGGTTCTGGTGGCATCTGTTGTACCTCCTAAATACTGCGCTCCAGAGTCAAGTAGGAAAAATTGACCTGGTGTGAGAAATTGATCGCGACTGGGTGTACCATAGTGGACGATGGAACTGTTGGTTCCACTGCCTGCGATCGTATTAAAACTTAAACCTTGGAAGTCGGCTTCTTGTTGATAAAATTGAGCGATCGCACCCGCTACATCAAACTCACTCAAGCGTTTTCCACTTGCCAGCATATCCGATATCCACTTCAAGGTGCGCACCTTTGCTCGACTTGCTTTGAGATTCGCCGCCTTCATTTGCTCGACTTCCACCGCATTTTTGCGAGCCTTCATCCCTTCAATCGGATTACTAGTTTCCACAATCCGGGCATTGTCTAACAGTTGATATGTACCCATCGTTGTGTGCTTCGGATCTAAAAGTACCCGTTTCTGGTGCGCTTGTGCAATCAAAGTTTCTGCATATTGTTCATAGGGAAGCAAAGTCACATAACTTTGCAAAGCTTCCCTTGCACCTGCTTCAATGCGCTCTAAATTAGTAAATAGAAACGTTCGCTCTTGGGTAATGAGTGAATAAGCAATAAAAACTGGATTGTAAGGAACATCCCAACCGCGTAAGTTAAACAGCCACGCCACTTGATCGAGCTTAGTAATGGGGAGGATATCCGTTTTGCTTGATTGCATGGCTTCCCTCACCTTGGCTAGTTTCTGTGCTGTTGTTTCTCCAGTGACTTCATCTGGTAAGCCGAATACTTTTGAATTGCCCAAAGCAGGTATAGGTTCAGATTCCACCCAAGGACTTTGGGAACGAACAACATCCACCAAATTTGTTTTCACTGACACAAGTTCCACGCTTGCAGATTTCAGTTGCTTTTCAAATGTCCGAAATTGCTCGACTTGGATGGTAAATGGATCGAACCCCAAGCGGAAATGAGTAGCTTCTTGCCCCAAACTTTCCAAAGTTTCAACTAAAGTTTTATGCTTTTCAAGTCCCAGCTTGGAGATTTGAACTAGAGATAAATCAACTTCTAACTCTACCTGCTCGTGGTAACGGGAATCAACAAACAACCATGCCCAATCTCGCCCCACCAGCAAATCTCCTGCAGAGCCTGTAAAGCCACTCACCCACATCCGCCGTTGCCTTGCTTCTGGGAGATACTCATTTAAGTGTTCATCGGCAGAGGGAATCAAGTAAGCGTCCAGATTGTAGTCTTCCATCAGCGCACGTAAATTACTCAACTTCGCTTGGAGCGAACTGACAGAGGTAGGAGCAGTTGATAAGTCTAGGGGCGTCATCAATGATTGGGTTTGATACTTCGGTTTTTTTATTCTAACTAATGAATTAAGTGCGATCGCACTTTTGTTTGTAGTAAGGGCTTCAGCCCTTAAAACCTTTGCCCTGAAACCTACTTACTAATTGACTAATTATCCCCTTACTCTGGATTGCTTGCATCAGTTAATTTACCCCAGAGTATATGATCTATATCCTTCTTCGCCACATAGCGATTATTCGCTCCGGCTTTCATATCTTCCCCTGCAGTAAATGCCTTGCGCTCCGAGTCCATTAAGTCCACATACTTACTACCATGTTCCAAGGGAGCGCCTGTTGGTAGCACCGTAATCTGTTTCATTTCGTCGCTGGAAAAACCTTTGAGTTGACTATACAACTCCTTAATCTCATAAGCGTTTAGGGGAGATTCTCCTGTTGAAGATCCCTGAAGACCGAAATTTCTACCAGGCATTGGCTGGGATTTCAAGTCTTGCTGCCACTCATCAGGCTTTTGATCTGTTGGTTGTCCTTGTTTTTGAGTCTCAGCCATCGAACATTTCTCCTCGACTGTCAAGTTAAATACACCCCTAGCCTAAACTCGGTTGCTGTGGAAAATACCCTATCCTTGGGCTTAATTCCAATCAATTTTAATTTTTTGGATTAAAATGATTTAGTACAAACCAAGTGGCTTTGTAGGAAATTGAAAAAGCTGATTACACAGCAACAGGCGTTGGCGTTAGCGCGATCGCGCTCCGCAGCAATATTTGAAACATGATGATACTGTGGATGATTTTCTGAGATGCCGTAAGAAAGAAGCGGCTGCCGAAGATGATAAAATGAATAGTGCCTTTGAAACAAAATAAAGCGCGATTGTTTTCGATAGTTCGGTTCTGATTGCTATTCTCAACATATGAGCTTAACCAAGTCAACTATTACAGATGAGCAGTTTGTCAAGGTGCGCTGTAGCACTGACAGCCGGACTTATTACTTCGATGCGGTTGGTGCAATGTACGCTCAACCATTAGACGAAGATGAACCCGTTCACCTTTTTGATTTTCTAGGTGTTGACATCTCCCGGTGCATTCAAGACCAAGCAACTGGACGCTGGATACTATTAAGTCGTAAAATTACGCTCTATCTCGACCCGCAAACAGGACAGGTTTTGAAGCAGTGGCGCAATCCTTGGAGTGGCGAGACACTTGGAGTGATGCATCGCTCTTACGATTACCAAGAGTTTCCCATTCCACCTCAAATCAAAGCTGACGTTGCGCCAGAAATTTCCGCTGTTTCCTTGGATTTCAACCTGAAATTACCCAATCCACTGGCAGCAAACCCCAAATTTGCTGACTATTCCCCAGAAAAGTACGTCCAATCCGCAGATTCGTACAAATTTATTTTTCCCACCAGGTTGCTAAATCAAGAGGAAAGACCAGAGGATCATCTTGCCGTTGCCCTATCTTACTACCGCATGGGACCTTGGGAACCGTGGATGAAAATGAAAGGCAAACCTGGTTTTTTAGTTTTAAATTATACTGGTGCTAAGGTAGATGGCTTTGAAGCCTTGCCGTCACAACTCAAAAGTCTGATAGAACAACGGATGCCTTTGTATCGAGAAGCACCTAAGTGTAAATTGGAACGGTCGATCGCCACCAGTTGGACTCGGTTTGAAGAACAATTTGACGCCTGTCTACGTGGCGAAGAGTTCCCATTACCAGCACCAATTGTGGATGAGCCTTGCGTAGGATGATAGGAAAATTTAGTGAATGGGATCGCCCATGACTTTATTTTAGGGTAATCCCTAATAACAATCTTTGCTAATCCTGGTTATTTGTTCTATACTATAGCTAGAGATCTTATGTATAGCCTTAACCATGAATGTTTCCCTAACGCCAGAACTGGAACAGTTCGTACAACAGAAGGTTTCAAGTGGTCTATACAATTCCGCTAGTGAAGTTGTCCGCGAAGCACTAAGGCTTTTGCGTGAACAAGACATTTTGCGACAGCATCACCTAGAAGAACTCCGTAGAGAAATCGCTTTAGGTATAGAACAGGCAGACAGAGGGCAAACCAAGCCTTTTGATGCCGAAGACCTTAAGATTCGTGTTATGAGGGCTGTTTCAGCGCAAGAACAAGGACAGCCGACACAATCATGAGTAGACGGTGTGAACTTACGGAACTTGCAGATCAAGACATTTTTGAAGTGTCAGTGTACGTTGCACAAAATCTTGGTGTTGCAGCAGCACAGCGTTTCATAGATACAATAAATGAGAAGTTCCAGTTATTAGCAAATTCTCCTGGATTAGGGAGAAGCCGTTTGGATCTTGCCCCAGAATTGCGTAGTTTTCCTGTTGGCAAATATATAATCTTCTACAGACCTATATCAGAAGGTATTCTAGTAGTTCGGGTACTTCATGGCGCTCGTGACATTACCAGCATCTTTGAAGCAGAGCAAGATAGTTGATCGAATGTGAATTGTATCGTTATTCATTTACTATACTAGCTACCAGTAGAACAGTAATATCGCTCCCCGATTTTCCAAAGCTGAAGCGCAACTATCAGAAAGAGAATACCTGCCATTGGCGATACGAAACAAAACCACAAAGGCACTAAAAAAGTATCTTCTTTTTCCAGCACTGCAAGTAGAGGAAAATAGTTCACGCAGGCAAGCGGTATCAAAAAAGTGAAGAATCGCTGAAACCATTTACCGTAAATTGAAATAGGGTACTGAGCTGTTTCCACTCCTCCATAGGTAAGGATATTCATAATTTCCAGAGACTCGATAGTCCAAAATGTCAACGTTGCCTGTACAATGACGATACCAACAAAGAGTGCTACCCCTCCAATAAATGAGCTGCCCAAAAGCCACAATGTTTTTAAAGTAAAAGGAATGTGAAGCGTTGAAAATGACCACATCATCACCACAAACCCTTGAAAAAATCGTCCTATTCGCTTCAAAGTGAATTCTGTACCCAGAAGTTGCAATACTGTAGTACGCGGACGCAGCAGCAAACGATCAAAGTCACCGCTCTTAATTATTTTTCCAAAAGTATCAAATCCGCGTCCCAGTGCATCAGCACAGGCAAAAGAAATGTTGATCATCCCATAAAACAGAGCAACTTCACTCAGAGTCCACGTACCAATACTGTTAAAACGGCTAAAAAGTGCCCAGACTCCCAAAAAATCAATCACAGTTCCAAGAAGCTGCCCTACGACTTGAAGTAAGAAGGACACTTTATACTGCATTTGCGCTCTCAAAGATACGGTGATATATCGGAGGTAGAGAAGAAAACCGTTCACAGTCATCCTCCTTGAATTACAAGCTTTCTTACACCCCGGTTCACAAGAATACGCCCAAGGATCACAATGACGACTATCCAGAAAATTTGATGAAGCAATACATGAGATAGTGCATCTGGTGAAAGATTACCAGTAAAAAGACGAAAAGGTTGGTCGAGAAGTCCTGAGAATGGTAGTGCATAAACGAAAGGCTTGATCCATTCAGGAAAAAGTGGTAAAGGAACAATCATTCCGGAGAAGACAATAACGATAGTGGGAAGGATACTATTAATTCCTTCGCCAGAAAGTGTCCACATCAACGATACAGTAAGAAGCATAGTTAATGCAGATGAAAGAAGAATTGCACCGATAAAGGAGAGAAAAAAGGCAAGGAAAGAAGCAAATGACGGTGGAAAAGAAAGCGATTGCTCAGAAAGCCCTACAAGGGGAAGAATAAAAAATGCTACGCCAAGAAGAGGTATACCACGGAGAATTAGAGGTGCTGTGCGCAGCGCTAGAGCGCGAGTAAACCAGAAATTATAAAGGTCAGTAGGTCGGATCAAGTCGTATCCTACAGCACCAGAACGTATCAACTCTTGAATCTCTCTATCACCTCCCCAAGGGACAATTGCGAACAAAAACGCTTGCCCTAACCATACATATCCTGCCGCCTCGCGAAAAGTCATAGGTTGAACAGAGGTTGTATTGGTGAAAAATGCCTCTAAAACCATGACTTTCACAAACCCCCAAAAAAGCTGAGTTGCAACCCCAGCTAAAGCAGCAGCACGATATTGTAGTAGAAGTGCAAATCTTGCCACAAACAGCGACCAATACGCTTTCATCTTAAAAACCTCCTGTGGCGTAAAGTTCAGCAACTATCTCTTCAATGGGTGGATTTTCCACAAACAGGTCTTCTACTTCATATTTTGAGGTAATTTGGCTAATTAAGGATGCAGCAGAAATTTTGATTGGATCGAAAGCAAGAGTTACAGTGCGACCTTCCTGAGAAATTATACTGACTCCATCTTGTGCAAATATTACATCATCGTTTTTCAGGTCTATTTTTAAGTATCGACGTGAAGAAACTTGAGAACGCAGCTTTGTCAGAGAACCATCACAAAGAATCTCACCTCCACCAATAATAATCACGCGATCGCACAATGCTTCGATATCATCCATATCGTGGGTGGTAAGGATGGTAGTAACATTACGGGTTTTATTCAGAGCTTTGATAAATTTTCTGACGGTAAGCTTTGAAACCGCATCAAGCCCTATAGTGGGTTCATCAAGAAAAAGAATCTCAGGTTTGTGAAGCATTGCCGCCGCAAAGTCACATCGCATCCTTTGCCCAAGACTTAATTGTCTCACAGGAGTAGAGAGAAAGCTTTCCAAACCAAGAAGCTCAATCATTTCGTCGCGTGTTTTTTTATACTCCGTCTGGGGAACGCGATAAATATCTCGAAGCAAATCAAAAGACTCAATTACTGGTAAGTCCCACCATAGTTGTGTTCTTTGACCAAACACTACTCCAATCCGACCAACATGCTGGATTCGATCTTGCCAAGGAGTTCGTCCTCCAATTATACATTTTCCATCTGAAGGCACTAAGATGCCACTTAAAATTTTAATAGTAGTCGATTTACCAGCTCCATTTGGACCGATATACCCGACAAGTTCTCCCTGCTCAAGCGAGAACGAAACTCCTTTCAATGCATGGACTTCTTTGGTTTTTCGCTGCACAAGTCCTCGGATTGAACCGAAAAGCCCAGAGGTGCGTTCAGACACAAAGAAAGTCTTTCTGAGATTTTCGACAAGAATGTGAGACATATATCACTAATCTTTAATTGCAACGGCAGCATCTCAACACTTTTCTAAAATGCAAAATAGTGCTTTTGGCAGCGGGTCTAAGTTTCCTTGATAAACAGTTTCTTGTGTAGATATGAGGTTAAATCTATGCAGAAAAATTTCCTTGATTTCTTCTGATGTAAATCGATAAGGACCTGATTCACGTTGTTCTAAATGGCTAAAGCATTTAAGGAATAGATAACCTTTCGGCTTAATTAAAGTATGTACAACCTGAACATAGTCTTGTCTTTGCTCAGGGTGGAACACATGAAAACAGCCACGGTCAAATACAAAGTCAAATTCTTCGTTAAGTTTACTATTAAGGATATCATCTTGTTGAAAGGAGATGTGCAAACCTTTTTCTTGAGCTTTTTCTTGAGCTTGCCCAATAGCTGCACCAGAAAGATCGGTGGCAGTTACTTGAAAACCGCGTTGAGCTAAGGCGATCGCCTGTGTACCAGGACCAGTACCAAGATCCAATGCCTTTCCCGTGTTAATATTCAACTTAGTTAACCCAAGCTTAAGATCTACATCAAGCTCCGGATTGAACCAAGGCATTGATTCTACTTGACCCTCTTGATATAATTTGTCCCAATCAGGAAACTCTCGTTTTTGGTTCATTGGTTTGTTTAATTTTGAATTACTACTTTTATTTTTGGGCAGGTGCAACGTTGTTAACTCGCCCATTAAGTTCGCGCAGTTGTTCGTTTAACTCCCTGTGCCGTTTAAGCAAAACTTCCAAGTCTGCCTTCGTTGCTAAATTTTCTCTGTTAGTGGGGATGAGTTGATTTACCTGATTTAAACAAGCATTCAATCCCGCCGCAAATTCATTACGGGTTATGGGGCGATCGCCTTGAACTGTGCCATTGGCGTACCCAGACAAGCAACCAGATTGGGGAGTGGCATTGCTGGGTGTTTGAGATCGCGTTTTTAATGGGTAAGAAAAAACTGTCACCAGCGCTAAGGTAGTTACGAAGGTAGCTAGATTGAGAAACCTGGCAATTGATGAAATTTTATACATGGTTAAAGCTTCATGCTATTTCTTCTTTTAGCCTATCAAATTAGTTCGTGGAACTTACACAGAAAATTAACCCTCGCTCGAACAGCTAAAGTAATATCACAATTAAGAGCTGATATGTTTAAATTATGACTTCAATCATACGCACCTTGCCAAGCACCAATGGGTTGATTGGGCAGTTCTTGAGTATGTACTTCTTGCTGATAAATTTGGAAGCCTCGTGCAAGATAGTTTGCTAGCGCGAAAGGACCATCTAAACTACAAGTATGCACCCACACTCGAACAGCACCGATTTTCCATGCTCGTTCAACTCCAAAGCTGAGCAGGTGTCCCCCCAATCTTTGTCCAACAAACTGTCGCATGATACCAAAGTAGGCAATTTGTACATTGTGATCAGGTTGAACTTCAAGTTCAATGTATCCTGCAGGTGTTCCGCTCACGTAAGCTACCCAGGTTTCTAGCTCTGGTCGATTTAGGTAAGCTAACCAACGCTCATAATTCCAGTCTAAGCGATCAATCCAATACCAGTCACCACCCACACTGGTATAAAGAAAGCGACTGAATTCAGGAGAAGGTATTTTTGCTTGCTCAATTAAAAGCTTGTAGTCCCCTGGAGGAACTGAGCGTAGTTGCTTAGGATCGAGCATTTCTAAATACCAAGTGGTAATTTCGACAAGCATGGTGTAATGGTTAATTGAAGTCAAACGATCGCGTTCTGGTAGAAAACTTTCATCTGAGCCAACCATGAAGAGCGCGATTCATCCCAAGTGTAAAACATATGCCCACCTGGAAAATGTTGCACAGTCAGATTGGAGCGAATCTCTGGATTTAATTTCATCAAATCTGCCAGATGGTTTGAAGCAAAATAAGGAGTGACCAGATCGAACAATCCATGAACGATGTACACTTGCATATAGGGATTCAAAGCCATCCCTGCACGCAAATCGTCTACCGAGCCGATAAAGCCCTGCTTAAAGTCGCCTTTAAGATCGAATTTCCAAGCTTTGAATGTTTCCAAGTTCAAAAGATGGTAAGACAAATCGGTTTCAACGCCTAACGTGTCTCGCAAGTGACTGTTGATTGCCCCAGCAAACAGGCGATCCAACCCACCCAAAGTGGGATCGATGCCCTCATAACTCACGCGATCAGGAAAAGGATCGATCGCCGTAATCGAAGCGTCGTAAAGTCCCACAATCCGCTGTTCATCCCGCAGCAGTTCCCTGGCAAACACTTCAATATCGATCCTTCCTGCCTGTCTCTCCACAAGTTTCACGGGCAAGCCGATCAATCCTGCCAGTTGCTGATAGGCAGAGGTGCGCTCATCGGATGTCATGGCATCTCCCATTGCCAGAAGTGGGATCAGAGTTGTGCGGGCAAATTGTTCTGCTGCTGTTATGTGAGTTTGCAAATTCCCCGGTTCCCCAGCCCATTGGGCACGATTGTGATGAGCAGCGGCTGCCGCAAAGGAAGGAATCAGGGTTGCCCAAGCTGTGAGGTTGTAGTCGCTACCGCCCAACAGACTAAACTCCAAAGCAGGAGAGATCAAAATGATACCGGAAAGACCGACGCCAAATTCCTCTTGCAGCCTGCGGGCTAACCTGGCAACCCGAAAGCCCCCGTAACTCTCTCCGGCAATGAAGATGGGGGACAGCCACCGCTTGTGACGAGAGAGAAATCGTTGGATGAATTCTCCCAATGCTTTCAAATCTCGCTCGACTTCCCAGAATTCTATTTCCTTGGGTTTATCTTCCTCAGTCGGATTAGCTTTCTCGCTCGACTTGGTATCTTTGTCTTGAGGTAAACTGCGGCTAAAGCCCGTGCCGATCGGATCTATGAACACTAGATCCGTAAACGAGAGCCAACTTTCTACATTATCCACCACCCGAACAGGAGGTTTGGGCAGGCTGCCACAGGCTCCGAAATAAACGCGCTTCGGACCCAATGCTCCCATGTGCAAATAAGCGGAAGCCGCTCCCGGTCCACCATTGAAGACGAAAGTGAGCGGTCGTAGCGATGCTTCTTCAACCAAGGCTAGATAAGCCACATGGAACATTTCGGCAACGGGTTTTTCACGCTCAAACAGGGTTTGCCACTCAGAAGAAGCCGTGTAGCGAATCTGGCGATCGCCAACTGATAGCGTCTGCTCAGTTTTACTGGAGGAGCGGGTTACGGGTGAGTTAGAAGTTTCAGCCATCTTGTAGTGTGTCAATTCTTTTTAGTAGTTGAGTAATCGTAAAATAAGCAAACAATATTCCCAAAGGTGCAATTGATGCCGATTCGGAAACACGTTTACTCTCTACTATCACATTGGAGTCAGCCGCATCACCTGTGAAATAAACATAATTAAAAGCGTCTTGATCATTAAGAATACTTGCGCGTAAAAACAAACCACTCCACCGGGCAATTGTTTCAATAGCTACATCTTGATTAAGTGTAGCATCTATAGGGTCAGGAATTGCACCTGCAGGATTATTCGTATTTGTGATACTAAAATGATTGGCACCAGTGATATTAATTAGTGCAGCGGGCGGACTTTTAATTTGGTCATAAGTTAAACTAGCACGTATTGGCAGCGCTCTGCCATCAAGATCCCCTTGCAGAAGCGCAACTGGTATTCCATCATTTTTAATAGGAAGATAAACATCATTCTCATCGCGCAGATTAGCACCAAAGAATGCTCCTGCTAGAATTTGTTTAGGTCTTGAGAAAGAACCCGAACAAAGTGTTGGTGTCACGCATAAATTTCCAATTGCAGATAATCCTACGGCGCTACCTAACGAGTGACCCAATAATCCTACTTTTTCTGTATCCAGCTTGCCTACAAGAGGTGAACTAGTATTGTTATTTTCAATTACAATTTGTTGTAAAGCTGTGTCAATTTGGCGAGTTTGGGGTGATAATGCTTCACCAAATGTTGGAACTGTACGCTTGCTGTTTGGCACCACTACTACAAATCCATAGCTGGCAACTTGTTGAGCGTAATTAGAGTAATTTGATTTGTCAACTAATCCACCTTGTAGTAATAGTGCTACTGGAAAGGAATAATTGCTTGTTTTTAAGTCTGTGGGATTAGGATAGTAAATATCAGCTAGATTATTATCTCCAGTAATAGTAGTAGTGTAACTAGCAATGTTGTCAAATATAGGTGTCGGATTAAAAGAAGAAGCGTCCGCTATTTCATTAACACCAAATACGAGTAACGACGTACTTGTACAAACTACTGACAAAGCTTTGAGACTCAACAAAATAGCTACTCCCTCTCTCAGTAAAAAGATGTCTTTATTCTAATACTTTTGTCTAAAGTAGCATACCTGCTCGAAATTGGTATGGTGGACATTTAGTTTGTTGGGAGTTACTTATGTTCGTCAAAAAGTCATACCTTAAGTTAAGTGCGATCGCCTGCCTACTATGTCTGCTACTTAACACTACGCAATTAAAATCTGACTCGCAACAGACGCCGCTGAGGGAAGCATTGCCGCAGTCCTCAGAGTCTAAATGGACACCGGATATGGAAGCAAAGTTCCAGCAGCGTTCAAAACAGGTAATTACCAAACTAGCAGGTAGTAACTACGGAAGCACATCCTTCGAGAGTGAGAAAAAATCATACCCGAAAGCGATGATTGACTTTCTTGCTGGAAACCGTGAAAAAGCAATTGCTTTCCTGCAATCTGAAGATGCTGACGCCCAAAGCCACGCCCATACATTGGGTATTGATTTTTACTCAAGTTTTACCCTCAAAGGACAAATCCGCAAATATTTCTACTTTGGCAAGTATCTCGATCCAGCATATCGTCAGCGGATGAAAAAGGCAATGCAGATATGGACGTCAGAAGATCCGCTGACACATTATTTCCCCACCCCGCGCCAGTTTTGGGCTAACTCCATAGATAACTGTAATAGCTGGGTAGATTGTCGCAACACTGACAATTTGAGAGCAATGCGAGAAGTTGCTGTCTATTTATTTGCGGAAGAAACTGGGAACGAAAAGACACGTAAAATTTATAAAGAACGTATTAGCAGAAATGTTCGTACTCTTTACCAAATCGGACAAGGTGAGTGGGATTCGGAAAATTATCTCGGACACGCTGTCACAACTTATGTAAATCTTTATGACTTTGCCAAAGATCCTCAGGTAAAATCTCTTGCCAAATCTGCACTTGACTGGTTTTTCACCTCCGGCGCAGTAAAATATTGGCGGGGTGGATTTGGTGGACCTTCCAAACGCGATTATAGTCAGGGAAACTGTGTTTGGTGTTCTCTTGCTACCCACTCACTGGGGTTGTATTTTGACGATTCGCCTGTAGCAGATCCCAACCCAGAACCTGATGAAGTACACTTAATTACTAGCAGCTATCGCCCACCTCTGGCTGTTGTAGCATTGGCGCAGAAAAAATTTAATAAATCAGTAGAACTACTGAATTCAAAACCTACTTATGAAAATTGGAAACCTGGTGGCGATGTTGCACCGCAGTTTCACGAAACTTTGTATTTTGGCAATACTTTCCAATTAGGGACTTTAGCCCAAGGTTCCGGGGGCGATTGGAATGGCTTTAAAATGATGACGTTTAACTCCCAAAAGGGAGTGGATTACTTTATTGCGGCTACGGGAACAGATTCTACGGCAATTTCTACGAATTCGATTGGAGGTGACAACATTGCTCAGTACCGAAATTTGGTAATCTGGTTGAATGAGAAACCATCAGCGCCGTTTCAATTCTTTTTACCCAAGTCAGCAAAGATAGAAACTATAAGTGAGATCACTTTTATTAGTTATGAAAAGACGTGGCTGGCGTTGACACCAATTAATTTGCAATTTTTGGGGATTAACCAAGCTGCAACAGAGAAGATTAGCAAACGCTACCCTAATGATCGCATTTTAAGTGCGATTGCTAAACCCCCCAACCCCCCTTTTCAAGGGGGGCAAGCAAGGATATCTTCTGGATTTGCGCTTGAAGTGGGTGAAGTGGAAAGTCACGGTAATTTTGAGCAGTTTAAAAAGTTGGTAAAATCACGATCGCACTTAAACTCATTTGATGATGGAGTAGTTGAGTATCAAGGTGTGGTGGGGAAAGTGAAACTGCAATATCAACCTTTGGGTTTACCAAAGGTTTGGCGGAATGGGCGCTTTCATGAATGGCGCAATCACTACGCTGTCTATCAAAGTGAAGATGGTAAACCGATTTCTCAAGGATGGAAGGAAGGTAAACTTCAAGTTGAAGCAGGGGGACACAAGTTTGTACAGTCAAACTAAACCAGAGCGCAGTGCTACTACCGCAGCTTGTACGCGATCGTCAACTGATAATTTATTCATTATCCCCCGAACGTGAGTTTTTACTGTGTTGGGACTAAGATAAAGTAAAGATGCAATTTCTGGGTTGCTTTTGCCTTCTACCATCAGTTTCAACACTTCTAACTCGCGTGCAGATAGGTTAGCTGAATTTCCTGGATTAGATGGTGGTTTGAGATTGTCAACTACTCGGCGAGCAATTTGGGGATCGAGATATGTTGCACCTTCGACTGCAGCTGCTATCGCACTCAATAGTCTTTCTACACTTGCCCCTTTAATACAGTATGCATCTGCACCGCTAGAAAGTGCCGCAATAATTTCTGTGTCTGTCTTGTGTGATGTTAACATCACTACATGGGTGTTTGGCAGTGCTGCTTTAATTTGCTGTGTCGCCGCAATTCCATCTAATCGTGGTAAGCCAATATCCATTACCACCAAATCTGGTTTCAGTTTTAGTGCTGCTTGTACACCTAAATAACCATCTTCCGCTTGCCCAACAATTTCCAACTGGGGGTAAGCCATTAAAGACTGTTCTAATCCCAGTTGCATCATCGGATCATCTTCTACTATTAAAACTCTTAACACAGAAGTATCTGTTGGCAAGTTTAAGGAGTACATTGATAATTGCTAATTGTTAATTGATAATTGCTAATTGTTAATTGCTAATTGCTAATTGCACTATTAGCCATTAGCCATTAGCTATTAGCTATTGACTATTCTTCGACACGATAACCCAATTCTGCCAAACGGATACGAGACTGACGCCATTTTGGTTGTACTTTGACGAATAGTTCCAAATATACTTTACCGGCGATTAACTTTTGGATTTGTTCGCGTGCTGCACTGCCAACTGCTTTTAACATAGTTCCGCCTTTGCCAATCAGAATTCCTTTTTGGGAATCTCGCTCTACGTGTATGGTAGCTAGTACACGGGTAATAGCTGGTGTTTCTTCTACCAAGTCGATAGAGACGGCTACAGAATGAGGAACTTCTTCACGAGTTAACAGTAAGATCTGTTCTCGAATCAATTCTCCCATAATAAAGCGTTCTGGTTGGTCTGTTACCAAGTCAGGAGGATAGTATAATGGACCTACTTCTAGCTGTTCTATTAATAATTGTTGCAGTTGTGGCAACTGCTCTCCAGTTTTGGCAGAAAATTTGATTGTTTGCCACTGATGTGACTGAGCCAACTGGGTGTAGGTATCATCTAAAGGTTGGGCATCTGTGGGTTGAGTGTCAATTTTGTTGATACCCATAATTACTGGTGTTTGGCTGCGACTGAGTAAATCGGCAATATAGCGATCGCCTGCTCCACATGCCGTTGTTCCATCCACGACAAACAGTACCACATCTACCGATTCAATGGCTATTTTGGCATTTTGCACCAGTACTTCGCCTAATTGATGATGGGGTTTATGAATTCCTGGAGTATCGACAAAAATTAGCTGTGCCTCTGGTGTAGTGACAATTCCTCTCAACCGATTGCGCGTGGTTTGTGCTACTGGTGAGGTTATGGCTATTTTTTGACCTACTAATTGATTTAATAACGTAGATTTACCGACATTTGGACGCCCGATAATGCCGATAAACCCTGATTTAAATTCAGGAGGAGCCTGCGGAATTATCAATTCTGAAACAGAGAAGATGTCATTTTGAATACTAGTCACATCTGGCTCCCCCGTCCTAATTTATATTTAAGGTAAGTTGATTTGCTGCCGACAAAACAAACATAAAATTAATTGACAAATTTGGCGATCGCCTAAATTCAAGTTTAATCTACAAATTCATATATATCATTAACCAAAAGTTACAGAAGTGGGATAAAGAGTGCGAGCGTGCGTAACAGCCTATACAATGCCGATTACATATTCGCCTTCATTCACTGCGTAATTAGTTGATACGTCATAAACTAATCCATCTTGTTCAGCACAAACATCTATCACCGTAGGTAATTTACCCTCTTTATTAAAACTTAAAATTTGATAAACACGTTGTCCTGCTTGTACGGAACTACCTAATTCTACTCTTGATTGAATCATACCGCCAGCAGGAGCATAATATTTTTTGACGTTACTTCTAATTTTAAAAGTCATTTCGTTAGATGTAGAATTATGTAGGGTAAAACCAGATATTTGTATAATATCTTTTTGTACTAAATAATTTTTCACACCCAAGACACCTTTTTCGACAGAATCTGGAATCATCTGCATTCCTTTTCCTAATTCAAGTGTCCAAGCTTCCACATCAAACGTAATTTTTCTCCCAAGCTGTGCAAAACAATCTTCTAAAGCTAACCAAGGTTTGATAAAAGCTTCATCAAAAGCATCACCATCATAAGTATCAAGTAAAATTCCATAGTTAAGTAAAAAGTGTTTGGCACTATCTTCTCGATTACGGAAGTAATAAAGGTAATTGATGCCTTGATTTGTGGCACTATGTATATCAATCAAGTAGTCTGCATCTAAACTTATAGATTGCAGTTGGTAACGAAATCGCTCTGTATATGGTACGCTACTAGGAGAGTTAATCTGATCTAAAAGTTGAGAAAATTTTTCTTGAATTAAGCTTAAATAATTTTTTCGCACAAGATTTAGATCAAGATTAATTTGAGATTTGGCAAATGCTAATAAATCATCGGCTACTTTTTCGTAATCCCAAAAAATGCGGTTCCAGTCTTTGGCTTCGTAAACACAGTATCTACCAGAGGAAAAAATGTGAGAACGTTGGTTGGTTCCCATAGGGTTACAAACGGGAACAAGCCAAATTTCCCCAGTCAAATCGGTATCATTTAACCTCAGCAAAAACTCAATTAATTGGTGAATAACAGCATTACCAACGATTTCAGCCCCATGCAAATTAGATTGAATGTAAACTTTTTTGCCAGGATAAGCGCCTATGAATTTGTATACTTGCAGAGATAACAAATCACCTGAAGCCATTTGACGCAGCGGAATAGTAGATATAGCTGGGAGCATGGTAGAAGTCTTTTTTCAAAGCAATTACACAGTACTACGAATATCTAGGTCAAAGCAACGAGTCGGGCGTATATATTAAAAAAGTGTTTAATTGGATTTACGTTCGCTCAACACACACAATGGAAACAAAAGCAGCAGTTAATCCCTTTCTTGATGGCAATTTTGCGCCAGTGCATGAAGAAATTATCACTGACACTCTACAAGTCATAGGTGAGTTACCACCTGACTTATCAGGAATGTTTGTGCGCAATGGTCCTAATCCCCAATGGACACCGATTGGACGGTATCATTGGTTTGATGGTGATGGGATGTTGCATGGAGTGAGAATTAGCAACGGTAAAGCTACCTATCGCAATCGCTATGTGCGAACTAGAGGATGGGAAATAGAGAACCAAGAAGGTAAGGCAGTTTGGAGTGGATTGTTAGAACCACCAAACAAAGACAATCCCTACGGTTCTTATAAGAATACCGCTAATACTGCTTTAGTGTACCACAGCGGACAGTTATTAGCTTTGTGGGAAGGGGGTGCGCCTCACGCGATCGCAGTTCCTGAGTTGGAGACAATTGGTGAGTATACATACAACGGCAAACTAGCTTCTGCCTTCACGGCACATCCTAAGGTAGATCCGGTTACGGGTGAAATGATGTTTTTTGGCTACTCCTTTGCGCCACCGTACTTGCGGTATAGCGTAGTTTCTGCCCAAGGAGAGTTGTTATGGACAAAACCTATTGATCTACCAATGGCGGTGATGATGCATGATTTCGCCATTACCGAACACTACACTATTTTTATGGATCTGCCCTTGACTTTTAGTGGGGAAAGGATGCAACGGGGAGAACCAATGCTGATGTTTGAGCGCACCCGCCCCAGTCGCTTTGGTATTATTCCACGTCACGCAGACGCTGAAATCCGTTGGTTTGAGAGTCCCGCTTGCTATGTTTTCCACACTCTCAACGCCTACGAGGAGGGCGAGGAAGTAGTACTAATCGGCTGTCGCATGAATTCCACCACTGTCTTAGGTTCACCGCAAGACACACACCCGAATTCTCAAGGCGATATCCCTCGCCTCCATCAATGGCGGTTTAACCTAAATACAGGGACTGTGTGTGAGCAAATGTTGGACGATGTACCTTCAGAATTTCCCCGTGTAAATGAAAACCTTTTGGGTAGACAAACACGATATGGCTATACAGCAAAGATGGCGAAGAATTCTATGCCTTTGTTCGAGGGTTTAATTAAGTATGACGTAAGCACTGGCAAATCCCAAACTCATGAATTTGGACGGGAACGCTATGGTGGTGAGGCAGTGTTTGTACCTCGTCTTGGTGGTATTGAAGATGATGGTTGGCTGATTACTTTTGTGTGCGATCGCAGTTCTGATACTTCTGAATTGGTAGTAATAAATGCCCAAGATGTAACTGCTGAACCTGTGGCGCGGGTGCTAATTCCCCAACGAGTACCTTATGGGTTCCACGGTATTTGGGTTTGTGAGGAACAGTTAAGTTCTTTTGTGTAAAGAGATGGACTGGGGTAGGCATCCGGCAAGCCCCCAGTTGTCTGGGACGGGCAGGATGCTCCGCAGTCGCGCCTGACAGTGGGAAATTCGGATGCAGCGCTGCTCTCCATCCCACAAGAAGTTTATCTAATGGGCCCAATTAAAACCATATCACCTGTAACTACAGTTCGCACTGCCCCTGTGTCCACCAGTGCTTCTGTTTCAAACACTCGCAGCATATTTGGAATAACTGCGTTACCAACGATTTCAGCACCATGCAAATTAGATTGAATGTAAACTTTTTTGCCAGGATGAGCGCCAATGAATTTGTATATTTGTAGAGATAACAAATCACCAAAAGCCATTTGCCGCAACGGAATGCTAGAAATAACAGGTAGCATGGTGAAGATGGGTGTTCTGTAGGGTGTTCTTAGAGGAGTCGGGTATCTGTTTACTTTACGTAACTTTTAAATAAAAAATGTTAACAAATCAACTAGATTGTACATATTAATTCAAAATATGAATATTATTTTTATTTTCAGATCGTTACAACCCGTCCAATGGTTCAACATCGCCTTTCTACTGGAGTTTCGGGTCTGGACGAAGTTTTGCATGGAGGTCTGCTTCCAAATCGAGCATATCTAGTGCGGGGGGGTCCTGGAACGGGTAAAACCACTCTGGGAATACACTTTCTTGCTGCTGGAGTTGCCAATGGTGAAACCAGCTTGTACATTACTTTAGGAGAACCAGCAGAACAAATTCGCGCTAATGCCGAAGCTCTCAATTGTAACGCCAAGAATATTGATTTTCTTGACCTAAGTCCGAATGCCGAATTTTTCTTGAGAGTTGAAACTTATGACATATTCTCCCCTGCAGAAGTCGAACGAGAGCCAATTACCCAAAGAATTATCGAGCAAGTAGAAGCTCTCAAACCAAGGCGCGTTTTTGTTGATTGCATGACACAGTTTCGCTATCTATCTAACGATACTTTTTTATTTCGCAAACAGGTGCTATCATTCATTCGCTTCATATTAGCACAAGAGGCCACTGTATTGTTTGCCTCAGAGAGTAGTAACACTACTCCAGATGATGACTTGCAATTTATCGGTGATGGCATCATTCATCTTCATCATTCTCTAACAGAAAGAAATATCTGTGTGAGTAAGTATCGCGGTTCAGATTTTCAAGGTGGTTTGCACCCGATGCGATTAACTAAAACAGGTATGGAGGTATTTCCTCGCTTGCAACCAGAAGTTGATCAAAAGCAATTTGTTTGTGAAGCTATTCCTTCTGGTGTCCCAGAATTAGATCAAATGTTGCACGGTGGGTTAGAAAGAGGTACTGTCACCCTCTTAACTGGTGCAACTGGTGCAGGCAAAACTACTTTGGGAGTGCAGTTTATTAGTGGAGCTGCTCATAGAGGGGAAAGATCTGTAATTTACACGTTTGCAGAAACTCCAGAATCTTTGCTTTTTCGTTCAGAATCAGTAAATATACCAATTAAAGCAATGAGAGAGTGTGGCATACTCTCAATTATAGAAATACCACTGCAATTGACAGCCGACGAATTCTCTCGTTTGGTACAGGCTGAGGTAGAACAAAAGCAAGCTAAAATAGTGATGATAGATAGTATTTGTGGTTATCAGGAGGCTTTAGGAGGCAAAGATTTAGTCAGCCACCTCCATGTTTTGTGCAGATATTTGCAGAATATGGGCGTAACTGTACTGTTAATTAATGATACAGAATATATTATTGGCGAATTTCGCACTACAGAATTTGGTATTAGTCATTTAGTAGATAATATTGTTTTTTTACGCTACTTAGAAATTCAAGGTCAGATGCGAAAAGCAATCGGAGTGCTGAAAAAGCGCTTATCTGATTTTGAAAAAAATTTGCGTGAGATCGAAATTAACCGTTACGGAATCAAGGTCGGTAAACCACTTGAGGGTTTGCGGGGCATTCTTAATGGTACACCAGAATGGAATAGTTTGGTGTAGTAAAAAAAATTTACAATTAATAATTCGTAATCCGTAAATCAACTAATGGATAATTATGTAACAGAATAAAAGCTGATTTTAATACATATATTTAGTCTGATGGTAGGGTGACAAGAATTATTCAGGATAAGCACGCGACTGAGAGGGAGAGTAGCTGTGAGCAAAATTTTGCTACTACTAGATAATCAGAAAAATAGCTGCTTGATGGCGCAATGGTTGGAAACCCGCTATGAAGTGATTGTATCGGATGCTTTAAATGTGGCGACTTTATGGGAGCAGCCTTTTGATTTGTGTATTTTGTGTGGTGTGACACTTGAGCGCATAACTTCACAGGTAAAAGCCAGAAGAGAAGCAGAGTCACCTGTTTTGTTACCATTTCTGTTGGTGACGTCGCGACGAGGAGTAGGGATGGCTACTCGTCTACGAATCACTCAGTCAGATAATTATACCCGTTTATGGCAAAATATCGACGAGTTGATTGTGACGCCAATTGAAAAACTGGAGTTGCTAACAAGAGTAGAGGTATTATTGCGATCGCGTCAACTTTCTCAGCAACTCCATACTGCTAACAAAAAACTGCTGATGGAAGTAGAGCAAAGGCGATGTCTAGAGGCAGAAATTCGCGACTGTTTGCAAAAAGAACGAGAAATGAGCGAACTTAAATCCCGGTTTGTGGCAATGGTGTCTCATGAGTTTCGCTCTCCGCTGCAAATTATTTTGTCTTGTGCTCAAATCATAGAACTTCACGCTCAACAACTATCTCAAGATAGAAAAAAACAATTTTTTCGCCAAATTAAACAAGCAGTCAAAAAAATGTCCGAGTTAATAGATGATGTACTGCTAATTGGTAAAGTTGATTTAGGTAAATTCAAATCAAACATCCAACCGTTGAATTTAGTAGAATTATGTAGCGATATAGTAGAAGAAATCCGTTTAAGTACAAGTAGCCACCAGGAAATTACCTTAATCACCTCTGGTAAATGTAGCAAAGTTTACGTAGACGAGCATCTCATCCGCCATATCCTGTGTAACTTACTTACCAATGCCGTTAAGTATTCTCCCTCCAACAGTATAATTAACCTGTTTCTTCATTGCCATGAAGATGAAGCTATCTTTCAAATTCAAGATTATGGCATAGGTATCCCCTCAGAAGACAAAGAAAAACTATTCAGCTTATTCCATCGCGCCACTAACGTCAAAGATATTCCCGGTACAGGTTTAGGGCTGGCGATCGTCAAAAGATGTGTAGATTTATACGGCGGTAAAATAGCCGTAGAAAGTGAACTAGGAGTAGGAACCACCTTCACCGTCACACTCCCCCTACCACAACTAGCGGCAATTTATCGCTAGATAGATCCCCGACTTCTTGGAGAAGTCGGGGATCTGATGTTAGTTTTATCACCATTATGGGATTAATAGCTAAAGAGAGATAGGAGTGCGTCTGCTGTTTTAGCTATTTCTTTATAATGTGGTTGAGATACATGAATCAAACATCTTTGACTTCGCTGGGCAAAATTGTTTTGGCTACAGCCTACTTGGTTATGGTTGCGCCGATATCTTCAGTTTACGCATCTGGGTTACCTACTACTGAAAATTCTCACTCGCCACAATTGTTATTGGCGGATGATAATGATGACGACGACGATGATGACGATAACAAACAGGTTCAGGTTGTGCCAGAAAGTGTGAAAACAGCCGTTTTAGAGGATATTTCTCGACGTACAAATGTAGAAATTTCCGCTTTGCGTGTTGTTAAGGCTCAAAAGCAGACTTGGGCTGATGGCTGTTTGGGTTTAAAAGGGAATGAATGCACTCAAAATGTTGTGCCTGGTTGGCAAGTTTTCGTTGCCGACAAGCAAAAAATGTGGGTGTATCGTACTGATGAGTCGGGAAAAGTCGCTATGTTGGATGAAGGCTTAACTCAAGCTGTTAGTGCCACAATGTTAAGAACACAAACTACCACTAGTCAAGTTACTAGTCGCACTACTGTACAGCGGCAAGTGATGACTGTACAACGTACTACCCAAGCAAGAGCGAGTGCTGTTGCTTACGACAGTAAAAAACCAGGTTTTACTCTCGCTATTTTACAACCGTCCGGTAACTTTACAGAAGTAATTGCCCGTGTTTCTGTGAAGGCTAAACGTGGTAAAGGCTATTTTAAAGAACGGTTTTTGGGTGATTATAAGTATAAGATTAAGCACAAGGCAAAGTTTGTCAAGGGGTTAAAAGCAGGCGATCGCATTGTTGTGCGCTTGTTCGATCCCCAAAACCGCTTTATCGGCTACAGCGAATTTGATTGTTTAACAGCAAATACAGCGGTTAACTTAATTTTGTCAGCTAATCCAACACAGTATCAAGTTGTGCGCACTGTTTATGGTGTTGATGCTGACTTTGACGGCAAAATTGATGCTGGTACTACCACTTACGATTATTTTACCCAAGTTAGTGGACAGCGAGTCAGCTTCTTCAGTAATTCCCGACAAATCAGAGCTAGCCAATTCCAGGTACAAGGTTTATCAACAATTACTGCAACTAGTGTTTATCCAGCTTCTTTTACTAAAGAGTCTATTAGTGCCTTTAGTTCCAGTTTAGCACCAGCACTGAAAGCTGCTCCTGGTAAGTTAGTGCCATTGAACCAAAACGATGACAGTAACTCTACTTACGATATCACCGAATTGATGAAAAATTATCGTCAGGTAGGTGTAGCTAATGGAGTCTTAGTTAAATTTTCCGATGTTTCAACCAATCATTGGGCGAGAGATTTTATTGCTGAGTTGGCGGCAATCGAAGTGATCGAAGGATTTCCTGATGGTACGTTTCGTCCCGATCAACAAGTAACTCGCGCTCAATTTGCAGCAATGATTAGTCAAGCTTTTGAGAAGGTTAAAGTTCGCAACGCCATCAAATTCAAGGATGTCTCCTCTAGATATTGGGCATACAATGCTATTCGCGAAGCTTATCAAACAGGCTTTCTAGGAACTTTTGGTAATGAATTCAAGCCTACCATTAGCCTTTCTCGCTTGGAAGTAATGCTGGGGTTGGCACGGGGATTAAACTACACTACTAGTAGTTCCACAGAGGCAATTTTAGCAAATTATACTGATGCAGATACAATTCGTAGCGATGTTCGTCAGGCGATCGCAGCTCTGACAAATCGTGGTATTGTCGTCAATTATCCCAATGCCCAATCGCTCAATGCGGATAAAGTCGCCACCAGAGCAGAAGTTTGTGCTTTGTTGTACAAAGCTTTAGTCAGTACAGGCGATGTAGCAGATATATCTTCACCGCATACTGTAGAAAAAACAGCGGTAGAAGCCCAAGAAGACGATGATGACACTCAGGGTAGAGAGTAAAAAATTCCCGTCCACATGGTGGAAGTAACGACGAAGGTGGGCGCACTCCAGGTGGAAAGAAGTAATACCATTTCACGCTCGGGCATGATACATATCAACTCGCTCAGAGACGCGATATATCGCGTCTCTACATCTAAAATTTGTCTCGCAGTTAAAGTGAATGGGTATAACATGCGCTAACCTTTTACAGAAACCCGGTTTATAAAAAAACTGGGTTTATGGAGTTATTCATAAAAAAACTGGGTTTGTGGAGTTATTCTCAAGTTGCTTCCAGAGTCAAAATTCCTGATGGCATGTCTGCCAACAAACGCATAGTTTTTAACCACTGACTACCAAGTAAGACTTCCGTAATTTCGTCGCCAGCATAGATGGGTATTTCAAATACAATTCCATCAAGCGCGTATTCCCACATAAATCTTAAAAATTGCTATCCCTTGTGCTGTTCGCAGTTGTCGCTCACGCAAATAACGCCAATCTAGCGCCTCTAAATCTTGAGCATTAACAGCAAGTAGCTCTGTAAACCCTGTATCCAGCATAGCAATTACTGGTAGTTCTAATCCGTCAGCAGCAATCAAATCTATATCAAAATATAATTCGCCATCACGGACATAATTGCCTTCCATCATATCCTGCCAGCAACTCCTGTTTCATTGATAACGAAAATGAAAGGAATAGCATTTGAGTACAACTGATGGCACATTTGGGTTACTACTTCTTCATCTTTATCAATAAAATAATCACCACTATTTGGTTCAACAGCCATAAACCAGTTATAGTGAGTTTTAATTAACTCTGGCTAGAAGCGATCAAAAATCACTTTGCTGCGTTGATAATTTGCTTCTAATTCAGAGCGCCATTGGGCTTTTTATTCTTCTTTCCACTGAATCTCTGGAAATATTCTTCCCCGACGTACTACGCGAACAGGCTTTGTATCAGTCATAACTTAAGATGTTTGATTGCGATTATATCTGATTAAGTACTATGATATAGCAATCCTAATTGAGTTATAAACCGCCCTCCGGGTCCTTCCTCGTTCCCAGCCTCCGGCTGGGAATGCCTTCAGTGAGGCTCCGCCTCCCGCACCTCTCCAGCACAACCCAAAAATAAAGAGTGTGTTCGCGTTGCACTCTCCTCCATAACGTTGTCAAGCGTCGGTAAATACGGAGCATCAAGCTAAAGGCACGAAGGGTGTGATTAAAAATGATTAATTAATAGTTTTTTTACATAATTGTATGTTTTTCATAAGTATTTATATAATTCTGGTTAATTTTGAAAATTTACTTACGTTGAATAGCTTGATTTTAAAGATTCGATTTACTCACCAATTAACATAATATATCTAGTTAAAATAATAAAAATATTAAAATTAATTTGCTAGAGGTGAATGTGATAGCACAGGTTATTTTAGCAGTGGCACCAGTAGCAGACAAGGCGTTTGACTGCTTACGTTTGTGGCTTAGTGGTACTGCTTACAAATCCGGTTATGCAGATGGATTAAAGGTAGGATTGCTTTATGGAGCAAGCGGAATGTTTTTACTAGTTGTGGTAGTAGGTGCAGTAATTTTTATCATTAAGCAAATGCAGTCACCTCCAAACTTAGGATACGCAGTTTAGATTTTCGTATCTCGTTCCCAGGCTGAGCCTGGGAACAGACTCTATGAGGCTCAGCCTCACCCTAAAACTAAGGTAACACAATGGGACGCAGCCGCTATCACGTATTAGGAAATCAACCCCACTTTCTCACCTGCACTATAGTCAACTGGATACCATTATTCGGTCAAGTTGAACTTGCACAAATTGTTATAGACTCCCTCAATTTTCTCCACCGCCACCAACGTTTAACAATTTACAGTTTTGTAATTATGGAGAATCATCTTCACCTCATAGCGTCTTCTGCAAATTTATCCAAGGAAATAGGTGATTTTAAATCATTTACTGCTCGATCTATTATTGACTTACTTAAGAAAAAGAACTCTATCTATATACTTAATCAGCTTGAGTTTTATAAAGTAAAACACAAGAAAAACCAAGAATATCAGCTTTGGCAAGAAGGTTTTCACCCACAAGCTATTTTGAATGAGGAAATGTTTCGACAAAAGTTGGATTATATTCACAATAATCCGATCAAACGGGGGTATGTGGATGATCCGGCTCATTGGCGGTATTCTAGTTATCGGAATTACATGGAACAGCCTAGTTTGGTGCAGGTGGAGTTGATTGATTTTTCTTTGGAGGCGGAGCCTCCAGAAGGCATTCCCAGCCGGAGGCTGGGAACGAGGTGACGGCTAGAGGCAAACGAGTTGTTTGGAGGCGGAGCCTCACTGAAGGCATTCCCAGCCGGAGGCTGGGAACGAGGTGACGGCTAGAGGCAAGGAAAGCTTTCTTTAATCCAAAGTGTTTCATGCCTAACTGCACTTTTAGAATTGCGTCTGCTTAAAGGAGTTCCTTTTTCGTATGATTCGGTTGGTTGTACTTCTATAATATCTGTTATTTGGGCTGTACTCATTGTTTTGCTACCAATCCGTAAAGAAGCACTATTCCACTTTTCATCCATCATAACAACTCCAATTTATATAAATTGAGATTTCATAGTAACAGGTGCGATCGCCACAGTACAATCGTGTCGATATCTTTACTATTTTGATGCGGGTAATGATGGAATGGGAGTAGGTGGTGGTGTAATGGTTAATGCGATTCCTACGAGTAGGATACCAGCGATAAATGCGGTGGCGATCGGGTCTTCAGAATTAATGGTGATGAATTTTTTTAATATAAAACAGGACTGACTAGTTTAAACAAGCTAAAATTTA
>NZ_JACXAE010000092.1 GCF_014698965.1 Iningainema tapete BLCC-T55
GTGGCGAGGTTGGTTAAAATTACACGACCTCTGCGAGGGTTGGCAGCTTGCTATAGAGACTTAACGGGAAAAGTCAGTAGAGCCTGCTGTACATAGTTCTACATTAATAAATCTTGAAAACTACGAACTGCTTAAGGATATCGCTGATTGGTTGAAACAAGATACCATCCCGCACCCTGCACATGAACGCTCTGATGTTGCACAAAAACTATGCAATATCGTATTACGTGAGAGTGTGAATACGGATTGCTTGTAGAATGTGCTTTAACTGAGCTTGTAGCGATCGCCCATTAAGCTGAGCAAGCGTTTCCAATTTCTGGAGCAAGGTTGGTTCTAAATCTTGGATAATAACTTCAGCCATCGCTCTTACCTCCCTAACAACTTTCTATAATGTCTAGTAACAAAATAAATTTAGGGTCTTCAGATTTTATGGTGATTAATTTTTTTAATAGTTAATAGCATGAAACAAGCAAAAAAAGTCTGAAACACTTATATAGCATAACTTACAGTCGAACTGCTCTAGGGAAAATAGTATGTTAAAAGCTACAATTCTCAATAAAAAGGTTTAATTTAGTTTAGTTAGACAAATTTAGCCAGATAAATGTTTTAAATATGAGAATTTTTGGGATAATATTAACTTATAATAATTGAGTTAAGTCTAAAAATGATGGAAAGCCATTTGACAGAATTACTGGAGTTACCTGATGTAAGTGTGATTGGTTACTCAAAAATTGAGGATAGCATATGTTTGCATCTGGAACTAAAAAATGTTGGAATTAATTGTCCGCATTGTCAGTATTATATAACGGAAATTAATCAAAATAGACCAGTTTTGATTAGAGATTTATCAGTGTTTGGAAAAGTAGTTTATTTGAGAGTACCACGGCGTCAGTTTTATTGTTCTAAATGTCAACATTACTCAACAGAGCGTTGGGAGTGGATAGATTGGCAAAGACGACACACTCAAAGATATGAAGAGAATATTTTTGAGAGAATTAAAGGGTCGAGTATTGAAAAAGTTGCAATAGAAGAAGGATTGAGTTTTGATGAAACCGAAGGAATATTTAATCATGTCAGTCGTCGGCATTTAAAAAAAAATTGGCAACCAGTAAGCCGCATAAGTATAGATGAAATCGCTATGCGTAAAGGTCACAAAAGTTTTAAAACAGTAGTCAGTGATTTGTCGGGACGAAAACTAATTGATGTAATTGATGGTCACACGCATTCTTATAATCGTTAAAAAGCTTATGGAGCAACCAGTTGAGGTGAGAGAGAAAGTTGAGGAGGTAAGTATAGATATGTGGTCCGGATTTGCGAAAATCATCCCACAAATTTTTCCAAATGCTCAAATCGTGACTGACAGATTTCATGTAATGAAGCACTTAATTAAAGAACTGAATACAATTACCAAACAAGTAGGAATTAGAGAATGGAAACAGAAAGCATTAATTCTCAGGAATAAAAAAGATTTAGATAAGTCGGAGTTAGAGTCATTAGAAAAATTATTGAATCAGTCTAAGCGATTGAGAATAGCTTACAATTATAAAGAAGAATTTCGCAATATTTATGAGACAAGTGAGACAGTAGAATCAGGAAAAGAACGGTACCAGAATGGTTAGAAAAAGCATCTGTGGTGTATGGTCAAGTAATACAAACAATCAAAAATCATTTAGATACAATCTGCAATTATTTTCTGAGTCACACAAGTAGTGGAATTATGGAAGGTATTAATAACAAAATTAAACAAATTAAACGAACAGCATACGGATTTACTAATTTTGAAAATTTCCGGGTGCGTATGTTAGTTAATTTTCTTGACTAAAAAGATTGTTGCGCGTCAGTTGAATAAGAAAAAATAGCCGGATATTTTTCATGATACTTCTATGTTTATAAAATTTGTTAGTTATGGTATTCATCAAATAATTTTATCACCATAAAGTCTGAAGACCCTAAATTTAATCTTAACAAATTATTGATATCAAAACACCTAAAGCTGAAGCAGAGTAAGGTTTTTCTCTTCCTTGACACATTATTTGCGAAGGCTACTTGTTTTTTCGGTCTAAATAACCTTTTAGACCAAATCCACTACCTAAGCCACCAGCAAAGGCAATACTTAACTTTAATAACTCTCTATAAATTTCTACATCTTTATTGACTAAAAAAACTGTTAAAAATACAAATACGAGCAAAATTATAATTGTATTAATAAGAGTATATTTGCGAGATGCCTGGGCATCTGCAAAGGTTCTTTCATCATCCTTTTCTACAATCTCAAGTATTTTTGAGATGTGAGATTCATTAATCTTGTCTTGAATTGGCGAGAGTAATGGTGTACTAGAAATACGCTGTATGGAAAAAGCTGCTTCTACAACTCTCTTTAATTCTGGAGGTAAATCTTCTAATTCATCAGGAAGCTGTTTTAATTTTCCTGGCTTGTCTTGTTCCTCCTTTTTCTTCTCCAAGCTTTCATTAGATTCAGACTGGTTACTAGACATCTTATCTGCTCCTCATTAGCCGAGAGATATTTTCCATTTCATAAACTTCTTCATCTACAAAGGAAAAGTTGGATTTTAAAAACTGCGCAAGCTTTAGCTCTAAAGCTTCTTGAACTATTTCTTCTACCTCATTTTCAATGAAAATAGAGCAGGCATAACGAACTAAATTTTCAAATGCCTTATCGCTAATCTCTCCATTGTTACGCAAGTAAGAAAAGTAAGACAAAACTGCCTTTAGTTTTTTTACATTTAAACTAGTAAAATTTGCTTTTTTTAATGCTGTGCTTTCTTTTAATGCCAAGTTGGATATTTTTGCAATCCCTTTTTTTTGTAAAAACATAGCAATAACCATCAACTCCAACGAGAGTTTAGTACATTATCTTCCAAAAATCATTTTTTTATATCAACTCTAAAATTAAAAAATTGCTAAACTCAATTCAATTTCTAAAATACTCTAGTCATAAACCTATAATCACGACAACCAACTTGTCAATCGACACACAAAAATCGGGATGACTGGATTCGAACCAGCGGCCCCTTCGTCCCGAACGAAGTGCGCTACCAAGCTGCGCTACATCCCGGCAGATATAAGGATAGCACAATTGAGTGAAAAATGGTAGGGGAGTGGGGGAGCGATCGCCTAAAACATGATTTGCTAGGATTAAATCTGTATATATATAGATGTAAAAGTAGATTGTGAGTGTTAAACCAGATTGGTTGCGGGTAAAAGCGCCTCAGTGGGAGCGCGTTGGTAACGTTAAAGAAATTTTGCGGGATTTAGCCCTGAATACAGTTTGCGAAGAAGCATCCTGTCCGAATATTGGGGAGTGCTTCAACGCGGGTACTGCTACATTTTTAATTATGGGACCTGCTTGTACACGCGCCTGTCCCTACTGCGATATTGATTTTGAGAAAAAACCCAAACCCCTCGATTCCACAGAACCTGCACGACTGGCGGAAGCGGTACGCCGGATGCGACTCAATCACGTCGTCATCACTTCTGTGAACCGCGATGACTTACCAGATGGTGGTGCATTGCAGTTTATCAACTGTATTCAAGCTATTCGTGCTGTATCTCCAGACACAACTATTGAGGTACTAATTCCCGACTTGTGCGGTAACTGGGATGCTCTCTCATTAATTCTCTCTGCTCAACCAGAAGTTCTCAACCACAACACAGAAACAGTTCCACGTCTGTATCGGCGGGTACGCCCTCAAGGAAATTATCAACGGACGTTGGAATTGTTGAAGCACTCGCGCCAAATCGCTCCGGGAATTTACACGAAATCCGGTATTATGGTGGGACTTGGAGAAACTGACGAGGAAATTCGCCAAGTTATGCAGGATTTACGCGCAGTGGATTGCGATCTTCTGACTATTGGACAATATCTCCAACCTAGTCAAAAACATTTGAAAGTTGATGAATTTATCAAACCAGAGCAATTTGCTGCGTGGAAGGCGTTTGGTGAGGAAATGGGATTTTTACAAGTTGTTTCTTCACCCTTGACAAGAAGCTCATATCATGCTGAACAGGTGAGGGAATTGATGGAACGTTACCCACGTAGTAGATTTTAGCTCACGCAAAGGCAAGGCAGTGCGTTGCGGGGGTTCCCCCCGTTGAAGCACCTGCCGCGCAAAAGCGCAAAAGAAAACATTTCTTGGCGCTCTTGGCGTCTTGGCGGTTAAAAATAACAGTAATGATGAAAGGTGCGAGAAACTACTATAGCGATTTTAGGTGCGGGTGCTTGGGGATCGGCGTTGGCAACCCTGGCAAGTGAAAATGGGTACAGTGTGCGCTTGTGGTCGCGTGGAGGGGCGAAAACTCTCTTGGAGGTGGTAGAAGATGCTGATATTATCCTTTCAGCTATTTCGATGAAAGGTGTGAGAGCGGTTGCGGCTCAAGTACAATCTTTACCTATTTCCAAAGAAACTATTTTTGTGACGGCGACGAAGGGTTTAGAGCCAGAAACTACCAGCACGCCGTTGCAAATTTGGCAAGAAGTTTTTCCCACTCATGCAGTGGTAGTTCTGTGTGGTCCTAATTTATCTAAAGAAATTCAAATGTCACTGCCCGCTGCTACAGTGGTTGCTTCAGAGAGTGCAGCGGCTGCACAGTCGGTGCAATTGGTGTTTTCTTCTCATCGTTTCCGGGTGTATACCAATTCTGATCCCTTGGGTGTGGAACTGGGGGGAACGTTGAAGAATGTAATTGCGATCGCCGCTGGTGTTTGTGATGGCTTGCAACTGGGAACCAATGCCAAAGCTGCTCTAATTACCCGTGGACTTACAGAAATGGTTCGCGTCGGTGTCCACTGGGGTGCCAAGATGGAAACATTTTACGGTTTATCTGGTTTAGGTGATTTGTTAGCAACCTGTAACAGCCCCTTGAGTCGCAATTACCAAGTTGGCTATCAACTAGCATGCGGCAAAACACTCACAGAAATTCTTGCTCATATAGAAGGAACCGCTGAGGGAGTCAACACTACTGTTGTTTTGATGCAGCGAGCCAAGCAGCAAAATATTTCTGTGCCGATTACAGAACAAGTTTATCGCTTAATCCAAAGTGAGGTTACACCCCGTCAAGCCCTTGAAGAATTGATGGTGCGGGACATGAAGCCGGAGCATTTTATCTAAGAAATGTCACCTTTTATCAGCAAAGCAAGAAAAATTAGTAGAAAAACCTTCAGGAAATCACTTAAGTAGCTCTGTAGATATGGATGTGTATGTGAAAAATAGGATTATTTACAGACTATGTTTATAACACGTAACAAAAAATACCGTCAAGATTTATTTAAGTTCAAGTCTTGACTTAGTACGAAAAAAACTAAAGTCTGTATTTTTATTTGAATAGCTATTGGTTCAATGGGAGAAGAGAGGCAGCCGACTTAGTTCTGCTGTACTGTGTCAAATACAACCAGTATAGGTTTTTTTTACAAAAAAACCTAGATGGAACCCGCAACCGTGGAAAAAAAATTTAGATGAAACCTGTAAATTCTGTTAGTTCATCTAAAATCACGGGAACAATAGCATCAGTTGATTATCCGACCGGAACCTATTGTTACCTGGAGCCATTGAGACGATCTTTATGCCAGCAACATCTTTTTACGCAGATGCCGCCTACGCTGCCAAACTGTCCTCCCAGGACTTTGACTCAGATCTCACGGTTGATGAATTGAGTGAGCCGATAGACGATTTGGAAGATCTGGAGATGGCTTCTGTTGACTCTGCTAGCTTTGTGAATCAACCAAACCGTCGTAGCACAGATCTAGTACGTCTATATCTACAAGAAATTGGACGAGTTCGGTTGTTAGGGCGGGATGAAGAGGTTTCTGAAGCGCAAAAAGTCCAGCGCTACCTGCGTATGCGTACTCTCCTATCTCACTCAGCTAAGCTGGGAGATGAGATTATTTCACCCTATCTTCGGATCATTGAAATCCAAGAGCGTTTAGTATCAGAACTGGGACATCGTCCTTCTCTAGAACGTTGGGCGCGTACCGCTGGTGTAGACGTGTTCGAGTTAAAGCAGATTTTAGGGTTAGGAAAACGCCGTTGGGCTGAGGTTGCCAAGTTGACTGTAGAAGAACTTGAGCAAATTCAAAGCGAAGGACTTCAGGCAAAAGAACACATGATCAAAGCGAACCTTCGCTTGGTAGTATCTGTTGCTAAGAAGTATCAAAATCGTGGCTTGGAATTGTTGGATTTAGTCCAAGAAGGCACTCTCGGCTTAGAACGAGCAGTGGAGAAGTTTGATCCCACAAAGGGTTATCGCTTTAGTACCTACGCCTACTGGTGGATTCGTCAAGGAATTACACGGGCGATCGCTACTTCTAGCCGTACAATCCGCCTACCTGTTCACATTACAGAAAAGCTGAACAAAATCAAAAAGGCTCAACGCAAAATAGCACAAGAAAAAGGTCGTACTCCCACCTTAGAAGATCTTGCTGTTGAGCTAGAAATGACACCAGCCCAAGTGCGAGAAGTTCTATTACGAGTGCCCCGCTCTGTTTCTTTGGAAACCAAAGTCGGAAAAGATAAAGATACTGAGTTAGGAGAATTACTAGAAACAGACAGTGTATCACCAGAAGAAACATTAATGCGAGAATCTTTACAAAGAGACTTGCAGCATCTTTTAGCTGATTTAACTAGCCGTGAACGTGATGTAATTCTGATGCGATTTGGGTTGTCAGATGGTCATCCTTACTCTTTAGCAGAAATTGGTCGTGCCTTAGACTTATCACGGGAACGAGTACGCCAAATTGAATCCAAAGCTCTGCAAAAGTTGCGCCAACCCAAGCGGCGTAACCTTATTCGCGACTATTTGGAGTCTTTAAGCTAATGGGGAATGGAGAATGGCTAATGGAAGACTGGCTAATGGTTGAAACACTGAACAATTAGCCATTCCCAACTCCCTTCTTGACTTATGGCAAATTATTTGCATTTGATTAGGCTATAGTCTTGCCGTTTTTTACTAGGGATATGTTTGAGGCAGGGATAGTGAATTACCTTTCTTGTCAAGATTTTATGAATGACTATGAGCATTTAACAAATGTTCTCAATAAATAATTGTTATTGCAAATAGAGCAAAACTTTTGCTATATTCGCAACTAACAGAGTTTGTTGAGAAAAATTTGTATGACTGTCTACACTACAACATCACTTAAAGCAGAATTAAACGAACGTGGCTGGCGCTTAACACCTCAACGCGAAGTAATTCTACACATTTTTCAAGAACTACCACAAGGAGAACACCTCAGCGCAGAGGATCTTTACCATCGCTTAGAAAGCGACGGAGAAGGAATCAGCTTATCAACCATCTACCGGACACTCAAGTTGATGGCACGGATGGGAATTTTGCGAGAACTAGAACTAGGAGAGGGACATAAACATTATGAAATTAACCAGCCTTACCCTCATCACCATCATCACCTAATTTGCGTCAGGTGCAACGCGACTATCGAGTTCAAAAACGACTCAATTTTAAAAATTGGCGCAAAAACAGCACAAAAAGAAGGCTTTCACCTCCTCGACTGTCAACTGACAATTCATGCTGTCTGCCCCAAGTGTCAAAGGGCATTGATGCCTTTGTAACAAAGAGGCAGGTTTATGGTAGATGCGCCCAGAGCTACTTAATCACAGTTTTGCAGTTTTTGGCTAACTGTAATTGGAGGTTGGCAACAGATTGGAAATATTGACAAATAATGAGTGCGGATGCTAAAAGCGTCCGCTCCTCACATCACTCAAACTTACACCATAGAATTGTTGAGCTTGTCTAATCGCTTTCTTGGTTTCTTCGCCCATAACACCATTAAGGGAGCCTTTATAGAAACCACGATCGCGCAGCCGTCTCTGTATTTCTAGGACACTAAAATCACTCTTGTCCGTAGGACTAACTGAACTATGTAATTTAGCTCGGGTAGTAGGACCTGCAATACCACTGATAGCTAAGTAATTATCTGCTTGGAAACGCCGTACAGCATCTGCTGTATAAGGGCCAAAATAGCCATTGGGTTCTCCCTGTAAATAACCAGCCTTGATCAACTGTTCTTGTACAACTCTCACAGCTTCACCGCGATTGCCCAAACGGAGTTTATCACTATTACTAATAGTCTTAGGAGTCTCGTCTCCGTAGCCAACACTCAGTGGTGGCAATTTCTGTAGAGTGACTGGTCCAACAACACCATCAACTTCTAAATTGTATGTTTTTTGGAATCGCTTAACTGCTTCTTCAGTAATCGGACCAAATACTCCTGTTGAGTTATTGTAATAAAACCCTGCTACTCGCAATCTTTCTTGCAGAACTTTCACGTCTTCACCTTCATCTCCTTTTTGTAAGAAGTTTGGGTTCTTACGTTTAAGTGCCGTCTCAGTGGTTCTTTCTTCATTTGAAGAATTGTTAGTACGTTCATTTCTACGTTGACTAACACCATTAGCACGACGCCACGTGTCTAATTTTTGTAAAGTAGCAGATCCTGCAACACCATTAACCTCCAACCCTGCTGCCGTTTGGAAGCGTCGCACAGCATCTTCTGTGCGAGCATCATATATTTGAGTAATAGGAGCTTGATAAAACCCTGTCCGCCTTAGTTGTTGTTGTAAACTTCTTACAGAAGGACCTCGATCTCCTTTTTCTAAAGCTGAGGCGTGACCAACAACACTAAGAACAGATAAAGTAATGGCAAGGGGTAACATATACTTCCAAGCTTTACTTGAAAGTCTTTTCCAGTTGGGGGAAGCTGCTGTATCTAACAAACAGCCAAGAGAAACCAGTTCACTGGATGAGGTGTTTTCATAAACAAAAGCTGAGTGCAAATACGCAAGATATTCCATAGTAGTTGTGTCCTACACCACTTATTTTCCTTCAATCACTGCTTCGGCTTGGTGAACTAAACTGCGCAAGTTTTCCAGTGTTTGTATATTTACATCTTCCCATAAACCGCGCTTGTGTGCTTCTAACAATCTTTCCGAAATGTCCCGCAGAGCATGAGGGTTATTCTCTAAGATAAACGAAGAAACAACCGAATCAAATAAATACGCCTGTGCCACTCCTTGGTACATATGGTCTTCCACACATTTAGCAGTAGCATCGTAAGCGAACAGGTAATCCACCGTTGCCGACATTTCAAACGCACCCTTATAACCATGACGCATGACTCCGGCAATCCATTTAGGATTTATTACACGAGAACGATACACTCGTGCAATTTCTTCCTTGAGTTGACGGACTCTTGGCTTAGCCGGAATAGAATTATCCCCAAAATAGGTTTGGGGATTTCCCCCAAAAGCACGTACTGCCGCTGTTAAGCCACCTTGAAATTGATAATAATCATCAGAATCAAGTAAATCGTGTTCACGGTTGTCTTGATTATGCAAAACAATTTGAAGACTCTGCAACCGCTGCTTAAACGCTAAGAGTGCTGGTTGCCCCCCCAGAGAGGAGGGGGGTACAGGAGAAATTTTCTCCCCCACTCCCTCTCTCACAGGCTCTCCTGATTGTGCACAATAGGCATAGCAACTCCAGTTTATATAAGCGGCAGCCAAATCTTGGTCATCTGTCCAGTTTTGTGATTCCATTAAACCCTGAAGTCCCGCCCCATAAGCACCAGGTTTAGAACCAAAAATCCGGTAGTGCGATCGCACCGTTGCTTGTTCTAAACTTAAACCCAATCGAGTCCACAACTGCGTTTCTTCACGTACTTGCGCACTCAAAGGATTTTGTTCTGGTGGTTCATCCAAAGCTGCCACCTTTGCCACAGCCCGATCAAATAAATCAATCAAATTAGGAAAAGCATCCCTAAAAAAGCCAGAAATGCGTAATGTGACATCCACACGCGGGCGTCCTAAAATAGAAAGTGGCAAAACTTCAAAATCCACCACCCGCCTTGCCACACCATCCCATACAGGTTGTACACCTAGTAAAGCCAAAGCTTCAGCGATATCATCACCCCCAGTCCGCATTGTTGCCGTTCCCCACACAGACAAAGCCAGTGTTTTAGGATACTCACCATGCTCTTGAGTATAATTCTCTATCAATGTCTCAGCCGCATTTCTACCAACACTCCAAGCAGATTCTGTCGGAATAGCGCGAATATCTACAGAGTAAAAATTTTTACCAGTTGGTAAAACCTCTGGGCGTCCCCGCGTAGGTGCGCCAGCAGGAGCACTGGGGATATACCTCCCATCCAACCCACGTAACAAATTAGTAATTTCTTCATCAGTTTGTTGCAAAGCCGGAAGAAGAGTAGAGCCAATCCAATCGAGACACACGTAGAGACGCCCCGGTGGGGCGTCTTTTTTACCCAAATCATGAATAATCTGTTCCACCAAACCAGCAGCAAATTCTTCCAAAACCTCAACCGCATCACCAACAGTACGACAAATGCGCTCTTGTTTATCAGCCAAAATCTGAACATCCGACGCTGATAACTCAGTCCCAAAATCTTCCGTCAGCGGATCAAAATCTAAACCCCAATCAAAAGCCAAAGCGCGGGTAATACCTGTATGATAACGATTAGGATGACGAGCGATCGCCACAATTAAATCTCGTAACTGTCGCCCACTAGGGCATACACCAAAAACGTGCAAACCATCGCGGATTTGAGCCTCCTTCAACTCACAAAGATAACCATCAGCACGTCCGAGGAAATTTTGGATGGAAAACTCGGTTTGTTCGATCTCTAATCCCAAATCACGGTGAAGATTTTCTTCAATCACCAATTGCTGAATGCGCGAGCAAACCACAGACAACCTACTAGGATCTAAACTTAAAGCCTCATAATACTCATCAATCAAATTTTCCAACTTTTGCAAACTACCATAAAGTTCTGCCCTCGTCAAAGGAGGCGTCAAATGATCTAAAATCACAGCTTGAGCGCGACGCTTAGCTTGTGAACCCTCACCGGGATCATTAACAATAAACGGATACAAATGAGGAAGCGCACCCAAAGCCACCTCCGGAAAACAAGTATCAGATAAAGCCACACTCTTACCAGGAAGCCATTCCAAATTACCATGCTTCCCCACATGAATCACAGCATCAGCACCAAAACATTCCCGCACCCAAAAATAAAAAGCCAAATAACCATGAGTAGGTTCCAAATCCGGCGCATGATAATTCAAACTAGGATCAACATCATAACCCCTAGAAGGCTGAACACCCACAAACACATTACCGAACTGAACACCAGAAATAGGAAAAGAGAAGGGAACTAGGGGAGTTTGTGAGAAAGGAAAATAAACATCTTCTCCCTCTGTTTCTTCCTTCGTGCCCTTTGCGTCTTTGCGGTTCAAATCAAAAACCCCCCCCCACCGCTCATCAACATCCCTCCGCACCTCCTCCGGCAACGAAGCAAAATACTCCTGATACTCCGCCAAAGAAACACATTGCCGCACCAGACGCAAATCCCCACCCTCCGGATCGTTTGTCACCCCAGCCTGCAGACATTCGATCAAATCATTCCCATCTTTAGGTAAATCTACCACCCCATACCCCGACTCTTGCAAAGCCTGGAGAATTTCCACACAACTTGCAGGCGTATCCAAACCTACACCATTAGCGAGGCGTCCATCGCGGCTAGGGTAGTTTGCCAAAATCAGAGCTACACGCCGTTCATGAGGTGGCTTATTACGTAAACGTACCCAATTAGCTGCTAATTGGGCAACAAATTCAACACGTGAATTTTCTGGTTCATAAATCACCACATCAGTTTCTAGACTGGAATTACTACTTTGCAATGCTTTAAAAGATATAGCGCGACTAATAATTCGCCCATCCACTTCCGGAAGCGCTACATTCATGGCTATATCGCGAGGCGAAAGTCCTTGCAACCCTAACTCCCACTGTTCAACCGAACCACTACTGTTAATCGCTTGCAACACAGGTACATCCAATTTCTGCCACAGTTCCGTTTGCGGCGTATCGGCATCCAGACGTGCTAGAGAAAAGCTGGTGGTATTGATTAATAACGCTATTTGTGGTGAGTCTTGAGGTTGGATAAGTTCGCATAACTTTGCGGTAACATCAGGTTCACGCAAAGAAGAAACAAACACTGGTAGTGGTTCTAAATTTTGCTTTGCTAAAGCAGCGCACAAAGCATCAATAACTTTTGTGTTTCCTGCCAAATAATGGGCGCGGTAGAAGAGGATGCCTACTTTGGGGATTGGGGATTGGGGATTGGGGATTGGGGATTGGGCTTCCCACTCATACAAACCAACCCGAGGAATTGCCAAGGGTGGTTTGGGATGGAAGGAAGTTAACAAGCAAGTATCGCTGATATACAAAAGAGCGTTAACAATATTTTCTATCCCGCCTTCATTGAAGTAACGCCATATTTGATTGACCTTACTTAAAGGTAGAGTAGAGTGAGACATTAAATCAGGATCGAGAGCATCGTCTCCTGGCATTACAATTAAAGTAGTACCATTACGTTGTACAATTTCCTCTACTACTTCTAAGCCATAAGTCCAGTAAGACCGTCCTCCTAATAAACGTAAAATAATTACAGAGGCACGTTCTAAGACTTGCTCGGCGTAGGAGTCAATACTTATTTGCTGCTGCAATTGCAATAAGTTGGCAACTCTAAATGCGGAAAATGTAGCTGGTAATTTGGCAACAGCAGCTGCCAAAGTTTGTATGTCTGTATCAGCAGCGGTGATAAACACCAAGGGAGCCGGAGTTTGTTCTAAGAAGAATACCCCTTCCGATTGAGGATTCCATCCCCCCGATAACGCAATTATACGATGCATAATCCTCTATTACGATCTTAAACTGTTGGTTAGACAAAATTAAAAAATCTCTAGCTGATCATTTAGCTCCTTTCACCAAATGATGGAACATGCTGATTTCTCCTGATTTGAGCTTTGAGCAAACTTTGTCCGTTGATGTATTTAATCAGCTTGGGGAGTTATTACAACAGATGGCTCAAGCAGTGGGAAATCAAGCCGTGGTACTTACAGAAGCAGTGCTGGTGTCAATTCGCATCCCTCAGGAGTGGGAGAGGCGAAGGTTTACAATGGTTGTTTACGAGCAATTTTGTGCGCTGTTGTTAGGTTCTCCGCAAAATACGCTAGCTCAGATTCAGGATTCACAACTTCACGTAAGTTTTAGTTTTAATTCCGAAGCTTGCGCCTCGTTCCTGAGCCAATTGCGTGACTTGTTTGGGCATGATTCTCAAACTTATCACAACCTCCAAGCATTAAGTCAAATTCCCGGTTCTAATGATGCCACGCTTGTGAGTAAATTTTCGCTTTTGTTATTAAAATATTTTCTCCCAGAATCAACAGGGGCGATGACACAACCTTCAACAATTCTTTATAGTTCTGTTTGTCAGCCAGTAGAAGATGCTCTGGAAAAACAGATTGCTCAAGAGCGGCTGTTGAATCAAGTCACCACTCAAATCCGTACAAGTATGGATTTATCGGTAATTATGGAAACAGCAGTTGCACGGGTACGAGAGTTTTTAGAGTTAGATAGACTAGTTGTTTATAAATTTAATCAATTAAAATCTCATAACAAAAATCCCATTCCTGACATCCCGCTAGAGGAGGATTTACCAGGATATACTGGTTGTATTGTTTATGAAGTCCTTTCTGATCACTCCATCAGTTCGGTATTGAATTATCGAGAAAAAAATTGCTTACAACCAAGAACTGAATGTTGGGAGAAGTATCGCCACGGCTTTACTCTAGTGGTGGATGATGTGGAAAAAACTTATACCCTAGAAAAATGTCTATTAAATTTCTTAAGAAAAATTAAAGTTCGGGCAAAGTTGGCTTCCCCAATTATATTTGAGGACAAACTTTGGGGGTTGCTAATTGCTCACAAGTGTTATGAGCCATATCACTGGAGTGAGAGTGAAAAAAATTTGCTCAGCGGTGTTGCGGAACAACTAGCTATTGCTATTTACCAAGCTGAGTTAATGCAAAATCTCACTCAAGAAAAACAAAGTTTGGAGCAAAGAGTGATTGAGCGGACAATGGCGCTACATGATGCTTTAGTTGCAGCAGAAGCAGCTAGCCGCTTAAAAAGTGAATTTCTTGCTACCATCAGTCATGAATTGCTCACACCCTTGACTTATGTAATTGGGATGTCTTCTACTTTACTACGTTGGTCTTTTGGTGAGTTGAGTCAGCGTCAAAGAGATTATTTGCAAACAATCCATGACAGTGGAGAACGTTTGTTAGCAATGATTAATGACATCCTTGACTTGTCTCAAATAGAGGCAGGTAAAGCAGTATTAAATATTACAGAATTTTCTTTGGTGAATACAGTTGAAACTACACTAAAGCAGCTAGAAGAAAAAGCAACTCTTCAACAAGTCAATATTCAACTTGATTTACAAATCAACCAACAAGGCGATCGCTTTACCGCTGATGCACTACGAGTGGAAAAAATTCTTTGGAATCTGCTCAGTAACGCGATTAAATTTACACCACAAGGTGGTAATATTATTTTACGTCTTTGGAGAGAAGACAAAAATGCAGTGTTTCAAGTAGAAGACACAGGCATTGGCATTCCCGAAGATCAACTATCACTATTATTCGAGAAATTCCACCAACTTGATACCCCATACCGCCGTCGCTACGAAGGCACTGGACTAGGTTTAGCTTTAACCAAACAACTTGTAGAACTTCATCGCGGTAGAATTGAAGTAGAATCTACTCCAAACGTTGGTTCTATTTTTACCGTATGGATACCAGTACAACCAGCGCCAGTGTTGAGTGAGTAGTCAGGAGACAGGAGACAAGAGCGCAAAATTTTGGGAAACTTTATGCTTTCATATCCATCAGAAATGGCATAACAATCTATACAACCTGTGCTGATGGTGTTACACCATGCCGATTTCTGGGTTATGAGTTCCGCAATGGAGAATTGGAAGCTTGGGTAGTAGAACGCGGAGTGATGTGATTAGGACTCAGAATTTGGTACTGTTAACGCTTGCCGTTGAAAAATGATCATCTCAGTACCGACAACAGGGTTACGTGCTACAAGCCTACCTTGAGAGTCAATAATTTCTAAGTGGGTGAAATCTAGTTCTTTAGAACGTTGCAGCATATCAGCTGCTAATTTTTCCTGTTGGGATTGTTTGAGTGTGTACCAATCATCACTAATTTTTATAGTAAGATTACTAGTACGGAAGTTAGCTTGAATTGATTTGATCAAGCCGGAGGCAAAGCGATCGCTCACCTGTGCCACTTGATTTTCAATTGCCGTAATCAAGGTTTGCTCTGGTGTCAAGATGATTGTCGGCGTTGGTGTTGGTTCCGGTTCTGGTGGTGGAGTTTCCTCTACGGGTGGCGGAGTTTCAACCAAGGCTGGAGTTTCCTCTACAGGCGGCGGGGTTTCAACGGCGGTTGGTGGCGTTTCCTCTACAGTTGGAGGTGGGGTTACTTCTGGTGTTGGCGACGGGGTTTCCTCAACTTGTGGTGGGGGAGATGTTTCTACTTGGGGTGAAGTAGCAACTGCTCCTGATGGTGTTTCTAAAGTAGGCGGAATAGTCACCACTTCGTTAGGCTTACTACCAAAAATAGTTGCTCCAGTCCAAACTATGAGAGTAACAGTTGCTACAATAACTCCTGTCAAAGCAGTATTTGACAATCTTGATAAAGCTGGAAACAAAGAGCGGAGCCTTGCTAAAACTGTACTCCACCAATTTACGGTTCCTGGGGCGGGTTCTGTCTCCAATTTCTGGACTGTTGCTTCTAAAACCCCAATCGTCCCTTTGAGAATTTGGATCGTTTTAGCCTTCCAAAATGGCTGAACTGTTTGATAAGGTTTTTGGGGAGGTTGAGTTACTTGCTCAAGCGTCGATTCCGATTGATTCGCTTCTGGTTCGCTTGAGTATGGTGGTTGTGAATTATCGTTATCTTGGGGCATGGAACTTTCACTCTTGGCTGCGAATCAAGGACAAATGACTTATATTCAAAGCTGGTGCTGCTTTCTCTGCCTTAATTTATCACTCCATTACAACTAAATTGACTTCTGACAAGATTAAATTTGGTCAAATATGAAACTTAAACGCCGTCAATTTATATATTTTAGTAGCCTCAGCGCTATTGGCATCGGATTTTTAGGTTGCGTAAGTCGTCAAATCAGTAAAAATACTCAGGTTGCCACTGCAAAAATAGCGATCGCCGCCAACCCAGCGAAACAAGACTTATTACTGCGGTTTGTTTCCGTAGCAGATACAGGCACTGGTGACAGAGGGCAGTATGCTGTAGCTGAGGCTATGACTAGTTATCATAGTCAAAAGCCCTACGATTTAGTAGTTCTCGCTGGAGATAATATTTATACCAATGGCGAAATGGAAAAAATTGGCGCAGTATTTGAACGTCCTTATGCATCTTTACTCCAAAAAGGAGTCAAATTTCAAGCTTGTTTAGGAAATCACGATATTCGCACTGCTAACGGTGATTTGCAACTCAAATATCCTGGCTTTAATATGAGTGGACGTTACTACACATTTCGTCGGGACAAAGTACAATTTTTTGTTTTAGATACTAACCATAATGCTGATTGGCAAAACCAACTTTCTTGGTTAGAGCAAGAATTAAGCCGTTCTAATGCTCCTTGGAAAATTGTGTATGGGCATCATCCAGTATATGCCTCTGGTGTTTATGGTACTAATCCAACTTTCGTCAAAACCTTCACTCCCATATTTCAAAAACATAACGTCCAACTTTATATTAATGGTCACGAACACCATTATGAACGTAGTAGTTCTATTAATGGCACAACTTATTTAATTTGTGGTGGTGGTGCAGGTACTCGTCGTGTCGGACGTTCTTCTTGGACAGCTTATTCGGCTGAGAAATTAAGTTTCGCTACCTATGAAGTTTATGCAGATAGAATAGAAATTAGTGGGATCGGTACTGATAACCAAGTTTTCGATCAGGGTGTTGTTCCTTTAGTGTCAGCGTAATCTCAGAAACCCGGTTTCTTAAAGAAACCGGGTTTCTGGGAACGAGTAAACTGCAATAAATTTAATCATTATGAGAATTAAACGTTTAGTTATAAATTCATTCCGTGGCATTGATGATATGACGTTGGAGTTTGATGAAACTAGTCCAACGGTACTAATTGGGATCAATGGGGTAGGAAAATCAAGCATTCTTGATTGTCTGGCGATTTTGCTCTCGCAATTTACAGGACGAATTCAAATATCTTCTGATTCTATACGTTCTTTAGGTAAGGATGATATTACCTATGGAAGCAGAGAGACAAATAATGAAATACAAGTTTTAATAGACTCGAAGGAATTGACTTGGTCCCTTACTCAGGCTAGGGATGAAGATCCGTTATCAGCTTTTAAAGCTCTGAGTAATAATTTAGAAAAGTTAAACGCGAAGATTAAAAAAGACTCACGCCCTGGTGGAAATAAAATAAACCCTTTGATGGAAGCTTTTGCAGAGCAAATACAATTCACGCTTTCAACTATTGCCGGAGGAGATTTGCCAGAAGATGTTGGAGTAATCGTTGAAGAACTACGATCGCAAGTCGAAGCCTTACCTGTAGCAGTTTACTACCCAGTGAATCGTGCTGTGCTTGATATTCCTTTAGAGATTACCGATAAATCTGAGTTTGTACCAACAGATGCCTACCAACAAGCACTTACAGGCGGAAGAATTGACTTCAAAACCTTCTTTGATTGGTTTAGAAATCGAGAAGATTTAGAAAACGAATTACGGGTGAATAACTTAAACTACCAAGATCCTCAACTTCAAGCAACAAGACAAGCAATCAAATCATTATTACCTGGATTTGAAAACTTACGGGTGAGACGTAGTCCATTGCGAATGACTATAGAAAAACAAAGTCAGGAATTGGTGGTTAATCAGTTATCTGATGGAGAAAAATGTTTGTTGGCAATGGTGGGTGATTTGGCTAGACGTTTGGCGATCGCTAACCCAGTTTCAGCAAATCCACTTCAAGGTACTGGTGTTGTTTTAATTGATGAAATTGAACTGCACTTGCACCCACGATGGCAACGGCAAATTATTCCTGCTTTAACAACAACATTCCCCAATTGTCAGTTTATCTTTACTACCCATTCACCACAAGTACTTAGCCATATTAAACCAGAGGGAATTTATTTATTAACAAGAACAGATGAAGGTATTATAGCTCAGCAACCAGAAAGTTCTTTTGGTAGAGATAGTAATCAGATTTTAGAAGACATTATGGATGTTCCAGAACGTCCAACAGAAATTCAAGAGAACCTTGCTCAGATGTTTCGACTTATTGATGAAGGAAATCTCAGTGGTGCGCGGCAATTGCGCCAAAATTTAGCCAACGAAATAGGAGAAGATGATCCAGAGTTTGTGAGGGCAGATGTACTGATTCGACGTAAGGAAATTCTCAATCGATGAAATATATTAAAAAGAGTCAAGAACCCAGTAGCTTAACAGAATGGAACAAGAGACGTGGAAATAAGCCACCCAATTGGAAATCTTTTTCTCAACCAGTCAAAAATGATGTATACCATTCATTACTAAAAGAGCAAGGTTACATTTGTTGCTACTGTGGTAGACCGATTAGTAGAAAAGAATGTCATATTGAACATTTTAAGCCGAAAAGTGTTTACAAAGAATTGACATTTGAGTACACTAATTTAATAGCTTCATGTCAAGGTGAAGATGAAGACAGACCCCGCGTACCAGTACATTGTGGACATAAAAAACAAGCCTGGTATGATGAGGAGCTAATGATTTCTCCCCTTAATCCAAAATGTGCAGATTTTTTTAAGTACTCCGGGTTTGGAGAAATTTTACCTGCAGACGATCCCGATCAGCAACTAGCAGCTAAAACCACAATTACAAAGCTTGCTCTTGACATAAGTAAGCTGAGAAAACTACGTCGTGTAGCAATAGATGCGGCTTTGCAAGCAAGTCAAAGTTTGACTGATGATGAGATAAAGCAGTTGGCTCAAGGTTTTCAGCAATTAGATGCACAGGGGCGATATACACCTTTTTGTCATGTCATTGCCTATGTACTTGAGCAGTATTTTTAGTAGAATGTGCAAGGTGCGTTACAATAACGCACCAGAAAAACGCTCTTTTGGAGGTTCTTAGGTATAGCACAACCATGCTACGCATTCTCTTAATTGATGATAATCCAGATGATCGCTTGCTAGTAACGCGACAACTTCAGCAAGAGTTTTCTCAGTTAGAAGTCTGTTCAGTAATCGATGCTAATAGTTTTGAAGAAGTACTGGATGCTGGTAACTTTGATGCGGCAATTATAGACTACCAGTTACGCTGGAATGATGGCTTAACACTTCTTAATGCCATTAAAGCTAAGTACCCAGATTGTCCTGTCATTATGTTTACTGACACTGGTAGCGAAGAAGTGGCTGTTGCCGGAATGAAGTCTGGACTCAGTGATTATGTCCTGAAGGGGAAACCACAACGGCTATCGCTAGCTTTACGGCAAAGTTTAGAGCAGCAAAGAATACGCGAAGAATATGCTATGGCTGTTGAACAATTGCAGTTAAGTGAAGAGCGTCTGAGACTGGCACTAGAAGCAGCTTACCTGGGTACTTGGGATTGGAATGTGCTTACAGGTGAAATAGTTTGGTCCGAAAATCATGAACGGTTATTTGGTGTGCTTCCTGGTAGCTTTGGCGGAACTTATGAAGCATTTCTCGCTTGTCTTCATCCAGACGATAAAGAGCGAGTTGCTCATGCTATTACCAGTGCTTTAGAAACAAAAACTGACTTTTATTGTGAATTTCGCGTAGTTTGGTCTAATGGTAGTATCCATTGGATAAGTAGTAGGGGTAAATTTTACTACAATAAGATTCGTCAAGCGACGCGGATGATTGGGGTAGTTCTGGACATTACTGAGCGCAAACGCCGAGAAGAAGAATTAGAGCAGACAAATCGTTTGAAAGACGAATTTCTGGCTGTGGTTTCCCACGAACTGCGCACTCCTCTGAATGCGATTTTAGGTTGGGCAAAGCTTTTACGTAGCCGTAACTTTGATCAAGCAACCCAAAATCGTAGTCTAGAAATTATTGAACGCAACGCAATTCAGCAGAACCTTTTGATTAACGATATTCTCGATACGTCTGTTTTAACACGGGGACAAATGCAACTTGAAGCATCCGTGATTAATTTGGTCACAGTGATGGAAAATGCTCTCAATACTGTACGTTTGTCTGCCGAAGCTAAGTCTATTATTTTAGTCTCTATAATTGATAGTCAAGAGGTTTTGGTTAAGGGTGATGCAAATCGTTTGCAACAAGTTGTCTGGAATTTACTTGCTAATGCGATTAAATATACTCAAAATGGTGGTAAAGTGGAGGTGCGGTCGGTAAAACAAGAGGATGGCAGCTATGCTCAAATCACAGTTAGTGATAATGGAATTGGCATTAGTCCTGACTTTCTTCCCTATGTTTTTGAGCGTTTTCGTCAGGGAGATGGTATAAATTCGCGTTCTCGGAATGGACTTGGTTTGGGATTAGCGATCGCCAATCAACTTGTGGAAATGCACGGTGGTACAATTTCTGCACATAGTGATGGACTGGGATTGGGCGCAACCTTTACAGTCAAGCTACCACTTTTAAAGGATTTGAAACAAGAGCAACAAGCTAGGAGTAATTCTAGCTGTGTTACTCTACTTCATGGTTTAAAAATTTTGGCAGTTGATGATGATGTTGATAACTTAGAACTGATTGCAGAAATTCTCCAAGGTGAAGGAGCAAATGTCACAGCACTATCACAAGCAGATGCAGCTTTACAAATTTTGCCAGAACTTAATCCAGATGTACTTGTAAGTGATATTGGGATGCAACCAATTGACGGTTACGAATTAATGCGTCAAATTCGCTCCCTTGAGGCAGGGCAAAGTAGGAATCTACCAGCTATTGCACTTACAGCTTACGCCAGAGAAGAAGACAAGATTCAAGTTTTGGCTACAGGTTTTCAAATGTATTTGTCCAAACCAGTTGATCCTATAGATTTAGTGACTGCAATCTCTAATTTAGTACACAAGAACTAGCAACTCCCTTACTCCCCCACTTCTTTTTTCCGGGATTCTAGCCATAACGGTATGACAATTATAGCGACTAGGATGAGTAAAGCAGCGATCGCAAACTGTCCTACCCAAGCAACTAACTGTTCTAAGGACACAATTGAGCCGGCAAAGTAAGCTAACGTTACCATAACACCACCCCAAGCGATCGCTCCTACCAAGTTGTACAAGAAAAATTTGCCAAAAGGTACTTCGGCTATTCCTGCTAGGGGTGCGGCAAAAATTCTTAGTAATGCGAAAAAGCGTCCGAAAAATATTGCTTTAGCTGCATTTTCACTAAATTGTGCTTTAATCTGAATTAATCTTTGTTCGGAAATTCTAAATAGACTACTAACTTTTACCAATAAAGACCAACCGCCTAGTCTGCCTATCCAATAACCGCAAATACCACCTATTACTGCACCTACTACAGCATCAGCAAGAACTAACCAGTAATTTAATTCTTTGCTTCCAGCTAGAAACCCGCCTACTAAGGTAACAGTTTCACCAGGAATAGGAATTCCTAAATTTTCTAATAATATACCACAAAAAATTGCCCAGTAACCGTACTCGTGGGCAATTTTTTGAATGTTTTCTATAGAAATTAACTCAGGAGACATTCAAAACCACCATCTTTACATTTCTTCTTGTTCTAGAGTATCAAAGAAATCTTTTCTCTACACCCAAACTCGATGTATCTATTTTTTTTGTGTAGTTACGGAAAGAAAGCGAAATTTCTTCATAAAAGATTTATAAAACTTGCCTTGCTTTGTAAAAATCTTGTAAAATATTTTAGTGCTACTCAACTTTTCTCAGAGTTACGCCTATATTGAGGAAGGTTAAGACAAATTATACGGCATGAATACTGAATCAAATTCTCACCATCTTACTGCTAAAGCAACCCACTTATGTGGGTAGAGCAAAGTATTTGATGGAGAAAAGACTGTGTTTATGTCCGTTTTTTGCTTTGTTGTGAAAAATTTCCACTACCAGCGTGAAATTTATGATTACATCAGAATGGCCCATGATTCTATTCAAACCTCAAGGGCGTATAGACTTACAGGGTGGCATGGCTTTGAGCGAACAAATGTCTGCTGTCGTGCCACATCAGGATCAACTTTGGATCATTGACTTAGCTCAAGTTGACTTTATGGATAGTGCTGGTTTAGTCAGCTTAGTTCAAGGTTTAAAAGTAGCGCGTCAAAATGGTTGTCGTTTGGTAATTTGTAACGTACAAGCGCCTGTTCGTTTAGTTTTGGAACTCACCCAACTTGATTCAGTATTTGAAATTTTTCATACCTACGAAGAAATTATTACCGCAGTGAACAATCCAGCTTTAGTAGTAGCTGGCTGAATTTTTCAGGTGTAAAGACGTTCCGGCGTAACGTCTTTACCAGATGCGGAAAAAATCATATTTCTGATTTCCTTATGTGTTTGGCATGGGAGAGACACTTTCTTGCTCAGATGCTGCACGAGGGAAAGAAGGCAAATCTATACCACTGTGATTAGAGGTACGGCTTTTTAGTGCTAAGCGGTAACTCACGCTTTGTAGTTCAGATTGAAGCTGTCGGTTCTCCCTTTGTAGCATCACTACTTTTTCTCGCACTGGAGCCATGCGCTCCTCAAACTTCTGACGATAAATTTGCGGTAATTCTTGAACTACTTGCTCTAGCATTCGACTGCGATCCGTTAGTTCTTGCACTGAGGAACGCAATTGGTAGATATCAGCATCGCGAGTGGCAATTTGCTCTTGATAAAATGTCACTTGCTGTTCAACTAGTTGCAGTTGTTCTCGCAAAGCTTGCATTTGAGTGAGATGATATTCAGATATCTCTGGTTGAGGCATAAAATTAGTGTTGCCCTTTACCAGTCGAAATAATTCTTGAGACAGCTGCTGCACTAGTTGATCGCGAAGCTGTAGCTCTTGGCGTAACTTCGCTACTTCTTTTGATAGAGCTTGGATAGTGTCGCGGTCAGTTTGGCTCACAGTGCAATCATGCTCCCATTGAGGTTATGGCTCGGTTTTCAGTATAAACTTGGTAGTGTAAATTGTTAACAGTTAAATATTAACTGTTAACTGTTAACTGTTAATAGTTACGCTGCTACTTCTTCTTGCTCAGCTTCGGGCTGTTTCAGTTCTTGCTTAATTGTTAGGTAGCGAATCACTTCTTCGCTCAAACGCATAGCACGTTCGAGAGTAGCAATGGCATTTGCTGCACCAGTATAGTTCATCTGAATGTAAATGCCATCCCGATGTTTATTAATTTCATAAGCCAGACGCCGCTTACCACGATTCTGAATTTGGATATTTTCTGCGCCTTGTTCCCGAATGATATTTTGGTACTTGGCGATCGCCACCTCTACCTGCTCATCTCCCAAGTCTGGACGCAAAATGAACATTGTTTCGTAAACTATCTGCATGATTTGTCTAATCTCCTTATGGACAATATGGCTGCCGAGCGTTAACTTTCATTGTTCTGCTGTTTAAACAGAGCCAATTAGCTTTTAAGACAACAAGGAATTATAATTTTACAACATTAATGAGTAAAAAGCTCGATTCATCTTATATCCTGACGCTTATTTGTACTAGTTCATTTGGTACAGTAATTGTATCAACATGATCTAGGTACTTGCTGGATATTATAGCTAAACTAAACTGTAGACTTAGTATAGCCCAAGCGCAAATATTCCAAATTTATGGCACAGCGCTATGTAAGAGTTCAAAATCAAGAAGGGATTATTTTCTATGGCTTACTACAAATATCTCTTAAAGTCCAGGTACTGGATGCTCCGCCTTGGATGGAAGGACAACCTACTGATTTAACATTAGAAGCGGATCAATACCAAATCCTCGCCCCCTGCGCACCTTCAAAAATTGTTGCGGTAGGTAAGAATTATGCGGATCATGCGGCGGAAATGGGAACAGATGTACCACCTGAGCCATTGATCTTTCTCAAGCCACCCACATCGATCATTGCCTATGAAGAAGAGATTGTGTACCCGTCACAGTCACAGCGAGTAGACTATGAAGGAGAATTAGCGCTGGTAATCGGCGATCGCACTGTTGATTGCAGTCCAGAGGAAGCCCAAACTAAAATTTGGGGTTACACTATCGCTAATGATGTCACAGCCAGAGATTTACAAAAACGGGATGGACAATGGACAAGAGCTAAGGGTTTTGATACCTTTTGCCCACTAGGACCGTGGATTGTGCGAGAATTAAATCCCAGCGCCAGATTACAAACTTTCTTAAACGAGGAGACAACTCCGGTGCAATCTGCTTGTATAGATCAAATGGTCTTTTCCCCAGATTTTTTGGTGTCTTATATCAGTAAGGTAATGACGCTGTTACCTGGGGATGTGGTGCTAACGGGTACTCCTGTGGGGGTGGGAGCAGTACAACCAGGCGATCGCATCCGGATTGAAATAGAAGGGATTGGGCGCTTAGAAAATATAGTTGTAGCGCGATCTTAAGCTCATGGGTTAGTTTGGGCTGTTAATAGTTAATTGTCAATTGCTAATAGCAATTAACTATTAACAATTAGCAATTAGCGCACCTGAGAGTGAGCTACTTCAGAGATAATTGGTATTTCTGCGTAAAGCCCTCTCAAAGCTTGAATTACAGAGTACACAGATGCACTGACAACAACTAGAAAAATCGTACTAGCTAGTGTAGAGCTAAGCAGCATTCCTGAAGATCCTGCTAGTGCAAACACTTGCATCTCACGCAAAAGCCCCAATACTGCTTGGCATAAAAATGCGACTATGGAGAGCATTAATGCTTGCATAGCGTTGTAACGCAATAAGTGTCCTAATTTATAATTTCTGACTACACCAGCAAACAGACCGATAAATACAGCAAATTGCACTATACTTAATCCGCCGTAGTTATAAAAGTAAATTCCTGCCAGGGGAACAAAGGGAATAAACAATAATGCTAAAGGGGGAATAAGATTAAACAGAAAACTTCCTAACCCTAGTACTTCTAATATAGGTATGATATAAGTTAGACTAGAAAAAATGCGGTCTTTAGTAGTTGAAGAACTCCGCCAAGTCATTATTTGTTCTCCTGCATTAAGTATTGATAGCTATTTAGCTCAGGATAACTCAATCTTAGCTTATTCTATATTAGCTATCCGAAAACCCATCATACACTCGTACTGGTCTGGTTGCTGTTCGCCCAGCTTGCGAATCGCCCATCCGCAGCGCAGTTTACCTTCACGCCACCGAGGTTTACCACTCCCATCAGCAAGTAAACAAGATTGGCAAACCTGCCCTGTGGTAAGGATTTGGTTTTCCATCACAATTACTAGCATTCCTTACAGGCTCCACAAAACTTATTTGTTTGCTTCGGTGCTTCTCCCAAAGTCAGTGACACAAATCTAATCAGATTGAATAAATTGTAACTTATTGTATGTTAGATATGTAACTTTGTAGTCAAATATAATACATAAATTTACACATCATAGGTTTTCCACCGACCATCCTTATAATTGAGTAAGTTGGGACAAATAAACTTAACTAGTCATTAGTCAAATGAGTAGATACAGTTTTCACCCCAACCGCTAATTTCCTTAAGGATAGATGAAGTGACTCTGACTAACTCAGACTTTCTTACCTCAAACGATCCCGTGGTTGCGGGATTAATCAACAAAGAACTACAGCGTCAACGCGATCACTTAGAGTTGATTGCGAGCGAAAACTTTACCTCCGCTGCCGTACTAGCTGCTCAAGGTTCGGTGTTAACCAACAAGTATGCTGAAGGATTGCCAGGTAAACGTTACTATGGTGGCTGCGAGTTCGTAGACAAAATTGAGCAGCTAGCAATTGATCGTGCTAAACAACTGTTTGGTGCTGCTCATGCCAACGTGCAACCTCATTCTGGCGCACAGGCTAATTTTGCCGTTTTTCTCACCCTGCTAGAACCAGGAGATAAATTCATGGGAATGGATTTGTCTCATGGCGGACATCTTACCCACGGTTCACCTGTGAATGTGTCTGGTAAATGGTTCCAAGCTTGTCATTACGGTGTAAGTCAGGAAACGGAAAAACTGGATTTCGATCAAATTCGGGAGCTGGCGCTTAGGGAGCGTCCTAAGCTCTTGATTTGTGGTTACTCAGCTTATCCTCGTATTATTGACTTTGAAAAGTTCCGCAGCATCGCTGACGAAATTGGTGCATACTTATTAGCAGATATAGCTCATATTGCAGGTTTGGTGGCGACAGGTCATCACCCCAACCCCATCCCTTATTGTGATGTAGTGACAACAACAACTCACAAAACTCTCCGTGGTCCTAGAGGTGGTTTAATTTTAACTCGTGATGCTGAACTTGGGAAGAAGCTGGATAAATCTGTTTTCCCCGGTACTCAAGGTGGACCTTTGGAACATGTAATTGCTGGTAAAGCTGTGGCTTTTGGCGAAGCTCTCAAACCAGAGTTCAAAACCTATTCTGCTCAAGTAGTTGAAAATGCCCGTGCTTTGGCTACCCAACTACAAAATCGTGGTTTAAAGTTAGTTTCAAATGGTACAGATAATCATTTGATGCTAGTGGATTTACGTAATATTGGCATGACTGGTAAGGTTGCCGACTCTTTGGTAAGCGGTGTGAATATTACCGCTAACAAAAACACGGTTCCTTTTGACCCAGAGTCACCATTTGTTACCAGTGGTTTACGATTGGGAACGCCTGCTATGACAACTCGCGGGATGGGAGCAGCAGAATTTACTGAGATTGGTAATATTATTGCCGATCGCCTGCTGAATCCAGACTCGGATGCAGTCCAAAATGATTGTCGGCAAAGAGTTGCAGCGTTGTGCGATCGCTTCCCCTTATACTCACACCTAGCGATCCCCGTACCAGCACTAGCATAAGAAAGTGCTAATTGTTAATTGCTAATTGTTAATTGCTGATGGTTAATTGCTAATTGCGTTCTGACGATTAGCGATTAGCCATTCTCTATTCCCCATTCCCCATTCCCCATTCAATGACTGCAGAAATTATTTGTGTTGGTACAGAATTGCTGTTGGGAGATATTCTCAACAGCAATGCTCAATATTTGGCGCAGCAGTTAGCGCAATTGGGTATTCCCCATTACTATCAAACAGTGGTGGGGGATAACGTAGAAAGACTAAAGCAGGTTATAGAAATTGCTATTTCTAGAGCGCAAATTCTCATCTTTACTGGTGGTCTTGGTCCTACACCAGATGACCTTACTTGTGAAACTATAGCCGATTTTTTTGACGTTCCTTTGGTAGAACATCCAGATATTATAAAGGATATCACTCAAAAATACGCCTTGCGGGGACGGGTAATGTCACCAAGTAACCGTAAGCAAGCTTTGATACCTAAGGGAGCAGGAATTTTACCAAACCCCACAGGTACAGCACCGGGTATTATTTGGCAACCTCGTCCGGGATTGACAATTTTCACCTTTCCTGGTGTGCCAAGTGAAATGCACCGGATGTGGGAAGAAACTGCTGTACCCTATCTCAAAGGTAAGGGTTGGGGTAAGGAAATTATTCACAGTCGAATGTTGAAGTTTTGGGGGATCGCTGAATCGGCTTTGGCAGAAAAAGTCGCCACTTATCTCAACATGCCCAACCCAACGGTAGCACCATACGCTGGTAAAGGGGAAGTTAAGTTACGAGTTTCTGCTAAAGCTGCATCTGTTGCAGAAGCGCAGGAGTTGATTGCGCCTGTGGAGAAACAACTTAAAGAAATTGCCGGATTGGATTATTACGGTGCTGATGATGACACTCTAGCTTCAGTAGTTGGTGAGTTGTTGCGTGCGTCGGGAGCAACGCTTTCGGTGGCAGAATCTTGTACTGGGGGTGGACTGGGACAGATGTTGACAGAGAATTTAGGTAGTTCTGATTACTTTTGGGGTGGGGTAATCTCGTATGATAATTCAGTGAAAGTTGGGCTGTTGGGAGTAAATCCTGATGATTTGGCAAAGTTTGGGGCAGTAAGTTCGATTGTGGCAGAACAAATGGCAGTTGGGGTGCGATCGCGTCTTTCTACTACATGGGCATTGAGTATCACAGGTATCGCAGGACCTAGTGGTGGTACTGAGACTAAGCCAGTAGGTTTAGTTTACATCGGTTTAGCAGGACCAAACGGGGAAGTAGAAAGTTTTGAGTATCGCTTTGGTGCAATGCGAGGGCGTTCTTTAATTCGTCACGTTAGCGCCTGTACCGCCTTAGATAATCTACGCCGCAAGTTACGTAGGGTGCGTTAAGTAGGGTGCGTTCACGCAGTGTAACGCACCGCATTTTACCCAGCTAAAATGATTTTTAAAACCAACTCACCCGTTTGCTTATGAATTCCCTCACCTCAACTCCCAACCAAACCGAGAATACAGTCACGATTGTTGTCACTGACGTGATTGGAGACACGCTATGTATAGCTTGTGAAGATGGACAGAAAGTATACGAACAGGTAGCAGTAGCTTTAAGGAAAGGTAAGAGTGTGGTTCTTTCGTTTAAAAATGGTGAAGATCTTACTCCAGCTTTCCTTAACCTTGCCATTGGTCAGTTATACCATTGGTTTCCTGAGGAGCAAATTGAAGCTTCTCTCAGAGTAATTGATATTCAACCTGATGATGCTGATATGATGGAAGATGTCATTAGAGATACAAAAAAGTATTTAGAAGACCCGCAACGGTTCACCTACGCCACCTTGGAAGTGTTGGGCGCAGACTATTTATAAGTAAGAAAGTTTACCGCATCAACAAATATAGATTTAGCTCAACTGATACTCTGTTGTTTGATGCTAATATCTGGTTGTTCATTTAATCTGAAGCTCGTGACGCATGATGGTGATTTTAGCGGTTCCAATTTGACCATTCTCACAGCTAATTCCAAATTATTGACATGAGATTTTGTGGCGATCGCACTGTGCATCCTCATGGCTATACTGAGTTTCTGCAGTCAAGGCTTGCACCTACAAGCTGGCAATATTAACTGGTTGAGAAGCAGGATCAAAAAGTGCGAATTGGTCAGGACTAAGGATAACATTTACGTATTCAAAGCCTCCAACTAACTTTTGATTAGGAATGGCAAGATCCACTGCATAACCTTCGGGATTTTCGTAGCATTCTACAACTGTTCCCAATGTATTTTTAGAAATAATCTGGTCGCTAAAATCAGCTTGTACTTCTACCAATGTTTTGATTTGGTCGTATTTAGCTTTCATGGTTATCTTCCTCTGATTTATCTACTTCCAGCCAGTTTGTAATCAGCCGGGGAATTTCTTTGCCATTATCAATCTGCCAGTTGGTGAAGAGGGTTCCCTACTTACGGCGGATACAGAACACCATCAACACTTACAGCTATCGTGCCATCTGAGCGACGATTGACTACATCAGTCCTGCTTCTCATTAGGTATTGTCCTACCTCTTGGGCAGAGAAATCAATCGATGAAGATAAACCTGAAATTAGTTCTTGATTGCGTTTTGTGTAAACTCTCAATCGCTCATATTGTCTACGAACATCATCTTTGTAAGTAAACTCAAGAGCATTAAACAAAAGCGCATTAACGGCATCTGCTTTATCGGCAAATTTAGTAACGGCTTGTTTCCCAGGAGCTATAAACGACAAAGTGGATGTCACCAACTCAACCGTAGAAGCAACTTGGGCTGTAAGTAAATAGGTTTTATCGAAGTTATCTAGCACTTCAGCTACTTGAGGCTGCTGTAGGAAATCATGTCTTTCTATTAGTTTTTGAGCCGCAGAACGAATTTTTATTGCATCAGCCGACCTCGAGAGTGTTGAATCCTGTAAATCCATTAATTTTATAGTCTCACTCGCTACCTCAAGAGTAATATTGTTAATTTCTTCATATTTTCCCTCACTAACTGCATCTTTTACTTCACCCAATTTTTCCTTAACGGTGACAATGTATTCGAGGCTACGACCTCTCTTTTTGAATAATTCAGGATTGGTTAATTCAGGTAGATTAAGAATTTGAACAAATTCTCCTAAATCTGTAAAAGCCGAAGCTAGTTTTCCACCTGTCTTAAATGTTGATTCTATAAAACCTAGTGTCGATACGCGACTCTCTTCTAGCGCATAAGGTAAAGCTCTAGCTATACTTTCAAGTGATAGAGAAGGTTTTTTTGTCTGTTCTTCTACACGCCGCCAATAGTCCTGAAAGTTAGAAACGATTCTTTGAGATATATCTCTACCACCATAGCGATTATCATTTTTCAGCTTACTGTTGTACTGGTCTAATTCTTGGATAATACTTGAACCGCTATTTAAAACCTTCTCTTGTGCTTTTAACTTTAACTTTTCTTGAAGATAATCAGTATAACTGACAGGTTTTCTTTCGCAACCCAAAAATCCACATTTTGATGTTCCAACAGACGTGAATGGCTTTGTCAGAAAATCACTATTGGGAATGTTAGGTTTGTCGTACTCCTTTTTAGCTGCAAGCTTTAACTTTTCATAAGCAGAAATCACTTTTCTGTTTCCGCGCAAAACCTGTGTCAGTCCTAATGATTTAACGTCTCTGAAAGTTTGTCTTACAAGTCGTGTTGGTGCTGTCGCAGTCTGTTGCCCAGTAGAAGGCGATCGCCTTGTAGTATTCTGTTGCCCAGTAGAAGGCGATCGCCTTGTTGCATTCTCAGAATTTTGTGGCAAAGAAGCAGTACAGCCAGCAGCTTTAAATTGTTGGATAATCCTAGATGTTTTAGGGTTTCTGAGGAGAGAGGAATTTGTCGGTGTCCTAACAATTCTTGGGGAACCAAAAACAAAAGTCCAGCCCGGAAATGCTACTCCTATGTAGTCTCCTCGCTTAACAATCACTGCAAGAGTTGAACTCGTGCGGATTTGACCCTTGGATATAGAGCCAAACTCAAAGCTAGCGCTATTAGTTTCACCCAAGTCAAGGGTAATAATACACACACGACCTTTGACACTTGAAGGAAATATACTCATTACTTGACTCTTTTCTGACCATTCACCCATAAAAGGTGCTACGGCTGGTTCAACCTGCGACCAAGCTTTCACAAAAGACTCTCGACTTGCCGTCTCAGATGGAGTTCGACCGTCTCCTATAATTGGAATCAGTTTCTGGAATTGTCTCATTTGTTGCTGTACTTCTGCGTCTGTTGGGTATCGCTGAGACTGTGCAAAAACTGGTAATAACCAAGCACCTAAAACTGCCAAGCTCACCCCAAAACCAAGTAACGTTGTGCCTTTCATCTAACCTCTACTCATCTTCATCTACGTAATATCCTCATTAAACATGTACTATAAATTTTACGGATATTCCGGAGAGTTGAGCATGGTAATCAAGAATAAAGGTAAGGAAAAGCAATAACCCCCCTCTTACACAGTTAAGACTTCATCGCTCTTCCTCATCAACTTCATCAGCTATCAGGATTGCCATACTTAGCAAGAGTAAATACTTCTGCTGAAAAAAAAGTTGCTTTAAACAAGCTTAAGAAGTTAGCAATCAACGCGCTTTGCTGCAAAAACCAATCGTATAGTGCGGGATTGTTATAGGTTTGTGTCCAAAAGCAAGTAATTGTCGCTGTTGGTGTCAGTTACTGGACGTTGTGGCGATCGCATAGTTTAATTATCGTCTCCTAACAGCAATTGTGTAACTAGGTCGCTGTGATGCTTCTCTTTGAGTCTTTACTAGTCGCAAATCAGAGTCTATATATATATGCTCAAAAACGGGAGTTGCTAAGTATGTTTTTTCAAATTTCCTGACGGTATTCCTGTCAAGATTTTCTAATTTGAGTTCTGTAGGCAATCCTGTTTGCACGGCTGGTTTGACTTTCGTATTAACGACATTCTTAAACCAATTATCTGCCTCGTCAATACTCAACGGAATGTCTCTGTTCCTAAAAGCCTGGAATATACCCACATTTTGGATATACCACTGATGATTGCGGACTTCATATTTTTGCATTACCATCAAGTCGTAAGCAGGTAGTCTAGATGAAACCTTGTTCAAGAAAGAAGACTGTTGCCCTGGAGCATAACGGGCAATGTTGGCATAGTAACCATCATCATGAAAGATTTGGTAAGACTGTTCGTGTATTCGTCCAGGCAAATTTTCATGAAAAGGTATAGTAGACCATACTGGTGTCCAAACACCCAGTACAATCGGTAGTTGCTTCTCAACAATTTTTCAATGGTTACGCCGATTTAATTCTTCAAAATACGGTTGCAATTCATCTTTATAAAAACTTATTTTCGCTTTCAAAGGTTCTGTGTCTCGACCTTTAACCAGTTCCACAAGTTCTTCCTTAATTTCTTGCGTACTTCGTTCGTTTGATAAGTTTTTACTTAGTATACTGACCATTACTATTTACACTCAAATACTTTTATCTTGGTGATTAATCTTACTTAAAGGCTGAGATGGGTTACCTTCTTCTCACCTTTACTAAAATTAATCTAGCTAATCAAAAAAATGATTAGCTCTTTCTCAGGAGAGAGTTTATAAATGTTCAAAATTTTTCTATTTTAAGTAAAAAATTGATTTATATCTACTTGTTCAACCTCTTCCGTAAGAAGTAATTAAATATGAATTACCCATATATATCAATCCTGTTTGATTTACAAACACGCTCTTAGGCTCAGATCCCCGACAACTTTTACGAAGTCGGGGATCTTGTTGTTTACGAATGATTTAGGATTGCTATGGAAGGTGATGCGATCGCCTACATAGGTTCGCTTTGACACTGTTGAGTGTAGACTAAGCTAATGAGCATTTAAATTACATATTTAAAGGGCTAAAGCCCTTACTACAAACAAATTACTTATGAAAAATAAATGAATATTAGCTTATTTGTGAGTAAGCAATATCGCATCAACAAAGGAAAAAATTAGCGGTAGCAAAGAACAATTACAAGGTGGTGACAGACACATCAAGAATTGGCGTTGGGTTGAACACAATAGGTCTTGTGAAAATTGGATCTATTGATAGAATTGGCGTTGGGCTACTAGAGTTAGGTAAAATTACCTCGCTCTTTTGTCCCAGGGTAAATAAATCATGGGAAGTGATTTTTGCGTTGGAAATCACGTACAAATCTGCGCCGATTCGTAAACTGCGTCGAATGCTTACGCCTTCGTGCGAGATATCTCCAAGGTTCGTCAAACCCTCTTGGGGATCGATGTCGAACACCCGCAGCCCGTTTTTCCCATCATTTCGGAAGGGAATAGCCAGAAGTTGAGTCTCAGGAAAATAACTGACTGCCTGCTGATCCCATTGAGCTTCTGATGAACTGTATCTACCGAACAAGAAACTATCTACCTCTTGAGGATTTTGAAAATCTGTGACGTCAAACAGAGAGACTTTTAAAGCACTCCCATCGCGACCAATGCCTAGCACTTGAGTGGTGTCTTCATTCTCAATCACCTGAAGATACTCGGAAAAGCCAGGAAGTTTTAATTCCCCAGCCACTGTAGGGTTAGTAGGGTTACTCAAGTCTAAGGTGAAAAAGGGATCGATCTGTCTGAAAGTGACCACAAAGCCATAGTCACCTTGGAATCGAGCCGAATAAATCCTTTCACCAGGAGCTATACCTTCGATGCTCCCGACTACGTTGAGTTGTTGCCCGACTTGCTCCAAAACATACACATTGTTTTTCGAGCTATTACCGGAGCCGATGGTCGTAGCGACTCGCACAAAGCCTTTGTCTTCATCCACTGAGAATTGGTTAAGTACCCGACCGGGTGCTTTACCCACGGCGACTAAATCTAACTTGTCGAGATTAATCTTGAAAAGGTCTGTACCACTGGCATCTGGCTCCAGCAAGTAGAGATTTTCCCGCGACGAGAAAATTTCCCTGACACTACTAGTAGGAATACCAATTGATAATTGGGGTCCTACTTGGTTGTCATCTACATCGAAGGTAGAGACAGAAGTCAACTGCACAGGATTGTCTTCTAAAGGTTTGTAGATGTTCTGGGCTGAATTGAGCAACCCTTCAAGCAGGATATTATTCTGACTGTCAAAGGTAGTAAAGTTTGGTAAGCCAACTTCTGTGACTCGACCTTCTAATCTGGTTAGGTATTCTTCTTGTGTTTCGTAGCGTTGTAAACTTACTTGCGGTCGAGGTAATCCAAAACCAGACTGGGTAACTACGTATACCTGGTCGCCTACAGCACGTGATGAGATTAAAGACCCTTCTATTTGTGTCTTTTCTTCCAAAACTACGTTCGTGCGATCGGACACATTGAATACACTGACGTTAACTTTAGGGTTAAATGATGTGAAATTATAGTTGAAAAGCGAGTTATACAAATATACAGGTGAGACAGTGGAAATTACTGTCAATTTATCTCCATAGAGATAAGCTCCTTGGATATTGCCGAGATTTTTTAAATCAGTTTGCGAGACAATGCCAAGTTGTTCTGGATTACGCGCATCAACAATCGTTAAATTCTGACCAGTAACCTGGTAAATATACTTGCCATCGGTTTCGACCAAGTCCGCCTCGTCCACTCCCGATACTTGGGTGTTGGTTTGAGAGAAGTCAGCGCTTCTGTTGAAGGCAATGTTGACGGTGTTGGTTGTTACTCCACCGTTAAATACTGCACCTGCACCAATAGTGAACAGGTAACTATTGAGATCAAAATTAATAGTAGTCCCCAACTGTGTGCCGAACAAATTCGAGTACTTCTTCACAGCATCATTGACTAAGTACTCTTTTAATTCTTCCTCAGAAGTAAATTTTTCAAAGGTTGATGATTGTTCATTTAACTGTGTAACAGCCATTTTTTCCACCTATTTGTACTAATTTGAGTGATGCTCTTTTATTGTCAAGTCAAGTTTGAGGGTTGGTAGTAGTGAGGTAGTTATTTGACTCAAATCTACCTCGCTCACACTACCATAGAGTGGAAAAAATCGGCTTGATAATCATGATTTAATTAAGATTCGATATTCCTGATGAATCTTGTTTTGTTATTCTAAAAATAGCGGCAGGAGTTTATTCATAAACTGTTCCACGGCAAGTAGAACCAGGTATTTACATTTTCTTTAATATAGGTAGCGGTAAGATTGAAGTTACGATTTTTATTTTTTAGTATGAAAATGAGATGCCAAAAATTGATTTTTATTCAGGAAAAGTGAAAGTAATGAGTTTTAATACTCTAGGCAAATTACAGGGCTATTTAATTCTATACGCGATCGCCATTTACTCAAGTACATAGCAGAGTAGCGCCAATTTCAAAACAAACTGAAAATCAACAATTGAGTCGGTTTTAACCGACTTGAGCTATAAGCCTAGAACTTCAGTTCTAGGCTGATTGCCCAAGAATGAAATAATCTAAGCTAGCCTAGAATGGCGGAGGGATATCCAACTGCTTACATATTCTGAGTGCTGTAAATTCAGGAATTTCTCTATGACGAGGTACGGAGGTACGATGGTTATTTGCCGTGTTCTCCCAGATAGAATGCTCTCCTCCCTCACGTACCAATGTACAGCCATGCTGGTTCAAATGGCGAATCAAATCCCGACGCTTCATGATGCAGCTAGATTCTCCGGAACAATGCGTATACGGGAAGCTGCTGTGAGAATAAGGTGAATAGGTTCTTCTATATCAGCTTCAGAATCAGTCAATAGCGGATTAGGGTTGGGCAAAGGCTCGCCATTCATAAGGTTTGTCTCTGCCATCTCCACAAGTGCATTTGCTAATGAGTTTCTAGCTTTTTCTAGATTAGGAGCAAATGTAATTGTTCCAGGGAAGTCCAATACCTCTCCATGTACGCCCTCATTGAGGAACTTATACATTGCTTTATATGTTAGCATTCTCGTTAATTTACAGAATTTAGTACTCAGCCTAACTACACTATTATGACGCTTCCTCCAAGGCTATGGCTACTTCAAGCCAACCTTGAATAGCATCTTTAAGCATTTCTAGCAGGTGTTCTTTGCTTTCTCCCCATGTGTGACATCCGGGTAAAGTCGGTACAGAGCCACACCATACACCATCCTCTTGCCAGATAACTGCTTTGATTTTCATCACGAATTTTGCACGTTGTGCTATACATCTTAGCGCTTGGGCGATCGCTCACCTACGCAATCAAAACCTTTTTTTAGCAAAAAATATTATGGTTTATGATTGAAGTAAACACTATTTATTAATTAACAAAATTAATCGGAGCAGTTCACATAAATGTAAAACTGACGAATGCTATTGATGAGGCGTTAGTAAGTAGGGGAATGCTTGCGCCTCATTTGCTAGGTGAGTTGGAAATTGAGGCTTTAGTTGATACAGGTGCGACATACTTGGTGATTTCAGAAGATATAGTAAAGAAGCTGGGCTTGCGGATTCGGGATCAACAGAAAGCCAAGTATGCTGATGGACGTGAGGGATGGGTGGGAGTTACAGAAGCTCTATTAATTGAGTGTGAAGGTCGTCAAACAACTGAAGATGCTCTAGTAACGGGTGATGTTCACGAATACGTCCAACATGAAGACTGGCTACCCCGAAACATTTGTCGAACTTTTCAGCACATTGCTGAGGTGAGCAAGTTGCAGCAATGTTAACAGAAAGTCCCCGATCTTTTTCTTTTTCACGCATAAAATAAGCGCCAGCTTCTACCTTTCCTGTATCTTCATTGATCCACCGCTTCTTAAGTAATGCTCGATAAACATTCTTCGCTACAAGGCAAAGGTTCTGACTTTGGCTCAAGAGAGGCAGATTGTTCATTCATTCATTCACACCTTATTAAGCCATTGTAGCCAACCTGCTAAACTCAAACCTGACACATCATTAACAACACCGTACTTCTCACCCTTTTCGTGATAAAGGTAGGTCTGTTTGTTGGCTTGGGATGCGCAAATTAGACGAACTTCTGCTTTTGTTTCTAACTGACTCCATGTGAGTCGAATACTACCCTCATCATTCGTAGAAACCCATGCTTTTGGGAAGCTATCTCTCATGAACTCAGATGCAGCAGAAACCAATTTCCATGCTTTATCAAAAGCATAAGGAGTAGGTTTCAACATGCCATCATCATCGTCATCCTCTTCTTGTAAAAGTTCAATCAGACGCTTTTGAGTAATTTCAAGATTAGCTTCACTATTTCTTCTACCTAGACTATTTACTTTAATCGATATTTCTTGAATTGGCTCTGTTTTCTCCTGAATCTTATACTGCTGAATCTCATTTTTTAGGTTAAAAATATAATCTGTCAATAATTTTAGCGAATTAGCATCTTGATATTGCAGCCAGGTATATGCAATTTCAGTTGATTTTTGACGTTCTGATAAAACAGCAATAATATTATGCCTTTTATAATCAAGCAAAGACGAAATTACGTCTTCCATTAAAAATTCTAAATTATTTCTATCTGCTTTATTTGCAGTAATTTCTTCTTGTTTGTATATTACAACCATAGCTAACATTCCTTAGGGGAATATAACGTTAATATTGGCTTCTGCTTCTACTGCCGCTGACTGAAAATAACTTTTTATTTCCTCATTTTTAAATCTGCGCTGTTCTATTTCCTCTGCAAGAGTATTCAAATCTTGCTCAACAACCACTCCTTTAAATGCAACATTATTAATTACCAATACTCCAGTCTTACAACGTATCCATGAATTGACAGAAAACCCTTAAAGCTCAATGGTTTTTTGATTATGAATTTCAAAGTTTTCTGATTTATTAAAAATAGTAGTTTGTAACTCTGGTTTACAGAATCTCTCAACAATTAGTTGCGCTGGGTTTTCTGCTTTACATACTCGCGTCAAAACCAATGCTAAACGACCAACTTGGGTTTCCATGCCTTCAACATAATGCTTTAGCACTTCCATCGAATTGCTAAGTATGTCTTCTAGCTTTACCTGTGCCTCACTAGCTTGCATCCAATAAGAGGTAACTCGCACAGGAGATACATCCATCCTGTAAGTTCCATCTTTGCTCTGAAGTACGACTCTGGGAACTTCTTGAGGAATTTCTTCTGGTAGGGGTAGTGCTTGAACACTACCATCGTACCGATGAGAGTATTTCCCCAAAATGAGCGCCAATGCTTTTGGAGCGGAGAAAGCTGAAACATTTGGCGTAAAAATGACTAACTGAGCAATAGCTATATTTAGATCTTTGCTTCTAAGCATAATTTGTCACCTCCGTGTCATACCTTAAGTGTGGAACGACAAGTATATGGTATTCCCTCCGTCATCAACCATCCCGCCTCTACCTATTAGCACAACCTATCATCGGAAGGTTGCTGTATTCTTTACAATTTGTTACAAGAGTACAAAGAAGTTCTATATATAGCTTAACCAAATGCTTGGCGGACTTACTGGTTTAACAGATCCCAAAGGTAGCGACTGGGGAGAGCGGATGCTCAACACCGTTGCTAGCCAAACGATTCGCCATATGTTTACTCGGTGCGAGTCAGTAGAGGTTTCTGTACGCTGCTATCCTTCCAGCAAACTCTTGCAAGGTAGCATAGACAGTTTCCAAATGAAAGGTCGTGGTTTAGTTATCCGCAGACAGTTTGCCGCTGAGGAAATTTTCGTAGAAACAGATGCTGTCGCTATTGACTTTGGCTCCGTTTTGAGCGGTAAACTGCGTTTGAAGCAACCTACCCAAGCTGTTGCTCAAGTTGTTTTGTCAGAATCAGGCATTAATCAGTCATTCAAAGCAGAATTGGTGAGAAAGCGCCTGGAAAACCTTACCTTACCAGCACTAACAGCATTATCTGACGGTAAACCAGTTTCCTTTACCGCAGTCCAATTGCAGCTACTGCCTAAAAACAGGGTACGGTTGGAAGCATTGGCAGATTTAAACAATGGTGAACTTGTACCGCTAAATATGACTTTAACTATAGGCATTGAACGGCGGCGGCGTATTTCATTTAAAGACCCGGAAATTTTACTTGATACAGTGCCAGAAGCACAACGGGAAATATCCCAAAATTTAAGTTTAGCTTTAGTAGAAATTTTGGATAATATGGTTGATTTAGATCGCTTTGACTTAGATGGGGTGAAAATGCGGCTCAATCGTTTAGAAACTGATGGTCAAAAGATGATTTTCAGTGGTTATGCCGAGATAGAGCGTATTCCACGTAATCCTTAGTTTTGATACCAATACTCTTAAATTAAGAACCGCAGATGGACACAGATAAACACAGATGAAAGCATTGTCTGTGTTTATTTTTGGTTTCATCCTCTAAATTCCCAGCACAGTGATTAAAAATTTATAAATATTTAAATATCTTCTGTACAATTTTCACAGAACTATCATCTATAGGGAGACGTATCGTGTCGCGTACAACATCATCACAACTACGACGAGAGTTGGGGGTTGTGGGTGCAACGGTGATGGGATTAGGTTCGATTATCGGTACTGGGGTGTTTGTCAGTATTGGTATTGCGGCGGGAATCGCTGGTCCTGCGGTGATTTTAGCTGCTATTATTGGGGCGTTAGTGGCTATTTGTAACGGACTGAATAGTGCGCAACTAGCTGCTAATCATCCGGTAAGTGGTGGCACTTATGAGTATGGGTATAAGTATCTTAATTCTTGGCTGGGGTTTACGGCTGGATGGATGTTTTTGTTGGCTAAAACTGCTTCGGCGGCTACTGCGGCTTTGGGTTTTGCTGGCTATTTGCTCAATACTTTGGGTGTGGCGGAGCGGAATTTGCTTGTACCGTTAGCTCTAGGCTCTGTGGTGATTCTCACGGCTGTTGTCTTAAGTGGGATTCGTCGCTCTAATGTTACTAATATTGTTATTGTTTCGCTAACGCTACTGTCTTTGGGATTTTTTGTAATTGCGGGTACGCCAAAAGCGATCGCATCTAGTGCAGAAAATTTCACGCCTTTTTTTCGCGATTCTCCAGCAACTGTACTTCAAGCCGCTGCTTTAATGTTTGTAGCCTACACTGGTTATGGTCGAATTGCTACCTTGGGTGAAGAAGCGAAGGAACCCCGCAAAACTATTCCAAAAGCAATCATTGCCGCAATGATTGTGACAATGGTGGTATATGTATCAGTAGCGGTGGTGGCAGTTGGTGCAGTTGGGGTAAATGTTTTAGGTAATTCCGCTGCTGTTGGGCAGGCAGCACCTTTGGAAGTAGCATCCCGCAATTTCGGTATTCCAGGTGCATCCCAGATACTAGCGGTTGGTGCAATCACTGCTATGCTGGGAGTACTACTCAATCTAATTTTGGGTTTATCTCGCGTACTCCTGGCAATGGGAAGACGCGGTGATATGCCGAAAATTTTTGCTCACTTAAATCAATCAGGCACAACTCCAGTACCAGCTACTATTGGTATAGGTGTGGCGATCGCTCTTTTAGTTTTGGTTGGCAATGTCAAAACTACTTGGTCATTCAGTGCTTTTACTGTTCTAATTTATTACGCAGTTACTAATCTAGCAGCATTTTACCTGCCCAAATCACAACGACTCTATCCCAAATGGCTAGCCGGATTGGGTTTAGCAGCTTGCTTGTTCTTAGCTTTTTGGGTAGAACCATTTATTTGGCAAGTCGGTGTAGCACTGATTGTTGCTGGGCTAATTTGGCACGCAGTAGCCCAAAAAGTGGTGCGTAACTAACTGCTATTGGCTAATAGTTAATGGCTAACTGCTAATGGAAGACTGGCTGTTAGCAATTAACAATTAGCTATTAGCCATTAACAATTCTGAATTTAAGACTCACGCCCAGATGCCCATTTATCTCGCCATTTGACTGTTCCTTCACTGGCAATTACCCAGCGACGACAGACGAGATTTTCTCTTAACGGTGAAGTTCCTTCACGCAGTAGCACGTATTTGTAAGCAATCAATTTACCAGCACTTTCATTAAAGGGAATCTCCCCAAACCAGGTGTTAGTGTTAATGTATTCCAGTCGGTAAGCTTTAGAAATATCCCAGTTACCTAACTCTGGACAATCTCCTATTACCGCAACAATCTCACCAGGCTGAGTTTGGACATTATTAAGTTGCGCCCGTACAATTGTTTGTGCCTTAACGCGCTCCCCAACGTGACTAAGGACAATTACATCTCGCGTTCCTAGTTCTAAGTTATACAGATTACCATCTTTAACTTCAAACTTGCGCCGTGATAAAACATCGGTATGTTCTCCATCGGGTAAATCTGTGGCTACAGTTTCTAGAGTTACAGTTTCCCCACGATTCATCGCTACAAACAAAACTGAATCACGGTAACGGCGCACATAACAGTAAATATCGGGCGTGAGATACTTTTGCCAATGACTGCCCATCGATACGGCTGGATTGAGTCGTCGCAAACCAGATAGTAAGCGGATATCTCGATAAATCTGCGCGTCTGTGTCCCATTTCTCCATCATTGGGCGATTATAAGGATCGTCACCCCCGTTAGTATCGTTGTGGAGGTACTGTTCTGTGCCGTAGTAGATGCAAGGAATGCCGCGACAAGTCATAATGAAAGCGATCGCTACTCGCAGCATTTCTGGATCTGGATTCAAACTTTGAAATCGGGGCATATCATGATTATCAATAAATGTAATCAACTCCGTTGCCCCGTAGTAGTGATGATCTAAGTTAAGCACATCTTGCATGAGGTGAAATCCCCCTTCAGCCCCTTTAGCCAAAGCCGCTCTAATCGCCACACAAAGTCCAAAATCTAAAATCGTCATCCCAGACTCATTGGCAAACTCAACTGAGCGATCGTTTCTCGGATCACTATAAATCCACTCACCAAAAATAAACACATCTGGTTTGTGGGTGAGAATATCAGCATTAAACTCCTGCCAAAACCAGATAGGCATATGCTTAACTGTATCAACCCGCAAAGCATCAACGCCTCGGTCTAACCATTGTTTAATCGCTGATTTAATATAGTTGCGGTAGTCTGGATTATTTTCATTAAAGGTTGCCAATCCAGACAATTCACAGTTTTGTACTTGCCACTCGTTTTCCCAATCTGTTACTTCACCATAGTGGTGATACCAGTTATGGGGATCGTCATTGAAATCAGCAATTTTCACTCCATCGTCGTAGAGTTCGCCCTTCTTGCCGCTAAAATCAGGATTGCTGTGGTTACACACAATGTCCAGCACCATTTTCATGTTGCGTTTGTGTAGCTCATCAATCAATCTGTCAAAAACTGTATCTCTGGTAGTTTGAGTTTTGTTCAGAGAAGGTTCTTCGTCCTTGCTAATAAAACGAGGGTTAATGCGCTTAAAATCTTTAGTCCAGTAGCCGTGAATCGCAGCTTGTTCAACAAATAATGCTTCAACTTGCTCAAATAAGGGTGTAAGCCACAGGGCTGTTATCCCCATGTTTTTTAAGTAATCCAGTTTGTCAATAATTCCTTGGATGTCACCACCCCAATATTTACCCCAATCTTGTTGTTCTGGATCGTACAGTTCTGGGTTTGGTCCGGCACTGTTGTCAGGATCGCCATCATAAAAGCGATCTACAACAATAAAGTAAATTGTTTCTTGGCGAAATTCAATATCTCTAGTGTAGAGAAACTCTAAGTCAATATCACTTCCCGGTTGGGCTTCTTCTACCAGAGCTTCTACTTTTATTTGTGGATCGGTTACTTCATATTGTGATTCTGAAGCTTGAGAGGGAGGAGTGGATACCATACGATGCTCTACTACTGATATGTTTCCCCATTTTCTCAAACTTTAGAAAAGTTGCAAATTTTTTGTATTTCTTTTGGAACCCCCTCTTGCCCCCCCTTATAAGGGGGGGGTTGGGGGGGTTTTATCTTCCTACGCCTACGTATTGGAAGCCGGCTCTTACCATCATTTCCGGATCGAGGAAGTTACGACCATCGATCATGACGGGGTGGTTCATCAACTGAGCCATTTTGGTATAATCTAAGTGGCTGAATTGTTGCCATTCTGTGACAAGTACTAATGCATCGCAGCCGTCAGCAAGTCGTTCGGCATCGGTTTCTACTAGTACACCAGAAAGACCATGACGCATTCCTGTTTGGGAAACGATGGGATCGTATGCCTTGACTTTAGCGCCCAATCTGTTCAACTGTTCAATTAAGTTCAGTGATGGGGCGTCGCGCATATCATCGGTATCTGGTTTGAAGGTTAAACCTAGCAATCCGACTGTTTTACCTTTCAGGATTTTGAGGACTTGCTGGAGTTTTTCCATCGCAATCAGGCGTTGGCGTTCGTTGACGCTCACAGCGGATTTTAGCAATTGGGCTTCGTAACCGTAGTCATCAGCGGTGTGAATCAGCGCAGCTACGTCTTTGGGGAAGCAGGAACCACCCCAGCCGATACCAGCGTTTAAGAATTTGTTACCAATGCGGGAGTCTAAACCGATGCCTTTGGCAACTTGAGTAACGTCAGCACCAACGCGATCGCAAATGTTAGCGACTTCGTTAATAAAGCTAATCTTTGTCGCCAAGAAGGCATTTGCGGCGTATTTAATCATTTCCGCCGAGCTTAAGTCGGTTGCTAAAATTGGTACTGGGGGTAAATTTGGGTTTTCCGCAAATTTACGTTCGACGATGGGAGCATACAATTCTTGCATCATCGCGATCGCTCTGGGGCTATTGCCTCCCAAAACTATGCGATCAGGATTAAAGGTATCATACACTGCCGAACCTTCCCGCAAAAACTCTGGATTACTGACTACATCAAACTTGGCGGCAATCTCAGGTACGGTGTTATCACTTGGTACTCCACCTGCGGGGACTAAAGTTTTTTGCCGTTCGGCAATACCATCAAGAACAATCATTCGTACCCAGTCGCCCGAACCGATTGGCACTGTGGATTTATTCACAATTACCTTATACCCACCATCTAAATGAGCACCAATACTCCGAGCTACAGCTTCAACATAACGAGTGTCGCTTTCACCTGTGGGCAAAGGCGGTGTTCCTACAGCGATGAATAATATATCGCCATGAGCCACTCCCGCGCCAATATCTGTAGTGAATTGGATTTTTCCTGTAGCTATGGCAGCTTGCATAATATCTGAAAGTCCAGGCTCAAAAATCGGCGATTGCCCAGCCTTCATGATTTTGACTTTTTCTTCGTTGTTATCTACACAAATTACATCATGTCCAATGTGAGCTAAGCAAGCGCCTGTCACCAAACCAACATAACCAGTACCAATTACGCAAACACGCATTTAATTTTCCTCGTTTTTTTTGGGATTAATTTTTCATTGGTTGTAGAGACGTTCCGGCGGAACGTCTCTACAGAATCCGTTGACGAAAATCATCTACTGTCAGTTTTAACCCTTGTTGCAACGGAACGGTAGGTTCCCAATTTAACCAAGTTTTTGCCCTAGTGATATCAGGGCGACGGCGACGAGGATCGTCTGATGGTAGTGGTTCAAACTTTATTTGCGCATCGGGATTGACTAAATTTTGTACAGCTTGCGCCAATTCTAAAATTGTGTACTCATCGGGGTTTCCCAAATTTACTGGACCGATGAATTCGCCATTCATGAGTCGCATCAGTCCTTCTACTAAGTCAGACACGTAGCAAAAACTACGTGTTTGGGAACCATCACCATATACCGTTAAAGGAATGCCTTGGAGTGCTTGAACGACAAAATTACTTACTACCCGACCATCGTTTTCTAACATCCGAGGTCCATAGGTATTAAAAATTCGAGCTACCCGAATATCGACTTTATTTTGTCTATAATAATCAAACGCCAGTGTTTCTGCAATCCGTTTACCTTCGTCGTAGCAGGATCTTAAGCCAATGGGATTAACGTTGCCCCAGTATTCTTCGCTTTGAGGATGAACTTCTGGATCGCCGTACACTTCACTTGTAGAAGCTAGCAGTACCCGTGCTTTGACGCGCTTAGCCAAACCCAACATGTTTAGCGTTCCCATCACGCTAGTTTTCACAGTTTTGACTGGGTTGTACTGGTAATGTACCGGTGAAGCAGGACATGCCAAGTGGTATATTTGATCTACTTCTAACCGAATTGGTTCGGTAATGTCATGGCGAATGAATTCAAAGTAAGGATTTTCCATCCACTTCAGGATGTTGCGTTTATGTCCTGTGTAGAAGTTATCTAAGCAAATAACTTCATGTTTGTCTGCTATCAATCGGTCAATTAAATGAGAACCAATGAATCCAGCGCCGCCCGTTACCAATATTCTCATAGTGTCCCAGATACTTACGGATATTTACAGCTTTTACACTTGTTTTTAGAATACCCAGTTTGGCAATTAAAATATTGCCGAGCTAGATATTTTGAGTAGTTGTCATCTGACAATGTAAATCATTTTTTAAAGCGTTTTTGTTTTGTTTGTTTTTTGCATTTCTTTACAATTCAATTAGCAAATTAACAAACATCACTAGGTAATTGTTAGCTATCTGCCAAAAATTTACAAAATCTTTAAGATTATGAAGTTTTTCGCATAATTGATAACAATTAAATAATTCCCTCTGACATAGTGGCTGTAGCACTAGTAACACCTTCTGGGAGAATCGAGGTTTGTTTTTGTTGGGGTTCTCCAAGCATAACAATAGAGCAGGTGAGTTGTCTAGCTAACTGAGTAGTGACATCACTGATAGCTAATCCGCCTGGGCTAGTTCTACTCCGTATAAACGGCAATACTACCAAGTCGTATAATCGCGCAGCTTGCAAAATCGCTTGAGCGACATTTTCATGGGCAAGAATTTGAATTTCTGGTGGGTTTGGTAAAGCCAGTTTAGAGATGATTAAAGAAAGTTGCGATCGCCGCCACGCAATCTTACTGGAACTAGTGCGACGTTCACACACATTCAAAAGGGTAACTTGTGCTTGATTCGCTTCTGCTAGAATTTGCGCAAATTTTACAGGTTCTAAAGTTGGTGTAGTTAAATTCTCCACAGGCACCAAGATACGCTGAATTTTTTTCGGTGATTCTACTAGTCGTGTCACGGCAACTGGGCAATGAGATGCCCACAGAACGTTATCAATCACGTTGCCAAACAAACGTGCTTTCAACCCAGTACGTTTACCCCAACCCATGACAATTAAATTAGCATTTTGTTCTCGAGATGCTCTACTAATACCTTGAGCAAAAGCATCATCAATTCTCAGTAAAGGTTCTGCCTCTACTTCCAAAACTCGACTAAATGCCAAAGCTTTTGCGAGTAAACGTTCACTGCGTTGTACAGAAGCTTCCAACTGGGGCGCATCCATATGGGCAAAAGCAGTTGCGATCGCCAGTGGCACAATCCTACCTTGAGATTGACGTGCCAATAAAGACGCCATTTCAATCAAATACTGTTGCGTCTGGGGATTGTATACAGGTACAACTATAGTGAAAGGACTGTCTGTTTTTTGCGAGTTGCGCTCAGGTGGGTAATTAAAGCGTTCCGTACTTGCTTGTCTATTGGTCAAACCTACAGCTACTTTGCTAGTAACTAGCGGTCCTAATGTTGATGTTACAAGCATTAAGACTATAACACCGTTTAAAACGTCTATTGTTAGTAACCCAGCCCGGTATCCCACTAACGTTGCCGCTAACGTTGCACCTACTTGCGGCATTGACAGCGACCACATTGTTAGCGTTTCTTGCCAGTTGTAGCGGTAGATCAATTTTGCCAGTAGTGCAGCTAGAAATTTGCTCACAATCAAACCGACGACAATAAATAAAGTTAATTTGATTGTGCCAGCACTTTTGACAAAAGCAGGTACATCTATCAGTAAGCCCAAGTCAACAAAGAAAATGGGAATAAATAGTACATTACCAACAAATACTACCTTTTCTTTGACTGGTCCATTACCAACAGCTTCGTTGACTGCTAAACCCGCCAAAAAAGCTCCGACAATTTTTTCGATGCCAATTAACTGAGCGCCTACAGATGCCAGAAATACGGAAATGAGGACAAACAAAAATTGGTTACCTTCATCATCTCCCGATCTACGGAAAAATTCTTTACCTGCCCAATCAAAACCTAATAAAACTACCAGTGAGTAGATAATTAAAGAATTCAATAAAGTAATTAACTGCCATAAGCTGAATTCCCCAGTATGAATAGCTACACATACAGCTAACACTAGTAGTGCGCCAACGTCAGTAAAAATAGTCGCCCCGATTGTGACAATCACTGCTTCATTATTTACCACACCCATGCGACTGATCATCGGATATGCTAAGAGGGTATGAGAAGCGAACAAAGAACCAATCAAGATCGAAGCATTCCAATCAAAGCCAAAAATTCGCCCAACAAAAGTTCCTACTAATAGGGGGACACTGAAGGTAAATATGCCAAACCCCAAAGAGCGGTTTCTGTAGGAACGAAATTGTTCAATGTCAACTTCTAACCCGGCGACAAACATTAAATAAATTAAGCCAATGTCTGATAGCAAGTTCATCATTGGCGAGTTTGTGTTTAGTATATTCCAGCCGTAGGGACCTAGCACTACCCCTGCCGCGAGTAAACCTACTAAACCTGGTAGCTTGAGCCGCTCAAACAGGATGGGTACGATTAAGATAACTACCAGTAAAATAGCGAAAGGTACAATTGGTTCCTTGCCAAGGACTTGGGTAGCTGGTTCCAGAGCAAGAAGTTGTGATATCAGTTCCATAGGTAGGAATTGTTTAAGCGCGTGGTGAAGCTGCAATTACCGTTACGATAATCGCTCTTAATCAATGCAACTGGAATTAACCACCCTGATGAAAAAAAAATCTTAACTAGATTACCTGAAGCAGCATTAAAGGCATAACTACCTATGGGTGGATTTGACTTAAAATAAATCGTAGGCGATCGTAGTCATCTTTGAGCAAAATACTGAGAGTGCGTCCGGCTTTAATTAGCCATTCTCTATCAGCTTTGCGTAACTGGTACACGAACCGAATGGCTGCTGCTACCAAAGCATCAACAGGTGCGCCACTAATAGATAGCAATGTTCTTAAAAAATCTAGCTCTTCAGTGAACTTGATGATTGCTTCCGGTTCGCAACGGTAAACGGCTTGGTGAATTTGCGGTGGACGTGGAGGTATATATTGATATAAACCCCGCGCCGAATTAGCATCTTCTGAAGGAGCAAACCCAACGATCGCCGCCCGAAATTCAGTTTTGAGCATAGCGAATATCTGGGGTTGTTCCTCGCGCAAATCTTGTAAAGACAACCCCAAAGCTACTGCCCGGTGTACTGAATCTATCGGCATTGTCGTTGCATAGTATACCACAGCATAAATTTGATTGCCCGACTCTTCATCTTGTGAACAAACCCAACTGCCAAAGGGGGGCATAGGCGGAAAGCTTAAATCCTCTGGTTCTAAACACTGAGCTAAAAATTCACAACTCGAAGTTTCAATCACCTCAGCGATGTGATTGGGATGGCGATCGCGATTGTCAAACTGTGGTAAGGGAAGGCGCATAGTAGTCATTAGTCATTAGTAATTAGTCCTAAGTCATTAGTCCTTACCAAATGACTTAGGACTAATTACTTAGGACAAATAACTCAATTTATTTACCTTTTTTTCCTTTTGCTGTGGTTTCTACAAGTTCCAACTCTGATAGGCGAAAGGTAATTAATTTATCCCAGTTGCCACCTTCAAAAAGTACAGCTACCTTGCCATCACTTACCCGTTGCACGAGTCCTTCAGTGCGATAGTAGGTATCTGCCGGATTCTTGACGCGAACAGTTGCTCCAGGTAGAATCATGGTTTTTGAGTTATAGGTTTCCTATTACTAGCTTAATCTTTGTCAATGGTCATTGGTCATTGATTTAGACAATTGACAAATGTACAGACGCGAGGAACATCGCGTCTGTACTAATACTTCTGTCTTCTTTGACGATAGTTTGCCACTGATTCTACCAGTCCCAAGGCAAAGAAATTTGTCAACATGGCAGAACGACCGTAACTCATCCACGGTAAGGGAATCCCTGCCACTGGTGCTAAACCAACGGTCATTCCTATGTTAACAATCATTTGAAACACGATCATGGACAAAACGCCAACTGCCAACAACGAACCAAAGTTATCTTTGGCAGTTTGAGCAATGTGTAATAAGCGCAGACAAATTACGCAGAAGACAAACAGTACTACCAAACAGCCAATAAAACCGAATTCTTCTCCCACAGCAGAAAAGATGAAATCTGTATGTTGTTCGGGAACAAAATTTAGTTGAGTCATGGGACCTTTATTTAAACCCCATCCAATCCATTCCCCAGCACCGATAGCAATCCGAGATTGATGTTGGTGATACCCAGCGCCCAGAATATCGCGGTTGGGATCGAGAAATGAGGTGAGTCGGGCTTTTTGATATGGCTTCAAAACGTGGTTCCAAAGAAAGATTCCTAATTCGCCACCCAGCATATTTAAACCCCATGCACCAAAGCCACTCATCCCAAATCTTCGCCAAGGGAGAGTTTGCCAACCAACTATACCCATTGCTATTGACCACAGTAATCCCAAAGGTCCAAAAACTAAATCATTTGATAATTTGATTGGGAAGGGCCAAGTTGAACTAAACAAAATTGCGGCAACAATCGGAGAAATCATCAGTATCAACCAGCCGGGGTTGGCATTTGCCCAGTACAACATTCCTAACACGATCGCCGCAAATACTAGTGATGTTGCCAAATCTGGCTGTAAAAATACCAATCCCCACGGCACAGCTGTAATTGCCAAAGCCCTGAACACGCTGGGTAGAGTGGAGGCAGTGCGCTTATGTAATAAAGCTGCCAAAGTAATAATTAACCCTACCTTAGCAAATTCCGAGGGTTGGATTCTGAACCCAGCGACTTCTATCCATCGTTGCGCCCCCTTAGCGCTTGTACCCGCGAACATGACTCCGATCAAGCTGATGTTGGTGAGTGTATATGTTACCCAGTGCCACTGAATAAAGTTTTCGTAGCGGATCAGAGCAATAATTAGTGCGATCGCAAATCCAATCCCAGCGATTAGCCAGTGCCACCACCAGTCAGCTAATCCCTGGTTCAACTCTGTACTGCGGATCATGATCCCGCCAAAGACGGATAGTGCTACTGGCAAACTAAATAATAACCAGTCTACTTGCTGCCAGGGTTTAACCCAATATGAAAAGCGAATTTTGGGTAGCGGTGACCTTTTTAACAACATTACATTTAATTTTTTTACTTAGAAGCTACTAAAAATATGTATTCCCATGTCTTTTAGCACTAACCTGACAAAATTGCAATTTCTATGTCAAAGCGACGACTGATGCTTTTGCGGCAATTTCTTTAGCGATCGCCACTAAAGCTCTTGCACTCTTTGATTCTGGTTCAGCTACAACAATTGGAACACCATTGTCTCCACCTACTCTTGTGGAAATCTCCAATGGCACGCACCCCAGCAACGGCACACCCAACTGGGCGGCTGTTTTCTCTCCACCTCCTGAACCAAAAATGTCATACTGCTTTTCTGGCATGTCTGGTGGCACAAAATAGCTCATGTTCTCTACTATACCTAATATAGGTATATTCATTTGCTGGAACATCATCAAGCCTTTACGTGAATCTAACAATGCCACCGTTTGTGGTGTAGTCACAATTACCGCCCCTGCAATTGGTACTGCTTGTGTCAAAGTTAACTGAGCATCCCCTGTTCCTGGGGGCATATCCACAATTAAATAATCCAGTTCTCCCCATTGCACTTGATAGAGGAACTGACGAATTATCCCATTTAACATTGGTCCGCGCCAAATTACTGGTTGATCGCGGTCAATTAAGAAGCCCATTGAAACTAATTTGACGCCATGATTAAAAGCAGGTTCCAGGACTTCTCCTTTTTCTGTTTGACGTGTTGTTATTTGCACATCGCTTAATCCTAACATTGTGGGATCGTTAGGACCATAAATATCGGCATCCAGTAAACCTACTTTTGCTCCTGTTTGGGCTAAAGCCACCGCTACATTTACCGCTACCGTACTTTTACCCACACCTCCTTTACCACTGGATACAGCGATAATGTTTCTCACACCTGTAATCCCAGTGCGATCAGGCAAACCTTTTTGCTGAGGTGTCTCCGCTGTCACATCTACCAATACCTCTGTGACTCCTGGTAACTTTTTCACAGCTTTTTGGCAATCCTCGACAATAAATTCACGTAATGGACAAGCTGGTGTTGTTAAAACTAAAGTGAAGCTAACCTTGCCTCCGTCAATTTTGATGTTGCGAATCATATTCAGTTCTACCAGACTTTTACGCAGTTCCGGGTCTTGCACTGGTCGCAACACTTCTAAAACCGACTGAGTATCAACTACTTCGTACATAATATTTTTACAAAATTGTAATAAATTTTAACGAAAATAAAATTTTCACCATTTGGATCTTAACTGTCATTGGTCATTTGTCATTGGTCATTTGTCTAATATTAATGACTAATGACCAATGACTAATGACTAAAAATCAAAACAACCATCCGTGACTAGATTTTCTTTTACCTGAGACAGCCTGTAATGCGGTTTTTTCCACAGCCTCGACTAAAGCCCGTGCCACCCGATGAGCATATGGACGGGAAAAAGACCAAATTAAGGGTGATAGCCAACCGCGTAGTGTGACCGAATAAAATAGATAAGTGCCACATACAGTGGACTCAACGCGGTAAGTTAACCTTTCTTCCACACCCGGAATTGCCAGCACTCTAATACAGAGTAACTCTTTGGGGTTAACACGTTCAACAAAAATGCGAATGGGAATTGGCGAAAACCGTGTCACTGCCTGGAAAATTAAACCAGGTTTGGGTACTAATCCGTAAGGAACGTTGGTACTTTTGAGGAGTGGATGCCAGGAAACATCTGCTAAGTCAACTACCTTTAGCCATAGTTCGTCGCCAGAAGCTGAACTAATCTCCCGATAAGTCCGCACCAGAGAAACGCAAAACTTACGCCCTTTGCGGTGGATGAGTTTGGACAACCATTCTTGCATATTCCCAATCCTCCTCGCTACATGTTTGGTAACTCTGGCAAAATTCCACAACTGTGTAAAACTCCTAAATTATGGTTTTTGGTGAGAGACTGTTTACCTGGAGTCGTTTGTTTCGGTTTTCGCTCAACCAGAAGCTAGGTTGAATGGGCGTCAGAATTTTCACTGATGGGATTCCTGGGTAATGCAGTCACCGATTATGATACCATGATGATTTTAAGTACTAAAGCTGTGTGTCATCCTTCATGTTTTCCAACTTATGGTAACTTTTGCTAAAAAAAGTTGAGAAAACTCAATCAACAGACAAGCACGTACACAGTTTAAGAGAGAATTACTGAAGCCAAAAAGAAAAAAGTTTATGTTGACATCCCACTCCACTTTATTGCCAGCAGAATCAACGCAATCTTTGCCACCAGAGGACGCCAAGAGCAGAGTCCGCGAGTTTATGCAACATTTGCAAGACCAAATTACTCAAACTTTGGCTCTTTTAGACGGTGTAGGGAGTTTTCAAGAAGATGCGTGGGAACGTCCGGAAGGCGGTGGAGGGCGATCGCGTATCATGAGTGAAGGCGCAATTTTTGAACAAGCTGGTGTTGGCTTTTCGGAAGTTTGGGGAACCCATTTACCACCTTCCATTCTCACTCAACGTCCAGACGCTGAGGGACACAAATTTTATGCCACAGGTACTTCAATGGTACTACATCCTCGTAGTCCTTATGTGCCAACAGTCCATCTCAATTATCGCTATTTTGAAGCAGGTCCTGTGTGGTGGTTTGGTGGTGGAGCTGATTTGACTCCTTACTACCCTTTTGCAGAAGATGCAATACATTTTCACAAAACTTTAAAACAAGCTTGTGACGCTCACCATTCCGAGTATTACCCTGTGTTTAAGCGTTGGTGCGATGAATATTTCTACCTGAAACATCGGGGAGAAACGCGGGGTGTGGGGGGTTTATTTTTTGATTACCAAGATGGTCAGAGTCAATTGTATCGCGGTCCTCATCCAGATAATGCAGCCGCTATTTACAGTAACTCCATCGGCACACCTGCGCCACGTAGTTGGGAAGACTTGTTTGCATTTGTACAAGACTGCGGCAACGCATTTTTACCAGCTTACGTACCAATAGTAGAACGACGGCACAAAATGGAATATGGCGACAAAGAACGCAATTTTCAACTATACCGTCGTGGAAGGTATGTAGAATTCAACTTAGTTTACGACAGAGGAACCATTTTTGGTTTACAAACCAATGGACGCACAGAATCAATCCTGATGTCATTACCGCCTTTGGTACGCTGGCAATACAATTACCAACCAGAACCAAATTCCCCTGAAGCACAGTTGTACGAAACCTTCTTGAAGCCTCAAGATTGGATTAACTGGAATCATCAGTAGTCCTTACTGCTACACTTAGTACCCGATTGTGTGAGTTAAACTACTACAAGCAACCACACAGCAATAAAAGTGACATTATGAGCTGTGGTTTGTTAATCTCAAACTACAGCTTCTGTCTGTTATATTCATTGATTTTAAGAATGCTAAGGGGAAATGAGTGTGATTCATATCGAGCAAAAAACTTATACAACGCAGGATGGTAATACAGTAATCGTTTTGACACCAGTAGGTCGTTTAGACATTACCACAGCTTGGCAGTTTCGTCTGAAGTTACAGGAATGTATTTCCAAACTCAGTCGTCATGTGGTAGTAAATCTGGGTCAGGTAAATTTTATTGATAGTTCTGGTCTTACATCACTAGTCGCCGGAATGCGCGATGCTGATAAAGTCAAAGGTAGTTTCCGGATCTGTAACGTACATCCAGAAGCAAAGCTGGTATTTGAAGTTACTATGATGGACACAGTATTTGAAATCTTTGAAACTGAGGAAGAAGCTTTAGAAGGTGTACCTCGAAGTATTGCTGCTAGTTAACGAATGGAATTTTTGTAGATGTTCTGCCGGAACGTCTGTATTTGTAGAGACGTTCTGGCGGAACGTCTCCACCCGAATTCAGAATTCAGTACCGCTTTGCTTAGTGTAGCGAAAAGGTCCCAACATCGCTCCCCATAAAGCTTTTCCCGTATTAGGATCAATCCCTTTGTCGTAACTGAGAAATTCATGCTCAGTGGCTTCAAACCCTAAAGAAACCTGTATAGTTTGTCCAAGATAAGTAAAGCGGCAACAGGTTTCCACAGGAGGGATGGCAGTAAACTTGTAACGATTGTCGGCTAATGTTTGCCCTGTGACATTGAGGATGCAGCTCGGTAGTAATTCTAATTGCTCCGGAGTCAAATCTTGAAGTAAAGTGGGATTACGTCCAGCACCAATGAATGGCGTTGGATCTTTAAACATATAGTACTGTACTTGTAGAGGTGCATTATCAGGGCTGTGTCCTTCCACAAGCCGCATGATTCTTTGGCGGTAAGGTTTATCTAGGTTGATAATATTGGCTTGTTCGGCAAATATTGTTAAGCTATCTTCTGGGAAAATAGGAATAAGTCTTTGCCACATCTGTAGGTGAACATACCAAGCAGGCTCACTTAAAGCTTGTTCTCGGTTATTAAATTCCCCTACCATATACTTAGCAAGGGTACGTAACTGGGAAGATAACTGCATAAACTTCGGGTATACTAAATGGTGTTATTCCCAATAAATCATTTAACCGCCAAGACGCCAAGTAAGCCTTCCCTTCGGGACGCGACCCGATCGCGCAGCGTCTCCGACAGGAGAAGAAAAGAAGGACTTGTGTTTACAATTTATTTAGGATCGCTATAGTAGGGCTATATTCTGATATAATTGTGCTGCTTTAATCAAGCTATCAAGCCATTGACATTTTCTGCTGAGAGCGGATACCGTAAATTGGCAAAGTGGCATAAAATCAAGAAAATAAACAAACGTCGCCCTCAGAATTTTTATTTGTGAATAACGTCCGTACCGTATCTGATACAAAAAGAACTTTTTACAGCCTTCACACTCGTCCAATCAATACGATTTATCGTCGAGTAGTGGAAGAATTGATGGTGGAAATACACCTATTATCAGTAAATGCCGATTTCAGGTACGATCCTATCTATGCCTTGGGTGTAGTCACCGCTTTTAACCGCTTCATGCAAGGTTATCAGCCAGAAAGGGATCACGAGTCCATTTTTAATGCCCTGCTACAGGCAACACAACAAGATCCACAACTCTATCAACAAGATGCCCTCATGTTGCAAGCGGTAGCGCAAAGCTTACCAACACCAGAACTAATTAGCTGGTTAAGTCAGAAAGCACCTCATCCAGAAATAGACGGAAATTTGCAACTCACACTCGAAGCGATCGCTAACAATCCCAATTTCAAGTACAATCGCTTATTTGCAATTGGTGTATTTTCTTTATTGGAATTTTCAGATCCAGAATTAGTTAAAGACGAAAAGCGACGTACAGAAGCATTGAAAACCATTGCAACTGGTTTAAAAATATCAGACGACAAGCTGAATAAAGATTTGGAGCTATACCGCTCTAATTTAGATAAAATGGCGCAAGCACTGGTAGTAATGGCAGATATGCTTACCGCCGATCGCAAAAAACGAGAACAGCGTACTCAACAGTCAAGTACCATTTCTCCTCCTAAGGAAGCGTGATCAAAAGAGTGGGGGAGTTTATGAGAGAGGGAGAAAATAAACTCTAATTCTCCCCTACTCCCCTACCCCCCTACTGCCCTACTCATCTTTTCGGTGCAGGAGTTGCTGGTACTTGCGGCAAGACAGGGGCTGGATTTACCGGAGTAATTTGACTGGAAGGAGGCGGTAAGGGTACATTGGGTATTTGGGGCAGCACAGGAGTGTATGGTGGTACTGCTCCTGGTACGTTAGGATTAACGGGGAAACTGGGAGAAGTGTATGAAGGTGTGTTGGGAGTAGACGATGAACCTGGTATAATCCCTAAAGATACGCGATCGCCTCCCACTTGTCGCAGTAATTCCAGCATTTCAATGACACTGCTGTAAGTTGCTGACTTAGAAGCATTCAGAACTACAGTACCTTTGGGATTTTGTTGAAGATACCTTTTTAAAATCGCCGTTAACTGTTCTCGTTCTACTGGCTGTTTTTCTACGTATAATTGATTAACTGCATCTATAGTTACAGGTAGTATGTCTTTTCCACTTGGAGAGGTGACTACACTAGAAGCTGTAGCTGAACTGGCTTTGGGTAAATCAACATTAATCGCTTGTTGTCGAGTAAATTGTAATGATGCCAGTATAAAAAACGTCAATATACAAAAAATGACATCAATTAAGGGAATGAGTTGAACTTGTGCTTCTTCAATTGGATTATGCAGATTAACTTTCATTATTTCACTCTCTCACTTAAGACAGATGCTTGATTATTAATTATCTTTCGGTTCTGATAAATCAGATTCGGCTGGGGGTTCAGGCGTTGGAGAAAACTTTCTACCTTTTTTGCGCCCTGTAAAATTTTCTCTTGAGGATTCTTGTACTATTGGCGGAGAAATCGCATTCCCAATACTTAAATCAGGTAGTGACTGTAAGTAAAGTATCTCTAAATCATTGCCGGCTTTACGAAATATTTTGACTTGATTGACTAAAAGACCTTGAAATAGTCGGTAAAATACAAGACTAAAGATGGCGATCGCTAGCCCTAGAGCCGTACTATACAGAGATTCTCCAATACCAGTAGTCACCCCAGCCGTTGATGCGGTGCCTAAATCGCCAATTTTAATTGCTTCCAAAGACTTAATTAAGCCCCATACAGTTCCAAACAACCCGAGCAGAGGGGCAACAGCAATCACCAGTTCCAAAACTTTTTCACCCCGACGCATCTGCGCCAATTCTGTTTCTGCGCTTGACTCTAGTGCGAGGCGAAATAGTTCTGGGGTACTTTTTGGTAAACTTAATGGGGCAAATAGAAACCTGCCGATTGGTTGATCGATTGCCCTTCTAGCAATTTCTGTAGCTGTTCCCCAATTATCACGTGCTGCATCTAAGACGCGATCAACTGTTTGCCTTTCTTGGCTCAAAATTCGCAACCAGAACCACAGACGTTCCAATATTACACTTAAACACAAAACAGAAAAGAAAAGCATCGGCCAGACTACTGGTCCCACCTTTTCAATGAAAGCACGTATAACATCCACTGTTTTTCATTTCCTCCATATGCAAGAAGTTTAACTTTCTCAAAGCATTTTTATAATACTGAAAACTATTGGAATTTTTATAGATTGAGTGACAATAACTTACTCGTTCGCATCTACCAGACAAATTAGGACGGTTATTCCCACAGGAAGTGTAGGACATTATTTGCCAAAATTAAAGGTAACTAGAGGTAAAAGTCATGAAATTTTCTATCCAATCTGTTTATGCTTGGTATCGCGATTTGCTTCGTAACCCTAAATATCGCTGGTGGGTTATTTTAGGAACCTTGGTTTATTTCATTAGCCCCATTGATATTGTCCCTGACTTTCTACCCTTGGTGGGAGAGATCGATGATGTGTTCCTTGTAACTTTGCTAGTTTCTGAAGTTTCTGGGCTACTAATTGAAAGCTTCAAAGCGCGTAAGGGTCAAGTGGATGCTCAAACTAATAATACCACTGAAACTCCCACTGCCAATGCCAGTACCATTGATGTTGATGCCGTTTCTGTTAAGTAATATTAGCTACTTCTCGAAAAAGCTAATTCATAATTAAAAAAGAAACTGGGTTTGTAAATGTAAAAAGCAAAACATCCGGTTTCTTTTGCTTTTTGGATGTAAAAGTCATAAAAGTTACATCTACAATCCAAAATCCTATGAGCGATCGCCCCATTATAGGACTAATTCCCGCTGGTGGACAAGCAACCAGGATATCCCCCTTACCACTTAGTAAAGAATTATATCCTATAGGTTTTCAAGAAGTTGGTCAAAAATCTAACTGGCGTCCCAAGGTAGTTTGTCACTATTTGCTGGAAAAAATGCGACTAGCTGGCATTAAAACGGCATATTTTATACTACGGTCAGGAAAGTGGGATATTCCTGCATACTTTGGTGATGGCACAATGCTGTCTCTGAACTTGGGCTATTTAATTATGGGTTTGCCTTATGGTGTACCTTTTACTTTAGATCAGGCTTATCCTTTTGTTACTGATGCGATCGTCGCTTTGGGTTTTCCGGATATTTTATTTGAGCCTCAAGATGCTTTTGTACGACTGCTGGCACGTCAAAAGGTAAGCAATGCCGATGTTGTCTTGGGATTATTTCCCACAAATCAACCGCACAAAGCAGGAATGGTAGAGTTCGACGAAAGCGGCAAAGTACACCTAATCATTGAAAAACCGCTACAATCAAATTTACGTTACATGTGGGGCATTGCAGTGTGGACACCTGCTTTTACTCAGTTTTTGCACGAATATCTTTTCACAATCAGAGCTAATAGCGATTTATCACAGTTACCAGAATTACCTATAGGTGATATAATCCAAGCCGCTATATACAAGGGTATGCACGTAGAAGCAGAAGCTTTTCCCAATGGTACTTATATAGATATTGGCACACCAGATGATTTAGTCAGAGCAGTGCAGCAGCTAACTGCTTTGGCAAATGGAAATTTGTAAAAATTTCTAACTTTCAGGAACTGACTAGGTGGGAGTTTTAGTCATAATTAACATAACGACCTATATATAACTTCTATAACTAGCAATCGGGGAATATATCCCCACTGTTTATCAGCAAAAACCCGGTGAAAATGACCGGGTTTTTGAATTTACAGTTGTCGCCGCATCCTTACTTTAAATCAGTTGCCGCAATTCATCTAAAGTATTTACAGTTCTAATTGCCTGCTGAATTGTTGTTAATCGCTCCAAATCGGAAATTTGAGAGATTTCTGGCATCAGTTGTAATCCCTCGCTGCCAAATTTTAGCTCTAATCCTAGTTCAATGCCTGATAATATTCCTCGTCGCTCACCTCGTTGCTCACTTTCACTCACAATCTGCTGATACCAAGGAGATTCTCTTAATACCGCCATATCCCACCTCATGATTTGTTGAACTAATGCTTTGTCTAATAGTTACGATTGGTATAGGCAAACATAAGCTTTTATTGGTATATGTTGCACAGGAGTTTTGCGATGCTCTCTTTTTTCATCAACCGTTTTGAGAAAATCGATTTTGATCTGAAGTCAAAATCAGTTCCTACCGTTCAGTCACATGGGCGCATATCCAGGTAGGTTAATTTTCCTTGGGTGTACTAACACCTCCCTATCCCCTATCCCAAAGGCGTCAGGGAATGCTTTTACGAGTATGTTGTAGCTACCATTCACGTCAGCATTTATCAGATGACGTTTAGATTTGTACAATCCTCTTTTTATTCTTGTGCCTGAAGGTTTCCAATATGACGGCTTGGCTCCATAAGTGGGAATCAAGTCCAGATCTAAAAAACTCGATTTGGACGTGTATGATTCCTCTTGAGTGATTACCTTAATTCCCGCCAATGCTCCTTTGTATGAGAGCATTGCTATTAATTGAGAATGAGGAATTTGCACAAAGTTTTGATTATTTGCTCGTCCCAACTGCGTGTTGCGCTTCCAATCAGGATTCTTGCCAATAACCAAAGTTGTTATATCAGCGTCTACTAGTAGGTCTATTACAACTCTTGAAGCGCGATGCAAATAATCTTTAACTTTGTGATTACGCGAAGTTGTCAAATGTTTCAATCGCTTTGAGGTACGCAACCCGCTATCCGATTGGAGTTGAGCGCGTTTCATGTTATAGAATTGATTCAGAGATTTTAATGGTCTGCCATTAATGAGAACTGGTTGGAATCCAGGCACATTGGAAGTTACAGCCATTAAATTATCTATTCCCAAATCTATTGATGCCACCTGATCTGATTGTTTTATTGCGGGGTCAGCAACCTCATAAACAATTTCCAAAACATAATGATTTAATTTTGGAACTATTCGAGATTGGCAATAGATATTTACTCTACCCAAAACAATCTGAGAATCAAAAACATAATCAATTGTACTTAGCTTAATTAGACCAATAGCTAAAGATGTTTTGGACGTGGCTTGCTCTGTAAACGTTAAAACATGCCGTCCATCTTTGTCTAAGTACTTTGGTGGTTTTGGTTTCCCAGTAAACTCATGAGGGGCTATTTGATATTTCTCTAATCCAGCGAAATAAGCGAGCCAGTTTTGTGAAACAAGCATTAATGTTTGCTGTGCCACCTTAGCAGGAAGGGCTTGATACTGCTCTGAGTCCTTAATTAAATGGTAAAGAGTATTGTAGGACGGCACTAACTTTTCTCCACCATTAAAATAAGCCTGCCGACAATTGTAATTAGCGACATTGTATAGATTTTTAGCAGCAAAGCTCATCTCATCTATACGTGACCATGCTTCATGACTTGGCTTGATAATTCGTCTTTCTACTAGTTGCAAATGTTATCACCTCCTTGATATAAACTACTTTAGCAGGTTGACTAGACATTTGTAGATGCTTACCTACATATGACACCGTATCTTCATTATTAGTCTGGTCTTGTAAAGTCTCAATAATCTTTTCAGTCTTACGTTTCGCCCGTCGCTGCCCATAAAGTCTTGCAGCAAATGATGTAATGATGGCAACTAAGTCTTGCATTAATTCATCTTTCCCGTTTTCTGCAAGGTTTACAACTTCTAGTTTGACTTCAAGTCTTTTTAGTAATAACTCCATATATCGGATGCCAAACCGAGCCAACCGATCTTTATGTTCAACAATTAATATTTGATAATCGTCTTGCTGCAATAGATTAGCTAACTTTTTCCGGTCATCATTTAATCTACTACCAATTTCTTTAACAATATGAACAACTTGATAACCTGTCTTCTGTGGCGTACTGGGTTAACCTTTCTGACTGAGAGTCTAGGTTTGCCTTGTTTTCAGCAGAAGAAACTCGCGCATAAATTGCAGCTTTATTGTGCGTTTTGGGTTATCTCCCTTGTCAGGATCAAAATCCACAATTACCATACCAGAAACTAATTGGCGTGTTGGGTAAGAAATCTTCCCTCGCTTGTAATGACGCCATACCGTGTGGTAAGAAATACCTAAATTTTAGTTTGTTCTCAAGTAAAAATTCTTAGGCAAGAAGTAGCTAATCGCTCTCAAATACTTGGGGATGTTGGGCGATCGCACTCTTGACGAATAGAGTTTTCGTTGTTGAGCTTGAGTGTTTATGGCGATCGCACCTAAGTAAAAACTAGGAGGTGCTTGGACATAGCTTTGATAAATTTGAATACAAATCAAAAATCACTTGTAAATTTACTGACTCAGTAATATAATAAGATTACCAGGGAAAGTAAAAAGTAAAAAATATTACTTTATTGTGCACAGCTTCAATAGACGTAATTTTAGTAATCCAGAGCTATGGACAATTTCTCTGAAATCCAATCAGGGGGACAGGGCAATAGTAGCGGTAAGTTTGCCCCTATTCAACTAGGTAAAGACTTTTTTGACAACCTTGGACGATGCCGTGACGATGGGGAGAAGATCCAGCTATTCTTGGAAACAGCCCAAAGAGCAGATGTACCGCTACGAGCCATAGAAGAGTTGTTGAATTACCAAGATCAATTCATCTTGGCTATGGGGCTTCAAAGTTTTGGGTATATTACTAACCCGCAAATCAAAGCGCAACTTGCGAATCTTCAACATATCGAGGAACTTGACGAACCTCTTGAGGAAATCTATCTGCTACCTAACCCAGCAGAATACAAGCAGCATAGCATAAGGATACTTGAGAAGTTATGCCAAGAAGCCAAGTCTGGACGTGATCTAACTCGTTTGTCGGCAGCTTGGGCAATGCAGCGATTAGGTTACTCTCCGATGATTTCAGGGAAATTTCTCCCTAAGTCAGCCCAAGACATTCAAAGTCAAATTATTAGTCAAAATCTTAATCGTCTCAATGATAGGTCAATCTTTAATGATCCTAGTAGGTATAAAGAATATATTGATTTTTGGGTTTATGCACCCAAGGTACATCTATTTCAACTGTTGCAGACAATTCCTTCATCTTACGTGAATGTCGTTGAGAGTATTCTCGTTAGGCTAGGTGTTGTAGGTGTTGAGTTTGTTAATCGCTCAGCATCTACATTACAGAAGTTTGTTGTCGAAGCTGGATTGCGTTTAGCTGACTTCTTTCTTAGAGATAGAAAATATCAAGATAATGATACACAAAGAAGATTATCAGATATTCTGATTTCTTTTTTGGACAATAGTGACATTGATCTACGGCGATTAGCTGCTAAACCAATTAACGAAATTTGTTCATGGTTGAATACTACTATTAGAGCTAAAGCAGCGGTTATATCAAGGGACTGGAATAAAGTAGAAGAACTAGGTGAAGCCTCAGTTCCATTTTTGATAAAGGCTGTTCAAGGTTCACTTCGACTTGATACACAAGATAACTTACGAGAACAAGTAGAAGCAGTTCGATGTATTAGTATAATTTATGCAACAAGTGTTAATAAACAAATCAGCACTCTTTCGGAATTTTTACAACATTATGAGCAAACTGTTAGAGAGGCTACCGTTTCATGCCTTAAGCAGCACAAAAATCAATTGGATCTCTATTCCAAAAACATTTTTACAGCGTTAGACTTTAAATTTGAGTTAGAAGGTACTTTAGAGTCATTGAATTTAAATTCGATGTCTTTTTACGAGATTTGTGAAAAAATTAGGGGGATTGAGGAAAAAATTAAAGCGAAAAGGCGATATCAAGCAGTTACTCAAGAAATCTTTGAAGTTGCTATATCTAGTTGTCAAGCTGAAGCTACTGAAGTAAAAGCATTTTTTTCATATAATTTAGAGAGATATTCTAGAATGATATTAGATAGTATTCAACAACTAGATAATCAGAAAGAATCTCTACAAAAAAGAAAGGCTGAAGAGGAAAGACGACGACATGAAAAAGAGGCTGAGGAAAAAAGAAAGCAAACTATAACTACAATTAAAATTGTCTTGCTATCTCTAATAACAGTAGTTGCTGTTACGTGGGGTGGTATAAAATTTGTTAATATTTTTTTTCGTTGTTTTATTGCAAGTCTTATTGCAGGATTTGTAATAGAGGATAAGGGATTGTTAGGTGATTTAATAGGATGTGGTTGTTTGGTTTGGTTGTTTGTTTTTGGAGCAAGTTGTATAATAATAACTTCCCTTTTTGGTCCCCTTCATCTAACAAATACGACTCCAGAACAAGTGGGATTTTGGAGTGGATTAATTATAGGAACAATTGCTGGTATTGCTGTATGTGAAAAATTCTGCAGTAGAAATTAACTCTTGCGTATAAGACATAAAAATGGCTCAGACATTTTCTTTATATTTTCAAGCAATAGAACTACAAAACCTTAATTTTTCCAGATTTACTAAACGCTATGGGACTCAGGCTCATAAAGTAGTCATAGATAGTCAGCGAGATTTATTACTGCATTTGATTGGTTTAAGTAATGTTAATAATTTCACGCTATCTATTCGTTACTTTCATAATCCTGAAGAATCCAGTGAACAACAATTAAAGCTTTACATAATTGCTAATTATTCAGCAAATGATTCTTATGATCTCCAACAAGCTAGAGATGAGATAGCTAGTTTTTTCGAGGTTGGTAGTTTAAGTGCATTTTATAAATTTGAGTTATTGCAAAAAGAGTTATCTCGAATTCCTGAGCTAAAATGGGTTAACCACATTGGAGAAGTCATCAAGCCAGAAAAATTCAATTTACAAGGCTACTATTTACCTTACTTATTTGAAGCTAACAAAGATAACAACATGTTAGCTGTCTGTGATGTTCTCCATAGATTAAAAGAAAAATTTTTACTAGAAATTACTCTTCAAGTCTGTCAAAGTTCAGAGGATAGAGAAACGTTGGTTAATGCTCTTGGTCAAATGGTAGCTCAAATCCAACTGCTCAAAAGTAAGAGCAAGAATGCTTTCTTAGATACAGCCTTAAAAACTTACACACAATATCAAGAATCATATGTCAATAGAAATTTATTCAAATACAACATCAAAGCACTGGCAGTAACCCGCAACAATATTCGTACTGTTTTAATGACATTAGTACAGAGTGCAACAAAATCTAATAGTTATGGAGAACAAGATTATATTGAAATTGTGAGTCGGGATAGGGATGAGCAAAAGTTTTTAGAAAGTTTGAGCGCAACTGAAAATATAGAGATTTCCACAGCGGTTGAACGCAATGGTTGGAAAGGCGACTTTGGAGAGAAGTACATTAGAGAACCTATTCAGCCAAAGCTTAGCAATGAGTTGGGTGATGGTTCGACAAATATTTACTCAAGCCCCTTCAATCCTGCTAATTTTAGTCATACAGCTTTACCCTCATCTGGAGGAGCAATTATCCAAACTGGCAATTCAGCAATAACTCAATCCACAAATGCTTTAAAAAAGCTTCCTTTAGCACAAATAAAAGACTTAAAACCACTACATCGCCTTGCAACACTGGAAGAAATTAGTGGATTTTTCCGCCTGGTGATTCCTGGGGATACTCCAGTTCCTGGTATGGCGACAACTGGCTTGCATAAGAGTACTGTTGAGGAAATCTTCAACAGCTATAGTCACCTGATTACAAAAGACGAATATATAGTTGGGCTAGATGATGATGGTAATCCTGTAACATCTAGCTGGAGTGAAATTCCTCATCGCTTAGTAGCTGGGGTATCTGGCGCTGGAAAAAGCAATTTTCTGAAATGGATCATCTTCCAATTCTTATACGTTAACCCAAAACGTAGGATTTACATTGCTGATTTCGGCGGAGTTGACTTTCAATGGTTAAATCATATGGGAGTTAATGTTGAAATTGAGACAACTCCAGAGAATTGTCCAAATTTAGTAGAGAAAATTCATCGGGAAGAGTACGAAAGACGCTTACAGTTAATGCAGGAGTATGGAGTATCTAACCTGAAAGAATTGCAGGACGAAGGAGTTGAAATCGATCGCACTCTCTGGATTATTGACGAAGCGGCTGACATTGCAGATGTTTCCAGTAAACTGCGGGACACTATTGAAAAGCGACTAAAAGAGTATGCTCGTAAAGGTCGTAAATATGGGATTCATGTAATTTATTGTACCCAAAGACCAACTACTGAGGTCATTACTAAACAAGTGACTGACCAATGTGAAGAGAAAGTTGTTTTTAGGGTGAGTCCAGATGCAAGCTATCGCATATTAGAGGATGCAATTGCAGGGGATATACCGAAGGATGCGATCGGCAGAGCTTATTTAAATGGTTCTGCTGGTCAAATGTTTGTGAATACTCCGTTCATAAAAATGCCTAGTGGCTCAAAAGTCAAGTTATCTGACACACTTTGGGCTAATCTTCTCGCTAACTGATAAATCTTTCTGAAAACTGATTGGAGGTAATTACATGACTATTTCATCCGATATTGAAGAGTTCCGCTCAATGGTAAGTAACATTGTTGATCGGCTTGAGGAAATCAATTCATTGTCTAGAACGATTCCTGAAACTGAGGTAAATCAGCTAAGTAGAAAATTTTCAGGACTGATGGATAACTTGGCAGAGGTAGACAGACAACTACGCTCTACTACAGAAATGCTTGAAGACATCCGCTCACGTTGGGGCTGAAAATATGACCCTCACTAATGATATAAAACAATTCCAAATGAATACTGCTAAGTCAATGGAGATATTAGCGGAAGCTTATCGGTTAGCAAATAAGCTTTCTGAATGTTCTGTAGATGAATTACCCTCGCAATTTGCTCAATTACAAAACCTATGTGAGCAAGCCCTTGCTCAAACTCGATATACTGCCTCTAATCTTATAGAAATTAATCTTAAGTGGGGTTCTGCCCCTATTCAGCACTATTTAAGCAAGCAACTGAGTACTGGTGATGCGACTGGTTCAACAGTTAAAGTGGAACATTCTCCCTTACAACTTACAACGGGAGCAGAGAAAACTACACAGCCACAAGCAGGAGATTTAACAGTTTTGATTGAGTCAGCCAAAGAATTTATAGACAAAACTGTAGATGTATCTGGACAATTTCTCAATCAAGCTGTTAAGACTGGTAAAAATTTGCCAGCAACTATGATGATAGCAACATCTCTTACAGGTGTGGCTTTGACACGAACAGTTAACTTTGTTGACAAGGTAATTTCCCCATTGATAGAACTCAATAATCGTGTCGCCACTAAACCAGGTATGCCTCTATCAGAAAATTCTTGGTTAGCAATCATCAAAGAAATCTCAGATAAAACTGAGGAGTATTTTGGAATAGACGGTGAGGTAGTGGCTGCATACGAAATGCAAAAGGAACAAGAGGAAGACGAAAGGGAAAGAAGGCTATAGCTGTGCTGACTTGAAGAAGGTGCCGTACTCCTGGTTAACGCACCCTACTTTTAAGCTAAATTTAAGTATTTATCCCATTAGTAATTCACAGTAGTTGCCGCAATTCATCTAAAGTATTAACAGTTCTAATTGCCTGCTGAATTGTGGTTAATCGCTCCAAATCGGAAATTTGAGAGATTTGTGGCATCAGTTGTAATCCTTGAGTACCGAACTTTGCTTCCAAACCCCTTTCAATGCTCAATAGTAGCTGCTGTCGCTGCCCTTGTTGCAGCTGATACCAAGGAGGTTTGCATGAGTCTCCCATATCCCACTTCATGATTTGTTGGACTAATGCGTTCACCGATGATTTGCTCTTGGGCGGCGCGTTGTCGTACAACCAGCGGCAATACTCACATATTAAAATATCTAAATAGTTATCAAAATGTCTTGACAAAAAATCAGCCTGTGAAGTGTATCCCAAATCTTGCATCGTAGAAATAACACATGTTCTGTCAAACATGTTGCATTGTCTGCTAAGTTTGACTGCATCTAGAGCTTTTATTAAGGGTGAACATTCTTTAACTGACTGTGTTTGTTGCATGCAAATACCGAAGCGCTTGACTTAACCAAGATAGCAAAAGCCTGTGTGAACCGCACAGCTTGTAAACCAGTTGGGGGGTGATGTAGGCGATAGCCATATCCCACTTCATGATTTGTTGAACTAATGCGCTTTCTAACACCAACGTAGCAAAAAAAGCGAGGACGCCTAATTGAGGACGGGAGCTCGCTAACTAATACATCGCTTCCACGACTAATCGATTGAAACTTAGATTTAAGAATTTCTTTGGCTTTAATGTCGATAATTTGTGTTACTCATTTAACTCAATTGTCGGGGGCGAGGCTAATGATTTTCTTTGTACTGGTATCAGCAGGTTTGGGCATAGGGCAAGAGAATATAGTGTTATACTCAGAGAAGTTTCTTTTGGCTGTAAGTTGCGCTCATGAGGCAAAGCCTTTTAGAGAGGCATTACCTTGCAGAGCATGGTAACAAGGCAAAAAACGAATTCTGCTAGTGTTGGTATACGATTTCGCATTTACCTTGAATAAGTATTAGTAGCAAATTATACTATATAAAGATAAATTTTATAAATGTTGTCAAAATAGGTACAAAATTAGGTAAACTATACCTTCAGCATCACAGTTGTTAGATTAAAAGAATTGTTAAAGCTAGTCTTGAAGATAAAAGATAAAATCGAAAAATAATTAGGAGGAAAGCCTAGTGGGTAAGTATAAGTCTAAACAAAGCTTACAACAGGATGTCTCCAGCACAGGGCAAAAAGCGGAAAACCCCCTTGAAGTAAAATTGCAAGAACTGCTGGAGCAGAAAAAATATCGTCAGGCATTAGAAGAGATTAAAAAAATTCAGCGATCGCAACCTAATATTGAGTTCTCATTTAAAGTAGCAGATATCTGGTTGTTGCGGGGACAGCAAGAATTTCAAAAGCAAGATTTTAAACAGGCAGAAAAATCCTTTAGTCGCGCTTTAGAAATGGGTTTAGTTGGAGAAGTTCACTACTGGCAAACTAGATGTTTGTTGGAGTTGCATCAATTGGATGCAGCGGTGAAATTGCTCCGTGATGCTTTTGAGGCAGGAAAATTACCCGAAAACTATAGTATATATTATCTTAAACTCCTATTCTTAAAAGGAGACACTGCTACAGTAGAACAATTAATAAACCAAAATTCTAAACAATTTAATGCAGCGCAACTTAACTGGGTACAGGGAATTCTTGCTCTCAAAAATGGACAACCAGAAGCTGCTTTAACATTTTTTCAAAAAATAAAGCGTCCACTTACTCCAGGAGATGTGCCAAGTGCTTGGATTGCTTACAGCCAACAATTAAACGGTAATTGGGATGCAGCGGCGAACATTTTAGGATTAGAATCTCAGCCATCTAGAAGCTATAGTAGAGCAAAGTATTTAGAACATCCAATTTTAGAGAAATTGGCAACTTTCCAACTGGCAAAGACAGGACAACCACCTCTCGAAATGATGGAAAGAGGGGAAAAAGCTAAGCATGAAGCATTATCAGTCCTATTGATTTTACAATTAATTGATGATGGTGACAATCATGAAGCTGCCCATCTATTAATGAAGAAAGATTGGCGTTTCACTCGTTTTCCCGAACTACAAACTATACGTTCATCCCTATTAACTTTAGCAGGTCAACAAGCATTTAATCAAGGACAAACAAGCTGTGCTGAACTATTTTGGCAGCAGATAGTAACAGAACAACCTTTTAACACACAACTAGCTGTAAACTTGTTAGAAGTGTTGGAAGCTAATGATTCTTGGCAAGAATTTCAACGCCTGTTGAATCGGTTGATCAAATGGTTAGAAAACGAAGGTAAACAGAATCCCCAAGAATGGCAGGGCGAAAGATTAAAACTAACCCTAGCTTATCTCCATTGTCGGGTAGCAGATTCCTCAATGGCAATGAATCGCGATCGCGCAGCTATGGCATCTGTACAACAAGCAGAGCGCATCTGCCCAACATCTCCAGAGGTAATTGGGCGTAAGGGATTAATTGCTGTCTCAGATGGGAATTTTACTGAAGCAATACCACTACTTACTGAAGCACTACAAGGTGGCTGTAAATATGAAGAAGTTTACGGTGTTTTGCTCAAATGTTTAGAAAGACAAGGAGACAAGCAGGCATTAACTGAGGCACGTCGCCGTTTTGGTAAATCCTTTGGCGATGTCGGTGTTGACAAAGAAGTTGAAGAATTGCCTTGGATGGATGCTTTGTCTACCCTCAGTTACCCCTTCTATAGTCGTTTAGTGCAAACAGGAGATCAAAAAGATCCAGCTTTAAATGCATGTCGCATTTTTGTCAATGCAGTACAAAGTCCCCCCAACTCTGGCGGTAGAGTCTCATTAAATCAGAAAAAAGCAGCCCAAGAATGGGAAACTATACTCAAACCATTATCTGCTCAAGAGAAAATTCCTGTCCTACAAGCGATCGCAATTTCTATCCATCTATTTGCCAAACGCGAAAAAGGCATTGCAGCTCTAACAAATCAATATGTGCGCCAATTATTTGAGCTATCAGGAGAACAACCAGAAGCTAGAATTGCTCATTTAGTTGTCTTAACTGTGAAAGAAAATAATGCCAAAAAACTAGAGTTTCCTTTGCGTGCTTACCTCGACACCATGCCCCAACCAGGAAATGCTCTGGCAAACATTCAGTTGCAAGTACGCCGTTTTGGTACTAATACCAATCTTGTATCTGCCCTTGATGAAGCACTGCGTCGAGAACCTCAAAATCCTCTGCTTTTATTAGCAAGAGCTACTACTTATCCCGTCGAAGATTCCAATTACGAACAGCTCAAGCAACAGGGATTTGAATTAGCCCGTCGCCTACAAGATGCTAAAGCACTACAAGCATATCGGGAAGAACAGGCATTTCTCTCTGCGCAAAAAGTAACCAGTGCAATGCCATCACCAGAAGATTTTGACGATCTGGATATGTTAGATGTTGATGAACTATTGGAAAACATGATCCGGAAATTATTTGGCAACAATATTCCCAAAGCTGAATTTGAACGAATACTTCCCGAACTAAAACAGAAAATGCTCAATGATATGCCCGACTTCATGGATGACGATGATGATGATGATGATTTCGAGCTAGACTTAGAGTCAATATTTGGAATGCCAACTCCCAAAAAGAAGAAAAAAGGTAGAACAAGAGGTGGTTTTCAAGAATTATTTTAAATAATTATATGATGAAGAACAATTACGAACTTTTAGGAATTTCTCCAGGAGCAACATCCGCCGAAATAAAAGCAGCATACCGTGCCAAGCTAAAAGAATTTCCCGCCCATACTTATCCAGAAGAATTCAAAGCAATTCGAGCCGCATACGAAGCCCTCGGTAAAGGAGAAACACAAAAAAATGAAGATTTCTTTAAAATTCGTCCTCTGCAAGCAGAACTTGATTCAGAGGTATTGAAACAGTTACGTGACAAAGCCCTTGCTCAACTGGAAGTTAGTTTGGATGATTTAATTCGCGCTACATTTTAACTGATAATTGTTGATTGATAATTGTTAATTGCAATCAACAAACAACAATCAACATACGAACCATGATAAATGATAAAGAAGCTTTATTTGCCAAATTTATAGACTATTTACATTCAGAACAAACACCACCAGAGTATTTGGGTGAAACACCAGAATCAGTTAATGCATTTGATCCCTATCAAATGGTGGCAGAATGGATTGCCTTACGTCATGAAGTTAAACAACAGGGGAAATTATTACGTTCGGCTCAAGATGTTCTGCAACAATCATTAGAAGTAACTCAAAGAGAAAAAGAACAACTGCAAATAAATTTGGAACAGTCACAAAAACAAGCAGTGGTTCAATTTGAGCAACAGCAAGAGAAACTGTTACAAGATTTATTAGGAATATTGGATGCTTTGGATCGTGCTTGTGCCTATTGGCAAGAAGAAATAGAAGCGATAAATACGACAACACGCATACAACCAGTTCCGCAAAGCTTCTGGCAAAAATTAGGCAGCTGGTTCTTTGGCACCCAACATTATTCAACAGAGAGGGAATCACGCATTTCTGCATATTTAAGCGGAGTTTTAACTAGCAATCAACAAGGAGTAGAGTTAATCAGGCGATCGCTCTTAGAAGTACTGCGTCAACGACGAGTTGTGCCAATTGTGGCTCTGTTGAAATCTTTTGACTCCCGAACAATGTATGCTGTAGGCAGCGAACAAAGAGCAGATGTAGCTGATAATATAGTGGTTCAAGAAGTAGTACGTGGTTATTTATGGGGCGAGCGCGTACTCAGAGAAGCACAAGTAATTGTGGCGAGAGCAACGAACGATTAGTGACTAAGTAACATTTTAAATTTTGAATTAGTTATGGGAAGAGCAGTTGGGATCGATTTAGGTACAACAAATTCCGAAGTAGCAATTGTCGAAAATGGACAAGCGCGAGTATTGCCAGGAGAAGATGGAGACTTGATTTTACCATCTTGTGTAGGGTTTAGCGATACGGGTAAACTTCTGGTAGGTAGAGAAGCACTGCGTCAGTATGCCGCTGCTCCTGATCGCACCGTCAAGTCAATTAAGCGCTGGATGGGAACCGATCACAAAACTACGTTTGCTGTTGGTGGAGACTCTGGAGAAGAGAATCGGGAATACTTGCCTCATGAAATTTCTGCCATTATTCTCCGCGCCCTGAAACAAAGAGCCGAGAATGCTTTGGGAGAATCAGTAACTCAAGCAGTAATTACTGTGCCCGCCTACTTTACTGATGCCCAACGACAAGCGACTAAAACAGCAGGAGAAATCGCTGGTTTTGAGGTACTACAAATTATCAACGAACCAACAGCAGCGGCTCTAGCTTATGACTTGCGTGCAGAAGAGACAGAACGAGTTTTAGTTTATGATTTGGGCGGCGGTACTTTTGATGTTTCCGTAGTGGAAATTACAGGTGAAGTTACCGAAGTACTAGCTAGTCACGGTAATAACCGTTTGGGTGGAGATGATTTTGACAGACTTTTACAACTCCATCTAGCAGACATCTTCAAAACAAAGCATGGCATGGATGTACCAGATGACGCTGCAACTCAAGCGCGTCTGCTCCGGGCAGCAGAACAGTTAAAAATTGACTTGAGTGCCCACGCTTTTGGTACGGTAAGGGAAGCCTTTTTGGGTAGCAAGGGGAAGACTGCACTGCATTTAGAGGTAGAAGTAGCGCGAACAGATTTTGAAAAGTTGATTCGCCCCCTATTGGAACAAACTCTAGAAGCAATTGACAGAGCATTAGCAGATGCTAACCTTGAACCGAGTCAGATAGATCGGGTTATCTTGGTTGGTGGTTCAACACGCATTCCCTTAGTGCAAGAAATGATCGAGTTACATCTCAAACAAACTCCCACCGATGGTATTCAACCCGATCTTTGTGTGGCTTTGGGCGCAGCCTTGCAAGCGGGAGTGCTGGTAGGTGAATCAGTGGATGCCATTCTCGTCGATGTGATCCCCCATTCTCTGGGTATTGCAGCGGCAGTAGATACACCAATGGGTATTATGCCGGGGTTCTTTAGCGTGATTATTCCCCGTAATAGTGTTGTTCCCGTTTCTCGCTCTCAGGTTTATTCTACTGTAAGCGATCGTCAAGAAGTGGTGGAAATTGAAGTTTTTCAGGGAGAAAATGAAATCGCTGAAGAAAATGTTCCCTTGGGTTCTTTTAGAGTGGAAAACTTACCCCCCAAACCAGCAGGAAGTATTCAAGTTGAAGTCCACTTTGACTTTGATCTCAATGGTATTCTCACTGTAACCACTACAGAGAAAGGTAAGGGGCAACAAGAGACGTTAGTAGTAAATAATGTGGGGATGCAACGATTTTCTAGCCATGAGTTGAAGCAGGCAAGGGAAGATTTAGAGGCATTGTTTGAAAGTGATGAAACAATTGAAGTCTCTAAGGAGGAGATTGAAACAGCAAATGTTAGTCCGGAAATAACGGCGCTTTTAGAACGTGCTCAACAAGCATTTTCTAGTTTAGATGAAGAACAAGTAGAGGAATTACAAGATTTGTTAGACAAGCTTGAAGATGCGATCGCTAACAACAGTGCAGAAGTCCCACCATTGCAAGCAGAGATAGAAGATTTTCTCTACTATGTCAGTACTAACTCCGAAGAATAATTAACCATGAAATGTCCAGTTTGTGGAGCGGTTTACCGTGCTGCCCCTAATTCTTACTCCTGCAAACGCTGTAAAGCAGACTTGTCTGACTTGATTCGCCTTCACGATCAAGCTATGTGGTATCACATAAAAGCAATGTATTTATTACAACAAGAACAATATTCAGCAGCAGAAGTGAACAACAATCAAGCCCTAGCTTTGCATTACAGCAACGCAGACTTTCACGCCTTGGCAGGTAAATTATCGGCATTGCAAGGTAAATTTAGTGAAGCGATCGCTCATTGGCAACAAGCACTCAAGATAGAGCCGCAAAATGCGATCGCCAGTGCTGGTTTGGACATGATCGCTATGTTAAAACAATAGGATACACGACTGTACAGACGCCCCGGTGGGGCGTCTCCACAAAATCGTGATTTTTTTAATTCATCCGCATGATTCAGCAACGCCCTATATCTACACTAACTGCTGATATAATCCAATGAGAGTTCCATCTGGATCGCGTAAATAAGCTGTTTTGATTCCATAGTAGGGATTGTTCATGGGCGCTGCCGTAAAACTAACTCCTTTATGTGTTAATTTTGCATATTCTTCTTCTACATCATTGACTGTGAAAATTAATGCTACAGTGTCTTGACATTCTGCTTGAGGTGGCTTGTGATTGTGAATCATTTGTGCCATTTCTTCTCGTCGGAATAAACTCAGCTTCATTTCTCCTACTTTAAATTCAGCGTATCCAACTTCTCGTTCATCTATTTTTACTTCAAATTCCAGCACATCTTTATAGAATAAAAAACAAGCATCAAGATCCGATACTAATAGTCTTGTGTATGCAGTTCCAACTTTCATAATTACTAAAAATTAGCTTTTCACAATTAATCATTATTCCAGACGACAAAATCGCCCTTATCCATCTTTAGAGATACAAAACGGTTCGTAAACCTTCATCTACTTCTTCTTGCAAGCTAGTTGGCAATGAACCAACACGCTCAGTCAAAAACGCTTTATCTACTGTAAATATCTGAGAAACATTGACGACAGAATCTCTAGGTAAACCCGTTGCGTCATGTGGCAATAAAACATTACCTGGTACATTCGCAAGTTCAAGATTGGAGGTAATGATGGCAACAATTACTGTCTTCAGACGACTTTGTATGAATGTATCATCTTGAATAAGCATAACAGGTCTACGATAACCCGGTTCTGATCCCACTGGATCTGGCAAATCTGCCCACCAAATTTCACCACGATACACTACCAGTCCTCACGAGCTAAAGACATAAATTGCATTTTTGCTAGAACTGGATCTAACTCCGAAGATTCCTTGGCGTAGACTGTGTTGAGTTTGGACAACATCTGCTCTCGATTGTAACGCCGTAAATACGCTTTCAATGCTTCAGTGTAAAGTTCACTCCGAGATATTCCTAACTGTTGAGCAAGCGCTTCAGCTTCCTCAAAAATTGAGTCGGGAAGAGAAATAGCAGTTTTCACAACTGACTCCTTGAGTAGTTGGTACACTTTAGTTATACCAAATTCATACCAATTGGATTAGTGTCAAGACAATTATGGTTGATAATCAGAGTACCACTATGCCCACTGCTATTGACGCTAATGATGCAGCAGCAATTGAAGCAGCAACACAAGGAGTTGCTTTATGCGATCGCTCTCAGTGGGGACGCATCAAAGTTTCCGATCAGGATCGTCTCCGCTTCTTACACAACCAAAGCACGAACAATATTCAAAGCCTTCAACCAGGACAAGGTTGTGATACTGTGATGGTAACATCTACCGCCCGCACTATTGATTTGGTCAGTGCGTACATTTTGGAAGATGCAGTGTTGCTGCTAGTTTCACCTAACCGTCGCCAGTTTCTTATGCAGTGGCTAGATCGCTACATCTTTTTTGCTGATAAAGTGCAATTAACTGATGTTACCGATGAAACTGCAACTTTAAGCTTGATTGGACCTGGAAGTGATGCGATTATCCAGAAGCTGGATGCTCAGACAATTATCGGTCAACCTTATGGCAATCATATATCCCTACCTAATGGTGTGCTAGTTGCTGTTGGTAGTGGTTTGGCTTCTCCTGGTTACACTTTGATTTTTGCTGCTTCTCAAAAAGAGACTGTGTGGAACAAAATTGTGGAGTTGGGCGCAGTACCGATGAGCGAGCGCGCTTGGGATATGTTGCGAATTTTACAAGGACGTCCAGTTCCTGACTATGAACTCACTGATGATTACAATCCTTTAGAAACAGGTTTATGGCAGACAATTTCCTTTGATAAAGGTTGCTACATTGGACAAGAAACCATTGCCAGGTTAAACACATATAAAGGTGTAAAACAATACCTGTGGGGTATTCGTCTGGGCGCTCCTGTAGAACCAGGAACTGTGATTACAATTGGAGATGAGAAAGTCGGAAAACTTACCAGTTATACTGAAACTACAGATGGTTACTTTGGACTAGGCTACATCCGCAGCAAGGCTGGTGGCACTGGGTTGAAAGTACAAGTTGGAGAAGTTGAGGGTGAAATAGTAGAAGTTCCTTTTGTTTCTCATGAATATCCGTAAATTTTTGTAAAAAATATGCAAACTACAAATGATTCCCGTCTTTACCGTGCTAGTTGTTCTTTGGACGGGTTATCTGTAGGTGATGCTTTTGGAGAAAGATTTTTTGTACATCCCGATTTAGCAGACAATTTAATTGCTTCTCGTGCCATTCCCTCTACACCTTGGTATTACACAGACGATACTCAAATGGCACTATCGATTTTTGCCATCTTACGAGAGTGCGGAGAAATTAACCAAGAGAAATTGGCAGCAAGTTTTGCACAACGATATGACAGCCAACGAGGTTACGGTGCGGCAATGCACTCTCTATTGGCACAAATACGAGATGGCGGGGCTTGGCAAAAGTTATCTACTAGTTTATTTAATGGACAAGGTTCTTATGGAAATGGTGCAGCAATGCGGGTTGCACCAGTGGGAGCATTTTTTGCAGATGATTTGGAATTAGTTGTGACTCAAGCACAAAAGAGTGCAGAAATTACTCACACACATCCTGAGGGTATTGCAGGTGCTATTGCCGTAGCAGTTGCAGCAGCTAGAGCTTGCAAATTAGAAGGTGCAATTCCCACTACAGCAGAGTTTCTCGACCAAATTTTACCTTATATTCCAGATAGTGAGGTGAAATCTAAAATTTGCCGCGCTCGTGAATTGTCTCACAATACACCAGTAAAATCAGCGGCAGCAATATTAGGTAATGGAACTTATATTTCTGCTCAAGATACGGTTCCCTTTGCTATATGGTGTGCTGCTAAACACCTAGATAACTACGAAGAAGCACTGTGGTTAACAGTGAGTGGCTTAGGAGACAGAGATACTACTTGTGCGATCGCAGGTGGTATTGTTGCTTTATATGCGGGAAAACAAAGCATCCCAGCACAATGGTTACAAGCACGAGAAGCTTTGCCTAGCTGGGCATTTTTAGACAAAGAAGCTTTACATAATGAAACTGTTACACTTTGGCGTCCCGTAGGACCAAAAGAACTATCATTAATAAAAGACAGTGGTTATCAAGAGTTTCCGCCAAGATTACCAGAACAACCAATTTTCTACCCCGTACTAAATGAAGAATACGCCATCCAAATTGCCCGTAACTGGAATGCAGCTAGTGCTGATACGGGTTATATTGGTTATGTTACTCGCTTTCAGGTACGAGCAGAGTTTTTAAGTCGTTATTCAATACAAACTGTCGGCGCTTCTATGCATCAAGAATATTGGATACCAGCTGCTGACTTAGCTGAATTTAATCGCAATATTGTGGGTTTAATTGAAGTTGTTGCCGAATTTCAGGAATAGACATGAATTCTCGTCAACAAATAACATATAAAAGAGAAAAGTAAAGATAAGTAAACATATTGTTTAAATTTTTCTCTTATATGCTGAGCGCTAGATTGCTCAATTTCCAGAACCTCTCCAGGCAATTGGTTTCGCGTGTCTTGAGTATCCTGTCTTCGCCAAAATGGTGTAAAATTCTCTCGTTCCGAGCCTACACCTTGACAAAAATCATCTACCCAATTAGCAAGACTACGAACTTTGTTTACAGGTGGTAGATGAGTATGGGTAGTGTCTTTTTGATGCAGCTTGGCAATACCATTGTCAACTTCCTTAGTAACACTAACTGAAGTTATGGGCTGGCTTTCAATAGGAGTAGCGATCGCCGTAACGACAGGTGTATTGTGATCATTGTAGACAGCCAGTGGTACTAAAGGTTTATTTTCAAATGCTGTGCCAACAGCCATAGGTGACACGAAAGACTTGTTTTCCGCATAAGCAACAGCAATTGATACAGGCTCGTCAATCGGGGTAATACCAGAAGCCAGTTTGTCAGAGTGAAATGTTTCTAGTTGAGACTCAGTGGGACTTTGATTTGTAACAGTATCTAATGGTTCTATTAAATGAAGGTGTTCTTCTGGGTTAAAGTTAAGACCTAAAGCTGCAACTATTTGATCAGGATTATTATTCAGTTCCAAGATAAAAGGAAAAATCTCATTGATATCCGGTTCCAAAACAGACACAGTTGCCAATATAAAACCAGAAGAAGGGCGACGGATATCGTCATATGTTCCCCAAATCCGCATTTTTACTAACCAGGCACGATTTTGATCGTAGTAGCTCACCCACTTTAATTTTACTGATTGACGCAGCTGCTGAATTTCCATTGTGATATTTTGCTTCAGTCAACGACAGTGAGTCCTCTATAAGTTATACATCAATCTTATTTTTGAGGATGAAATCGATGATAAAGCATATGTGTCACTATTTGACCACATAGTAGATGTTGTTCTACCACTAGAGGTACTTCTTTGGGTTTAACACCACAATACCAAACCCTCTCTGGTAATACTACTACCATCGGTCCATTACCACATTGTCCCAAACAACCGCTACCTGATACTGTTACCCCAGGAATGGGCATTGCGGCAAAAGCAGCAAGTACTTTTGCTGCACCTTGCTTTTTACAAGTACGATTTTGGCATACACGAACACATGTAGAAGAATCAGGTAACGGGGTTACTGAGGTGTCAGATGGTTGGGATATGTTAGTCATTTTTACATGAACATCTCAATTATTTGGTAAAAATACCTGAGAAGTAAAGTTACCATGCAAGCCGTAAGGAATGTGGTGTTTGAGATGCAAGCGTGCTATTGGCTCCTTAGTAAAATCACTCGCATCCAAAATTACCACTTCTGAGCGATGGTGTTCTGAATTGTAAACCAAAGCCAATACCCAACCGTCATCTTCACCCCCCTTTGAGGGAGTGCGCGGGACAAAAACTGGTTCACTAGCAAAGCCTCGTGGTGCTGCACTCCAAATTTGTCTTTCTCCAGACTCTAAATCAACTTTCATAAATGCTTGCAACGGCGCGTTACCAATGTCTGTATGCGCGACACCCATATATAAATAACGATATGGGCGTCCTACATTGTTAGGATGTATGGTGGGAAACTCACAACAGTGGTTAACTATCGACTTGCTAAGGACAGTTTTATCTTTGAGGTTAAGATTAAAGCGCCACAGATGTCCAGGCTTAAGAGCATCAAAATCAACTTGGCGGAAATTGCTTCCTGATTCTACTTCTGGCAAAGATTCGTAGCAAATTGAGTCAATGACAATTTCATCTTCCACTTCAAAAGCATTGGCGTGGTGGAAGACAAAACCGGAATGAGTTTCTAGAATTTGTACTCCCCACCCCCCCTTTGTAGGGGGGGTACGGGGAATCACAACAATGCGAGTTGGTTGATTGGGCTGAAATTTGACACATTCCCCTGCACCACGTAAACCTAAGGCAAAAGGTATAGGATTAAAGGCAACGGGGTTTTGGAAGAATATGCAGTAATTAGGGGTAATGGCGAAATCATGAATAAAGGCGAAACCAGGAACACTATGAGCGTGCTTCCGTACCACTTTACCTGTTGAATCTAGCTCAAAAATGGTAATGGTAGTAGATAGTCCCGGTTTAATAGAAAAGTTGACAAGAATTGGTTCGCCATCATTTTCACCACAACTAGGATCGAGGCGTGGATGTGCGGCAAAAGCTTCGCCTTCTGATAAAACTCCGTTGAAGTGTTCTTTGCCCAGAGTTTCTAGAGTTTGGGGATCAAGACAATGGGGATCGGCAGCTTCCCATAACGCTAATAGTTTACCACCCCAGTAAATCACATTTGTATTAGCAATATTTTTAATATTAAAGTCAAAGGCATTCTTCTGCCAACCACCTGGTTTTTGCGTACCAAAGACACCGCGATAAAGAATTTTGCCAGCTTTTTGTTCTTCTAGATAGGCAGCAGTGCGCACAAAACGGTTGCGGAAGTGGGCGCGTCCATTGTTAAATGTAATCCGGCTAATCATCCCATCTCCATCAAATGGGTGATGAATATATTGCCCATTGATGTCTAGCAATCCAGGTCCATTTCTAAATAATGTACCTTGAAGTTCTGAGGGAATTTGTCCTTCTATATCATCAATCCAATAATCATATTCTTGTTTGAGGGATTCATATCCCTTTTGCCAATCTCCACGAGTGTAGGATTTTTCTGGAACTGTAGAAGCGCGTTCGTAAAGTTGAAAACTCTGCATATCGATAGGATTTTAATTTTAACACCAGATTTGTGGGGTAGGCATCTTGTCTGCCCCGGCAATGCTATTCCGCTGGTTCTGTTTGGGGTTCACGGGGCATTAGTTTGGACATTAAGTTGGATAAAAATGATTTTTGCTCCTCTTTTGCTGATGCTGGTGGTAATGTTGGTGTCTCGGCATCTGCTGCTGGTAGCCAGTTGAGGAATAGCAACGGTAATAGCCTGCTGAGGTTGGTAATTGTTACTAGTAACCACATAGCGTCAAAGTTAGTTTCGTTAATTCCTAACCAATAGGTTACTAACGCGCCAAATTCATGGGATACTAATCCAGCCAAGTTTGTTACTGACATCAACAAGGCAAATAGGGTGGCTTCCACTCCAGGAGGACACAATCTTGCTGCTAATACCAATACTGGTATATAAGCTATTTGACCCATTGCGCTGATAATGAGACTATCACCTAAACTAAACCAGTGGTCATCTATACCTAAAGCACGGTTTGTATGAGTTACTAGGAGCAGCATTGTCATACCCAACGTTACTGATATCACAGCACTCCAACCAAAAATCACCCGAAAGGGAACTGTTTTAAGGAAACGTTGGAAAATCCAAATCCCAGCCAGGGAAGCAATGCTGGTTACTAAACGTACCCTTCCCAAAAATTCTGGTTCAAAGTGCAGTTCGTTGGTGGTGAAGAAGAAAAATGCTGATTCTGATGATGGTGTGGCTAGCCAGACAAAGAGAAATACTGTTGGTAGCCATATTGCTTTCTGGCTTACCGCTTGACGTAGTTGCTTGAGTTGAGTTGCCACTCTTGAGTGATTGCTGTGATCGTTATTTCCCTCTGTGCCCACAGGTGTTTCTGCAATAAACCAAGCTGCTGCTGAAACTAATAAGGGAAATAAGGCACTAATCCAAAATACTGTGCGGGTGGTAAAATCTTGTAAAAGCATTCCACCCAAGTAGGCTGTAATCAAGCCTCCAAAGGCTGATGTTCCCCAGCACAGGGATTGAATCGAACCTGCTTTGGCTTGAGATTCTGCTCTAGCTCTTTCGACAACTATTGAGTCAGCAATCACGTCACTGACTGCTATTCCCAAAGAACCAAGTGCAATAGCTGCTGCTGCAGACGAAGCTGTGTGAACTATTGTTGCTAGACTCACCCAAGAAATTGCTCCCAGTATCCCTGATAAAACCAGATATGGGCGGCGTCTGTATCCGAATATAGGTAAGCCATCTGACATGAAGCCAAACAATGGCTTAATTACCCAAGGTAGGACACCAATACCGATGAGGGCGGCAACTTGAGTCGGATTTAGCCCAAGTTCATCTTTGAGGAAGAAGCTGACAGCTAAACGTGCCAAGCCTAAAATGCCTTGAACAAAGTAGACGGTAAGAATCGCCACTAACTCGGTAGTGGGTTCATTACCGAAAAAAATCTTTTCCCTTACTGAGTCTTTTACCTTGGACAAGCCAGAGGAGGAAATCAGCATTTGATAAACAATTTTTAAGTTTTATCTACTTTTACATAATATCTATTTCTGAGAAGTAGAGGTGTAGGGTTATCCACTTCTTTAGTTGTCTATGCTTGTTTTAAGGGTAATAGTCAGAGTAAAATCCTTTATGTGTATAGCTTTGATTAATTCAGAAATTAAAATTAAATTTGATTCATTAATTTAATTGACTTACATTTTGTAAAGAAAATAATGATTGAATAGTTTCTTTTATATTTAATTTTTTTATGATTTATGACAGAATGCGATCGCCGCATTCTGACCACCAAAGCCGAAACTAAAAGATAACACGTTTCTAATTTTACTGCCACTTGCCGTTCTCACTAGCTCCAAATCAAATTCAGGGTGTAAAAGTCCCACTGTAGGTGGTAATATTTGATGCCGCAAAGCCATGAGTGAAAAAGCTACACCCAAAGCTCCTGATGCTCCTAATGTATGCCCAGTTGCCCCTTTAGTAGAACTTACTGGTATTCTCTGGGGAAATATCCGCTGTATCACTAAACTTTCAACACTGTCATTTAATTGCGTACCAGTGCCATGAGCGTGAATGTAATCAATATCGCTAGGTGTGAGGTGACTGCGATCTAAACATTGTCTCACAGCGGCGATCGCACTTCTACCTTCTGGTTGAGGAGCATATGCATGATATGCGTCTGCTGTCAAGCCAAAACCCAGAATTTGACCATAAACTTTTGCTTGACGCGATGCTGCTAATTGAGCCGATTCCAAAACAAATACTGCTGCACCTTCTCCCAAAACAAAGCCAGAGCGTCGTAAATCAAAAGGATAAGCACCTGTTTGAGCTAGAGCCTGCATCTGCTTAAATCCAGTAATGGTAAGCGGAGAAATCGGTGCTTCCACTGCACCAGCAATCACTCGCTCACATACCCCTGTTTGCACAAGATTAACTGCTTGTGCAATTGCCCAAATTCCCGTAGCACAAGCAGCCATCGGTGCTAAAACAACTCCAGATGCACCAATTTGTTGTGCCGTGGCGATCGCATTCATATGCGGTAGAGTATCTAACCAAAGCTGTATATTCTTCTCCCCTACTCCCCTACTCCCCTTCTCCCCCACTTCCATCTGGCGTGCCATCTCTTCCCAATCAGCCTGAAAACTGCGACTTGAGCCAATTACCACGCCACAATCAGGTAAAGGAGGAACTAATTGAGCATCTGCCAAAGCCGAGGCAACAACTAGTTGAGTCAGCATTCTGATATTTGCTGGTTGTGTGCCAATTAAACCGAGAGGAAGTGATTCTAGCGCTGGAAACGGTTGATGCCGATTAATCCCAGATTTACCAGCTATCAACTGTTTCCAACTATACTCTAAGCTTTCGCCCAAAGCACAAACTAAACCAATACCTGTGACAACAACTGAAACCAATGAGTGGATTAACTTGCAGTTTTCAGGTTTTCTGCGCCTTTGGTAACTTTAGCAGAGTCAATGCGATCGCCCTGCTGAATTTTGTTAACTACATCCATTCCTTCAGTAACATTGCCAAACACAGCGTAATTACCGTCGAGGAAACTCTGCTCTGCTAAAGTAATGTAGAACTGAGAGGAAGCTGAATCTGGCATTTGCGATCGCGCCATTGCCACTGCACCGAGTTTATGCTGTAATACTGGTGGTTTATTTATACCTGCTGACTCAAATGTTTTACCGTAAATTGGTGTATCTGAGCCTTGGGGCTTAATCTCCAGAGGTACGTAGCGTTCTTTTCCCGTTTTTTGGTCAATAAAGCCACCTGTTCCCAACCTACTTGCTGGTACTTTAGTGTCTTTGCTTTGGGGATCGCCTCCTTGAACCACAAATGGTTGGGGCTGACGCACAACTCTGTGAAAAGCTAACCCGTCGTACACACCCTTTTGAACTAAATCGACGAAATTACCTGCGGTAATTGGGGCATTTGTACCGTCTACTTCAATAGTAATTGGTGAACCTTTAACGGTGAGCACCACTGTTGCTTTGCCTTCGAGTCTTGGTAAATCTTTCATTCCGGGAATACTCTCAGTTGTACTTTGAGATACAGACGTTGCCTCTGTAGTTGTCGCAGTAGTTGCCGTGATGCCTGCCTCACTACCAGCTGTAGTTGGTGATGTCGAAGTTATCTGCCCAGTAGAGCAGCCTCCTAAAATTAACGCACCAACAATTAAACAAACAAGTAAAAATCTTAACCGCATTAACATTTACAGACTCAACCATTCGATTTTAGATTCTCAATCCAAAATCATTTATAATCCTTCCAAGGAAACTCCCAAAAAACGTGCTAATTGAGCACCTTGAGTTTCTAGCTCTTTTAAAGACAGAGGTTGCCCTACTCTTGTTAAAGGAATATCTCTACGACCCTTAGCACGTAGATAAAGGGCGCGACGGGGATTTATGCCCCCTCTTATATCCACCCGCACCGACTGCACATCTTGTGTCGGAAAGTCAATCTCTATTTGACGGTTTTTCCCTGGAAATCCCCAACGGAAAATTTTGATTCTGCCAGTTTCAAGATTAAATTCGTTGTATCCACCGCCCAAGTTCCAAAAAATCACTAACCACAGGTACAGGGATAGGAGCAAGCCTGCTACACCGTACAACCCCATTACTAGTCCTTGGGGGAAGAATAGCAGTTGAGTTGAATCAGTAAACGGAAGTAAATTTACTTTCAGGTAACTAGAAATTCCTGCCAGTAGGAAGCCCAAGGCTCCTAAGGAGACTACAGTTGCCCACCAGTAGTTGCTGAACCGACGAGAACCGAGAACTTCCTGACGCAGGATGTGTGAATTGGTGTCGCCTTTGGGCGAGTCACCTTGAGGAATGGTTGTTGATGTCGTCATTTAACTACTGTCGCACGCATTTTTATTTCCCTCTTATCTAGTCTGCCATTGGCGCTGCGCAAATGCAAGTTGAGTGAATTGATTTTTGAGATTTCTGAGAAAAGTTGTGTCAGATTGTAAAATTTTTGCTATTCATAATTAATAATAGGTTCGTGTTGTACTCCTGATTTATTAAAGTGGATTGGATACAAATCCGAACAAATATGATAAGTTAAGAATCATTACGATACCAAAAGTTGGATGACCAGCTGGTGGTAGCGACTCCGACAATATAAACTGAGAAAAGCCGACTGAACAGACGGTGAGTTCTCATAAAGTCTTCAGCAGAGTAGATGCTGGAGGTGTCAAAGAAAACGTTATTCCTTGGAAACGTTGCAATTTTAGTAAAAATGAGGATGTTATCCGATGACCATCGCAGTTGGACGCGCCCCCAGTAGAGGGTGGTTTGACGTTCTCGACGACTGGTTGAAGCGCGATCGCTT
>NZ_JACXAE010000093.1 GCF_014698965.1 Iningainema tapete BLCC-T55
TTACTGTACCGTATATAGTGTCCCTTCTTCATAATCCTTTGTGAGTAAGCTTTTCGAGACTTAACGGGAAAAGTCAGTTTGGCTTACTTGTACGATGGACAGGGAAATTATCAAAAAGCAGAGCATTTGTATCAGCGCTCACTCGCTATTCGTGAGAAAGTACTAGGTAAAGAACATCCTTTAGTTGCACTAAGCTTCAACAATTTGTCTGGATTGTACTGGGCAAAAGGCGATATCACCCGTGCTACTGATTTCTTTGCTAGTGGGCTAGCAATTGAAAACCAGAATTTAGCACTCATTAAAGCTGTAGGTTCAGAGCAAAGAAAACAAGACTATGCCAGAACATTTACATCGTCAACCGATGGTATCATTTCCCTGTCCTTCCAAAAAGCTTCTCACAATCTGAAAATACCACGCTTAGCACTTACCACAGTACTACGCCGTAAGGGGCTGGTACTAGATGCTGTTACAGAAAGCATACAAACATTACGCAATCAATTAGCTTCAACGCCAGAAACACAAAAATTATTTGATGAGTGGCTGATGGTTCAACAGCAACTATCAACATTAGTATATAAAGAACAGGGAACGCAAAGTGTGAGTGATTATCAAGCGCAGTATCAGCAACTGGAAGCTCAAAAAGAACGTTTAGAAGAAGTTATCAGCGTTAAGAGTGCTGAATTCCGTAATGCAACACAGCCAGTGGAGTTAGAAGCTATTCAAGCTAAGATACCTCAAGATGCAGCAATAGTTGAAATTGTGCAGTATCAGCCGTTCAATCCTAAAGCTAAACAAAACCAAAGAAAGGGCAACCCGCGTTATGCTGCTGCTGTATTGCGCTCATCCGGTGAACCAAAGTGGGTTGATTTAGGAGATGCTGCAACCATTGATAAGTCGATCACATCTTTGAGAACAGCTTTGGCACGTTTAGGCGCTCGCGGAATTAATGTTGAACATGTTGAGGGTGCAAACAAAAATGCTATCCCACAAATTCAGCAACTTGCTCGTAGTGCAGATAAACTCATTATGGCACCGATTCGTCCATTGTTGGGAGATGCGCGTCACTTACTACTATCACCAGATGGGCAATTAACGCTGATTCCTTTTGAAGCACTACAGGATGAGCAGGGTAAATACTTAATTCAACGTTATGCGTTCTCTTATCTTACCAGTGCTAGAGATTTGCTACAGTTACAATCTGTTGCCAACAGCCGCTCTAGTCCAATTGTGTTTGCCGCTATTGACTATGATCAACAGCAGACAGTAGCCACTGCACCGAAGTCAAATACAGTAAGAAGTGTGGAAAATCGACGCTCTAATGACTTAGCTTCTATAAGTTTTACACCACTAACCAATACCAAAGAAGAAGCAGAAAAAGTCCAAGCTATTTTTCCTAACACTACACTCCTGCTAAGTCAAGAAGCTACGGAAACTGCGATTAAACAGCTTACTGCTCCCAGTATATTACATCTTGCTACCCACGGTTTCTTTCTACCTGATACTGAAGTTAAACCCGTCAATGATGAATTGGGCAAACCTTTAAAAGTTTTGAATCTGGAAAATCCCTTGTTGCGTTCAGGATTAGCCTTAGCTGGTGCTAACAATCGTAATCAAGTTTTGGCTGGTGCTAACGACGGTGTACTTACAGCATTGGAAGTCGCTGGACTAAATTTACGTGGTACTCAATTAGTTGTGCTATCCGCATGTGAAACAGGGTTGGGTGATGTGAAGGTGGGGGATGGATTGTATGGATTGCGTCGTGCTTTAGTGATTGCTGGTGCTCAAAGTCAGGTTTTGAGTTTGTGGAAAGTGGACGATAAGGGGACAAAGGAACTAATGGTGAAATATTACCAGGGATTGAAGGCAGGTAAGGGCAGACATGAGGCATTGCGAGCTGCACAACTTGAGATGCTCTCCAACCCAAGTTATCAGCATCCTTACTATTGGGCAAGTTTTGTCCCCTCTGGTGATTGGACTCCACTCCACAAATGGTAAAGTTATACAAAGTGCATAGCTAAACTCTACTAAGTAAATCAGTTGTTTGGGGCTATGCACGCACAACTGTAATGGAGCGTCCATTTTTGGTGGTGGCAATTTGTGTTGTTAAACGCTCTTCGATTGGTGGTGCTTTGGAACGTTGATCAAAAATAATTAGCCAACCAAAATCTACTCTCAAGCGTGCTAAATAAGAGTCTAATTGTTCTAAACCGCTTTCAAGTGGGTCTCCTTTTTTATTATGCCAAGCTTTTAACTCGATTCCTAAAGTGAGATTTTTATATCTTAGACATAAATCCATGCGATCTCGTCCAATTGCATATTCACGTTCTAAGGTTCCACTTGCGTTGACGACGCGGTGTAAAAATGCCATTAATACTATATGCGGTGCGATTTCGTGGTATGGTGCACTACTGAGTAATGGTTCTCCGTGCTGGAGCCAAAAGGCGATGAAAGCTTGCAATAAGGCATCGGTGTCAATTTCACCGTTTGAAGTGAGCCAACTGGGACTAATGTATGGTAGACTGTCTTGAGTACCTTGGACTAAAACACGGGGTATTACCTCGCGATAAATAGGATTTGCTATTGTCAATCCGGCTGTTGGGTCACGTCGCAATAATCCTAAATCAATCAAGTATTGTCGATCATCCGATGGTGTATCTCCTAATGTAAGTCCGGCAAGAATTGGCTCAATAATCGCTTTAACTCTTGGTTCTCTAAGTTTTTCAGCTAGAGAATCTAGATGAGTATCTTGACGTGCTATTAATACTTCTTTTGCTGTTAATATATGTTCTGGTGTAATTGCAACACTTGTATCCGTCACCATCTCTTCGACAATTTCTTTGGCTAGGGCATTCACTAACCAAGGTTGTCCCTGAGTCAAATCAAATGCCATCTGAGTTGCAGCTTTCGTGCAAACTTGTCCGGTATCGTCGGTATGTTGTTGGTATAGTTCTTGTACCTCTTTGGCATGAAAATTTCTCAAGGTTATTGAGCGCACTTTGATATTGAAGGGGCTTGAGGTATTCAATCGCTCACTCCCCCCAGATGCTACCTTGTAATCGCGCACATCTCGTAAACCAATCAACCCAACAGAAACTGGAAAATTGTCGGGGCGACTACGATAGCCATCGCGTAACTGTCGTAAAACAGATATTAAAGCTTCATCTTGTAAAGAGTCAATTTCATCAATAAACAGCACCAATGGGCGCGGTGAAGTTTGCGCCCATGTCTGTAAAGCCGCTTGAATTTTTTGTCCTGGCTGCTCTTCATTCCAAACAGGAGGGTGTAAATCTGGAGGTAAATCGAATCTCGCATTCGCTCTCCAGGCTGCTAGTATAGCATTTTCTGCTGCTCCTGGGTCATGACTAAAAGGTGCTCCCACTTCTACCGATACCAAAACTGCTGTGTAACGTCCACTAGTCGTCAGTTGTTTGGCTAAGGCTAGCATCGCGGTGGTTTTACCTGTTTGACGCGGTGCATGAATCACAAAATAACTACGTTGTTCAATCAGCCGCTCCAAGTTCGGCACTCGACTGGTTGGTGATAGCATATAGTGAATATCAGCTTGGCATGGACCTGCGGTGTTAAACCAACGAGACATGGTATGCTTTCAACTGTGTTTGGTGAATGCCCTCATTGTAAGTCTAATTATCCTGATTCTCATTCAATTGGTGTACGGTCGGCGTATTTGATTAATATTAGAGTATCAAAAAGTAAAAAGTAAAAAGAACCAAACATTATTTCTTTTCACTTTTTACTTGATTCCCTTACAACTCATGTCCCAATGATTTTTTCTAATCTAATAGCAGAACGTTTAACTATCCGACTGGGCAGGCTCAAACCGTTTCCATCGTGAACCTGTAAACAAAGTTGCTAATCCCAATCCAATCACAGAGGCAAAGGTAGTTGCAGGTTCAGAAACTTGCCTACTAACAACCGCTCCTGCTGAAACAAAGCGCACAAAAGGTCCACATCCGCCGGGATTAGATCCCAGAGTTTCAATACATCCAACAGTCACAAGACTAGACTCTCTTCCTGAAAGAATTTCACCCCCATTAAATCCAACAGGAGAACCAGGAAAATTTAAAAATAATTCGTTGATGACTCTCGGTCCCACCGGAAAAAATGAAGTTCGGAAAGATACTTCAAAGCTATCAGGAAGTATACTTAACCTCGACGTTGCATTACCCAATTCCTCAGCTAACTTTATGTAATTCAGACCGCTATTTCGAGTACGGCTGGTGGCGATATTGTAATCACCAAGTGTCCCTGTCAAAGGGTCAATTTCAAAATTTCCAGAAAAAGTAGTACCATCCTCAAACTGTCCTCCCACAATCTCAAAAGATGCAGCAGATGCAGCACCTGCACTAATCGTTGTAGTCAGAATAACTGTGGCGAGAAAAAGACTTTGTGATTTGAAAAAGTTCATTGAACTCTTTCCCTCCTGATGTTTCAAGATGTTAGTTGTCTACACCTATTTAATCCTATAATCTTTTCAATCACATTAATATCGCATCTCCAAATCAGGACTTTTAGGTAAATTTTTTATAAGTAATGTTACACAGTGCAATAATTTTACCATCATGAAAGATAAAAAAATCAGCTATTATGTAATAGTTAATTTATAGGCTACTTGCTCTAAAGATATTCTCCCGTATATTTGATGATAAGTTGTTCTTTTGCGAACGCGCAGTACCGGAGGCGATCACCACTCTTTCTTATGCGTTCTTCTCTGCCTCCGCGTCTTTCTTATTGCTTGAGTGTCTTTTATGACAAAACACTCTCTGCTGCTTTGGTTTCGCCTAAAATTTTTGCTTAATTAAGTGCCGTTTTATAAAAAATATGTGTAGTTAAGCACTGTTTTACTTTCTGGTTGGGAAGCATTGATGACATGAAAAAACAAATCACCCAGCCAAAATACCAACTCAAAAGTGGCATAAAATGGTTGTCGAAATCAGTTTCAGTTGCTGTTGCTTACGCTTTACTAGTAAACATTCCGGCAATAGTAAGCAGAAGCGATCGCTACCATGTTCTCGATCTGGGGGTATTATCCAAGAAACAGGGTTTCTGATAGCTGCAACGCTAAAATACAATATATAATTATCACCTTAATCTTAACAGCAAATGAACGCATTTACTATAGATATCTCAGATGTAATTAAACTAACCGACGATCAATTCTACGAACTTTGTCTGAAAAACCCTGATGTGAAATTTGAACGCAATGCCAAGGGAGAACTGATTATTATGGCTCCAACGGGAGGAGAAACAGGAAACTGTAATGCTGAAATTACAGCTGATTTTGGAATCTGGAATCGACAAACAAAACTTGGTAAAGTGTTTGATTCTTCAACTGGCTTTAAACTCCCCAATGGTGCCGTTCGTTCTCCAGATGTAACTTGGATAAAACAAGAAAGATGGGATTCTCTCACACCTGAACAAAAGGAGAAATTTCCTCCCATTTCTCCCGATTTTGTCCTAGAGTTAGTGTCGCCATCTGATACTTTACAAAAGTTACAAGAAAAAATGCGAGAATACATGAATAATCAAGTAAAACTTGGTTGGTTAATTGATCGAAAAACACGCCAAGTAGAAATATATTGCCAGGGGCAAGAAGTAGAAGTTTTAGAATCGCCAAAAGAATTATCAGGGGAAGATGTCTTACCTGGTTTTGTCCTGAATATGGAAATCGTGTGGGGATAAATTTTTAAGCTGATAACGGTGGTGGAAAGCGGATATCTGAATTGAATTGCTCAACCAAAGCCGAGTGATAAATTGGTAAAGCATATTCTAAATTTTCATGGGGACGGGGAATAGTATGATATGAAAGTAACTCGCCACCATTAACTCGTGACACTGCTGTAATTCCGGCGGCTACAGCAACCTTCACCTCTCCTACTTGTCCCCGAATCAAAACAGTAATTCTTCCCAAATCCGTATTTTCATACCCGACAAGGATTACGCGGGCAGCTTTGCACATAGCGTCCCCTACTTCAAGTGCTGTGGGAACGCCATAAACTTCAATCATGCCAAGTGCCAGTGTCATTCAGATACGCGGATTTTAGGACGGTTCTAATTTATTAAAGCAGCTTGGGGAGACTGCGATCGCACACGCTTTCCTGTAATTACCATCTTGACTCCACCAGCAGGCGCAAGCGTAACATTTTGTCGCCTCGGTTTTTCTGGTCGATGATCTGCCAGCGCGAGTTGATAGCGTGATACGATGGTTGCCAAGACTAGCTTCATTTCAAAGGGTGCTAAAGCATGACCAATACAGCGACGCACACCAGCACCAAAGGGCATAAATTCATAGGGAGAAAACTGTCTTTCCAGAAAACGTTCTGGTTTAAACTGCTTGGGTTGTGGATATAAATCCTCACGTTGATGCAACAGATAAATACAGCCAGCGAGTAAAGTACCAGGCTCTAAGTGATGTCCCAGCAGTTCTACTGGTTCTTGCACTTCCCTAGCAAACGTCATAATAGCAACTGGGTAAATCCGTAAAGTTTCATTACAGACAGCGGTGAGATAAGGTAGCCGAACTATGCTTGTGGGATCTGGGCAATCGCCAAGAGTATCTAGTTCTTGGAGCAGTTTTTCACGGACTTCTGGTAAATGGTGAATCCAATACAATCCCCAAGCCATTGCTGATGCTGTACTATCGTGTCCAGCCAATAGCATTGTCATCATCTCGTCGCGCAATTCTTGATCCGTCATCGAATTACCCTGTTCATCCTTAGCTGACATCAGCAAGGAGAGAATATCAACGCGATTTGGATCTGGATGCTCCCGACGTTCAGCAATTACCGCGTAGAGTAATTCATCAATAGAGGAGCGTAGGTGCACAAACTTTCCCCAAGGACTCCAAGCACCTAAATCTTTTTGTAAAAAGGGGAAATAAAGAAGGCTAGCATTCAGGGGAGAGCTAAAAATCTCTGTTATTGATGTTAGTAAGCGTTTGATCTGTTGGTAACGTTCACCTTCATACAAGCCAAAGACAACCTGTAATATGACTTGCAGGGAAATATCCTGCATGGCTTTACGAGCTAAGAAGGGTTTACCTGGTGGTATCTGACTAAAAACTTTTTCCGCTATATTACAGATATTCTCTCCGTAGGTACGCATCCGCTCTCCATGAAAGGGGGGCATCAAAATTTGTCGCCTCCGTTTGTGGGATTCTCCTTCCAGCATGATCACAGAATAATCCCCGATTAAAGGTTGCAAAATTTTGTTTTCTTCACCTACAGCTATAAACTTCTTTCTATCGTTGGTAAGAATTTCTTGAAGTGCTTGGGGATTGTTTACAACTACTAGAGTGTCACCAAAACCAACTATCTCCGCTGTGAAAATGTCGGGGTACTGCTGAGCCGCTTTTTCCATGTATCCTACAGGGTTAGTAACCCACTGAAGCTTCTGGAAAAAAGAGGGAGTTTGAAGAGTATTAGGTAGCTGCATATAAATTTTTCCTCCCGAAATCTTGCTAGCAACAGGCTCAAGCGATCCATACACATGGTTGCCTGTTGTAATAAACATTCTAGCTATTCCCTTTGGTATCTCCATTAATCATCAGCTAGAGCGAAAGGTTTTATCCAACCGAGATGTATAGCTGTATCAAGAGCGATCGCTGCTACACTAAACCACAAAACACTCTCCAAACCCAGCACTACAAAAGGTAAAACGTTACTGGTACAACAAAGCCCCACATCCACCTGGGCTAAACCTCGCACCAAGCCAAAAGCAAGCACTCCCCCAGTTTTCAGTTGCGGATTTTGATCATCCCGTATGATATAACGATAGGTGACACCAAACAGCAAGCCAGAGAAGCTAGCGATCGCACCACTCACCCACCAGTGCCAATCTAGAGTATTAACTTGCAGATTGCTGAGTATCTCAAAATACTTGGCTACTACGCTATTGAACCAAGAGGTGAGGATGAAGGCTAAAGTAAGGCACAAGCTCGCGGTTAATCCGGCTTTGAGAGATTCTAAGCGTTCTGCCATCAGGTTAATAGACATCTTGTAAAAATTCCATTAGCATAAAGCCCGAAAATTGATTTCATCTGGGCGGCGGGTTTCTCGTATGATAGAAAATAGAGTCGTTTTCTAAACTTACTTGAGAAGTACCGCTATGGATATTTTGTCATTGGGTTGGGTTGCTTTACTGGTTGTTTTCACCTGGTCAATTTCAATGGTAGTTTGGGGTCGTAACGGATTGTAGAAAAATCGTGGAAAGTCCACTCCTTCTAGATAGTTTGGCTGTAATCGCTTTGGTACTGCTTCTAGCAGTAACAGGTGGTGTTGGTTATTTGACACTAGCAGGTTGGCGCGATCGTCGTCGCGAAGATCAAGAAAAACGCGAAACGCGACGCACCTCTCCTGCCAAGAAGAGCCGCGAAGAAAAAGAAAAACGCGACGAAGCGCGACGCACCACTGCTCCCAAGAAGAAGCGATAATTCTTGAAATCTCATCCGAATGTGTAGAGACGCGAAATTTCGCGTCTCTACAGTACTCTTACTATTTGCAATGACTGTCAATTTGGGTGGAGGACGCTTATTTAGCCACTTTACTGATGCTAATGGCATAAAAGGTATTACAGGAATTGACAGTGATAATCTTGAAGTGGGTGAGCAGGTGATTGTCACCGAACTCAGGTTTGCACAAGGCATCAATTCCTTTCTAGCCAGTGAACCAGGTAGAATATTTGTTACGCTTTTGGGTACTGATGCTACTGATAGTCAACTGATGAATATTGGTGTCTTTGGGGATAAGCAGAAGTTTGTAATTCAGTTTTCGGAAGAAACAGCATTTGTATTCAACGGCATTAGAATACTTGGAGAAGTTCCTTCCAGAAGTATATTTTCTATTCCTGGTGGCACTAATCTCAAAGGTGAGTTTTTAGTTACAAGGGTTAGGTTATGAGCAGATTTAACCTCGATTCAGTTATCGAAAATTTAGACACTAATCAAGTTGAAAAGCAGGTTCCGGCGTTAGAAGAGGCAACAGAAATTGTTAATTCTCTTGCCCGCAAAGCTGTTGATGCTTTAATTCGGGGACCAAACCGTTTTTTGGTGGCAGAAAGATTGCAACTTTTGGGTTCAGTGGTTGTTCCACATTTAGAGAAACTTCTTCAGGAATCGGATGATTTAGAGACGAAAATTTTAGCAGCACTAGTACTTTTACAATTTAATTCCAGAGTAGGAGTGCCTTGTCTGCTTGATGCAATTGCCAATAATGAAGAATACGGTGGTTTGGTAGCTGAGCATCTAGCTAAAAAAGGAATTAAGGAAGCTATAGCGCCAATTATAAATCGTCTTTCAACTTGCGAACTTAAAGAGGTGGATTTAATCGTTAATCTTCTCGACGCTTTAGAGAAACTCGGTGGTGAGATTCCCTTGGAGTTACGCCAACGTCTAGCTGCGCCCAATATTCCTTGGCAGATTCGTACAATGATTGATGACACTCATATAAGTGTAAGCTTAGCAAACATAAGTAGAGACGCGAAAGTTGAGCCAGCGCTGCATCCGGGTTTCCCGACAGAGACGACTGGCGTCGCGTCTCCACCAAGATGATGGCTTTAACGAAAGACTCAGACGTTATGAGGAGGAAAGAATAATGCCATTACTCAGCAATATGGAATTGAGAGGAATAGAAAAGGGAACTAGACAAACCCTTCAATCTAATATCATAAGTATTTTGCTTTATCGGTTTGAAACAGTACCAGATGAGTTAGTTGAAGCTATTAATAACATTGAGGATATTTCTGAATTGCAAAGGCTGCATTTAGAGACGGTAAGTGTCAACTCAGTAGCCGATTTTCAGCAATTACTTTCACAAAATCCCGATAGTCAGGAAAATTAGGACTCAATCGCGATTCTTAATTACGTTCAATATAGTTCTTCTAGGGTGGGTTGTCCTGCCCACCCTTATTTTAGGACAGACGAGACGCGATCGCAATAAGTGGGTGATTGCTGGTTTTTGAGATTGTTGACCCCACAGGCGGCGCAAGCATGAGCGCCCCTATCCCTACCTCTGCTTCACAGCCTGCACCGCAGCATCAGCATTAACTAAACCACGACCGAAGAAATACTCTTGGGCTGACACTGGTTTCGCCTTTGGGAAAATACCGGAAGGTCGTGAAACTGGAGTATCTACAACAGTTCCAAAACCGACTTCTTTTTGCAGACGATAGCGATTAGCATCCGCTTTAGAAAGGTTGAGTCCATCATAGGTAGCAGTCTTTTTCAAAATTGACACCATTTCCTCCCGACTCAAACGTCGTTTCGGGTCTTCCCCCTTCATGAGTGCCACCACTGCCGATACAATGGGAGCCGAGAAAGAAGTCCCCTGTACCTGAACGTACTTACCTACAGGGTCTAAAGCCACACCCCAAGAATTGTCTGGTACGGAGATTCCTTGCCAAAAACCATCCAGCCAAGTGCCACCTGTAGTTAAAATACCCCCACTCATACCATTTTGGATTTCTCCCCCTGGTGCAACTACATCTAATCCCCCACCATAACTGCTGTAGTAGGTACGATTACCCGTCATATTTGTAGCACCAACCGATACAACCCCAGGAATACCAGCAGGGAAGGCAACACCATCTAAATTTTCATTCCCCGCAGAAGCGATCATGACTAAATTGCGGTTAGTATCCAATACATCAAAAATTTGTTCGGTTAGTCCCTCATCGGGAAGCAAACCTGCCAAACTCATATTGATGACATCAACATTTCTACTGGCAGCATAACCAATTGCTTCTACCAAAGAAGCGGAATTAATCGCACCACCCAAGCCAAACACCCGCACTGGTAAAATTTGGGTATTGGGTGCAACTCCGAGAACACCAGCTTTATCTGGAGAATTGGCAGCAATTACCCCCGCAGACCAAGTACCGTGAAACTCGCTACTGATTTGAAGACGAATGTAATTCCGAATATAATGTGCTATTTCACTGGGAGAAGCTTTAGGATTGCGTTTTTTGAATGTATCGGCAAGTTGTTGATATTTCTTTAATAATTGGTCAGTAGGTAATTTAAAAGTATCTTGAAATTCTGTTTGAAGGAGCGCTAATTCTTGAGAATTCAAGCGTGTGTCTGCATCTCCTTTTCCACTGCTAGAGAAGTCCCAACCGTATTCTTCGTCAGGTAACTTATCGGGATGATTTCCAGATTTATAGGTATTCTGTACCAAATCGGGATGATCCCATTGAATCAAGCTATCGATTACCGCTACCACAACCCCACGTCCACCATTACTGTGCTTCCATGCTTCCGTTGCGCGAATATCAGTACGGGCTAACAGTTGACCGCGTTTTGGGGTACTATTTAAATGCCATTGCAAGGGCAGTAATTTTGCACGGACAGGTGTGTCTTTTGGTTGGGGTAACTGTGCTAACTGCTGTTCCAAGCGTTGATTGGCGTTCGGGGTTTCTGGTAAATTAGCGAGATTCGCCAATAGTTTCGATTGTTGGTATGATGTGGCTTGAATGAAATTTGGTGTAGCAGATTGCACTCCTGTCACCAATTCTAATTGATTCGCCACATTTAAAATCTCTGTCCCGGATACCGACTTAGAACGGACTAAATAGCGATTTTTACTAAACCTCAACGGGCGAACCACTTCTAAATCGTGACGCAATAATACCATTTGTCTTTGACTTTCAGACATATCCCGGTCAAAGCCGATCGCAATCTCATTGGGTAGAACAATAACTTGCTCAGATTCTTTTTCTCTGGATGTTTCCTCCGATTTGCGCGTTAAAATAGGTAGAGTTTCTTTTACGTAAGACTGCTTTTGAATCTGCTGTTGAACTGAATTTAAGGAACTACGAGTGCCGTTCGTTACATTCACCAGGGCAATATTTTCTCCCAAAGGTTTTACATCGATATCAAAGCCATTATTGTTAATACTGCGAGTATTGCCACCACCACGTCTTAAATCCTGTTGTAACTGTAAGTGTAAAGGTTGGATGGAGCGAGAGCGGGTGTTAGTTGGTTTAAAGCTGACAGCAATGCGATCGCGTCGCAAGTTGAGAGGAATTTTTTGACCGTAAAATGTATAAAACAATTCATCTGTTGTTTGGGCTTGCGCGAGTTCCCGGTATTGGTGAGGGATGAAGGGAAGATTGGTGGAACAGAGACAAGCTGCTAAAACCAGACTTGAGAGGAAACGTTTCATAATTGCGACTGGATTAATTTTGCTGGATATGTGTATTTCTCAGCTTTTGGAGGATATGCAATTTTCCAAAATTGCATAAGGTCAATTTCCTCAGAATTATGAAAAGATGACAGGAGTTGTTGTCAAATCAGATACTTAGTATAAAATGTATCAAGATATAAATTCTTGCGTATAGGAGCAGTTGCTATGTGACAATTAACAATGATGTTTAAATAAAAGTACTTATGGGTAATGCTTCAAGATATTGGAACTTAGTGAGGATTGATGCGGGAGGTAAGCAGAAAATTCTGGAAATACCTGCTGCTATGTCTTTTTTCACACAGATGTTTGCCCCTTTGGTACTAGATGATGATGTACCTGACAGGGATATTCAGTTTCAACTGTTACATTTATATAATAATGCACTTAGCGAAACAGCTTTGGTTGCAGAGCGTTGTTTACTTTGCTTTCTTTCTTGGATTTTAGAGCAAGGGTGTGTGCAATTAGCCAGGAAATTTGGTGAAAAGCATAATTTTCGTTGCAGTGATTTGTTACCTTTTGTCCTAGATGATGATGGTAAATTATCATCAGCAAGTAAGTATAAATGTTTTGCTCGGCAAATTCTTCAGAGTTTTGATTCGCAGCAAAGTAGCTTGACTACTTGGGCGACGATCAAGGTAAAACAGCATCCCGAATTAAATAAATTTCTATTGGAGTGCGGTCTTTATTTGATTAGTGATTGGGCTATTTTAAATGATACTCAACTTAAGCAATTGGAGCGTATTCTCAAGGAATTCTATACTTTGAGTGATATAGAAATTCAAGAAACACAGCATCTTCTCCAGAGTTATCATACTATATATCGCGTTCAAAGGCTACAACAAATTAGAAAAAAGGTAAGAAGTATATGTCCCGAACCAACTACTGAACAATTAGAAAATATTGCCCAATATATCATGAATAAAACGGGTCGATTATTTGATGCTGAAACTGTGAGACGAAAGTTGAAAAAGCTAGCTTCTCAATTACGAGAGTATCGAATTTATGTTCGGGGTGGTTCTTTAGCAATAGATTCTCTAGATGCTGTGAATCCGGGCAAGTTTAATTCCTTATTAGAAGAAAAAATTGATACCTCAATAATTGATATTGTTGAATCAAAGGACGAACAAGTTGAGTTTTTGCAGTTTTATCGTCATCAATTTCAAATTTCTTTACAGCAAGCTTTAGCCAAAATTACAGAATCAAGAGTAAGACAATTACAGCATAAAAAAGGAAATAAAGCACAGAAGTTTTTAACTGCTCTCGAACTATCTCAATGTCAGAAGTTAGCAATGAAGGAAATCGCCGAGCAACTGGGAATGAGAGCGCAAGATGCAGTGACGAAGTTATTGAAGTTAAAGGAGATTCGGACTGATGTACAACAGGAAATGTTGATGGCTTTAAAGGATTTGGTGAAAGAAAAAGCTAAAGTATATGCAGATGTCAAAGCTTTGAAGCAATTAGATGAGCAACTGACAATTTTACTTTCGTCAGAAATCAGCAAGATTATCGAAAATGCAGAAATTCAATCTCGAACGATGAAAAGCAATTTAAAAACAGATATTTTTGCAGAACGTTTATGTGAATACCTCGATATTAGAAAACAAGACAATAATCAATTATGAATAACCTAAAAAGTAATATTTTACCCATGTCTTATCTAGATTTTGAAACATTACCAACGTCAGCGATCGCTTTATCATCTAATGATATTGAGGGAGCCGCAGAAATTAGCGATCGCATTCCTGATGAATTGAAGCAATGGCAAGTTTATCTCAATTGTTTGGCTTTATCTGCTTTTGAGCAATGGTTAGAGGAAAGGACAGAATTAGTAGCGACTAATCGAGATAAATGTACGATTTTACAACCAGCTTTGGCGAATTTTATTAATGGTGTTGCTAATTTACAAGTTGGTGAATTTAAGGTTTGTCTGATTGCTACTGGTAGTCTCAGCGATGAAATGGTGAGTTTACCCAGAGTCGTTATTGATTTACCTGAGTTTATTCCCCATTTTTATGTTTTGGTGGAGGTGTTAGAAGAACAAGAAGCAGCGAATGTTTATGCTTTTTTATCCTATCCAGAATTGATGGAGACGTTAGATGTAACGTCTCTACAGTCGGATTGGAATTATCAATTACCAATATCGTGTTTTGATGATAATCCAGACCGTTTGTTGCTATATTTCCGTTGTCTGGAAGTATCAGCAATATCTTTACCAGCAATTCCCACAAACCGAACTGGGATTTTAGCAACGGTACAAAATCAATTACTGGAATTATTACCTGAGTTGCGATCGCCTGAACGAGAATTATCCAATATTTTAACCTGGGAACAAGCAACTGCTGTGTTTACTAATCCAGAATTACTGAATTGGGTTTATACCTTACAAAAGCAACATTTAGAAACACAAAATCAGCCTTCAGTCAATACTTCTCTACAGGATTTAATCAAATTAATTACCCAACCAGCACTCAACGCTGGACGTTGGTTGTGGAATGAGTTAGATGAATTAGCGCAGGAACTTTCTTGGGTGCTGTTACCAATTGCATCAGCTTCCGCAATGCGTTCAATGCGTAGTCCAGCGGAAGAGTTTGAGGTAATTGTTACTCAACTACGACAGAGGGGTTTGGAAATTCCCATACAAGCAAGGGGTGCGTATCAGGATTTACTGTTAGCTGGGATACCTCTACGGTTGTATGCGGTAACTTGGCATTTGGTAGCAGAATCTGAGCAACCGAAGTGGAGTTTATTATTAATTTTAGGCGCACCTGCTTTAAGTAATTTACCTTCTAATATTAAACTTAGGGTCAGCGACCAAACGGGTATTTTAGAGGAACTGGGATTAAATGTGGAAAGTAAAGATTCTTACATCTTTACCTGTGTAGTGGGTAATTGGGATGAAAAGTTTTTGGTGAGTGTAAGTTTGATGGATGGGGTTGAGGTTACCTTATTACCGTTTGCGTTTGATTTGGGGAGGTAGAAAATTTTGGAACATTTTCACTAGACATAAGTAGCAGGTTGAATGCCTAGTGTTTTCATGAGTTCTGATAGGGAGACTTGACGAAGTTGAGCGAGGTTGGCGAGGGCTTCGAGGCGTTGGGCACCGAATTGTTCGATTTGATTGCTGAGTTGGATCAAGGTGTTGTATTCAGCGTCCGTGAGAGTTTCAGCTTCTTTTTTCGCACGAAGCGTTTGGTACTGAGCGCGGAGTTCTGGGTCGATACATTGGTTAATTTTATGGAGCAGTTGAGCTTCTTCTAATGGCAGGACGTTTGCTTTGCGGTAGGCACGAAGGATGACAACCTGCTGGACGAGGCGATCCAGGTCTGCTTCGTCCAGTTGATTGGCTGCCTGGATGAGTTCGTCGAGGCTCATAGCGGCTTCCAAAGGATATTACGGAATTTTTTCTATTATAAAGGACTGCCTAGCCCAACGCTTGGGGCTGAACCTAGACCCATACATTTGGGTATACCTCAAAAAGACTTTTTTGGCTTTTCTTCACAATATCTTTACTTTACAAATGACTAGCAGTGTTTCTACGGAATATCTCCTCAAGGTATCGTAACTATGCTGAGGTGAATTTTCGAGTTTTGCATCAATTTTTGCATAACCTGGGTTGCCCTCAGAAATACAAGAGATTGAACAAGCGATCGCCTGTAGCCATACATACAAGAGGAGTAACCAATGTCTAACCGTTTGAAGGGTTTCGCCCTAGCTACTTTAGTGTTTTCACTGACTTGTGGTGTTGGAGTGGCAGCAAGTGATGTGGTAGTCAAGCATACACTGGCACAAACTGCGACAAGTTCAGATCGGAAAGCGGAAGCGGATAAGTTGTTTCAGGATGGGGTGCAGCAGTTTCGGCGTGGAGAATATCCCAAGGCGTTGCTGACTTATCAACGGGTGTTGGAGATCCGGCGACAATTGGGGGATAAACCTGGGGAAGCGGCAACTTTAAATAAATTGGGAGAGATTTACAACGGATTGAATCAACCTACACAAGCTTTGGAAGTTTTGCAGCAATCTGTAAATCTGTATAAATTAATTAAAGATAAAGGTGCTGTTGGCGAAGTTTTGGATAATATTGGCACAAGTTATAGATTAAAAATTGATACTACCAAAGCGTTAGAATTTTACCAACAAGCTTTAGCAATTCGTCTAGAAGTAAAAGATAGAGAAGGTGAGGGTAAGACACTAAGTAATATTGGATTTGCTTACAGTAATCAAGAACAATATCCTAAAGCTGTAGAAACTTTACAACAAGCTTTGGCTATTCATAAAGAAGTCAAAGATAAATATCGCGAAGGGTATACATTACTTAGAATTGGGATAGTTTATGGGAATTTGCGTGAATATAAACGTGAATTTGAATTTTATCAACAATCCTTAATCTTAAATAGGGAATTGGGAAATAAAGATGGGGAGTTTCGCGTTCTATTAAATATTGGATGGCATTATAACAGTCAACAAGATTATGTTCGTGCTGTAGAATTTTGGCAGCATTCATTGGTAATTGCGCGAGAAGTTCAAAATAAATCACTAGAAGCTATCATTCTTAATAATATTGCTGATGCTTACTCCAGTCAAAAAGAATATGGCAAAGCGATTGAATTTTATCAGCAAGCATTAACCTTAGCTAGAGAAGTCAAAGATAAATCAAAGGAAGCAGATATTCTTCAGATGATGGGGAATATTTACTTTATTCAGAAACAGTATAAGCAAGCTAGTCAAATATATGAACAAGCATTAGCCGTAGCTAGAGAAGCTAGAGATAAATCACGAGAAGCTAATATTCTGACAGAAATTGGAAAAGTTTCTTTTCAACAAAAACAATATCCACAGGCGATTGAAAATTATCAAAAAGCACTTATTATTGCACAAGAATTAAAAAAGAAGCCTCTAGAATTAGGTATTCTTAGAGCATTAGGAAACATTTACTTCCGGCAAAATCAGTATGAACAAGCAATTAAAATCTACAAACAAGCATTAGGTATTGCACGAGAGGAAAAAGATAAATCTCTAGAAAGTCGTATCTTAGCAGAGATTGGAGATACTTATAATGAGCAAAAGATGTATGACAGCGCTCTTCAATTTTATCAGTCAGCCCTACCACTTCTAACAGAAATAGAAGATAACGCATACAAGGCTAATTTCTTGATTGTTATAGGGCAAACTTATTTATTTCAAAATAAAGATGACCAGGCAATTGAATTATTTCAACGAGCGTTAAAGATTTTCCAAACGCTTAAAGATAAAGAAGGACAAATGACTGCTTTGTATAAAATCATTGCAGGTCATAATTCTAAAGCTGTAGACTTCTTTATTAGAGAATTATATAGTCAGGCGAAAGTAGAATATTCTCGTGTAATAGAACTAGCTCCATCAGTTATTAATCTTGCAAAAGAATTAAATAAGCCAGAAATTCAAGCATCGACTTTAGGTGACTTAGGTGCTGCTTATGCTTTTTTACGTGAAAATAAAAAGGCAATTGAAACTTTACAACAAGCTGCCAGAATGGCTCGTGATTTGAAAGCATTAGTGACTGAAGCAACAGCTTTAGGTGCCTTAGCCAACATTTATCGATATCAAGGAGAACATCATAAACAATTAGAAGTTAACCAGCGATATTTAGAAATAAAAAGAGAAGAAAAATCCAAATTACCCCAAGAATATGGTTTATTGGGAGAAGTAATTGCATTAAAATCTCTAGCTAGTACTTATAATATTTTGGGTGAGCATGAAAAGGCAGTTGAGATATACCAGCAGGCTTTACTTATAGCCCAGCAAATTAAGATTGATAAATTACCATCTAATCTTCGGGATAATGGTGTCCAAGCAGAAATTTCTTCTTTGGGCGGCTTACAGACAAGTTATAGTGTCCTTGGGAAATCGAATCAAGCTTTAGATTTTGCTCAACAGGCAGTCAAAAAAGCTCAAGCATCAGGTATAAAAGAGTATTATGCAGAAGCTTTGATTGACTTAGGTGAATCACACACTAATGATTTCAAAGATTATCCCCAGGCAATTAAAGTTATTAACCAGGCTCTAATTATAGCACGGCAAATAAAAGAACCTAAAATCGAGGCACAAGCATTAAAACAACTTAGCGATACTTACACAAAACAAGGTAATCACGCTTCTGCACTAGAATCTGCACAGCAACTGTTAGCTATAGCCACGCGGGTAGAAAGTCCTTCTCTAGAAGAAGATGCTTTAAATAATCTACGAGCCATTTACTTTAGTCAGGGAAACTATAGTAAATCTCTAGAAATAGCACAGCAAAATCTGCAAATAGTACAAAGCAAAATGGTTGGAACTGAAATTATTGTTTTGCTCAATCTTATTGAGAATTACATTTATGTAGGAGATACGAATCAAGCATTTGAGACAGCACGACAAGCTTTAGCTTTAACAAGAAAGCAGTCAAATTTATTTTTTGAAGTAGGTGTTTTAATATACCTTAGTAAAGTATATAAATTCCAAGGAGAATATGACAAGGGTATTAAAATAGCAGAGCAAGCATTAAGCATTTCACGTCAAATAAATAATTTCACTTTAGAAATAGAATCGATAGCTGCCTTGGCTAGCATTTATGAAGCTACGGGACAATATCAACAAATTACATCCCTTGGTGAACCTCTACTTGGTAAAATCCAAAAGTTAAATAATCCAGTTAAAAAGGCAGAAGTTTTAATTGTTGTAGGTAAAGCATACGGATTAACTGGGCAGTATACTAAAGGGAAACAATTAGTCGAGCAAGGTTTAGCAACTGCCCGTGAGTTGAAAAATCCACTATTGGAAGTCCAAGCTTTAACAGCATTAGGTAGTATTTATAGTTCCCTTAATAATTATGGGCAAGCTTTAGATTTAAGACAGCAAAGTTTAAAAATTGTACAGCAACTCAAAAGTCCTATCCTTCAAGTTGATACCTTATACTTTTTGGGAGACATTTATAGCAAACTAGGAGACTACAAAAGTAGTGCTAAGTATTATGAACAAGCATTGGCAATAGTCAAACAGTTCAACAATCGACAGGGTGAAGGTACACTTTTATTAGCTCTAGCTAGTAATTACTTTTATCAAGGAGAAGCGAATAAAACGATAGATTCAACAACAAAAGCATTAGCAATTTTTACAGATATTAAAGAACCACGCTTAGAAGCGTTAGCAAAATTAGTTCTTAGTGCTGGCTATAGTGAATCTAATAATGATGCTAAAGCGATGGAATCTGCTCAAGCATTTTTGGACTTTGCTAGAAAAAACCAAAATAGTGTTTGGGAAAAGTTAGCACTCAGCAATATTGGAAGTCTGCATCGTAAGTTTGGCAGAACAGAACAAGCAATAGTTGCCTATCAGCAAGCATTGGCAATTCAAACTGATAATCAAGTAAAAGGTGCAGATGCTGGTATTTATGCTGGTTTAGCACGGGTTTATCAGGATTTAAACCAACCTAACATTGCCATTACCTACTACAAGGAGTCTGTTAATAGACTTGAAGAAATTCGTCGTGGTATCGAAGGTTTACCCAAAGAATTACAAAACTCTTTCTTGAATTCAACTATTGATTTCGACAAAATGAAGGTATCGGATATATATGCTCAACTTGCAGGTTTGTTAAATTCTCAAGGAAGATATAAAGAAGCATTCCAAATACGGTTACTCATCGAAGAACAAGAAATTCGAGAAGCAAGAGGTTCTAGAGGAGTCGCAGAAGGTAAATTAAATATCCCTCTGACTCCCACAGAAGCAAAGATTCCCGAACAAGGAAAAATAACAATTGCTTTAGCAAGTCAGATAAGTGAATGCGAAAGAACTAATTGCAGTCAACGCACTGAACTTAATAATAAGCTTACTGATTCAATCCAACAGTCTCTTAAAGAATTGCAGAAAATTGATAAAGAAATTCGGAATGATCGTGCTAAAGACGATCAATTCTTTAATCCGACAGGATTTGCAAAAGCCCAAGCAATTGTTGAAGCCCAAGCAAAGGAAACACGGGCAAACACCGTGATGATTTATCCTTTGGTATTGGAAAATGAATTGTGGTTACAAGTATATGGCGAAAAAGGTCTAGTCAAAACAGAGAAAGTCCCAGTATCAAGGAAGGAATTAAGAAATACAGTCAAAAAATTTCGTGAGTTAATGGGAAAATGTGAACCAGAAGGTTATTACTGTGGTGTAAAAGATATTGCCGAAATACAGCCAGTCAGCCAACAACTCTACAAATGGCTAATTGAACCATTAGAGGTGGAATTAAAGGATAATCAAGTAAAGAATCTGATTTTTACCCTTCATAGAGAAATTCGCTATATTCCCATGAGCGCACTTCATGATGGCAAGCAATACCTAATCGAAAAATACACAATTCATAATGTCACTACAGAAAGCTTTAACGAGCAAGAGAAACCACCTACTAATATTCAAACTACTCCCCTTTTAGCAATGGGATTATCGGAATCTGCTCCCGATTCAAATCCTAATTCCAATAAGCATTTCCGGGCTTTACGATATGTACCCAAGGAATTAGACGCTATTGTTCGTGAAAATACCAACGATAAGCAAGGAATTTATCCAGGAAAAGAGTATTTAAATAAAATATTCAATTTTGAAATATTGCGAGATAATTTGAACAAATACAAAATTCTTCACCTTGCTACTCACGGTGTATTTGACTCCACAAGCCCAGAACAATCTTATATCTTAATGGGAACTGGTAAGCCATTAACACCGATTATGATTTCTAGCTTGATAGGATTAAAGGATATTCATTTAGTTGTTTTGTCAGCTTGTCAAACAGCCCTTGCTACTTCTAAAAATCAAGATGATCCTCAAGACGGTGTAGAAATTAACACCCTTGCTTACGAGTTTATGAATCGAGGCGCTAAATCGGTAATGGCTTCTCTGTGGATAGTTGATGATCTCAGTACATCTCAACTAATACAACTATTTTACAAAAATCTTGCTACTGGCAAAATGACGAAATCTCAAGCATTACGTCAAGCCCAATTAAGTTTGCTCAAAGGTAATCACTATACAGGAGAAAATGATGCTAAACGTGGTGTCCATTTAGAGAGAGAACTTGGTGCATTACCCAGGAAAGAACAACGAAAAAGTAGTTACTCTCACCCTTACTACTGGGCACCATTTATTTTAATTGGTAACGGTTTATAAAAATCACCAGAGATGCAATTAATTGCATCTCTCCCAACTCATAAATAATGAATTACCAATCAGCAATCACAAATGACTAATTTTTATCTCAAAGTTAAACACATCGAAAAACTTTGTTTATTTGAACTCACTTGGGGAAAAGGACAGCAGCTAAACGTCACAATTCCCTATCCTCAAAATCTCACTATCCTCTATCAAGATTGGCAACGTTCCTATCTAAATTATTACAATAATTACACAACACAATCAGTACGTGGTAGGATTGCAGATAGTGGTGTCATTGCAACACCTCCTACTGACTGGCACGCAAAATTAGTCCAAGCTGAAGCTAAATTTTTACCAGAATTTCATAAATGGTTGCGCTGCGGAGAATTATATGAAATTCGTATGGTATTAGCTAATGTGGCAGGGGAGAAAGGAAAAATAGAAACGCTTTCTGATTCACCGCAGACTATAAATCTTTTCCTTACTTGTAATACCATAGATTTAGAACGCTTTCCTTGGGAATCGTGGGAAATTGGTACAGAATTTGCACTTTCTTCTAGTAAGGTTCGCATTGTTCGCACACCGATAAATATTCATCAAGGATTTCGACAGCAAAATCATAGACTCACCCGCAAAGTTCGCGTGTTAGCAATTTTAGGTGATGAAAGTGGCTTAGATTTTAAGGCTGAAAAGGAAGCAATACGTAAACTAAAACACATTATTGATGTGGAATTTGTAGGTTGGCAACCAGAAAAAAGTGTTCCCGACTTAAAAACTGAAATCAAAGATGCTATTACCTCAAACTTAGGTTGGGATATCTTATTTTTCGCTGGACATAGTAATGAAAACAATTTAACAGGTGGAGAAATTAGTATTGCCAAAAATGTCAGTTTATCGATTATTGAAGTAGCACCATTATTAGCGATCGCAGTAGAACGAGGTTTACAATTTGCGATTTTTAATTCCTGTAAGGGTTTGAATATTGCCAACTCCTTGATTGACTTGGGTTTGAGTCAAGTGGCTGTGATGCGCGAACCCGTTCATAATGCTGTAGCAGAGGAATTTTTACTACGATTTTTACAAGCTTTGGCTGAATTCAAAGATGTTCATGAAGCTTTATTATTAGCATCTCAATATCTGAAAACAGAGAAAAACCTGACATATCCAAGTGCTTATTTAATCCCTTCTTTATTTCGTCATCCAGAAGCGCCTCTATTTCGGATTGAACCATTTGGTATTAAACAAAGGCTCAAAAAAATTATCCCAACTCAAAAAGAAGCTATAGCACTTGCAGCTTTATTCTTAATGAGTTTACAAATTCCCATCCAAAATAACTTATTAGGACGTAGATTGTGGGTGCAAGCTGTTTATAGACAACTAACAGGAAAATTTACTCAGCAGGATATTCCACCAGTTTTATTAGTACAAATTGATGATGAATCAATTACAAAGTCTGAAGGTAAAATTACTAATCCCAGACCGATGAACCGTGGATATATTGCGAGTTTAGTTGATAAACTAGTAGAAAAAGGAGCGAGAGTAGTAGGTGTTGACTTTGTTTTAGATAGATATCATCCACAAGACGATAAAACTTTAGCTCAGTCGATAAAAAATGGGGTTAGTGCGTCTCCCAATCCAACTTGGTTTGTATTCGCAGGAACTATGCCTGATGGGGGAGGATGGCAGACTGTTATACCAGATATCGCTAATTTAAACTGGAGTTTAGATGGGGAAATTAGCCTATTATTTTGCGATGAGATAAAACGTATACCTTGTTATATGACACTTTTCCCATCATTATTACCATCCTCAAGTTCTCATTCAAAACCATTAGGTTTTTCCAGTTTATTGGCTTTATCGCATCAGCTAGAAAATCCTACATCTACTTCATTGAAAGCTAGTGAAAATAATCCGCAAGTTCCCCAACCCAAACTAGATAGTCAAAGCAATTTTTGGCAGCAGTTAAATAATTATCTCAGTCATAATAAACATAATACAATTTTGCGATCGCCCCGTTCTCGGTTGCAACCAATCACAGATTATAGTACTATAATTGCCCAAATGTGGCTGCATCCTATCATTGATTTTTCTATCCCTCCAAATCAAGTCTATGAATCTGTCCCAGCTTGGCAGCTTTTAGATAAAGACACTAAAAATTCACCTTTAGCAAACATACAAAAACAAGTAGTTATCATCGCGCCAGGGGGATATGGGGAAGCAGGAATGTCAATAGATAAAGAAGATAATTTCGATTTACCCCCAGCACTAGATTTTTGGCGACTTCAACAAGGAAACAATCGCAGAATTATACCTGGTGGAGAAGTTCATGCATATATGGTGCATCATTTCCTCAGGCAGAGATTAGTCATACCCATTCCCGATGTCTGGATATTGGGGATTGCTGTCTTGATGGGAAAATATCTCTACTACTTATTACGCAAAAATCTCCAGTATCGCTGGCAATGGCTGATGTTACTTACTTTACTAACAGGAGTTTATGGAATTATCAGCTTGGAAATCTACATATCATCCCTAGCTATTATTTTACCTTGGTTTTTACCATCTGCCACCGTTTGGACATATTTCATAACAGCTTTTTTACGGAGAAAAGTTCATGAATAATTACAACTTGATTTTATCTAGCTTGATGATATCTATGATGACTGCTACGCTCATCCCCGCTTTACCACATCAAGCATCCCATGCAGAAAACCGTTCACTACAGCCATCTTTTTCTTGGTGGAATATTTTTAGGAGAAAACCTCCCGTGGGAAGGGGACCTGGTGGAGCGCGTCCAACAATACATGGTATTTGTGTTGCTGCACCAGATTTTGGCGAAACGATTTGGAGCGATCGCCCATTTATAATTTGGCAGGGAAATCCTAAAAAAATCGGACTTTCTCAAGGTATTCCCGATCCGACTGCAACTGAAAATATTAAAATAGGAAAACTTTATGCAACTTACACGGGAAAACCCTTGCAACTTGGTCAAACCTACAGTTGGTTAGTAGCTGCTATTGACCAATCGTGGACGGGAAATATCCGGTTTAAAATCATGGAACCGCAGCAGAGACAGCGCATCACCAATGATTTACAACAATTGGAGCAGCAAGAAAAAAGCAAAGGAACAACTGCTGAGGGTATAGCTTTTGCAAAAGCGAACTATTTTTTAAAACAAGAACCACCATTGTGGTCGGATGCATTGCAGCAAGCTTACTCAGTGGAAAACCCTTCACCGGATTTAGCCAAGATGCGGGAAGAGATTGTGAAGGATTGGTGTAAATCCAATCAACCATAGACTAAGAATTTTTAACTTTTTGAGAAGTGGGACATACCACATCTTTAAGATGCCTGACATTAAGCCCCAAACTGTTGTTATACAAGAGTTTGGGCATTTATATCATGAGCGGTATCGTAAATACTGGCATAGGGATTATGATGGAAACAATAAGTTGCGATCGCTGTCTATGAATCTTCAATCCGTTGCAAATTTAAACAAGCTGCCTCTTCATGTCCTAGTTGAACGGCTAGATTCAGGACATTTTATAGCATCAGTGTCAGAGTTAGCTGATTGTGTAGCCGAAGCTGAAAATCGTGAGGATGCGATATCTTCGATGGGCTTCGCCTACGCATCTGTACAGGAAAAAATTAAAGCAAGGCTAGCAAATATTGAGATTTTGACGATAGAAGTTTCAAATAATCCCTGGACAGATTTTATTGGTATGTTTGAGGGAGATGAGGAGTTTGCCGAGCTTGCTGAGGAATTGCGGACAGAGCGCGAGTTAGATACAAATGGTGCAGCATGAGCCTGTGGTTGCTAGATACTGACCATGTATCTCTTTGCTGCAATTGGCTTAGTGAATGATGCAGTTGTGGTGACACGAAACTACCGAGATTTTTCTCAGGTACCAGGTTTAAAAATTGAGGATTGGTCACGGCTGGATAGATAATTCCTTGGAAATGGCTTAAGTAAAGGGATTGTAGATAAATCAACTTCCCAGAACAAAAAAATTTCACCAAAGCGCAAAATTTTTGCATATCCTCCTTTCCCTCAGAAATACATAAACACAAGAGAAGAAAAGAGACTTCCAGAACGCGAAAAAACATTGTAATTCACTCTGCGATCGTATCTATTCCTCTTGAGCAAACATCACTCAACAATTATCAATATCAAGGACTCAGAAAAATGAAAAAATTCACATTAGCACTTGGCATGGCTGTATTAGGTACAATTGTTTCCAGTCCCAAAGTATTCGCAGAAAACCTCGAACAACCCGAACCAGTGCTCATTGCTCAAGCTAACCCTCAACTCAAGCCACAACTACAACTACCCTCAATTAAACTCCAATCTACACCTAACTCCAACCCTGAAAATAGTAACAATATCGAGACATTACTAAATCAGGCAGAAGAGTACCTAGAAAAGGGTAATTATGACAAAGTGGTTGAAAATTGTAACAATGTCTTAGAACAGGATAAGAATAATTATGGAGCCTATATAATGCGAGGTTTAGCATACACCCAGCTAGAACAATACCAACCAGCAGTCAAGGACTTTAACCAAGCAATTAACATTGAACCCAAATCTTATTACTCATACTTTGGGAGAGGTTTTGCTCGCTTCCACTTAAAAGAATACGAACAGTCACTAGCAGATTTTAATCAAACAATCAAACTGGAACCAGACTTTGCCCATGCTTATTTCTGGCGCGGTATTACTCAAGGTTATTTAGGTAATAAACAAGGAGCAGTTGCAGATTTACGACAAGCTGCGGAACTGTATAAGAAAGAAGGTAAAACCGACAATATGAAGACAGCACTTGACCTTTTAAAGCAAATTAGTTAGTGCAAATACTAAGCCAAGATTCCCGACTTTTGAAAAAGTTCGGGAATCTGTAGCACTACCAAAAGGCGCAAAAAATAGAACATGCCAAAATAATTCACTTAGCAGCCAATGCTTTTCCTAATAATTGTCAGAAGGGAGACTCTCCTGATGCGATTGCGCTTGCTTCTTCGGATCGAGATGACGGTTGGTTGAGAACTGAAGAAATCCAGAATATGAAGCTCAAAGCTGATTTAGTTGTCTTGACTGGTTGCGATACAGCTTTAGGAAAAATTACTGGTGATGGTGTGATTGGGCTTTCCCGTGCTTTTTTAGTGGCTGGTGCAGATAGCGTCATTGGTTCCTTGTGGGCAGTGGATGATATGGCAACGGCATTTCTGATAACTGAGTTTTATGGTAATTTAAGCAAAAACACGGATAAAGCGGGTGCGTTACGTCAAGCGATGTTGGAAACGATGAAAAAGTATCCAAATCCTCGCAATTGGGCTGCTTTTACGCTGATTGGTTTGTTGTAATGGTGTGGGGTTATGACTATGCGTTCCTGCAAAATTGGGTTAGGTGTGTTTATTTGTTTGTTGGTTGTTTCTTCAACTTCATTAAGTTCTAGCTTGCCGATGGTATTTACAGCGTCGCAGGTGTTAGCGCAGACTAATACTGACCGCAAAGCAGAAGCAGATAGGCTATTACAACTAGGTATACAGCAGTTTCAAGCCCATCTACTTGAAACTGCATTACAATCTTTTCAAAAAGCACTTATTATTTACCGGAACATCAAAAATCGTAGAGGTGAAGGTTTTGCCCTGCTTGGTTTGGGATTGGTTAACTCTAGGTTGCCGGATTATCCTAAACAGATGAATTACTACAAACAGTCTTTAGCAATTGCACGGGAAATTAAAGACTCAGAATTAGAAGCGCTAGTGCAGAAAATGCTTGCAGATGCAAAAATCAGGAGTAATCCTCAGAAATCAGAAGCAGATAGACTAAACCAACAAGGTATTCAGCACTCTCAAAATGGTCAATTTAAAGCAGCTTTGCTATCTTGGGAACAAGCATTACAGATATATCGAGAAATTAAAGATCGCCCTGGTGAAGGTGGTGTTTTGGGTAATCTGGGAGCTACTTACGGTTCGCTAGGAGACTATCAAAAAGCTATTGATTTCAACCAACAAAGTTTAGTGATCGCCAAAGAATTAGGCAATCGCGCTGATGAAGGTGGTGCGCTGGGTAATATGGGAATTGCTTACCGTTACCTGGGAGACTATAAAAAAGCTATTGAATTCCACCAACAAGAATTAGCAATTGCCACAGAAATCGGTGATCGTGATTCTGTCGGTCGTGTTCTGGGGAATCTAGGGGTTGCTTATTATAACCTTGGGGACTATCAAAAAGCCATTGAATTCCACCAACAACGTTTAGCAATCGCTAGAGAAATCGGCGATCGCGCTGGTGAAGGTCGTGCGTTGGGTAATCTAGGAAATGCTTACTTTGAACTTGGGAACTATCAAAAAGCTATTGAGTTTCACCAACAAAATTTAGCAATTGCCAAAGAAATTGGTAATCGCGCTGCTGAAGCTCGTGCGCTAGGTAATCTAGGAAATGCTTACTCTGAACTTGAAAATTATCAAAAAGCTATTGAGTTTCACCAACAAAATTTAGCAATTACTAAAGAAATCGGCAATCGCGCTTTGGTTGGTGTAAGATTGCTTAATCTAGGAAATGCTTACTCTGGACTTGGGAACTATCAAAAAGCCATTGAGTTCTACGAACAAAGCCTAGCAATCGCTAAAGAAATCAGTGTTCGTAAAGTTGAAGGTGTTACGCTGAATAATCTGGGAGCTGCTTTGTTCTACTCTTGGAAGTTTGCAGAAGCGGAAAAAGTCCTAAAACAGGGGATTGAGGTTTGGAAGTCTCAACGGAGTAGATTAGGTAATCGGGATGATTTTAAAATTTCCATTTTTGAGCAACAAGCACGCACCTATCGTATCTTACAAAAAGTGCTGATCGCCCAAAATCAAACCGATGCAGCCTTAGAAGTTGCAGAAAGTGGACGCGCAAGGGCTTTTGTCGATTTACTGGCTAGTCGTCTTGACCCTAATGGTAATGTTTCTTCCTCCACAGACGCAACAATTGAGCAAATTAAACAAATTGCCAAATCACAAAATGCTACCCTCGTTCAATATTCTATTATTTATGATAGTTTCAAAACTGCAGGTAAACAACAAGCCAAAGAATCAGAACTATACATATGGGTAATCAAGCCCACAGGTGAAGCGATCTTCCGCAAAGCCGACTTCAAACCTTTATGGCAGAAAGAAAAGACAAATTTAGAGCAATTAGTTAAAATCAGCCGTCGCTCAATTAGTGTCAGAAGCGTTGAAATTGAAAACGTACCTAAACCAAATCCAGAAAATCAAAAGAAATGCTTACAAAAACTCCACGAAATATTAATCTCACCCATCGCTGACTTGTTACCGAAAAAAGAAACCGACAGAGTAGTATTCATCCCTCAAGAATCATTATTTCTAGTTCCCTTCCCTGCATTACAAAACGAAAACGGCAAATATCTGATAGAAAAACACACCATCCTCACATCTCCATCAATTCAGGTTTTAGATTTAACAAAAAAACAACATCAAAAACTTGGAAACAAACCCATACAGACTAATAAGATGCTGATTGTGGGTAATCCCATCATGCCTAAAGTCCCAATAAAAGTTGGCGAAACGCCGCAACAATTACCACCTTTAGCTGGCGCAGAAAAAGAAGCAATAGCGATCGCCAATTTATTTAAAATCCAACCCTTAATTGGCAAGCAAGCTACAGAATCCACCGTAGTCGAACGCTTACCCCAAGCACAAATTATTCACTTTGCCACCCACGGATTATTTGATGATATTCGGGGTTTAGATAGTTCCATTGCTCTAACACCAGAAAATCCTACCTCCCTCTCATCCCCTCTAAGCAAAGAAGATAAAAAACGCGATGGACTCCTAACAGCAGACGAAATTCTCGATCTAAAACTCAACGCCAATTTAGTAGTTCTCAGTGCTTGCGATACAGGTAGAGGAAAAATTACAGGGGACGGTGTTATCGGTTTATCTCGCTCTTTAATCAGCGCAGGTACACCCAGCGTCATCGTCTCCCTGTGGTCTGTAGATGATGGTTCAACCGCATTTTTAATGACCGAATTTTATCAAAACTTGCAACGAAAAATGGACAAAGCCACAGCATTAAGAAAAGCTATGCTTGACACCAAGAAAAAATATTCAAGTCCATCACAATGGGCAGCTTTTACTCTCATTGGGGAGGCTGAATGACCTAACCCACTTCCCACCCTGCACTGGAGGCAGAGCCTCCGGAAATACGTTACAAGTCAGAGCCTTGTAACGAGAGAGAAGTCAGAGCTTTGTAACGAGAGAAACAAGTCAGAGCCTTGTAACGAGAGAAACAAGTCAGAGCCTTGTAACGAGAGAAACTCCCTCACTCCCAGAAATACAAATAACCAAACAAACCAAAATCGCGCAACTAAGATCCAAAATCACCATGTCCCACATCAAACGCCGTCAATTCATCCAATTCGCTGGTTCTGCTATAGCCACAATGGGTATTAGCCAGTTAGATATTATGCGTCAAGGAAAACGTTACGCAAAAGCTCTAGCACAAGATACACCCCGCAAACTGGCGTTACTTGTGGGAATTAACGATTACAAAAATGGCATACCCCCTCTAGGTGGTTGCGTAACCGACGTTTCCTTACAACAGGAGTTACTAACCAACCGCTTTGGTTTTAATGAAAAAAATATTCTCACTTTGATCAACGCACAAGCCACACGCCAAAACATTTTACAAGCATTTGACGAACACCTGATCAAGCAAGCCAAACCCGGTGATGTAGTGGTATTCCACTTCTCCGGACATGGTTCGCGGGTAAAAGACAGAGACAAAGATATGCCCGATGGAGTCAACGGTACAATTGTCCCCGTTGATAGTTCCTTACCTCCAAATGGTGGTGTAGTACAAGATATCATGGGACACACGCTGTTTTTACTCATGTACGCATTGCAAACCGAAAACGTCACCGTGGTGTTAGATTGCTGTCACTCAGGGGGTACAAAACGGGGAAATTTTGCTGTTCGATCCCGCGATGGTGGAAGTAATTTCTTACCCAGTGATGCAGAATATGAGGAACAGCGTAAATTGTTGGCGAAAACCAGACTTTCACAACCAGAATTTATCAACAAACGCCGCAAAAACGTTGCTAAAGGAATCGTAATTGCAGCTGCAAAACGTGACCAATTTGCTGTAGATGGTCAATTTAGTGATTTCAGTGCAGGGGCTTTTACCTACGCTTTAACTCAATATCTTTGGCAGCTAAATAGAAATGAATCTTTTGCAAGAACTTTCGCAGGTGTTAGCCGCAATGCTCAGAATTTAGCATCGAACACAGGTGGTTTTCAAGAAGCAGAAATAGAAACAAATATCAAAAATGCTAACACCCCATTATACTTTTTACCTCCAAGAAAGATTCCTGCAGAAGCCGTAGTCACGGGTGTGAATGGCAACCAAGTCAATTTATGGTTGGGTGGAATTGAATCACAAAGTATAGAAGGTTTTAACAAAAGCGCAACTTTAACAGTTGTCGATGAAAAAGGAGAACCACGCGGACAGGTGCAAATTGAATCACGCAAGGGCTTATTTGCTAAAGGTAAATTACTCGATACCACGCGCACACAAACAACATTAGCTAAAGGAACACTTTTACAAGAACGTATCCGCACTATCCCAAAAAATATAACTTTAAAAATCGGACTAGATGACAGTTCTCTTGATAGTAATACTATTACTCAGGCGAAACAAGCACTACAGGCAATACGCAGCATCGAAGCCCTACCTCTACGACAAAAGGAAGTGCAATATATATTTGCTCGCATGACTCAAGCCAAATATCAGGAATTACAGAAACAACGCATACCAAATTTACCTGCGGTGGGTAGCTTTGGTTTATTTACACCTTCCTTAGATGCCATTATTGTTAACTCCTTTGGCGATGCAGGAGAAACAGTAACTACAGCAGTTAAACGCTTACAACCAAAACTTCAATCATTCTGGGCTGCTAGAATTGTTAAAGACATTCTTGGCAACAAAAATACATCAAAAATAAATATTTCTGTTTCGATGATTATTGCTGATAGTCAAGAACTCCTTGCCGAGACTTTTACAACTCGTGGTGCCAAGCTAAATAATGAAACGGGAAACCAATCAACACCAACCAAACCAGTAAATATTTCCGTCGGTATACCAAAATTACCCTTGAAAACGAAAATTGCCTTCCAGATTCAAAATAAAGAATCAGTACCCCTTTATGTCAGTATTTTAGGTATAGATAGTGCTGGAGACATGGCGATTCTCTTTCCTTATGATTGGATGGAGGACACTATACTAGCCGCATCAATAGAAGCAGGAAGTAAAGTATTAATTCCCAAGCCCGAACATCAACGAACCGGAACAAGGATGAATATTGGTGAACCATTGGGCTTTTCAGAAATACTTATCATCGCCAGTCCAATACCTTTACGCGATTTACTTGACAAACTACAAACACTCGCGGCTTCTCAAGGACAAGCTGGTAAACGCAGTCCAATAACAGCAACCGGAGATGAATTTTTAAATTTAACTAATAACCTACTTGATGATTTAGATAGAAGCACTCGCAGTGCAACTAGTGCTGATAATATCCAACTTCCTGACGGAGAACGTGGAGTTGATACAAATAAATTAGCCGTGATGTCGATTCCATTTGAAGTAGTGCGTTAGTGAAAATTAACCCATTAAGCTCAGATTTACTGGAGAAATTGTCCTAGCGATCGCCCACTAGCTTCGATAGAATAAGCATACTGTTTTAGTCAGGACGACACCATGCCCAAGGTTTTAGATCCAAAAGAGTCCTATACCTTTAGCAAGTATTTTGATTTGCCTTACTCACCTGAAGATATTTTGGCAGATTTGGGCTGTACGATCGAGCGCAGCGATCGCGAAGATCTCCCCTACACGCAATGTGAATTAGATTGGTTAGCTGAACTCACACAGAGTATGCGGCGCAGACTGAAACGGGTAAATACAACCACTGAACAAGCCCGCCGGGAGGCATTGATTTTTCCGTTGCTCGATCAGATTTGCGATTTTTTAGACTATTCAATCAATATTGAGTATACGGTTAATGTGAGCAATTGGTTAAAAGGCTCCCTTGATTACTATATTCCCAGTCCGAGTAATCTTCTGATTATTGAAGCAAAACAATCGGATTTGACCAAAGGTTTTACTCAACTTGCCGTTGAATTAATTGCGCTTGATCGCTGGGTAGAAAGTGAGAATCCAATTTTGTACGGTGCCGTTTCAACCGGGGAAATTTGGCGATTTGGTCTGTACGATCGCGCAGCACATCATGTGGTAGAGTATTTACCACTGCATCCAGTACCGCAGGATTTGGAGTTTGTCACGCGGACGATTATTGGGATTTTGCAGGGAGAAGCAAAGAAGATGCAGTCTTGAGCAATCAATAATAGGCGTTTTCTCTAAGTACTCCACCTTTTTTATTGGTATCCATTAGCCTCAATACAGGGGGTATTAAGTTTTGGTGCTGATTCAGGTTTACCGCAACTAATACCGCACCGACGGTACAGTAATCTGGCGCAGTCACTAGATGGTACGATTTACGCCATTTCTCTGGGTTCAGGAGGAGGTACAACTTTGGTAACGTTAGACCTAGTGAACAAGTCAATTATCAATTTGTTACCATTACGCTTCAACTTTGTTTCCCAAGGTAACGCACTGGCTCAAATTTCGCGTCTCTCTTGCGTGTTTTGAGGTAATATAATTATCACCTTATTTCCGGTACCGCTTTTAACTAAGGTGATGAAAGAACCCAATGCCAACTATGATGAACCGTGGAAAGAAGCTCTAGAAGAATATTTTGAGCCTTTTTTAGAGTTCTTTTTCCCTCAAGTTCATGCTTTGATAGACTGGAGCAAACTCCCGAATTCACTAGATAAGGAACTCCAACAGATTACAGCATCATCTGACTCTGGTTTACGTTTTGCCGACAAATTGTATCAGGTGTGGCGACATAATAATCAAGAAACTTGGATCTTAATTCATATTGAAGTGCAAAGCCAAGAGGAGTCAGAATTTGCTAAACGCATGTATATTTATAATTACCGTGCCTTCGACCTTTACGAAAAGCCTGTAATTAGTCTAGCAATATTAGGAGATGAGCGCTCTAATTGGCGACCTTCATCTTATGGTTATACTTTAGGTGGTTGTGAAGTTAGTCTAAAGTATCCAATTGTTAAACTATTAGATTATGAGTCACAGTGGCAGGATTTAGAGGCAAGCACAAATCCCTTTGCTGTCATTGCAATGGCGCACTTGAAAACAAAAGCCACAGGGGGCAAATCACCAGAAAGAGAACAGTGGAAATGGAGTTTAGTTCGCGGATTATATGAGCGAGGTTTTGAGCGACAGGAGATCATCAAACTCTTTCAGATGATTGACAAGATGATGACATTACCAACAGAGTTACAGCAAAAGTTTAACGAAAGACTTAGACGTTATGAGGAGGACAGAAAAATGCCATTACTCAGCAATATGGAATTGATGGCAATGGAAAAGGCAACTAGACAAACCCTTCAATCCAACATCATTAGTTTGTTGCAGAAGCGGTTTGAAACAGTACCAGATGAGTTAGTTAAAGCTATCAATAACATTGAGGATATTTCTGAATTGCAAAGGCTGCATTTAGAGACGGTAAGTGTCAATTCAGTTGCCGATTTTCAGCAATTACTTTCACAAAATCCCGATATTCAGGAAAATTAGGACTTGATCGCGATTCTTAATTACGTTCAATATAGTTCTTCTCGGGTGGGTTGTCCTGCCCACCCTTATTTTAGGACAGGCTTGATGCGATCGCCCTCGAGCGAGTACTTGGAGATGTTCCTGAAGAAGCAACAGAAATTTTAACAGGACTTAGAAGCCTACACCGTATTGCTTTGCAATCGGTGTAGGAGTGTCACACTGGAATCCTTACGCTTTTTTTAAAAAGTAGTAAAGAAGTAAAAAATTTATTTACTTTCTTCTATATATTTCAGAATTCTCAAAGGAAGACGAGGGTTTCCTTTTAGTGCTGTAGGGTCAGTATCTTCATACACTACCGTTAAAAACTGAATAAACTCTTTTTTACAATTAAGTTCCCTTTTATTTTCAGACGCTTGCCACATTTCATCTAGTAATTGACTAGCATGATGATGAATTAAAGACACTAGGGGTAAGGGCATATTTGGATAAAATTCTTGAATTCTATTTCTTAGTTCATCAATTTCTTCTAAAAATTTTTCATACTTTTGCATAGTTTTCTTTGCTTTAAGTTTGGCGTTCTCCATCTGTTGATCATATGTTATTTTCTTAAGAGCTATTTCCTGTTCAAAATCTTGCACTGATTTTTTGATTGCTTGTTCAATCTGTACTGAAGATAATTCATTTTTCTCTTTAAGAGCTTTCGTTCTATCTGCTGTTTTCTCATACCATTCTAAATTTTTGTCTCGAATAGCATTAATAAAATCCATTAAAAATATACCAAAATATTTAGAACTGGGTATCTCATTCATTTAGTAATTTTTACTCCTAAAAAATCAAATCTATTCAAATTTATTAAAATACTTTTCAATTTCCTTCGCTTCTTTTGGAAAGAGAAGACAGTAAAATTTTGTTAATTCCTTTAAATTGTTTTCATCTAGGCATCTATCTATAACTTGTTTTATTTTTTCAAGTTCTTCATCAGACCTTATGCCCTTATATTTATCTAGTTCTTGTTTTAATATCTCTGCCAATTGGATTAGTTGTTTTTTCTTACGAGCCTTTAGTAAAATTTTTTGCTTTCGCTGAGTTTTGTAATTTAAATACCATTTATAACAAGTAACTAATCCTAAGCATACTGTAGATAATACTGATAAGACAATTTTGTTAAATATTATCAAATATTTATTCATATATCTTTACTTTACTAAATATATCTAAGACAATAGAATAACTTTTGTTACTAAATAGGCTGTTATCATTATAAGTAACATAGATTAATTGCCATGCTGTTTATACTTACGTAAACTAGCCTGAAAAATTATTGACTAATTGCCTTATAATTTACCTGTGTATTCGGTAACAGATTAACATAATAGAGGCAACTATCGATGACTACAGCCACTAATACTCCAGGTGTAAGATATGCTGTTGATTTGGTAATGTGTATCGATGGCACAGGCTCAATGTTTCCCATAATAGAGGAGGTTAAGGCATCAGCACTCAGCTTCTATGATAAGCTAGAGGCGAAGATGGCAGAAAAAAACAAAAGAATCGATCAACTTCGAGCTAAAGTAATAGTCTTTCGAGATTATTGGGCAGATCCAGCAGAAAAAGTAATGGTCTGTTCCAATTTTTTAAACTTGAGAACTCAAGCCTCTGACTTTGCCGCTTTTATATCTGAAATTGTAGCGGAGGGAGGCGGGGATGAGCCGGAAAACGGTCTAGAAGCTTTGGGATTAGCTCTGACGTCAAACTGGGAAAAAGCACAAGATTTTGCAAAGCAACGATACGTTATATTGATGTGGACTGATGCCAGCGCTCATAGTCTGGATAAAGGATTAAAGCCAAGCCACTATCCTCAAGAGATTCCGCAAACATTCGATGAATTAACCGACTACTGGTCTGAAATACCAAAAAGTGCCAAACGTCTAATTTTATATGCGCCAGATACAAATCCTTGGTCTGTAATTGGTTGTAGCTGGGATAACGCTATACATTTTCCTTCTAAAGGGGGGTCGGGTTTGGAAGAATTTGAGTTTTCAGAAATCCTAGACGCGATCGCTAGCAGTGTCTAAGATTTCTGACATAATTTACTAGCTCATATATGTTTTGTGTTACCAACGCCCTTTGTTAATATTTTGAGCCTTGAACCCATGAATTGTGAATTTGGTTTATGTGTTTTTCTCGAAGCCATCAACGAGCGAGGCGAAGATGGCGAACCTGTAGTTGTCCCATATCAAAAAACAGTAGCGATGGGTGTTTTTGATGGATTAGGTGGTAGGTCTGCTGGATATGATGGAATGACAGGAGGGAAGATTGCTTCTAGTTTGGCTTCTCGGATTACAAAACAATTTTTGCAACAAAGATATGGACATTTTAATGAGCAGGATATTACTCAGCTTCAAAAAGATATATGCAATCTATTAAAAACCAACGCAGATACTAAAATTAAACAATCAAGGCTACAAGGCACGATGGCTGGCAAACGCTTGTGTACAACTCTAGCGCTTGTTAGTATATCCTATATAACTCCAGCCAATAATTCATTCCGGTTAAGTTTAGGTTGGATAGGAGATTCCCGCATTTATTTTTTAAGTCCAACAAAAGGGTTACAGCAGCTGACAAAAGATGATCTGACGATAGAAAATGATGCATTCAAGTTAATACGTGAAGATCCACCAATGTCTCAATATTTAACGGCAGATATGAATGCTAACTGGCGAATTAATTTTAAAACTGAGGAGTTTTCAGAAAATGGCTGTGTCCTTGCTTGTACAGATGGTTGTTTTCAATACTTAGAGTCACCTTGGGCATTTGAAAAGCTACTTTTAGAGACTTTGATTCAGTGTCAGTCGTTTACTGATTGGCAAAATTTACTGTTAGATGCTTATACAAAGATTAAGCAAGATGATGTTTCTCTTGTCTTACGATCTGTTGGCTTTGAGAGTTTTCATGCTTTGCAAGATTCGTATAAACAACGTTTCGCAATAATCAGAGATCGTTTTAGCTACCAGATTGATGATTACCAAAAACTAGAAACACATTGGAGCATTTATAAACAGAATTATGAAGAAAAAATAAAAAGTGAATATTTGACAACTAAATATAATCAAGAACCTTTAGTTTCTCATCATAAACAATCTCAAAAAGTGGTGAAAACATCAGAATATGAAGATGAGCAACAAGTAAAAGTAAATGATACTTTTCAGCAAAAATCTTTCGGTGAAGATAGAGAGCAATTAAACAAAAAGGAAGTAGTAAAATTATTAGAACAAGGTGACAAATACTGGAAAATGAACTCATATCAACTAGCAATTTATCAATATAGTAATGCATTACGATTAGATCCAGATAATTGTGATACTGAATGGAAACTCGGTTGTGCTTACACGGAATTAGGTTTCTTCGAGCAAAAAGTTTATGTTAATATCTTTAAATCTAGACATCACAAGACAGCTGTTAATTTTTTTGAAAAAGCGCTTTCTAATCCATATATAACTAAAACTAGCGAAGATAAATACATATATTTAAAAGCTCTGCTAGGAGATCGTAATTACGATAAAGTAATTCAAGTATGTCATGAAATCATTCAAAACGTTCCCAACTGCGCTTATGCTTTTCATGTTATTGGATATAGCCAAAAGCAACAAGATTTATTAGAAATCGCTTTAGAAAATTTACTTAAAGCAAAGGAGTTATATCAAGTAGAACAAAAATATCAACAGGTTCAAGAAATTGATAATTTATGTAATGAGATTGAAAAGAAATTAAAGGCAACATAAGTAGGATAGACTTTAAATAGATTTTTAAATACAGGAATAGGAAATCATGTCGTATAAGATTGGAGATGTAATTGCAGAAAAATATGTAGTAACTCGTGATTTTGATAGTGCTAATGCAGGTCAATGCCAGTGGGGTTTTGTAGAGTATAACGGTACAGAATATTTTATTAAAAAGTTTTTAAATCCTGTCTACCCTGGTGTAAGCGCACCTGGAAGTGAGAAAAATAAACAGAAAAGAAGAAAGCAGTGTGAGGAATTTGCTAAAAGACATATAGCTATTCAAGAAGCGCTTTCTAGCTGCGGTGAAGGTGGTTTAGTTGTAACAACCGTTGATTTTTTTGCTGATGGAAAAGATCCAGATATAGGTAGTCACTTTTTCAAGGTTTGCCAAAAAGTTGATACTAGTTCGATGTCTGGCAAAATTCACACCTTGAAAACTAAGGATCGTTTATTTGTAATGTTAACCGCAGCTTTTGCACTGAAGATTTTGCACTCGAAGGGAATTATTCACTTAGACTTGAAGCCAGATAATATCCTAATTCAAGAATTCAGCAGTAATCTAATTGCTAAGATAATAGATTTTGACAGCAGTATACTTGAAGGTGAGTCAATAGAAGCTGATTTACTTGTTGGTGATGCAGCTTACTATTCACCTGAATTTAGTAGATATGTTGCTACTAATGGTGCAACTCCAATACCTACAAAAAGCTCTGACATATTTTCACTTGGTTTAATCTTTTGCCAATACTGGACTGGTAAACTGCCAGTTTTTTCTAGTACCTATCCTTATGCGTATGAAGCAGTTCTTAATGGAGAAAGACTTATAATTCCTATCTATGGAGATGATGATAGTAGGAAGTCTAAAACACCTGGATCTTCTCGATTAAAAGGAACGGGTATTAAAACAAAGACGATTATTAACTCTGGTAAAGATTTAGTCGGAGTAGGGGTTTATAAATTAATTGATACAATGCTAGATTTAGATCCAAATAAGCGTCCACTAATTGCTGATGTGCATCGCATTATTAAGAATCTCTACGACAATGGTATACCACTTGAACATGAGTTAAGTGAATCAGATGAAGATAAAAGCAAGTTTAATGGATCTGGGAAAAGTAGACTACACGGAACTTTAAAAAGTAGCAGAATTCGTGGAACTCTTAAACCATAAGAATTTAGAGCAATGCCAAAATACAAGTGTATAAGATGTAGTCATGAATTTATCTCAGAAGATTTACCTTCTGGCTGCGAGTGTTGTGGTAGACAAGATCTATTCATAGAATATTTAACTTATAAAAGTTTGTTGGAGGAAAAGTCGAGTGTAAAAACTGAAAGTGTACCAAAAATGTTAACAGAATTAGAAACTGAAAATTCTAAATTAAATAAAAAAGTTTCTGAATTAGAATCAGAAATAAAAACTAAAAAATCTAAATTAGATAAAAAAACATTTGAATTAGAATCAAAAAATAAAGAATTTACTACTTTAAAAACTCGTTTAGAATCAGAAGTAACAGCAATTACAAGATATAAAAATAGTCTGTCAGCAATTGCTTCAGTAACTATTATAGGATTAGGGATACTTTGTTTCAATCAGTATCAAAAAGCTAATAGACTTGAAAGAGAAATTTCTTCATCAACAGGAGATTATAAAGAACAAATTAAAGAACTACAAAACAAAATCGAGCAACTATCAGCAGATAGGGAAAAACTTGTCACAGAAGGCGGAAAACTAGGAGAAAAAGTAAATTATTACAAGAATTTGCTATCTTACTATCCATTTTCATTATCTACAGGTCAACAGGTTATTTACCAAGGTAATTTAGTCTCTGGTAGTACAAGTACAGGCAAACAAGAATATCAAATTTGGGTTCAGACAGCAAGTAAATTTGATATTTCACTATACAATTTAACTGCTGATGCTGATTTAGAAATTGTCAAAGAAAATGGAGAGCCTTTGAAAACTTCCCAGAGAACAAATAATAGTGGCACAGCTAGTGAGTTTCTAAATAACTTTTATCTTAATCCTGGTAGCTATTTTATCAGAGTAAAGCTGTATGGAAGTAGTCCTTCAACATCTTACAGCTTAAAAGTTTATAGACGACCTAATTTGTAAGAACTTATCCCTCTTCATTACGCTCAATCTTTTATTCTTTTGCCGTTTTCAGTGTCTTGGCGGTTCCTTACAAGTTCATCTATCTTACAACCTTTTTCCCTTTTCCCAAAGGTTCAAAAAAATTAATTACAGCCTTAAGATGACTGTTTATCAACAAAATTATTCAAGGTAGTTACCCAATCAACTACCTCTAACTCATTATTTACTGCAAAACGTTCTATATGTTTAACATTAGTCGTAATAACATTTCAATCTTGAATTAAACCAACTTCTATTAGAGGATAAACTTCCTCGTCATATCCTGAATCATCTTGTAGCCACTCATCTACAAGCTTAATCATTGAATCCAAAGCTTGCATGTCATTTTGGTCGTTCACCTGATTTATTGATGAAACAACAATGTCACTATCTTGAGCTATTCCAGAGTAATGCCCCTTAAAGAAGAATACTTCGACATTTTTATGGTCGGGATGTTTAGTGTCCGTGTAATCACCCGTTCGATGCGGAGGAGTTATATTTCCAAAAACAGCAACATTAGAGGTTTTTGACTGTATTAACTTATCAACCTTTTCTTTGACTTCTAGTAATTCTTCTAAGCTAAGATTATCTAATTCAGTCAGAAGCCCTAATAATGTGTAAAATTTCATAGCCTCAAAACCCCAAACACTCTTCAATTTCATGAATTTCTACATCTTGTAATCTATCTTCCAATGCTACCAAATATTCACGAATGGCGTCTTGAATATTAGCCAACGCCTCATCCAGAGTAATTTTGGATTTGAAAATAACCGAATGTGGCTTGGGGGATCGACGCCATGCGCTTCACGTTGTTGATCCCCCCAACCCCCCTTATAAAGGGGGGCTAGGAAGAAAAAGGGCGATCGCTCAATCCAAAATGCTTAAAGTTGCTTCACTTCAGAAACCAACTTTGCCACCATATCCTTAGCGCTACCAAAGAGCATTGTGGTTTTATTCTTGTAGAACAGATCGTTATCCACACCAGCAAAACCTGCACTCATGCCGCGCTTAATCACAATAGTTTGCTTCGCCTTATCTACTTCTAAGATCGGCATTCCATAAATCGGACTATTCGCATCACTCCGCGCCGCTGGGTTCACTACATCATTTGCGCCAATCACCAACGCCACATCAGTTTGATCGAACTGGGGATTAATATCATCCATGTCATGCAGTTGCTCATAAGGCACATTCGCCTCAGCCAGCAACACATTCATATGTCCTGGCATTCTACCAGCAACCGGGTGAATGGCATACTTCACATCAACGCCCATGCGTTCCAGTTGATCCGCTAACTCACGCACACTATGCTGCGCCTGAGCTACTGCCATCCCATATCCAGGAACAATTACCACAGAACGAGCATAACCTAACATCATTGCGCCTTCTTCTGGATCGATGCTGCGCACACTCTTATCAGTTGCACCACCGGAAGCAGCAGCTCCACCACCAGCAGAGCCTGTGCCAAAAGCACTAAACAGCACACTGAATAGAGAGCGGTTCATCGCCTTACACATAATTTCGGTAAGGATTAAACCAGAAGCTCCTACCAAAGCACCAGCGATGATCAACATGTTGTTCATCACCACAAAACCAGCAGCAGCAGCAGCGATCCCCGACAACGAGTTTAACAGCGAAATTACCACGGGCATATCGCCGCCACCGATGGGGATGACGAACATCACACCCAGCACTAGGGAAACAGTAACTACTGCCAAGAATACAGGTAGGTTACCAGGTGAGATTAATAGAAAGGCACTGCCTACTACATAGGCAACTAGCAGCAAAGCATTGAAGGGTTGCTGGAAGGGAAATGTAATCGGGGAACCACTCATGATTCCTTGCAATTTCGCAAAGGCAACGAAGCTACCCGTGAAGGTGACACCACCAATTAACACATCTAGCAGCATGGAGATGTTGACATCAAGAGGTATTGGCTCTGAGCCTGCCAACAACCGCCAGAATTCAGCTACGGCGACGAGGGCAGAAGCTGCACCTCCCAATCCGTTGAGTAAACCCACCATCTGGGGCATTTCTGTCATTTGGACTTTATAAGCTGCGATCGCGCCTATTGCCGAACCAATCGCCAATCCCAACAAAATCATCTCATAGTTCAACACCTGCCGATCCAGCAGTGTTGCCACAATTGCCAAAAGCATTCCAACAGCTGCTACTACATTACCTTGCCGCGCTGTTGCGGGTGAACCTAGCTTTTTCAACCCCAGAATAAATAGGGATGCTGCGACTAAGTACGTTAGTTGAATTCCAGTTGGTAGAAAGTCAGTCATAGTCAGTGGTATTTGCTAATTGTTAATTGCTAATTGCTAATTGCTAATTGTTAATTGCTAATGGTTAATTGAGTAATTGCTATTAACTATTAACCATTAACCATTAACTATTAGTTGGTTGCCTTTTTCTTGAACATTTGCAACATTCGATCTGTGACTAGGAAACCACCCACCACGTTGACGGTTGCTAGTACCACAGCAATCAAACCGAGAATCACTGATAAATTTGTGTCTCTTGCACCAGAAGCTACTATTGCCCCAAGTACAGCGATGCCAGAAATCGCATTTGAACCCGACATTAAAGGGGTGTGCAAAGTAGGTGGTACTTTGTTGATCACTTCAAATCCAGTAAAAGATGCCAAAACAAATACAAACAAAGCTGCTATTAATGCTTCTGTCATTCTGGGAAAAACTCCTACGTGCTAATTGCTCTATCACCTATTAGCCAGTCTTCTATAGCAGTCCTAAATGATTTGCAAACACAACAATTTCCTCTTGGCGCTCTTGGCGTCTTGGCGGTTCATAACTCAAATAGGATTGCTATATTCCTAATTACTTAACACCACTTAAAGCTTGAAGGGAATCTTTAACCCGTTGGTTGCGAATTTCACTTTCGTGGGTAATGCAAGCCGCATTGATGATGTCGTCGGCAAAGTTGATTTGCAAAGCTTTGTCTTTAATCAGCAGTTGCAGCAACGATGTAAGGTTCTTAGCGTACAATTGGCTGGCATGAACGGGCATCGAAGATGGTAAATTAATCGGGCCGATAATTGTAACACCATTCCAGACAATATCTTTACCGGGATCGGTACAGGCGCAGTTACCACCTTGTTCGGCGGCAAGATCGACAATTACCGAACCTGGTTTCATTTGTGCCACCATTTCCTCTGTTACCAGAATTGGTGCTTTTTTACCAGGTACTTGGGCTGTAGTAATTACTACATCAGCATTCTTAACGTGTTCGGTAACAACTTCTTGTGTGCGCTGTTTGCTAGCCTCAGAAATTTCTTTGGCGTAGCCTCCGGCTGCTGTTGTTTCTTCCTCTAGTTTGACTTCAACAAATTTTGCCCCCAAGCTTTGTACTTCTTCTTTAACAGCAGGGCGGATATCAAAGGCTTCTACTACTGCTCCCAAGCGTCTGGCGGTTGCTATTGCTTGTAACCCAGCTACGCCTGCTCCCATGATAAACACTTTTGCTGGGGCGATCGTACCTGCTGCTGTTGTCAACATGGGGAAGTATTTTGGTAATGCTGCTGCTGCAATCAGTACCGCCTTATAACCGGCGATTGACGCTTGTGATGACAATGCATCAATACTTTGCGCTCTGGTAGTACGGGGGATCAGCTCCATACTGAAAGCAGTTACTTTGCGTTCTACTAGTTGCTGTGCTACAGATGGATTTCCTAAAGGATTGAGAAATGCGATTAGTACAGCCCCAGGGCGAAGCATGTCAATTTCCGAGCGTCCGTTTTCTCGCTCTTGGGGTGGGCTAACTTTGAGCAAAATATCTGCTTCGCCCCACAATGTGGTAGTATCAGCAATAATTTTGGCTCCTGCCTTCTCATAAGCCTCATCACTAAAGAAAGCTCGCTCACCTGCTCCAGCTTCTACCCATACCTCTACACCTTGTTTTACCAATTTGGCAACTGTATCAGGAATGAGGGCAACACGGCGTTCACAAACTTCTATTTCTTTGGCAACTGCTAATCTCATGAAATCTCCTTGAGATAAATACCTATTATTTGCAAGGTGGGAAATTTTTCTAGTGAGGAAGTGTACTCATTCGTGGACGTGACGGCTATTAAACCTGGTTTTTGCCTAGTATATTGAACCATTAGATCGCATTTACTTATCTAGACCAAGCCTAATGGCTCTGGCTGGATGTTGCGCTTTAGGCAATTTAAGGAAGGTCTTCTATTGCACATCCTATGTTAATCCCTTGATCTTGCTTGTTTGTCTTCAACTTCTTTTAGGGATTTAAAAATTTTCTTTTCAATTTTTTACATGGTGCAATATTTTTTAATTCTCAATATCTTATCCCAGTCATGTTTTCATCATTCCTGCTGTGATTCAAGCTTTTTTGCTCGACATAGCCCAAGTTTACTAGTGATGACCCAGGCTGTTGTTCAATTTTTACAACAAATGTATTAAATTTAGATACACTTAGTTCATATTTTGAAATACAATCCCATCAAAGGACACTTTTTACAGGCGTTCCACGTCTCAAACAGTTAAGTAGTACAGTTTAATTACGAAGCACGAGCTGTTATACAGACAAATTTTCTACCCCATGAGGAGCTTAACTATGCGACGTTTACTTTCTGCCATAGCTGTTAGTGGCTGTTTGCTAGCTGGGATCCCAGCTATTAGCTGGGCGCAGAGTTTACCAGGTTTGACACTATTTAGTGGTGTTAAAGGTGAGAATCAGTTGCAATATCGCTTGGATTTTGGTGGTCAGATAAATGGTTGGGATCGTTACAGATTAAGAATTTCTAATAAGAAGCTGAGAATAGCTGTTGCTCATTTTGTCATTAGTTACCCTGAATATTATAAAGGAAGCTTTGATACCAAGAATGTTGAGGTGAGAGTTAAAGATAAAAAAATTCCTTTGTCTGATGTGAAGTGGGATAAGGATAATCGCGTAATTGAAATTTTCCCGGCTGAGGCGATTCCCGCAGGTAATAACGTTGAAGTTGTGCTCTCGAATGTGAAAAACCCAGCATCTGGTGGAATTTTCTACTTCAACTGCTCGGTGCAATCTCCGGGCGATGTACCATTAACCCGTTACATCGGTACTTGGATTATTAGTATTTCTTAGCAATCAGAGACGTTCCATGGAACGTCTCTACAAGGGTTGCAGACAAATAAGACATATGATATAATTATAAATCGTGATTTTTTATAAAAATCGTCTACAAGTAAGAGGCAAGAATTATGCAAAGAACCTTAGGCGGAACTAACAGAAAAAGAAAGAGAACTTCTGGATTTAGAGCCAGAATGCGGACACCAGATGGTAGAAACGTGATTAGAGCGCGGCGAAGAAAGGGGCGTCATCGTTTAAGTGTCTAGTTGCAGTTGTGGCTCTGCCCAAAGCATATCGGCTAAAATCCCGAAAAGATTTCCAGGCAGTTTTCACTGAAGGAATTCGTCGTCATGGTTCTCACTTAACATTGAGAGCTTTAAGACCATCAGCAAAAACATCTTCCTCTCAGGATACTGCCCCGAAGATGCCGCCACAAACAGAGCGATCGCATCTTCCTCCCGTCAAAATTGGTATTACGATTAGCACAAAAGTCAGCAAAAGAGCAGTAGTACGCAACCGGATCAAGCGTCAAATTGCCGCACTCATGTATGGATTATTGCCCAAATTATCACCGGGATGGCGGCTAGTAGTTGTTGTAAAACCAACAGCAGCAGAACTTGAGTGCGGAAGCCAACAATTTCTGCAAGAATTAGAGCAGTTGTTGGCACAAGCGGAGGTGTTCAATGGGCATTCGTGAAGAAGTTTATTTTGAAGGTGGGCCTCATATTGGGGATCTAATTATCAATATCCTCATTGGATTAACTATAGTGGGCTTACCCTTGACTGTGGGCGCAATTGTGAGAGCATTGTGGCTACGCTTTCGCATTACCGATCGCCGAGTTTCCGTAACAGGCGGATGGCAAGGACGCGATCGCTCTGACGTAATCTACTCAGAAATTGTCAAAATCGTTAAAGTTCCCCGTGGTATTGGCATGTGGGGAGATATGGTACTAACTTTAAGAGATGGTAGTCGTCTGGAAATGCGGGCTATTCCCAAGTTTCGGGAAATCTACGACTATATTGAAGAAAAAGTTGCAGCAAAAAACCCCAACTACAGCAGTGGAGCAAAGAAATAGCTCCCCTGCTCTGTTTCCTCTTTGTGCGGCTATCCGTAGTGTGACTATAGTCGCACCTCAATCACGATTTAGATAAATTAGATTCAGTTAAATTACATTACCTCGGTTGAATTGGTGAATAATGGACTTTGGTATCGGGTTCCTCTCAAATAATGTAATGCTGCCAATCATAGACTTGTTCTATAGCATTGTGCCTAGCTATGGATTGGCAATTGTGGCATTAACATTATTAATTCGCTTTGCGCTCTATCCTTTGAGTGCAGGCTCAATTCGCAACATGCGACGGATGCGCGTTGTACAACCGCTAATGCAAAAGCGGATGCAAGAAATCAAAGAGCGCTATAAAGACGATCCGCAAAAACAGCAAGAGGAAATGCTCAGCGTCCAAAAAGAATTTGGCAATCCATTAGCTGGATGTTTTCCCTTACTGTTGCAGATGCCAGTTTTGTTAGCGCTATTTGCTACATTACGGGGATCGCCTTTTGCCTCAGTTAACTACAATTTAAATTTACAAATTTTACCTACTGAACAAATCGAACGAATTCAACCCCAAGCCTTTGCGACTCCTCCCCAAAACGTTTACATTGCTGAAGGGGAACACGTTCAGGTAAGTGCTATTCTTCCCGGAGGTAATAAATTAGCGGTAGGAGAACACACCAAGATTGTGTATCAAACTACCGTTGGCAAGCCATTTCAGGAACTTTTGGCAGAACATCCTGAAACTAAATTAATCCCCGAATGGAAAATTACCAAAGGGGAAGACAGGATCAAAATAGATCCCGAAGGTAACATAGAAGCTTTGCAACCGGGAGATGTAACAATTCAAGCAACAGTTCCCGGATTAGCCTCAAACCAAGGATTTTTGTTCATTGATGCTTTAGGCAGAGTAGGTGCAATTGATCCAGACGGCACAATCCACTGGGATATTGTCTCAATGGTTGTCTTGTTTGGAATCACCCTCTACGTTAGCCAAGTACTTTCTGGGCAGAATTCTACAAGTGCCAACCCACAGCAAGACACAGTAAACAAAATCACTCCAGTTATATTTTCCGGAATGTTTTTGTTCTTCCCCTTACCTGCTGGGGTGCTGATGTATATGGTTATAGGTAACATTTTCCAAACTCTACAAACCTATATCCTCTCTCGCGAACCTTTGCCAGAGGAATTACAAAAAATTGTAGAGCAACAAGAAAAAGAGGCAGAAGGCACACAACAAAAAGCGTTGCCATTTGAACCAAAAAGTTCTAAGAAAAAGGCTACAGGTTAATGATGACCGATACTCGGATGCAAAGAGGTGAAGAGTGGTTAAAAACACTCCTGCAACTAACTGGCGTATCTGTTGAGATTAAGAGCGAGTTGGAAACAAACACTTTTGGTTACGGGGATACTCAAGAACCAGAACCAGATAGCTACTGGTTGACAATTGATGACAGTAACCTCACGCCAGAACAAATTCGGACTTTTATTGGTTCCGATGGTTCAGTGCTAGATGCCATTCAGTATTTAGCTAATTCTATTCTCAATTTGAACCAAGCATATGAGCAGCAAGCTTCTTACACTGTTGAGTTGAATGGCTACCGTGTCAAGAGACAAGCGGAAATTCGTGATATGGCTTTATCAGCCGCCGAACAAGTACGTTCCTCTGGGCAAGAAGTAGAAATTAAATCCCTCAGTTCGGCAGAGCGTCGTCAAATCCATACCTTTTTAAAGGACTTTGATGATTTGGAAACTTTCAGCCGAGGCAAAGAACCTCACCGTCATCTAGTTGTACGCCGTGGATTCAGATAGTAGAGACGCCCCGGTGGGGCGTCTCCGTCTCCAAACAATTCGGCAATCCGAATCAAATAATTCTTAAAAGTGCATAGTAAAAAAGCTAAACTTAAAGATGTATTTTCAGCCGAGCGCTGATGATAGATAAATTTCAAGTGAGGATGTCTCACAAATCCTATGGACGCAATTTTTATTCCGCAGCTAACTAAAGCCCCGGAGCGGACAGAGGAGATTCAGGTTCAAGAGTTTCTCCCTGGATTGGAAACTTTAACGCCTGTTCGCGGTAGCTTACGTGTTCAGCACAACGGCAATTACCTGGAAGTATCCGGTCAAGCAGAAGCAATCATTACTTGCACTTGTAACCGCTGCTTGCAAAATTATAATCATCGTTTGGTTGTTGATACAACAGAAATTGTCTGGTTAGATGAAGCAGCTAACGAAACAGATAACTTGCCCTTAGAGCGAGAAGTAGCTCTGGAAGATTTGGTAGAAACTCTTTCACCTCACGGATATTTTTATCCCAGTGAATGGTTGTATGAGCAAATGTGCTTAGCTATACCCCAACGACAATTATGTGATAACAAGTGTCCTGGTATTCAACCAAGTTCCGCTAATAATTCCAATCAACCTGTTGATCGCCGTTGGGCTTCTTTGCAAGCTTTGAAAAACCAAATTCAAGGGTGATTGATTTGTACAAATTGCCCATTCCAACAAGCCCGGTTTCTCCTGCGAAACCGGGATAGGCATCTCAATATCCTCAGATCTTGCATCTGCGTTCTTATCCGCCTAGAAATAAATTTCTAGGCTGCATAGCTCAAGTAAGAAGACAGCTCACTATATATATCTTTTGTAAATATGTGATTCAGTTAACTACAGTTTAATTTCCAGAATATTTGTCAGTCTGAATTGCTTGCGTATCAGCTCGAATATTTCTAATTTCGGTCATGAGAACTGTAAGCTTGTTATTATTAGACTCAAAATTGCGCTACATCCTTTCAAAATTGCGCTGATGATAAGTAACAGTTTCGAGAAAAGCGCTCACCACTAAGCGCATATCAATTAGCTGGTTTTCTATTCTGTCCATCCGGTTGCTTTCTGTCATTGTTTAAGGAGTCAATAGCAGAGTCTGGCTATTTCTATACACGATCGCCATGTACTCAAGTACAGGGCTGCATAGCTCAAGTCGGTTAAAACCGACTAAACAGTTGCTTTTTAGTGCATTAAAACGGACTTAAGCTGTCCAGCCCAGAACTGCAGTTCTAGGCGGATTGCTGGGAATTAGCGAATTTTTAACCCATCTATAACCTAACTGTCATCAACAATCCGGTATTCTAATTTACTGACTCGAATGGCATGGGCAGGGGCTAACAATCAATGCGCTTGCGAAACCAAAGAATAATTAAGGATTATAAATGATGACAAATAGCTACCCAGTGTTTCAACGTATCACCAATGCACGTTTGCTACGTAAAATGTGCTTAATAGCACTGACTGTACCGTTCCTAGCAAGTTCTACAATGGCTACTGCCAGCAAGAACAAGAACGAGAGTGAGAACAAGTCATACGCGATCGGACTTTGGGGCGATTTACCATACTCAGATATACAGGCGACGACGGGAGTCCCGAACTTGATTGCTGACATGAACGCGCAAAACCTTGCCTTCACAGCCCACAATGGCGACTTGAAAGCGGGCAACTCTACACCCAACTCGATCACGCCGACTACCTGCGACGATGCTCTCTACACCCAGTCGCTCGGCTACTTCAATGCCCTGAAAGCACCAGCAGTCTTCACACCAGGTGACAACGATTGGACAGACTGCGATCGCCCCTCCAACGGTGGATTCAACTCCCGCGAACGCCTTGACTACGAGCGTCAGGTATTCTTCAGTACGAATTTTACCCTTGGACAGCGTCAACTAGCCCAAGAGGTGCAAACCTCCGCATCATGCCTGAGTGCAAACAACACTGCTGTACCCTGTGTTGAGAACCGCCGTTGGAAAGTCGGTAAGGTTACTTATGCCACACTCAATGTCCAGGGTTCGTGCAACAACCTATGCGACACTGCACCTGATCCCGAAGAGTACGAAGCGCGAAACGCAGCTAATATTGCATGGTTGAAAGAAACTTTCCGAGTGGCAAAAGCAGACAATTCGGTAGCAGTCATGTTGATCTCCCAAGGCAATCCAGGATGGGATCTCAGCGATCCTACTAGAGCACCTGTGCGCGATCCGAAGACACTTGCCCAAACCGATGGGCAGCCTGATGGGTTCCAGAGCTATTTATTAGCATTGCGCGATGAGGTAATTGCTTTCCGTAAACCAGTTGCTTACGTACACGGTGACTCGCACTACTTCCGCATTGACAAACCATTTCAGGATGCTCAAGGCAGACGCCTTGAGAACTTCACTCGTGTCGAGACATTTGGCAACAGTGCAGCGAACGATAACAACGATGTGCAATGGCTGAAGGTAACCGTAAAACCCAACAGCCGAGAGGTTTTTTCCTATCAGCCACAGATTGTTCCCAGCAATCGAGTAGCAGTTCCGTCTCCTTGATGTCACATGCACATAAGTAGGTTGGGACAAATAATCGTTTTCACACATCTGATCTCTCCAACCCCCCCAACCCCCCCTTATTAAGGGGGGGTAAGAGGGGATCGTATGTAGCCAGTTTTTGGAGAAACGGTATAACTCTTTTAGTCCGTTTTAAGGGACTTGAGCTACTAGCCTTGAACTTCAGTTCAAGGCTTTCCATAAACCCAACTCAGTGGGGTAAATATCTTTCTCTATTTTGTAGTGCTGTTTCTCCAATTTATACTGTAGTGTTGTTGAGAGAGGATTGGTGGGAGAATTATATAAAAAAATATCAGTAAAACCAGGAGAAATTTGGAGCGGGTTTGACTGTTTCAAAAATTGAAATCTTACTTTTGGTTCCAGCCAATAACTTAAAGATAGTTCACTTGCTAAAGACCAAATTCCGTCACAAGAACTAATTATTAGTGGACGGGTAGTCTGATTGATAATATTAACTACTTGAGGAGTATACAAACCGCTATATTTAAGCCACCAAGTTTCTGCTTGAGAACTGATTGCACAAGATATAACTCCAGATGATATCAGCGCAACTGTAATAAGTTGCCACGTTCTGATCGAAATGGAACTCATCTTTGTCGCTAAACAGTAAGCAACAGCTAGCTGAATACCCAAATAAGCTGGGATGAGATACCGAGGAGATTGCGATCGCACCCCGCCCAAAATTACATCTGGTATGATCAAAGGTAGCGCTGTCACACCAATTAATGTTAAGACAAATAACCAAATTTGCTTAGGAGTATTACGACATAGAAAATAAATTGAATATCCTACTAAAATTAAGCTGAGTAAAATCGAAACACCTATAATAATTTTCCAAACAAAGTTATTATTTTTATGAAATAACTCATAACCCAAGTCAATAAAAAAATGGCTAAGATTGATCCCCCATATCATTATTAGTTTGAACAGCGAAATCTTCTTATCTGTCCAACTGATTGTATTTTTAAATTGTTCTGAATGAGTAATAACCACTAAAACCCAAGGTAGGAAAGCTAAAGCTCCCAATAAAGAAGCCCCCAGATAAGCAATAACCTTCTTGCTGAATCGAAATTTTTCGTAAGTAATTATATAAATACCATGAGCAATTGTCACAAACCCAGAAAACAAAAATGTATATAATCCTAATGCCACTGTTACTGTATACATTCCCCAACTAAGCTTTGTGTTGATTCGCATTGACCTGAGTACAGTTGCACTTGACAGTAAAATTGTCACAATCCACAAACTGTACTCTCGTGCTTCCTGTGCATACAACACATGAAAAGGCGACACAGCCAGCAGCATCACGGCTACCCATCCAATCAGTGATGACTTAAATAATTCCACGCATAGCCAATATATGCATGGAAACGCTAGTAAACTAATCACTGCAGACAAACTTCTGATTACCGCGACTGAACTGCCAAAATTTTGCACCCAAAATCGCGTCATTAAATAATATAGTGGAGGATGTTGAGGATCTTCTACTGCCAAAGATTTAATAGTATCTGTTAAGGTTTTTCCTGGAGCAGGATGCTGATATTTCTGTAAATCTTCGATACTAGTTGCATTACCATTGCAAAGTCCAACTACTTCTGACATTGTGTAGCCAGAAGTCCTTAATGATGTATAAGTTTCATCAAACCAATAAACTTTTTTGTCCAGATTGACAAAGCGAAAAAATATACCAATGATTATCACAGCGATCGCCAAAAACTTGAACCCAGTTTTAGGAATCATAGTATGCAATAACTTATTTTTGATATAGCAATCCCATGTGAATTGCAAATGCTAGCTATCACAAACCCGGTTTCTTTGAGAAACCTGGTTTCTCTATCTTCGATTTCTTGCTAATTAAAGCTTTATACCTATAAGATGCTGAAAAATCTGGATTAAATTTTTTGTTTTTATTGACTAATACTTGTTGGTTGGAAGTTTGAATCCTCAACCAATTGATGCTGCGTTCTGAGTCCTGACAACTAAGTTTTTTTAATGCTTTCAAAAATATGATGAAGTACAATCAAAAATCAAACGTCATACTTTTGATAGATTTTTCATAAAAACAAATAAATACGCCTTGACTTATGTAAGGGCTAAGAGCGCAAGTCCATTAAAACGGACTGAAAGAAAGTATTATCTGCAATCTTTGTAGAGACGTTCCGGCGGAACGTCTCTACATTATTTTTTGGATATGTCTATTACTACAGGCGGCAGAATTTGCGATTGTTATCGTGATCGGGTTCTTGCCAAGAGTAAGCAAAATGACTCACTCCTCTTAATTGTGGTGCATATTGGCGAAGTGCTTGCATTTGCGCTTCTAGAGATGGACGCCCAGTAATTGACTGTCCCCACTGACCGGCTAATGCTGGAATTACTTGAGTACCTGGTTTTGCTTGGTTGATGACTCGCTGTACTTGCGCTAATATACAATTAACATTCCCGCAATTTCCGTAAGCCATTGGATGCCATTCAAAGGTACTTGGAAATCGATCCCAAGGTTGTAAGCGTGAATCAAAGCCTTGACCGACCATTTGGTTGCCGTCAGAGAAAAATACAACTCCTGTGGGGACACCTTGTTGCTGTGCTGGATAAGCAGCTAAATTGACAAAATCAAGGATACCTTGCATGGCGTGGGCGACTGCAAGCTGCCACAATTCAAGTTGCAAATTTGGTTGTCTACTAGTAACAGGAATGATCGCCTTTTGTTCAGAAGGCGGAATACGTCCTTGCCATAAAGGTTCTGCTTCTTGAGGATAAAGTTTATCAGCTTCTGCTACATCTCCTGCGGTAATATGTCCTTTACTCAAATAGCGACGAATTAATTCCAATCCTTTTTCATTTAACGCCCGACGAAATAAAGCTTGCTGAGTGGCTTCACTGTATAACCATAAATCTGTGACTTTCGTGGCAATAGAATCGCTGCCTGCTTGGCGTGGATAGCGCACGTAGTCAAGTAGCAACCCATCCGGGCGACGACGCATCACTTCCTGTATCATTTGGTAGTAGTCACGTTTTGCTTGCAAGTTGTAGGGATCGATAAATACCTGAGAGCCGTTATCGACAACATATAAACTAGTTTGACCTTTGCCATTACGGGCGATCGCTCGTTCTCGATCTTGACGCTGAGCGTAAGTATAGCCGAAATTAGTGGTAAAAGCCCAAGCATAAACTTTCAGACCGCGCTCGCGCCCTTTTTGAATTGCCATCGCTAGCAAATCTACATTTTCTGTGCCTGCGCTACGAACCACAGAAGGCCAAGCCGTCGGGTTAGCTGCTTTGGGCAACAGTACTTGCCCATCATAAAAAGCTTCCAAATATACTTGATTATACCCTCTGTTGACAATGCGATCCATAACTTGATCGATTGCTCCCGGTTGAGCATCACAAGGATACAAACGTAACCAAATTGCTTGAACTTGCGGCCAATTGCGCGTGCGGCATTCTTGCAAAGCTTGTGCTTGTTGTTGCAGCAATTGTTGGTAGCGGCTTTGTGCTTCTTGATTGCCTTTGGTTGCTGACAACCGTAAGTTTTCTTTTTCTTGCGCTGCCTGGGGTGATAATTGACACAACTCTGTTAACTGCGCCTGTGCTGGTTGAATCTTGACGTGGGTAGGCAGCAGACAACTGCTCACAAGAACAACCAACAGGCGTCGCCAGAACATTGTTGCAACATTCAAGACACTTTTGGACATAAGTAAAACTACAAGGACAAAATTAATTTTTACTTTAACTCACACCTAGTTGGGTGCAATTTTGTTTGCGTGTATAAAATTTTAAACTAACAATAGGGGTTTTGAAGCCCACACATAAGAGACTTCATTACCCCTATTTCTGTTGCCAAATTTACTGATTTACTCAAAGGCAGAATGTAAAGAGTTGGTTAAGCCTCTCGTTTTAGTGCCGCTTCTACTTGATCAAACTCTTTTTTCAAACGGTTCTTGAGCTTTTGTGGCACAGGACGATTGGGGTAAGAACTATAATGTCCAGCCAGAGAGTTTAGGGCTGTACGTATAGTTGTAAAAGAACTCAAACCAGCAACGGAACTATTGCGCTGGTAGCGTGCGGCAAAATCATTAATTTTTTGCCGCGCCAGTGCTTGTTGTGATGTTTTATCAGGCGAATCTTGTGACAACTCAAGGGTATTGCGCAGGATATTAAGAATATCTAAAGTGTCTTGGCGATAATTCCCTGATAAACCATCTGGACTAGAGCAGCCCACTAAGCCAATCACCACAACCAGAACCAGGGCAAGCAAACGTGACCAATAACGCTTCATAAACATGAGTGTGAAATACGTAAATCAACGTCAATGGTATCCTGGATTGGGATCGTAGGGATCATCATCGTAGAGACGCCCCGCCGGGGCGTCTGTACAGGGATTAGAAGTGAAATAATTCGTAACTCTTCGATAAAGAGTATCACGTTGTTGATAAGGTCGCTTGAGGGAAGCGATCGCACCTTGCAGAGACTCTACCGACATGCAAGTACCACCAATCGCGCCTGCCATTGTCGTGATGTGTTCTTCCATCAATGTACCACCAATATCGTTACAACCCCAACCTAAAGCTTGAGTTGCACCTTCTAAACCTAGCTTTACCCAACTTGGTTGATGATTTTGAATCCAATTGCCCAAAAAAATTCTCGCTACAGCGGTAAGTAGTAGTGCATCTGCTAAAACTGGCTGATCTCTTCCCACACGGCGACGTAATGGTTTGGGCGCTTCTTTGCCAACAAAAGGTAATAAAATAAACTCACTAATCTGACTGGGATACTCTCGCTGAATAGCTGTTTGTTGAAGACTGCGCAATTTTGCCAAATGTTTGATTTGTTGTTCTTTTGTCTCTATATGCCCCGATAACATTGTACTGGTGGTAGGCAAACCTAACTGATGAGCAGTACTGACAATCTCCAACCAAGTCGCCGTATCAATTTTTTCTGGACAAATAACATGCCGCACCTCATCATCCAACACCTCAGCTGCTGTTCCCGGCATTGAGTCAACCCCAGCATTCTGCAAAGCTGCAATTACATCAATATACTCAAGTCCATCTTCTCGTGAGATAAATTGTACCTCCTGAGGAGAAAAAGCGTGTAGGTGTAATTGGGGAAATTCCTGCTTAATAGTTTCCACTAACTTTAGGTAATAAAGTAAAGATTTACCATTCACCTTTGCTTTTTGATTCAATCCCCCTTGCATACAGATTTCTGTTGCACCCTGCGCTACAGCATCTTTTACCTTTGCTAAAATTTGCACTTCTTCTAACGAGTAAGCATCCTCTTCACCTTCATCTCGACGGAAAGCACAGAAACTACAGTGCTGCTCACAAATATTGGTAAAGTTAATATTACGGTTAATTACGTAGGTAACAGTGTCGCCCACTTGTTGTTGACGTAGTTTATCAGCTCCATCACGAATAGTAGCGATCGCACTTGGGTCAGTTTGTTGTAATAATACCACTCCTTCTTCAGGAGATAAATCATTGCCCATGAGGGCACGCTCAAGAATAGCATCAATTGCGGTAGACACAGATAATTGTTAGCCAAACATATATACCATTTTAGATTATAATTCTTGCCATTTGATTAATGAATATTTTTAACCACAGATGCACACAGATAAACACCGATAAATTAACGGACATATGCCTCAACAGGAGGGGGAACTCCCGCAAGATAGTGTCCTCATCTGTGTGCATCTGTGTTAATCTGTGGTTAATTTTCAAATCTCCGTCCTTGTTAGACGCTGGCTATTAGCTCGTAAATTGATATGTGGACGGTTATCTAAAAATACCCATATACTTAATCCTAATATTAAAAAATTGCGTAAATTTAGCCATAATACTTTTGCATAATCTAGCTGCCGAAAACTCCCGACTGACAGCATTATGTAGGTAGTGATACAAACTGCCAACATTAAAAATGCTTGACGTAAATTCAAAAGTGCTGCCAAGGGAATTATCCAGACAAGATATTGAGGAGAAAATACCTTATTAGTAATAATAAATATTAACAAAGCCAGCATTGTATATATTATCAAACTATTACTTTTTACCAATTCGCTTGTGAAACGTTCTTGTCTAAATCGGTAAAAGCAATTGATTAACATTACACCATATATAACAATAAAGAACCAAGGCAGTAAATGCAGCACCGTATTACTTAGAGGAGAAACTATATCTCGCGAACCGTAACTAGCAACTGTTTTAGCTTCTATTAATCCCCACCTATGCCCAAAGGCAATTATACCAGCGAAAAAAGATTCTATTTGCAAACCACGTGCTTTATGGTAGCTCAAAAAAGAAAATAGCCGCTCATGAGTTACTATAAAAAATGGTAGTAAAATTAGACCTACTGTACCTATTGTTCCTATCCATAAATTTAACAAGGCACGGTGTGCTTTGTTAGCAAGATAGTATACAGTAAATATAGGTAGCAAAATTACCGGATAAAGTTTAGCCGCAATCCCAAATCCAAGAGAAATACCAGCTTCTGTTGGGCGAGTAGATATAACACTTACTAAACCTAAAACAGTTAATACTGTAGGAAATAAGTCATATCGCCAAAGCATAACTGGTGCAATACAGAGAGCAAACAGTGTATAAAATGCTAACGCTATTATTTTTTTTCGTTGAGAGTATGATGACATAAGTTTTAGCATTAACAACATATTAATGGTGCTAAATACTATATTTTCTAATAAAAAGAAAAATGCATATATATAGTAATTATTAGTTAATCCCAATGTAAAAATTCGCGGTATTGCAAAAGCCACCAAAGCAAAAGGAGGATACTCCAACGCAAAATCTCTGTAAGGTAACTTACCTTCTATTAAATAAAGCGAAGATTTATAATATAAACTCAAATCATGAGTACTCAAATTACCACGAAGAGTAAAAATACCCACAATCAACAACCCTACAAATTGAATAACTAAAATCCGCAAAATCCAATTATTGAATAATTTTTTTGGCGCTAACATACTAATTGCTCCTTCTGCCCTCTGCCTTTATTGACTCACTCGCCATAATCTACCTTTTTTGTAAACACTATCAAGCTGAGCTATCTTCTCAAGCTCAGATTTAAATCTTGGCGAAGGATTATATAAAAACACATCGCTAAACCCATTAGGAATATTAGGAATATTTGGTTCAATTACCAACTGCATCTGTACTTTTTGCTCAAGCAAATGACTGAGAGATAGTAAATCACCGATATTGAGGGAATAATTACTGCTAATTAACAGAGGTTTGCTAGTATTATTAATGATTTGTGCTATTTGCGGATTGGCATGACTACCTTTATTCCACCATGTTTGTGCTTGGGAACTAATTGTAATTGAGATAACTCCAATAGAAATTATCGCTACCATTAAAAATTGCCAAAACTTGCGACTGGCTAGTTTAGCAGAGATAATTTGAGTTGATAACAAGTAAGTGACAGCTAATTGAATGCCTAGATAACAAGGGATGATATATCTAGCTCGTACACTTAACTTACCGCCAAGAATTAAATCAGATAAAATCAAAGTTAAAGCTGGCACGAATGTCAATGTGAAAACAAACAACCATTGCACTTTTGTGGCGCGGCGGTAGAGAAATACAAATGAAAATACTACTAAGATTAGTATGAGGGGAATTAAATATCTACCCCAACGTAAAAGCGGAATCTGTAAATCGGGAAAAAATGGTTCGTAACGCCAAAAATCGCCAAATAAATTAGTGATATTAGTAATCCAACCAGAAACTAAATTAGATAAAGATTGTCTTTTTTGGGCGCTGGCTGTTGTGTCATCAATTTGAGCAAAGTTACTGATGAGTACTACTATCCAAGGTAGAAAAGTCAGAAATCCAGCACTAGTAGCAAGCAAATAAGCTCTGACTGTTTTGGTGAAACGACGCTCCAGGGCAAATACGTATATAGCATGAGCGATCGCCACCAATCCTGAGAACAAAAAAGTATATAATCCTAGTGCTACTGTAACAGCATAAATTCCCCAAAGCTGCTTGTTACCCAGTTGGATGCAACGTAGCAGTGTAGCACTTCCTAGCAAAATAATTACAGTCCATAAACTGAATTGTCGTGCTTCTTGGGCATATAATACGTCGAAAGGAGAAACTGATATAATTCCTATGCCCACCCATCCTGCTAATGGTGTTTCAAATAATTCTCGGCAAAGCCAGTAGAAGCAAGGAAAAACGAGTAAGCTGATAACAACTGATAGGCTTCTTGATGCGGCGACAGAATTACCAAAAATTTGTACCCATAATCTGTCCATTACGTAATATAGTGGAGGATGTTGAGCATCTTCCACTGCCAAAGATTTGACGGTATCTAATACACTTTTATCTGATGGGTACTGATACTTCTTGATGGATTCAACAGCAATTGTTCTGCCATCAAAAACATTTTGCACAAATTCCTGCTTTGTATAACCAGAAATTCGCAACCCGGTGTAAGCTTCATCATGCCAGTATACTTTTCGCTCAAGATTACAAACGCGAAAAAAAACTCCCAGTAGTAGGACAATAATGATGAATAACCTGAGCCATTTTGGTAAAAGCCTTTGGGAAAAGACTTGTTGTCTTTTTGCCGTCGTTAGCATTACGCTGGAACAATTTGTTTAGCTCCAGTTATTGTCTGTGTTTTCCCCAGGTATGTCAAATGTATAACTATAGCTTGAGGTATACTACTTTAGTAAGAAAATTATGACGTAGAGACTTCGTATTTCGCGTCTCTACAAGATTTGTAGATAACCCATAATCAACAAACGAGAACTTAAACACCAAATTTAACGTCTGATGTCTGTAAATTAAAGTGTAAATAACATAGCTATGGCGGCTCTACGCGATTCCCGGTGGCTTCATCCCTTACTACTGTTAGGTTGGCTAGCCATCGGTATCGGCTTGCGCTTAACTAACTTGACAGCTAAACCCCCTTGGACTGATGAGTTTTCTACTCTAGTATTTAGCTTAGGCAATAGTTTTTTGCCAGTACCGCTAGATCAACCCATTTCTGTAGATGTTTTATTGCAACCACTGATACCACAAGTTAGTAATAGTGTCAAGGATGTATGGTTACATTTGTTTACTGAAAGTAACCATCCACCACTATACTTTATACTTGCTCATGGGTGGATGCAATTGTTTCCGAAACAAGAGGGTTTAGTATCATTATGGGGAGCGCGATCGCTTGCTGCCATAATTGGTGCATTATCCATCCCAGCTATTTATGCTTTGGGTTGGGTAGCATTTCGCTCCCGGATAGTCAGCCATATAGCTGCGGCAATAATGGCAATCTCACCCTATGGAATCTTCTTAGCACAAGAAGCGCGTCATTACACTTTAGCAATTCTTTGGGTAATTGCTTCCTTTACTTGCCTAGTAATTGCTACTCGTCACATCCAAAATCGTACTGAGATACCGATTTGGATAGCACTTTCATGGGTAGTAATTAATGCTTTAGGCATTGCCACTCATTACTTCTTCACCCTCACCCTCTGTGCCGAAGCACTAGTTTTGATTTTTTTTGCTTGGCATCCCCTCTTTCTGTCTCCCCCTTGGCGTCGTATCTACGCCGTCGCTGCTGGTACATCTGTATCAGGGTTAGTTTGGCTACCAATGTTTTTACAAAACAGCTATGGGGGTAAGTTGACAGAGTGGATTCAAAGCCCTCGTAGTGGCTTAGCTTGGTTAAGTCCAATTTTTCAAGCTTTTGCTGCTTGGCTTACCATGCTTTATTTACTACCAGTAGAATCACCACACCTTGCGATTGTGATTATCTCTGGGTTAGTAATGTTGATTTTCTTGATTTGGGCTTTGCCAATTCTGATTCGTGGTTGGAAAATACAAGCGGAGGAACCACAAACCCGTCTGATGACTATGGTGTTGAGCGGAGTGGTGTTGGCAGCAGTTTCTTTGTTCTTTATCTTTACTTACTTTTTCGGAATTGATTTAACAAGAGGCGCACGCTATAACTTTGTCTATTTTCCGGCTGTGATAGTTTTGCTGGGAGCAAGTCTTGCTGTTTGTTGGTGTGGCAAGAATAAGATTAACAGATGGGGAGTAAATGGAAAAACAACTGTTGCGATCGTTTTATTGATGGGATTGGCAAGTGCTGTCACAGTTGTTTGCAATCTGGGTTATCAGAAATATTACCGCCCAGATTTATTTGTGCAACTAATTCAAGCACAATCTCGTGTACCAGTTTTAATTTCTACGACTCAGAAAACTCATGTACAAATTGGGGAAATGATGGGGGTGGCAAGGGAGTTTAAATTTCAAAATTCCGAATCCCGTAGAGACGCTCCGCCGGAGCGTCTCTACAGTATGCCCCAATTTCTCCTCGCACATCAAGACAAAGATCCTAGTACTTCGACGACTGCTGTACAAAACGCCTTAAAGTCGTTACCTCGTCCTTTGGATTTATGGTTAGTAAATTTTTATGCCAATGAACCCGAAGAAGTGAAAAATTGTGTTGCCGAAACTCAATTGCCACCAATCAATGGATATGAGTATAAGTTATATCATTGTACATGAGCGGTAGGGGCACGGCTAGCCTTTGCCCCTACGGTTAATTTTCGGGCAGAGGTGAAGAACTTGCGATCGCTCGTAAATTTTGACAGCGAATTAATTCGGTAAAACTTAATCCCGAACGTCCTTCAATTTTTGCCGCTGCTTCAATGGCGGATAATAAATGTTGAGCTGCTTGTGCTTCTGAGTAACCCCGGCGCTGGGCGACACGAATAGCGGTTGTGTCAGCAACAATTTCTGACTCTTGAGAACGATTACCGCGCCAGATGCGTAGTATCGCTAGAGAAGTTAAACCTAATGCTACAACTATACCCACCGCATCTTTTTGCGCTGATTCGACAAACCCGCCTAAAAGCCCAGCTAAGGCAACACCTTGATAAATATCTGGCTTAAACCACTTAACTCCTGTTAACCAACTAACTGTACGTAACAGTAGTAAATCGCGTTGGGGCTTTGTCAGACGACGCCACAAATCAAAATTAATCTTAATTGGTCGATCTTGTTCCCAAGGTAGCGGAAATGAGGCATCAATAACTTTTGTCTGCTCCGGCTTGCTGACAATTTTTGTTGTCATGCGTCCAGAAGCAGGCATGATATCTAACAAACGGCGAATTTCAACGTTGGACTCCATGAAATAATTGTATATTGGTTTGAGTATGAAATAGTACTATTCCTTCATGGATGCTTTTGCCCCTTTACCACCTGAATGGACGAACAAAGCAACTCACGCCTATGAGTTTTGCTGTCCTAGCTGTCATTCAAGTAGCCGAGAAGCTATAAAAGTCTGGATTAATCGGCGATCGCCTGTAATTACAGAAGATCATCGCCGCAAATGGCAGGAGTTTTACCATTGTCACTGCGGTTGTGCGTGGTGGGCTTGGAGTAGCGATCGTCCCCCTACCGATTTGTCACAACGCGATTACCACCCCACATAATATAATGTAGAGACGTTACATGTAACGTCTCTACATTGTGGCCCCCAACAGGGCGTCTTCACATTAACCTATTAGAACGTGAAAGTAGTACGCAATGTACCTACATAAATTGTGTCGTTTCTGCTGTTGTGTTCAGGATTAAATATCACCAGCACACCTGGTGTGATTTGAATATTGTTGGTTAGCTGCAACTTGTACAGTGCTTCCAAGTGATATGAAGTATCCACATCTCTTTGGGATCTGCTCACCCCAGCTGTAGTAATCCTGTAATCATTGTTGCTGACCTTAGGTGGTTGACCAAAGATTACACCAAGTGCGTTACCTTGTCTGATAAAGTCTTTAATCGTCAAAGTAGCACCCCAGTAGTAAATTTCGGCTTCACTACCCCTTGGAACACCAGCGGCATTTGTCTGCGCCTCAGCTTGAGTGTAACCACCCCAACCAGTGATAGCGAAATTCGGGCTAGGTTGGAAAGTTGCTTCTAAACCAAAATTGTTAGCGGTAGTTGCAACGTTGGTAGTAAAAGGAGCGCTAGCAAAAGCACTACCTGTAGATTCAAACAGGTTCACACCACCAGTAGGATTCTGGTATGTGCGTGCATAGGTTAGACCAACGTTAAATGCTTTGGCTGGTTTGATAGCTATCTGAGCAAGAGCTGAATAGTTACCTTCTAAAAACCCTGTTTTTTGGGAAGGATTGTTAGAGACGTTATTACGTCCACCTGCTAGATAGCCCACAGAAACAGTGAAAGGTCCGTTGGGATTCAAGGAGATTGTCGCACCTGCACCACCTTGACCTTGGCGGTAAATCGGGCTAAAACGACCATAGCGTGTCAAAGCACCTCTACCGCTACTTGCGAAATCTGGGTTGAAGTTGTTAATGTTTTCCCAGAATTCACCATTGTTAGCATCAACCTTAACGCGGATGGCATCGCTTAAGTTGAAAGCGTAGTTGATTTTATCAATTTGAACGGCATTGCCAGTATCATTGTCAAATGCCAAGCGGGTCATGTTGGTACCCGTTGAAGCGTTACCGAAGGCGGTGTTGTTGTTGTTATTGAGAACGTTACCTGCTTGCAAACGAATTTGCAACAAGTCTTTCCCTGTAAAGCTGGAGTTCAAGGAAAGACGAATCCGGTCAGAGAATGTTAAGTTGCTGTCTAAGTCTGGTCTTGCAGCATTTGGGTTGTTTCTCAGTGTCCGAGCATCAACTGCTCTAGTGTCACCAAAAGGATTAGACAAAGCGAAAATTGCTTCCCCAACTAACTTTGTGGTGGTAGAGAATTGATTTGCCTCTAATTCAGCAGTACGGGCTTCTAAAGCATCTACCCTTCCGCGCAAAGTTGCCAATTCAGCGGAAAATTCTTCTTGCAAACGCTGTAGAGTTGCCAAGTCTTCTTTTCTTACCAAGTCAGCTGTTGCGGTGGCAATCAATTCGTTAACTCGGTCTAAACAGGCATTCAAACCAGCAGCAAATTCATAACGGGTCATCGCACGATTACCGCGATAAGTACCGTTAGGATAACCTGCGATACATCCGTAACGCTCTACTAGAGATTGTAAAGCTTGGAATGCCCAATCTGTAGGCTGTACATCGGAAAACTGAGAAACTGATGTCACCTGTCCCAAGTTATCTGACGAAGCCAACTGAGAAACAGAAGTTGTCTGCCCTTGAGGTTCAGCCGCCCAAGCACTGTTTGCAGTACAAAATGTAGCAGCTAGTAGAACTGGACTTAGCTTTAATAGGTTCCAGAATGGTTTTGTCATAAATATTTTTCTCACTCACACCTACTGGTACATTCGTGATATAATCCCCAGAATTACTATTCATGTTCAGGGAATCCACTCATGCTTACTAGTGGAAATTGTACCAAACTTGAGGGTGATTAACACAAGTCAATCACCACTATTTTTCCTAATATCTATTTTTTGCCTGGTGGATTGTCCAAACGCAAAATAATCCGGCGTTTATATCGTAAAAGTGTTCCTTGTTCTTCAAACTCTTGTAGAAGCCGAGTTACAGTTACTCGTGTTGTATTCAAAACCTCTGCCATTTCTTGATGAGTGACATTAAGGTCAATTAGCCTACCTTGTTCCACGTTACGACCAAACTTCTCACTCAGCCAGATCAAAAACTGCCACAAGCGTAGAGAAATAGGTTTGCGATGCACTATACTTAATAGTTCCTCTGCCTGTTGAATGTGGAACAGTAAAGAGTTAATATCTTGACTCCATAAATGAGGTGGTACAACGCTCACCTCTACACTAGTTAAGCATTCAATTTGGTAAGGTTTAACTCTAGACAAAGGATAACCAATCAAATCTCCAGTTCCCCAATAACCCAAAGTGATAAATGTTCCGTCCTCACTCCAGGTTAATGTGCGAACTGCTCCGCGTTCAATGCGCCATAACACGTCGTTCCGTGGCGGAATCACTTCACGACGGGAGAAAAGCCTTTGTGGTAAGTTTCCACTTAGGGCATTATTTGATGTAGCCGAGTTGTTTGTACCACTAGTAGAATATGTCATCAGGTATTTTGATAGCGGTTAATATGATTAAACTAGGAGAAAATTGCAACAATTAGACTTGTTTAGCAAACCTTTTACAGTGTGGTAGAGCATAGGCATTGAAAATATTTTCAGGCGTATTTAATACTTTTCACTATTTTCTTTTTTAAAGTTTTATTGAGAATTTATACGAATAAAACTTATTTACCAAAAAAATGTAGCTTTTTTTACAAATTTTCAATTCCTCTCAAATATATTGTTAAACATTTTGGGATTTGGTAATGGCAACAACAGCAGGTTTGGGAGGTGCGTTGTCTGTTTTATTCGGCCAATTAGAACCAATGGGGACTTTGCGGGTTTGTAAAAATTCTTCACCTGTAGTGGTAGTAAGTAAAAATTCTCTGGATTCAGATGCTTGGTTTTTGCGAGTACCATTTGCCTCCCCTGGATGTTGTATAGCAAGAAACATAGTTTTTTGATCGGTTGAAAAACAAGGACCTGTTGTTTCGCACTCCATTGGTCCCATAGCAAATAAAAAGGCTTTACCAGCATCTTCACCTGTGGTAGGAATATACCAAAGAGAGTTGTTGCCAAATAGACCAGCTAATTCTGGTGGTTGACCTTTTTCTGTAGCACGACTTTTCACTGGATTGTTGGCGTTGCCATTATCTGTGACTACCCATAAATTACCGTTGTTATCGATCAACAAGTTATCTGGATTGGTAAAACCTACACCTCCGACAGAAGGTTCACCACCTGTAGCAACCATTTGCCAACGGAAGGTACTAGCAGCAGGATCGTTACCATCTTCACTTAAGCGCATTACCCAACCATACTCGTAAGGCGTTTCACCTTTAGGACTTTTAAATATTTGGGCATCAGGGCCACCATCTTTACTAGGAGAGCCGGAGGTGAAGCTAATATATAATTCTCCGTTGGGTGCAACTTCTGTGTCTTCAGGACGAGCAGTGCAGGTAGCACCTACAGCACTTGCTGCTCTGTGTGCGTCAATTAAGATTGCACCTTGTTGTTCTTCTGGGTTGCCTGTATAAAGATCTCCGAGTTTTTTGTACTTTTGTTTATACTGGGCTACTTGCTCATCACTAGTGGCTTTGATATCCCCACCTTCGATTGGTTCTGGTAGTTTGAACAGAGTCTGCTTTTGATTCTCAGTCTGTTTTTGTGGTCCTAATGGTAAACGGGTTAAGTTCCCAACAATAGAACTAGGAAGATCTGGATTAACTGGTGTATCAGCTTTTAATGGTATCCAACGACCAGTACCATCTGGATTGAATTTAGCAGCGTAGAGCATTCCCTGGGTAAGTAACTGGGAATTTGCTTTGTCTTTGGGGTTGGTAACTCGATCGCGACTCACAAATTTGTAAATATGTCCTCCCCGGCGATCGCATCCTGAATAAAACGCCAGTGGTTTACCTGCTTCTACACGTACACCCACTGCTTCATGGCGATAACGTCCTAGCCAAGTGTGTTTTGTACCATAGTCATTTTTGTTTGCTGGATCTACTTCCACAATCCAGCCATATTTATTTGCTGCTAAGCCAAAAACGTTACCTTGTCCAAATAATTCCTCGTCGCCCATTGAAAAAGGTCTTTTGCCGGGATCGTATGAAGTACCATCTGCATATACTACTTCTGGTACTTGTGCTTGAATGTTCTCTTCTGCACTCAGCACTGTACCCCAAGGTGTTGTACCACCTGCACAGTTACCAAAAGAGCCAATGATGCGATCGCCCAAATTATCAATATAACCCTGTCCCTGCTTGAGGCGAAATACTGCTACTGCCGGTCCAGTGGCTTTCAAATAGCGCCCATCTTCTAAACCAGAAATCCCACTAATCCGTCTATCTGTATCTTTATTAGTGCGTTCCCACTTACCATCTGCTCCCAAGCGAATCGAAATTACACCCAAACCTTGATCCAGTAACGCTTCTTTGCAAATTTCTTTAATTCTTGTTTTATTGGGATCGCTATCTGGTAAAGCGTAAGCGTCTATTTCGTTTTTCTTATTACCTTGCTGTTTTAACGCTGCTTTCACTTCTGCCACTGGCAGTTTTTTCCCAATCACTTGCTCATAAGTTTGCATCCAGGGAATGGGACTAATATATTCAAAATTAATTGTGAGATAGCCTTCGTTCTCACCTGTTGGTACAAAAGATAAGTAATCATTATTGTACCCAAAACGAGAATCACCAACTTTATCACCCCATGCAGCAATTACTTGATACCCAAATCCTTCTGGTAGAACCAAATCATCTACTACCTCATAGGTACTGTATTGCTGCTTTTGCTGATTTTGATTGCCGAGAAAAGTTTTTAAGGGAAGCGGACCTTTAATTGGTTGAAATGAAAACGTAGCCTTCACCAATTGCTTAGTAGACTCTATTGCTGATTTTGTCTCGCATCCTCCCAAAGAATTTAACGCTACAGCACCCGCACTGCCACTGAGAAACAACAAAAAATTCCGCCGTGTGATACTCATCAGTTTTTTCGATTACACTAAAGCCATGAATTAGTAGATAGTAAATAATTTTTACTTTATTCTTTGGCTAATGTAATCTCAAAAGTTTAAGATTAGGTAAGATTTTTGTAAAATGTATGTTAGTTTACAAATACTTTATTTTTTCTATATCTTATCAACAAAGAAATTAAAATCAGCACCCACTATTTACATTTGTACACAATAACCACAAAAACATTTCTCACAAACTCACAAACTCCCTTAACGTTGACCCGTAACAATATACGCTACTCGTTGACCAATATTGGTAGCATGATCTCCCATGCGTTCCAAACAGCGGATTGCCAATCCTAGCAACAAAATTGGCTCAACTACACCTTGAACATCACGTTCATGTGCTAAAGTTTGATAAAGTTTCTCATACGCATTATCCACGGCATCATCAAGTCGCTTTATACTGCGACCACTAACTTCATCTAAATCTGCCAAAGCCACCAAACTAGTTGCTAGCATTGCTTGGGCGTGGTGAGACATGGTAGCAATTTCAGGTAAAGAATGATGAGGTGGATAAGGAAAAATTTTAATCGCAATCTCAGCTATATCTTTGGCATAATCGCCAATCCGTTCCAAATCCCGCACCAGTTGCATAAAAGCACTTAAACAACGCAAATCCTTACCATCTGTACCATGAGTCATAATTGCCGTACAGTCTGATTCGATTTGTCGGTAAAAGTGGTCGATTTTTTTATCTAACAGAGGAAGTTTCTGCGCTGCTGTGAGGTTGCGAGCAAACAAAGCTTGGTGACTAAGGCGAAAGGATTGTTCTACCAAAGCCCCCATACGCAAAACATCTCGCTCAATACGCCTAATCTCGCGAGCCATCCAAGGTCTTTCAGAATTGGGACAGTAAAAAATTGCTTTCACGCTTGTAACTCAAACATGAAGTTATATTTAACTATAGTCTTAGCTGAAAGATTTCGCCAAGATTTCCGGAAATTCAACTTGTAGCCATGCACCGCCTGTGATAGGGTGATTCATAGCTCTAATCTCTCCACCATGAGCGTTGACTATTTGTCGCACAATCGCCAAACCTAAACCACTACCGACAGTTACTGTCTGGGGTTCTGTTGACGTTGGGCGCGATCGCGCTTTGTCTCCCCGATAAAATCGCTCAAAAACGTAGGGTAAATCTGTTGTACAAAAACCCTCACCAGAGTCTATTATATTAATTTCTAATGCAGGTGGCAGATTATTTTGTTTATGAATAATTTTTGTTTCAATGAGAATAGCTCCACCATCTGGGCTATATTTAATACTGTTATCCAGTAAATTGAGAAACACTTGATACATCCGTGCTGGATCGGCATTAATCCAGAGGTTTTCTGAACCAGAGTAGGTTAAGTGTAAATGCTGACGCTGTGCCAAAGGTTCTAAACTTTCCCACACAGATGAAATTAGAGAACGCACTTCAGTTGGTTGGCAATGCAGTTGAATAGTTGGGTTAGTTTCTAGTTGGGTGAGTTCTAACCAGTTTTGCACCAAGTCAATTAATCTGTCAACTTCCTGTAACAAGCGTTCAACCCAGCGATCTAAAGGTGGTTTTAAACGATCTTGTAAAGTTTCCACTACCAAACGAATTGAAGTGAGGGGAGTCCTGAGTTCGTGAGCCAAATCGCTGAGTGCGCGATCGCGAGCCGAATTAATATCCACCAAAGGTTGACGATTTTCGAGAAACACTCCCACTTGTCTTGTTGCTAAAGGTAAACTAGTTGCCCGCAACAAATAAGATTTCACCTCTAGCATTTCTTGGGCATTTTCACAAGAGGGATGAAATACCCATTCCCTTAGCTGTGGCTGTCCTTCATCACGAGTTTGCTCAATCAAGTGATCAAGTTCATAAGAGCGCACCAACTCTAGCAACAAGCGTACCTGCCCTGGTTGCCATCTTTGGATGTATAACATTTTCCTTGCCTGCTCATTACACCACAACAGTTGATTTTCTTCATCCAATAGCAAATACCCAACTGGAGCAAACTCCAGCAGGGCTTCGTAAGTTTGTAATTGTTGCTGAAAATTTTGCCGTTGCTGCTTAACTAACTTGATGTTATGGCGCAGACGAGGGAGCAGCAGTGCCGTCGAGAATCTAGCCTGATCAAGTTGCAGAACTTTGTTAAGATAGCGGTTCAGTTGAACCTGTTGCCAAACCCAAAATCCGATGCCGATCGCTAGACCTAAAATCAATCCTAGTAATAGTAGCATTGCTAGTTGTTAGTTGCTGAACAACTAAAAACACGCCAACTATCCAAACCGATAACCAAAACCTCGTACAGTCACAATATACTCAGGACGACTGGGATCTTGCTCTAATTTTTCCCGCAACCAACGAATGTGAACATCAACAGTTTTACTATCACCAACAAAATCTGGTCCCCAAACTTGATCCAAAAGTTGCTCCCGCGACCAAACTCTACGGGCATAACTCATAAATAGTTCTAGTAAGCGGAACTCCTTCGGCGATAAACTCACCTCTTGACCGCGAACTAATACACGACACTCCTGAGGATACAAAGTAACATCTTTATATTGTAATACTGGCAGTTGCGGTAAAGTGCTCAAGCGCTGACGACGGAGCAAAGCCCGACACCTAGCAACTAACTCCCGCATACTAAAAGGTTTGGTGAGGTAGTCATCTGCTCCCACCTCTAATCCCAAAACGCGATCAGTCTCACTACCCTTAGCACTTAACATCAAAATTGGTACTGGATTGCCCTGATAACGAAGCAAACGACAAACATCAAGTCCATTAATTAGAGGCAGCATTAAATCAAGGATAACTAAATCGAATGTTAGTTCCCCTGTTGGTTCAAAACTTTTCAAATATTCTACAGCAGAGCGCCCATCAGATGCTGTTACCACCCCGTAACCTTCTTCTTCTAAAGCTAAAACAAGCATTTCCCTGATGAGTTCTTCATCTTCTACTACGAGAATACGGCTTCTTTGTCCGATCTCTGTAGTATGAGGATACTTGGTTGTTTCACTGGTATACATTGAGATCACAATATTATCTGCCTGTACGAGTATCAATCCAACTACCTACTTGTATTGCATCTAAGCTTGCTTGCTATCGATTAAACCAAGCAAAATGTTATTTATGTGACATTATTTTCATTATAGACTAATAGACTACCACTAAAAACAATAACTTTGCCCAATTGATCTTCAAGTAGGCAAAGTTAATTTTAGCAATCTTGTAATTATAGGGGTTTGCGCTTAATGAATACAATTTGCACAGGCGTTACTTATAGGCAAATAGCTTGCTGACTTTCCCGTACATTAGTTACTTTGCCCCACCAAAACCCCCAGATTCTTGTCCATTATTGGAATAACGGAAACGACTCTTATGCTGCTTTTGCTTGGCAACAGCTTTACGCTTACGTTTTTCTAAAGGAGTTTCAAAGTGGCGATGCTTCTTCACATCTGGAAAAATGCCTGCTTTGGAAACTTCTCGCTTAAATCTCCGTAGGGCTGACTCAATTCCTTCATTTTCACCCAGAATCACTTGGGTCATCGATATCCTCCTGAATTAACTTTTTACATTCACAGAATAATAGAGTTAAGTTCTTTCTTTCAAGATCTAGTAGGGGCGTCGAGAGTAGCCACCGCCACTATTGTTTCCTCGTCTACCGCCACCGCCGCCAAAAGAACCTCCCTCGGTTTTTGGCTTAGCTTTATTCACTTTCAGGTTTCGTCCCATCCATTCAGCCGTATCGAGTGCCTCTATTGCTGCTGTCTCTTCTGCTTCTGATTCCATCTCAACAAAAGCGAATCCTCTTACTCTTCCCGTTTCCCGGTCTTTTGGCAATTGAACGTTTTTGACTGTTCCATACTCTGAGAAAACCTGTTTGAGGTCATCTTCTCCTACTTGGTAGGACAAATTACCTACGTAAATCGACATAAAACATCTCCAGATTCAGATGGCGTAGAGTTAAATCCGGAGATACGCTTGTAAATAGATACAAACAAAGTGCTCAACCGAATATAATTCCTACAAATGAGGATAGCATAAAATGTAGGTCAACAAGAAAATAGAGACGCTTATATAATAACGTCTCTACTATGAGAAAACCCAATGACAGAAATTTTTAAAATTCTAATTTAAGATTTGTTACCATCCCTGAAGCAACGGCATAACTTGTAACTGTGTATGAGGTGAGATACATTAGCATCAAGCATGAATCCGGAAAAATAAAACAAAATCAGCATCTTTGTTTGAATGTAGACGTTCCATAGCACGTCTCTACAGGTACTTGTTCAACAACAACCTCAACTTATCCAGCGTTGCCGATGGTGCTCGATCTAACTGAGTTAAAATTGCATACTTCAAAGCCGAATGGGCATCACTCTTGGGCGGGTTCTGTGCCAGACGGCGGACAGTTTCTTGAATTACCTTCTGCGCATTAACTGCATTGCGCTGTAGATTAGCAATCACCATCTCTACCGTCACACTATCATGATCTGGATGCCAGCAGTCGTAATCAGTCACTAGTGCCAATGTTGCATAGGCAATTTCTGCTTCTCGTGCCAACTTTGCCTCTGGTAGGTTAGTCATGCCAATTATCTTCGCGCCCCAACTACGGTAAAGATTCGATTCTGCTTTAGTGGAAAAAGCTGGTCCCTCCATACATACGTAAGTACCACCACGATGCAGCGTTACATCTGGTAAATTGAGAGAGGCGATCGCATCCGCCACTACAGTTGCCAAATTTTTACAAACTGGATCGCCAAAAGCGATATGCGCGACTAATCCTTCACCAAAAAAAGTGGAAACGCGATTTTTTGTTCTATCTATAAATTGATCTGGAACCACCATATCGAGTGGTTTGGCTTCTTCTTGTAAAGAACCAACAGCTGAAGCAGAAATTAAATACTCCACACCTAGCTGCTTCATCGCATAAATATTAGCGCGAAAAGGTAACTCCGAAGGTAAAAGCGTATGATTACGCCCGTGTCGAGCTAAAAAAGCTACTTTTGTATTTTCTATTGTACCGAGAATTAAAGCATCAGAGGGTGTGCCAAATGGTGTCTGCACTTGTATTTCTTGTACATCTTTAAGGGCGTCCATTTTGTATAGACCGCTACCACCAATAATTCCAATCCTAGCTTCAACCATTTTCCTTAATCTGTACCTTGTCACAATGCCAAGCTATTGTACAAGGAAATGTGCCTGTAGAGACGCCCCACCGGGGCGTCTCTACAAATTAAAAATATTCTACCCGTGCATCTAAACCACGAGAACGTAACAATTTAGAGACTTGTTCGGCATCTGAGCGATCGCGAAATTGTCCAGCGTTGACATAAACACCCCGTCTTGATTCAGCCCAAAATGCTTCTGGTACATACTGACGCACTCTGCTGAGAACATCGTTATTGCGCATTGGTACTACCACCACATAGCGATTGTTGGTGTTGGGATTTTCTGCGTTTGGATTACCCTGATTACCCAAGCGTAATGCTTGCCAAGTTTCAAAATTGACAAATCCAGTGGGATTAATTCCTGAGTATTGCTGAAATTGAGCTACAGCATCTCTAGTTGTTGGGTCAAAATAGCCATTAATATTACCGTTAAAGAATCCCCAATCCCGCAATCGTTGTTGTACTGTCGTAACTCGTTGACTTCTCTCCCCTTGACAAATATCACCTGTTGCGCTATTGCAACCTGGATTTTGACCGCGTAAAGCATTAGAGATGGCGTCTAAAGTTTGTGCGTCAGCAATCCCATTCGGTACTAGTCCATAATCTTGCTGGAAACGCGCTACAGCATCTCTGGTAGTAGAACCAAAATAGCCTGTGGGATTGGTGTTAAAATAGCGTAGTTGCTGCAAAGCTTGTTGCAGTCGTGTGACATCCGCACCGCGATCGCCAAAATCTAGCGCATCAATGCCACCGCCGACTCCGCCTCCTGGGTTGAGACTGATACGTATTGTGTCTCTAGTCGCTTCACCAACAATACCATCAGCACGTATACCATAAAATTGCTGGAATCGGATCACGGCTTGCTGAGTTTCGCGACCAAAGTTGCCCGTGATTGGACCGTTGAAGAAGTTTAGCTGTTGTAAATCTCGTTGTAAAGCCCTAACTGCAGGACCTCTACTACCTAAGCGCAAACCACCACTGGTGTTACCAGTAGTCTGACATTTAGATTGTAAAAGTCTTTGAGTTTGGGGCCCAACAATTCCCACAGTAGAGAGTCTATTTGCTTTTTGGAATCTAATTACAGCATTTCTGGTTAAAGAACCGAAATTACCGTTTACTGGACCATTGTAGTACCCTAACTGCTGCAAACACCTTTGGACATTTGCCACGGCCGGTCCATTTGCGCCTTGTTGGAGTGCGAGAGCTTGTCCGGAAGCACTTACAACTGCAATCAAACAAGCTATTGGCACTAGACGCATAGCAAAACAGCTAGAAAACTTTTGCCAATTCAAGTGGGGAAATAAATCTAAACTAGCAACCAAAGGATCTTCAGTGGAATCTTCCTCTGATTCGGAAAATGAAGGAATATAGTGATAAGCAAATGTCATAATTTTTCAAAGTAGTTTATATGAATTTTTAAGTAGCGATATATACCGGGCGGCAAGCGTTCTTCGGTTCACCGATTTCTTGAGCAGGCGATCGCTTACTAGATATTTTCTATTAATTAGAATCACATCTAGATTTTCATTTTCCGGTTACGAAGTCAAATTATTTGCTCTCTACCCAAAATTCATCAAAATACCCTTATGTATAAAAAAACATCTAGCTAAGGTAAGATTTGACAAAGGGATTAATTTGAATCATCTGTTTGATCTTGTTCATCAACTTTCCGAGTATTGCCTGCTTTTACCCAACCTTCTTGTTCACCATCTTGGCTACGAATCTTTTGCCAGGTTTTATCAGCACTTTCTTCTAAAACGAAAACTTTTTGGTTATAACCAACACCACCAAGCCTTTCACCATCTTGTTGTGGTTGAGTGCGCATTACCAAACCTTGACGCCAAGTAACACGGGCGGAGTAAGCACCAGGTGGCAATGATTTTACTGTTTTAGCTTTGGGTGATGCGGTGGGAGTTGGTTTTGATTTTACAGCAGGTTTAGCTTGAGGCTGCGTTTTACTTTCTATGGGAGTAGTAGCTGTGCTACCGATTAAAGCAGATTTTGGCACTTGCGCTTTGAGCGAAGGTAAATCGTTAACAAAAACAGGTTTGCTCGGAAGTGCAGATGTTTTGTTCATTAAATATAAAACAGTTGCTGTTCCAGCACCAGCTAAAACAGAAATCGCTAAGAAAAACCCCAGGATAAACTTCATAACGTCAGCTACCATATTTTTTACCACCTCACTACACGATTTCTGTAAAGACGTTCCATGGAACGTCTCTACAATACATCACATATTATTGCAGCTGACGCTGAATGCGATCGCTTAAAGGACTGTGTTTTGATGCCAAACGCGCCCTACCCGCCGCTGCCCATTCTTGCAGTTTCTGAATTTGCTCAGTAGCGGTGCGTGCTAGGGGGATGATTTGACTGGCTGATTCAAGAATGTCATCGGTGAAAAAGTCCCGATTTTGGCTAAATCCGATGTGCATTGCTTCAATTAAAGTTTGCTCAATTTCTGCCCCAGAGAAATCAGGTGTTTCATAAGCTAACCTATCAATGTCGTAACTTTTTAAATTATGGGGGCGCAGTCGGGACAAGTGGACGTTGAAAATTGCTTTTCTTTCTTCCTGGCTGGGTAAACCAACAAAGAATATTTCATCAAATCGCCCTTTGCGCAGCATTTCTGGTGGTAAAGCTTGGATGTCGTTAGCGGTGGAGACGACAAACACAGGTGAAGTTTTTTCCGCTAACCATGTAATAAATGTACCAAACACGCGGCTAGTAGTTCCCGCATCACCTTTGCTTCCCAATCCTGAAAAGGCTTTGTCTATCTCATCTATCCATAAAACACAGGGAGCAAGGGCTTCAGCTACTTGTATCATTTGCCGCGTGCGCGATTCAGATTCACCTACCAAACCACCAAATAATCTTCCCACATCTAAACGCAGTAAAGGTAAATGCCAATGGTGGGCGATCGCTTTGGCTGTTAAGGATTTTCCAGTACCCTGAATACCTACTAACATTAAACCACGCGGGTGCGGTAAACCGTACTGTCTGGCTCGTTCGCTAAACGCTCCTCCTCGACGCAAAAGCCAGTCTTTGAGGTTATCTAATCCACCAATATCGGAAATTTGCTCGGTGGCGGGGTAAAAGTCGAGAATTTGGGTTTGCCGGATAGTTTGGCGTTTTTCTTCCAATACTAAGTCTACGTCTTCTGGTAAAAGTTCGCCCCGCGTAGCGATCGCTCGTGCCAAAACCCGACGGATGCGTTCCATAGATAGCCCTTGACAAGAGCGCACCAGATCATCTAAAACTTTACCAGAAAGGGAGTTACCAGTTGCTTGTAGTAAGCGTTCCACTTCTACTTTAATTTCTGCCGCCGTAGGTAAGGGAAACTCCAAAACTGTCAAAACTTCAGTTAAGTCGTCAGGAATGGCAATGCGCGGGGAGAGCAAGACAATGTTCTTCGGTTGTGACTTGAGGAGACGGGCGAAATTGCGGAGTTTGCGAGCGATCGCCACATCTTCCAAAAAGCGATGATAATCCCGCAAAATCAACACTGCTGGTGCAGATGCTGGTAATTTATCCAAAAATTCCAAAGCTTGCAGCGGATTACGCCGACCAAATCCGGCATCATTGGGATTACCTTGGTAACCATCGACAAAATCCCAAGTATAAACTGGGCGATTACCTTGAGAAGCAGCTTCTTCCCGAATCGCCGTTTCCACCCGTTCTTCTTCGTAGGTGGGAATATATATCAGGGGGTAGCGGGCGCGTAACAGTAGTTTAAATTCGTCACGGAAACTCATAATATGGATGTATGCCGTTAGTTGTTATTTCTCATTGTTCAATTTTTGTACTGCGTCTAACAACTAACAATCAATATATAGTTATCCTTTTGATGGGACGAAAGTAAGAAATCCTAAACCAAAGTTTCTGGATCGATACCTAGATCCTTTAGCCGTTGTGCGAGCAATTGCGCCCTCCTTTCAGCTTCTTGACGACGTTGTTGTTCTTCCTGGCTTAGTCTTTCAGCCTCAAAGCGGCGCTGCTCTTCAAAATTTGCACGTTCTTCGGCTTCAGTAATACGTTCTTCTGGTGTCAGCAAACGTTTTCCCGTCTCGTCATACCAGTACAACCACTCCCGTGGTATACCTTGATAAGTTCCTCTTTCAAAACCAATTGCTAAACCAATCTCTGGTAGCCAAACAGGATTTCCCGGCAATAACTCATAACTGCCATTCACCAACCGATATACTTCCAAACGTGGTTTCCTGCGCCGCCGCGAAGAATACACAGCGTAGAACAATACTCCCATTTGGGCGTACTTTTGTTTTTTCTTTGTGTATTCGCCTCGGTACTTTTTGGAGACAACTTCCAAAGCCAAAATTGGTACGATATTTTCTTCCCACAGTACGTAAGATAGACGCAATTCCTCGTCAATCAAACGCTCTACTCCTATACTGAGAAATCCATCGGGGACTATAGCTGGTTTATCTGGGTCATAGTATATTCCCATATCCACACCAAAGAACCAATCCCAGCGATCCGCCCACAATAGCGCCAGTATCGCTTTGAGTAAACCTGGGATTAAATCTTGCAGTTCATTATCCACTGGGGTATCGTCTGAGTCTGGTAGTTCTTCGGAAGATGGCAAGCAATGCAGCGGATTATACTTTAACATGACTAGTGCTTGAAGAGTATATTCTAGATAAATTTTAGGCAACAAAAAGGGCAGGCATAAAACCAATACGGTTTGGATAAGAGCGCAAGATTCCCCCAACCCATATCTTCCACCTCTACATGAGTACGCCTTGAACTGCTATTTGGTAGCGTTAATGAGCTTTTTACTGAACACTAAATGAACCTTTCTCTGAACTAACTCTGAGCGAAAAGAGTAGCTGGATCATCTTATTGCGTTCTGGCATCGTGTTGTTAGCAAAACAAGACAGATCGATTTAACACAGAAAAGGAGTTAGGAGTCATGCAGCTTATCAACACCGTAAAAACTATACTAAATTCATCATTGTCCACAGAGATATGCCTCCAGAAGTGTTCTATTTATCTACTCAAGGAATTCGGCAATTGCTGCAAAGTTCAATGCGAGAAAACATCGCAAGCAAAGGCAAAGTAGTTAGGAGTACCGCTCTTGTAGTTGATAAATATCCTGGTTTAGAGTTGCTGGTGCAAAATTATGACGGGAGCTTGGGACAATATCAAGCATTTCTAGTTAAAGGACGTATGTACGTTCTTGGAGCATTGACATCAGATGAACTAACAACAGAAACTGTCAACTTTTTCGAGTCTTTCAGTTTTTATCCAGAAAGGATTCGTTATTCGCATTAAAGGTATTTGGTCATTAATCAAGAAGCAAATACCCGGTATTTCATTGTTTTTAAACTATGAATATCAAAACTAAAAGTGGGATTTTTAAAGTTTAGTGTTAATCACAAAATTTGGCTCTAATTAGGCAAAACAAGTTACTATTTTCTGGAGGTGCAAGTTGAATTTACCTAAGACGCTACCTGTAAATTATTGGCAACTTATTGTAGGTAAACCTTTTTTTGAGCAGCTTAAAGTTGTTGACTGGCAATCAATATTTCTGAGATTGATAAGATCTGAGGAAGGTAAAAAATTTACCTTAACGCAAAACGTTCTGGCAATTAGGCGATATGGATTGTTCCTATTTTTGCTCCAGAAATATCCAAATTTGAAGATGGTTCCCAATCAGGAGATTGATGCAGTTTTACACGCCCACATGGCTGACTCTCATCAGTTTCAAGAAGACTGCCAAAACCTCTTTAGTGTCTGCTTCACGCATGTTCCAGAAGTCGGGTTAAGAGGAGAAGTTGAACGGCAAGAATGGCTACTTGCTTTTGCTCACACCCAAACACTATTGGAGCAAAATTTTGGACAGGGTGCAATGGGTAGTTCTGTTGCGGCTTGTTGCGAAATACTCTTGAATTTCACCTAATGTTGATGATGCTTCACCTCATCTAGCATCTTTATCAGCAGCACAAATTTTTCCAACATCTATATAAATGCAGGGGAAATCCCATCAATTGTTGCAGATTTAATCGTGCAGCACGTCTTCTTTTGACATTTCAATTTAACTCGTTTTATTCACAAACAAGGACGTTTTATATGATGTCATCTCGCATCTCCCAAAAATTTATTTGCCAAACTTTAGGCATTACAGCAAGCTTACTCTCGTTACTGTCAAATCAAAGTTTTGCTTACAGCGCACCTCCATCATCTATTCCGAATCAAACCTCATCTAAATCAAATCTACTAGCAATTGAAGATGAGAAGCCGATTTATCCTGTAGCAGAAAAGTTAATTCGTGCTAATGGACTTGATGATTACCCGTGGCGAATTAAAGTAGAAGAAGATGATGATGATAATGCTCATGCTAGTAATATTAACCAAGTTACAATTTCTAAAGGATTGTTAGACAAATTGTATGGGGATGAAGCTGGTATTGCTTTTATCATCGGGCATGAAATTGCCCATAATACACAACGTCATACGTATATGCGAACTGCTTTTGAGGATAAGCTAAGTAAACAATTGCTAGTAGAAGCAAACGCAGAAGTTCAAAACTTGATTGCCGAAGAAAAAAGAAAATTTAGCGCTAATAAAAATATCAGTCGTGGAAAAATGTGCCGCCGTCCAGCAGTTGTCAAAAAAACATCAGTATCCGCTACAGAATATCGTGTTCTCAACTGCCAAGGACAACTTGATACCGATAAAATTGAGCGTGTAAAACTACAAATATTTGCTAAAAAACAACAAGAGTTTGAGAGCGCAATTAAAAAACTAAGTCGCCAGCAAGAGTTTGAAGCTGATGCATTAGGTTATATGTATATGGTAAGGGCAGGCTATGACCCAGAAGGTGCATTGCGAGTGCTAAATCTCATGACACGTCTTCCTTATCATGACGCAGATGATAGCACTCATCCATCCTTTATTGATAGAATTAATGCTATCAAAGAGCTAATGAAAAAATATCCCGTATCAACTTTAGTAGCTGAAGGTGCAATTCGTCTGCGTCAAAATCCCCAACCTCTGACATTTGATGTTTCAAATGATGGCGAATCTTTGCGAATTAATTCTAGGTTTGGTTCGCAACAAACTCAACCTAAAACTGATAGTTAAAGTCGGATGTGTAGAGACGCGATACCCAAGCGTCTCTACAGCATTTGAAGCAAAATTTGTGTTTCCTCTACTTCTGGTAGCATTCCCAGTCTCTCGAAATTCTCCAAAGCAGCGCTCGCCCAACTACGAGCCGAAACTAAATTCCCTTGCGCCTTTGCTAAATTAGATAATGAGCGTTGACAGAATGCCTTGCGACTTTTGTCTCCATTAGCTTCAGCAACGCGCAGTCCTTCTATTAGGAGTCGTTCTGCTTCATTTAGCCCTCCTTGCTTAATAGCAATCTCCGCCAACCAGTTTTGCGTACAGAAAATCGCACGTCTCCAATCCATTGATTGTGCATACTCTAGGGCTTCTTGAAAAAGAATTTTCGCCTGCTCGTACTCTCCTTTTTTGAAGAAAATTTCACCTTGGTAATAACGAATTTGAACTAACTGCTGCAGTCGCTGCTGTTCCTCTAATTGTGTCTGCTCTAGCAGTTCCATTGTTTGAGTAAGCCAGGTTTGCGCCTCATCAAACCTCTGTTGTTGAATGCGTAAAACGGCAATATTTCTAGCCAAATTTAATCGGAATAAAGGTTCTTGGTGGTGACGGAGTTCCCAAGCGCGTGCAAACAACTCGTCTGCTTCAAGTAACTGTTTGTGCTTCCCAAATGAAGTAAGAGTCCAAGCACGATCAACCATCACTTTTGCTGCTACTAACCAGTCTCCGCGTTGCTCTGCTGCTTGAATTAGCCATGCAGTCCAGGTGATGCGATCATCCCAGTAGCGCAAGCGGCTTTCTCGCCTGCCCATCATGTGGGTGTACGGTTCAATATTTTGCCACAGCTTGAGCATCTCAGTGTATCGCCCCTCAACCATACACCACTCAATCACAGCTTGTAGATTTTGCCACTCAAGATCTAAACCATCGAACTGTTGCCACTCCTTGGGATCTTGTCCAAAGTACCTCTGTGAAAAATTTAAGTACCAACCAATCCATCTCTCCCGCGCTTCCCGTTCAAAATCGGGATGAGCCTTTAGTTCGGCGAGTGCGTACTCACGAGTCAGTGGTAGCATACTATAGCGATCATTTTCCTGTCCCACTAAAGAAAGTCCTCGCAATCGAGCCAAGTCACTATTTGTAATGTTGGAATTAGCCTCTGGTACTGCAACTTGCACAAGGGCATCCTGTAAAGCAGGCATTGGAAACAGCGCTAGTGCCATCAGTAACTTATGTGCTGATTGCCCTGACAATGGTTTCACTGAACTTTCAAAGCAAAAACGGGCGACATCTCCTTTTGAGTGAGACACCCGTTCCAGTACCTCCTTAATTGGGTAGCCATTAGCTAACTGTCCAATAGCGTAGCTGATGGCTACTGGAACGCCCCCCGTCACTTGATAAAGTGCTTGAGTATCTTGATTAAGTGATACTCCCTTGGTTTCAGCTTCATGTTGAATCAGACAAAGAGCATCTTTCTCAGGCATTGATGTGAGACGAACGGGAACAAACACAATCTGTTCGCGAGTGGTGATGACTGCTTTGACAGTTGATGGTAACTCATATAAAAACGCTAGAACATCTTGCTGGTTCTCTACCGTCTCCAAATTATCCACAATCAGCAGCGTGCGTTGGCAGGAGAGGGCATCTTTAATTAAGTCTAATTGCTCTTCAAAACTCACCCCTGTAATGTCTAGCCGATCTAACATCCGCGCAATCTGCCGGAAAATATCATGCAAAGTCCGTCGCGGAGCCAAAGAAGGTAACAAACCGAAGGACGCGAGGTAATATTGCTTGGCTGAGGTAAAAATAATGGTATCAAAGGTAGGCACACCCAAGAAAGCTTCATTGTTGTCGCTGGCGTGTAAGCAACGGTAAGCTGCTTCTAGCACAAGAGTTGTTTTGCCTACACCACCAATACCATCGACGCTAACCAAGTGTGCTGAATGTCTGGGTGAAAGCAACTCTAAAAGTCGAGCAATTTCCTCTTCCCGACCAATAAAAGTAGTACAACTGGGAGCAGGCAGGTTGTGACGCAGGCGTTTGGGTGGAGGATTTGAAAGCGGTTCGGTGGCGATCACAATTTCGTCTCCATTATTACTCTGACTTTTCCCGTTAAGTCTCGAAAAGCTTACTCACAAAGGATTATGAAGAAGGGACACTATATACGGTACAGTAA
>NZ_JACXAE010000094.1 GCF_014698965.1 Iningainema tapete BLCC-T55
TGATATGAAACGACCTGTCAATACCCTAAACGGGTGCTGACGGTTTTTCGTTCTGGTTTTGGTTTTCAAGTGCCTGCCGCCCCCCAGGGCGGCAGGCACTTGTCTTTTGGGTGGCGATTGAGGACGGCGGCGTCAAAGGCAGCGCGGAGGGTAACGCGACGATAGATCACTCTGATATACGCGGGTCTACTCGGGTTGAGCCGTTGCCGCAGGGTCATGATTCGTCGGGAGCTGCCTCGGACTAGAGGCGCGGGTTGGAGCCGTGGCTCGTACCGCATAAAAGCTAGCGAGGATTCTCCTTTTCGTGGAATCCACGCTGCCTTCGGCGCCGCTGTCCAGGATGGGGTCATCTGTGGGAAGGTTTTTGGTTTGGTTGGAGGGGACTAGGCTTTCGCCGGACCGGAGCCAGTCCAGGCGGCGCGGAGCGCCCCCGGAGGGCTAGGCCTGGACGGGCGAGGACCCGGCTTTAGGCTGGAGGCTTGGGGGGCATGGGTTTTATCCATGCCCCCCTGCCTAGCGGCGAGCGTCTGGTTTTCCGTCAGCGAGGCGATGGCCCAGATGAAGCCCAGCAATTCGCGGGCAATTGCCGTGACGGTCTGGTTCTTGTTTTTACCCTTGGCCGTCAGTGTCTTGTAGCGCTTGTTCAGCCGGTGCTGCGCCTTCCAGGCGATGGCTTTCACCTCCTCGCTTAATTCCAGATTCTTCTGCCGCCGTAACAGAAACCCGGTGACATTCGGCCGGTGGCGGTACGACCAACTGGCCTCCACCAGCACCCGCCGCAGATGCGCATTCCCAGACTTGGTGATTGGTCCGCGATGCACCTTGCCGCCACTGGAATGTTCGCTGGCTACCAAGCCGCTGTAGCCCATCAACTGTCTGGGATTGGCGAAGCGGGACAGCGAACCCAACTCCGAGACAATAGTCGCCGCCGTGGTCTGCGCCACGCCCCGCAAGGCTTGCAACGCTTCAATCACCGCCCGCAACTCCACCGGGGCTTCCCGCACCGCTTCGTCGATAGCCGTCTCCAGGTGAACGATGCGCTGCGCCACATGTTCCACTTCGTGCAAATAGTTCAGCAGCGTCACCTCCAGCGCTTTGTACTCGAAGTGCACGTTCGTCTTGATCCACTCCAGATACTGCTTGGTCCAAGCGGGCACGCCCTCCGGTTTGCGTCCGTGCCGCAGCAAGAACTTCCCCAGCCGGTGCCGCGCCTTGAGTTGATCCTTCTTGGCCGCCTCGCGCGCCCGCACCAGATCCCGCAGCGCTTCTTGCTCGGGACTCGGCACGGCCACCGCCGTCAACTCTCCAGCCCGATAACACCGCGCCAGCTTCTCGGCGTCGCGCCGGTCCGTCTTAATGCGCTCACTGGCTTTCTTGGGAATCAGGCTCGGCGCGATCACTTCACATGGCACGTCCAGTTGGGTCAGCTGCCAGTACAGGCAATAGCCGGTCGGACCCGCCTCGTAACAGGTGCGGATCTCGCCCTGCTCCCGCAACTTCTTCACCAGCTTGCGCACCGCTTCCATCCGGTTGGCGATCACGCCCAGGCTGCGCACTTCGCCGTCGCGCCCCGCCTCGGCCACCGCCACGGCAATCGTCTCGGCATGGACATCCAGGCCCACGTACAGTATCTTTTTCATAGACCAACTCCTTGTCCTTTGCGGCTCTGCGCCGCTTTTGGTTTTCCTGACCGTCAGCGTAACCCGCGTCTCAGGTCAGGGGTTGGTCGTTTCATAATGACTAG
>NZ_JACXAE010000095.1 GCF_014698965.1 Iningainema tapete BLCC-T55
ATGAAAGTCCATAAGACAACAAAAGTGAGTAAAAAGTATCTACATATACAGTTTACACCAAAAAGCCGGGAGAACCCTCCACTTCCAGCTGCTTTTTCACATTCAGATCCCAGGTTAAATCGTAGTCTCGCTCAATTTCAGCGACAACAAACGGACGAACTTCACCGATCGCCGCTACTGTCTGACCCTCATTAATAGCAACTTTGGGCGGTGCTTTTAATAAAACTAGCAAATCCTGCCCACCAAGTAACTGGTCTTCATCCAGTGTTAATAAAACCGGACTTCGGATGTTTTTGACTTCACCCTTAACCGTAACCTTCCTACCATAGTATTGTCTAGGGCTTTGAGTTACTTGACCTGGTTTGGGCGCTAGTGTAATGTATTGAGCAATAATCGCAGGTTTATCGATGTAATCTTTGTAATATTCGTCCTGTATATTCAGATTAAACTCTCGCTCTATTTTTGGAATCACTAATTTGCGAACTTGACCAGTAACTTGAACTTCTGTGTTTCGGTCAACAGGTAGATTGAAAGGTACACCCGAACCATTCACAACCAAAATGGGTTCACCACGAAAGAATCGTGCATCACTTACAGTGAAGGAACTCAAACCGATTTTCTCAATCGGTCTGCTTCTAATAGTCGCGTTTTTACCAATGAATTCGTCTGTGTTGTTAACAATTTCGGATGTATTGGCGATAGTGGTATCGGAATCAAAAAAGTTACAACCTCTAAGTAATACAGTTACTAATATAAGAGTCATTAATACCCCTATGTCAAACAGTACCCGAAATGAACTTTCATTCTGATAATTATCATAGCGCTTATTTTGGTTTGGCTTGGGTTTATTCATAAGCCTCCTTGCGACTCCATAGCTTTTGGATGAATCTGTCTTGATTACCTCTATTCATTATTTCAAAATCGCCATTATTGAGCTATATCAAAAAGTCTTGACCATTGCTATGTTCTTAATAGTCCAAATTTTTCAACGAGATTTAAGAAAAGTTGAGCGCTCAACCATAAGCATGAGTCATGAAAAACAGACTGCATTTTGAGCTTATGTCTCAATAGTGGAAAACTCGTGCAGAATTCAAATATATTTCGTAAATATTACCTTAGAAAGAAGTGATTAACTACAGAATTAAATTAATATTTTATCAATAAGTGAAGAAAGCTAAAAAGTTTTTCTATAAGTTTATGCGCATGTGGCTTTATGGGAAATGCAGTTTACTAAAGCCATAAGTAAAAACTTAGTAACACTGATTGATGAGAAAAAATTTATGTTAGGGTGTGACAACTTCTACTAAGTTGAACTTGTTTTGCATTTCATAGTCTCCATTTATGAAATTAGAGACTAACTAATTTTCATTTTGTCGAATTCCGTAAGGAGTATTAGTTTATGAATACCAAATTTATCCGCACAGGTGTTATTTCACTTGGCTTTCTTGGTGCATCGTTACTAACTGCGCTAGGAATTGGTACTGCACCTGCAAAAGCGCAAATCATTATTGCAGATGGTCGGTTAACACAAGTAGAATATTCACCTGCTACTGCACCTAAATTAGTTCGTGGTACTGTATCACCAGCGGTGAAAGATGTGCAAGCGTTCTTGCGCCAGCAAGGATTTTACTACGGATCCGTTGATGGCATCTATGGTCCTAACACATATTCATCTGTAGTTACTTTCCAGCGATCGCGAAACTTACCAGCTAACGGTCAAATTGAAGCACAGACATGGGAAGCATTAATCGATGCATACAATCGCAACATTCCCGTAGGATATACTAACCTAAGCAGATACTCAGCAAATACTGCACCAGTACTGAAAATTGGTAGCCAAGGTCAAGCAGTCAGAGATGTCCAAAAATATTTGAAACAGCAAGGATATTATACAGGTGCAGTTGATGGCATCTACGGTCGTGCAACTGCCGCATCTGTAGAAGCATACCAACAACGTTATACCAATTTGAGAAATGATGGCATCGTTGGTCAGAGTACTTGGGCTGAGATTCTTGACGGTGTAAGTTAACCCAACACAACACAAATCTCTGATTCTCTCCCCGATTTCTCCACAATTTAATCATAAGCTGAAGACATAAGTAAGAGAAACCTCAACGCTTACTGACGAATTGATTCTTGCTCCGACACAAGAATCAATTTTCCTTCTTTAAGCTTTGCCGAATGAAAAAGAAGTTTTTTTACAACAATTCATTAGATAAATTTGAACAGAAAAAATATTTCTTTAATTTTAATTAAGAAAATATTCAACAGGATGATAGTGATATGGTTCTTTACAATTTTGAAGCTGAAGCTTTTGATCCAAACCACAGCGATATTCAAGATAGCGGTATCAAGAATTTTGATGTTTATTCCGACATAAATGACGATAAAGTTGGTAATATCAAAAATATTTTAGTTGATGAAACAGGTCGCATTCGCTATTTAGTAATTGATACAAGCTTTTGGGTTTTTGGCAAGCAAGTCTTGCTACCAATTGGTCTTTCTCGTATAGACTACAGTGCGAGACGTATCCATGCCAAAGGATTGACCAAAAGTCAAGTAGAAAATCTACCTGAGTTTCAAGAGCTTGAAAAGGTTAATTATGATTATGAAGAACTGCTGCCCAGAGTTTACCGCACTCCAATAACAGAGGCTCCTTTGGATACATCAATACCTTTAGAAGCGTCGTTACCTTTAGAAGCATCGGCATCTTTGGATGCTCCCCCCGCGTATGCTGAACCGAAAGTAAAACTGGTTACTCAACCAATAGCAACACCTGTTGACAACCGTGATACCTACACATATGAACAAGAGCCATCTTTGTATGACATCAATGAACGGGATCATCAAACGCTCAAGCTATATGAAGAACAGCTAATTGCAAAGAAAAACCGAGTGAAAAGAGGAGAAGTAAAGGTTGGTAAACACGTTGAAACTGAGACGGTACAAGTTTCCGTACCAGTTGAAAAACAGCGAGTGATTGTTGAACGCACTACTCCAAAAGACGGTTTCCAGGTAGGTACTCCTAGCAACGTTGACTTCCGTGAAGAGGAAATGGCACACATAGACATCTATGAAGAAACGGTTGATATTCAAAAGCAACCTGTGGTGCGTGAAGAAGTCAAAATCAAGAAGGTTGTTGAACAGGATAAAGTAAAAGCGAAAGTTAAGCTTCGTCGAGAAGAGTTAGACGTTAATACTCATCATCATCACCACCACTAAAAAATACACTCACAGGGGAGCATGTAGCGTACCCGCAATCCGCCCACAGCATCAAATGCTGTGGCTAGGATTTATGTAATTTATAAACATTACGAATGATTTAGCCAATTTTCTAAATCAGCTAATTTTGAAAAATCTAATAAAGCATCTGTTAATCTTTCCAATTGCTCAGTCGATAATCCTTGGATTCTTTCAGTTAATGATGCATCAATCTCGCCAAGACGGCGATTTAACAAACGAATAATTACACGCTGTTCTCCTTGTTTGTTTCCGAACTGTATAGCTTGTTCGCGGTCTTGCTGATAAAGTGGTTCTAATCGCATAATTAATCTCCTGTCTTCTTCTTCTAAATTTTGATTAATTCTTAAATTGTTACGCAGGTTATAAACTAATTCTAGCGTTGATTTCCGAAATGGGTGATCAGATGGTAATGCTTGTAGTTCGCTGATTGCTTGTTCCTGTGTGCTTTCTCTTCCCAGTACTCTCAACCACAATGTTTCTGGTATTTTTGGGAGTTGGTGAATTGCGACAACAGCAGTTCGTAAATAATCCCCTAGAAAGTATATGCCAGGTAACCACCCCTCTTTCTGGTTAAAGTTAAAGCCTGACAGTAGCGCTGTAGATGCGGTTGGAGTTAAAACCCACAGTTTAGGAATATCTGAATCCTGAAGTTTAGTTTTATTTGCTTTTGCTTCCCGTCGCAATTTTGCTTTAACTTCTAATGATTTTTGAAGACAGTCGCAGATTTCGTCATCAGTAGCTGCATTACGGAATGGTTCTATTATTGCAGGAAATTCCGCAAATCTTCCAAGTAGTCCTAATACTTGTAAGTTAGAGTTTTGTAAAATTGAAGGAATGAACAGTATATCGATTTCTTTTATCTCACCCAATACTTTCTCTGAAGATTTGATTTCTCCATAGGGTTTTAGCAGTTCTTCTAGATAATCTTTAGCAAATCTGTCGTGTATAAATCGAGTCATCTTCGTTTTATTAGTAGATATTAATAATATTATACGTACTGAGGATAACCTCATACTATGTGTTACCGATCGCACTGAATTCAAGGCGATCACCGCTGAGTGGGCAAATTCTCATATTGGCTAGAACTGACTTTTCACGCTAACTCTTAAAGATCTGATCTGGTGGTGTTTGTAGCTTAATGGTAAGTACTAGCGCAAAATTATTTATATATTATGATACACTGTTAATTTAAAATAATATAGGAATCCTATTTGATTTTTGAACGGAGTTGCAAGATAATACGGAAGGATGTACAAGTCTAACTATTAACAATGATCAGCCAGTATCTACCAACTGCAGTGAGATGAGGAAAGCATTGGCAGTCAAGCTGGTTTACCAGGGTTACTTGTACGACGAAATTCAAACAATTCTAGACGTATATCGAGGGTCAATAACTGGTTGGAAACAATCCTATGAACAAGATGGAATTGACGGGTTACGACTTGATTATAAAGGAAGAAAGAGCTACCTAACCAATGAACAACGAGAAGATGTTTTAAGTTGGCTGCACAGAGCGGAATGCTGGGAGATTAGTGAATTGGAGTACAAGCTAGCATCTGAGTACGACATTGTTTATGAATCAAAGCAAAGTTACTATGACCTGTTTGAGGCAGCAGGAATTAGTTGGAAGAAAACAACAAAGCATAATCCTAAAGCAAATCCAGATGCTGTTGCAGAAAAAAAAAAGAGATCGAAGCATTGTTGGCAAAGCATCGCGTTGAAATCGAAATGGGAAAGTTAAGAGTATTCTGAAATCAAATAGGATTCCTATAGAGACGTGATGAATCACGTCTCCACAGAACAAACTGATTTAAACTTAACCTCTTTCTTGCAGCTCTAGCCATGTCAATAAATCAGGTAGCGATGAAATTCTCAGAATAGCTCTACCTAAAGCTTCTAGCTGTTCCTTATTTAAAACTTGAACTCGCTCAATAATTGACAAATCAAGTTCACCAAAGCGTTCATCAAGTAAAGACATACAGAATGTAAGTGCTTCTTGTTGTTTTCCCTTCTGTAATATATCCTGATAAATCACTGACTCTTGCATAATATCCTCACTCAATAATTGACGAATCAAGTTTTTCTCAAACCGCAAACCAGCTAATATCTCTGTGTATCCCGCTATATTCTGCCTAGTATCCCTATCTGGAATTCTAGCAACACTTTGGGCAACCTGCGATAATAACCGTTGGGGTGAGGTTGTTTGCGTTAACGGTGCTAGTGGTAATAATGCAGGATTATCGAGAAATAGCGTTGAATCTTGTTCCCACATTCGTACAACTCGATAGCGGTGAGTTGTGGTTTCATTGACATATTCTTCAGTAAAAGCGATTTCGTCATTTGTCTGTTGTAAAAAAATAACTACCTGGGTTACGGGAACGTTATATTGACGTATCAACCTGACAGAGTAATCCAACATCCGAAACGGAATGGGAGTATCAGACTTTGCTTTGGTTTAAAATTCTATGTGTAAAATCCGATTTTCCGTTTGTAGAAATGTTACAGAGTCAGCCCGAATTGGTTCAATACTCAATTCTGTTTTTAATACTTTGATTTTTCGCGGTTCCACAGTTAGCAACCAACGCGCAAAATCGGTAGGATATTTCTCAGCTAACAGTTTACAAACATTGTCGAAACTCACTCTTTATCCCCTCAGCATGGCTACTTTCTCTAAGAGTTTTTACCATAACTTAAAGAAATAAATAATACATTATATAGGCTCTGAGCGCACGCTATGAGGCAGCAGCCCTCCAGTAATGCAATACTTTTGAATGCGAGACTTTTGCGTAGCAGCGCTAGTGGCTTAAAGGGAGATTTGATGCCCCCCCTTATTAAGGGGGGGTTGGGGGGGTGGGGATCAAGTCTAATTCACTCCGCGCAGCTTGCGTGTGTTTTCAACTAAACTTTGAGCAAACTCGTCGAAGCGTTGAGAGAGTTTTTCATCCAGTAACTTACCTTCACCATCAAAAGCTTTCCACGCTTGTCCGATCGCAATTTGTTCGGGAATTACCCAACCATGTACCCAGCGCATAATCAGCCGCATCTCATTCAAAGCGTTACTGTTAGGTTGTCCCCCTAACACGCTAATCAATCCTGTCACTTTATCAGAAAATTCGTCAAAACTCATCAAATCAAGGGCATTTTTCAGCACACCACTAACGCCACCGTGGTACTCTGGTGTTGCTAAAATTAACCCATCGGCGCGACTGGTGGCTTCACGCAATCGCTGCACGTCTGGGTAATCTGGATATTCCTTTTCGCCATTGCAAAACGGCAACTGAAGAAGCCGCAAGTCTAAAATTTCTACTTCTGCGCCCAACGCTTCTACACGTTGCGCTGCTATACCCAAAGCCATCTGGGTGTAGGAATCTTTTCTTAAACTGCCACCAATGCCAACAACTTTTACCATAGTCAAACCACCAATTGCTACTAGCTTGAATAATTAATTACACTATTGACAGAGCAGTATTGAAATACGTAATCATTATGATTATGTATATATTAGCGATTTGTAACTTAATATGTCAAATTACGTCTTGATCGCTCAGGTGGTAAGCACTATCAATCGGGAGGCAGATGTGGGAATGATTTTTTGTGGGAGTTACACTAGAAGATTAGAATCTAGCTCAAATCGATTCTTGTGAAAAGAATTGACGTAAAAATGAGCGCTCAGCTAATGGCAGCGTGATATTGGGTAATTATTATGACGATTGGTAAAAACACATTGAATAAACAGCACAAAATAACTGCAGCGCTCACAGGAGCGCTCGCCGCAGGTTTAATCATGTTGCCAGGAATCGGGAGTACTCCGGCGCTGGCGCAAAAAACTGAGCGTGACTCCCTCACTTATGGAGAGCTGCTCCAGAAAACAGACGAAGGGAAAGTCAAAAAAGTAGAACTGGATGAAAGTGAACAGACAGCAAGAGTATATCTAAATAATCAAAAACCAGATGCTCAACCCATCACAGTCAAGCTGCTTGAACACAACACAGAGTTAATTAACAAACTCAAAGAAAATAAAGTTGACTTTGCGGAAGTCTCCTCTGCCAATAGTAGAGCTGCTGTAGGTCTTTTGATTAACCTCATGTGGATTTTACCACTAGTAGCTTTAATGTTATTGTTCCTACGACGCTCCACCAATGCCTCTAGCCAAGCAATGAACTTTGGCAAAACCAGAGCTAGATTCCAAATGGAGGCAAAAACCGGAGTGAAATTTGACGACGTAGCGGGAGTTGAAGAAGCCAAAGAAGAACTGCAAGAAGTCGTCACCTTCCTCAAACAACCAGAAAAATTTACAGCCGTCGGCGCACGTATTCCCAAAGGAGTGCTGTTAATCGGGCCCCCAGGAACTGGTAAAACTCTACTAGCAAAAGCGATCGCAGGTGAAGCAGCCGTACCCTTCTTCAGTATTTCTGGCTCAGAATTTGTGGAAATGTTTGTCGGCGTAGGTGCTTCTCGTGTGCGAGATTTATTTAAAAAAGCCAAAGAAAATGCACCTTGTTTAATATTTATAGATGAAATCGACGCTGTAGGAAGACAGCGGGGTGCCGGAATCGGTGGTGGTAACGACGAGCGAGAACAAACTCTCAACCAACTGCTCACTGAAATGGATGGTTTTGAAGGTAATAACGGAATTATTATTATAGCAGCCACCAACCGCCCAGATGTACTAGATTCAGCACTGCTTAGACCAGGAAGATTTGACCGTCAAGTAATGGTAGATTTGCCCACATACGGAGGTCGTCTACAAATTTTACAGGTACACGCTCGAAATAAAAAGCTAGCTCCAGAAATATCCCTAGAAGCAATAGCTAGACGTACACCAGGATTTTCTGGAGCTGATTTAGCTAACTTGCTCAATGAAGCGGCAATTTTTACGGCACGGCGACGCAAAGACGCAATTACAATGCAGGAAATTAGCGATGCAATCGATCGCATTACTATCGGGTTATCCCTAACTCCTTTGCTAGATAGTAAGAAAAAGCGGTTAATTGCTTACCATGAAGTGGGACATGCATTGCTAATTACTTTGCTCAAACATTCAGATCCGTTAAACAAAGTTACAATTATTCCTCGCTCTGGCGGATTGGGAGGTTTTGCCGAAAGCTTACCCAGTGAAGACAACGTTGACAGTGGTTTGTACAGTCGTGCTTGGATTATGGATCGGATTACCGTTGCTTTGGGAGGTAGAGCAGCCGAGATTGAAGTGTTTGGCGAAGCAGAAATTACTGATGGAGCTTCACAAGACTTGGTTAATGTAGCTTCTTTAGCACGCAAGATGGTAACGCTCTACGGAATGTCTGATTTAGGTCCAGTGGCGTTGGAAAGTCCCGGACAGCAGGTGTTCTTGGGCAGAGACTGGATGGAACGCTCCGAATATTCCGAAGAAATGGCTACCAAGATTGACCGTTATGTACGGGATATTGCCATTTCTTGCTACCAAAAAGCCTGTAGTCTCATCCGTGAAAACCGAGCATTGGTAGATCGACTTGTGGATATGTTGGTAGAACAAGAGACAATTGAGGGAGACGAATTTCGCAAAATTGTCTCAGAATATACCCAACTGCCAGAAAAACAACTGGCAAAGTCAACATAGGGATTGCTAATTGTTAATTGTTGATGGCTAATGGTTAATTGTTAATTGTTACTATTAGCCATTAGCCATTTTTAGTATCCATTATCCCGGATGTATTTCGATTCCTCGATGGTGACTGCTGACTGTTGAGGATTCGTTGAACCTCCGGCTATTTGCTGCTGAGAGAACATTTCTCTGAGAACTTTTGCTGGATCTACGTAATTTTTACCATACTTCAGTCCCCAATGGAGGTGAGGACCAGTGGTGCGTCCAGTCATGCCTACTCGACCGATTCTAGCTCCTGCTGGTATTTGCTGACCTTCCCATATTACAATACCACCAGCGCGATCGCTCATATAGCGACGACCAGATGAGTTTTCTACACTTCCCTCCATATGGCAGTAAGTGTGTTCCCAGTTACCCGATTGAATTACTATATGAGTACCGCAAGCGTCGCGATCGCCTAGCTTGACTACTGTACCTGCCCACCAATTGCGAATATAACTACCTTGCGGGGCGGCAATATCCAAGCCGCCATGAAATTCCATATTATTCCCGCCACTGGCAGAACGACGATAGCCAAAAGGTGATGTGTATGCCTGAAAATTTTCTACCGGGAAAGAGGCTGCTTGCCAACCCCCGCTCGTTGCAATTAGTTTTCTGTTGAACTCTACAGCTTTAACCGTTTCTGCCTTGGGCAATTGAGTAATTAAAACTACAATAGTTAATCCTAACAAAAGTAGAGTGACGAAAGAACGCGCTTTTCTTTGTGGTCGCTTACTCATTTTTTTTCCTTAATATGGTACGGTTGGTGCTCTAGTTTTTGTCCAACTTCACTTACCCGTACCACTGTTGAATATGTATTATTTTTTTATCTTTCACTTCGGTCTATCTTACTAGAAATTATGATTATGTCAAGTAATTTAGTAAACAATCAACTTTTTTTGTTTTCAAAATTTAATCCTTACAAAAATCTAAATGACTATCAGCATTTTTACTGGAATAAGTACTTTATAATAAGTACGTTTAATTACTCATTAATTATCTTTTAAATGAGAAAATTTATTCAATTTTCAAGTAAAATTGCTTATAAGTAGAAATGCTATGAACTTTAGGCTTAAAATTGCTTTTATAGGTTGAGTTAGCTTCCGAGTGGAGCTACAGTTACCCTTTGCCTAACTCCCACATGCCATGCTCACAGAAATTTTGCCCTTCAGCTTTGAATTGGACACAACTGCCATTGCCGGAACAAGTTTATGGTCTTTAGCGCTATACTTAGGTTTTTCCCCATTGAGTGACTGGGTAATTCAGCAACTAAACCGCTGGTTTAACTTTGCTGAGCGATCGCTTTACACAAGTGCGTCAGAATTTGAAAAGACTCGTAAAGTTCGTGAATCCCAAAACGCTTTTTACGCTTCGCTGGGAAGCATTGTACCCTTTCTCGCCTTTGGCGCTTTATGTAATTGGGGTGTTGAACTAACTTTAGGTCGCAGTTGGGCAATTAGCATAGGTATACTTGCTTGTATGGGTTGCGGCGTTTATGAGTTGGGACGACGAGATGGACAATCATCGGAATAGTAGAGACGCTCAGGTGGAGCGTCTCTACAAAATTTCGTCTTGCACTAGCTGTGCTAGTTTGTCGGCTGCACCTGGTTTACCTCGAATGGTTAGTAGCTGTGCTCGCATGTAGTCTAATTTTTCTGGAGCAGTCAAAAACTCTAACACCATTTGTCCAACATCTTGGCTGTGGAGTTTTCCCACAAGTTCTGGGACTACCTCTCGCTGCGCCCAAATATTAGGCCATGCTAGTAAACCTTTTCGTTGCAGGAACAGCCAGTTAATTACTTGAGCAAATGTTGAACCAACTCCGGGCAAATTTGCTAACAAACCTGGTAAACCATCCCAAGAACGCATGGCATCTAACTGTTGTGTTGGTAGTAAAACAATCATCGGTACAGCTAAAGCACCTAGTTCCGCCGTATTTGCTCCTACTGTAGTTAGACACAAGCTGCACTGAGATAATAAGTCGTGTGCTGGTGTTTGAGTCCACAGTTCTACATATAAGTCAGTTGCTGTTTTCAGAACGGGAAGTTTTTCTTCTGAGAAAATCAATTGGGCACCACTGAAATTAAAGGTTTGAACAAAGGGATTTTTCTTTGGATCGGCAAAATTAGCTAAAGTCTGTAAATCCAAAGTAGGAGCTACAAGTATTGTAAATTTGGTTTGTGGTCTTTGAGCATGGATATGTTCTGCGCTCGCCAACATCAAAGGCACACCCTGCGACAATTTTGCCGCCTTTGATCCTGGGAGTATACCTATAAGTTCCGTATTGAGGGAGTAGAGGAGTAGGGGAGAATTAGTCTCCCCCACCTCTTTCTGGGCTTCTTGCATCAAATCTCCCACCACGGTGAATTTATGAGCGTATTTCTGAGGTACACGGGTAATAACTTCAGGTTTCATCACGCCAAAGCGGTCAATCAATTTGTACCACCGTGCTTCCCATTCAGCATAAACAACGGTACGATAACCTAGTCGTTTGCCAATCACAACAGGGAAAAACTGATCTCCACCTAGAAATAAAACTACACCACTTTTGCGCCAATTCCAATTTTCTTGAGTTTTGCCCCACAGCAAAAACTGCCAAAAATGCTCTGCTGCCTGTACTCTGTCTACTTCCGGGTAGGATCTGGCTATACCTGCTTCTTTGCCGCTAGCATTTGGGCAAGGGGATAAAACTACGGAAATTCTCACTTGAGAACGATCCTCACCCAGTTTTTGCCGCAATGCTTTGACTACTGGGCGCACCCAGGTTGTTACTTCTCCAGGACCATTAGAAAGAATTATAATATCAATTTCTGTCATTTGTTAATGGTTAATTGTTAATGGTTAATTGTCATTGGTTAATTGTCATTGGTTCCGTTTTCCCGTGAGGTGATGTTCAAATTTAATTTTTCTTCACATTTATCCGAGTAATCACTAATTACATAAGTTAATAAATTTTAAAATTTGTTGCGTTTTTTATATCGTTTTGTGTCAGATATACGACAAAATCGCCACAGAGTAAGCGTTTTCTGATAAAAACAACTCAGATTACCTTAAGAGAAAGTCTGGGTAACGGCTTTTGCCGGAAATAATCAGCAACACATTTATAGTGATGCTTTTCCTCAGACTACAGAACTAATTTTAGAGAACACGCATCAAAGGAGCTTCGTCAGCATGTTCACTCACGTCAAGTCCACCATTAGACATATTACGCCTGATAACTTACGGGGACGTCGTTTAATTAAGGTGGTCTATGTCGTGTTAGAGTCCCAGTACCAGAGTGCTTTGTCACAAGCGGTAAGGGCGATTAACGAAAACAATCCTAATTTGGCGATTGAGATTAGCGGCTACTTGATTGAAGAACTCCGCGATCCAGAAAATTACGAGGAGTTTAAACGTGAGATCGAGAGTGCTAATATATTCATCGCTTCACTAATTTTTATCGAAGATTTAGCGCAGAAATTAGTGGCAGCAGTAGCACCACATCGCGATCGCCTCGACGTTGCCGTAGTCTTTCCTTCTATGCCGGAAGTGATGCGCCTAAGTAAAATGGGCAGCTTCTCGCTGGCACAGTTAGGGCAGTCTAAGAGTGCAATAGCACAATTTATGCGCAAGCGCAAGGAAAAATCTGGCGCGGGGTTCCAAGATGGGATGTTAAAACTACTGCGCACACTGCCGCAGGTGCTAAAGTTCTTACCAATGGACAAAGCACAGGATGCGCGAAATTTTATGCTCAGCTTTCAGTATTGGCTAGGTGGTTCTCCAGAAAACCTGGAAAATTTCTTGCTAATGCTAGCTGATAAATACGTATTAAAAGATGTAGAGACGCGAAATACGAAGTCTCTACAATATCAAGCACCAGTTGTCTACCCCGATATGGGAATTTGGCATCCTTTAGCAACCACAATGTTTGAGGATGTTAAAGAGTACCTAAACTGGTACATGGTTCGTAAGGATATTCCTAAGGATTTAAAAGACCCATTAGCACCTTGTATTGGGTTAGTATTACAACGTACACACCTAGTTACAGGTGATGATGCCCATTATGTAGCGATGGTGCAGGAACTAGAAGCAATGGGCGCAAGGGTAATTCCTGTATTTGCTGGGGGTTTGGACTTCTCCAAGCCAGTAGATGCCTACTTCTGGGAACATGGAACTGGGAAAAACTCAAATTCCAAAGCCTTGGTAGATGCGGTAATATCTTTGACAGGTTTTGCTTTAGTAGGTGGACCTGCACGACAAGACCATCCTAAGGCAATTGAGTCGCTCAAGCGGTTGAATCGTCCTTATATGGTAGCCCTACCTCTGGTGTTCCAAACAACAGAAGAATGGCAGGATAGTGATTTGGGGTTACACCCGATTCAGGTAGCATTGCAAATTGCGATTCCTGAGTTAGATGGGGCAATTGAACCGATAATTTTATCAGGACGGGATGGCGCAACAGGGAAAGCGATCGCACTCCAAGATCGCATTGAAGCAATAGCACAACGTGCCTTAAAATGGGCAAACTTGCGCCGTAAGCCCAAGCTGCACAAGAAAGTAGCCATCACCGTTTTCAGCTTTCCACCAGATAAAGGCAACGTAGGCACAGCAGCATACCTGGATGTATTCGGCTCAATTTACGAGGTGATGAAAGCCCTCAAAAACAACGGGTATGACTTGCCAGAATTGCCAGATTCTGCTAAAGAGTTGATGGAGCAAGTTATCCACGACGCCCAGGCGCAGTACAGCAGCCCAGAATTAAACATTGCCTACCGCATGTCAGTTGCTGAGTACGAAGCACTCACACCCTACTCGCAACGGCTAGAAGAGAATTGGGGACCACCGCCCGGACATCTTAACAGTGATGGACAAAACCTGCTAATATACGGTAAACACTTTGGTAACGTGTTTATTGGCGTTCAGCCTACGTTTGGTTACGAAGGCGATCCGATGCGGTTGTTGTTCTCCCGTTCCGCAAGCCCTCACCACGGTTTTGCTGCATATTATACCTACCTAGAACAGCTTTGGCAAGCTGACGCAGTGCTGCACTTCGGTACTCACGGTTCCTTGGAATTTATGCCAGGGAAGCAGATGGGGATGTCTGGGGAATGTTATCCAGATAACTTGATTGGCATGATTCCCAATCTTTACTATTACGCAGCAAATAACCCTAGCGAGGCGACAATTGCCAAGCGTCGCAGTTATGCGGAGACAATTTCTTACTTAACTCCTCCTGCGGAAAATGCCGGGTTGTATAAGGGTTTGAAGGAACTAAGCGATTTGATTGGTTCTTACCAAACTTTGAAAGATACTGGGCGCGGTATACCCATCGTCAACACTATTATGGATAAGTGTCGGATGGTGAATTTGGATAAGGATATTGCCTTACCAGAAACCGATGCTAAGGATATGACTGCTGAGGAGCGAGATAATATTGTTGGCATCGTGTACCGCAAGTTGATGGAGATTGAATCGCGACTTTTACCTTGCGGATTACACGTAATTGGGAAACCACCGAGTGCAGAAGAGGCGATCGCCACTCTCGTTAACATCGCTAGCTTAGACCGTTCTGAAGAAGAAATTCAAAGTCTCCCCCGCATTATTGCTAATAGTATTGGAAGAGACATTGATGAAATTTACCAGAACAGTGACAAAGGCATTTTAGAAGATGTCCAGTTATTACAGGACATCACTATGGCAACTCGTGACGCAGTATCAGCCCTGGTGAAAGAGCAAATCGACGCAGAAGGACGTGTTGGTAACGTTTCATGGAACGTCTCTACATTATTTAATATGGGCAAAAAAGAACCTTGGGTGGAAGCACTGCATCAAGCAGGTTATACCAAGGTGGATGCCGTAGCACTAAAACCGCTGTTCGAGTATCTGGAATTCTGCTTGCAGCAAGTTTGCGCCGACAACGAACTGGGAGCTTTACTCCAAGGGTTAGAAGGTCAATACATCTTACCAGGACCTGGTGGCGATCCCATCCGTAACCCGGATGTGTTGCCTACAGGTAAAAATATACATGCCCTTGACCCCCAATCCATTCCGACAACTGCGGCAGTGCAGTCAGCAAAAATCGTTGTAGATAGGTTGTTGGCGCGGCATAGAGCAGAAAATGAAGGTAAGTATCCTGAAACCATTGCCTGTGTACTTTGGGGAACAGATAACATCAAAACCTACGGAGAATCACTGGCACAGATTATGTGGCTGGTAGGAGTGCGTCCAGTTCCCGATGCTTTGGGACGGGTGAACAAGTTAGAATTGATACCCTTACAAGAGTTGGGACGCCCCCGTATTGATGTGGTGATCAACTGTTCTGGTGTATTCCGCGACTTGTTCATCAACCAAATGAATCTGCTCGATCAAGCAGTGAAGATGGCGGCGGAAGCGGATGAACCTCCATCCATGAACTATGTTCGCCAACACGCGATGCAACAAGCAGAGTCCATGGGGATCAACTTGCGTCAAGCAGCGACTCGTGTGTTCTCCAATGCTTCTGGTTCCTACTCGTCAAATATTAACTTGGCAGTGGAAAACAGCACTTGGGAAAGCGAAGAGGAGTTGCAGGAAATGTACCTGAAGCGGAAATCTTTCGCCTTCAGTTCTGATAACCCCGGTACAATGGATGAATCTCGGAAGATATTTGAAAGCACCTTGAAAACCGCTGAGGCGACTTTCCAAAATCTCGACTCTTCCGAAATTAGTTTGACGGATGTTTCCCACTACTTTGATTCCGATCCCACCAAGGTAGTATCTGGTTTGCGCGGTGATGGTAAAACTCCAGCGTCTTACATTGCAGACACTACCACAGCTAACGCTCAGGTGCGTAGTTTATCAGAAACCGTGCGTTTAGATGCTCGTACCAAGATGTTAAATCCCAAGTGGTACGAGGGAATGCTTTCTCACGGTTACGAAGGTGTGCGCGAACTATCCAAGCGGTTAGTAAATACGATGGGTTGGAGTGCAACTGCAGGCGCTGTCGATAACTGGGTTTACGAGGATGTGAATACCACGTTTATCCAAGATGAAGCAATGCGTCAGCGCTTACTCAATCTCAACCCCCATTCTTTCCGCAAGATGGTGTCAACTTTATTGGAAGTAAATGGACGCGGTTACTGGGAGACAAGCGAGAGCAATTTGGACTTGCTGCGCGAGTTGTACCAGGAGGTTGAAGATCGGATTGAGGGAATTGAGTAGGTTATAACCGTGTAGATACACCAAATGTAGAGACGTTGCCTGCAACGTCTCTACACGATCTACCGGATATATATGAAGCCTAAATTCAAAAACAGATATCGCGTTGAATAGATTCTGTTTCCCAATCAGAATTATGCGGCAAATGGATGATATTTTGTCACCATATGTACGTAAGTTTTTGGCATTTAGTAGCATGACAGATTTACCGAAGGTAATTGAAAATATTGCCCCAGAGCAAAAGATTTTGTCATCAGTATTGCAGTCACCTGAAGACACTGAGTTTGAACGAAAGCTACGGGAACTCAAGTTTAGACAGGAACTAAGAAAAGATTGGATTTTATTTATTTTGAAAGATGTAGTCGTCTTTTCTGCCGCTCTCGTTTTCATTTTTGCTTTTGGGGGCTATTCTCTATTTACCTTAATCAGAGAAAGCTCTTTTAACGATGAAAAGAAGTTTGCTATATCAGTTTCTTTAATAGTCACAGGATTGCTAAGTTTCATTGCTGGTAAAGCGTGGCAACCCCCAAGTAGCAAATAGAATTTATCGCTGTCATTTCTGCGTAAGTACTCACGTAGAATTAACGACTGCCTACGCCAACCGACAAACTACAAAAATTTACTCCCCTATCCTCTACAATGTCCGGGATAGGACTATTTGTCTTGGAATAATTTATCCTATACACCCAGGAACTAAACCTTAGATGTTTTCAATCTTTGTACGTCGTTTTTGGCTTTTGTTTGCAGTAGTTACTCTGCTGACGTTGATGTTACTTCCCGTCAAAGCACAACAACCGTCTCCAACTTCCAACACAGCAATACTTCAAAGTCGCTTAAACAATCTTAACCTGAATACCGTTAATGGCAAAGTTGGCATCGGGGTTTTGAACCTTAATACTGGTGAAAGTGGGTTTATCAATGGCAAGCAACGCTTTCCCATGCAAAGTGTATACAAATTACCTAGTGCGATCGCCGTTCTCAAACTAGTAGACGAGGGCAAGATTTCCCTCGAACAAGCAGTTACCATTACTCCTCAAGAGTTTGCTCTAGGATCGAGTCCCATCAAAAAGGAGATCAAAGGTAACAGCGCACAGTTCACAGTCCAATATCTTCTCAATCTTTCTGTAGGAATTAGTGATAATACGGCTGCCGATGCTTTGGTGCGATTGGTGGGCGGAACTCAGCAAGTGAATGTCATCTTAGGCAAGCTCAAAATTCGTGATGTTCGTGTTGATAGATTGGAGCAGCAACTGCAACCAGAGAGTGTGGGAATGACAAATTTTCGTCCCGAACTAGCTGATGAAAAAAAATTCGCTGCCGCTGAGCAAAAAATTCCCGCTCGTGTCAAGAAAGCTGCTCTCGAAAAGTATCTCCGAGATCCCCGAGACACTGCCACTCCTGAAGGTATAGTTGACATGTTGCAAAAGCTGCAATCAAATAAGTTATTATCTCAGAACTCTACTGCTTTGCTACTCAAGATTATGACCGATTCTCCCACAGGACAGAAGCGGCTAAAAGCAGGGCTACCCAAAAATTGGTCAATCGCACACAAAACTGGTACAGGAGCAGATGTTCTGGGCAGAAATACTGCGACTAATGATGTAGGAATTATCAGTTCGCCTGAGGGAACAAAAGTGGCGCTCGCCGTATTCATCGCTGGTTCACAAGCTGCTTTGAACGTGCGAGAACAACTTATGTCCAACATTGCCTCAGTAGTAGTAGAAGCTATGCAATAACTATATTCATGGAACACTTTTACCATTAATAGTATCATTAATCACAATGATTGTGTCTGTTTTCGTACTGACACAATCATTTATCCCTCGTGTTCTGTCTACCTGTATGATGACTTTGGCAATAAGTTACATAATTTGTATAATTCCTGCCAAGCAAATTAGTGGTTATATAATAATATAAAAATATTTTAATAATGGGGATGGTAAACTTGTGCGAGATGATTTACAGGGATTAGAAATTTCTCAAAAGGAATTGCAAAAGTTGACTAATCTGCCAGTCAATGCTGAACTAATTTATATTATTAATCCCATGAAAAAATGGGGACAAGATTTCATCAATAAGGTAAAAGGGCCAGAAGGTATTACAGCATTTTTTATTGGATTTTCTCTATTATACATAACTCATATTTTTCTGGAAATTTTTGTCAGATTTTTTGCGACATGGATCACAATATCTTCATGGATATTGTTAATCATGGTGGGATTGATTGGGGGCTTATGTACACAAGCGTTGATGTACGTAATCTGGCGACAAAGAACTAAAATTTACCAAGCAAACATAACGCATTCTCTGGAAATTCTCTTAAGTGAGGTAGAGAGATACAATTCTGTAATCAAAGCAATAGATATTAACGATCAAATAGAAGCAGTTGGCAATAATTCTGTGGGAATCAAAGAGAGAAATAGTGTGATTGAAGCACTTAAACTGACAAGATATGATTTGATCAGAGCTTTGAAAACAGAAAGAATTTTGCGGGAAAATAGAAAATTCATTATTAGTAACACAGACTTATTTGCTAATAACTTAGCAACATTAGCATCAATGCAGGTCACAGAACAAGCCACAGAGCATGGACGATTACTCAATGAAGCATTGCAAATTGCCTTAGAAGTACAATACGAAATGAAAAAGCTACAGAATCAATACTAAGCTGTATTCTTTTAAACATGTATACTGACTCGCAATGGTTGTCATTAGTCATTAGTAATATACAAAGGACAAATGACAGTCTTACAGAGGTTAGCATGAAAGAAATGCTAGATTAAAGCGATAGCAAAGAATCTTTGCTACGCTTCGCCACATGATGTGACAACGAAGCGAGTTCAGAATACATAGGAGGCTCGCCGCTTGACATGGATTGGAAAGAAATCTCTGGTAACTGGGTACTCATTCCCCGAAATCCCATTGGCATCATTCATTTCTTGGGCGGTGCATTTGTCGCTACCGCACCACACCTTACCTACCGCCACTTACTAGAACAATTGGCAAATAAAGGCTATGTTGTCGTTGCCACACCGTTTGTCAACACTCTAGATCATAGTGCGATCGCCAAATCTGTACTGTTAAACTTTGAACGCGCCTTAGAACGGTTACACGATTCCTCAGCATTACGTAAACGCTACCTACCCATCTATGGTATCGGACATAGCATGGGGTGTAAACTCCACTTACTCATTGGCAGCTTATACGCCGTAGAACGTGCTGGCAATATTTTGATATCCTATAACAACTACGCTGCCAGAGACGCCATTCCGTTAATCGAACAATTCAATACCTTTGCTGTCGAGTTTACCCCCTCACCGAATGAAACCAACAAACTGGTACAAGAGCGCTATAACGTTCGGCGCAATCTACTGATAAAATTTAGCAATGATACTCTCGATCAATCAGCAGCATTAACTGAACTGTTGCAAAAACGCTTTCCGGAGATGGTAACACAACAGACGCTGCCTGGTACTCATACCACACCTTTAGGTCAAGATCTTAAATGGCAGGCAGGAGAGTCTTTCACACCTTTTGACGCCTTAGGACAGTGGTTTAAACAAGAAGTATACCGTGAACTCAACCAGCTAAAACACACAGTTCTCTTGTGGCTCAATCCCCTATCGCCACCATAATTAAAAGATAAAAGTTAACAAATTCTTTTTACTGTTTACTTGTTTTGACAAATAAGTAATAACTGATGAACAATGCTTTTCAAATTTTAATAATTGATGATGATCCGGCAGTAAAAATTCTGTTGAAAAGGATGCTGGAAAGACAGGGTTACCAGGTAATTGCCGCCAGCAATGGCACTGAGGGTATTGCTCAGGCAATTGCTTGCCATCCAGCACTAATTATTTGTGATTGGATTATGCCAGGATTGAATGGACTGGAAGTATGCCAATATATCAAAGCAGATCCCAATTTATCCACGACTTTTTTTATTTTATTAACATCTTTAGATTCAGTAGCTGATCGCGTCAAGGGGCTAGATGCTGGTGCTGATGATTTTATCACCAAACCTATAGAACAAAATGAATTACAAGCGCGGGTAAGAGCAGGATTGCGCCTCCACCAATTAACCAGAGATTTGCAAACGCAAAAACAAATTTTAGAAGCAGAATTGGCAGAAGCGGCAGAATATGTATGTTCTCTTCTCCCGCCTGTAATGAAACAACCCCTCAGCATCAACTTCCGATTTATTCCTTCACGGCAATTAGGGGGTGATTGTTTTGATTATTACTGGTTAGATCCTAATTATCTAGCAATTTATTTGCTAGATACGGCTGGGCATGGGTTGAGAGCTACTCTCCCCTCTATTTCCGTACTAAATATACTTCGTTCACATGCGCTCAAAGGTTTGAATTACTATCAACCAAGTGATGTACTTGCGGCTTTAAATGACACCTTCCAAATGAATTATCAAAACGATAAGTACTTTACTATTTGGTATGGAGTTTATAATCGAGTCAAGCGCCAGTTAATTTATGCTAGTGCAGGTCATCCACCAGCTGTGTTATTATCTGGTACATCTTCAAACATTACTACAGTCCAACGTTTGAGAACACCAGGTTTACCAGTTGGGATGTTCCCTCAGACAAAATACACTGACGAGTTTTGTCATATTCAAGAAAATAGCACTCTTTATATTTTTAGTGATGGAGTTTATGAACTTACTCAATTAGATGGCACACTTTGGAATTTGGATGCTTTTATTGAGATGCTGATCAATATAGATTATCAAGTTGATGAGCAACTTGACTTGGTATTGAATCACCTCATGGCATTAAACTCCAAAGAGGCTTTTGATGATGATTTATCTATAATCCAAATTAAATTTGATTAATTTTTTGATAGTACCATTTGATTAAACTCATCTTGGTTAGGAAATATCTCAAAAACTTTATCCATTCCCGTCAGTTCAAATAATATTCTGACTTGCTCATTAATAGAGCACACCACTAGCTTTCTGTCTGCTGCCCTTAGTGCTTTGAATGCTAATACCAAAGCCCCTAAACCCGAACTATCCATAAATGTCACGTCTTGAAAATCAACTAACACTATTTTTGCACCACCATCTCCTTCTACCAATTCAGTAATTTTTTGCCGAAACTCTTGTGAGGTGGCGGCAACCAAACTGCCATTAGGTTGAACAACTTTCACGCTTTGTGTCATCATATCTCAACTACTGTAGTTGTTTGTTAATTATGTTCGGACATTGGTTGTCTATAACGATCATAATTCATGAAAAAAATGAGTAGACTTGTGTCCACTACTTTCAGTATTCCCAATTTTGCTCTCTTTCTCAACACCAACAGGCAATTTGTCATTTAGTACTTACTTTGGCTCTGTAGAGTAACTTTTCTCCTTGGCAATAACCAATGTAACGCACCTTGACAATTTCGCCTGGTTGTGCATTTCCTTCCATCAGTTGGTGTAGCCGAGGATCGTAAGGTATGGATGCTCCCACAGAGGCGATCGCCTCCACCCCCCACTGCTCCAATAGTCTAGACAAAGGTTTTTCTACCAAGGGTACTATATTCACTGCAGGTAGTTGTGGATTTTCTTTTGCTTTATAGGCTGCTGTGGGAAACTGCAATAACAATGACTCGAGCAATTGCAAACTCGACTGCTGGAAATCTTGCCGCAATTCTTGCTGCTGATTGTTTAGTTGTAATTGTAATCTTTCATACTCTTTTTTTAGCTCTGCTATTTGTACCTCTTCAAGCTCCTTGCCCATAATATCAGAAGAAGTAGCAGAAAAAGTCGTCACTAATTCACTTAATGAAACCTGTAACACATGTGACAATTTAAGCAGCACATCTACCCGCATCTGCTCAACTTCTCCCCGTCGTAACCGCTTTAGCTGACGCTCTGATATCCCAGCGGCGCGGCTCAAAGCATTAAAACTAGAAACACCCACTCGTTGCATCAACTCTCGCAACAACGACGTGAAATCATTTTCGGACATGGTAGGTACTTGGGGAATGGGGAATAGCTAATTGCTAATTGTTCCATTAGCCATTAACTATTAGCCATTAGCTATTACCTATTTTCACGCTAAATGCATCTTCAGTACACTCATGGGCGCTTTACGAACTCTAGCTAAGATTGTTTCTTTGCCTAAACGCTGACAGGCTTCAAAGCGATGACATCCGGAAAATCCGTAATAATTGCCATCTACCTCTAAAACATCAATCGGTTCAAGTTGACCGATTTGGGCAATCGATTCCATTAAAGCTTGTACTTTCTTTTGGTCGTTCTGCCGTGGCAACGGTCGCTTAATTTGATTCAAGGGGATTTCTTGTACTCTCATAATTATCTATGTAATGTCTTACTTCTCTATCTAAATCATAATCGTTATGACTTTGTACTGCAACATTTTGTAAAATAGATGAGATTTACAGGTAACTAATCTCACAAACTCGCTACACTACAAAGAGAATTTATCATCCACTAAGAAAACAGCACCTGAAGGCAGATCAAGTTCCATGAAAATCTGGCTCTGGCGTATTTATTACACAGTACTGACGACATTTTGTTTATTAGGGCTAACAGGTGCGTCAGCAACAACCGACAAAATCCATGATGTGGAACTAAGGATTGGGATTGTGCAGCGATTTGGGGATCAACCCAAAGAAAAGCTGCAACTAGAACCCAGTAGTGGCGATCGCCTCAAGCTAAAATTTAAAAACGGCAATCGAGATCAAACCTTAGTCACAGCCAACCCGGTAAAGCTAGAAATTATGATGCAAGCTTTACCCAAACCAGTAGTATCCGAGCGGGTGGTGCTGGGAATCTACCGCACTTTTGAAACCGCTGAAGACAGCGCCAAAAACTGGCGTTCGCTGGGGATCGAAGTAGAAATAGCCCAGCCCGAGCGTTGGCAAGTTTGGGCAAAACGTTCTGTTTACAATACCCCCTTGCTCAGACGCTTGCTATTGCAGACAGTGCAAAAAGCAGGTAACAAAACTGCCTTCGTTGATACTCAAATTCTCCGGCAGATACCACAACCTACTTTGGTAGTAGATGGTAAACGTTACAGCCGCAAAAATCTAGAAATTAGCAGCGGTAAAAACTTGATTAAGGTGAACGAAAGTGAAAAACCGCAAAAAGCTCGTCTCTACGGAGGTAGGATGTCCGTACAGCCCAACGCTTACGGTAGCTATACTCTAGTCAACGAAGTGTCTTTAGAAACTTATTTGCGCGGAGTAGTACCTTATGAAATTGGCACATCAGCACCAACAGCAGCCCTAGAAGCACAGGCAATAATTGCCCGAACCTATGCTTTACGCAATGTACGTAGATTTGCGATCGATAACTATCAGTTGTGTGCTGACACTCATTGCCAAGTTTATTATGGACTAAATGGAGTAAGTCCCAGCACAGATCGGGCGATCTCTGCCACAAAAGGGATGGTACTAACCTATCAAAACGAGTTAGTAGACGCCCTTTATTCTTCTACCACTGGTGGTATCTTAGCTTCCTTTAGCGATGTCTGGAATGGCGAAGATAGAGCGTATTTACGCCCTTTAGTCGATACTCCAAGTACTACTCTATGGAATTTATCTCGGCAGAATTTAGCAGATGAAAATAACTTTGAGCAGTTTATCAATCTGCAAAAAGGCTTTAACGAAAGCGAACAACAATTATTTCGTTGGCGTAAAGAAACCAGCCTACCAGATATTACCAAGGGTTTGCAGAAATTTCTGAAGGTAAAAAATAGTCCTTTTGCTAAATTTAGATACATAAAAGATATCAAAGTAGCACAGCGAAGTAAAAGTGGACGTATTCTCAAACTTGATGTCAAAACTGACATCGGCACATTTTCTCTGTATAAAGACGAAGTTCGTAGTGCCTTTGCTGCTCCTAGAAGTACTCTTTTTTACTTGCAAGCTTTGAACAAAGGCGAATCTAGCCTGTGGGGGTATGCCTTTGTTGGTGGTGGTTTAGGACACGGAGTTGGTTTGAGTCAAACTGGTGCGCAAAACTTAGCTAAACTAGGTTGGTCAAGTCCAAAAATTCTCCAATTCTACTATCCTGACACCCAAATTCAAATTCTTAACAACGAAATTAAACAAACTAGCTAAGTAAAAGTTAGCAGTTAACTACAAACTGCTAACTTCTGAACTAAATAAAAGATTTCTCTGGTAAGAGATGTTTCCTTTGCTGGTTTAGTAAAGTTCTTCTTCTTTATGGGTTTCGATGGTGACGTCAGAGGTTGGATAAGCAACACAGGTGAGTACGTATCCAGCTTCCATCTGATCGTCATCTAAGAATGATTGGTCAGATTGGTCAACAGAACCTGATACGAGTTTACCTGCACAGGTGGAACAAGCACCAGCGCGACAAGAGTAAGGCAGATCCAGACCAGCTTCTTCAGCAGCGTCTAGAATATAAGTATCATCCTCAACGTCAATTGTTTGGTTTAGCCCTTCAGCTTCGTTGACTAGAGTCACTTTGAAAGTAGCCATTTAGTTATCCTCTCTTGGCAGACAAACATTATAAGTTATCCTAAAGCAAAGTTGGCAGCCAATCTCCTGGGATTAGCCGCTCGTTCAAATTTGCTTCACTTCTGATACTACGAGAAAAATAAAACGATGTAACTGGAAATTGAACCCGATTAGTAATGAGATTTAGTTAGTTATTACAGATAAGATTTACTTATATTTTACAGCAACTACTCACATCGTTGTTAAAGAAATTTATAGTTAAACTCATAAATTATGAAGTATTCAAAAAACACTTTAGTATACTCAGGTGTATAATGAGCATACTTTTGAAAAGAAACGCGCTTATGCGAGTAGGCTTAGTAGGTACGGGTTATGTAGCAAAGCTACGGGCAGAAGCATTACAACAAGATGAGCGATCGCATCTGGTAGCAGTTGTTGGTAATACACCAGAAAAAACAGCAGCTTTTGCCAACAACTATCAAGCGCAGGCAATGAGTTCCACATCACAACTAGTAGATTTTGATGTGGATTTGGTAATCGTTAGCAATGTAAATCGAGATCATGGTGCGCTCGCCCGTCTTGCCTTACAAGCTGGTAAACATGTTGTTGTAGAATATCCCCTATCTTTAGACGTACCAGAAGCCATTGAACTAATCGCACTCTCAAAAGTAAAGAAAAAACTCCTCCACGTTGAACACCTAGAAATATTAGGTGGACTACATCAAGCTTTAAAACAAAACTTATCACAAATAGGTCACGTATTCTATGCTCGCTACAGCACCATCAATCCCCAACACCCCGCACCCCGCAAATGGACTTACAATCAAGAGCTGTTCGGCTTTCCTTTAATCGGGGCGCTGTCAAGATTACATCGTTTAGTAGATTTATTTGGTAGTGTTTCAAGTGTTAACTGTCACAACCGATTTTGGCAGACAGATCAAGAATATTACCAAAGCTATTTTTGTACTACTCAATTAAACTTTACCAATGGACTGCTAGCAGAAGTAGTTTACGGTAAAGGCGAAACTTTGTGGCAAGCAGAACGTAAATTTGAAGTGCATGGCGAAAACGGTGGACTAATTTTTGATGGCGACAACGGAGTTTTAGTTCACTCCGGGGAAACAAAGCCCATTGAAGTAGGTACTCGACGGGGTTTGTTTGCCAAAGATACTACTATGGTGCTAGACCATCTCATTGATGGCACTCCATTATACATTACCCCAGAGGAAAGTTTATACACCCTTAGAGTTGCAGATGCCGCAAAGCGTTCCACCGAGACAGGAGTTACAGAAATTGTGGACACTAAGACTTTTGATCCAAACGAATAGCTTGCTCTAAAGCTGATTTTTCCCTAGCTCTACGTGCATAAGGTTGTAATTTAGTTAAATTCCAGCCTGTAATTATACTCATATCTTCCAAATTCATTCCCTTCATTAACATTTCTACACACCATGTCTGTTGAGCTTGTTCAATCACAGGTTGTAATCCTTCAGGTGTCAATAATCCTTTTGTTAATAAGAGCCAACATTCTTGTATTTCTACCTCTGATATTGGCATTCCGTTACCATTAAGAAATAATGCTGATTGATCATCTTTACGACTTTTTAGCCATTGAGTTAATGGATTACGAGTGTAAGAGCCATACCGTTTACCCATGATCCACTGATTAATTGGTACTTGTCGAATGTCATCTGTCGTGATTTGCAATAAATGCTGGTTGGTGTTGATGATTTGATGCGATCGCTCTAAATTGACAATTTCTTTTGATGATAAACCTGCTCCAAACAAAATGTACATCAGGGCATAATCTCTCAGTCCTGATTTTTTTGCTCTTTGTAGAATTAAATGAACTGTATTGCTCGGTAAATCTATTATCTTCTCTGTAGTAATAGACTCATTATTTGTATTTGTGACTTTGTTTAAAAACAATGCCACTAAGTTTTCTAAAAACTCATCTCGATCATGCCAAAGTTCGTGAAATTCACTAGTAAATTCAATCACAGCATACCCTATTAACATACTATTGAGTAAACTGGCTAGCTTTTGGGGTGGTAAATACGTATGTAGTTGCTCACGCTCCATAACTGTAGCTAAATAGTCGGTAACATAATGGTTGACTTGCGTTAAACTTCGTCCCAGGGCTTGACGATTTTCTACCGGGTAAGATCCCGCCTCACCTACCACAGAGCGCACCAATTCTGGAACTTGTTCTAGCGCATGTAAGCGATCTGAGCAATAATCTTTGAGTGCTTGGTAGACAGTGGTAGTTTGACTTGCTTGGATTTTTAAAGATTCACCCAGTTCTTGAAATACTGGCGATTCGGAAATTACCGCCAACAGTAATCCTTGCTTGTTACCAAAATGTCGAAATAGCGTTACTTCATTAACTTTCGCTAATTCGGCAATTTCCTTGGTTGTCGTCTCTGTGACTCCGTGAGCGGCGAATAACGACATAGCTGCACCCAGCAGTCGCTGTCGAGTGGAAATAATTTGACCAGACATAACTCCAAAAATGCAAGTAACACTTGCAATTAAATTTTATCACTGCTATGCTAGGTAATGTAAGTAGCACTTGCATCTTCTATTCTTACTTTAGCTGATGGCTAAATGCTAACTGCTGACGGCTGACGACTGACGGCTGTTTCTCACAATCACCTCAAAGGAAATATTTATGACTACAAACTCAGTTGCGGCTGTTGGTAAGCAGCCACTGGCTCTGAGCTGGATTAACGTGGCATTTTTTGGTACATTTCACGCAGTGTGTTTGCTTGCACCCTGGTGTTTTTCTTGGTCGGCTTTAGGAATCACAATATTCCTACACTGGCTGTTTGGTAGCATTGGTATTTGTTTAGGATACCACCGACTTTTAACTCACCGCAGTTTTCAAGTGCCGAAATGGTTAGAATATGCGATCGCCACAATCGGAGCGCTCGCCATGCAAGGGGGACCAATCTTTTGGGTAGCAGGGCATCGACTGCATCACGCTCATACAGAAGACGAAGATAAAGATCCCTACTCTGCCCGACGTGGTTTTTGGTGGAGCCACATGCTGTGGATTTTCTACCCACGTGCCGAGTTTTTTGATCGCGAAATGTACAAAAAATTTGCTCCCGATTTAGAGCGCGATTTATACTACCGTTGGCTGGATCGCAATTTCTTACTACTACAAATTCCTGTTGGCATTATACTATATGCTTTAGGTGGATGGTCTTTTATCGTCTACGGAATCTTTCTCAGAGCAGTATTACTTTGGCACAGCACTTGGTTAATTAACTCTGCCACTCACCTGCGCGGCTATCGTCACTTTCAATTAAACGACAACTCACGTAATTTGTGGTGGGCAGCAATCTTAACTTACGGAGAAGGCTGGCACAACAATCATCATGCTCATCCCAATGTGGCAAAAGCCGGATTGCAGTGGTGGGAAGTGGATATGACTTGGTGGGCAATTAGAATCCTACAAACACTAGGCTTAGCCAAAAAAGTGGTTATGCCATCAACATTAAAAGCACAAATTTAGTTAATCCCAATCACTGTAGAGACGCCCCGCCGGGGCGTCTCTACAAAATCGTGATTTTTACGCATTAATATTTCGATTCACCTACACCCAAATTTTAATCCGCTACCAAATAAACGGAATTAACCGAGTGCTAGATTGCTGATACTCAGGATAATCCTGGTACTTAGCTGACATAGCCTGTTCTTTTTGAGAGATGCGTTGAAGGTAGATAAGAGTTACAGCTAGGGGAACGACATAAGCCCAAAGCGAACCAGCTACAACACTAAAACTTGTGTATCGCAGCAAATCACCAAAGTAGTTAATATTACGGGAAAAGCGCCAGATTCCGTCACGAACTAGCCCTGTACCAAACTGCTTAGCGGTTAGCTTTTGCACATCAGCAGTCGCATTAATCAAAGTACCAAAAGTGTATAGTGGTAGCGCTATAGCTACTGCAGTCATGGATATGGGAACAGGGTTAGTAAATGCAAGGTATCCTGGTAGAGCGTACAAAAAGCCAACGAACAAAAGCGTTGAAATAAAGCCAAAAAGTCCTACCGACTCACTAAATATCTGTCTTCTCTGGGGAAATAACCACTGTTCCAGCAGCCACCAAGTACAATAGCCGATATGCAAACACAGATAAATTACTTGTCGCATATCTTGAATGCCGAAGACAACAGATAAAGCTACCAAGGAAACAATTGTGAGAATTTTTGCGGTATTTATTGCTGTAAGTGCTGTCAAACCAGTTTTTTCAGCGTTAACAGTATTTTGCATAATGGCAAAGCTTACGTTTTTGATTTTAATGCCGATTAACCAAGGTTGCACTAGCTTGGTCAACTGGCATTAGTATAACCTCATTGATTTTGAGGAAACCCACGGTGGTAAATTGAGTTTTTACTCTGTTCAAGGTGTTGGTACAGAATTTTTTATTGAAGTTCTTATGTAAATTTTTGTAATTATTTATTAATAACTTTATTTATCTGGGAACAATAAGTCTGTAAATTGTGGGGATTCAGCAATAGTTATTAGTCTAACATTAACTTACAAAGCATATCACATATGAATGTCTCATTATGGCAACGCTTGTGTTCTGATATGAAACGGCTCAAGTATTGGCTTGTGCTGCTAACGGCATTATGGCTCAGCATCGCGGCTCCCGGCTGTAAATTCTTTACTCCCAATACTCCAACTGTATCACCTCCGACACAAACAACTTCCCAGGCCACAACTTTCGCTCAACACTTTGACGGTGTAACAATTAACGTCATTACCCAAGATGAAACCGTTCATACAGGTACTAAGAAATGGATTGCTGGGTTTGAAGCCTTGACTGGAGCGAAGGTCAATCTGACGGGCGTTCCTTTTAAAAATTTATACAACATACTGCAAAAGAACTGGTCTAGCAGTGCTTCAAAGTACGACATGGCGATTGTTTTACCTGTCCTTACGCCATTGATGGTGTCAATCACGCACCCTACGCCGCCAATATCGGTTGGACAGGTGTAATTCATGCCAAGGCAACACCAAAAGTGAAGGATGCCGCCTATGCGTTTTTCTCTTACATAAGTCAACCCGCTCACTCTAATATTGATGTGACGATTGGAGCAACGGGCTTCAACCCCTACCGAATTTCGCAATTTAAAAACTCAGATCCCTGGATTAAATCTGGGATGTCGTCTGAAGCAGCCAACAACTATCTTGGAGCGAAAGGCGTCAGCTTGAATAGTCCCAATATGGTTTTGAGTTTGACTATTCCCCATAATCAACAATATCAATTTGAAGTTCTTGATGCCGTTTTATCTAAGTTCTTAGTGAACAAAATTACAACCGAGCAGGCAATGCAGCAGATTGAACAGGGATGGGAACAGATTACCAACGCGGCTGGGCGTGAGTCCCAACGTGCAGCTTACCGCGCTACCCTTGGACTAACCCCATAAGCAGGAACTGTAATGCCAGCAACTGTTCATCTGACAGATGAGGTGGGCATCTTAAAAATAGTTGGGCAAAAATGACCTTGGGTGTGAGGCACAATGCACGCCCGCTCTCCGTAGCTTAGGACTGTAAAAGGAGCCATATCACGGTAAGGGAATGGTAGAGTCAGTTCAACAAAAAGTTTTTGACCATTTATTTACAACAAAAGCCGTTGGCAAAGGCACAGGATTAGGACTGACGATCGCACGTCAAATAGTGGTTGAAAGGCACGGAGGAAGCATTGAAGTTAAATCAATTGTGGGACAGGTAACAGAATTTTTAATTACATTGCCTGTGGTAGCGCAAATTAGTTAATTACCAGTATGAAGTCTGTTAATAAGTAATCGATAAATGGTCAATAATTTAACTAGTTAGTTTTATTTTTACTACATAATTAAAATTATTCAGGTTTACTTAATGTCTAATAACGCTAAAATTTTTCTGTCACAATTGAAGAGGCGATCGCTGTTGCTGTTGATTATTGTTATTACCTTGTCTATTGGGATTGGAGCAACTACAATTACCAGTTACAACGTTCTCAAGGAGTTGCTCTTACAGAGCCTGAAACAACAAGCGCTGTTAAAAGCGGAACAAGGTCGGGATGAGATCGATCAATGGTTAGCCCTGCGGAAGACAGAAATCAAGACCCTAGCAAATTCTCCACTAGCAAGATCAATTGATTGGGATGTTATTAACCCTTACTTACAATCTGAGGTGAAAAGGTTACAAACATTTTTGTTAATGGCAGTAGTAAAAACTGATGGTACTTTGATTAATACTGAAGGTAGTCGCCTAAACGCCAAAGATCGGGAATTTTTCCAACGTGGTATAGCAGGCGAAACAAGCACCAGCGATCCGATAATTGGACGAACAACAAAAAAGCTACAGATTCAGATCAGTTCACCAATTCCTGCTGCTACAGGTACAAGTCTGGCAGGTGTGTTAATGGGAGGAATTCCAATTGACAAAGTAGTGGAAGTAATTAGTAATTTGCATCAAGGTAAAGACAGCTATGCCTTTGCACTCAACTCTCAAGGAGTTCCCATTGCTCATCCAAATCAGAACCTCATTGGCTCACCCGAAAAACCAGCAGACAGTTTTTTAAAATCCGCCAATCCCAAGTTAGCAGCAATTACGCAACAGATGGTGTCTGGGCAAACAAATATTGAATTACTGCAACTTGATGGCAAGTGGAATTATATTGCCTATACCCCGCTGAAAGAAGCAAATTGGTCCGTGGCAATAGTTGTGCCACGAGAAAATATTGAATCACCTTTGCAGGCGCTAAACGTATTGGCGGTGGTGCTGGGGAGCTTGCTGATAGTAGCGCTGATTGGGGCATGGAGACAGGTACAAATGTATGAAAAAATTTGCGATCACGCCCTCAGTTCTAGCCAGCAGGCACAGCAACTTACCGTAACTTTGAAAGAACTACAGCGTACCCAGGCTCGACTCCTGCAAACAGAAAAAATGTCTAGCTTAGGACAACTGGTGGCTGGGGTGGCTCACGAAATCAATAATCCAATCAGCTTCATTCATGGCAACCTCACTCATGTCAAAGAATACAGTGAGGGCATCCTCAATTTGCTAGAACTATATCAACAAACCTATACCAATCCTACACCCCAAATTAACTATCAAATAGAAGAACTTGATATTGAATTTCTGATAAAAGATTTACCTCATCTTATAAATTCTATGAGGGAAGGAACTACTCGCATCCGTCAAATTGTGTTGTCTCTCCGCAATTTTGCACGTCTTGATGAAGCAGATATGAAATTTGTAGACATTCATGAAGGATTAGAAAATACACTCATGATTTTGAACAGTCGCTTGCAAGCCACACCCACTAAACCAGAAATTAATATTATTAAAGAATACGGTAACTTACCTTTAGTAGGATGTTATGCAGGACAAATAAATCAAGTATTTATGAATATTTTGACTAACGCTATTGATGCTTTGCACGAGTCAAATCAATCTGCACTTTCAATTACACTTAGGACATTTACTAAGGACAAAGAATGGATTAATATATCTATTGCTGATAATGGAATTGGTATTATCGAAGAAAATAAACAGCGAATATTTGACCCATTCTTTACTACAAAACCTGTAGGTAAAGGAACAGGATTGGGATTAGCAATTGCTTATCAACTTGTTGTCGAACAACACACAGGTATGATTGAAGTAAATTCTATTTTGGGAAAAGGAACTGAATTCTCAATTGTGCTTCCTATGAAAGCGAAGACTGAATAGTGCAAAAAGAAGATAGTAAAAAATAATGTAGAGACTTTCCATGAAAAGTCTCTACAAGGATTAGTTATGCACGTTTAATTTCTGGGGAGGTTTAATAATGTTTGATTTGAAAATCGGTTTCAATTGCTTGTCTTCAAGCCAGTTCATTAGCTATCAATGGGAAAAGTGCCGCAATGCCATAGCCTTGTGCGTAATTAATCCCTAATGCTGTGATTCGCTCTAAAATTGCATCATTTTCCACAAACTCAGCGATCGTTTGAATACCCATTACATTAGCAATTTGCGCGATCGCACCCACAATAGCATTATCTACAGAATTTTCGACAATATTACGAATAAAACTCCCGTCAATTTTGAGGTAATCCACAGGCAAAGACTTGAGATACATAAACGACGACATCCCCGCCCCAAAATCGTCCAACGCGAAGCAACAGCCTATCTGTCGAAGTTCATGAATCAAGTGTCTGGCTTTTATTAGGTTGGCGTTTGCCAAGGTTTCGGTAATCTCAAAGCAAATGCGATCGGGTGGGATGGAGTGTAGGGCAAACTGCTCATACAAGAAGTCAATGAACCGATCATCATTGATGCTAGAACTAGAAAGGTTAATCGCATAAATGCTTTGTTCATCGCCAACGACTGTTGACCAATTTTTAAACAGAGTCCGAATCACCCACTGATCGATCAGGTGCATCAAGTTGTAGCGCTCTGCAGTTGGAATAAACGTCATCGGCGGCACTAAATTTCCCTGCTCATCCCAGAGCCGCAGCAGCACTTCATAATGCTTGACGTTTTGAGCATCGGGAGTGATGGCGGCAATTGGTTGAGCATAGAGACAAAACCAATCATTTTCCAAGGCTTGAGTAATGCGACTAACCCAATTCATCCCTCCGCGCTGTTGCAGTCGCGCAACGTCGTCAGTCCGAGCAACGTACACGCGATTGCGTCCCTGGTTCTTGGCAGTATAGCAAGCAGCGTCAGCCATGCTGATCATCTCTGTCAAGCTCCCACTATTCGCGTCGATACCGACTAAGCCAATACTTACTCCAACTGTGAATACCTGCGCTCGCCAAAAAAACCGATAGTCTTGAACACACTCACGCAACTCATTGGTAATTCGTAAAGCTTGTTCCGGCATACACTGATTGAGCAATAAGCCAAATTCATCACCTCCTAACCGTGCCAGTGTATCACTTTTCCGGATTTTCTCCTTCAATAAAACGGTAATTTGACGCAGTAATTCGTCTCCTGCCACGTGACCACAAGTATCATTCACAATTTTGAAGCGATCAATATCTAGATAGCACAACACATGAGTTTGAGAGTTTAACTTGGCTTGGCGCAATGCTTCTTCGAGCAGTCGCTCAAACTCCCGGCGATTTACCAATCCAGTTAAGGTATCGTGGCTAGCTTGCCAGGATAGCTGGCGCGAAAGCGTGCGGTTCTGAGTCACGTCATGAAACACCATCACCGCACCAATGGTTTGTCCCTCACGATTGCGAATTGGCGCTGCTGAATCTTCAATCGCAATTTCCTGCCCATTGCGAGCAATTAAGATGGTGTGGTTTGCTAAATCGATAATTCTGTTTTCCCGCAACGCTTGCTCAATCGGGTTATTAACTGGCTCTCGCGTCGTTTCATGCACAATTTTAAAAACTTCTACTAACGGTAATCCTTTTGCGGTTGCTTGGTTATAGCCTGTCAAAGTTTCTGCAATTGGGTTGAGGTATGTAATCCTCGTGATCGCATCTGTCGTGATGACCGCATCTCCAATCGATTGTAACGTCACCTGAGCTAATTCTTTTTCTTGAAAAAGTGTTTCTTCAGTTTCCTTGAGAGCTGTAATATCGCGTCCCACTGATTGATATTCTATAAAGTTTCCTTGGTTGTCAAACAGCATCCGGTTATGCCACTGAGTCCAACACACCTTATCTCCAAAAACCACGCGGTTTTCAACAATCACAACGGGATTATCAGCACTCATTGAAGCTACTGATTGAGCAACTCGCTCCCGATCTGCCTCAAATATAATTGGTTGATAACGGCTGCCAATCAGTTCTTCTGGGGAGTATCCAAAATAAAGCGCATAAGCTTGGTTGACAAAAGTAAGTGTCCCATCTGGTAAATACCGAGCGATGAGTTCAGTCTGATCCTCAACAATAGCACGGTAGCGAATCTCGCTTTTTTGCAAGGCAATTTCTGCTTGCTTACGCTCACTAATCTCACGCTTCAACTGTTGGTTAACTGCTTCGAGTTCAGTTCGGCTTGGGAAAGTCAATGCCTTTGGTATTAGCGATACCAAGACACTTGCTGTATAAACAGAAACTAGAGCAGTAAATGCTTTCACTGCCCCTGTCAGCCAGTAAACTGGATGCCACAGCGTCCACACCTCTAGCAAATGCGTCGTGCCACAAGCAGTAATAAAGCTGGCAAACAGCAAAAACATCCTGTTAAATGGTAAGTCTTGTCGTTTGCGAACAAAGTAGAACAGTGTCAGCGGAATCGAGTAGTAGGCAACAGCAGTTAGGGAGTCTGATAGGATATGAAGCCTAACCAGCCCTGGTTTCCAGAGGTAGCAGTGTCCATGAGGGATAAAATTTTCCGAGCTAAAGAAGTTTGTGATGATGTCTAGCATTATCTTGTCTTAATTGCAACTTATCTACCTGCTGTTTACCACAAGAAGTTTTAGGCGTTATTATCCCATCCAAATTAACAGACGCTCGCAGAAAAAGCCAGTCAAAACTAAATAGAAGGTTTTTTGCTGTATTTTAGTTAGTTATTAAGAGGTTATTTGCTTCATGGCTTATTGTAAGCATTATTACCTCGGGTTTTTCAGAAATATAACTTTATTGATATTAGCGTGAGGCGATCGCGTGACGCGAAAAAAGACAACATCGGCTACTCCACCAAAAGAACTATGCGTTACCCAAAAACCTTTGTAGAGACGCGATTGGACGAAGTCTCTACGCAATTTTCGGAGATGTCTAATGTCTATTAACCAAGGTTGCACTAGCTTGGTCAACTGGCATGAGTATAACTTCGTTGATATTAACGTGGGGCGATCGCGTGACGCAGAAAAATATGACATCTGCTACATCATCTGGGGTGAGAGGAGTTACTCCTTGGTAAACTTTTTTAGCACGTTCAGTGTCACCATGAAAACGTACCTGACTAAATTCTGTTTCCACCATACCAGGGTCAACGGAAGTTACGCGCACGGGGGTTCCTAACAAATCTTGTTTCAAGCCTTCGGTTATGGATTTGACAGCAGCTTTAGTCCCGCAGTAAACATTACCACCAGGATAAGTTTGATGTCCAGCAATTGAACCGATATTAACTACATGACCTTTTCCACGAGCAACCATTCCCGGTACAACATAACGGGTAAGATAAAGTAAACCCTTAATGTTTGTATCAATCATTTCCTCCCAGTCTTGAATTTCCCCTTCGTGGAGTTTATCTAAACCACGACTCAAACCAGCGTTGTTAATTAGGATATCAATGTTAGACCAAGCGGGGGGTAGATTGTTGATGGCAGATTCGACAGCAGTGCGATCGCGCACATCTAGTTGTAGCAAATGTACCTGTAGAGACTTTGCAGGCAACGTCTCTACCATCTGCTGCAAACGTTCCAAACGTCGTGCCGCTAAAATCAATTTTGCGCCCGCATGAGCAAATATTTTCGTGCAAGCTTCGCCAATACCACTACTTGCACCAGTAATCAAGACAATTTTGTTTTGAATTGAAATCATTTTTAATTGATCGTGAAATGTGTAGAGACGTTTCATGGAACGTCTCTACTAGAAATTATTTACTCACAACTTGCATCCTTTGAGTTATCATGGTCATACCATCTCCGCGCATGATTACGGCGGAAACCCATTGATTGCCAGGAGTAGCTGGTGCGCGTCCCTCCTTAAAAAGTCCACCAGATGTAAGTAATTCTAGCTCCACAGGTGTGGGGTTAAGATATTTGTTTGCTTGAATTGGTTCTTCTAGAGCTGCTCCTAGTATGTAATCTTCACCTAGTGGCTCTTGAACGATCGCATCAAAATTATACTGTTGACCGACTTTTACTTGAGTTGGTAACTTGAGTTCAATTTGGGGTGGTTTATTTCCTGAGGTAAGTTGTGTACGTTCAGATATAATGTCTTGGCGGACAATTTTTCCGCCAACAATGCGCTGACGCGATGTAATACTAGCGTTCATCGCCAAGTTATTACTCTTAGGAGAGGGTGAACCAGTTATATTAGTTACTGTGTCGGCAATAATCGCGTTGCCTTCAGACTTCCAGGATTGTACTTGTGTGTTGTACTTCAATTGGGGATAGCGCTGCCACAGTGAAATGAGGGCTTTTTCCATTGTCTGGAGATTTAATCCATCTCCATGAGTAAAATTGTTGGCGTAGAACTGCAACACCCCTTTGACATTTCTTTGGCTTGCTGCTGCATCAACTTGTGCCAACAAGTTTCTCAAATCGGCGGGTATAGTTGTTGTGGTATTAGTTTGAGCTAATTGCTGTGGTGTCTTGGCTTGAGCTTGATCCACATTGACTAAACCAATTGTGAGGCACAATAAAATGAGAAAGCTGTTGGGCTTTGGTACGTGTCTTAGTAGTAAGGTAGTAAGGTTAGACATTGTTGAGTGGCAATTTGGCGACAGTTGGTAAGAATTTGTTTTATCTTAGTTAATCTAGGTGCTGATAGGGTAGAGGCTTGATGACACACGCTCCGATACGATTATTAATAGCTGCTAGTGGTACTGGTGGACACTTATTTCCGGCGATCGCACTGGCGGAAAAATTGCCAGATTATCAAATAGAATGGCTTGGTGTCCCCAATCGACTAGAAACTCAGCTTGTTCCCCAGCAGTATCCATTGAATACTATTGCAGTTGAGGGGTTCCAGCAAAAATTGGGACTTTCATCTTTGCGCGTTTTGGGGGGACTAATCGGTTCGATTCTCAAAGTTAGAAAACTCCTCCAACAAGGAAAATTTCAAGGGGTATTTACAACTGGGGGTTATATAGCAAGTCCTGCTATAATTGCCGCACGTTCTTTAGGTTTACCTGTAATTCTCCACGAGTCCAACGCTTTACCTGGTAAAGTAACACGTTTTTTTGGTCCTTGGTGTAATGCAGTGGCGGTGGGATTTGAGGTAGCAGCTTCATACTTAAAGGGCGCTAAAACAGTTTATACGGGTACTCCAGTACGTTCGGAATTTTTGGCAGCAGGAATTGAAGCATCCCTAGATTTGCCGATTCCTGAAGGTGTTCCCTTGATTGTGGTATTTGGTGGTAGTCAGGGGGCTGTTGGTATTAATAAGTTGGTACGCGAGTCCGCTACAGCTTGGTTTGAGGCAGGTGCTTGGGTTGTGCATCTAACTGGGGATAGAGATCCTGATGCGGATAGTTTAAAACATCCGCAGTATATAGCGCTACCATTTTACAATAACATGGCGGCATTGTTGCGCAGATCTAATTTAGCGATTAGTCGTTCTGGCGCTGGTAGTTTGACGGAGTTGGCTGTGTGTGGAACTCCAGCAATTTTGATCCCTTACCCGTTTGCCGCCGAAGATCATCAAACATACAATGCTAAGGTTTTTACTTCGGTAGGTGCGGCGTTGTTGTTTCAACAGTCCGAGTTAACAAACCAGGTGTTGCAAGATAAGGTATTGAGTTTATTACAATCAACCGTAGAATTACGTAAGATGGGAGAGGCGGCACAGGCGATCGCACTTCCTGATAGTGCCGAGAAGTTGGCGCAGTTAGTACGTGAGGTGTTACACTAACCGGGATTGAACTAATGTCAAATTATCATGTGCAGCATAATACTGCACAATCAAATCTACTATGAACAAAGAACGCTAGACCAGTCTTGATGTCCTCTACCTGGTTGACACTTGTATTGTTCACCTACCCAAATAATTTCCCATTTATTTTGCTTGCGTTTCAATTCGATCCGATATCTTATTCCACGCACTGAATCATCAGCCAAACCTACAATAGTGTGTAAGATTGTAGCTGTTTCTGCAAAAGGAAATCCTTCAGGATATTCAACTGAAATTTCCTCAGAAAATCTTCCCTCTTCTTCGTCTTCCTCATGACGAAACAATTGTACAGCTACTGCCTTTGGAGTAGAAACTCTAATCCGGTGAGAAGAGATAAATTCTTGTACATCAATTGCCTGAAAATCTGCTCGTGGATCAATTTTTTGTAATGCCGTGTTTAATTTAGACCAAGTTTTCTCCCCTACAATACCATCAGCAACTAGTTGTTGTGACTTTTGAAAGTTAATGACAGCTTCTTTCGTTTTTGCTCCAAAAATGCCGTCAACAATACCTGAGTAAAAATTGAGTTTTTTCAAACCTTCTTGTAGCTTGGTGACTTCCGCACCTTTTGAGCCTTCCTTAAGTACAACAGAAGTAGCGTTCATAGTTTGTCCTGTCTTGAAAAGTTGCTAATTGAACTTCATGTTTTGTTTTACATACTTAAAATCACTTTTGAATTTACCCATTCCGGACGCACAAGTATAAAAATTGAAAATTTTTCGGACATGCCAGTTTGACAAACTACGCGCAATCCAAGCAGCAAAGCGCAGTACTGGGTTGTCTGCACTCCCAGCGGTGGTGCTAAGTCGGTGCGACTCGAACTCAATCATAACTGGAAAGAGTCTTTAAGCGATGAAGAGTTGATTCATAAAATTAAACAGCAACTTGAAGAATAGATTTACTCTAAACGCTGTTCTTCTTCATCCAACCAAATTTCTGCTAAAAGCGATAAACCAATTAGCCAAAAAAAGCAAAAGCCTAAAAATATAAACATTCCTACCATCACTATCACCTCGAATATAATACGATCGCTTTCTTTTCTCTATCACTTAAGAAGAGTGAGCACAGAACGCAATGGCAAAACAGCTTCTTTACCTAGACAGCTTAATTTAAATTATTTACTTAAGGCTGTTGACTCTGCCTTTGAAGCTTTTTAGCTTCAATTACTAAATTAACATCCCAAATGTTAGTATTTAAGAATGCAACTAATCTTTACTTTAAAAAAAGTATTTGTAAAGGTTTGTAATGGAGAACATCTACATCCTTCCATCTGGCACACTAAAGACTTTGTATTGATGTCGTTACTATGACTAAATTACTATTAAATATTGAAGATTGTTAACTGGATGAAAATAATTTAATTTTTCAGCAAATTTAGCGCAAATGACAACTGCTATGGCTTGACGAAAGCAGAACAGTCAAGAGAAACTAGTGCAAACAAACGTTGCAGTGTATCTTAAACTGGGGTTTTGATTATGACCATTCCGCTAACTTGTCAAAATTACATTGCAGGTGAATGGTTGAGTGCGGTATCGGCAGAAACTTTGCCCAGCAGCAACCCCGCTAATAGCCGTGAAATAGTTGCTACCTTCCCTCGCTCCGCAACTGCTGATGTTGATGCTGCCATAGCTGCCGCTCGTCAAGCTTACCGTACTTGGCGACTCGTTCCCGCCCCAGCAAGGGCAGAATACATCTTTCGCGTTGGTGAACTTTTACTCCAGCATAAAGAAGAACTTGCTCAGTTGATGAGTCGGGAAATGGGTAAACCCCTGGCAGAAGCACGGGGAGATGTACAAGAAGGGATTGATTGCGCTTATTACAGTGCAGGAGAAGGGCGGCGATTATTCGGGCAAACTACTCCTTCAGAAATGCCCAATAAGTTTGCCATGACGATGCGGATGCCAATTGGAGTTTGCGCTTTGATTACTCCGTGGAATTTCCCAGTGGCGATTCCTTGTTGGAAAGCTATGCCGGCATTAGTTTGTGGTAATACTGTGATCCTTAAACCATCTGAAGATACCCCAGCTTGTGCAACTAAACTAATTGAGATTTTTCACGCTGCGGGTTTGCCAAAAGGAGTGGTTAACTTAGTACATGGTTTGGGCGAAGAGGCAGGGAAAGCTTTAGTTGAACACAGTAATGTTGATTTGGTGTCTTTTACAGGTTCGTCGGAAACTGGTGCTTTTGTTGGGGCAACTTGTGGGCGTACTCACAAACGTGTTTGTTTGGAGATGGGTGGCAAAAATGCCCAAATTGTGATGGAAGATGCCGATTTGGAACTAGCTCTTGAAGGTGCTGTTTGGGGTGCTTTTGGTACTTCTGGGCAACGATGTACTGCTACTAGTCGTCTGATTTTGCACCGCGATATTAAAGAGAAGTTTACTCATATGCTGAAGGAGCGTACTGGTAAGTTACGTTTGGGTGCTGGTACTGATCCTAATACTGATGTGGGACCATTGGTAAATGCTTCTCAACTTGAGCGTGTAAGTAGGTATGTGGAGATTGGGCGGGAGGAAGGCGCAAAGGTTTTATTGGGGGGAGCGGTGGCAAGTGAGGGGGATTTGCAACACGGTTTCTTTTTTCACCCAACTATTCTTGATGATGTAACTCCGCAGATGCGGGTGGCGCGTGAGGAAATTTTTGGTCCTGTTGTGGTTTTGATTGAGGTAGGCTCTTTTGAGGAGGCGATCGCTATCCTTAATGATACGCCTTTTGGTCTTTCTTCTTCGATTTATACTCGTGATGTGAGTCGTGCTTTTGCTGCTATGCGCGATATTGAGGCTGGTATTACTTATATTAATGGTCCGACGATTGGTGCTGAGGTGCATTTGCCTTTTGGTGGTGTTAAGCAAACTGGTAATGGGCATCGTGAGGCTGGTGGAGCAATCGATGTTTTTACGGAGTGGAAGGCTGTGTATGTTGATTTTTCGGGGAGTTTGCAGCGTGCGCAGATTGATAATCGGGAGTGATAAACCGCCAAGAGCGCCAAGAAGAAGATACCTGTAAATTTATCGAAAATTTGGATGTGTAATATACAGTTTTAGTTTTTTGGTAGTCGTAAGTTTATGGGAATAGAAAAAGTATGTTTTATACTACTTCGCTTTTATGGTACTAGACCTGCGTCAATCCAAAATCGGCATTCCTAAATCTCAACTTTCTTTGCCTCGTGTGCCTCGGATTGTAACTTCGTTGCCTGGACCATTGGCTCGTGATATAGTGAAACGCGATCACGCTGTGACTTCTCCTTCTTATACTCGTGACTATCCTTTGGTGGTGGCTCGTGGTGAGGGTTGTATGGTGGAGGATGTGGATGGTAATGTGTTTTTGGATCTGACGGCGGGTATTGCTGTTACTGCTACTGGGCACGCGCATCCTGATGTTGTGCAGGCTATTCAAGCTCAAGCTGGTAATTTGCTGCATATGTCGGGAACTGATTTTTACTATGAGCCAATGGTGGATTTGGCGGAGATGTTGGCTTTGCGTGTTCCTTTTCCTGATGGTGCAAGGGTGTTTTTTACTAATTCTGGGGCGGAGTCTAATGAGGGGGCAATTAAGCTGGCTAGGTATTATACTGGACGTTCTCTGATTGTGGCTTTTTTGGGAGCATTTCACGGACGCACTTATGGGGCGATGTCTTTGACTGGTTCTAAAACTGTGCAAAGAGCTAAGTTTGGTCCTTTGTTACCAGGGGTGACGCATGTTCCCTACGGTACTCACTCTGGTTTGGATTATTTGGAGCAACAACTTTTTTCTACTACTTTACCACCTAATGAGGTGGCGGCGATTGTAGTTGAGCCAATTCAAGGGGAGGGCGGTTATATTGTGCCGGAGGATGGGTTTTTACAGCGCATCAGAGATATATGCGATCGCCACGGCATTTTGATGGTTGTTGATGAAGTACAATCTGGGATGGGGCGCACTGGGCGTTTGTTTGCGATTGAGCATTGGGGTGTGATGCCTGATATCATTACTACTGCTAAAGGGATCGCTAGTGGACTACCTTTAGGAGCAATTCTCTCTCGTCCTGAATTGATGACTTGGCAACCCGGTTCTCATGCTACCACTTTCGGCGGTAATCCTGTTGCTTGTGCTGCGGGTATTGCGACTTTGCAACTACTGGAAAGTGGTTTGATGGCAAACGCTACTGAGATGGGCGAATTATTACAAGCTGGTTTGCTTCGCTTATCTCAACAATTTCCTCTTTCGCCACCCCGTGGTAAAGGCTTGATGGTGGCGGTAGATATATTAGATAATGAGGGTAAGTTACGCGATCGCCTGATCAAAGAAGCTTTCTTGCGCGGTTTATTGCTGCTTGGTTGCGGTAAAGCTGCAATTCGCTTTTGTCCACCTTTGGTAATTGATAGTGACCAAATTCAAATTGCCCTAGATATTATATCAGATATTTTCAACAATATGTGAAAAAACCTCACGCTAATGTAGAGACGCGAAATTTCGCGTCTCTACAGCGTATTTGTGTGAGGTTATATTAGTCTTGTGGCAACAATAGAAATCATATGAACCCCGAAATCGCCCGTCACCTTTTCTCATTGCTTTGGCAAGATTACACTGCTAGGGTAAGTTACGCTCACACCTATGAGCAAATGATTGTAGGTGCGGGTGGCTGTGTGAAGAACGATCATATTGCTTTTCGGTCTTTACGTATGATGGTGGATAGTCCACAGGGTAAGGTTAATTTGGGGATTGAGTACCTGGGGCAACTTGCTTTATCTTTTGGTTATGAGGCGGTTGGGGAGTATACTTTTGCTGAAACTCATCTTTTTGCCCGTCACTATCGTCATCCGCAGCAGGAGAAATTTGACTTGCCCAAGTTGTTTATTAGTGAGTTAATTGTAGATGAATTGCCAGATGCGATCGCTCAACTTATCCATCAAACAGTAGCAGGCGAAAATTTACTCAATATCTCCGCAATTTTACATACATTTAAGACTGACGCTAAACGTTTGACTAAAGAACTCCATAAAATCTTTAGCCGCCCTTGGCAACCTCCTCGACAATCCATTTTAGAAGAAGTTAATAAATATACTCAATATGGTGCATGGGTTTTGCTGCACGGTTTCTCTGTCAATCACTTCACGGGCTACGTCAATAGTCAAAATACTCCTGAATACCCAGATATAGAAACTACTGCCTGTGGTTTAGCTAAGCTGAGTGTACCGATGAAAGCAGAAATTGAAGGGGATGTTAACTGTGGTTTGCGGCAAACGGCAACGCAAGCAGTGACGGAAATTGTCACGGTATTAGATGATTCTACTGGTGCAGAAATTCAAATCCCTTGGACTTACGCTTATTATGAAATTGCCCAGCGCTATATGGTAGAAGTAGAACCTGGTAAACAAGTACTTTTTGATGGTTTTTTGGGTAAGAATGCTCAACAGTTATTTGAAATGACACGGGTATCTAAGTAGCAGAAAGTAAAGCTTCTGTAATTCGTGGCAATAACTCCATAGAAGCTACTACAAATTTTGAATTTGGCGGCAAATCAACTGTCATTCCTTTCAAAATCATGATCGATCTATTTGCCATCTTATAACGTGTAGAATCTTGAAGATTGATCCTTGCTTCTGCAATAATTTTTATTTGCTCTAAAGCTTCAACCTTGTCTTCAGTAGACAGATTTGAATCTTCTTCAATAGTCTTTTTAAGCAAGATCAATAGTTCCTTAAAAGAATAAAGCTAGCTATTGAAATAAAAACTACAAGCGGATTGGTTGGCGGCATAAAGTCTCTATAATAGCTTGGGTTTGAAGCTGCATTATAATGTCAACTAAAAAAAAGATTTTAGCTTACTTTACCTTTGAATGCCGCTTCCGTCACACCACCGCATTATACACAGTATCTACTGAGCTTAGGAAGTATCTAATGCGGCGTTGATGGTATTAACTACCGTAGACGAAGAAAAAGCACCACTCGAAGCAAGGTACTTACTTGAGCGTTCCGCTGTGAAACAGCCGGAAACAGCAAATAGCGCCATAATTGAGTTAGTGACGACAATCATGGTGTACAAATTTGAACAATTAAGCCGCCGGGAGGTAGAATTGATGTTAGGAATTACACTAAAAGAAACGCGAGTTTACAGAGAAATTAAGGCAGAAGGACGAGAGGAGGCAGAACAGAGAGAACGAGCGCTGATTCTTCGTCAACTAACTCGACGGGTAGGAGAATTACCTCAAGATGTGCGTCAGCACATGGAAACTCTGTCCCTAGAAAAGTTAGAAAATCTTGGTGAAGCACTGTTAGATTTTCAGGGAATGGCTGATTTACTCTCTTGGCTAGAAGCACTTGGGGGTTAGTATAGATACCCGACTTTTTAAAAAAGTCGGGTATCTTAACATGGGTAAATGCGATCACCTGCTTTTACAACATAATTGATCACAAATACCTAATTACTCTCTTTTTCTTGAATTGCTTTTTGCCCCACACCAATAACCGAACCACTACCACCAAATACAGAACCAGTTATACCGCGTCGAAAACGAGAACTAACTGAATTAAGAGTAATATTAGGTAAGGGAACATAGCCAACTTGTAACACAATATTTGCATTTTCTGGTGCTACATAGAAGTTAGTAAAAGCCTTAACTTCTGGGCGATTAGCTGCCGATTTCTTCACATAAATAAATACTGGACGCGAAAGTGGTTGATAACTAGAATCAGAAATTGTTGTTGGGCTAGGCTTTGTACAACCGTAACCATTGTCAACAGCGACTAGCTTTAACTTATCTCTATTTGCTATATAATAAGCATAGCCAAAAAAGCCCAATCCATTGCGATCGCCTGAAACACCTTTAACTAAAGCAGTATCATCTTCACTCTTGGTATAATCACCTCGACTTTTACCTTCTTCACCGACTACTGCTAAAGTAAAATAGTCGTAAGTACCTGATTTAGGATCGGGACCATAAAGTTTCAATGGTTGATTGGGAAAACTAGAACGAATTTGGTTCCAACTACTAACTTTACCTTGAGCACCTGGTTCCCACATTTTTCTCAGTTCATCTATTTTGAGACAATCAACAAAATTGTTTTGTTGATTGGCTACAACCGAAATACCATCAAAGGCAACAGGCATCTCAATATATTCTATGTTATTCTTTTGGCAAACCTGTTGTTCTAAAGAGTTGATGGGGCGAGAAGCGCCTGTAATATCAGTTTGATTTGTACAGAACTTTTCAAAACCGCCACCAGTACCAGACACTGCAACTGTAAACTGAACTCCTGGATTTTTCATCTTAAATTCCTGTGCCATTGCCTTGGAAACAGGAAACACAGTACTTGAGCCATCTATAATTAAATTGCCTGATAGGTTAGAAACATTACTAGCGTTTTCAGCTACAGTCAATGCTTGGGGAAACTCAGTTGCCTGATATGGCTGCCGATTATTACAAGCAGTAATTCCCATCAGAGCAACTAAAGGTAGAACAGATGCTGTACGCATGTTTTGAAATATCATACGCTCAATTAAACTACAGTTTCTGTACGCAAGGGACGTTCTTCACGAGCATCGGGAATTAATCTTTCCAATAACTGCGCAATCACTGGCAGAAATGCAATTACTACTACTACACCAATCATGTTGAAGATAATTTGTGCATTAGCAATTTGACGCCCAACACCAGCTCCACCAGAAATTGCCAAGACAAGTTGTACCAATAGAGGCGCAAAGAGAATTCCCAGAATGGCACTAACTAAATTAAATAGTAAATGAAACACACCTGTGCGTAAAGCAGGACGCCCACGCCCTATAGTAGCAACTAATGTATCAGCACAAGTTCCGACTTCTGCCCCAAGCATGATGGCAATACCCGCAGGAAGTGATATTAAACCGGAACTTGCCAAGGTGATGACAATAGCAACTGTTGCGGAAGAAGATTGAATGATGATTGTAAAAATTGCCCCGACTATTGCACCTAAAAGCGGGTTTTTACCTAAGGTTTGCATCCAGTCGATAAAAGGCTGATAATTTCTAAATGGTTTCATGGCTTCATCGATCGCCTCTAAACCATAGAACATCAAGCCAAAACCAAGTAAAATTAGACCAAGATTTTTCTGCGTACCTGTTCTACCTACGAATAGTAGTAGCAAACCCGCAAACATCAAGATTGGTACGTAAAGTTCTATATTCAGGGAAATGATTTGCGCACCTACTGCTGTACCAATATTTGAACCCAAAACCACACCTAGAGACTGCACAAATGTCAGCACTCCGGCACTTACCATCGCAATCACCATAATAATAGTGACTGATGATGATTCTAGTAGAGTTGTGGCAACGGCTCCTGTCAAAACTCCGGCAAAACGATTAGTCGTCCACTTCGAGAGCAGACTCTTCATCCTATCTGTACCTAAATCTTCTAGCCCTTCAGAGAGTTTAGTCACACCGTATATGAACAAAACTAAACCTGCAACTGCCCCCATTGCCATTTTGAAAAAATTCACACCATCCTTTTTTTCTTCTGATGCTTCCTCTGAAGCTGGAGGAGGGGGAGCTTGAGCAATTTCCAGTTTGATATCCCTTGTATTAGAAGTAGTCTGAGCATTTGCACTCATCTCTACAGAAGACTGCGCAAATGGCACATCAGGCTTGAGTATAGCTGGATAAACAATCAAAGTTAAAACGAAAAAGGCTACACTCAAACATTTAAGTATTTTTTGATTAAATCTCTTTGCAATGAACACAACTGCTCCTCAAAGTAGATGTATTTTACTTGCCTTAAACTATGCAAATGTGCATAGACACACTATTGCCACAAATGCACATAAAAACTCTTCAAAAAAATGCTATCACTCTTTGAATACTTATGTTCTTAATAATTTGTAGTTAAATTAATAAAATTAACTTTCTATTAAAGATTAATTAAGAAACTTTTATGTTTAATCACTACAGATTTTTCAGTAATAAATCATCTGGATGTGGTATCTAAATATAGTTTTTACTGGAATGTACTACACTACTCGTCTAGATGAAGTCGTGGGTAATGTGGCAAAACACCATCTCAACACTATCTATCCTTCAGTGTGGAATCGAGGTCACACCTTACATCCTAGTCCAATTGCTGAGCAGGCGGGAGGGTTATTACGCGATCCTCGTGCTTCATTACCACTACTACCTTTTGGTGATGTGCTATCTGGATTAGTTCAACAAGCACATCGTCAACACTTGCGTTTGATCCCTTGGTTTGAGTATGGTTTAATGATTCCTGTGAATAGTGCGATCGCCAAGTCGCATCCAGACTGGCTTACTGTAACTCAAAGTGGTGAAAAAACCAAGGATTTTGCTGGATGGCTGAACCCGTTTCATCCAGAAGTGCAGCAGTTTATTGTCAATTTAATCGTAGATGTGGCAAAACGCTATCCCATTGATGGTATTCAGTTAGATGACCACTTTGGTTTACCGATTGAATTTGGTTACGATGTTTATACAACTAAACTTTATCAAAAAGAATACGGACGTAAACCACCGTCAAATCCTGCTAATGCCCAATGGATGGCTTGGCGGGCAGAAAAGCTCACTCAGTTGATGCGCAAAATTACTTTATCAGTTAAAGCTGTTCGTCCACGAGCAGTGGTATCTTTATCTCCAAATTCACCTGATTTTGCTTATAGCAAATACTTACAAGACTGGAGGAGTTGGGTAAGACTCGGCTTGCTAGATGAAGTTGTCGTACAAGTTTACCGTCAAGATTTAGCATCCTTCAAATCTGAGTTATACAACGGTGGATTCTACAGTTTACAAAATCTTGTACCCGTAAGTATTGGTCTTTATACTGGACCATTTTTAGGAGCTAAGTCAATTCAAAGATTGCAAAAAGAAGTAAAAGCTGTACAGGCAGCTTCTTATTCTGGGGTGTCATTCTTTAGTTGGGAAACTACACTATGGTTATTTAAAAAAAGTCCAGCGCAGGCAGTGGAGAAAGTTTTTGTGGAGTTGTTTCAAAATTGAATGAATAGGTTTGTTATGAATATTATTGTAGAAACCGAAAGATTAATTTTGCGTGAGTTTACCGAAAAAGATGTTGACAATTTATTTGCACTAGATAGTCAACCAGAAATATTGCGTTGGGGTAATGGAGGTAACCCAACAAATTACGAAACCATTAAAAATCAGTCTTTGCCCAAGATGATTAAATACTACGAAAAATATGAACATTATGGTATTTGGGCGGCAATTGAAAAGCAAACTAATGAATTTATCGGTTGGTTTCACTTCTATCCAGCTACAGAAAGTAGATTTGGTGTGGAATTAAAAATCGTAACAGATGAGGAAATTGCTCTCGGATATCGATTACATCCCCACAAATGGGGTAAAGGATATGCTACTGAAGGTTCACAGATATTAGTGTTCAAAGGATTTAAAGAATGGGATGTACAAAAAGTAGTTAGTTGGACTTTACTAGATAATCAACGTTCTATTAAAGTCATGAAAAAAGTTGGTTTGCAGTATGAAAAAGAGTTTTCATTTACCGAAAGTCAACTACCAAATCTCACAGCATCTGAACGCAAAGCAGTTAAATATGCTTTGCATAAAGTATAGCAATTCTATTTCATTTACAAACACGCTCTTAGGCTCAGATCCCCGACTTCTTAAAGAAGTCGGGGATCTTGTTGGGATTTGTTGTTGTTTACGGCAGTGTTTAAGCCCATTAAAGTAAGGTACACTCAAGAGTATCCGCTTGAACGTAGTTTTGTTGCATGTCTCGTTGGTTCAACATTGCCGGTCCTTGCCAAGACGATATCCACTATATGCTATCGCCAACAGCGCGTTTGCCAGATGTAGAGGAGCTAATTCAACAGCGTAGTTACTTTGTAGTTCATGCACCTCGGCAAACAGGTAAAACAACCACGATGCTAGCGCTAGCAAAACAGCTGACAGAAAGTGGGCGCTACACAGCAGTCATGGTATCAGCAGAAGTAGGCAGCGCATTTAATCATGATATCGGTGCAGCGGAACTCGCAATGTTGGGAACATGGCGCGATACAATTGAAGTCCGATTGCCCAAGGAGTTGCAGCCACCGATTTGGAATCAAGAAGAACCAGGACGGAGAATTCGAGCTTCTTTACAGATTTGGGCGCAAGCTTCGTCCCGACCTTTGGTAATATTTATAGATGAAATTGATTCGCTAGAAAATGATGTCCTAATTTCGGTTCTGCGCCAGTTACGCGACGGCTATCCCAACCGTCCCAATAATTTTCCTTTATCTGTAGGGTTGATTGGTTTACGTGATGTGCGCGATTATAAGGTTGCATCAGGTGGTAGCGATAGATTAAATACGGCTAGTCCCTTTAATATTAAAGTTAGTTCCCTAACACTGAGAAATTTTTACGCCACAGAGGTGCAAGAATTATATCAACAGCATACTGAAGATACTGGGCAAGTTTTCTCTCAATTGGCAAAAGTAACAGCTTTTGATTTAACTCAGGGACAACCTTGGTTAGTAAATGCTCTTGCCAAAGAAATTGTCGAAAAAATGGTAAAAGATAGAAGTATCGACATTACTCATGAACATATATTAAAAGCTAAAGAAATTTTAATTACTCGTCAAGATACACATTTAGACTCACTGGCAGAAAAACTTCGAGAACAACGAGTCAAAAACATTATTGAACCGATGCTAGCTGGACTTGCGCTAGGTGACACTCCTGCTGATGATCGACAATATTTAATTGATTTAGGATTGTTGCGACGCGATCCTACCGCAGGATTGGTAATCGCTAATCCCATTTATCGCGAGGTTATTCCCCGTCTTTTAGTGCAAGGTACTCAGGATAGTTTACCTTACATTAGCCCTAGTTGGTTGACGGACTCTGGAGAGCTAAACATTGATGCTTTACTACAAGCATTTATGAAGTTTTGGCTTCAGCATGGTGAACCACTATTAGGTAGTACTGGGTATCATGAAGTTGCCCCTCACATAGTACTAATGGCATTTTTACATCGCGTCGTCAATGGTGGTGGAACCTTAGAGCGGGAATATGCAATCGGCAGCGATCGTATGGATTTATGTTTAAGATATGGTTCTACTACTTTAGGCATTGAATTAAAAGTATGGCGCGAGAAAAAAGGCGATCCTCAAAATGAAGGTATTGAACAATTGGATTCATACTTAGCGCGATTGGGATTAGATTTTGGTTGGTTATTTGTGTTTGACAGACGTAAAAAAGCACCACCGATAGAAGAACGTTTATCAACCCAAATTATGACCACAAAAAATCAACGTTTTATTACTGTTATTCGTGCTTAGCTTTGATATGTAGTCAAGTAGTAAGTGTAACGGTTAATATTGTCTTGACTATTTTGGAGAAAAATTATGGCGGATGTTATTGATTACAAAATCTACGGTTCTGACTTGCAATTAGTTGAGGTAGAACTAGATCCAGCGGAAGGAGTGCGGGCAGAAGTTGGTACAATGATTTTCATGGAACAGGGCATCGAAATGCAAACTGGTACAGGTGGTGGTTTGTTTAAAGGCTTCAAACGGATGTTAACTGGAGAAAGTTTTTTCATCTCAACTTTTGTTAATGGCGGTACTCGTAAAGCACGGGTGGGATTTGCAGCTCCCTATCCTGGCAAAATTATCCCAGTAGATTTAGCTAAGTTGGGGGGGACGATTTTCTGTCAGAAAGACTCTTTCTTGTGCGCTGCTAAGGGGACGGAAATTGATGTTGCCTTTACCAAACGACTGGGAGCAGGCTTATTTGGTGGAGAGGGTTTTATCCTCCAGAAACTGCATGGGGACGGAATGGTTTTTGTCCATGCGGGTGGAACTTTGATTGAAAAAATATTGAGTGCAGGAGAAGTTTTGCGGGTTGATACTGGTTGTATAGTGGCTTTTACTCCTACAGTTAGCTATGATATTCAATTTATTGGTGGTTTTCGGAATGCCTTATTTGGTGGTGAAGGTTTGTTTCTAGCGAAGTTGACTGGACCTGGAATTGTGTATCTACAAAGTTTACCACTTTCTAAACTGGCAGAGAGGATTGGTGCAGTCACCCAATCAATTTCAGCAGGTGGCTAATGTTACAACGTCCAAGCTAAAATTTACGACTGCTGTTGTGTCCATTTTTCCTATAGCACAACAGCTCAGTTACCTCACAAACACTATCTGCTCCACGAGTCCATTTAACAAGCGAGCATATTCCGTAAACTGTCGCATAAACGGTGACTGAAATCCCAGCACAATATCCGATTTTGGAACTCCTGCTGCAACCAAATCTGCTGCAATATCATCCTCTGTACCATTCCAAGTAGCGCCAAATCTTTCCACCTTTAATGTCAATATGTATGATACAACTATGAACCCAATCCTGCCCCTGCCAACCTATATGCACTATTTGGTAATGATCTCGCTCTGTATCAAAAATCTTTTCAACCTCAATATCGACCTAAGCCGATTTTTGCTTACCATACTCTAAAAGCATTTGTTGCACCTTCTGGCGGTATTGCTCTAGTTTTGACCTTCGACAATTACAAAGATGCTCTACATCATAAATAATCATTTTGACTTGATTTTCCTCTACCATCGCTTTTGGGAAATCAAGTTGAAAAAACACTATATAAAATATACACGCAGTAACGTCGAAGGCGATCGCAATCGCGCCAACTGCGCCGAGCAAAAAATAATCTCAGATTAATTTTTTCTGGAACTACTAGTACAAACACGCATTGAAAAAATTTTTCATCAGGAATGCTTTGTATTAGTTGTAGATTTTGTCACTATCGGGGGTGATTCCCAAAGTGCAAGTCACCAAGGTTGAAACAATTATCTTGACACAGCGTTAAGATATATGATACTCTGCGCAAAAGAACACTGTTAGCACGCGCAACCCCTTCAAAGCGTTGCAAAAAACGATTTAAGTACAACTACAAAGCAGGTTAAAGATACGGTAAAAAGCTCACTGTTGGTGCGGAAGACAGTGAGGATCTGCTGTTATACAATTAAGCTACAGATGTAGACAAGTCTAATTTTGTTTACAATTTAAAATTGTAGTTTTTTATACTAAAAACCACAAGTCCAGGAGTAACGCGGTGTCAGCAGCAGTTTTGATCATTGACTTTCATGAAATTCAGCAAGTCCGGCAAAGAAAAGTCAGTCCGTCGAAACTTGACAAAATTGCTGTCGGACTACGTGAAACAGCAAATCTTGTCAAACTTGAATGGAGTAATTTCTCCCCTGAAAGCCGGGAAAGGCTAAAAGAACTTGCATATAAATTGATTGAGCGACCTTCGGGGCTGCCTAATTTGTGGATCGGTATTCGTGTAAAAGCATATATGTTGTTTATAAAAGCAACCAATCAAACAGCAGCATTTTGTTCTTGCATTGAAGCTTTAGACATGCTAGTTGATAACATTTTGGATGCTATTGAGCGCGAAGACCCTAGCTATCAAGCGGTTTTATCTGATACTCTAGAACAACTGTACTCAAAAAAAGTACAGGGTGAGGAGTTAAAACCGGAGGAAACCCGTGAGTGGTTGCGAAATTTATCAGCTCAGGCACTTAGAGAGGTTTAATAATAGCTTTAAAAAGGTAATTAAAAACCATTACCGTAAAAATGAGAGAGCCAGGAATTCTTTTTTGGAGTTAGTTGAGGATATCATAGCTCAACTCCGTGAGAACCCAGGCTCTCATCCATCTTCAGAGGATGAAGGCTTTCCAAAAGGATGTTATCAACCAGTTTTTAAATTCAGGAAAATTAAATTTGGGATGCCTGAATTACAAGGCGCAGCCGAATGTGGTCGTCTAATGTACGTAATTCATGAAGAGCAATGTATTGTTTATTTACTTTGGGTATACACCCACGCAGAATTCCCTAAAAGACCATCAGACGACGACTTGAGAAGGGAGTTTACAACTATTCAACAAACAGCAGAACAAGCTGAAATGTGAAAATTCTATTCCTATTCCATCGAATATACAACTAATTAACTGTTCCAAAATGGTTGAGGCGTTTTAACGAGAGAAACGCCTTTTGTCCGCAGAACTTTAGAAGAGGTATTCATTTCAGCACCCACGTAAAATGGGTAAGGTGCTGATCTTATATCGGGCTAAAAGACAAGCACGAATTTCATAACGAATTTGTCCACATTGACAGCCCCCGGTATAAGTTGCGCTCACAGCTTTTTTCCCTTGGCAATTTAGTGCTGCCTCATTGTAGCGATAGTTCTTCCGCAATCTGCCTAGAACTGAAGTTCACAGGCTGCATAGCTTAAGTCGGTTAAAACCGACTAATTTGTTGATTTTTAGTCCGTTAAAACGGACTTCGGCTACTCGCGCGATTTACTTGAGTACATGGCTTTAATTGCCCACGGGTTCAGCTTTTTCAACTGAGTTATCAGTTACTCCCAAAGTCAACTGTAAAGGGATGCGCGATGGGAATGCCTTGACTACTTGGCGGTAGACATCATAATTAGTAGGTAATGTACGCTGTTGCTCACCTACTCCATAGGTCAATCGGTACTCTACAGATTTTAATAATTCGGGCTGACTTGCTTGTTGTCCTTGTTTGCGCTCTTCCACTTCATCAACGGTTGGGCGTGGCGGCAGAGCAGCCCACCATAAACCCCGCTCGTCAGGACCTGTGACTGCTCCTTGTGGCTTCAAGCCATTACGATTAAGTAGGGAGGTGGTGGCGAAAGTTTCAAAACGTGGTGATGTTTCGTTAACTAAATCGTTAGCATATTTAACTTGCCAAGTATATTGAGTAAGTGCAGTGGCTGAGTACTCATTAGTGGTGAGTGTGCTGCAACTGGTAAGTGTTGTACTGAAGGCGATCGCTGTTACGACTAAGCGTAAGTGCATAAGTTAATTAAGATGGCATTTATTTAAGTATTGGCTGATTGCTACGCTTGTGGCAATCACGGAGCTTAACCTTCAAAAATTGCGTTGTATAAAGCAAATACAAGGGGGAAAGGATGTTTGCACAACAGACGGATAACATCGCGATCGCGTCCAACAGAACGCTCAACTCCAGCGGTAGCAGCCTTACGTGAGTCAGTGTACGTGTTTGGAGGTGTTAAAGACGACTTTAGTACTTTTCAAAACACCTTTTACAATGATTTGTACAGATTCGATACATCTACTGATACATGGTTCTTACTCTCCCCTAAAGGTAGCCTTCCACCAGCCCGTGCATTTGCTGCTAGCGTTGCTGCCGAAGATCGAGCTCTGGGTGTACGATCAAAGAACCAATGCCTGGACGGAACTAGTGCCAAATGGTACGCCAGGTACACCGCCACCGCGACATGAAGCGCTTTCAGGAACTCAACCCCGTTGGAACAAGCTGACGGTGTACGGCGGCAGTCCCTTTCAACAAAATCCAACTGAGGAGTTGTGGCGGTTCGATCTCGTTAAGCGCGTATGGACTCAAGTGCAGCCGGATGGAGATCCTTTGGTACGTCTAAAGCGAACTAATGCGGCAAAAGTCGGCAACCAAATGTATATTTTTGCAGGTTATGATTTTCAATGTTCAGGCGGAACGGGTGCCGGTCAAATTTGGAACCTAGATGTCTATTCCTACGATCCCCACAAGAATTAATAACAATGTAGAGATGTTCCGGCGGAATGTCTCTACAAAGATTGCATCTTCCTATGTTATATTGGTTGTATGACCAATCAAAAACCTCCCAAAGATACTCGCAATCCTCGCGCTGATATCACGGCTGCTGCATATCGCCTTCTCGCTGAGAAGGGCTATGAGGCAGTGACGATGAAGGAAATTGCTCGTGCAGCAAATGTTGCACCCGGGTTGATTCATTACTACTTCGAGAACAAGGATCAACTCTTGCAAGAAGTACTTCAAGAGGCAGGCTTACGCTATGTAGAACAAATGAAGCAGTTGACATCTTCCTCTGCGTCAGAAAATATACTAGAAGCAGCGTTTGCCGAGCCGAAGCAGCGAGTAGAGCGCGAGCCTGAATGGTTTCGCATCCGTTGTGAACTATTTGCTTTGGGATTGAGAAATCCTCAGCTACGTCCAAGTATGACTGAAATGCTAGCAAAAGGACGCCAATGTATCAGTGAAGCAATTGATACCATTGCAGAAAACTCGGCTGTTGATTCTGATGCAATGGCTGCTGTGCTACTTGCTTGTTTCGATGGGTTAGCTGTGCAAAAGCTTGCAGATCCGACTTTTGACATTGAAGGAGCTTATAATGTCCTCATTGAGATGTCCAAGTCCCTGCTTGGCGAGCGCTCATAGCCAGAGGAAATTTTTTTTGCTCAATTTTTGGTTGGTCATTCAACCAATATTAGGGGAAAATCAATGATTGCTTCTTTACAAATTGCATCCCTGTTGCTCTCTAGCTTTATTTTCGGTGCAATTGTATGTATAATATTTAACTTTCGTCCGATTGTAGAAGGGGTGATTAGTCATGAGCAGGATGAATCTTCAATTCGAGTGCTAGAGAAACTGAAACTAGATACCTGGATTCGTTACAATACATGGGGGATTGGTGCGGCGATCGCTATAATTATCATTGAGCTAATTCAAGTTTTTTCAGGTGTATCAGTATCATTAGTGACAATTGGAGTGAGCAGCGCTTTACTAGGCGCACTCTTATGGAATCAGGTGATTGATACAAAACTGCTGAACTTAACCGACTCAGTACCTACTTCTGCAATTGTAAGTGATAAAGGCGATCAGACGTGGGAATTTTACCACGATCAAGCTCCGACGTTGGGTGTGCTGCTAACGCTTTTGTCTTTGACTGTAATTGTGCTGCAAGTAGTATAATCTCAAACATATTGTAGAGACGCGACGCCAGTCGCCTACGGAGGGAAACCCTCCTGCAGCGCTGGCTCAACTTTCGCGTCTCTACAGAATTACCAGCTTGCTACAGCTTGCTCAATACCTTGATGGGCTTTGGCAAAAGACTGCTCTCTAATGTCATCTCCTGCACTGAGGTTTTCCACATGAATGAATGAAATGTCAGTGATTCCCAGAAACCCAAAAAGTGCTCTGAGATAAGGTTCTTGATAATCGAAAGGTGCTGCAGGACTTGGTGGTGTAAAATCACCACCACGAGCAGTGATAATGAGCATTTTTTTTCCTTCAACTAGTCCTTTAAAACTACCTTGGTCAGTAACAGCGAAAGTACGACCAACACGAACAATTTGGTCAATGTAAGCTTTAAAGGTAGAAGGCACATTAAAATTATACATTGGGATGGCGAAAACATAGCGGTCAGCCGCTAAGAACTCGTCTACCAGTGTATCTGACACTTCAATTGCCTTAGATAGTTCTGGTGTACGCGCTTGTGGAGGAGTAAAAGCCCCAGCAATCCACGATTCATCAACATGAGGAACTGGATTACGACCTAAATCCCTGTAGCTAATGGTATCTTGAGGATGAGATGCTTTCCAAGAAGAGATAAATTCTTGAGAGAATTTGCGAGAATAAGAACGTTCCCCACGAGGGCTAGAGTCAATATGCAGGATATGCGCCATAAATCAATTCCCAATAGTACACTACATTAAAGGCGTTCAACGTCAGTTGTAGCCTTTTTTTCAGTTAAAGTTTTTACTAGTACTAACTTTAATATATGTAAACATAAGAAAGAAAGTAGGCACTTAAAAGTAACGTAATTACCAAAAAGTAACTATGGAAGCTAAAGCGGAAAACCACAGCAGGCTAAGTTGTGAGGTAGAAACTACACTCAGAGTGATTGGTGGGCGCTGGAAGGTTTTGATTATTAGAGAATTAATGGCAGGAGTAAAACGCTTTGGCGAATTACAACGAGCTTTAAATGGAATTACGCAAAAAATGCTTACTCAGCAACTCAGGGAGTTAGAGGAAGACGGCATTATTCATAGAGAAATTTACCCCCAAATTCCGCCAAAAGTAGAATATTCATTAACGCCTTTAGGAGAAAGTTTAAAACCAATTCTCTATGCAATGCATGAATGGGGTGTTAAGCATTTATCGCAAATAAATCAAAAGCAAGATGGTATGTAGTTGTGCTTTAAGTTTAAATAAATATAAATTTGTAGTAAGCGCTTGAGCGCTGACAATCATTAATCAATTCAAAATGCAAAATTAATCAAAAGAATTTTGCATTTTTTTGACTCTATTCATTACTTTGCAAATAATCTACTGCTGCCTCTAATTTAGAAGAGTATTTTTCCGCAAACGTCTCAAACCAAATACCTTCTGTTGATAAAGGATCTAAGTTAGCTAACCAAGATGAAGCTTGCTTTTTGATTGCCTCCTGTTTTTGAGCTTTAAGCTTTGCCAGTCTTTCTTGTTCTTGTTTGATTTCTTGCTGTTTTTGCAGTTGAGCGGCTAAATCTTTTTCTTCAAAGTCAGCTTTAACTTCTGCCAAAAGATTATCTATTAAAGATGCTGATTTTATTTTTGGTGGTAATGGTTTTGCTGAAGTATGCTGAGGTTTATTTCCATTATATTCCGCTTCTAGTTCAGCTAGTAACTGATCGAGAGAGTCCATAATTATATATCCTCAACATGCTCAATCATTAATGGCATTGAGCAAAACTTCCGACAAACTCATGTCTTCCATATCGTCCATAGTAATAGTGTCACAGATGTCGAACTTTGCACCAGCCCCTTGTAATTCATCATCTAATACTTTAAGAAAGCGGGTAGCTTGGGCATCTGTACCAACTTGAATGAAAGAAATGGCTAGTTCTTCATCAATATCCATGTGCCGCGAAGCTTCAATTATTACTCTCATTACTGCTTTGCGGTCATCAGGTTCACCATCAGTAACTACTAATATTGTCTCACCATTTGGTTTGGTTTGACCTGCTGCTTTGCGTTGAAAGTAGTTATCTGTTGCATGTTGCAATACACCAGCTAAGTCAGTGGTACCAGAGGGATCGTTTTCGCGGAAAATTTGTGAGACTTTACTTGATGTGACATTTTCGTAACGCTTGAATTTTCCCGAAAATAAGTAAATTGTGATCCCATCGGGATCTAATTGCTCACATTTACTTGCTAAAGCAAAGGTTGATTCCTGTGCGGCTACCCATCTGGTTCTACCTCCCTTTTGATCTGGGGTTGCCATGCTGCCGCTTTTGTCGATAATTAGGGTATAATCACGATTTTCTAGCATTTCTACTCCTGAGGTTGCTAATGGTTCTTGGCTAATAGCTAATATAAATCAGTTATTTTACTTAAAACAATAACAAATCGTAGATAAAAATTACCAACAATTAACAATTAGCAATTAATCAGTAATTGCATTCATTAATACTTCGGCAAGGCTCATGTCTTCTAAGTCATCTAGGGTAACTGTGTCGCATATATCGAACTTAGCACCGACGCTTTGTAGTTGATCGTCCAAAGCTTTGAGAAACTTTGTTGCTTGTGGATCTGAGCCTACTTGAATAAAAGAGATTGCTAATTCTTCATCGCGATCCATCTTTCGAGATGCATCAATGATAACCTCAAATACTGCTTTGCGATCATCAGGTTCGCCATCTGTAACAACTAATATTGTTTCTCCGTTGGGTTTTGTTTGTCCTGCTGCTTTACGCTGAAAGTAATTGTTGGTTGCATCTTGGAGTACACTTGCTAAATTTGTTGTGCCTGCTGGGTCATTTTCTATAAATATTTGTGCAACTTTGGCTGATGTTACGTCATCATAACGTTTAAATCTCCCAGAAAACACGTATACAGTAATACCATCTGGATCAAATTGCTCACTTTTTCTTGCTAAAGCCAGCGTAGACTCTTGGGCTATTTCCCATCTACTTTTACCACCAACTTGATCGGGGGTGGACATACTGCCGCTTTTGTCAAGAATTAATGTGTAATCGCGATCGCTCATCATAATTTCCTCCAAATTGTTACCCTGTGGTTCTAGTTTGGCACACTGTTACGGCATCGATATGGTTATGCAAAAAAAATCCCCCAGACTTGTTGAGGGAGTTTCTTGTGGGGTAGACAATTCCACAAAAAATGTAACAATTATGCAGGGTTTGCTTGCGCTCTTCTTTGGAGCAAGTCAATAATTGCTGCTTTTTCTAAGATTCCAACTAACACGCCGTTGTCACGAATTACGGTAAGCGCAGATAACTTTCTTTGTTCGAGTAGCTGCACTGCTTCTAACAAGGGTCGATCTGATTGTACAGTGGAAGTATTTTCAATCGGTCGCATTATATCTTTGACTTGAGTCTCTGTCCACTGTGTGGTAGGAATCATGCGTAAGTCGTCAACAGATATTGCTCCTACTAGTTGCCCATTATCTTCTGTTACTAGGAACCGACGCCAGTTTTGCCAATTTAAAATCCGCTGATCGGCAAACTCTCTGAGGGTAAGATGAGCAAAGACGATTGGGCTATCTTGTGTTACCGCATCTGCTGCTGTTAAACCTGTAAGTTTTTCCTGTACTCTGGCAAATTGAGCCGCACCACCAGCGTTTTGTAGCAAGAAGAATCCGACTAACAAGTTCCAGAAGTTAGCAAAGCTGCCAAACAATAGTAACGGAATTAAACCACTGGCGATCGCTACCCAACCAAATATTTGTCCTACGCGGCTGGCAAACACTACACCTTTATAAGGATTGCCTGTAACTTTCCAAACTATTGCTTTGAGTATATTTCCCCCATCTAAAGGCAAGCCGGGAATGAGGTTAAACAGTGCTAAAGCTAAGTTTACAGAAGCAAGTACACTTATAATCGCTCCGATTGGTCCTGATGCCATCGTGGCAAAACCAATTGCTGTGAATATGGTAAATAATACCAGACTTACTAAAGGACCTGCGATCGCCACCCAAAAAGCTTCTGCTGGAGTTTTCGATTCTCTTTCTAAACTTGCCAACCCGCCAAATATAAACAGTGTGATTGATTTCACATCAATACCTTGGCGAATAGCAACAAAACTGTGTCCTAATTCGTGGGCAACGACAGAGCTAAACAACAACAGCGCCGTCATCAATCCTAGTAGCAAAGGCAATCCCCCAGATAATATAGGAAATTGTGCTGCTAGTCCACTGCCATAACTCCAAGTTACTAGCCCTAGAACTAAAAACCAGGAAGGATGGATATAAAAGGGAATCCCAAAGAGGCTCCCAACGCGAATTGTGCCATTCATGTCGTTCACCTTTAATTTTTGCTGCAAGAGATTGTTTCTCTTTATCTTGATGTTTCTATCGTAACGAAACGTTAAGCAATTTTAAGCTAAACAACTGTCGTGGAGTCCGTCTTTTATGGTACGGTTATGCGACTAAAATCATCCAAACATGGTAATTTCGTTGATAATACTCACTCCGAACACTCTATGCACTCACCTGTCACCAACAACAAACAGAAAATTTTGGTAGTGGATGACCAAGAGTTAGTCTTACATGCCACTGTTAATGTATTGATACAGCACTATCCCGAAGCCGAAATTGTTCAAGCACAAACTTCTACTGCAGCACTGAATCAAGTAGCAACTATCAAACCTGACTTGGTTGTAGTTGATTTGGCTATGCCACACAGTAGTGGAGAAACTGCTAGAACTGAAAACGGGATTATGCTGATTAAGACGCTGATGCAGCAGTATCCTACCCTAAATATTGTAGTGCAAAGTATGTTTCCCCGTGCTTTGGTACGGCTCAAACCTGCTATTAGCCTTCATGAAGGAGGTTTTACAGTGGCAGATAAAAGCCAGTCTATTGAGGAGTTGTTAACTAAAGTTGAATGGGCGTTTAGGGGTGTAATTTATACTCCCAAAGAGATGCGCGCTGCTTTGGAAGTAAAGCCGGAATGGTTGGATATGCTGCAAATGGCTTATAATGAGGGTTTACAAGATACTATAATTGCCGAACGTTTAAATGTTGCCCAAAGAACAGTCCGCTACTACTGGCAAAAAATTCAGGATGAATTGGGGGTGTATCCTGATGCAGGTAAAAATTTACGTATTCAAACTGAAATTCGGGCAAGAGAGGAAGGGTTGATTGATTAAGAAATGGCTAATCTTCCCAGATCCCCGACTTCTTAAAGAAGTCGGGGATCTCAAGGGTGGCATACTACCAGGAATTGCGGCAATTACATTTGTGATTGCGTTCCGTTTAATTGGTTCGCTACAGTTTTTAGAATGGGCGGCGTTGGATAAATTTCTGTGGATGCGTCCAGAGGAAAAAGTTGATGATAGGATTGTGATTGTTGGGATTAATGAGCAAGATATTCGTATTAAAAATTATCCAATTCCGGATCGGGATATTGCTACATTATTAAGAAAGCTAAAAAGCTATCAACCTGCTGTAATTGGTTTGGATATTTTTAGAGATTTACCTGTAGAGCCAGGGCATAAAGAATTTGTTCAGACTTTAAAAGAAACTAAAAATTTAGTTGTGGTGGAAAAAGTTTTACCAGATCCCAGTGGTTCTACAGTCAATCCACCGCCAAATTTACCAAAAGAACAGTTAGGCTTTTCTGATGCTGTGATTGATGCAGATGGATATCTGAGACGAAGTTTGTTAGCTACATCAAATCTTCAGGAACGTTGGCGACATTCTCTATCGTTGAATTTAGCAGAAGCCTATCTGAAAACTAAAGGAATTTCTTTAGAAAATGTGGATGGTGATCCTTATGGGATGAGGTTTAATTCTACTGAATTTCCGCGAATTAAGTCTAATTTTGGTGGTTACGTGAGAGCAGATGTAGGTGGTACTCAAATATTAATCAATTTTCGCTCTGGGCGCAAACCTTTTCACATGGTTTCACTGTTAGATATTCAAACTGGAAAGGTAAAGCAGGAGCAAATTCGCGGTAAGATTGTATTAATTGGTATGACTAGCCCTAGTGCTAAAGATTATGTAAATTCAGCCGCAATTAAGAGTGAAAATCCTGCTTTGATTTATGGAGTTGAGGTACAAGCACACGTAATTAGTCAAATTATCAGTGCAGTGCTGAATAAGCGATCGCATATTCATGTGTGGGCTGATGTATGGGAGTATCTTTGGATTATCGTTTGGGGTATTTTGGGGATTAGTTTGGGACGTATTATCCGTTCTCCGCTCAAAGTTCTTGTTGTTGTTACTATTGTAAGTATCTGTTTGGTTGGAGTATGTTATGGCTTACTGCTTCTTGGTTGGTGGATTCCTTTTGTACCAGCTTTGATGACTTTGGTGTTTAATAGTGTGGTGTTGGCAGCTTTTTATCGCTATGATGAAGCATTGCGATCGCGTATTAAAGATCGTCAGTTAGTGATTGACCAAACTTTTGATGCTATTCACAGTCAACCATTACAAACGCTGGGTAGAATTTTAAGAAAGGTTCAGAGCAATTCAGATGTAACACCTGAACAGTTTCTCTCAGAACTTCAGCAACTCAATCAAGAACTTCGCAGTGTTTATGATTTAGTCAGAAAAGAAACTGCTTGTGAGGTAAGTAGTTTGTACTTGCGAGAACAAAAATTGGATTTAGCCCAAGCGCTGCACGAAATTCTCTACGAAGTTTGTCACGACGTTTTAGAAAGAGACTATCCCTACTTTAAAAGTATTAAGGTTAAGGTGTTTAAGTTTGAACCGATGTCTGAGCGATTGAGTATAGAAAAAAAGCGCAGTCTATGCCGCTTTCTGGAAGAAGCACTGTGTAATGTAGGTAAGTATGCGGTTGGTACTACTAGACTTGATGTCACTTGTTGCCAAAAGCAAGGTAAAAACATTATTCGCGTAGCAGACAATGGTTTGGGGATGGATGAGAAAACAGTGCATCAAGGATTTGGTACAAAGCAAGCGCGTTCTTTAGCCAAGCAGTTAGGAGGTAAGTTTGAGAGATTTTCTAATTCTCCCAAGGGGATAGTTTGTCAACTTACATGGTGACTGTAGAGACGTTACATGTAACGTCTCTACATTAAATATTGTTTTTCATTTTTGGTTGTATCTCGTTCCCAATCAAAGACTAGTAGTCAGACATTGTTAGTGAAAATTGCGTAAGCGTCACCAAGCTGCTTTCTTAAGGCAAGAGCGCCCCTACGATGTGATCGATTTACAAGGGAAACTCTGCTGTAATTTAATCGTTATTCGGATACTTTCTGGATGAGTGCAATACACGGATGATTTGGACACTCTCGCCTTTGATGCGGTAAATTACGATATAGGGTGTTTGAAGGATAACTAGTTCTCTGGTTCCTTCAACCCTTCCTATTCTACCTATATATGGAGTATCGGCAAGCTGGTTGACAGCTTGTTGAATTTTCAAAGTTACACTAATAGCTGCTGCTGGATTGTCTCTGGCAATATATTCGTGAATCTGTACAATATTGCGGAGTGCTTTTTTGAGCCACTTAATGCGCATTGGTTAACTTCGCAAAAACAGTTTTAACTTCTTCGTCTGTGGCAAAGTCTTCTGCTTCAGCCTCTGCTACTCCTGCCTTAATCTCTGCTATCTGCCACTGATAAACTTCAAGATAAAGGTTAACCGCTTCATTCAATACGTAGGTGCGATCGCGATCCAGACTAACCGCAATCTCATCTAAAACTGCCCTCTTTTCGCTATCCAGGCGGAAGGTAATATTTTCTTTACTCATATCAACCGAATCATACCAAAGCTCTTTTTTCATTATGCCTTGCATTGCAAGACAATGCAAGATAAAAGTCTAATTTTACTAAGGACATTCTCGACTCAGAACTACATCGCCATTTGCCAATCGATAAATACCTTGCGCTTCCACAATTGGAGCGCTAATTTTTTTGTTAGGGTTGATGTTTTTTGTAGTAAGTGATGTGGTCTTTTCACCAACACTTGGTATAGAGCGGATTGTTCCAGTAGGATAAGGAGAAAGGGAAGCATTACCAGGACGCTCAGCTAAACCACCGTTGCCTGTAATAAAGAAAGTACCACTTGAGGTATTGCCTCTAGCAACGCAACTATTGGCAATTAGCGCGTTAGCATCAATGATATTTTCTGGTAGTTCGATTAGGCTGTTTTGCAGAGCATCAGTATCAGGTGTATTAATATTAACTACCCCAGCCACACCCAAGCTAGAACTCGCAGTGATGTCACTCAAGTCTGTTAACTGTGGGCGCGACTGAATACCGAAGATAGCTTGAGTATTAATTTGTACTCTGCCACCATTGCCTAAGAAAGCATTTGCAGTAATGTCACTGTTTTCTTGCGGAACTGCAACGATAAATTGGGAGTTAATATTAATGTTGCCGCCATCACCACCTTTAAGCGCAGTACCAGCACTGGTAGAAATTTGACTACCGCGCCGCAACAGTAAGATGTTCCCTAACTGCAAGTTAATATTACCGCCTTGGCTACTGGTTGTTTGCGCAGAAATCTCCGCTCCATTGTCCAGGGTGAGAATATCTGCAAGTAGAGTAATATTCCCGGCATTGCCTGTACCATCACTATTTACTGAGATCTTTGCCCCATCTCGAATAGAGACTTGACGAGGGTCAATAAATATGCTTCCTCCAAATCCAGTGGAACCAGGAGCAGTGTTAGCAAAGATACCACTGCTAGGTCCTTGATAACCAATAACATCAACGAGTTGATCGGTTTCTCCTAGTTGACGTAAACGCTGTTCAACTTCGGCTTGGCGTTGAGTAAAGTTTGGGTCAGTTCCGGCTAAGGTTAAGGTATCTTTCACATTCAGGGTGATGGTTCCAGCTAAGCCTGTTCCATAAGTATTAGTTAGCACTTGTCCACCATTGAGGGCGGCAAAGGAATTGGCGTTAATGGTAATGTTACCTCCGTCGCCAAAACCAGAAGTGTCAGCGTTGACAACTGCAGCATCTGAAACTCGAAAATTAGGAGTTGTGAGCGTAATATTACCAGCATTTCCGGTTGTTTCTCTACCCGTACCAGTGATCAAGGCGCTAGAAAATCCAGTCGAACTGATGCCAGAAACAGTGATAGAATCAGTTGTGGTAACGCGAATATTTCCCCCACGTCCTTGAGCCGCTTTCAGATTTCCCGTTGGTCGAAAAAGGACTGACTGGATTTGAGCGCCATCTGTTACTAATAGAGAATCAGCAAGTATGTCAATGTCACCAGCTTTGCCCAAACCTCCAGACGCAACAGAAGTTGTGATTTGACTGGAATTTGTTAGTGTTACAGCATCATCCACCTTTACTGAGATATTACCTGCATCTGCTCGTCCACTAGTAGTGGCATTGATTTGAGCAAAATTGGATAAGGAAAGTGTTCCACTTTTTACTCGGATGTCACCGCCCTTACCCACATCAGTAGATCCTACCCCACTGAAAAGACCGCTAAGCCGTCCATTGCTGCCTGTGCTATTCAAGGTAATCGCATCACTGGCATTAATATTTATATCGCCTGCTTTTCCTGAACCAAAAGTACCAGCACTGAATTGAGCACTGTTGTTCAAAGACAACGCTCCAGTTGTGACGTTAATATTTCCGGCATTGCCTACACCATTGGGTTCTACTGTGCTGTAAGCCCCACTGGAATTTTGATTGCTACCCACCCCATCAAACGTTACGCGATCGCGAACATCAATAGTGATATTGCCACCATTACCTTGCCCATGGGTATTGGAAACAAGTCGAGCGCCATCACTTACTGTCAGCGAACCTGTTGTTAACCGGATGTCTCCGCCTTTACCTACGCCAGTAGATCCTACTGAGCTAAAAAGACCGCTAGAACTTCCATTGCTGCCTGTGCCGTTTAAAGTAATGGTATCACGGGCATTGATCGTAATATTACCTGCATTGCCTTGCCCAGCTGTATTGGACACAAGTAGAGCGCCATTGGTGAGGGAAAGGGAACCTGTTGTCACAAAAATATCTCCTCCCTTTCCCTTACCTTCCTTACCTTCCAATAATTCTGAGAAAGCACCACTAGAGCGTCCGTTGCTGCCTACCCCATCAAAGCTAACAGTATTGCGGGCATCGATAGTGATATTTCCTGCATTTCCTGCTGTTGCAAAGCTAGACAGTTGACCACCATTGGTTAATAATAATGTTCCGGTTGTCACCCGGATATCTCCCCCATTGCCATTACCTCCTAAGCTGTTTGCTCCACTTGAGAGTTCATTGTTACCCACACCGTCAAAGGCAACGAGATCGCTAGCATTAATTATGATACTGCCAGCATTACCCGAACCAAAGCTATTAGCATTGAGTTGACCGCCATTTTTTAAGAACAGCGCTCTAGCACTCACGCGGATATCTCCACCACTGCCTACGTCATTACTTCCTTTTTCACTATCTGCACTGCTGTTTTCAAAGGTTATGGTATCGCGAGCATTTAAAGTGATGTTGCCTGCACTTCCTCGTCCATCCGTACTTGTAGATATTCGAGCGCCGTTTTGTACTGTGAGGGAACCAGTTGTCATCTGGATGTTTCCCGCTTTGCCTTCACCTCCAGTGAGCAAGCTGCTTTGCAAACCACTAATTGCATAGCCCACTCTGCCATCTATATTGACTGTATCGCGGGCATCAATGATAATGTTACCTGCTTCTCCTTGCCCACCAACGTTGGTAACTAGTTGAGCGCCATTGGTCAATGAGAGCGTCCCAGTTGTGACTCGGATGTCTCCCCCCTTACCCACACCCCTTCTAAAAACATAGCTTTGAGCAGAACCATCGTCAAAGCTAATAGTATCGCGGGCATCAATTGTGATCTTACCAGCATCCCCGTTTCCTAAAGTGCTGCTAGAGAGAAAGGCTCCATTTGTTAATGAGATAGTGCCTGTTGTTACCCGAATGTCTCCGGCTTTGCCAACAGCTTCTGGTTGTACAGTAGTATTTGCATTGCTAAAGGTGTTGCCTTTACCATCAAAGTCAATGCGATCGCGGGCATTGATGATAATGTTTCCCCCATTTCCTTGCCCATTCGTGCTGGTATTCAAGATAGCGCCATCAGTTAAAGACAAAGACCCAGCCTTGATGTTAATATCACCACCATTGCCCACCGATCCTGCTTCTATTTGATTGAGAATGCCACTGCGCAAGCCGTTTTGATTTACTCCTGTCAAAGTAACGTTCGCGCCTACATTAATATTTACACCTCCGGCATTGCCACGCCCACCAGGTTCTAAAGCGTTTGCGCCAATAATACCAGATTGCAGTTGAGCGCCATCAGTGAGGGTGAGCGAATCTGCTGTAATAAAAATACCCCCACTATTTCCTACTGCGCTCGCTTCCAAACTACTGAAGATGGTGCTATTCGCTAAAGATACAGTATCCGATGCCTGCACAAATACCCTGCCGCTATCCCCTTTTCCATCGGTACTGGTACTCAAAGCAGCATCGTTGCGTAGTGTGAGCGAACCTGTATTGATGTTGATGTTACCACCAGTGCCTGTAGCTTCTGGTTGCACTACGTTAGCAATAAAGCTGCCATCACTTAAGGTGGTTTCCCCTGTGGCATTGATTTCAATATCTCCCGCTCTGCTATCTGGCGTACCCAATCCTGATCCTATCCCAGTACGCAGTTTACTTGCTTCTGCCAGATTTACGTTGCGAAAATGAAGAGCGATACTACCACTATTGGCTGCACGGACATTCACTTCTGCCCCATTGCGAAGAAATACATCTGCTCTTGGCACTCGATCTGGAACATTTAAGCTCAGATTATTACCTGCTACATCTAGCCCAATACTTCCTAGTGTTGCTAATCCTGCCAATTCAATCCGACCTTCATAAGCTCTAAGGCTACCACCATCTAAGTTGACATTGCCACCAACTAGCAGTAAACTTCGACCATCTGGCACTCTCAAACCTGTCACCTGATTACCAATCGGATCGATCCCGGCTGATGCAGTAGATTTGTTGGTAATTGAACCTGGTGAGATTTGATTTAACAGCAACGCTGATGGATTAATTGTCAGCAAAGAGGAGGGTGCAACTGGTGCGTCAGCACTGAAATTACCGAAGTTGCCAAATTGAACTGCATTCGCTGTTGTACCCACAAATGAGCCGCCTACATTTAATCCTGCATTCGGACCAAAAATAATCCCGTTAGGATTAATCAAAAACAAGTTTGGGGTAGAATTTCCAAAAGTTCCCAAAGTTCCCAAAATTTCTGAGCGATTACTACCTGTTACCCGTGCCAGAATATTTTGAATACTAGCATTAGGACTAAAGAAATAAGCTCCTCTTCCCGCATCAACATTGAATTCTCGAAAACTGTGAAATAGGTTAGCTCCGCGTACTGCCCCACCTGTGATTGCTTCTACTGGCAATCCTTGAACGTTGGGTGTGACAACAGATGATTCTACACCAAGTGTGTTATCTGGCACTATATTGCTCTGCGCTCTGGTAGGGCTAAAGTGGGCGATCGCACTCATACATCCCAAACACCCTACCCATCCCAATTGCCAACACCAACTTAACCAGTGTCTTTGTGTCATCTGCTGCATCCAACACATACTTAGATTAATTGTTTAATCAAGATGCAGTATAAAATAGTAATATTTTCTCTGATTAATTGAAATTTAATCTTGCACAAAAGTGCAATCACTTTGTCATAAAAAAGCAATGCAGTTGACATAAAAAGGGCATTGCCTATTTTCAACAAGCATTATTTATTGCCAACAAACTCTTAATTAATCGCATTAAACGCAGCTGATTAAATTATAACTAGGTTTTTATTACTACATTTGCATATTGAGGCAAAAAATCGGATTATTTCGTTTTTGTCGGAAATTCCGCTTTCTCTCGATGTATTTTTGTAAAGTTTCCATAAGTTGTTCATCACAATTTGTGATAAAAAATATACATAATATTTTAATTCTTTAAACTTAATCTAAATTTAACTTCAATTGCACTTTTGTGCAATCAATGAGTCCCAAAGAAGCAATCTAATCAGCACAAATAATCAACAAATAACTAAGTAAATTTTTTATTGTGTTCAACAAGCGCACTTAAGTAATCGCGCTGAAGGTAGAAAGTAATTTTTTTTAGGTAACATGCCTAGAAAAAGTTAGTAATATTTCATCCTGATTACTTTGCAAGTATCATTACCTATTCAGCATCACCAAGGAAGAATCTAATGAATGTAGTAGAACAAACTGTTAAGCAAGAACAAATGCTCAAAGGTAGCGACTTTGAGCAACCTACCGAACTTGTTAGGCAAAATACAACTATTGTTGAAGATATTAAACGCCCTCACAACCAAAAACCAGAACTACCTCCTGAAGAGATGGGGAAAAAACTTCCTCTCAAAGAGCCACCACCTAACATGCCTAACGTATGGGTTTATGACGGAGAAGCATACGATCTATCTGATTTTATTAAGCAGCATCCAGGTGGTGAGTTCTTTATCGGAAGGATGAAAAATAGAGATATCACAACACTGATTAATATTTTTCATCCCAATCCCGAAAAGAATAAAAAAATGCTCAAGAAATATGCATTAGGGCGAAGAGCATTACCTGAGGACGTTCATCCCAAATACGCTGCGCCAGAATTTCTGTTTCGTAAAGGTTTTGACGGCTGGAAAGATACACCAAAGTTTAACTTCGATAGTCAAGATCAATTACTGAATCAGATCAAGATCAGGCTAAACAAGCCAGAAATGAAGAAAAAGATTGCGCAAATGGACTTTATGTTCGATGGTGTCACTATAATTTTGGGCATCGTCTATATTCTTGTGGAAGTGCTGCGATTAAACTTCACACAGTACATGCCAGTTTATCTGTTTGTTCCACTCATGGTGGTACTAAGAATCTCCCTTGCCGGAGCAGGTCACTATTTCATCCATAGAGCGCAAGTTCGCCTGAACAAAATATTTGCACAGATTTTTGATATTAGCTATGTCCCGATGGCTTTCGTAGTTACTGATGGTCACGCCTTGATGCATCATCCATATACTCAGAGTGAGGTTGATATCAAGAGAAATGTTTTTACAGCCATGCTTGACCTTCCTCGTTACTATCGAATTCCAGTTCATACAGTACATAAATTAGCACATATTCTCACTGGTATGTTTGTGCGAGCAATTGAGATATCCATGCTGGGATTCAAGTTTGGTGTCAAAGATTTATACGGCTCTTGGCAAGGAAGTCTACCCCACTATATTGGACTCTTTGGAATGCGTATACTTCTAGTAAGTGAGTTAATTTTGTTTTGCTTGCATGGTGATTTTGGAGCTTGGTTTGCACAATTTGTTCTCACTTTATGGCTTAGCACTTTCATGATTGTTGCTAGTCACGATTTTGAAGCTGAAGTAGAATTAGAAACACGAGTCAATCATAAAGAGGAAAAAGATTGGGCAGTGTTCCAGATTCAAAATACCTATGATTTGACTATGATTGGTAACAAGTACGTAGACTGTTTTCTGTCGGCTGGTCTTAGTCCCCATCGCGTACACCATGTGCTTCCTTATCAAAGAAGTGGTTTTGCAAATGTGATCAGCGAAGATATTGTTAGAGAAGAAGCCGAGAAATTTAACGTTGTTTGGGAGCAACCAAAGAACTTCTTCATTGATCGCCTACCCATCTTGACGAAACATTACTTATTTAGTCCATCAAGAATGGCAAAAGAAAAGAACTTTGGACTGTGGAAAGAACACTTTCATCCACACGAATTACAGAAAGCGGTGAAATATATTATGCAAGGTTTTGCTGGTATTGGTTCGATATAATTGATGATTTGCATTCTTTAAGTATGATAAGGAGAACGATTGTATGAACACTAAAACTACCCCAGATGTACATCAGCCCATAATTAACTACCCTCTGAATCAGCCAAAGCTGTTTCAAGTAATAAACAGCTTTTATAACAAGAGTGGGATGAAGTCAAAGCAGTTTCTCCCTACTATTGAGAGCATAGCAACTGGTACTCCCAACAACATCGTTCGACAATCTGATGCGGCTAAAGTAGTGATAAACCTTCCTACCTTGGAGCAAAATCGCTCTCGCATCGATAAGCTTTACAGAAATACTCGCATTGATACAAGGCACTTGGCGATCGACTTATTATCTGATGAAACCTTGAGTAAGAGCCACCACCACAACATTCAGTCTCGGATGCAAATGTTTATGGAATATGGTGTTCCCCTCGCTGAGGAGGTTTCGAGAAAAGCACTCTTAACTGCTGAACAGAAAGAAACTAGCAATCATTTGGGAAAAGAAAGCATTGAAGATTCGATCCGTCTGATTGTTTTTGTATCCAGTACGGGCTTCGTCGCACCAGGAGTAGATACAGAATTGATTAAAAGCCTTGGACTCAGGCGAGATACAGCTAGAGTTACAGTAAGCTTTATGGGTTGTGCAGCAGCGATGAATGGAATGCGTGTTGCTTGCGATCATGTACGCGCTCATCCTACACATAAAGTGCTTTTAGTCTGCCTTGAACTTAGTTCAATCAATGCAGTGTTTGAAGACGACATGAATGATGTGATTATTCATAGTATTTTTGGCGACGGATGTGCTGCAGTGGTGATTGGAGCTTGTGAACAAGAGCAAGCCAAAGCCAGAGGTAAAGTTGTGATTAAGGATCACCTCAGTTATCTTGCGGAAAATACTGAAGATGGGATTGTGCTTGGTATTAGGGATAACGGAATTACTTGTCAGCTTTCGCGTCAGTTACCTGATTACATTAGAACTGGTGTGAATCCAATTATCGAACGTTTTCTCACTAGCCATAAGTTGACTAAACAGAGTATCGATCTTTGGGCTGTTCATCCTGGTGGCACAAGAATTATTGAGAATGCACAGTCTTCTCTGGGATTGAGTGATAGTCAAGTTGCTGATAGTTGGGAAGTACTTCGCCAGTATGGCAATATGCTTAGTCCCTCAGTACTGTTTGTTATGGAACGCATGTTGCGCAGATATGAGAACGATTCGCCTCGTGTTGAGGAAAAATATATGGGGTTGGGTAACTTGAATGAAAAAAAGAAAGCGTTAACGGGAATTGCCTTTTCATTTTCACCAGGAGTTGGGATAGAAGGTATTCTGTTTCAAAAACTTTAGATAAACGGGTTTTATATCTATTTTATGCTTCTTTCTTGTAACTTTTGCTTTGTAAGGACATCAGCATGAGATTTATTCGATTTCTTTTGGAAATATCATGGCGGAATGTATTGATTGCGACTATCACAGGTTTAATTAGTGGTGGTAGTAACGCGATGCTTATTTCACTTATAAATCAAGCTGTCAGTAGAGCGTCTCTGCCGAATGCACTTTTATATTTTGCGGCATTAAGTCTGTGTACTCTGTTTACGAGTACTATTACGCAATTTATGCTGATTAATCTCTCGCAAAATGCGATCTACCAATTGCGAGTCAGGTTAAGCCAAAACATTTTATCTTCACCTTTACAACATTTAGAAAGACTGGGAGAGAATCGTTTACTCGCAACACTAACTGATGATGTTCGCGTACTTTCACACGCTGTGTCGGCAATTCCAAGTATCTGTATCGATCTTGCTACGGTAATTGGATGCTTAATTTACTTGGCTTGGATTTCAAATGTTATATTTGCTTTGACGATCGCCACCTCTGCTCTTGCCATGTGGTGTGTTCAGACTAGAATCGGTAAAGCACAGCGTTTGTTTGCGGTAGCACGTCAAGAGGAGGATAATTTATTCAAGCATTTTCAAGCCATTACTAGAGGTACTAAAGAACTGAAACTGCACTCTTTAAGAAGAGAAGATTTTTCTACAAAAAACTTACAAGGTAGTGCCGCAAAACTGCGTCAGAAAAATCGTCAGGCAATGCAAAGTTTTGCGATCGCCAATGGTATGGGACAATTTTTGCAGCTTTCCAGTTTAGGCTTTATTCTTTTCATCTTACCCTTGTTCATTCATCTCCCCATCCCATTACTAGCAACATATGTCCTCACCACTACCTATTTATCCCTGCCACTACAAAACCTTCTACGCCGATTACCTGATTTACTACAAGGTACTGTTGCTCTGCAGAAAATAGAGATGATGAAGCTGTCATTAACAAGCCAGTCCGAAATAGAGACAACTAATTACATTAGCCGACAAACCGGTCAAATAGAACTTAAACTAGAACTAGATCGAGTTACTTATTTGTATCATCCCAATGGCGATGATCAAGAGATACCTTTAAATCCAGAAGCTCAATTTTTGCCGCCTGGACAAAAACATCCGCCCAAACCCGGACAAAAACATCCCCCAAAACTCGGACATCCACCCAAACCTGGACATATGCCATTAGAAAGGCATCCCCTTGCTGACGAAGAAAAAGGGTTTCTGCTTGGTCCAATTAGTTTATCATTGCAACCGGGACAAATAACATATATTGTAGGAGGCAATGGTAGTGGTAAGTCAACACTTGCTAAATTGATTACGGGATTATATCCATCCCAAACTGGATCAATTTATCTCAACGGAGTACTCATTACTGATGAAAACCGAGAATGGTATCGCCAGCACTTCTCTGCCATATTCTCTGACTTCTACCTTTTCGACAGTTGTTTGGGATTGAATCATAGTAACCTTGATCGAGAAGTTGAAATGTATTTAAAGCAATTGCAGTTGGAGCGTAAAGTTCAAGTGAAAAATGGTATTCTCTCCACAACTAACTTGTCTCAAGGACAAAGAAAACGCCTTGCTTTACTCACAGCATATCTAGAAGATCGCCCTATTTACTTATTCGACGAGTGGGCATCCGATCAAGAGCCACAATTCCGCGATCTATTTTATAGACAAAGCCTTGTCAAACTTAAAGAACGTGGTAAAACAGTTATAGTTATCACTCATGATGACCGTTACTTTCACCTCGCAGATCAAATCATTAAACTTGACTACGGTCAAATTCAATCAAACTACGCTCCGACAATCAGTTACCTAAGTTAAGCTACTAATTTGAGTTGGAATTATATCAATTATGTAGATTAAGTCTAAAATGGAGTCAAGATATGAACGCTACTGAACTAGAAATAAATCAAAAAATTTGTGATGACATGACTCAAATTCAAATCGCTCTGGAGCAAGCGCTGAAAAATATCTTTGAACAAGCAGGTAGCAAAATTAAACCAGAGAAACAAGAAGAAGTAAAAAAAGGCATTGAAAATACCAAACTAATTCTGGAACACTTCAAGAGTAGGTATTGGGTAAATAGTTCCATAATCAGCGCTACTAGCAACTAAATGCTCAACCCTCGTAGTGAGCGCTTAAGAGCTCAGAGCGTAGGGGCTTTGGTTATAAGGGCTGAAGCCCTTACTACAAACGAGCATTTATTTACGCCTACCTACTTATTGAATCGCATTTAAATTTTAAAACAACAATTGTGTCCAGCAAAAATGAATGAACATGACATCTAATCCTGTCGAGCCAGTCGATCGCGCTCATCCACCTCATCCAACTGACACCACGTCTTTAGTCGCACCGTTAAAAAAACAAAGTAAACCAAAATGGTTACTTGGATTCCTCTCCTTATTTTTACTTGCAGGTGTTAGTTATTATGCTTATCAACAACTACAGCAACAACAGCGCAAAAATCATCGCCCACCGATTGTACCATTAGAGCGGCGGAATATTTCCATTACTGTCTCAGCCAATGGAACCGTTCAACCAGAGCAGGTAATCAACATCAGTCCTAAAACGGCAGGTATTCTCAAAAGCCTGCAAGTTAAAGAAGGTGATTCAGTTACAAAGGGGCAGGTGTTGGCTCACATGGATGACTCCAATTTGCAAGGACAATTAATCCAAGAAGAGGGGAGACTGGGACAAGCACAAGCAGATTTACGCAAATTCATCACAGGCAATCGCCCTCAAGATATTGCTCAAGCGCAAGCTAGACTAGAGGCACTGACGGTGCATTTACACAAACTCATCGCAGGTAATCGTACTCAAGATATTGCTCAAGCACAGGCTCGCTTAGATTTAGCTCAAGCTAACCTGCGTAAAACAGACGATGACTTTCGCCGCACTCAGAATCTTTACACTGCCGGAGCAGTTTCGTTACAAAGTTTAAACCAAAAACGTGCAGACAGAGACAGCGCCCAAGCCCAAGTTACGGAAGCACAACAAGCACTGTCTCTACAAAAAGTGGGCACCCGTACTGAAGATATTGAGCAAGCCCGTGCCGACGTAAAGCAGCAAGAGCAAGCTTTAGCTCTGCTCAAAGCGGGAACCCGTACTGAAGAAATTGACAAAGCTCGTGCAGTGGTGAAAGCTGCTCGTGGTTCGCTGCTCAACATCCAAACCCAGATGAATGATACACACATTCGCGCTCCCTTTGATGGAGTAGTCCTTCGCAAGTATGCTAATCCGGGTGCATTCGTTACGCCTATGACGGCAGGCAGTTCGGTTTCTTCCGCCACTTCATCATCAATTCTCGCCTTGGCTGACACTAATCAGGTAGTGGCAAATGTTGCCGAAAGAAATATTTCTCAAGTTCGTGTCAACCAACAAGTGGTAATTAAAGCCGATGCTTATCCTGGAAAAACTTTCACGGGGATTGTATCACAAATTGCGGCTCAGTCAACAGTAGAGCAAAATGTTACTAGCTTTGAAGTGAAAGTTGCTCTTGCTTCAGAGGCAAAGAAGTTGTTGCGTTCTGGAATGAATGTATCTGCGGAGTTTAAAGTTGGTGAGTTGCAGAATGCGCTCACTGTACCAACAATTGCCGTGACACGTCAGCAGAATGTCGCAGGTGTTTATGTCGTGCGGAAAAATCAACCACCAGTATTTACTCCAATTACAACCGGAGCAACAGTAAACAATCGTACCGAGGTGAAGGCTGGGCTCAACGGCACAGAACACGTATTGATGAGCCTTCCGCCTTCACCAGAAAAGAAATCTGGTCTTTCTTTTCCAGGTTTACCAGGCTCGAAAAATGAAGGTCCTCAAGAAGGACCTCCTGGTCCTCCACCTGGTGGTGGCGCTCCTCCTCATTAATTAAAGGTGGAAACAATGACGATTTCTTTTCGCTTATCTCAAAGTGTAACGACTCATCAGCGTGTTCGTTCTGTGTCGGCAATCGAAATTTTCTCAATGGCAGTTGAGGCGCTGTGGAGTAACAAATTACGCACTGGATTGACGATGTTAGGTGTAATTATTGGTATTGCTTCGGTGATTGCCATTACTTCAGTAGGTCAAGGTGTACAAAAAGCGACAGAACAGCAAATTCAAGCTTTAGGTACTGATGTGCTACAAGTCTTTGCGGGTGCAGCGAGAACAGGTGGTATCAGTAAGGGTGTGGGTTCTAGTTCAACGCTCACTTGGGAAGATGCTAAAGCAATTCAGGAGCAAGTTCCTGTGGCTCAAGTCGTTTCTGCTTACCTCCAACGTCCAGGACAAGTTGTTTATGGTAGGCTGAATCACTCAACTAATATTGTCGGTATTGATTTGAATTATTTGCAGGCGCGAAGCACTCTTGTGAAACAAGGGAGGTTTTTTACTCAAGCAGAATTAGATAATGCTCAATCTGTGGCTATTTTAGGTCCTACAGTACGGGATGAACTCTTTGGCAGTGGTAAAAATTCTGTGGGTGAACAGATTCGGATTCAAAATAATATTTACGAAGTTATTGGTGTATTGGAGCCTAAGGGTTCGGAAGGACCGATGGATCGAGACGATCAAGTTTTTATTCCTCTTACTAATATGTCTGGTCGAATTGTGGGTAATAATGCTATAAATGGGTTTGCTGTGAATGGAATTTATGTTAAGTTAAGAGATCAAGGACAGTCAAAAACAGCGCAATTTCAAGTTGTTAATCTTTTGCGTCTGCGGCATAATCTTAGTCCTGATCAATCTGATGATTTTAGTATTAGAAATCAAACAGATGTTGTGAAAACTTTTACGACTGTGGTGGGTTTGTTTACAGTTATGGTAGTGGCGATCGCCAGTATTTCTCTGCTTGTCGGAGGAATTGGTATTGCTAACATTATGCTGGTTTCTGTTGTGGAACGTACAAGAGAAATTGGTATTCGCAAAGCGGTTGGAGCGACAAATTCGGCGATTTTAAATCAGTTTTTAGCTGAATCAATTGTGATTTCAACTACAGGAGGTGGTATTGGTATGGGAGTTGGCATTGCTATTGCTTTCGGTTCAGCTATGATGTTCAATTTTCCTTTTGTGATTTCAATTTGGTCTGTTGTTTGTGGGTTGGGATTATCGTTTATTGTTGGGTTGTTGGCTGGGGTAATTCCTGCTCGTAATGCTGCTCAATTAGACCCGATTGTTGCGTTAAGGAGTGATTAAGTAATGTTTACGTTCGTAGTGAGCGCTTAAGCGCTCAAGGCAAAGATTTAAGCGCTTAAGCGCTTACTACAAACTTCTATTTATGCCTTGTTACTTAGCAATATGATTTGGATGGAATCGGTTAGTAAAACTTATCGCTTGGGTGAAGTTACTGTACCTGTACTTAAGCGGATTGATTTGGCGATTGAGCAAGGTGAGTATGTGGCGATTATGGGTGCATCTGGTTCGGGAAAGTCCACATTAATGAATATTATTGGCTGTCTGGATCGTCCCACGGCTGGGCATTATGTTTTGGAGGGCAGAAACTTAACGACTCTGGATAATGAGGAGTTGGCACATATTCGCAATCAGCGGATTGGCTTTGTATTTCAGCAATTCAATCTGCTGCCTCGTGCCACTGCACTGGAGAATGTGATGCTGCCGATGATTTATGCAAATATCTCCAAGCAAAAACGTCGAGCGATCGCTACTCTTGCACTGACACGAGTGGGATTAGCTGATCGCTTGTTTAATCGTCCTAACCAGCTTTCTGGTGGACAACAACAACGAGTGGCGATCGCTCGTGCGTTGGTTAACAAGCCTGCCCTTGTGCTGGCAGATGAGCCTACCGGCGCGTTAGATACAGAAACATCTCAGGAGGTGATGGATTTACTTACTGAACTTAATCAACAAGGCATCACGATTGTAATTGTCACTCACGATCCAGAGGTAGCTACCCAGACGAAAAGAGTGATTCGAGTTCAAGATGGTTCAATTGTGCTGCCAAATTTGAGATAATACCATTTCTCTAAAAGCTGGCTACACAAGATCCCTTTTTGCCCCCCTTAAAAGGGGGGTTGGGGGGTTTAAACGTGTAGCAACTATAAGAAGAATTGGCATAACGTTTGACTCTCTGAAAAGACTTTGGTAAAGAGGAGTTTGATTTTGATGATATTTAATCGACTGTTGATCCTATTGACTATTCTTCTCACACTGGAAGCTTGTACTTCTGTAAATTCCAAAACATTACCCAATCAATCTGATACTATGGCACAAAATTCATTACCACCCAACGGCACAGAAAAACGACAACCACCTAATTTTGCTGCGGCAGCCCAGAAATTAGGAATCACCGAAGCACAATTAAAAGTAGCCCTAAAACTGCCTGCTCAACCACCAACAAACTCAGACAGTCCTCCACCACGTCCTGATATCAAAGGTGCAGCAAAGACATTAGGTGTAACCGAGGCAAAATTGATTGAAGCACTAGGACTTCCCCCTCATCCTCCCGGCAAACATCCTTAAAATAAGCGGCATTAATAAATAGACATAGCCGTGAAAAATAATGTAGAGACGCTCCGCCGGAGCGTCTCTACAAGGATTTGGTTGTACACGTTTAGATTCTGGAGAGGATAAATTAAGAACACTCTCTCGATAGTACCAATTCTCCATTTACCAATCGATAAATACCTTGGGCTTCGACAATTGGAGCGCTGATTTTCTTATTCGCATTGCGTTTTGAATTAGTTCCAACTAACTCAGAAGTTGAGACAGAGCGGATTTTTCCCGTAGGATATGGAGAAAGATCAGCATCGCCAGGACGCTCAGGTAAACCACCATTACCCGAAATCAAGAAAATACTAGCAGATGGATTGTTGCGTTTAGCTATGCAACTATTGGCAATCAGCGCGTTAGCATCAATGATATTTTCTGGTAGTTCGATTAGGTTGTTTTGGAGTGGCTCTGAATCTGGCGTATAAATATTTACTTCTCCAGCCAAACCAAAGCTCGAACTCGCAGTAATGTCACTGAAGTCTGTTAATTGTGGGCGCGACTGGATACCAAGGATACTTTGTGTATTAATTTGTACTCTGCCTCCAGCACCTAAGAAAGCATTTGCCGTAATGTCACTGTTTTCTTGTGGAACTGCAACGATAAATTTAGAGTTGATATTAATGTTGCCGCCATCACCACCTTTTTGGGCAGTACCAGCATTGGTAGAAATTTGACTACCACGGCGCAACAGTAAGAGTTCCCCTAATTGCAAGTTAATATTACCGCCAAGGCTACTCGCAGTTTGCGCAGAAATCTCAGATCCATTGTCCAGGTTGAGAATATCTGCAATGAGGCTAATATTCCCAGCATTGCCCGTACCATCGCTATTGACTGAGATCTTTGCCCCATCTCGAATCGAGACTTGACGGGGGTCAATAAATATGCTGCCACCATCTCCAGTAGAACCAAGAGCAGTGTTAGCGAAGATACCACTGCTAGGTCCTTGATAACCAATAACATCAACGAGTTGATCGGTTTCTCCTAGTTGACGTAAACGCTG
>NZ_JACXAE010000096.1 GCF_014698965.1 Iningainema tapete BLCC-T55
GTAACTTTTCACTTCCCCCTAAAAACAAGAGTCAAGAAACAGCAGGAATAGAAGGTGGAGAAAAGCCCTTACGACGTTGAGTAATAACTTGAGCAATGTATTTCCAAGGGTCAATCTTTCGGAGACGACAAGTCTCAATCACACTTAAAAGCGAACAATAAGCTAAACTACCCTCAGTTGTCCTCGTGCCATAGCTAATACGTCGCGCAATCACTGCATGTCGCAGAGCACGTTCTGCTTCATTATTGGTAGCAGGAAGTTCTGGGTTGTAGAAACAAGCAACCACCGCATCCCAATCTCTCAAAATCTCGTTTGCTAGAGCTTTTAACTTGGGATGGTCAAACCCGCTAGCCAATCGGCAGACCCGGTAAAGGCGAGCGGGGTTCGAGTCCTGTTCATCCTGATCCCCGTCGCCGTTGGCAAGTGTTTGTATCAGTTCCCTCAACTCTTCCAAAAGCCACTGCCCTAAATCCGCCGCCTCACGATCCACAACTTGCGTTAAAGCTATGGCTTTACGGATTAAATGAGCCAAACAATGTTGGCGTTTTGGGCGGGTACTATAAGCTCCGTATCCATCAGTAACTAACCACCCGAAAAAAGCATCGCTAATAATATGGAGTAGTTCTTCTTTTTTGCGACTACCGATGTGATACACAGCAATAGTACTGGTAATTGCCACCCATAACCAGCAATATTTCCCTTTCTCGTACCACGGGGTTTCATCAATATGGATAACCTGTGCCTTTTGTAGTTCCTCGATTAACTCCTCAACTACCGGAGTACAAGCAATTCCAACTTCCCGTATGCATCTGTCAAGGGTTCCAATACTTAGGGATACACCTACCCAATCAAACAAAAATTCTTTGATTTTCGGTCGCGACATTCGATAACGTACAGCCAACGAAGCGATAAACGTCGCTAGCATCGGTCCAACCAGTCCATATTCAGTTAGACGTAAATCTTTTTTCCTTCCTTCAACAACCGATACATAGCCAACACCAGGCATCGCTTTTGTGTGGTGTCCGCAGGAGCAGGTTGCACAGTAGTAATGATGCAGTTGGCAAACTACCTCGATACCAGAGTCTTTTTTCTCTAATTCGAGTACGTAGTAACCTGTGTGTGGTTTTGCGTTTGAGTCTATTTCTAATTTGCTATTGCACGCCGCACATGTTTCTGGATAATGAGGGATGGTTATGCTTGGAACTAAGGGGTCTGCTCGCCATACTCCCTTAGCTCCGATTTGCTTTCCCGGCGTTTTTTTCCCAAATCCTTTGTCTGAGTTCTCGACTTTTTTACTATCGGTTTTGCTGTGAACACGAGCGGTTGCATCTCCATCTGGAGAGTTAACTTGAACTTGTTCCGTGAGGCTTTTGACTGCTTGTGCTTGATAGGGATTATCCGATGATGGCGGTCTGGAACTATTTGTGGAATTTTGTTCTCATCTTTCTAACTGTTCGACTGCTAACGAATGCAGATTCCTTGCTACTTCGACTAACCTCTGTTTGTCTAGAGATTTGAAGTAGTCCTCATTCATTTGTGCAAGGTCTTCTTTGCTCAGTCGCTGCATTGAGTCTGATTTACCCGGACTTCCTTACATTACCATATAACGCTCACACTCGAATCATTTTTATTCTTTTACTAACTCACAAGTCATCTTGCTAATGGGGGGGGAGTGAAAAGTTAC
>NZ_JACXAE010000097.1 GCF_014698965.1 Iningainema tapete BLCC-T55
GCAATCTGGCTTAAAGTCACGGAAAAATTTCTTTTATATATTAGATAAACTTATCACCAATTAATCTGAAGACCCGAAGTCAAAACCAGGGATCTCGTTAAATCGTAGTGCAGTTTATGGAGAATTCGCTACCGAAGCAGGTAAGTCTAACTCAGGAAATTTTCTTGCACCGGATTGCCAATCGCATCCGGCAATCGTTGGAATTGCAAGAGATTTTGTCGGCAACGGTAGCAGAAGTACGCGCATTCCTTGGTACTGATCGCGTCAAAATTTACCAGTTTCAACCTGATGGACATGGGTTAGTAATTGCCGAATCGATTCAGCCTGATCGGCTACCTCCCCTGCTTGGGCTGAATTTTCCCGCAGATGACATTCCGCCCTATGCCCGTGAATTGTTTGTCCGAGCACGTCAGCGCTCTGTAGTAGATTTGACAACACATGAAATTGGCATCAGTCCTCTTAATTCCTTGGAAACAGGTGAACCACTCAACCAGCAAGATATTCGCTATCGTCCTGTCGATCCTTGCCATGTAGAATATTTGACAGCAATGGGAGTGAAATCCTCAGTTGTAGTGCCAATCGTTTTAGAAAGCAAGGAAACCGGCAAAGATTCGTTACCTTCTTTGCAGCAATCATCTCAATTGTGGGGACTGTTGGTGTCGCACCATTTTGAACCACGGGTGGTAAGTGAGCAAGAATTATTATTTATTCACCTACTTACAGGAAAGCCAAGGTGGACGCTATCGTAATAATGAAAGCTTTGTAGTCGATGATGTCTACAGTATGGGATTTACCCAGTGCCACATTGATATCCTCGAACAATTTCATGTCCGAGCATTCATGATTGCGCCAATTTTTGTGGGGCAGGAGTTATGGGGCTTACTGGGGGCATATCAACACTCAGGTAGTCGGCATTGGGAAGCTTTGGAAGTAGAGTTTTTAACACAAATCGCTACTCAGTTAGGAGTTGCCTTACAACACGCGGTACTGCTTAAGCATACACAACAACAAGCCACACAACTTTCTCAAGCACTGGATCATTTGCGCCAAACTCAAGCACATCTAATTCATAGTGAAAAGATGTCGAGTTTGGGACAACTAGTAGCAGGAGTGGCACACGAAATCAACAATCCTGTCAATTTCATCTATGGCAATCTTTCCCATATTGATGAGTACACGCAGAACTTGATTGAGATGCTCAATCTCTATCAACACTACTATCCTGAACCTGAACCGGAAATTCAAAAACGCGCTAAATTAGCAGATTTAGAATTCATTGCTGAAGATTTGCCTAAACTGTTTTCCTTACTTAAACTAGAGGCAGAGCGCATTCGTGAAATTGTTCTTTCCTTACGAAATTTCTCTCGTTTGGATCAAGCCGAAGTCAAAGCGGTTAATATTCATGAAGGTATTGATAGCACTCTGCTAATATTGCAGCATCGTTTTAAACCCAATTCATTGCATTCAGGTATTAAAGTTGTTAAGGAGTACGGCGAATTACCTCAAGTAGAGTGTTTCGCCGGACAACTTAATCAAGTGCTGATGAACTTATTGGCAAATGCGATCAACGCCATAGAAGAGTCGTGCCGTCAATCAGCTAAACAAGGTGAGAAATACAATCCCAGTATTAAGATTAGGACACAACTGGTAGGAGGCGAACAAGTGCAAATTTCCATTCAAGATAATGGAGTTGGCATGAATCAAGAGGTACAGGCTAGGCTGTTCGATCCTTTTTTCACAACCAAGCCTGTAGGGCAAGGGACAGGTTTAGGACTCTCAATTAGTTACCAAATTGTCGAAAAGCACGGCGGCAAATTACTGTGTATTTCTCAACCTGGTGAAGGCGCTGAGTTTCTCATTGACATTCCACTCAAACAATTTGGGGCTGCAATAATTCGTAATTAAATAATCGGTAAAAATGTCAAGTAGTTTTAACAAAAAACAGTGTTAATCTTGCTCAATTCAAACCAAGTGCGATCGCCAATTACACCATCTACAGGTAAGCCAGTACGTGTTTGCAAACCTTTGACTGCTGTTTCGGTACGACTACCAAAGTCTCCATCAATTGCACCATTATAATAGTCACCAACTGCAAGTCTTTCCTGAATTCTTTTAATCAGTTCTCCTTTGCTACCTTTTTTGAGAATGGGCATATCTACTGGCGCACCTTTGTAGAGCGATCGCCAAGTTCTATCTTCAACAATTCCATCTTGTGGCAAAAACATCTTGCTCTCAAAAATTTTAACAGCTTTTGTTGTTCTTAGACCAAATATCCCATCAATTACTTCTTCACCGGGAAATACACAAGCACCATTACTACCTAAGTATACAAAAGCACCATATTTCAATAACAGTTTTTGTAGCTCTTTAACTGCTTCACCTCTAGAACCCTCTTTCAGAACTGGCTTATTAAGTTGTGCAGCAAAGTTGGATGAATCGGTTGTAGATGTCATAATTTGTAATCCTTGTTTGTTTCTATCTCTAGAATCATCAGTTAACTCTCCGATTCCGCAAAAAACTTGAGAAATCAGATCCCCGACAACTTCTGCGAAGTCGGGGATCTTTGCCAAAGAGCTACTTGCTGCCTTAGTTCCGGCATATCTAAATAATCGTGAGCAAAAGCCTTGCGTAAAAGCGGATGAGGAATAAACTCATCGTACTTTTGTAATTCCAGCGGTTCAGAACTACTAACTAAATGTTCTGCGGTAATTCTTTGCTCAGATAAAGAAACAATTTCCGGATAAATATATTGAAATTTATCCTTCGCTAACTTAAGAGTCAAAAAATAGGGATTAACACCGCCAATACTGTGAATCTCCAAAGACTCACGACAAAAACAGTTAAGCAATCTTTCCAAAGTACGATAAGCTACAGTACCCATCCAAGGAAAAATACAGCACTTACCTTTTTCCAATAAAACTATATTGTGTTTATCCAACCCAGCATTGCGTGTCAATTGACGAACTGACTGCAAACGTTGCAAAGCATTCTTCTGCAAATAGCCATACTCAACATCCTCAAATAACACCTGCCGCATTCTTTGCAGAACCTTTGTATGAATATTACCAGTACCACCACGCCAATAAATATTAGCCGTCGTACCTTCCCCAGGCTGTACCAAAATAATCTTTTTCTTAAAATCAACTTCCAAAACCTGCCAACTTCTCCCAGACAAAGCAAACTGACTACCCACAGAAACTGGTGTCATAACACTACCAATTTCCGTACTTCCTTGCTTCACAACATATTCCTGATTAGCCGAAAAAACAGCATAAAAATTAAAATTACCAACCACCTTCTCCCCAGCCAAACCAATAATTAAATTACCCTTATCCGTCCGGTCAATATGTTGAATATCAATCAAATAACGTAGCAACAACTTAAAATCATCTTGAGAAACAGCAGCAAAAGAAGGCAAACTTAAAACCTGTCGAGCAAGAACAGCAACCTTCATCTCTCCCGCCGCCGCCAAAATACTCATAGTTTGTTGATACAACAAACTAAAAGGATGTCGAGGAGGCACAGAAGGCTCAATCCAACGCTCCTCCAAATAAAGTTGAATAATCGCAATACACTGCAAAAGTTGCCAAGGAACTAGCTCAGGTAGAGAAGCCTCAAGCCTTGGCTCATCCTCACCACAAACAAACCGCATATCAGCAGCCTCACCCCTTCTCCCCGCACGCCCCAACCGCTGCAAAAAACTAGCCACAGAAAGAGGAGCCTCCAACTGAACCACCCGCTCCAAAAAACCAATATCCACACCCAACTCCAAAGTCATCGTCGCCGCAACAACAGCAGGCACACCAGGTTCACGCATAGCCATCTCCGCTGCTCGACGCAAAGAAGCAGAAACACTACCATGATGCACATAAAAAACATCCTCAGCCCCCTCATCCGCAGCAAGCCCACGCAAACCAGCAACCACAGACTCAGCCTCAGACTTACTATTAGCAAAAATCAAACACTTCCCAGCCCCACAAACATCAAAAATATACCGCTCATAATCCTCCCTCCCCTCCCCTCTTCCCTTGGCGCTCTTGGCGTCTTCTCTGCGAGACGCTGCGCGTTCGCGGAGCGTCCCGAAGGGAAGGCGGTTCAAAACAAAAAACTCCACCCCCAACTTAACCCGCCGTTGCCCCACCTCAACCCTTGGCGTAATCACCCCTTTATCAGTCCCCGAACCCAACCACACCTCAGCCAAAGAATAATCACCAAGAGTAGCCGACAAACCAACACGACGAGGATGTACCCGAGTCAGACTCGCCAACCGCCCCAACTGACAAAGAATCTGACAACCCCGCTCCGAACCCATAAAAACGTGAATTTCATCAATAACAACAAACCTTAAATCACCAAACAGACGTAAAAGATCGTGATTCTTATTAATCAACAAACTCTCCAAAGACTCCGGAGTAATTTGCAGAACACCACGCGGATTCTTCAGCAACTTATTTTTATGACTTTGAGAAACATCACCATGCCAATGCCAAACCGGAATATCTGCCTCTTTCAGCAAATCATTAAGACGTTCAAACTGGTCATTAATTAAAGCCTTAATCGGTCCAATATACAACACACCGATAGAAGAGGCAGGATTTTCATGTAATAGTGTCAAAATAGGTAGAAAAGCCGCTTCCGTTTTTCCTGAAGCAGTGCCAGCCGCAATTAGCAGATGTTCATCAGTATCAAAAATTACCTTGCAAGCCTCAGTTTGAACTGGTCGTAATTCAGTCCAGTTGTGATTGTAAATATATTCTTGAATAAAAGGGGCAAGTCGGAAAAATGCGCCTTGGGCTTTGCTCTTGTTGTAGACATCACTCATACTTGGTTAGCCCAACGTTAGTATTCCAGCTTGATAATTCACCACCAATGGTAGAATCTTAAGCCACTCTGAACCCAGCAATACTTCTTCAATTGCGTCCCCCGCAATAACAGGAATCTCATACTCAATTCCAGCTAATAAAACCTTGCCTAAATAAAGATCAAAAGTACTGTCTCCCTGTGCCGTTAGCAATTCTTCCTCACGAATAAAATCCCAGTCAAGCGCATCTAAGTCTTGTTTATTAATTGCTATAAAGCCTGTGAAACCAGTATCCAACATAGTATCCACAGGCAAATTTAATCCATCAGCAGTTATCAAATCAATTTCAAAAAATAGCTTACCCCTCTCACCAAATGTACCCTGTATCATATTCTGCCCGTGGCTCCAGTTTCATTTAAGCAGAACATACAGTGAACAGCATTTGGGTGCTTCTCGCGAGCTTTAAGGCTTGCAACTTCCTTATCTTCATCAATAAAATAATCACCGCTATACGGCTCAACAGCAATATACCAACCATAGTGTTTCTCTATCCATTCGGGACGCACTCTTTCAAAAATTGCCCGACAACGTTGATGAAATGCGTCTCGTTCAGCTTTGCGCCTAGCTAATTCTTCTGGTGGCAAAGTGCGTTCGGGAAATATTCTGCCCCGACGACGTGCAGGTTTTTGTGGTATTGCTTCAGTCATCTTACGATCCCCACTTGTTAGTCAAATTATTATATTATCTTAAATATAATACAAAATATAGATTTTTTTAGAAAAAGTAATTAACATTGCTAGTTGCTTTTAGAAACCGTGAAATTTACTAAGAATTTAATGTGTTTGACAGAGTAGAGAAACGATTTCGTTTGAGCGATCGTTCATCGATTAGATTAGGCTTATAATGTAGAGTAAATTGGGCGGTATAACAATGAGTACAAGCGCATTAAGAGTAGATTTACCTTTGGGATTATCAGATTATAATAATAGTTTTTGATATTTTATTTTCTGGAAGTCCCTATCTTTAATTTTGTTTTGCATTCTTTACGACTGCGATTGTTGTTGCTTCGAGAAAACACATGCTCTACCATGAGCAATTCAAGAACATATTGCCTTGCTAACGACCCAAAGCTACTTGTCTGCTGGCAAGCCATTGTCAATGGCATCGTCTTGATAAAGCAACTCAAGATACTCTTCATCCAATTCTCTGTTTGGTATTAGACTGTGTGGTTTTACTAACGGTAAGTTGATTCCTTCAACTGGTACGGAGGTGATATGGCTAATGTCCTGTGTCGTATGAGTTGCATCTTCTCTAAATCCAATATTTTGGATTAAGTTTGTTTTCGGAATCAAAGATAAGCCTTGGTTAACTGCACGACTAAAACCCCATTTAACGTCCCAGCAACTGACGCTACCCGTGGCGGCATATTCAAAGGATTTATAAACATTTCGGCTCTGCTTACCAAAATACTGAAGATCGGATTTTATTTTGTATGTTTGCCAACTTTTCATTTCCGGATCGTAGGACGCCCATGCTCTCCGCCAAGTTGCCCAACCCCAACACAAGCCTATTCTTGATACATAGAAGCTTTCTTTCATGCCAGGTTGAGGTTTCACATTGAAACCTGCTATATGCATTATCTGCTCTTGCTCTCGGTAAAACGTTAGCAATTCTTCACAAAACTGAAAAAAAATTGGATGAGGTAGACAATCATCTTCAAGGATAATGGCTTCTTCAAAAGTATTGAAAACCCAGTTTAGACCACTTGGTATTCGCTGATGGCAACCTAGATTGATATCAGAATAATTTTTCAGAACCTCACAATCCCAGTCAACCTGTTCGATAATTGCACGCGCAGCCTCACATCGCTCTAATTCACCTTGACGCTCTAAGCGAGGACCATCAGCAACTACCAACAGCTTTGCTGGTTTTGCTTTGCGAATTGCTTGAAATACTTTTTCAGTGGTATCTGGTCGGTTGAAGATGAACAGAACAACTGGTGCTTTCATATTTTCATATACCTGCTAGTAATTTTTATGAACTCTCTCTACCGTTTGACCGTATTTCTTAGAAGATGGTCTATTGGAGTTTGTAGCATTTTAGCATCGCTGATGACATTTGAGCAAATTCTTGCGTAAGTTATAACTCACGCAAGAAAGCAACATGGTTCGTTAAGCCCGAAACCAGGTAGCTTTCGTGACAAACTGTGAAAAACTCCATCACAATGATAGGAATTTGCATACAAACGATTTCCTCTTTAGTTACTCGTCAGTCAGTTTCAGGTCATAAGAGTTCCAAAATGTTCCTAGTAAGGCGGAGTGTTGAATACCTTGGATACGATTTCGTACTGCCACCATTGATAAAGGGTTAACTAGATAGATAAACGGTAGATACTCCTGAGTAATTCGTTGAGTTTCTGCATAGATATCTTTGCGCTTTGCTTCATTCAGTTCAGAGGCTACCTGAATGTATAAATCACCAATTTTCTGTTCCCAATCTGCTACCTGTCGCCCTGTTATCGGCGTTTGTCCTGCTTGGGATTCTTGATTAAAAAAGTGCCAACCAGCTTCAGGCAACCAAACATTAGCCCAATCATTCGGTTCCTCACTCACAGCAACTTCAAGCAATTTACACTCCCAATCGAAAGTTCGAGTCAGTTTGTCTATGAAAACGCTAGTAGCTACGGGATTGAAATCAACAGCTATGCCAAGATTACTCAAATCTTGTTTTATGTTTACCCCCATCGCCAGTAATATCTTGTTGTCAGTATTCGTCATTAGAGTAAAACGCACCATATTTCCTCTATCGTCTAATAACTGACCTTTATTGTTGTATTTAAAACCTGCTTTTAGAAGTAATTCTTTCGCTTTCTTTTGATTGTATTCATAGACCTTTAAACCAGCTTGCACAGGGAGATAATATTTGCTCTGTACAGCAATTGGCGAATTTTGCAGTTCACCCAATCCCTTATAGATATTGTTGAGTATTTGTTGGCGATTAATTCCATAGGCAACTGCTTGTCTAAATTCCACTGTATTGAACCAACGAGACTTAATGGGATCGACCAGTGGTTGACTATTCCTACTGCCTTTATTGAGATTAAAAGTAATAGCAGTTGACCCTACAAAAAGACCGCCATTGTAGATGGTAAATTTACCTTTTTTTTCTTCATGTTTTAATAATGAAAAATAATCAGTATTCACGTTGATGTAATCCAATCCTCCAGAGCGAAATTGCATTAAAGAGGTATCAAGACTTGCAATAATTTGCCCAATCACTCGTTGAATATAAGGCTGCGAATTGCCTTGAGCATCTTTACGCCAATAATAAGGATTTTTTCGGAACGTTACCCGCTGGCTCGGAATATAAGATTCTATCGTATAAGGACCGTTAACAATAATGTTTTCTGGCGGAGTATCAGTTCCCCAAGTAGAGAGAAATTTAGGTTTGCCTTCTTGGTCTTTTGTTTTGACTGCTTCACGGAAAGCATGTTCCGGTAAAATTTCTAGTTTTGTCGCCCGAATAAATGGGGCAAATGGTTCAGGTAATGTAAATTCAACTCGCAAGTCATCAAGTTTTCGCACAGTGGGGAAGGTGCGATTTTTACCAATTAAGAAGAAATCTTTAGCATATGTAGGAATGGCTGGATTCCGGTAAATTTCATTGTAAGTAAAAACTACATCTGAAGCAGTTAGGGGCTTTCCATCTGACCATTTTAGCCCTTTCCTGAGAGTGTAAATTACTTGTTTATTATCTTGAGAAATTTGCCAAGATTCGGCAAGGTTCGGTTCAATTTCTCCGCGTGCATTTTCTTTTACTAGCCCTTCATAGGTGAAGTTCAAAATATCAACTGATTCTACAATTAAAGCCGGATTAAAAGTCGTTGGTTCTGTCCCAAAAGTGACAACAATTTGAGATACTGGTGTTGCTTTGATTTTTAAATTAACTTGATTATAGCTAATCAATATGATCGCTGTTGTCAATAGCAAAATTATTAACCAAAGATGACGAATAAAAGTAAAGTTTTTAAATATTTTAATTAACTTATCGTTCAACATCCTGAAACTAACAACCTATGGGCATCTTCTAATAAAGCTGGTATTTTGTCAGCATGGGGACTATGACGCAGACAATGGCTCAGATCAAATTCTCTAACTCGCTCTGCTGTGCAACCAGGAAACCAGGGATCTGCATTGTATAAGTGGTTGTAACGCCTTATGGCATATTCAAACATATCATAGGCTAGTGCTAAATTTCGCAACCATAAAATAATTGGAATATTAATTTGACCAGGGGTTTCTTGATAAGTGGGTAAACCAATGTGCCAAGTATTATACCAGTCTTCGCCTAGTGTGGCGATCGCTTCTTTTTCCAAACGGTTTAAAATTGGCGGTAAAATTTCATCCGCTCGATCTAAAAGTTCTATAACCTTCAAATGTTCATCAAAATCTGATGGTTTGGATGCACCCAAGCTTAAGGTATGCACTTGGGGATGGCGCAAACAAAATAGATCGTTAAACACCATCGGGCTGAGAGGGTAGCACAATTCCACTAACTTTTGTGGAGGTTTGTAGAGCATACCGCCTTTATCTGATGGGCTAATGATAAACACCCCCATGTCATGACGTGTGGCTGCTTCAATTGCTAACCAGTTGAATTGATTAATGTAGTACCAGTGTAGGTTAACATAATCAAATTGATTGGTTTCAATAGTTTTGATAATTAAGTCTGTGGGAGCGTGGGTAGAAAAGCCAATAAACTTTACCTTCCCCTCAGCTTGCAACTGTCGCGCTACATCAAGACAGCCATCGGGACAAATGCTATATTCGAGTTGTTGGTCACTATTAATGCCATGCAGTGCTAGTAAGTCAATGTAATCTAGCTTTAATAAAGCCAAAGATTTCTCGCACAAACGGCGAAAGTCTTCTGGAGCAGGTGTAGGAGCAACCTTAGTCTGCACAATAATTTTTTCTCTAGGCAACTTAGGTAAAATAGCTCCTAATTGCATCTCAGAAGTCCCATACATTCGGGCAGTTTCGATGTGATTTATACCAACTTCTAAAGAACGGTGAATAGTAACTTCTAAATTCCGTTGATTTTCATCGGGAATTTTTTCTTGAGCAAGCTCCTCATACTCAGTATACTGATAGCGCATACCACCGCAAGAAAAGACTGGCATCGCCAATTCTGTACGCCCAAATCTACGATATTGCATTATAAAGGTGTTTTGATTCCTACTGAAATGGCTTCTGCTAGCTGAACTACAGTAGGTTTCTCAAACAGGTAGACTAAAGGAATATCTACTTGGAAAGCTGACTGTAGTTTGCATATAACTTGAAGAGCTTGAGAAGAATGTCCTCCTAGTTCAAAAAAGTTGTCTTGAGTACCAATCTGCTCTAGCCCTAAAATATCTTTCCAGATATCTAAAACAACTTCTTCGATAGGATTTTGAGGTGCAACAAAGCCCTTCAATATTGGGAATGCAGCATTTTGAATTGGTATTCGAGGTTCATATTTTGAGATAAGTTCAGCAATATGTCGGTTAGGATTGGTCGTTATTGTTTCCAGCAATGTCTGAAAATTCTCGACCATCTTGGTAATAGTGGCAGCTTCAAATAAATCAGTTCTGTATACAAGCAAGCCGTCAATACCTGTTGATGTTTCTTCGAGTGTTAACTCTAAATCAAACTCGGCGGTATCCTTTGTATCTTTGGCAATAAACTGCTCTTTCAAAATTAGATTTGAAAATTCTAAATTATCTTCTGGAGTATTTTGAAAGACAAACATTACTTGATTTAGTAATGTGTAACTAGGATCTCTCACTGGCTGGAGTTCTTCTACTAGCTTGATCAGGGGCATTTCTTGATGAGCGTAGACACCCAAAGCTACCTCACGTACTCGGCTGAGTAATTCCCGAAAGCTGGGATTTCCTCCTAAGTTGGTACAAAATGGCAGTAAATTGACAAAGAAACCAATCAGTTTCTCAGTTTCCACTCTGGTGCGATTGGCAAGCGCACTGCTGACAATGATATCTTCCTGTCTTGTATAAGCGAAGAGTAATGTCTTGAATGCTGCCAACAAGGTCATAAACAGGGTTACGCCTTCCTGTTGACTCAGCACCTTGAGCGCATCGGTTAACTTCTTGGAGAGAACTACTGATTGACCTGCACTTTCAAAGGTTCGCACTGGTGGACGCGGACGATCGCTTGGTAGCTTCAATACAGGTGGACTAATGCCTAAATGCTTTTTCCAAAACTGAAGCTGAGATTCTAAAACTTGCCCTTGTAACCACTGCCGCTGCCATTGAGCAAAGTCGGCATATTGGATGGGTAACTCTGGCAGCGGCGACGGCTTACCCTGACAAAAAGCTTCGTAAAGGGTTGCCAGTTCTTGAGTTAAAATACTAAAAGACCAACCGTCAGCAACAATATGGTGTGTGACGGCAACGAATAAATACTCTTGTTCATTCAAGCGCCAAAGCTTGCTTCGCAATAATGGTCCTCGTGCCAAATCGAAAGGCTGCTTAATTTCCTTCTCAGCCAGTTTTGTAACTTCAGTTTCGCGCTCAGTTTCGCTTATGTGCTGGAGATCAATGACGGAAAAGTCAAAGACTGGTTCGTTAACAACAGCATAAACCACTTGTCCATTTTTAACCTGAAAAGTCGATCGCAATGTCTCGTGCCGCCGGACAATTTCTCTTAAACTCTCAAACAATGCTTTCTCGTCGATCGCACCTGTGACGCGATAGACCAAAGGCAGGTTATAGATGGGATTACCTGGATAGAATTGGTCAAAAAACCACAACTCTAGCTGGGTTAAAGAAATTGGTATTGTCTCGTCTTGCTTTGGCAAGCGTTTTAAAGATAACTCCTGCCGATCTGGCTGGCTAGCTGCTTCGATTTTTTTGGCTAAAGGTGCGATCGCCGGAGACTCAAACAAACTCAACAGCGGTAATTCTATCCCAAATGCTTTGCGCGTCAAAGATATCACCTGAGTTGCTTTTAAAGATTGTCCCCCCAAATTAAAGAAGTTATCGTAAATGCCAACTTTTTCTAACCCTAAAACATCTCTCCAGATCCCAGCCAAAATTTCTTCTGTGGGAGTACGCGGTTCAACAAATGTTTGACCTAATTCAGGTCTGCTTGTTGTCGGTTCGCTGAGAGCGCGACGGTTGACTTTACCATTGGGTGTTAAGGGGAAGGATTCCATTTCTACAAAAGCGGATGGAATCATATAATCTGGCAGTTGTTCAGTCAGAAAAGTCCGCAGTTGTTCGACGGTTACTGTCTGTCCTCGAATTGGTACAAAGTAAGCGACTAAATATTTTTCCCTTGCACTTGCTCCATGCACCTTTGCTACTGCTTGGTTAATTTGGGGATGTTTGCTCAAAACTGCTTCAACTTCTCCCAGTTCAACGCGAAAGCCCCGGACTTTTACCAAATCGTCTATCCGTCCCAAAAATTCGATATTCCCATCCGGTTGATATCGAGCCAAATCCCCTGTTTTATAAAGCCTTCTGCCTCCTGACTCCTGACTCCTGACTCCTGACTCCTCAAACGGATTGGGGATAAACTTTTGGTTTGTCAAATCTACGCGGTTGAGGTAGCCACTCGCCAAACCAGCACCGCTAACGTAGAGTTCCCCAGGAACGCCAATCGGCACGGGTTGGAGATTGCGGTCTAATAAATAAACTTGCACGTTGACAGCAGGCTTACCAATCGGTGGATAAATCGGCCACTCATCTGGATTTTGGCTAAAAGTATAAGCTGTAACTAAATCTGCTTCCGTGGGACCGTAGAAATTATAGAGCGTACAATTTTCCAGACGCTTAAATAGCTTAATCATTGGCTGAGTAATCTGGAGTTGTTCGCCACAAGCGATCGCTTCCCTAATGTTGTTAAATAAATGTTCTTGTTCCCCGTATATTTCCGCTAATTGCTGCCAAAGGGTAACTGGCAAAATAACTTTCCCAATCGGGTTATTGGCGAGCAAGTGAATTAATTTATCTAAATCTTTGCGATCGCTTTCTGGAATTATATACAGCGTGCCTCCGAAGCACCATGCCACAAATATTTCGTGATAGCTGACATCAAAACTAAGGGAGGCAAACTGGAGAACACCAACGCCTGTTGCCATCTTTGCCTGATGGTGTTCGATCAAATTGGTGAGCGATCGATGGGGGACAAGGGTGCCTTTTGGAGTTCCAGTAGATCCTGAGGTATAAATTATGTAAGCTAGATGAGTATCTTCAACATCTATCTGAGGATTGATATCAGATTCTCTGCCAAGATTGTCCCATTCTTCATCTAACACAATGAGATGGTGAGCAAAGTGGCCATCAAGCAATGACGAACAACGTGTTTGAGTTAAGACGACTGGTGCTTGAGAATCGCTGAGCATGAAGGCTAAACGCTCTGGCGGATAGTTGGGATCGAGGGGAACGCAAACTCCCCCAGCTTTGAGAGTTCCTAAAATGGCGATCGCCGCTTCAATTGATCGCTCCACACAAATGCCCACTGGGACATTTGGTTTGACACCCAAGCGTTGCAAGTAGTGCGCGATTCTGTTGGCTTGCTGGTTCAACTCCTCATAAGTCAATCTTTGGTTTTCATATACCACAGCCAAGTTGAGAGGTGTTTTTTCGACTTGATCCTCGAATAATTGATGGATGCAACGATTGATGGGATGCGCTGCTGAGGTAGCATTCCACTCTACTAAAAGCAAATCTTGCTCTGCTGGAGTAAGTAGCGGTAACTCGCCTGGGGTTCGATGAGGATGAGCGGCAATTCCCTCTAATATAGTTAGGAAATGACCAGCCATGCGGTCAATGAATTCTGCATCAAAGCGATCGCGATCGTAGTAAATTCTTACAGTCATTTCAAAGCTAGGAACTGCCACCACCGTGAGAGGATAATTCGTTTGCCCCAAGTCAAGCAGCTCTCCTATTCTCAAGTTTCCCGGAAGTTGCTGCAAAGTTGCATTTACAGGATAGTTTTCAAACACTACAATGCTTTCAAACAGGGGTTGATTCCTTTGAATTTCACTCACGCCCTGAATATCTACCAGTGGAGTGTATGAATACTGCTCCCGCTCTAAGTACTCTTGTTGCAACAACTGTAGCCAGGATAACAGGTCGGTTGTGTCAGGAATTTTTACCCGTGCAGGTAGAGTATTAATGAACAACCCTACCATCGATTCCACACCAGATAAAGTAGTGGGACGACCAGATACAGTAGTCCCAAAAACCACGTCAGACTCACCACTGTAGCGACACAGTAGCAGCGCCCAAGCTGCTTGTACCAAGGTAGCGAGTGTCAGATGATGTTGTTGAGCAAAAGACTTTAAAGTAGTGGTTGTCTCGGCTGATAGATGTCGGTATCGAACCTGGATATTTTGCTGTTGATGAAGACTCTGCCCTGCTGGTGGCTCGATCGCCAAAGGTGTAGGCGCAGTGAAACCTTCCAGATTTTGTTGCCAGAACGCCTTCGCATCAGCTAGGTCTTGCTGCTGCAACCAATTAATGTAGTCTCGATAAGGGCGAGTAGGGGCTAAATACAACTGTTGACCGTTTTTTAACGACTCGTAGAAAGCAAAGAGTTCTTTGAAGAGAATCGGCCAGCTCCAGCCATCAAGTAGTAGGTGATGAAAGCTCCAGACAAACTCATAAATTTCATCCGCCACCCGAATTAATACAAAGCGCATTATTGGAGCTTTGTCAAGTTCAAAACCTTGTTTTCTATCTGAATCTAAGAAAGAATTGAGACGAGATTGCCGCTCTTGTGGAGAAAGCGATGTCTGACGACAAGCCGCAGAGCGTCTACGCCAATCTAAATTAGTCCAAGGTAAATTAACCTGTTTACGCACCACCTGAAGAGGTTGTTTGCGATTCTTCCAAACAAAAAGAGTTCGTAAAGCCGTGTGTCTGTCAACCAAAAGTTGCCAAGCCCGTTCAAATAGACTTGGTTCTAAATTGCCATGAATAGTTAATTGAAACTGCTCGAAATATATTCTCGATTCCGGCTCATAGAGAGTATGAAAGAGCATCCCCTCCTGCATAGGTGAAAGGGGATAGATAAATTCAATATCTTTACTTTTACTTTGTTTCTGCTCAGTTACCATTGTTTTATTTCTTTAAAAAAGATGATATTAATTATGCGAACGATTCAAATATAACTGCTATAGACTGAGAATTTACTAAATACTTGATTACCAAATCCCTTAGAAAGCAGATATTGACAATCCGCCATCTACAGGAATAGTTACACCCGTAATATAGCTAGCACATTCCGATGCTAGAAAAGCAACTAAATTAGCAACTTCCATAGACAAACCACGACGACCTAAAGGAATAGTATTATTCGTTCCTTCTATGATAGAGTCAACCGTGCGACCTTCCTGTTGGGCAAATACTTCCAAATATTCTCTGTGTCTTGGTGTATCAATAATTCCTGGATTGATAGAAGTAACCAACACATTCGACTTAGCAACTTGCGTGGCGACATTTTTAGTAAAGTTGATTAATGCGGCATTCGCCACCCCCGATTTAACAAGACGACTAGAAGGTTCTTTTCCTGATGTCCCAATAATATTTATGATGCGTCCCCATTTCTGATTTTTCATATTAGGGAGTACCAGATTGGTCATACGAATATAGCCCATTAACTTGCCTTCAAAGACAGTTGCCCAATCTTCATCAGATAAATTTTCTAACGAAGCAGTAGAAAATTTAGCACCATCTGAATTATTGACCAAAATATCAATTTGGCCAAATTGTTTGAGAGCTTCTTGTACTAATTTTTGAGAATCATTTGCCTTTTGGACATCAGCACAGATGGTGATGATTGCTTGAGAACTAACCAGTTCTCGAGCGGCTTGTTCCAATCGTTCTGAATTTCTACCACAAATTATTAGCTGACAACCTTCTGCTGCCAATTTTTGGGCAATAGCATAACCAATACCCGCACTCGCTCCTGTCACTAAAGCTACTTTCTCTGTTAATCCTAAATCCATGATTATTCCTTTACGAAGCAGCTAGCACCGCTGCGCGAAAGTCAAAAGTCAAAAGTCAAAAGTCAAAACTATTACAGATTAAGGCTTTTGCCTGTTTCAAATGGTAGCTTTATTTCCGCCGCGTTGTACTAGTCGCGCCATATCTGTCTGAGAAAAAGTATCTTTAAGTAAGAAACGAGAGCAAGGTCGAATCAAAATTTCTATCAAAGATACTGTTTCATCACAATGATTATACCCCTGGTAAAGGACATCAGCAGGAGCATAATAAACACTGCCATATTCTAACTGCTGCTGTTGTTCTTCCACTGCGATCGTTAACTGACCATTAAGGACTATTCCCATTGTGTCGCTTGCAGATTGGCGAGTTGGTATTATTCCCTTTGGAGGAATTTGGGTGATGACAATTTCAAACCAAGAACCAACAACAGACTGGCAGTCGAAACCTGTCAATTCATCTTGAGTCGGCGAAACTTTAAGAATAGCCTCCTCAGCTTCTTCAGAATTTGTGATGCGTTTCACATCAAATGCTAATGCAGTTTCTGAAAAAGGATTTACAGAACCATGAAGAACATTAGAACCAGCCACATAAACTTGCTGAAGCGGTTCAAGAATTTCTTTAGTACCGTTGATGTTAATTTCCAAACGACCGGCGATTTGCATTCCAATTTGACTTTCGCGATGTCGATGTAATTCAAAAGTTGCTCCTGGTGGAATAGAGGCTAATTGAACAACTGTGTCTTGACATTGAAATGCTATTAACTCTACATCTGAATTAATTTTTTTAGTTTGTGGTTTTGGAAAAAATTTAGACATGATGTGCTAATTTTTTATGAAAAATAGACCAACTCATACGAATGTTTCCATAGATGGAAATGAACTCTAAATCGTAGGCTTCAGCAGCCTTCTCATTAGTAATAGCCAAATCGGCTAAACCCTGGTTTACCTGAATCGCTGCATCGCTAGTAGAGGGAGACAAATCTACTTGCATTTGTGCTAGGTATTGAGATGGCAATAGTTTTGACAACAAAGGTAGGGGCGCAGGATGAGTAGCAACTCTACATCCTTCTAAAACTACCTCTGTATTTTTCTTTTTAGCCAATCCATAAACTGGAGTAGGATATATAAAAATGAAGCCTAGTTCAAAACTGGGCTCCATATAAAACTCATTAATCAGTTCGTAAGCATGAGGAACTAGAGCGTGATCCACTTTGTCTTGTAGCAAAGCTTCTTTAACATCTATAAAGCTATCAAACAACTGAGTCGATAAAGTTAATTCCTCTGTTTTTAATTGGTTGACTAGATAATTTGAAACATAGTCACTGCTACTACCACTTGGTCCTAAAGTCCCTACAATTAAATTTCTTGAGGGTGGGATAGGGGGTTTAAATTCAATCGAAAACTTCAGCATAGTTTTAGCCTGGGTAATATACTAGGTTCATTGTTATTAACCATGAGCAATTAGCTATTAGCAATACTTGATATTAATCTTCAAAAATCGGTTCGGGAATGACTGGCACCGGATGATCGAGACGATAGGCATTCCAAGGCTTAATGAACTTTTCTCGTTTCAAATCAGAAAACCGTGATAGCTGTGCGTGAAATAGACTTTCGTAATAATCCAACTCCCTCCTCAGGTAATAGGCGGCTTTTTCTCTATACATTCTCACAAACATTCTGTAAGTATTATATTGTTTAGCTGCTACATCCTCTGAGTAAGACATCAGATCGTCTTCTATATCATTTAAAACTTCAAGAGGCCACATCAATTTTAATTCTTCATTTAATTCGTCTTGTGAGTAATTTAGACCCAACATCTTGAGCAAAGTACAATGTAAAACTCGATAGTCAGAAGAACGTAACTCTGCTGCTTTTTTAACCATTGTAAGAGTCACGTTACGAGAAGTTAATAACTTCGTTTCTAAATCAAAATAGTCTCCCAATTTATGTAAATAAAAATCAACTTTAAAATGTTTAAGATTAAATTTATCTAGAACAGAAAGAATAATTTTATGTTTATATTTCCAAGGAGAAATTTGAAGTTCTTGGGAACCTTCACTTTGAACTTCTTCAACTTCTTCATTGGTTTGATAAACAAGAGCTTCAATAAAACTAAGAATTGGATAGAACCGGAATAAGTCATTGATTGAGAGGTTATAAATCGGAAAGTAGTAAAGTACAAACTCCCGTAAAACCCTGTTAGAGCGCCGCATACTCTGATAAGAAATGCAGGGCATTTTAAAAGCAACTTCATTGAACAAAATTTCTTGATCGAGCGAACCCGTAACGATAGCTTTGGAGATTTTCATAAACGATATAATGGTTGATAAAAAACAGTGGACATAAAGGTGAGTCTGATAAACCGGATTTCTAAGCGTGAACAATCTCATTCAATTTCTGCTAAGAGTTCGTCCAAAGCTTCTTGGCTTAACTCAACTTCAGGAAAATCTGAAGGAGTATAGCCTCCTGCTTCTTTCGATAGACAGTGGACAATGATATCTTCTAAAGCTTTGAGATAGTCATTTGCCAAATTTTCTACAGTAGCCCGTCGATGGAAATGCTCGCTGTAGTTCCACTCCAGTTTCAGCTTCCTTTCAACGACTAATGCATTTACAATCAACAAATGGCGGCGCTGTCCTTTGGGGCTGTGAATGGAACCGCTAGACTCTTGGGCATATTTCCATCCAAAGGTTGCTAACTGGGTTTGGTCAAATTGACCTAAGTAGTTAAAGCTCACCTCAGCTTGGGGGAAGGTCTGCAATTTCTCACGAGCTAGAGCATCTGGGCTAAGATAGCGTAAGATGCCATAGCCAATGCCCCGGTTTGGGATACGTCGCAGTTGCTCCTTTACCGACTTGAGAATTCCGGTATGTTGCTCCTCAAGTTTTAACAGAACGGGGAATATACTAGTAAACCAGCCTACCGTGCGGGACAAATCTACATCCTCAAACAAGTCCTCTCGCCCGTGACCTTCTAAATCAATCAGTAGGGAGTTAGAACCAGTCCATCGGGCGAAAGTTTGTACCAGTGCCGTCAGCAGCACATCATTAATTTGGGTGTTGTAAGCCGAGGGGACATCCTGCAACAGAGCGCGAGTCTGTTCTAAACTTAGGTATACAGATATAATCCGACTGGAGGCTACAGTGTTGTCTTGGGCAACAGCGCGATAATCCAAAGGTAAAGGAGCAATTGGGAACCGCATTGAGTCCAGCCAGTAATCTAGCTGTGAGTGAAGTCCTTGACTGCGTGCATAATCCTGCAATCGAATTGCCCAATCCTTAAAGGAAGTTGTTTTAGCAGGCAGTTGGATACTTTTCCCAAGTTCTAATTGTTTGTATGCCCCAGATAAGTCTTCTAGCAAAACCCGCCACGATATTCCATCTACAGCCAAGTGATGGATGATGATGAGCAAACGTCCGGGAGAATTGCCTAAGTGAAACAGAACGACCCGCATTAGCGGCCCATCTGCTAAGTTTAGCGTTTGTTGTTCTTCGTTGGCTCTTGCTTCAATTGTCTTTAACTGTTCTGCTTGAGGCAGATCTGACAAATCCGCCATACCGAACGAGACTCCATCCCACGCATCACTGTTGTACTGCTGCCATTGCCCGTCCTGCTGCACAAATCGCAGGCGCAAAGCATCGTGATGGCATAGCAATTTTTGCAGTGCCTGCTCTAGTAATTCCGGTTGTAATGGAGGAACTTCTAGCAGGAAGGATTGGTTAAAGTGATGGCTATCGGCCAGATTTTGCTCAAAGAACCAATGCTGAATTGGTGTTAGAGGGGCAACCCCTGTAACTAAACCCTGTTCAGATTGAATTAGATTAATTATACCAGCAACAGCAGCTAAGTCAGCAATGGTTTGGTGCTGAAATAGTTGTTTTGGAGTAAGTTTTAGTCCAGCTTGATTAGCTCGCGTAATAATTTGGATACCAATGATGGAATCCCCACCTAATTCAAAGAAATTGTTGTGGATACCGACTTGTTTTAGTCCTAAAACATCCCGCCATATATTTGCCAAGATTTCTTCAGTATGGGTGCGGGGGGAGACAAAGCCAGTCGATTCATCGAACTCAAACTCCGGTACTGGTAAAGCACGACGGTCTACCTTCCCGTTGGGGGTAATTGGCAGAACTTCCAGAACTGTGAAGGATGCAGGTACCATGTAATCGGGGAGCTTTGACTTGAGAAACAGACGTAGCTCATTACTTGTAGGCTGTGTCAATTCTGGGACGACATAAGCTGCCAAACTCTTAACACCTGGTTTATCTTCCCTGGCAATGACAACGACTTCGCGGACTTGAGGATGTTGAGTCAGAACAGCTTCAATCTCGGAGAGTTCAATACGGAAGCCGCGAATCTTAACTTGGTTATCAATGCGACCAAGAAACTCGATGTTGCCATCTGGCAAATAACGTGCTAAGTCCCCGGTTTTATATAATTTTGACTTTTGCGGAAAGTTGCCAGGAGGGTTTCCCTCCGTAGCAAACTTTCCAAGACGACTTGTTACCTTAGAATTGTCAAAGGGGTTGGGGATGAATTTCTGTTGTGTCAACTCTGGACGATTGAGATAGCCCCGCGCCAACCCAACACCACCAATGTGCAGTTCCCCAGGAACCCCAATTAGAACTGGTTGGAGATGGTCGTCGAGAATATAGACTTGGGTATTGGCAATTGGGCGACCGATGGGCAGCTTTTGGTTGCTGTCAATACACACAGCCGTGGTGGCACACACAGTGGATTCCGTTGGTCCGTAGGCGTTGACGAAACGTCGGTCACTAGACCATTGCGCTACTAAATTAGCAGAACAAGCTTCTCCCGCTACGATGATAGTTTGCAAGTTAGGCAATTCGGCAGCAGGCATGGCAGCCAGTGCTGAGGGGGGGAGCGTAGCATGGGTAATGGCCTGGTTTTGCATCAGCTCAATCAAACCAGATCCTGGGAGTAAGGAGTCCAAAGTTCCCAAACACAACCGCGCTCCAGCGCAAAGGGCCATGACAATTTCCCAAATTGAGGCATCGAAGCTCAAAGAAGCGAATTGCAGAACACGGCTGTTGGGCTGGACATCGAAGGTGCGAATCTGTTCTAGTGCCAGGTTGCACAATCCTTGGTGGGTAACCAGGACGCCCTTCGGCTTTCCTGTAGATCCGGAGGTGTATATTACATAAGCCAAGCTACCTGCTCGCACAGCACTACTGGGATTGAGCTGACTTTGTTGAGAGATGATTTCCCACTGGGCATCCAGGCACACCACATCCATTGCCCGAACCGGCACAGCTGTCACCAACTTCTGTTGAGTCACCAGCACCGACACTTGTGAATCTGACAACATGAAGCTTAATCTTTCCTGGGGATATGCTGGGTCGAGGGGTACATAAGCACCTCCCGCCTTGAGAATCCCTAGCAGTCCCACGATCATCAAGAGCGATCGCTCAACACAAATTCCCACCAAAACTTCTGGCTTCACCCCAAGAGTTTGCAGATAGTGCGCCAATTGATTCGCACGTTCGTTCAACTGTTGGTATGTTAGGGACTCGTCCTCATAAACCACAGCCACTGCATTTGGCGTTTTTTCAACCTGCTCTTCAAATAGTTGATGGATGCATTTGCTGTCAGGATAGGGCGTGCGGGTATTATTCCACTCCACTAGCAACTGATGACGTTCACGCTCAGTCAGCAGTGGTAATTCACTGATGGGTTGATTGGGATTAGCAACAATTGCTGTTAACAAAGTCTGGAAATGACTTGTCATTCTAGCAATGGTATCTGCCTCAAATAAGTCGCTGTTATATTCCCACGAACCTATTAGTCCCTTTTTTGTCTCCCAAACCGCCACGCTCAAATCAAACTGTGATGTCCCACGTTCTACCAGTTGGGGAGTTAGGGTAAGATTCGGCAACTCCAATGTATCTAACGAAAAATTCTCTAAGACAAACATCACCTGGAATAAGGGATTGTAGCTGAGAGAACGTTCTGGCTGCAAGGCTTCTACCACTTGTTCAAACGGAACATCCTGGTGAGCATAAGCAGACATTGTAACTTGCTGTACCTGAGAGAGAAACTCAGAGAAACTGGGATTTCCTTTGATCTGATGACGCAGCACTAATGTATTGACAAAAAAGCCAATTAATGTTTCTATTTCCCTGCGGTTGCGATTAGCAATGGGGCTGCCGACACAGATATCATCCTGACCACTGTAACGAAACATTAAAATTACGAAAGCCGCCAGCAGTGTTTGAAAAAGGGTAGCTCCTGAGTGTTGGCTGAAGATTTTGATTTGCTCGGTCAAATTCCGATCAAGTTGAAATTCCTTAGTAGCACCACAGAAACTCTGAATGGGGGGGCGTGGTTTGTCTGTGGGTAGTTCTAACAATGGTGGCGCACCAGCTAACTGTTGCTTCCAGTAGTTCAGTTGCTGTTTTTGGACTTTTTCCGTCAACCACTGTCGCTGCCAAACTGCAAAATCAGCATACTGGATGGGCAACTCAGGGAGGAGCAAAGGAGAACCAAGCGCAATAGCTCGGTAGAGAATGGACAACTCTTTGAGGAATATCCCCATTGACCAGCCATCCGTGATAATGTGGTGCAAGATCAACACCAACACGTAAGATGACCCAAGGCGCAGTAAGGTGACTCGCAACAAAGGCCCATTACTCAAATCAAAAGGTTGGCGAGCAAGATTTGTGACAATTTGTTGTACCTCTGCTTCTTCTAAACCTTGCAAGTCCAGAACTGGCACAGCGATCGCCAAGCTGGGAGAAATTACCTGCACGGGTTTTCCATCTACTGCTGGAAATGTTGTGCGCAAAATTTCATGGCGGCGGATGATTTCGTTAATACTCTGCTCAAGAGCTTCTACGTTGAGTACACCTTGAATGCGCAACTGGAAACTCTCGTTGTAATATGGGCTTTGGCTCTCTAATTGATAAAGAAACCACATCCTCTGCTGGGCAAAAGATAAAGGCAACTCCCTAGAGCGCTCTGTAGATAGTATTGGCTCAAAGGAGCAGTCTTTTGCACTCTTAGCTGCAGTTAGCAGCGCCTCTAGGCTTTCTCCCAAACCAGCTACAGTAGGGGATGCAAAAAAACGATTTGGCGCCATCTCCACCGAAAAAGCCTCGCGCAACCGAGCAATAACCTGGAAGGCTAACAGAGAATTTCCTCCCAATGCAAAGAAGTTATCGTGAATGCTAATTTGAGGTGTGTCTAAAACTTGCTGCAAAATTCGAGCAATCTGCCGTTCCGTCTCGTTTCGGGGAGGGGAAGCGATCGCCTCCCAACTAGTCATACCCCTAACCAGTAAATTTCGATTAATTTCACCACTGGCGTTAAGGGGCATTTCTGATAGCTGTACGAAGTCACAGTTGACAGTTGTTCCGAAGCGATCTAGCACCGTCAAATCTGATAACTCAAGGACTGAAGAACCGTTACTCTGAGTGTAATAGGCAGTTAATTTCTGTAAACCTTGAAACTCCGAGGTAAAACGCCGAATTTTTGGATTGCTGCCATCTAAACCGACGATCAGCCGTGCTTGGTCATGATATAATCCAGCCAATAAGGAATATAACCCTTGTTGAACGCTCAGATCGTAATAGCCTTGAGCGTGGATTATTTCTTGCCTCTGGGAACCCTTGTTCATCCCTGTTTCACGCCAAATTGTCCAAGCAAAGCAATAGCTGTGCAACCAACCAACAGAACGTTGGTATTGATTAAAGCTTTCCAAAAAATTGTTGGCAGCAGCATAAGCACAAATGGTGGCTCCGCCAAAGAAACTCGCCAAAGACGAAAAGCTAATAAAAACCCCCTGCCCTTGGTTCACCAGTATCTGATGCAACACCCAAGCACCTAACACTTTGGGACGCAGAATTGCAGCTACACTCTGTGGTGTTTCATCCACTAGCATTTGCTCGTGGTAAGTTCCTGCCAGATGAATAACTCCATCTAGCTGACTTCCCCAGTTAGCCTTGACTTTTTCCACTACTTGTTGGGTGGCTTGAAAGTCGCAGATATCCACTGCCTCATAAACCACCGTTCCAAGTTGCTTTAATTCCTGATAAGCTTTAATTTTGTCTAAGATTGTTGCAGAGAGATTGGATGCGTCTGTATCCGGTAGAGGAGTGCGACCTAGTAATAGCAATTTGGCATTAAAAAACTTAATTAGATATTTAGCAATTTCAACCGCAACACCCCCAAGTCCACCGCTAATCAGATACATTCCCCCGGGTTTAAACGGAAGTTCTTGCTTTGGTTTGTCTTGCAGATTGGCTTTTTCCAAACCAGCAACAAAACGCTGTCCATCACGGTAAGCAACCTCTTGCTCTGTTGATAAAACCTGGATTTCTTGGAGAATATAAGTTCCATTCTCCTCTACGCGATTAGGAGTCAAATCGATGTGGCGACAGTTTAACCAGGATATTTCCTGGGGAATAGTTTTGACTACACCCAAAACTGGAGATTTTTCATAAGCTATCAAGTCTGTTGGTTGCGTAGACTGGGTGTAGCTAGAAACAAACAATAACCGGACTATATCTTGGAAACCCTGAGTTTTTGCTAGGGCTTGGACAAGAAACAACAAACTGTAAATTCCCTGCTCTTGAGCTTTTTCCAGAGCTTCTAGGCTTTTGATTTCTCCGCCATACTCCTGATAATTCCACAAATGGATAATCTGTCCGATGGCAAGGTTATCTGCTTTTATGGTTTCAAGCAATAGCTCGTAATGGTCTGCATTTCCTGGAGCTAAAAAGAAGTGATTGGGACTTTTTTTGACAAAATCCGAGCCAAGTGTGACACACACATAGGGCAGGTTTTGCTGTTGCAATTGCTGACACAGAAATGTCCCCAATCCTAACTCATCGACGAAGATTATGGTAAGATAATTGTGGGATAAAACTTTTAAAACAGTGGCTTGCTTGGGTCGCCAAACTTTTTGGTAGAACCAATCAGGAATAGTGTTGGTATTACCTAGTAAGATCTCGAATTTTTTGAGAATTGGGTTGAATTGACCTGCATGAAAGCGATCGCTAAGTTGCGATCGCTGGATTTTGCCAATAGCAGTTTTTGGGATATCTTCCTTAGCTACTAAAATTAAATAATCAGGATTCAACCCTACTTTACTCACCACTCTTTGTCGGATTTTATTGAGTAGTTCTAGCAGTTTTTTGTCTTCCGTAATGGTAGAATTGAAGAAGATAGCCAGTTTCTCTGTTGCGCCACCAGCGCAGACTGCACAAGCAGCGGTGTAGGACACTTCTATTTCTTCAATTTCTTCAACTACTGCTTCAATTTCATGACTGTAGTAGTTAGCTCCATTAATGATGATAGTTTCTTTGGCGCGACCAGTAACCACCAATTGTCCGTTGGCAATGAATCCTAAATCTCCAGTATCAAACCAGCCATCTTTTAAAAAGAATTTCTGATTGGCATCGTGGTTATTGTAATATCCTGGAGAAACCGCATCACCTTTGACTTGCAAACGACCTATAGTGTCTTCTGTTAATACAGAGTTTTGCTCGTCTACTATGCGAATGGTAACTCCAGGAATGACTGAGCCTAAGTCGGTAAAAGTATTATGATTTGGATGATTTATTTCTACTCGTTTAATAGTACCTTGTAATGTAAATTTGTCTACCCTATGGAACAACAGAGGTGCATCCACGAGCGGCTGATAGTATGTAATCCCCGAACCCATCTCTGCCATACCAAAAGCTGGTCGGATTGCCGTTGCTTTAAGTCCATAGGCAACCAAATTTTCGCGAAAATCCTCCACAGCTTTACTGGATACTGCTTCACCAGCTGTAAGTAGGAATTTCACGCACGATAAGTTCCAGTTTTGTTCTGGTTCTTGTTTGAGAAAGTCATTAACTATGGCATAGGCAAAGTTGGGAGCCCAGCTATGAGTAATGCGGTATTTGTGGATCAAATCCAACCAGTTTATGAGGCGACCCAAGATATATTCTTTTTGTGCATAAACTAGGGTGCAACCCAATTCTACGCCACGGATATGCCAGTCGGAAATGCTGCCAATGTGATCGAACGGCAGCCAATTTAAAATTACATCTTCTGGCTGGTGTTGATTGAGTTGGTTAGTTCCTCTGGCACGAGCGATGAGATTTCGATGAGTCAGTTGAACGCATTTTGGTATATCTGTACTCCCAGAGGTGAGGTTGAAAAGAGCCACCTCATCTGGTTGACTATTATGATATGATTTACTAATATTATTATTTTTTAATACTTCAATCGTCGATACCTTGAGGCGTTCTGCTGGTAGCCATTGGGATAGTGATTCTACCTGTTGTTTCCGATCTGCCGTAGTTAAGATGACGGGACTATCTAGGAACTGCCAAATATGACAAAGCTTATCTACCACCTTGTTTGATTCTTGATAAGTCGGTGGCACTTCCATAATTACGGGGACAAAGCCTCCTAATAGGCAACCCCAGAAGCTGGGAATAATGTCACAGCTAAGTTCCATCTGCAAAATTACTTTGTCTTTTGGCTTGAGTCCCAACTTTCTCAACCCAGTCAGAATTCGCTCGGCTTGAGAGAGTAACTCAGCGTAGGATTGGCGTAGTTCTGTCCCATCTGGCAACAGATAAACAATACCCCCGGACGTTACCTGTTGAGCAGCTCTTTGCAAAACTTCGAGCAAAGTAATAGGTGCATTGGGTTCATCCGTGAGAACACCGCCGTGGCTGATGGCAAGTGGTTTCGGTTCTGAAAGTTGTTGTGTATTTGGTTTGGAGTCTCTTGATACCGGGGCTTCGTTGGCGTGCGCACTCTTGGCTTGCCAATTTGGTAGCAAATCCGACAAATGGAGTGAGGGGTTCTTCTTTCTCAATTCCTGCACCACTACCACTGCCTGTTCGATTTTGTGATGAGAATTCAGTTGCTTTTCTACTTGCTCGATTAAACTTTCATCAATCACAGAAATCTTCATCAGAGCCAATTTGTCAACCTCTCCTGTGGCAGTTAAAGGTAGGTTGGACACTGGCACTAAAGCTCTTGGTAATAATGCCTCATCGCACACACCTTGAAGGTAAGAGCGAATTTGCTCTAGTGAGATAGTTGAGCTTGAAACAATATATAGTATGACTTCCAGTGGAGATGTTTTCTTCACAACCACTGTGCAGTCGTTTATTGAAGTTTTCTCCAATAAAACTGATTCAATCTTAGTTTTAAGTTGCTGTATTTTCTCCCAATTTAGACTTTTTTCTTTAAATTTCATTTTCTTCTCAACCCATTAGCATATTTTGATAGCGGTCAAAGACTGCAAAGACATCAAAGCTTTGTATTGGTCTGTAACTTTTCAAATGCGTGTGGGGCTAGTTTCTAGCTAATTATTATTCATTTTTTCGAGTCAAATATTAATTTTTTAATTTAATTAACTCGTTTTTTTAAACTAACAATCCTATCTTAAGCTACCACATTCTATCTGCTTTATGCAAAAAATGCAATGACCTATAAGACAAAATAATAAGTATACACTTATAAATACTTTATCTAATAGTTATATAGACACTTAAGACTAGCCCCTAGTTTCTAGCCTGTGGGCTATTTAGGTTTTTCCGCTGAAAACAAAAGATAATCATCAAATGCCATAAACCAACCCCTGTTTTTCGACCAAGCTTCAATTCCTGGATTATCTTTCTGGAGATCAATTATTAGGTCATGTTTACTAATTCCTTTTCCTACCTGTGCAAAATAAGAAACCATAGCGGGCCAAACATATTCGCTAATGGGTACGGCTTGAATGTTAACAAATCCATGCTTTTTAAGTTTTTCTACATAAGTATGTCTATCATATTGATTGGCAAAGGGAATACCCATTTTCTTACTATTGACGCGAAGCCAAAAGTTAATCGCTCGTCCTACTCTAGGCAAGCAATCTGCTAATGCAAGCTTCCCACCAGGGCGTAAAACCCGAAATGCTTCAGCGAAAAAATTCTCACGGGTATTGAAATGAAAAGCACATTCTAAAGCCGTAACTTTATCAAAATAATTTTCTCCAAAAGGTATTTTGGTTGCTGAGCCTACCTGGAGATGTATTCGTTGAGCTAGTCCCGTGCGAGCAACTCTTTCTTTGGCAATTTCTACTTGTAGCTCTGTAATATTTATACCATTAATTGAGCCAACGTTGTTTTCACGCACCCAGAGTAGATCTTGTTCGGCAAAACCGAAACCGACATCTAGAACTTGATCGCCAGAGCTAAGTTCTGCAAGTTCTCCTAATTTACGAGCTAAAGCCGCGCAAGCTCCGTTATAAGTAGTTTCTTCTTTCCAATAGCCAAAATTGAGCCATTGAGGAACATCTGGGTTGTAAAGATGAGGATCTCGTTTGGCTAAATTTGTATAAAGATCGGATACCTGATATTTGTCTTGAAGAAACCATATTTCCTTACCTGGATTGTTGATAAAATCTTTGATCACTATCCAGCGATTGCGCCATTCATCCTTGAAAGGAATTCTTCCGATATTTTCCAAATCTATACTCTCCTTGGCAAATCAAATGGGACTATTGTTATTTTCTTGTGGAATATCTTAACCTGCGTAATAGTTCTCCAATAAGCTTTTTCGTCGCACGTCCAGTGTCACGCAGTGAAACCCTCCTCCTAAGGTTCTTGAGTGTCTAAGTTGGAGTTTTATAACATCGACACCGCGTTTTTCAAGCTGTTTGATAAGTGGAACTTGGGATTTATCAACGATCGCCAGAGTCGGATTTACCATTAGGAGGTTAATTCCAATCCATTTAGAAGCATAGGATGTTTTTGTGTAACCAATATCAACTATTTCCGTAAGATAGATGACATCCCAACCCTTGAATAGATCGGGCAGATTTTGTTCGCCAACTCGTTCAGCATTCACCACAACTAAGCCTGGTCGAATTACAGCAATAGTGGTGTCTACATGACTTCCAGAGTAAACATTGTCATAGGTATGCACCCTGTACTCTTCGCCTAATATAGTTTGAAGCCATAATGCCCCACATCGGTTGCCAGTATCTGAGATCAGGTAGAAAATATCTTGTCCTAGCCGCAATATGTTTGCCGCATCGAATAGAGGCTCATAGTCTTTGATTGCTGAAGAGTTATAATCATGAATATTGTAAATTTCATCAGCGAGTCTGGGCTTTGGGGCTGATATCCATCTAGCTCCGCTGTGCAAATAATCCATTAAAATAGATTTAAATGAAAGAGTTTCAAAAAATCTTGCCCGTAGCGTCATTGGCGCTTCGATAATCCATTTTCCAACTGTAACGAATAAGTCTCTGGGACAGTAATTATATTGGCCGTCCGATTCCCAATCAGGGGTGCGAAATTTAATCGAATGATCGACTACATCGGGACGCTGGACAACTACGCCGAGGCTTTGAAGTGTACGCACGAGTTCATCAAGGTCTTCTTCAGTTTCTTCGATCACTTGATCGCTATACTGTCCGGAGGGAATTTTCTCAATACTGCCATAATCTCTGTATTCGACTGCGAACAAACCTCGATCTTGACAGGCAATACGTGCATTGGTTGCACGTCCAACGATAATTTCTTCAAGGGGACTCCACTCGTCATTAACTTTGACTTTACTCATATGTTCATCCAAAATTATTTACTCAGAATCGCATTAATAATAGTGGCGTTTTGATTGAGATAGGGGGGGTCGATCATCTCACGATGGGCACCATAGGCATAATAATTAATCCGTTGACTCCTTGTAGCTTGTACCCAGTCATCTTCACAATCATAGTTTTCCTCAGCGCGTATGAGATGAATAGTCCCATCGATCTGCAAATTTTTTAGATCTGAATGCCAGAGAAAATTAAAGTATTCCCAAACTTGATTGTAAGTGCGATCGCGTAACTTTTGGTTTTCCATAAAGTAACGTCTCAATTCCTGGCGTTTAGGATTGAGCAAGAAAGTATCAACTCCCTCTTTGATTTCTGACATATCAGCTTGAATAGCTTCACGACCCCCTCTATAAGTATCTATTAAAATGACATCAGAAACCACGCGATCACGACTTTCTAACTTTTGAGCCATAAGTATTGCCAAAAAACCTCCTGCCGAATGTCCCATCAATTTTATGTCTTGATTTTGTGCTAATTTGTCTATCAATTCTGCATATTTTTCTAAAGTTGCTTCATCGGCAATATATCTGAAGGTATATATTGCATAATCTTTTAAATAATTAGCTAAATTTGCGTAAGCTGCTGCAAACCCAAGGGCAGGGGGAAATATAAAAACAGCTTTTTCTCGCTCTTTGTTAAAAACTACATAGGGACGTTCCTTGGGTTGGATATTCATCTCTTTGGCGTAGATGATATACTCGCTCAATTCCGCTACCGTAGGTTTTTCATAAATCATCGATAAAGGGATTTCAATTTCCATCTCCTGATAAATTAGTGCCATGAGATTCATAGCTTGTAATGAATGACCACCTAAATCAAAGAAGTTGTCATTTATTCCTACCTTTGACACTTGTAGAACTTGTTGCCAAATGTTTGCTAAAATGCTTTCTGAGTGATTCCGTGGGGCTAAATACGGTGATTGTACTATCGATATTTCATCGGGTTCTGGCAACTTTTTGTGATCTATTTTACCATTAGGATTTAATGGCATACTTGACAACATTACAAAAGCTGAAGGTATCATGTAACCAGGCAATTTCTGCTGTAGAAAACGGCGCAGATCGTTAGGGGTCAATGACTGGTCTTTTCTCACTACATAGGCTACCAACCGTTGATTTTCAGCGGTATCTTGCCGCAGGATGACGACTGTTTGTTCTACTTGGGGATGAGTGTCTAGAACCGATTCGATTTCTCCTAATTCGATACGTAAGCCCCGCAGCTTGACTTGGTTATCGATGCGACCAATAAATTCAATATTGCCGTCTGGTAGATAACGAGCTAAATCCCCAGTTTTATACAATTTGCCATTGCCAAAGGGGTTGGAAATGAATTTTTGGGCAGTTAATTCTGGTCGGTTGAGGTAGCCTCTAGCTAAAGGGATACCGCCAATATGCAATTCTCCAGGAATGCCAATCGGAACTGGTTGTAGATGAGAATCGAGGATGTAAACTTGGGTATTGGCAATGGGGCGTCCAATGGGAATTATCCGATGAGTAGACTGTGGGGTACACTGCCAGAAAGTTGCATCAACTGCTGTTTCCGTTGGACCGTAAAGATTGTGCAATTCACAGTTAAACTGCGCAAAGAATTGTTGAGTAAGTTCATAGGATAGTGCTTCTCCACCACAAAACACTCGCTTCAAGCAACGACAATTTTCTAAGTTTGGTTCTTGCAGAAAAACTCGCAGCATTGAGGGGACAAAATTGATTTGGGTAACTTGTTGCTGGGCAATCAGGTTGCTTAGGTAAGCAGTATCTTTATGACCTTCAGGTTTAGCCACTACTAGAGTAGCGCCAGCTATTAAAGCCCAGAAGATTTCCCACGTTGAAACATCAAAACTGAAGGGAGTTATTTGCAGGATGCGATCGCCTGCTGTAAGTGGGTAAGCATCAACAGTCCGTAATAAATTATTGCAAATACCCCTATGAAGATTCATCACCCCCTTGGGTTTACCTGTAGAGCCAGAGGTATAAATGACATAAACCAAATTTTCCCATGTTACCTGGCTGTTGGGATTGTGCTTACTATAGTTGGCGATCGCTTGCCAATCGGTATCCAAACACAGCACTTGGGCTTGATTTTCTGGTAAAGATGCGACTAAGGACTGCTGGGTGAGCAATATTGATACCGCCGAATCTGAAAGCATATGAGCCAAACGTTCTGCTGGATAGCTAGGATCTATAGGTAAATAAGCTCCCCCTGCTTTTAAAATTCCCAATAGTCCTACTACCATTTCCAGGGAACGCTCGACAAAAATTCCCACCAATACTTCTACATCTACGCCTTTTGCTTGCAAATAGTGAGCCAATTGATTAGCTCGCTCATTCAACTGTTGGTAGGTCAATCTTTGACCTTCAAATATTACCGCTACTGCATCAGGGGTACGCTTTACTTGTTCTTCAAATAGCTGATGGATACATTTATCGTGAGGATATGCAATTTCTGTGTCATTCCATTCTGTTAGTAACTGATAACGTTCTTCAGAAGTTAATAAATTTATTTGTGACAATTGGCAATTAGGATTCTCGACTACTGCCTGAACTATTTGTAAAAAGTGACCGCTCATTCTGGCAATCGTCTCGGAGCGAAAAAGCTCTGGTTCGTATTCTATAACCAATCTTAGTCCATTGGCATCTTCAAAAAAACTCCAACTCAAATCAAATTGGGCAGTTCGTGGTGCAAGCGGGTATTCTTTATACTCAAGTTCGGGAATTTTCCTCACTGCTTTGCTTTCTTGACTTAGCAGTGAAAACATCACGTCGAACAACGGATTTCGTGATAAATCACGTTCTAAATCAAGGGCAGATACTAATTTATCAAAAGGATAATCACTATATTCATAAGCGTCGAGGCAAGTATTTGTAACTTCTGTCAGTGCTTGCTTAAAAGTTCCCTCTTCTGGCAGCAAAGTTCTGAGGGCAAGGGTATTAACATAAAATCCAACTTGGTTTTCCAAGTCTGGATGATTGCGCCCAGAAATAGGTACACCAATTACTAAATCACACTGTCCTGTATAGCGGTAGAGTAATATTTTAAATAAAGTTAGCAGGGTGATAAATAGAGTTGTTCCATTCTTAGCAGCAAAAGTGCGTAATTGTTCGCTCAGACTATGACTAAAACGATAAGTATATAAACCTGCTTGAGAAGATTTAATTTTAGGTCGGGGGAAGTCGGTTGGTAAGTTAAGTATGGGTACTTGTCCAGCAAAGCGATCGCACCAATAATTACGTTGTTCTGTCACCTCCTCACTTTCTAGCCACTCATTCTGCCATGCAGAATAATCCTGATACTGCAATCTTAGTTGAGGTAAAGTGGCTATTCCTTTTTGAGTACAGGCAGAGTAAAAAGTGACAAACTCGAGTAAGAGGATATCGAGCGATCGCGCATCACCAATGATATGATGTAGAGTCAAACAAAACAAAAATTCATTTGACTTGATCTGCACCAGCATGACTCGCATCAGTGGCAATTTCTCTAAATCAAAGCGCGAGTTTGCTGACTCTTTAATCAAGGTATCAGCTACTTCCTCAGCATCATTTTGCCCTCTTAAATCTCTAAAAACTACTAGCTGTTTAGGCACTTGCTCATGAACAATCTGCTTAATATTTCCTGCCACACTGGTAAAGGTTGTGCGCAGAATTTCGTGGCGGCTCACAAGTTGTTGGAAAGCTGACTCAAATGCCGAAATATCTAAGCAGCCATTTATTCTCATTGCCTGCCTGATATTGTAAGCACTTGAGTATTCATCTATATGGTGCAGAATCCACATACGTCGTTGAGCATGGGATACTTCGTAATATTTTTGCTGTGGTAGTAGCTGAATAACTTCCCAACGTTGTGAATTTATCATTTTGCTTGCCGTGATTTAATCAAAACAGCTTGTTCTTTTAAAGTATTATGAGTAAAAACTTCCCGCAGTCGCAGTGAGATGCCAAAGCAGTTGCGGATCTGCGATACTAAGCGCATCGCCTTGAGACTATTTCCTCCTAGTTCAAAGAATGACTGATCAGTGTCGCTTACCTCCACCTCCAATAGTTCGCCCCAAACTGAAGCTAATAAAGCTTCTTGTTTGCTGAAGCTAGTAAGTTGATTAGTTGTTTGTTCAAGATTTTCTTTTGGTTTTGGTAGTGCCTGTCGATTAATTTTCCCATTTGGTAACAGCGGAAAGTATTCCAATTGCATTAAAAAGGTTGGTTGCATGTAAATGGGTAACACTTGTTTTAATTTTCTTCTAATGTGTTCCACCGTTACCTTGTCATTTCCCTGATAATATGCAATTACCGTCACCAATTCTTCCTTTTTCTCGGCGACTACCAGCACTTTTTCTACACCATCAATAGCCGAAAGTGCATCCTCAATTTCTCCCAACTCAATTCGTACTCCATTCAACTTAATTTGGTGATCGCGGCGACCGATCACCTCCAAAGTCATATCCGGTAGCAAACGTCCCAAATCCCCTGTGCGATAAACTAAATCACTGCCATTATTCAAAGGATTTGGCACAAAAACGCTCCGAGTTAAATTCTCGTCTGCATAATAGCCTTTAGTCAAATAAGGCGATTTGACAAAAATTTCGCCAACTTCTCCGACTGCACAGGGACGATTGCCATCAATGACGGCACTCGCTGAGTTTGGCAATGTTTTCCCCGCCGGAACTCGTGCATAAGGAATAGTCTGAGGAGCGGCTAGACGGTAATAATGTTTGACAAAAGTTGTTTCACTGGCTCCATAAATATTGACAAATTCTGTATGAGAACCAAAAACATTATGCCATTCACAAAGTTCTTTGACGAATAAAGGTTCTCCTCCCAATACCAAAACTTGCAAATTTTTCAGTAAGCGATCGGCATTGGCTAAATTCTGACCAATTTTTAAAAACTGGCGCATCACCGAAGGTACAGTATGCAGTAAGTTAATCTGCCATTCTCCCAACAGAAGTAACAAACGCTCCAAATCTTCCCGCTCTGTGCGAGCAGGAATATAAAGAGTTCCTCCCGAACATAAAGTGACAAGAGTTTCTCTCAGATAAGCATCAAAGTTAATTTGCGCAATTTGCAGACAGCGCCAGTTCTGATTAATGCCGAATTCAATTCTTTCCCAATTAATGAAGTGACGCAAGCTGCCATGACTACCAAGTATTGCTTTAGGTTCACCTGTTGACCCCGAAGTGAACATAATATAGTTAGAATCATCAGCATCTGGCATAATTAGAGCTTTTTTATCATTACTTGCTACTACAGGCAAGCATTGATAATTTGTGCCATCCCACTTATAGAGGTGCTTAATTTCATGAGCGGCGATCGCTAATATATGAGGAGGTTTTGGTAATGCTGCTAGTCGGGGTTTCACAGCATCAATATATTCTGCTGCTGTCACCACAATCGAGGGGGATGTTTTTAATATCATCCGTGAAGAGCGTTCTTCAGGTTCATCCAAACGTAGAGGTAAATAAATTCCCCCTGCTTTGAATACAGCCAACATCGCTGCTACCTGACGGTGATCTCCTTCTAGAATCACGCCACAAATAGTATCCTTTTGAATACCTAAATCTCTTAAGATATCAGCCCAAGAGTTAGTTAGTGCATCCAATTCACGATAGCTGAATTCTCCGCCTGGATAAATTATTGACGTTTTTTCTGGTGTCGCTTCTACTTGTTCGATAAAGTCTTGGACAACTGTCCGTGTTTCTAATCGAGGAATTGGTTTGATAAAGCTTTCAACAAAATCGGTTTCTTCTGCTGATATCAGAGAAATTTCCCCAACTGGTTGACTGGGATTTGCTACCATCTCGGTGAGCAATTTCTCCAAATGGATAAGAGCTTTTTGCATCCTATCTGTTTTGAAGAGGTCTGTGTTGTAAATTAGCTCCAATCTAAGTTCGTCGTTTTGTTCAATAAAAACAAAAGAGAGGTCAAATTTGCTGATTTCTACTACAGTTTGACCAGATTGCAGAAGAACCAACACATCGAACAATGGTGTGCGGTTAACTTCTTTGGAAGATGCCAGTTCTTCTACCAAAATATCAAACGGGTAATCGGAATGTTCAAATGCCTCGGTAACGGTTTGGCGAACTTTTGTGAGCAGATTCTTATACCCTTGTTCTGGCTCTAGTTCATCACGTAGAACAAGTGTATTAATAGGAATTTGAGGATGGTTGTGAGTGGTAATTTCTGTACCAATAGCAATATCGTGCTGACCACTATAGCGATAAAGTAATACTTTTACCGCTGCAACCAGTCCCATAAATAAAGTAGTCTCTGTTTGTGTGCAAATCATTCGCAACCCAGAGACAATTTCTGGTTTGAATGTCCAGTTTAAACGAGAAACATTGAATGTTTTTACCGGAGGACGACGGAAGTCTGTAGGTAAGTGAACACGGGGTAGTTGCCCATCGTCAAGTTGCTTTCGCCAGTAATCTAGATGGTTTTTACGATTTTCACTTTGCAAAATATCGCTTTGCCGGGGTGCATCAGTGTTCAGATCGATCTGTTGTAGTGACTGGCTTGGTTGAGCACGGGATATTGCCGTTCTGTCTTGTTCTAGAAGATGCAAAGTGAAAGATTCGTAACGTTGCGATGGGTCGTTAGCTATTGTCGCCAGGGTGCTAGTGTAATAATCGCCAATGGCAATCACCTGTTCTGGACACAACTCGCTAGCATCGTATTTAAGGGTTAGCTGTATCTGGGACGAGACTATATCCAAAGTAAAGTGGACTCCCAGAGTGAAGTTTGTTTTTCCGAGAAATTTGCTATCTAATACCTGTACACCGGGCAGCCCTAAAATACTCTGGTAAACGTGAAAATGGGTAAAGTTAAACGATGTCTCAAATAAAGGTTGACCGCCCAAATTCCACTGCAAATCAGCTAGGGGATATCGTCGGAAAGGTAGGGATTCCCTTTCAGCCTTGAATGTCTCCTGCATCAAGTCGATCCATGTGCCGCCTAGAAGTTGCAAACGCAATGGCAAAGTATTGAGAAAAAGTCCCAGCACTCGCTCTCCATCTGCCTCTTCTGGTCTACCGTTAGATACCAAACCTGTCAGTACATCCGATTGATTGAAAAGCACGCTTAACACTTTCATATGTGCTGCTAAAAGCACACTTTTTAGTGTAACTCCTGCTTTGTTTGCGACTTGTTTCAAATCATGAGAGACTTTCAAAGACAAGGTTAGTTCATGAGTACCTAATGTTCCTAATTTTTCAGGTTCAGATGAGCGGTAGAATTGAGTCCAGCGAGGCAGTTTTGTAATAGTAATATCGTTGAGTTTTTCCATCCAGTGTTGTCGGCACTCTTGGGACTTGAGGGCTGTTTGCTCCAAAGCAACAAAGTCCCGGAATGCGACCGCTGGCGGTGGATTGAGAGGTATAATTTCTTGACCTAAGAAGGATAAATATCTTTGCAATAACTCAGTAAATAGTAAGCCTACGCTCCATCCGTCGAGAATAGCGTGGTGTTCAATTAAAGTTAACTGAAATGTCTTATCAGTGCGGCGATGAATATGAAAGCGTAAAAGAGGAGGACGGTTCAAACTAAAATGTTGTTTTCTTTCTGCTGCAAACCAAGCATCCAAAATACTTTCTTGCTCTGGTGCAGATAAATGGCGCAGTTCCTCTACTTCCAAGGGAACACGAACTGTGCGCTGAACTAACTGCAACGGTTCACTGAAGTTGCTGACATCGAAGAAAGTACGCAGTACGGAATGATTGGCTACCAGTTCCTGTATCGCTATCTGCCATTTTTGTTCGTCGAAAGGAACTTGCAGATGGAAGCTGTTGACGTTGTGATAAACAGAAGAACCAGGACTGTACTCACTGTGAAATAACATCCCCATCTGAAGTCTGGCAAGAGGATAGGCATCCTCTACATTGTTGGGTAACTTTAGACGGTCTTGTTCGCAGATCAAAGCCAACGGTTTTACTTTCTCTGCTATTCTACTACCAGTCTCTGCCGTTGCAAGGTTTTGCGTTAGTTCGTAAATCGTTTGATGCAGGAACATCTGTTGAACTGAGAAGTGCAAACCTCGTTCTTGAGCTAGAGCTAGAACTTGAATGCAGCGAATGGAATCGCCGCCTAAGGCAAAGAAGTTGTCGTGGATACCAACTCGTTCCAGACTGAGAATCTCAGCCCAAATGTCGGCTAGTACTTGCTCTTCTAGAGTCCGAGGTGCCACAAAATTTTCCAAGTCTGCTCTGGCTGTCTGGGGTGCTGGTAGAGCGCGACGATCAACTTTACCATTAGATGTTAGCGGTAGTGCTTCCAGCGTCACAAAGGCAGAGGGAATCATGTAGTCGGGAAGAGACTGCTTGAGGAAACTGCGTAGCTGCGGGACTAACTGGCGAGTTAATTTTCCTTGCAAAGGGTTATTGGCATAGTGACTCCAGGGTTTTGGCTGCTGCGTTTCCCCAAGCGGAGGTAGTATCTTCTGAGACATCCGAGCAGGCGATCGCCGTCCGAACACAACATCATAGCAACCATTACCAGTATCCGACCAGCTGATATCAGTAGTATAAGGAAACTCTTCGCTCAAGCTCCAAAAGTCTTCGGGTTCTATCCCTTCAAACTGGGTTTCCTCTAAGCCCTGAAGTAGATCTCCTACGGATCGTGGTTTCTCATCCCTTGCTATTAGCTCTAAAAGCTTGACTTGTTTGCCAATACGTGCATTGGGAACGCCTTTGATAATTAAAATCTCTGGTGCCTGGAGCAAAAATTGGCGAACCTTGGGCAAAGTCAGCCGCTCTTTCTGCCAGTCCAAACACTGAGGCTCGATTGTGGAAGAAACCTCAGTTCCTACATGGAGAATCACGTCGTAGCGGAACCGTGTTAGCTCATTGCGATCGCGACCTCGTTTGAGTTGAATTTGCACTCTTGTGATTTGCGGCAGATGCTGCACAAGGGCATTAAAGAAGGCTGGGTCAATTACCAGTTCCTGGTCTTCCTTCAGGTTTTTTTGCACGCGCTGCCACCAATCTTCTGTCGTTAGCTCAGAGCTTGCCTGGTGCAGCATAACATCGGCATGAAAAGCTTCTAGTAGCGGTAAACTACGCACATCCCCCACAAAGATAGAGCCTCCTGGTGCTACCATTTTCACTGCACCTTCCAAAACACTTACCAGATAATCAATGCTGGGGAAATACTGGACAACTGAGTTGAGGATAACTGCATCGAATGTTTTTGCCTCAAAACCTTCAAAATCGTGGGCTGGTTTGTTGTATAACTCCACCTGTGACCAAGCGCTCCCAACTTTGTGCATTTCCATCTCAACGTAACGGATAGCATTGTTGGAAATATCAGTTCCACAGTAACGTGAGGATTGGGGAGCAATCCTAAATAGCAGCATCCCAGTACCGCAACCAATTTCTAGCACCCGTTGGGGCTGCAAAGAGAGAATCCGCTCAACTGTAGAGTCTAACCATTGACCCATCTGTTCTTGAGGAATGGGTAGACCTGTGTAGCTGTCGTTCCAGCCGATAATATTAAAGGTTGAGTCTTGAGTGGGAGCATTTTGGCGGTAGGTATCATTGAATACTAGCTGCCATTGTGAGATTTGCTCGGTATGCGATTGGTTCTCAGATGCTTGATTTGAGGACGGATCTTGTGTGGAAACCACATAAGCTACCAAATGCTTGTCTCCAGGTTGGTCAGAGCGGGCAATTACTACTGCCTCCCGCACCTCTGGGTGTTTTACCAGCGCGGCTTCAATTTCTCCGAGTTCGATCCGGAAACCGCGAATCTTGACTTGGTTATCGATGCGATCGAGGTACTCAATGTCTCCATTTTCCAGATAGCGAGCGAGGTCGCCAGTTTTGTACAGTCGATCGTGTAGATCGTCGCTAAACGGATTGGTGATGAACCGCTCTGCTGTCAGTTCCGGGCGATTTAGATAACCGCGAGCCAACCCGGCACCACCAATATACATCTCACCCCTGATTCCAATAGGTACAGGTTTTAGCTGTTCATCCAAGATGTACAATTGCAAATCGGGAATAGGTTTACCAATCAAGCTCTTGCTAGCGTGAACATCTGCGATTGTCAGTGGTCGATAGGTGACATGCACGGTTGTTTCTGTGATCCCGTACATATTTACTAATTGCGGACACCGATCTCCGTATCGCTCAAACCACGGCTTTAAGCTCTGTGGCTCCAGAGCTTCGCCACCGAAGATCACTAAGCGTAAGCTTAGTTTCGATTCTTCAGTTCCCGCTAGTTCCTCCACCCGGATCAGTTGGCGAAAGGCGGATGGCGTTTGGTTCAGAACCGTGACTTGCTCTTGGCGTAGCAAGGTGTGGAACGCTCTTGGGTCGCGGCTCACCCAGTAGGGTACAATCACCAGACGTCCACCATACAGCAGGGCACCCCACAGTTCCCAGACGGAAAAGTCGAAGGCAATTGAGTGGAATAGTGTGAAAACATCACTTGCACAAAAATGATACCAAGACTGAGTAGCGGCAAATAAACGAATCACATTCTGATGGTTGACCAATACCCCCTTCGGTCTTCCTGTAGAGCCAGAAGTATAAATCACATAAGCCAAGTTATTTGGTTGGGAACTACTAACTGCATTCTCCCGACTGCAAGTGCTAATCACCTCCCAGTCTGCATCCAAACAAACTACAAACGCTTGATTTTCTGGTAGAGATGGCAACAGAGACTTTTGGGTGAGCAACACTGTTACCTCTGCATCCAATAGCGTGTAAGCTAGACGTTCTGTTGGATAGCTGGGGTCTAATGGCACATAAGCCCCCCCAGCCTTCAAAATCCCCAATATTCCCACAACCATCTCCAAGGAACGCTCTAGGCAAATACCTACTAGTACCTCTGGTTCCACGCCTTTTGTGCGCAAATAATGAGCCAGCTGATTAGCTCGCTCATTCAACTGTCGATAGGTCAATTGCTGATTTTCAAATACCACCGCTACAGCATCGGGATTGAGCTCTACCTGCTCTTCAAATAGCTGATGGATGGATTTTTTTTGGGGATATTGAATTCCCGTGTTATTCCATTTTGTCAGTATTTGCGATCGTTCTTCTGTTGTTAATATGTCAATTTCTGACAATTCGCGATCGCTATTAGCCGTAACAGATGACAGAATTTGCAGAAAATGCCCCTGCATTCTCTGTATAAAATCTGCCGGAAAATTCTGAGCGATTACACAAACAGAAGTATCAAGAGCATCAATTTCAAAAACTAATTGAAATTTGTTTAACAAAGAGCTACGGGTGCAAAATCCTTCTTGGATCAGCGCGACATCAAAAATCGCTGCAGGAGAGCCGCCTCTTGCTAGACATGTTTCTATCAGAGCATCGATATCATAGCTTTGATAGCGGTATCCCTCTTGTAAATTACGGCGAATTGTTTTTAATAAATCCTTAAATGATGTGAATTGCCCATTGAATCGGGAGAATATAAGGCTATCTGTACTGGATTGGGTCAAAGTTCCCGTTGCCACAACAAACTCTTCAGTAGCAGTATATTTAAAGAGCAGAAATTTGAGCGCTGATAGATATAAAGCCAGCTTATTAACAGGAGAATTAGCAGTTAGATGATATATTCTCTCACGTAAAGTTCCGGGGATAACAGCAATTATTTTTTCTTTTTGCTCAGGTTTCTCCTGATTGACACTGTTAAATAAAGGTGTGACAGGCTGGATTCCTCGAAGTTGACGAATTTGGTAATCTAGAGAAACAATCTGCGCTTTTGTCAGTTCCATACACTAAGGATTATAATTTTTTTACTGAAATAAATTTTTTTTATAAATTCCCAGGCATACTACATAAATTAAAACTTACACTTCTATAGACAAATTGTTTATACTCCTGCAAAATTGCGCTGCACCCCTCAAGGAGCCGAGCCATCAATGTGAACTGCTACCTTGCTTAACTGTTCTACTTTATATTACTTGAGCTTTGCCTGAACATTATAGCAATATTAACAACTGGTTGAACCTTCTGAGAAAATGCTATATAGGAATCCGGTTTGATTTTTGAACAAAATTAAGTATTTGTAGGTGCGCTCTTCGACAGGGTAAAGCACCATTCTTAAGGATTTGGTGCCGTACTCTCGTCGAAGAGCGCACCTTACGTATCTGAGCATTATAGCAGCATTAATAGCTGGTTGAACCTTCTGAGAAGATACTATGGCAATCCTATTTGAATTGTGAAACTTAGTTTTGGTAAGTAGTTGCGCTTTAGCCCTAAAGTGCAACTACTTACCTAGAAAAAAAAAGAGATAATTTCACAAATTATTTAGCATTGCTATGTCAAAGACAAGAGGAAATAGTGGTAAACACCTAAATCATCGAATCCCAATTTACATCATAAGTGTTTTTTAAACAATAAGCCCTTAAGAGAAAATCTGATTGTTTTTCCGGGCTTTGATGAAAGTAAAAGCCATAAATGCTTATGTGTTTAGGATTGTAGGCATTTCAGTTATTTGTAAATTTTTTTTGAGTAGGGGTGGGAGCGTTGAGCATAAGAGGGATTGAAAAGTGATGCCAGTATATATACTCTCGTCATTTTAAAGGTAAAGACGCTATGGCAGTTAAGACTTTTCCTACTTTTCCTACTTTTATGCACCAAGGTCAGAAGACAGTTAAGACAGTTAAGACAAAAAAATTTATTTGCTATTGCATTTTTACCCTAATATTGAGATGAAGCATATATTATAAATATAACTAAACAGTTATATAGTTGGTTGAGTTACAACTTAGAATTTGACCAAATCTCCGGTTATTTAGTTATGTATAGAATTTGAAAAGAAAAATTAATATTAGAATAGTAAAAATCATAAAATTTTTTTGGATCGGGCAGATCATTCAGTGAGTAATACTGTATACTTTATATTGAGCGTCAGACGATTGTTCCCTTGGCAGCATTCCCTGTAATGCGTTAAAAGCTCGTTACAAGCAAACTCCACTAATAAAAAGACAAGCAATACAGGATGAAAGTAATGAGGTGTAAGTCAAACTCATTATTTAGTCAAGCAATCTTTTATTAATTGTCAAAAAAATGTTATGCATACACAAGAAAGTAAAATAACGGAATTGCAAGAAAAATTTAATGCTGAGTATGCTCAAGAAGAAATATTTAAAAATTCAATCAGTTTTGGTGGGGAACTAGAAGAGGATTTAGGGATTCTCCCAGAATTATTGGCTCGTGCTGCTTGCTACCCAAGTAAAGGTATTACATACGTCAGAAATGACGAAACAGAATATTTTCAGACTTATAAAGATTTATATAACGATGCTCTAAATATTTTAGATGGACTTTATCAGTGCGGGCTAAAGTTAGGAGATAAAGTCATATTTCAAATTGGCATAAATCAAAATTTTATTCCCACACTTTGGGCTTGTTTTTTAGGCGGAATCATTCCTGCACCTCTGACCACTGCTCCTAATTATGATGTAGAAAACTCCGCAGTTAAAAAACTTTATAATGTCTGGCAGATTTTAGATAAGCCTATTATCCTATCAGATGGTGAATTAATTACCGAAATAGAAAAATTAGCCACTCAATCTCATTTAGAGGGATTGCGAGTGGTATCGATAGATGCTCTGCGAAATAATCAATCCCTATCAAACCAACAGTTGGCAGAAATTCCCAGACATGGAAGTGGGACTAATTCAACTCATAAATTGCCTCATCTCACACCACTAGATCCGGCATTGTTACTATTTACTTCTGGTAGCACAGGTCTTCCCAAGGGTGTGATGCTTAATCACCGCAACCTTCTATCTATGTCCGCTGGTACGGTGCGGATGAATAATTTTACACAAGAGGAAGTTACTCTTAACTGGATGCCTTTAGACCATGTAGGGGCAATAGTATTTTTAGGGATTATGGCTGTGGATTTGGCATGTCATCAGATCCATGTTCCAATTGAATTGATTCTGCGCCAACCCCTCAAATGGTTAGACCTCATTCAAAAGCATCAAGCTACTATCTCTTGGTCTCCCAACTTTGCATTTTCATTAATTAATCAACATGGTGGTGAACTTAACCAGTCTTGTTATGACCTCTCCTCTATGAAGTTTTTAGTTAATGCAGGAGAGCAAATTTCCGGAAAAACTATTCGTTTATTCTTAGAACTGCTGGAAAAACATCAACTGCGAGATAGAGTGATTAGACCAGCATTCGGGATGACTGAATCTTGTTCTGGGATTACTTGGTCAGCAGGTATAAGCAAAGATGAACTTACAGAAGAGAATAGTTTTGTATCTCTTGGGCGGCCTATTCCCGGAGCTACTATTCGGATTATTGACCAAGAGAATAATGTTTTGCCAGAAAATGAAGTTGGACGACTTCAGATTAAAGGTCCTTCAGTAACAGAAGGATATTATAAAAATTTTGAACTAAACCAAGAAGTTTTTCAAGAGGACGGTTGGTTTCTTACGGGAGATTTGGGTTATCTCCACAATGGTGAGTTAGTCATTACTGGTAGAGAAAAACAAGAAATTATTATTAACGGCATTAATTACTTTGCCCATGAAATTGAAACAACTATAGAAGAATTAGAAGGTGTCAATGTTTCTTATACGGCAGCCTTTGCAGTTTTCGATCAAAATAGAGAAACAGATTTATTAGTTATTACTTTTAGTCCGGAATCAGATAATTTTGATCATTGGGTAAAACTGGTAAGAGAGATTCGGAGCCATCTTACGCAAAAGATGGGAATTGCGCCTGCTTATGTAATTCCTTTAGAAGCAGAACTCATTCCTAAAACATCTATTGGTAAGGTGCAAAAATCTAAATTAAAAAAAGATTTTGAACAGGGATTATTTGCGAAGCGCATTCAAGAGATTAATGAGTATTTAGTTAGCGATCGCAACAAAACACAAATTCCCCAATCAGAAAACGAACGCAAAATTGCCGCAGTATGGTGTGAAGTTTTGCAACTTCCGGCAGTAGGTTTACACGAAAACTTTTTTGAACTGGGAGGTCATTCCTTACACCTAATTCGCGTACAAAATCTACTAGAAAAACTATTTCAGCGCCAGTTTCCTCTAGCTGAAATGTTTAAAAATTCAACTGTAGCGACATTAGCCCGTTTCTTGACGGAAGAATCATCAACAAAAGCGACAGAGGAAAAAAGTCGAAAGCGTGCTGAAAAACGTACACGTAACAATAATGACACTCATGATATTGCCATTATTGGCATGGCTGGGCGATTTCCTGGAGCCAACAATCTTCAAACTTTCTGGGAAAATCTGAAAAACGGAGTCGAAACAATATCCTTCTTTTCAGACGAAGAATTATTAGAATCGGGGGTTTCGCCTGAACTGTTTAATCAACCCAACTATGTGAGAGCTAGACCGATTCTCGACAAAGTAGAGTACTTTGATAGCGACTTTTTTGGATATACAAACCGAGAAGCGGAATTGATGGACCCGCAGCAACGTTTACTGCTCCAATGTAGCTGGGAATGTTTAGAAAATGCCGGCTACAATCCTAACTCCTATGAGGGAGCGATTGGGATGTTTGCTGGGGCAAGTATGAACACCTATTTCATCAATAACTACTATCCAAATCGCGGTCAATTAGATGCCAATGACGAGTTGCAACCCTTCACATTAGATTCGATGGGAGGGTTCCAAAGTATGGTGGCTAACGACAAAGACTATTTGACTACGCGCATTTCCTATAAACTTAACCTGCGCGGGCCTAGTGTCAATGTCCAAACAGCGTGTTCCACCGGATTAGTAGTTGTGCATCTCGCTTGTCAGAGTCTGCTCAGTGGAGAAAGTGACATGGCTCTGGCTGGAGCTGCTTCTGTTAACACTCCTCAAAAGATCGGTTATTTGTATCAAGATGGTTCGCTTGTTTCTCCAGATGGGCATTGTCGCGCCTTTGATGCCCAAGCTGAAGGCACTATATTTGGGAGTGGGATTGGGGTTGTTCTGCTCAAGAGACTAAAAGACGCTTTAGCAGATAACGATAATATCTACGCCGTCATCAAGGGATCTGCCATCAATAATGATGGAGGAACAAAATTGGGATTCACAGCTCCTGGAGGAGAAGGTCAGATTTCAGCAGCAGCAGAAGCACTAGCCTTTGCAGGAGTCGAGGCTGATACTATCGGCTTTGTGGAAGCTCATGGCACAGGTACAAAATTAGGAGATCCCATCGAAATTGATGCCCTAGCTAGTGCATATCGCGCTGCTTATCAGGGAGAGTGTGCCTTAGGATCTGTGAAGACAAATATCGGGCACATGCAAATTGCTTCTGGTATTGTTGGTTTGATCAAAGCTGCTCTTGCTCTCAAGCATCAAATTATTCCACCTACTCTACATTTCAATACTCCCAACCCCCAAATTGATTTCTCCAAAACTCCTTTTTATGTCAACGTACAAGCCATACCCTGGACTGCAAAGCAACGAGATGGCATAGAATTGCCTCGACGAGCAGGCGTTAACTCTTTAGGAATAGGAGGCGTGAATGCCCATGTCGTTTTAGAAGAAGCTCCCGCCATTATTCCCCAGCGAAACGACATCCAGCGCCCCCACCATTTACTCACGCTTTCTGCAAAAACAGAGCAGGCTTTGATCGAATTGGCGCAAAGCTATGCAGAATATCTCGAAAATCAACCCGATGAGATGGGCAATGTAGTATTCACAGCAAATACTAGCCGAGTTCACTTCTCGAATCGTTTGGCGGTGACAGGCTCCCAACCTAGTGATTTTGTCACCAAATTACGTAGGTTTGTACAACTTGACGTGGAGTCGGTCATTTACAATCAAGTCGAGCAAAATAAGCCGCCCAAAATTGCCTTTTTATTTACAGGACAGGGGTCGCAATATTCCGGAATGGCTGAACAGCTTTACCAGACCCAACCAACTTTCCGTCGAATTTTAGACCAATGTGAAACAATATATCAAGAACTAACTGGTAAATCTTTACTGCAAGTTATATTTGCTCATTCCGAGCCGGCTTTAAACCATACATCTTATACGCAACCGGCTCTATTTACTGTCGAAGTAGCACTAGCCGAATTGTGGCGTTCTTGGGGCATTCAGCCTACTGCTGTTTTAGGACACAGTTTGGGTGAATATGCTGCTGCTTGTTTTGCCGGAGTTTTTGACATTGAGAGTGGTTTAAAACTCATCACACATCGGGCAAATTTAATTAGTCAACTGCCTGCACGTGGAGCGATGGCAGCTATTTTTCTGGATGAAAACTACATTCGTAAAGTTTGCCAGAGCAAAGGGATAAAAATCGCGATCGCCGCTATCAATGCCGAAAAACATACTGTAATTTCTGGAGAACAAGAATTAATTCAACACCTGTGCGAACATTTTACTAACGAAGGAGCTAAAGTTCGCTCTCTGAAAGTTTCTCATGCTTTTCACTCACCCCTCATAGAACCCATATGCGAAGACTTTAAAAATAAAGTGCGCTCAATTTCCTTCGCCCAACCCCAAATCCCCATCATCTCTAACCTGACGGGAGAAGTTGCTGATGACAGCATTGTTACTCCTGAATATTGGATTCAGCATTTGCTGCATACCGTCCAATTTCACCAAGGAGTTCTGTCTCTGCAATCTCTGGGGTGTGATTCTTTTATAGAAATTGGTCCGCAACCCGTTCTACTAGGAATTATACAGTCATCGATCTCTTTATTGAAACCGCTGATATTACCAAGTCTCCGCTCGGGATTTTCTGACTGGGAGGTTCTACTAGAAAGTCTTGGCAAGCTTTATGTTCGCGGCACAAATGTAGATTGGTTTGGCTTCGACAAAGATTACCAACCCAAAAGATGCCATTTACCAACCTACCCTTTCCAGCAACGCCGACATTGGATTCCTTTAAAAAACCAATCCCAACAAACTTCCTCACAGGAATCTGCTGTAGTTAAAATGCTGTCTCAAAGAGATACAAAAACTTTGATGCAGACTATACTACAAACTGGCAATTATTCTGAAGGAGAAAAACAAACTTTATCTGCAATTGTTCAACAATTAATCAAGCTACATCATCAAGACACTGGTAATTCTACTTTTGAGAACTTACTTTACCAGTTTGAATGGCTACCTCATCCGAATGTATCCCCCAGAAAATTACAGAATCTGGAAACAATTAAGACTGATTTAGAATCTTCTTTTGAAGAAACGATAAAATCGGCACAAATGACAGGAGTTTCTCTAGCTTTCTGTGAGATGGAAGAACTCAGTGCGGACTTTATTGTCAAAGCATTAAAAGATTTGAGATTATTTCAAATAAATACCATCCTTTCTCCTGAAAACAGTTTTCGTCAGGCTGGCATTCAAGAAGAGTATAGGTTGCTATGGAATCATTGCTTGAAGATATTGGCAGAAACAGGCATTCTGACAAAGCAGGGTAATGACTGGAAAATCATCAGTGAACCGCAATCTAACCCCATAACAATAGATAAACTGATTGAAAAATACCCGAATGCGCGTGTAGAACTGAAACTATTTAATAGAGTTGCAGCCAATTTGGCAGCGATACTTACAGGAAAAATTTCTCCCCTATCCATATTATTTTCACAAACAGAGCTTGGTGCAGCCGAGTTTTACCGAGAAACATCTTGGGCAAAAGTTCTCAACCTTGGTATCTCCAGAACAGTTGAGCTTTTATTATCCAGCTATTCTCAATTAGAACCCATCCGCATTCTAGAAATAGGCGCTGGAACCGGAGCTACAACCCATCACGTACTCAAAGCTTGTGCCGCTCGCCAAATTACCTACACATTTACTGATATCTCGCCATTCTTTCTTGAGACTGCCAGGGAAACTTTTGCTGGAGTTCCCTTCATAGAATACAAAGTTCTGGACATAGAAAAAGACGGGGAGCTTCAAGGTTTTTCACCCAGTTCTTATGATTTGATTATTGCGGCAAATGTATTGCATTCTACGCGAGATTTACAAGGAGAAACCTTACCCCATATTCGCGGTTTGCTTCGTCCTGGCGGACATTTGTTACTCCTAGAACTTACCAACCAGTCCCGGTGGATCGATCTGATCTTTGGCGTGGCTCCAGGTTGGTGGCGCTTTAGCGATCGCCATTTACGATCCGATCATCCCATCATCGATGCATCCGCTTGGAAATCTATTCTCAGAGAATCTGGTTTTGCTCAAGCTTCTTCTGTCTCTCCAGACGAAAAAATTGGTAGCGCTTTATTTCAACAAAGTATCATTGTTGCCCAAAATAAATTAGGCAGTAACCAAGACAAAACGAGTGATACCGGACATTGGCTAATTTTTACCGATAGCGAAAAAAACATTCATAGCACGCAGGCAATTCAAGAGCAATTTACAAAACATCAAGGCTCTTGTGCGATCGCTTATCAAGGAGATAGCTTTGCTCGGATATCCCCATTTGAGTATTGTTTAAATGCTACCCAACCAGAGCAGCTAGAAGCATGGATCGAGCAAGCTAGTGCTTCTCAGGCTCCGCGTGGGATTATTTATCTTCTCAATGGTGATGGTAACAATCAAGTAGAATTGGCTCAAAATCCTGATTCTAATTTATTTAATCGCTGTAGCTATTTTTTAAATCTTCTACAAGCAATTAAAAAAATACCATTATCTCCCAAATTATTTCTCGTCACCCAAGGTGGTCAACCCTTTGAACTAGATCGACCATCTTTTGTCACTCAATCTCCCCTTTGGGCATTGGGGCGTGTTATAGGGCTAGAAGAACCAGAACTATGGGGCGGAATGATTGACCTCGATCCTCAAGTCGATATTACTCAAAATTTTGCCGCTTTACTGCCAGAACTGACATCTGTTGCAGAGGATCATCTTCTCTTCCGCAACAGTCAAGCATATGTTGCACGTCTCTCGACACTTGAAATACCTACAAAGCCAGTAACTATCCAAGCTCAAGCGACCTATTTAATCACAGGAGGCATCGGTCATCTAGGGCTTCACCTTGCCCATTATCTGGTTGATTCGGGTGCGAAAAACCTCATTTTGACTACACGTCGTCAATTTCCACAAAGATCTGAGTGGGAGTCTTGGGAATCGCAGGCAGAATTTTCGGAAATTATTCAAAATCTCATTACTTTAGAACAGAAGGGAGCGTCTATAGAGGTTTGTCAAGCAGATGTTGGAGATTTCCAGCAGATGTCCCGCATCTTTGAAAGCATACAAAAAACATCCTATCCGCTACGGGGTATTTTCCATTTAGCTGGAGTATCAGGACGCAAAGCTCGATTGAGCGAATGTACATTGGAAGATCTCAAAGAGGTTTTTCAGGCGAAAGTTCGCGGTTCTTGGAATCTGCACCATTTATCTTTAAAAACGGAATTAGACTACTTTGTCTTTTTCTCTTCCGCAGGTGCAATTTGGGGAGCCAAAGAGCAAGGTATATACGATGCTGCCAGTCATCTCATGGATGCTTTGGCTCATTTACGTCATCTTCAAGGATTACCAGCTACTACTTTAAATTGGGCATTATTAGCTGGAAATGGCATAGTTTCCGAAGAATATGAAGATTGGCTCAAACAGATTGGTATGAAAGAAATACCTCTTGATATTGCTTTTCGAGCTATGACTGCTATTATGGCATCTAGTAAAACGCAAGTTTTACTGGCTGATGTAGATTGGCTCCGGTTCAAAAACATTTATGAATTTCAAGGCAATAAACCACTTCTAGAAAAACTTGGACAAACCCAAATTCCCGTCAAATCTGTCAAACAGCCAGGGGAAGGCGGTTTGATCAAAGAGCTACCACCAGGGGAACGTCGCGAACACTTGTTTAAATATATCGGCAAACAAGTAGCTACCATTTTAGGAATTAACCAGATTCCTGACGCCGAGCAAGGATTTTTAGACATGGGGATTGACTCTCTTCTTTCTATTGAATTAAAAAATCGTTTAGAAAAAGGATTGGAAGTTTCTCTACCTGCTTCTTTGATATTTGATTTTCCCAATATCCAACGATTAGTTGATTATCTCGTGGAGCGGGTTTTCGGTTGGGAGGTTAACGTAGCTGTGGACAGTGTTCCCGCTCTTCCACCGCAGCAAATTGATAACGATCTAATTTTGCAAGAGCTTTCGGATTTAGAAGCTTTTCTGAGTAATTCGTAATTTATAATAATTTCAGGTTTCATGGACATATTAGATCAAGACAAATCTGTTCAAACGAGAGTTTTCAAAGCACTCAACGAAGCAAAGGAGAAATTAAAGGCGGTTGAAGCTAAACAAAGCGAACCGATCGCAGTCGTTGGTTTGGGTTGTCGTTTTGGCAAAAATATTTCCACTCCCCAAGAATTTTGGTCTTTTCTCTCTTCAGGTGGCAATACCCTCAGAGAAATACCGGGCGATCGCTGGAATACATCTGATTTTTATGACTCAGATCCTGGTAAACCGGGCAAAATCTATGTATCTCAAGGCGGTTTTCTCGATGATGTCTCGATGTTTGACCCACAATTTTTTGGGATTGCGCCGAGAGAAGCCTTGCACATGGACCCGCAGCAAAGATTACTCTTGGAATGTGCTTATGAGGCGTTAGAAGATGCTGCTATGGCTGCGCCTACTGCCCGCATCGGCAAAACAGGCGTTTTTATTGGCATCACAAACAATGATTATGCTCGTTTGATTGCACCGGGGGAAGATTATAGCAGTGTTGGTGCTTATCATATTTCTGGAAACCATCTAAATGCTGCTGCTGGACGCATCTCTTATCTTTTGAATCTCAACGGACCGAGTTTAGCTGTTGATACAGCGTGTTCTTCTTCGCTGGTGGCAGTTCATCTAGCCTGCCGCTCTTTGCGGACACAGGAATGTCGGCAGGCGCTGGTGGGAGGAGTGAACCTGATCCTGACGCCAGAAGTGCCGATCGCGTTGTGTAAAAATCAGATGTTAGCTGCTGATGGTAGATGCAAAACCTTTGACCAAAGCGCTGATGGCTTCGGTATTGGCGAGGGTTGTGGAGTCGTCGTTTTAAAAAGGTTGAGCGACGCTTTAGAAGATGGCGATCGCATCTGGGCATTAATTCGGGGAACAGCGGTTAATAACGATGGTGCAAGTGGCGGCTTTACAGTTCCTAACGGTCCGGTGCAGACAGATTTAATTCGTGAGGCGCTCAATGAAGCTCGTTTGAGCGGCGATGCCATTGATTATGTCGAAGCTCACGGTACAGGTACAGCTTTAGGAGATCCCATTGAAATCAAAGCGATCGCTGATGCTTTGTGCGTCAATCGCTCTCAATCCCAACCTTTATTAGTCGGCTCTGTCAAGACAAATCTCGGTCATCTGGCGGCGGCAGCGGGGATTTCTGGTTTAATCAAGACTGTATTATCTATTTATCATTCCTCCATTCCGGCTCATCTCAATTTCCAAAAACCAAATCCTCATATTAGTTGGGACAGCTTACCCCTCAATGTGGTAACACAAACTCGTCCCTGGGCTGCCACTGGTAAGATGAAAGCTGCTGGAGTTAGTTCTTTTGGAGCATCAGGAACTAATGCCCATGTGATCTTGAGCGAACCTCCTCAAGCACAATCCCCGACTAAAACGACATTTCCCGTACTGATTACCCTATCTGCTAAAGATGAAGAGCGTTTGCGTCTGCTGGCTGCTCGCTTCGTTGACGATCTTGATAGTCGCAATTTAAACTTAACGGATCTCGCTTTTTCTCTAAATACAGGTCGTTTTCACCATAAACATCGATTATCTTTATTGGTTTCCAACTCTACTAGTTTTCCAGAACAGCTTCATGCTTTTGCTAGTGGTAATAACCGAGAAACTAATATTCTTTACAAAGAGGTACAAGCAAATCCCAAAATTGCTTTTTTCTGCAATGATGAGACAATATTTCCGGGAATGGGGAAACAGTTGTTTACAGGTGAGCCTGTATTTCATGATGCTTTTATTCGATGCGATCGCCTATTCCAGACATATTTAAATTTTTCTATAGAAGACCTACTTTATAAAAATCACGATATAAATACTCAACACCTGCACGATTCCTTATATGTACAACCAGCATTATTTGCTGTGCAATATGCTCTTTGCGAACTGTGGAAATCTTGGGGAATTCGCCCTTCTGCCCTTTTAGGGTGTGGTGTGGGCGAGTATGTGGCTGCTCAACAAGCAGGAGTTTTTTCTCTTGAAGATGCTGTCAAGTTGGTTGCATCTCGCACTCGTATGAGCCAACAAACTGGGGTAGACAGATTTGTAGAATCGATTTTATTACCATTTGAAAAAGTAGCAGAGCAAATTTCTTACAGCGTTCCGCAACTCACTCTAATTTCAAATCTTGATGGTGGGGCAAGTCATCAGATTCAAAATGCTGCTTATTGGGTGCAACAGCAACATCAACCAGTTAATGTTGCTAAAGGAATTGCTACCCTGCATCAGATGGGCTATCAAATATTTATAGAAATTGGCACCCAGCCCCGGCCTAGCGACATTGCTCGTCGCCTGCCTGCTAGCGAAATCCTTTGGTTGTGTAGCTTAGCTCAGGATTGCAGCGACGATCAGCAACTGAAAACTATCTTAGCACAACTATATGTCCGAGGGGCAAATATTAATTGGAAAGAATTTCATCGCTCTCGTCCAGGACAAAAAGTTAGTTTACCAACTTCTCCTTTTATCCGCAAACGCTATTGGGTTCCCATTAATGATAGACAGAATTCAACAGCCATATCTAAATCTCATAATTATCACTCCGGGCATCCGTTACTAGGCGAACGTCTACCCTCGCCTCTATCTTCTATTCAATATCAAGCTAGGATTAGTCAGAAAAACCCAGCTTTTTTAGCAGAGCATCAAGTTTTTGACAAACCCATCTTTCCAGGGGCTGCGTTTATTGAAATGGCTTTAGCTGCGGCAGAAGGTACCGTTGTTTTAGAGAAAATTGAATTTCATAAAGCATTAGTACTTGGAGAAGATGATGATGTATTGCAATTAGTTATTGATGGTGGTAATAAAGAAAGTTTTCAAATCTACAATCAATCTGAAAATAATTGGGATCTACTTGTTTCGGGAGAAATTGAAAAGTTAAAAGCAATTGATTCAGTTTACAAAAATCTAGAGCAACTAGAAGCTAACTGTCCACAGCAGCTAGAAATTAATTCTTTTTATGAAAAATACCAGCAATCTGGCGTCAGTTACGGGACTAACTTTCAGTTAATCCAAAAACTCCAGTACGGTAAAAATAGTGCTTTGGCTCACATAAACTTAACAGATGTTCCCGAAGCAAAATACTATTTTCATCCGGCAATGCTTGATGCTTGTTTTCAAGCGATCGCTGCTATTTTATTTCAGCAAGAGTCTTCTGTAACTTATGTACCGATCCGCATTGCTAAATTCCAATTCTTCCGCTCTCCAGGTGATAGCGTAATTAGTTCAGTTAGAGTACAGAAAAATTCTGCTAATCATATTATCTCCGATCTGGAAATTTACTCAGAGCAAGGAGAATTACTGGTATCAATTACAGGATTTCAACTCAAATCAGTTCAACGCCAAGAAATTATCCCCCAGGAAATTCAACCTCAAGCTTACTTAGAGAAGTGGATTTCCTTATCACCTTTATTAGCTGATGGTAGAGATTATTTACTTACTCCTAATCTAATTAAAGAGCGAGTAAAACCACAGCAATTAGAACAACAATTGGCGGAATTGCGCCAATATGAACGCCTGCTTGGGGAGTTGGAATGTTTAAGTGTAAATTATATATGGTCAGGTTTAAAAAAGCTTAACTGGCAACCGGAATTAGGTCAAACTTATCAAGAAGAAAAGATTGCCGCTCAAGGTGGAGTAGTTGATTTTTATCGTCCCTTATTATCGCGGTGTTTAGCCATCCTTGCCGAAGAAGGAATTGTGACTCACCAAAAAGATGGATGGCTGTTAGAAAAAGAACCAAGTACAACTTCGATTCAATTGGAGATTCAACGCCTGGAGAGCGAATTTCCTCATTACCTTGCAGAAATTAATCTCATAGAACGTTGTGGTTCGGCTTTGGCTGCTGTGATGCGTCGCCAAATTGAGCCGTTAGAGTTACTATTCCCCCAAGGGAATCTGAATGCGATCGCATCTATCTATTCTGATGCGGCTGGTGCTAAGTTGATGAATGAGCTAGTTGCAGAAACAATTAGAACTGCAGTGGCAATACCAGCAAATCGTCAGCTACGGATTCTAGAAATTGGCGGCGGAACAGGAGCCACTACCTCGGCAATTTTACCGCACTTACCTCCAGAGCAAATTGAATATGTATTTACCGATATTTCCTCTCGGTTTTTAACTAGAGCTAAAGAAAATTTCAGCTATCCCTTCATTAAATATGAAACTTTAGATATAGAAAATAATCCCTTTGCTCAAGGTTTTCTGCCGGGAAGTTTTGATATCATTATTGCAGCTAATGTCCTCCATGCAACAACAGATATTGACAAGACATTGCAGCATGTACGTTCTTTAAGCGCTCCTAATGCACTGCTGATACTTTTGGAAAGTACTGGAGCACGCCGTTGGATAGATTTAACCTTTGGTTTAACAGAGGGCTGGTGGCTATGCTCTAACGATCCACTCCGCGCTGGTTATCCTTTGGTAGATACAAAACATTGGCAAGATTTGCTTGTCAGTCATGGATTTACAGAAATTAATGTTATTGAACCAACGAAAGCAGAAACACGCAATCTATTGCGGCAAAGTGTGATTATCGCCAAAGCAAATGACTACTCTAAGTCTGTTTCCCATGAATTAATCTTTGCCGATACTAAAGGAATTGCCCACAGTTTAATTACGCCATTGCAACAGCGAGGGGTTGCTTGTTCTGTAATATTGCCTCAAGGAGTTACTACTCAAGAGGGCGAAACTGCGATCGATCCTGATAATGCCGATGACTACCTACTACTGTTGCAAAAACTATTAACTCCAGAAACTCGTGAAATTGTCTACTTTTGGGCATTGCAGGAGATAGAAGGTGAAATTTATCAAGCCGTAGAGATTCATTGTAGACGTTTCCTATTTCTACTTCAGGCATTATTGCAGCAAGAAAATCCGCCTGCGCTGATTCTCGTTACCCAAGGATGTGTAGCGGCAGGGGTAGCGACGCTGACTTCTCCAGAACAATCTTCGTTGTTGGGGATCGCTTTGAGCCTGGTACTAGAACATCCGGAACTAAATTTTAGAGCGATTGACTTAGAGCCAAATGGACAAGATTTAGGAGAAAAATTATTCCGAGAACTTTACAGCCAGACACGGGAAAACCGCATAGCCTTGCGCGGCGAACAACGCTTCTGTCCCCGTCTGGTAGAGCAAAAACTAGAAGATGGAAACATTAATTTCCGTCAAGATGGCTTTTATCTGATTTCTGGTGGTACAGGCGGGTTAGGTTTAGCAACTGCCCGGTGGATGATAGAACGTGGCGCTCGTCATTTAGTATTGTGCAGTCGCAGTGGTGCAAACGCTGTCACTCCCGAAATTCTGGCAAGTATGCAATCACTCAACGCAGACATCGAAATTAAGGATGTTGATGTCACTGATGTACAGAAACTTCACACCTTGCTAGAAGAATGCCGTTCCCAGTATCCTTTGCGGGGGATTTTCCACATCGCTGGCACTTTAGACGATACTACATTACTGCGACTGACACCAGAACGTTTTAACCATGTTTTAGCGCCCAAGGTGAAAGGAACTTGGCTGCTGCATCAATTAACCCTCACCGATCCTTTAGATTTCTTTGTTTGTTATACCTCTGCTGTGTCGCTGATTGGCTCCGCAGGACAAGCTAATGCTGCTGCGGCTAATGCCTTTCAGGATGCCTTTACCTATTTTCGTCATGCACGCAATCTCCCAGCTACAGTCATCAACTGGGGCCCGTGGAGCGAGATTGGTGCAGCAGTTGATCGCAATGTATTGGATAGGTTAGCAGCCAAAGGTTTTAATGCAATGGCACCTGACTTAGCGCTCAATACTCTAGAAAAAATCTTGTTTAATCAGATTGTGCGTGCTGGTGCGATCGCCATTGACTGGCAACGTTTCCCCTACATCAACCAAAGCTTTTATCAACAGTTCTTACCCCAAGTAGAAACTAAGCCTCAAACCTCATCGGATATTTTAGCGCAATGGCAAACAACTCCTGTAAAACGGCGTCGTGATTTGCTCATCCGTCATATTAGTTTGCTCCTCTCCACTGTATTAGGACTATCAACCGATGAAGTATCTCCCCAACAAGGCTTTTTCGATCTGGGGATGGACTCTCTCACCTCCACAGAACTTCGCAATCTCCTGCAAACAGATTTCAACTGCTCGCTACCGACAACAATTACTTTTCGTTTTCCTACGGTGGAAACTTTAGCAGATTATTTGCAGCGGGAAGTTTTAGATAAGGTGCAAACTCCTGTGCCAGAACAACTGGAATCCTTTGAGAAACCCGGTTTCTTGAGAACGACTCTGACTCAAAACGAAGATTTTTCGTTAAGAAACCGGGTTTCTTTGGGCTCGTTGAGAGAAATCGATGGGCAATATAACGCAAAACCACAGCTTGAAGATCCAATTGTCATTGTGGGTATGGCTTGCCGATTTCCTGGCGGTGCGAACAATCTCGAATCGTTCTGGCAACTTTTAGAGCAGGGGAAGGATGCGGTGGGAGAAATTCCTAGCGATCGCTGGGATATTCATGCATGGTATCATCCCGATCCAGATACACCCGGAAAAATATATTGCCCTTATGGAGCATTTCTAGAGCAAATCGACCATTTTGATGCTGAATTTTTTGGAATTTTACCCCGTGAGGCTGTGGCTATAGATCCTCAGCAACGTTTGCTGCTAGAAACTACTTGGGAGGCTTTGGAATCTGCCGGTCAAAATCCGCAACAGTTACGCAACAGTCAAACTGGTGTTTTTATTGGGGCGATGACTCAAGACTATGCACAATTGAGTTATGCACCAGAAGCAATCAATGCTTATACCGGATCGGGGACTTCTATAAGTGTAGCCGCTGGTCGTCTATCTTATGTACTTGGCTTACAAGGACCTTCAATGACAGTTGATACTGCTTGTTCTTCTTCATTGGTGGCAGTACATCTGGCTTGTAATGCTTTGCGTAATGGTGAGTGTGACATTGCGCTGGCGGGTGGTGTCAACGTAATTTTAACCCCGGTAATTTCCTTAATTGAAAGTCGCGCCCACATGCTTGCGCCTGATGGACGTTGCAAAACTTTTGCTGCGAGTGCGAATGGAATGGTTCGGGGCGAAGGTTGCGGGATGATTGTTCTCAAGCGGTTGAGTCAAGCGCTGGAAAATGGCGATCGCATCTTAGCTAGAGTTTATGGTACAGCCGTTAATCACGATGGTCCAAGTAGTGGACTCACCGTACCCAATGGAGATGCTCAGGAAAAATTATTACATCAGGCACTGAACGCGGCGAAACTCAAACCGGAACAAATAGATTTTATCGAAGCTCACGGTACTGGTACTGCGATCGGAGATCCGATTGAATTAGAAAGCATGGCTGCCGTTTTTGGCAATCGCCCCCAAAATCGACCTTTAATCATTGGTTCTGTCAAAACCAATTTAGGACATTTAGAAGGTGCCGCCGGAATTGCTGGGTTAATCAAAACTGTTTTAGCCTTGCAACATCATAAAATTCCTCCCCATCTTCACTTTGAGCAGCCCAACCCGCGTTTTGATTGGAGTTCTCATATTTTTGAAGTTCCAGTACATGGAAAAAACTGGCATCTTAGTGAACGGCAGCGAATTGCGGGAGTTAGTTCCTTTGGATTTAGTGGCACTAATGCCCATATTATCATCGGAGAAATTGCGCCTACTTCCCCATCTGTCACTCAGCAATCTGATCATAAACTTTACCTTCTGCCTCTTTCGGCTCGTTCCGAAAAATCTCTGCGAAAGTTGGCACAAGATTATCAGCACGCTTTGAATGAATCTGGATTGGCAGATGCTTGTTTTACAGCAAGTACAGGACGTGCTGTTTTCCGGCATCGATTGTGTATTTTAGCCGACTCGATCTCTACAGCCCAAAAAGCACTTGCTGATTTCCAATCAGGTCATGATTCTGACAATTTAATTAGGCAAAATTCCTTAGAAACTCAGTTAAATGTAGCTTTCTTATTCTCAGGACAAGGTTCTCAATATTCAGGGATGGGACAAATTCTTTACAACAAAGAACCTGTCTTTAAAAATACTCTGGATCTTTGTAACAAAATCCTAGAACCTATTTTAGGTACATCGCTGTTAGATTTAATCTTTCAGTTACAAAATAGCGAGTTGCTTGAACAGACTCCAATCACACAACCAGCGCTTTTTTCACTGGAATACGCACTTGCTAAATTATGGCAATCCTGGGGAATACAACCTTCTGCGCTTTTGGGACATAGCATTGGTGAATATGTCGCAGCTTGCCTAGCGGGAGTTTTCTCTTTAGAAGATGCCCTGCAATTAGTTGCCGAACGCGGTCGCTTAATGGGAGAACTACCGCATAATGGCGGTATGGCAGCAATTTATGCTGATTTTGAAACAGTTGCAGCCTATATTGCAGGCAATAGCAGTCAAATTAATATTGCCGCTGCCAATGGTTCAATTACTGTAATTTCTGGCTTAAATGAAATTGTTAATAACCTGGAAAAACTTTTTCTAGAGCAGGGTTATAAAACCAAACGCTTGGCAGTATCTCATGCTTTTCACTCCCCTTTAATGGAACCGATTATTGATGATTTTGCTCAGGTATTGAGTAAAATTTCTTTCCATGAACCAAGCTTGACTATTATTAGCAATGTCACTGGCAAACCAATTGGTAAAGAAATCGCTACTCCCGATTATTGGCTACGCCATATTCGCAGTACCGTACATTTTGGTCAAGGATTCAAATTCTTAATTGACAGTGGTTATCGCTGTTTTGTAGAGTTGGGACCGAAGCCTGTGTTATTGGGAATGGCGCGACTAACTTCTCAAATCAAAGAAATATTATGGCTACCCAGCATCGTACCCGGACAAGATGAACAAGCCCAGATGTACAGAAGTTTGGCGACACTCTTTGTTAATGGTGCTTCAATAGAATGGACAGAGGTATTTAAACAAGGTAAGCGAATTCCTTTACCTACTTATCCATTTCAACGAGAACGCTACTGGGTGTCAAACTCACAATTTTCTGTAGCTGAAATCAAACCTAAGTTACATCCTTTTATTAGTGATGTCAAAAAACTAGCTACCGGAGAAATTATCTTTGAGGGAGATATAGGCTCCGATAACCCGCAATATCTTGAAGAACACCAGGTATTTGAAAAAACCGTATTTCCAGCTACGGGTTTTATTGAAGCAATTTTAGCAGCCAGCCAGAAAATATTTACTGATGTGGCAATTGTACAGAATGTGTCAATTCATCAGGGGTTGATATTATCTCATCAAAGTACATTACAAATGATTTTTAAACCAAAATCATCAGGAAACTATAGTTTTGAGATATTTAGTAGTAATTCACAACAAAATAACTGGATTCTTCATGTCACTGGTGAAATTAAACCCAACAATCAAAAATCTCTTAGTACTCCACCACACGAACTTCGCCTGGTGCAGAAACCCGGTTTCTTTGAGAAACCGGGTTTCTCAGAGATCGTTCATTGGTCTGAGCTAGAAGGGGAATCTGTTTCTATCTCCAGATTCTATGAGCTTTATCATCAAATGGGAATCAGTTACGGTAAGCAATTTCAAGCTCTTCAAGAACTACGCTACTTAGGAAATGGTTCTCAGGCTCGCATTAGTATCGATCGCAGTTTGTCAGATCATCGCTATTGTCTTCATCCCGTGCTTTTAGATGCTTGCTTGCAAAGTATTGGCGCGGCTTTTCCAGAAATTCACGGTCATGAATTGCACTTACCTTATGGTTTCTCTTCATTAGAATTCTTTGGTAATCCTGGGAATCAAGCTTGGACTCGCGCTGATATTAAATCAGATACTAACGGAGAAATATCCGTAGACTTAGATGTTTACGATCTACAAGGGCATCTTTGCGCTCGGTTTACAAAATTAGCAGCACGGCGTACTAATCCGGGATTACAGGGTTTATGGCAAAAACCTAAAACAAATTGGTACCAGATTGAATGGAAAAAGCTCAATTCAATTCCAATTGCCGCAAATAACAAATCTTGGCTGGTGTTTGTGTATCCTGGTACAGCGTTGAATGAGTTGATAACTTTATTGAGAAAAGCTGGAGAACGAGTCATAACTGTGGAACTGGGTTCTAATTATGAATGCCGTTATCAAGATTCTTTTGCGATCGATCCATCTGTTGAGTCTGATTTTCGGCGCTTATGCCAAGAAGTAGGGTTATCGGGATTTCCCACAGATGTGATTTTCGCTTGCTCAGCTGCACCTGTTGAGGAAGGTGCGCATATCGACAATTGTCGTGCGGCATTACACTTAATACAAGCCATCACCGCTCACTGGGAAAAATTACCTCATCTGTGGTTTGTGACTCGCGGTGCAAATAAAGTGCTTTCTGAGACTTCGTTGCAACCTCAACAGTCTTTGCTCTGGGGATTAGGAGCAGTCATAAATAATGAATATCCCCAAACCCGTTGTGTATGCTTGGATTTACCACCGATTGCAGAACCTAATGAAGCTGAATTTCTGTTCAACGAATTCCATACTCCAAGTAACGAGTTGCGTCTGGCTTTACGTGGGGGAAACCGCTATGGAGCAAGATTAGTGTCGGCAAAAGTTCCTACAGCACAAAAACAGAAGATAATTACGGGTGAAGGAGCTTATTTGATTACTGGAGGGTTGGGTAAACTTGGGTTGCTCATGGCTCAGTGGCTATCGTCTATGGGAGCTAGCCATGTAGTTTTGTGTAGCCGTAATGCCAAGTCTCAACATGATGCGATCGCATTATTAGCTAAAAATGGTACACAGATTACAGTTGTCGGTGCTGATGTTGCTTCACCGACGGATATGGAACAACTCTTCTCCCGTTTTGGCACAGAATTACCAGAATTACGTGGTGTTATTCACGCTGCTGGTGTTTTAGATGATGGTCTTTTGCGCAATCAAAATTGGGAAAGATTCCAAAACGTGATGCGTCCTAAAGTAGAAGGTACTCTATTACTAGACCGCTACAGCCGCAATCTGTCTTTAGACTTTTTCATTGCCTTTTCTTCTGCTGCTGTGATTCTCGGTTCACCCGGTCAAAGTAGTTACGCTGCTGCCAATGCTTTTATGGATGCCTTAATGCAGCAACGACAAAGTTTAGGATTACCAGGTATAAGTATCAATTGGGGCGCATGGGATACAGGAAATGAAATAGAAAAACAACGTTTTGCTAGTTGGGGTATTCAAAGTATGTCTTCTGATACCGCTTTAGAATATCTCAGTCAATTGATTCAGGGGAACTCTCAAGAAGTTATTATCGATATTGATTGGCAAACTTTTCATTCCTCTTTTAATATCAACCAACCATTTTTTGCCGAAGTACTGACACCAAAAGAAAAAAGTCCAGAGAATTCGGCAAAATTGTTAGAGCGGTTAAAATCTGTAACTGTAGATGAGCGAGCGGCAACTTTAGCTCAAGGAATTGAGCAAGTATTACGCGAAGTTACTGGGTTAAATACAACTAGCGTTATTCCTCATCAAACTTCTTTTTTAGAGTTAGGTTTAAACTCCTTAATGGTACTAGAATTTAAAAACAGGCTAGAAAATAATTTAGCTTGCTCTTTACCAGCATCTATAATCTTTGATTATCCCAATATTACAAGTCTCAGCACTTACATCCAAGAACATATACTAGCACAGATTGAATTTGAGGCGATCGCACCCGAAGATACTCTAAATCCTTATGACAACTTCAGTGAAGACGAACTGACAACACTACTTAATCAAAAGTTAGCGGAACTTGATAAATATGGTGAATGAAAATTCGGGAAATAAGTCAACAGATTATAAAAAATTAATAGCAACAACCTTAACAAAAATGGAGGCAATGCAGGCTCGCATTACCGAATTAGAAACTAGACAAAGTGAGCCAATTGCCGTTGTCGGGATGGGATGTCGTTTCCCTGGAGGCATAAATTCTCCAGAAGCATATTGGAACTACTGTAAAGCTGGATTAGATGCGATTGTAGAAGTGCCTAAAACCCGTTGGGATATCTCGAAATTTTACGATCGCGATCCCAAACCAGGTAAAATGAACACACGTTATGGGGGATTTATTCAAGAGGATATTACCGCATTTGATGCCCGTTTCTTCTCTATATCTTCCCGCGAAGCTACCTCAATGGACCCGCAGCAAAAGTTACTACTTGAGGTGACATGGGAAGCTCTGGAAAATGCTAATTTACCACCTACTAATTTAGCAGGCGATCGCATTGGTGTGTTTGTCGGCATTAGTGGGATCGACCACGCTATGAAGGTCTACAAAACCAAATATGATGAAATCGACTCTTTTTTTGGCACGGGAAATGCTTTGAGTGCAGCAGCAGGTAGGCTGTCTTATTTTCTTAACCTTCGCGGCCCTTGCATGTCTATTGATGCGGCATGTGCTTCTTCACTCGTAGCTGTTCACCAAGCTATTTGCAGCTTAAGAAATAATGAATGCAAACTAGCTTTGGTAGCTGGGGTAAATTTGATTCTCGATCCGGCAATTACTATTAATCTTTCGCAGTCGGGAATGATGTCAAATGATGGTCGCTGCAAAACCTTTGATGCGGCTGCAAATGGTTATGTGCGGGGAGAAGGGTGTGGGGTTTTAGTACTGAAACCCTTGTCTGAGGCTAAGAAAAATGGCGATCGCATACTCGCACTACTGCGGGGGTCGGCGGTGAATCATAACGGCGCATCAGCCGGGTTAACAGTTCCCAGTGGTCCGGCACAACAAGAGTTACTACGTCAAGCATTAGCTGATGCCAGAGTAGCTCCCCACCAAGTTGGGTATATAGAAGCACATGGTACTGGAACCTCTTTAGGAGATCCAATTGAGATTAATGCGATCGCCGCAGTTTATGGACAAGAGCGTAAGCAACCCCTTTACGTCGGTTCAGTTAAGACTAATCTTGGACATCTGGAAGCAGCCGCAGGTATAGCAGGAACGATCAAGACGATTCTGGCTCTGCAGCATGGTGAGATTCCGCCTCATCTTCACTTCAAAGAACCTAATCCTCTAATTAATTGGCAAGGAACTCCGCTCGAAATTCCCAGTCAAACTGTACCTTGGTCTAACAAAGGTGAAGTACGCATAGCTGGAGTTAGCTCCTTTGGTTTTTCTGGAACCAATGCCCATGTCATTGTCGAACAAGCGCCCCCTGCAACACAAACAGAGATTAAACAGAAACTTCCCAGTTATCTTTTCACGATTTCCGCTCAGAGCAAAACTGCTTTAGAAGAACTAGCGCAACGTTTTCACACTCACCTAGAGTCGCATCCAGAAATAGGAGACATCTGCCATAGTGCAGCTATAGGCAGATCGCGCTTACCAGAGCGTTTAGCAATAGTAGCAGATACATTACCTGAGTTGCAACAAAGACTAGCAGCATTTACCGAGCAAAAAACTATTGATAGTTTGACATTTTATCAACGCTTTGGGGGAGATAAACAGCCGAAAGTTGTCTTTCTCTTTACCGGTCAAGGAGCTTGTTATGCAGGTATGGGCGATGGACTGTACCAAACCCAACCTAAATTCCGTAAATATATTGATCGATGTGCAGAAATTTTAGCACCTCACTTAGAGTATCCATTACAAGATGTATTGTTTGGCGAGCAAACAGATTTACTCAATCAAACTGCGTATGCTCAACCAGCGATATTTGCTTTAGAATATGCCATTGCCATGCTATGGCGGTCTTGGGGAATAGAACCCAGCTTAGTAATTGGACACAGCGTTGGGGAATATGTAGCAGCTTGTATTGCCGGAGTATTTAGCTTAGAAGCAGGTTTAGCATTAATTGTTAAACGCGGGCAGTTAATGCAAACTGCGGCTACAGGGAAAATGGCTTCAGTTTTTGCAGATGAAGAGACGGTACTTTCTCTGCTCAAAAACTACAGTGATACAGTTTCGATTGCGGCTATTAACCATCCTCAACAAATTGTTATTTCTGGAGAAAGCGACAGTATTGATGAGATTATTACCATCTGTAAAAACCAAAGAATTGGGGTTCAGTTACTCTCCGTTGCCGGGGGTTTTCATTCTCCATTAATGGAGCCTATTTTAGCTGAATTTGAAACTGCTGCTCGGCAGATTTCCTACCATCATCCTAAAATTATCCTGCTTTCAGGAATTGACGGAAAAGCTTTAGAAAATGCGCCTGATGCAATTTACTGGAGACAACAATGTCGTGAACCAGTGCAATTTTTACAGAGTATAATTACGGCCTTAAACAAAGGATATAAACTATTTTTAGAAGTTGGTCCAAGACCAATACTAGCAGATCAAGGACGTCGTTATAACGAAGAAGTTATCTGGCTAAGTTCTCTAAATAGAGGTTTGAATAACTGGCAGACAATGCTGTCGGCACTTGCCCAACTATACATTAATGGAGTTAATTTTAACGCTGAGAAATTCAATGAAGATTACGGCTACAGAAATGTACAATTGCCGACATATCCCTTTCAAAGAAAACGTTTCCAATTTCAACCTAATATTTTAGTCGAATCTAGTCAAATTAACCAAGTGGTAGAAAGAGAGCAAATGGAGACCAAAATGGAGTTAACATCCGTAGCAAAATCAAATATCCAACATCAGCAAGAAATTGGCAATCAGTTAAAGTCTATCTTGGCTCTCCTCCTCAAAGAAGATGAAAATGACATTAGAGATGATGAGACATTATTAAATCTGGGAGCAGATTCGATTATTCTGACCGACTTTGCTCGCAAAATTGAAGAGAAGTATGGCGTCAAGGTCAAGATAGATCAATTATTTACAGATTTGCAAACAGTTGCCGATATCTCCAATTATCTCTCTAACTATGTTGACCCTCAACCCTTAAATATATCTGATGAAATATCCAGCACTAATATATTAACTAAAATCTCAAATATCTCAACTTCCGCTCCAGAATTAAAGGATTACCTGTGGGTCATTTCCCAATTACAACCGATTACTGTTGCCTATATCATAGAAGCTTTAGCAGCCCTTGGCAATAAACTAAATAAAGCAGAAACCTGGACAACAGAAATCTTATTACAGCCAATTGTCCCAAAATATCGTCTTTTAGTCATTCGTTATTTAAAAACTTTAGAGCAAGTTGGAGTTATTCAAAATCAGGGTAGTGTATGGATGGTAAAAAACCTGCCTACGCCTTTTTCAATACCACAAGCACTCTTAAATCTGCTTTCAACAAGTCCTGCTGCTAAACCAGAGTTAGAAATGCTGCAACGCTGTGGAGAAAATTTGGCAGAAGTACTGAGAGGAAATATAGATCCTTTGGAGTTAATTTTCCCAGCAGGTTCAGTTACTCATGCGGAAAGCATATATGGGAATTCTCCTGTATCTCGTTTGATGAATAAACGAGTAGCTGCAGCGATTAACCTAATTTTAAAGATTTCCGCAAGCGATCGCCCTTACCAAATTATCGAAGTGGGAGGTGGTACAGGTGCTACTTCTGAAGCTATTCTCAACGACTTAAATCTTGAGCATACAACCTATTCTTTTACCGAACTCTCTCCCGTTTTACTCGCTAAAGCTAGACAAAAGTTTCAGCACAGATCTAATGTCAACTTCCACCAACTAGATATTGAGAAATCACCAGTTTCCCAAGGGCTACCAGCACATTCTTATCACATAGTTGTTGCTGCTAATGTGCTTCATGCTACCCGAAATGTGACAGAAACACTAAATCATATTCGGGAATTACTACGACCAGGTGGTTACTTGGTACTACTAGAAACAGTAGAAAATAATTCATGGCTTGATTTAAGTTTTGGACTCACTCCAGGATGGTGGCGTTTTCAGGACAAGGAGTTACGTGTAGATACTCCTTTGTTGAGTGCAGAAAGTTGGTGTTCTGTTTTAAAACGCTGTGGTTTTGTAACTGCGGATAGTTTTTCTCAGCAGAACAATATGAGCATATTCAATGGACAAGAGCTAATTATTGCTTGCGCCTCTGCTGAATCACCTGTAACTATTCCTGTAGCTGTAAGTCCTACTAGCGAATTAAAAACAGTACAAATATCACCAACCTCTGGCAAAGAAGCTTTGATGATGGCTCAACTACAATCTTTGAAAGATCTCAAAGATGTACATGAAAAAACCATTATCAAACAATTAGAAATACTCCAATCTGCCTCTGTTGCACCCAGCAATACATCAGAAGTTTTGATGAGTCAGACAGAAACTGCGTCTCCTCCTCAAAAAACCAAAATAGAAACTGCACCTCCTGCTAAAAAAAGTAGTCCAAGTTTAAATCCACTTGCCTTAAAGCTGAATGAAAATAAATCTTTAACAGCAAAACAGCAAGATTTTATTCGATATTTAGAGCTTCTTTATAATAAAAAAACAGCGAAATCAAAAGCATATTCGCAAAATAGCCGCAAAACAATGGTTGATGTCAAACCTACCATTGACTTCCGGATGGCTTTAAAAGAATTTCAATATCCCATTGTCTCAGAATCAGCCCAAGGGGCACATTTTCGTGATATTGACGGCAATGATTATATCGACTTAGCAATGGGGTTTGGTGTTAACTTTTTTGGACACAGTCCTGATTTCGTGCTGTCAGCGATTCAGAATCAGATGCAACAAGGAATAGGATTGGGAATGCAGTCCAATATCGCGGCAGAAACGGCTGCTCTAATTAGTGAAATGACAGGTGTGGAGCGGGTTGCTTTTAGTAATACTGGAACAGAAGCAATTATGGCAGCAGTTCGTGTTGCTCGTTCTCGGACAAAACGCCAAAAAATTGCTTTGTTTGCTGGTTCTTATCACGGAACTTTTGACGGCATTTTAGCACGAGTTGGAGAGGAGCCGGAAACAGCCCAACCATTAAGTCAGGGTACACCATTAGGAATGGTTGAAGACGTAATAATTTTGACTTATGGAGCCGAAGAAAGTTTACAAATAATTTCTGCTCACGCTGATGATTTAGCAGCAGTGCTGGTAGAACCGGTGCAAAGCCGTAAACCCGATTTACAGCCTAGAGAGTTTCTGCAAAAATTACGTAAATTGACTCGTGAAAACGGGATTGCGCTAATTTTTGATGAAATTATTACTGGATTTAGGATTGCGCTAAGAGGAGCGCAGGAATGGTTTGACGTAGAGGCAGATATAGTAGTTTACGGTAAGGCAATTGGTGGTGGGTTGCCTATTAGTACGATCTGTGGTAAAGCAGATTTATTGGATGCAATTGATGGCGGTTTTTGGAGTTATGGAGATAATTCCCATCCGCAAACAGAATTAACTGCTTATGGTGGTACTTTCTGTCGTCATCCTTTGGCTCTGGCGGCATGTCGTGCAGTGCTTCTACATTTACGCTCACAAGGTTCACAGCTTTTAGAAAGCGTAAATCAATTAACCAATCGATTAGCAACGGAAGTTAATCAATTCTTTCTTGAAATAGGAATTCCCATCCGCATCGTTCATTTTGGTTCTTTGTTTCGCTTTGAACCCTTTGGAGCTTATAGTATTTTCCTGCAACCTATCGAACTGCCGCTCTTTTATTACTTGCTAAATCTCAAAGGCGTGTATACATGGGAGAAACGGGTTTGCTTCCTCTCGACTCACCATACCAATGAAGATATAGACAAAGTAGTCACTGCTGTTAAAGAAGCTATTATGGAACTGCGGCAAGCAGGTTTTTTTGAAAATGCCAAACCACCGCAATCAAAGAAAAGAGAAGAAAGCGATCGCTTTGTTGATGAAGATGGTAGGAGTAATTTAAACCAGAGATTTTCTACCAGTGAAGCGCAACGTCAGCTTTGGCTGTTGTCAGAATTAGATAAAACAGCTTCAGCATCATACAACGTCACTACTTCTTTAGAACTGCGTGGTTCCTTAGAGATTTCATCTTTACAGCAAGCTATTAATGAAGTAGTCAATCGTCACGAGGCTTTACGAACACGAGTATTAGAACAAGGCGAACTACAGGAAGTTATTAATAGTGTCAAAATTGACCTGCCGTTAATCAATCTTATAGATGACGACAATCCCGAAGCAACTGCTTTAGCATTAAGAACTCAGTCTTCTCAAAAGCCTTTTGATCTATCTGTAGCTCCTTTATTTGAAGCTGTTCTGATGCGTTTAGCACCCGAACACCATCTTCTATCTTTAAAAACCCATCATATCGTTGCTGATGGTTGGTCTTTAGGGCTAATTTTGAATGAAATAGGCAAACTGTATTCAGCAAAAATTGGCGTTGAGACAGAATTAGCGCCACCAATGCAGTTTCGCAAATATCTGGCTTTGCGACAGCAAGAAGCGCAAAGTCTACAAATGCAAGAGCATCGTGATTTTTGGTTGAAAACCTATGAGGGAGAAATTCCAGTATTTGAGCTGCCTACGGACTTTCCCCGTCCGGCTGTAAAAACTTACACTGGAGGTCGAGAAAGTAAAATTATTGCTCCTGAACTGTGGCAAAATGTGCAGACTGTGGGACGCAGAAACCAAGCTACATTATTTATGACAATGTTTGCTGCTTACACAGCTTTTCTGCGTCGGATTTCCGGTCAAAATGATTTAGTAATTGGTGTTCCCATTTCTGGACGACAAGTTGAGGGCAGCGAAGAGTTAGTTGGCTTTTGCTCACAATTTTTACCAGTTCGTATCCCCATAGATGTAACGGCTTCTTTTGTTGAACATCTTCGTCATACCAAAGCAACACTTGTAGCAGCGTTTAAACACCAAAGTCACGCTTTAGAAGAGTTATTAGCAGCTTTGCAATTACAACGGGATTTTTCCCGTTCTGCGCTCATCTCGGTATCTTTCAATATGGATCCTAGTTTAACTCTACCTGAGTTTGCAGGATTACAAGTATCGCTGCCACCAGAGCCAATTGGATATACTCCTTTCGATTTGGGCTTTAACCTGATCGAAGTAAATGATGCCCTGATTATCTACTGTAATTACAATAAGGAACTTTTTAGGCAAGAGACTATCAAGCAGTTTCTAGAAAGTTTTGAAATTTTGCTTGAGGGCGTAACTAAAAATGCTAATAGTTTGATTTCTCAGTTGCCTCTCTTAACACAATTGCAACAAGAAAAATTACAGGCAGAGTTAATCGGACAAACAATAGAATTGCCCCAAAACGCTACAATTATTGATGACTTTATTGCTAAAGTCAACTCTACTCCAAATGCACCAGCATTAATTGTTGGAGAAACTACTCTCAGCTATCAAGAATTGAATGAAAAAGTAAATAGTTTAACAAATTACTTGCATCAGAAATATCAGTCTGCAGGGAAAGCGATCGCGGTGGCGCTAGGACGTAATCAGAACTTAATCATCGCCATCCTTGCTACTTTCAAAACAGGAGCAACGTATGTTCCGATAGATCCGGAATTTCCCAGTAGCCGCATCGATTTTATTTTAAAAGATAGTGGCTGCCATGTGTGTCTCACTGAGAGTAATTTTGTATCCAAATTACCTCAAGAAATAGAGACGATTTGCTTGGATAAAATCGCTCCCATTCTGGCAGAATTTGACAGCACGGAGCCAAAATTCAAACCAGACTCTAGCCAAATTGCCTATATTTTATATACTTCTGGCTCAACTGGAAACCCCAAAGGAGTCATGGGTTGTCACATCTCTATTCTGAATGTAATTCGGAGTTTACGACTCACCTTTGACTTAGATAAACATCCTGAGTGGCGCTATATCTTTACCGCTTCTGTCACCCACGATCCATCTCTGAGGAATATTTTTCTCCCGTTGACGATCGGTGCTCCTTTATATATGTACGAAGTGAAGCATATAGGGCATTTAGTTTCCTTTTTACAAGAAAAACAAATTAATGCACTGCACACAACGCCATCTATTTATCGGGAAATATTGGCTGTACTCGAAGCAGGAGAAACTATCCCCAGCTTAAAATATATCTCTTCAGGAGGAGAGAAATTAGATCGGGAAACAGCGATCGCTTTACGAAAACGCTTTCAAGCTGAAATTGTCAGCAATGTCTACGGCTCAACAGAAACTTGTGTAGGAGTAGCTCAGTATACAATAGACGAAATTTTAGACACAGAAGTACCTCTTGGTCAGGTTTTCCATAACAATCGATTATTTGTCCTCGATGAATTCAATAACACCGTACCTCTTCATGCGATCGGTGAAATCTGTGTAGAAGGTGCAGCATTAGCAGCTGGTTATCACAACCTCCCTCAAATCACCAAGGAAAAATTTAAACCTAGCTTTGTGAGTCCGGGAAAAACTCTATTTAGAACAGGAGATTTAGGTAAACAAACTGCTCCAGGTCAGATTGAATTTATTGGTCGTAAAGATAATCAAGTTAAGGTGAATGGCTATCGAATAGATCCAGGAGAAATTGAATACCAACTCAGTCGCCATACTGATATAGAGAGAGCTATTGTATTACCTGTGAATGTAGATAATCAAACCCAGTTATGTGCTTATTGTCAAACTCATCAAGACATAGAAATTAGAGAAATCAGAGAATTTATAGCTAATTATTTGCCTGTTTACATGATTCCCACCTCCTTTATCTTCTTAAAGCAATTTCCTCTAACCAGGCATGGAAAAATCGACCTACGAGCACTGGCTGATATCAAGGAAACAGGTATAACAAAGGTAGCTTACACTGCGCCACGTAATACTTTAGAGTCAAAGCTAGTAAATATTTGGGAAAAATTTCTCACCAAATACCCCATTAGCATATTTGATAACTTCTTTGACATTGGTGGACACTCACTGCTGCTTTCGAGAGTCGTAACTCACATTCATAAAGAACTAAATGTGGTGGTCAAATTGGCTGACTTCTTTAGAAGTCCAACTATTTGTGGATTAGCAGCTTTAATATCTAAAACACAATATGACTTTCAGGAACGTATACCAGCAATAACTCAGCAAAAATCTTATCCTATGTCTCATGGGCAGCGTCGGCTTTGGGCTTTAGAATTCCTCGATCGCAATCATACTGCCTATGGAATGCCCAGTGCTTATCAATTCATCGGCGATCTAAATATCGCTGCCTTTGAAAATGCTTTTCAACATTTGATCGAACGCCACGAAATACTGCGTACTACGTTTACCCTCATAGATAATGAACCGCGTCAAGTCGTGCATGAACACATGAATTTTGCAGTGCAGCAGATCAACTTGATGGAGTGTGAAGAACAAGAAAAAAATCTCGCCGAAGCTCTTGACAACAATGCAAAAACTACTTTTGATTTGTCAGCGGGACCTTTACTCAAAGTTAACTTACTAAAACTGAGTCAACAGAGCTATATAGTTCTGTTTAATATGCACCATATCATCTCAGATGGTTGGTCAGCAGGCGTCTTGATTAAAGATTTCCTCACATTTTATCATGCCTGCGGACAACAGAATGTAGAATTGCCGCCACCTTTAAGAATTCATTATAAAGACTATACTTCCTGGCAAGAAAAGCGGTTAAAAACATCGGAACTACAAGCGCAACGTGATTACTGGCAGGCTAAGTTGACTCCTGCTCCTACACGTCTTAACTTACCTTTAGATCGTACCCGACCAGCGGTGCAAAGTTTCCAAGGCACTGCGGTTACATGGAAGCCCGATCGAGAAGTAATGAAGCGCTTTGAGCTATTAGTCAAGACTCAAGAAGCTACTTTGTTTATGGGGTTACTGACTTTCGTCAAGAGTTTTCTGTTTCGATATACCGAACAAAATGAGATTACTGTAGGCTCTCCCATAGCCGGACGAAATCATCCCGATTTAGAAGAGCAAATAGGTTTTTATGTTAATACTTTAGTCTTCCGCAGTCAAATAGCAGAAGACGATAGTTTTACCACTTTACTCTCAAAAGTGAAAACAACAACACTAGAGGCGTATGAAAACCAAGAATATCCCTTTGACAAACTAGTATCCGATTTGAATTTGAAGCGCGATCCCAGCCGGAATCCGCTATTTGATACCGTCGTTGTGCTGCAAAACAACCAAAATGTAGATCTAGCACTAGATGGAATTACTGTTAAACCTATTGACCAAGAGATTGTTACTGCCAAATTCGATCTGGAATTCATTTTTGTTGACCAGAAAGAAGTATATCTGAAGCTAATCTACAATACAGATATATTTGTAATGGAACGTATCTCATTGATACTAAAGTTGTTAGAAAGTCTTTTAGAAGATGTAGTAGAATCTCCTGACACGCCATTACGAAAGCTATCTTTCAATACCGAAAATTCTCAGAAAGAAGATAGCAATCTTTTTGCCACCAATTTTAATTTTTAGTGAACTACACAGTTAAACCATAGCAAGAAACTGAATTGGAGAATCCTGATGAATAAAAAACAACCAATACTTGGAGTTTTAGGCGGAATGGGGCCTGTAGTTACTGTTGAATTTCTTAAAACCATTTATGAATACAACCAGTATATCGACAACGAACAAGAAGCACCCAACGTCATTGTCTTCTCACTTCCCTCTGCACCAGATCGCACGACTTCAGTTCATAGTGGAAATGAAAGAGAATTCATTGATTTTGTGCAAATACATTTAGAAAAACTTAATCAATTAGTTGACCGCATAGTCATTGGTTGTTGTACTGCTCATTATGCTTTGGCTCATCTCCCAGAGCATCAGACTAATAAAGTAATCTCCTTAATTAAAATTGCCGATCGCCAACTGCAAGAACATGATGAACCTGCCCTTTTACTTGCAGGTACAGGTACTTACAAGAAAAAATTGTTTGCTCGAGGTTGTACTGCTGCGAATCGGATTATTTCTCCAGATGAAAAAGATCATCGCTTGATTCATGAGATAATTTTTCAAGTATTAAAACGAGGACAAAACCCACTAACAATTCTTGAAGACGTTCAAAAGTTGTTAAATAAATATAAGACTCGTTCCTTTATTTCTGGTTGTACAGAATTTCATATCCTCGCCAAATATCTCAAGCTCAATGGCATTGATTCTATTCAAGCGATCGACCCTTTAACTACCATTGCCGAAAACTTATCTCAGCTATTAGAGCCAGCCACATCTAATTCTAATGTGCTTACAGAAAGAATGAAATTATCTCAGCAATTTCATTCATCAACTCTTGAGTCTAAAACATCTTTGTATCAAACAAATTAATTAAGGTTAATTCAGATGACAGCTATTTTCCGCCAAAGTTCCCCAATCAAGACCAAAAATCACAAGGTGCTTTTAATCGGGAGAATGTACCATGAAACAGGTGAAAAACTCCTCGATGAATACACTAATATTGAGATTATCAAAGAACCAACGAAGCATCAAATCAATGAAGCTATTCAAGACGTATCTGGCGTATTTGTCCGTTATCCTATTAAATTAGATGCCCAAGCGATCGGATTGGCAAAAAATTTAAAAGTCATCAGTACATCTGGATTTGGAACTGATGCAATTGATATTGCTGCTGCCACAGAACGGGGGATTGTCGTAGTCAACAATCCTGGGTTGTCAACAACTGCTGTTACAGAACACACGATTTGCATGATTTTAGCTCTTGCAAAAAAGCTTACTTTTCTCAATCAGTGTGTAAAAACAGGAAACTACTTAATTCGTAATCAAGTACAACCAATTCAATTGGAAGGAAAAACGCTTGGTATTGTTGGTTTAGGAAGGATTGGTAGTGCTGTTGCTAAAAATTGTAGCACAGCATTTCAGATGCGAGTTTTAGCATACGATCCTTATGTTCCAGCCAGCAAAGCAGAAGCAGTAGGTGCAACCTTAGTACAAGATTTAGACTACCTTCTAGCTGAATCTGACTTTGTATCTTTGCATCCTGAGCTAACCGATGAAACTTATGAAATGTTTGCTCTAGAAGCTTTCCAGAAGATGAAGCCCACTGCTTTCTTGATCAATACATCTCGTGGGAAGATAGTTCGTGAAGAAGATTTGATTGTAGCCCTACGTGAGAAATGGATAGCAGGAGCTGCACTAGATGTGTTTGAGCCAGAACCCCCATCTATTGATAATCCTTTGTACGACTTTGACAATGTAATTTGTTCACCCCATCTTGCTGGAGTTACACCTGAAGCTGCTATGGCTGCTGCACTTTCCGCAGCTAATCAAATACTTCAAGTACTTCAGGGTGAGAAGCCGCTTCACATTGTTAATCCTGAGGTATGGAACATGACACGTATAATAGTAGAGGGAGGGGGAACAGCAGATGTGGAGATGAAAATATTATGACAACGGTATATAGTCAATCAGTTCTGACATTTGATGGTCAGGATGATTACGTAGATTTTGGCAAGAATGATTTTGGTGGTGTTTTTGCTCAAGGGAGTTCAGCCTTTACAATTTCTGGATGGGTTAATCCTCATGCGCTAAAAAATCAAGCCACTACCTATGGGACGCACAATGTTTTTTTTGCCCGTTCCTCAGATCGATACAGTGATAATTTTGAGTTTGGCATAAGTGAGTCAGGCAATTTAGATGTATACATTGATGAGAAGGTTGACAATGTTCTTAAAACTTTTGGCAATGGAGAATTAACCGTCGGACAATGGCACTTCTTTGCTATTGTTTTTAATCGGGGTCAACTGACCATATATCTTGATGACCAAGAGTATACTGGGTCTTTGAAAGGTGATTCTTTAAACAAAGCAACTAGTCGTGTGACTCTGGGCGCGACTTTACACAATCACATATACTTCACAGGACAATTGGCTAACATTAGCGTCTGGAATTACTCCTGTCCTAGTGCGGAAATCCAGAAGCATCGCTATCAGCCTCTAGTCGGCAATGAACAAGGATTAGTAGCCTACTGGCCATTAAAAGAAGGACAAGGAACAACTGTAAACGACCAGACGGCAAATGCCTTGAATGGAACCTTGCATGGCAATCCCAGTTGGGACATAGCAGAACTTCCATTTGGAATTACACGAGCGTCGAATCAGGAGGACACAAAAGAAAAGACAGCGAGTCATTCATCACAGGGAACCCCAGCGAAAGAAACTGCGGTACTGGGTGAGGAAAGCCTAGTAGTTGCGCTTCCTACAGTTGAAGTAACTGCCGTGAGCGAAGCCGAGTTGAACCAAGTGTCAGTTGAAGTTCCCCCCGTTGTAGAAACTAGTGCCCAAACTAGTCCAAGCGTTGTTTCAGAAAAGATCCAACAGCAACAAGAACCACAAAAATTAACAATTGAGTTAGGGAAAAAAACTATGAATACGAAAGCCAATCCCAAATATAAAGTACTAGCCATTGATGGAGGCGGTATTCGAGGCATTATCCCAGCATTAATTCTAGCAGAAATTGAAAAGCGGACACAAAAGCAGATTTTTAGTTTGTTTGATTTAATCTCAGGTACTTCAGCCGGAGGAATTCTAGCACTCGGACTAACTAAACCGCGACTCTTGGAACCATCTGATAGCACGCCGCAGGCTGAATACAGTGCTAGTGAGTTGGTCAACCTATTTGTTGAGTATGGAGCAGAGATATTTTACGAGCCATTCTTTGAACAAATACTCGGTCCGATCGAGGATATATTTGTCCAGCCCAAATATTCTTCAGAGGGCAGAGAGGAAATTCTAAGGAAATATTTTGGCAACACGCCTCTGGAAAAGAATCTCAAAGAAGTTTTCGTGACCAGCTACGATATTGAATACCGAATTCCCATATTCTTTACCAACAAAATAGAAAAACAACAGAGTGAATCGAAAAAGTTTCGCAAGTTATGCGTAGGCTTTACCCTCACAGATGCGGCAATGGCAACTAGTGCGACTCCGACTTATTTTCCACCCTATCGCGTAGCAACTTCTCATAATCCCAGCGGTTGCTATACTTTAGTCGATGGCGGATTAATCGCTAATAATCCTGCCAATTTAGCGCTTGTGGAGGCGAAACTTAGCCAACCTGAAAAAAAACCAACCCTACATATGGAGGATGTGTTGGTAGTTTCTTTGGGAACAGGTTCTCTCACGAGTGTCTACACTTATGATGACGTCAAAAATTGGGGACTGTTACAATGGGCAAGACCGCTATTAAATATTGTGTTTGATGGTGGAAGTGAAGTGGTAGCCGGAGAATTAGAACGGTTGTTTGACCCTAGTGACAAAGACACAAAAGGTGTTTATTATCGGTTTCAAACATTCCTCTCCGGGGATGTGGAAGAAATAGATAATGTCAAGTCGGAAAATATTCGTCAGCTACAAACCTTAGCCCATCGACTAATCACCGAAAAAAGTCAACAAATAGATGAGTTATGTAATCTATTGTCAAACTAAATCCGTCATGATTCGGTAATGGTACTAAGATATCAGGTAAGGGTAAATAGACACGATTACTCTTAGTAATGTTATAACTCAGAATACAAGGATTGTAGGTAATTACAATGGACGAAATAGTAAAAAAAATTGCCGGACTGGGTTTTCCGGGCGTAATTCTGGTAATTTTAGTGGCAGCAGGGGGTAGTTACGCCACCGTAATCTCTACTCTCACAGCCTTGGGCGGCCCGTTAGGCTTCATCGGGGGTCTGGGGGTGTTAGGTTTGTTAACAATGGTGGGGGATGCCCTAGCAGGATATGGAATTGAAACCTTGCTCAAGAACATCTATGCAGAACGTAGCAAAACCGAATCCGTGAGATATCTGCTCAAAGAAATTAAAGATTTACCCATTTCACATGAGCTAAAACTCAAACTAAAACATCAACTTAACCCAGAAACCGTTAGTAATTTTCAAGGAGTTCAACCCCCAAGGACAGTTGAAATTATCGAGGAATAATTTGACTGTTTCATTTGCTAACATGGACCGTAGAATGACACGCTTGTTAAGCAAGCGTGTCAAATTGCTTTTGCTGTTTACTCAACTGAAATTCGCTATATTTGTAGAAGATGCAAACTCAAGTTTTTCGCGATCAACCTTTAACTAATGCTCCTTCGGCTTTTAATAAATTTTGGTCGAATGTAAAAGCGATCGCTCAACCTTACTGGTATCCAACAGAGCGAAAGGGAAGAGCATTTTCCGACGTGATTCGCGCCTGGGGGATGCTAGCTCTCCTACTCTTATTAGTGATCGGGCTTGTGAGCGTAACTGCCGTTAATAGCTTTGTCGATCGCCAATTGATCGATACGATCATTCAAGAGAAAGATTTGTCTCAGTTTATTAAAATGTTATCGCTTTACGGCACTGGTCTGATTTTGATAACGATCTTAACAGGATTTTCTAGATTTGTCAGAAAAAAAATCGCTCTTGATTGGTATCAATGGCTGAATAATTATATTTTAGACAAATATTTGAGCAATCGTGCTTATTATAAAATCAACTTTAAATCAGATATTGATAATCCAGATCAACGTCTAGCCCAAGAAATCGAACCTATTACCAGGAATGCTCTCTCGTTTTCCACTACTGTTTTAGAAAAAGTACTGGAAATGACCACTTTTTTAATAATTCTCTGGTCAATTTCCCAATTTGCGGTACTTATTCTGGTTACTTATACAGTAATAGGCAATTTGATTGCTGTTTACTTGACTCAAGAAGTGAATAAGATTAAGCAAGAGGAACTCGAAGTTCAAGCCGACTACACTTATGGACTAACTCATGTTCGTAATCACGCTGAATCGATAGCTTTTTTTCAGGGAGAAAACCAAGAATTAAATATAATTGGACGTCGATTTAGCTATGTGGTAAAAAATATAGAACGCAAGATTAATTGGGAGAGAAATCTAGATATATATAACAGAGGATATCGGAGTGTTATTCAAATATTTCCGTATTTAATATTTGCACCTTCATATATTAGAGGAGAAATTGATTTCGGACAAGTCAGTCAAGCTACTGTTGCTTGCAGTATGTTTGCGAATGCTCTAGCAACATTAATAGATGAATTTGGGAATTCAGGACGATTTGCTAGTTACGCTGAGCGTTTAGCTGAGTTTTCGGATGCGTTAGAAGCAGTGACCAAACAGCCAGAGAATGTCAGTACCATTAAAACAATTGAAGAAAAGCGGATCGCTTTCAATGATGTCACCTTACAAACGCCGAATTATGAACAGGTGATCGTCGAAGACTTGTCATTGTCAGTTGAACCAGGAGAAGGTTTATTGATTGTGGGACCAAGTGGGAGAGGGAAAAGTTCTCTGTTGCGAGCGATCGCTGGTTTGTGGAATGCGGGGACTGGTAGTCTGGTGCGCCCTCCCCTAGAATC
>NZ_JACXAE010000098.1:0-321324 GCF_014698965.1 Iningainema tapete BLCC-T55
AATTTTATCTATAACTCTTGCTTGAATATTTTACTAATCCTCCTATGGCTTTTTATTGAGTTTTTCAGCAAGCCCTAATTAGTATTTTTCGGAGACTAGCTGTTGAGCGACCTCTATCAAGGTAAAGACCCTCGCAATATTGGTATTTATAGCGCGACGGATGCGGTACACTATTTGCGTGTACCTTACTCGACGGTGCGTTCTTGGGTATTTGGCGCTAGATATAAAACGAAAGCTGGTTCAAAACGCTTCGAGCCAGTTATTAAAATTCCCAAGTCTGATGAGCGATTATTATCTTTTACTAATTTGATTGAGATACACGTCCTTAATGCGATACGTCGCTATCATCATATATCTTTGGAAAAAGTAAGACTTGGGGTTGCACATCTTCAAGACTCCTATGGGATGGAGCATCCACTTGCTTATAAAAAGCTTTATACAGATGGGATTGATTTATTCATCGAGCATTTGGGGTGTTTAGTGAATGCTTCACGGCATGGACAATTAGCGATACCAGAAATTGTTAAAGTTTATCTGCAGCGAATTGAGTGGGATGAAGCAGATTTGCCAGCAAAGCTTTATCCATTCACTCGAACAAGAGAAACTGAATTGCCAAAGTTGATTGTGATAAATCCGTTGGTATCTTTTGGGCAACCTATTTTAGAGGGAACAGGAGTACCAACAAGTATTTTGGCTCAAAGGTATGCTGCTGGAGAATCAATTAATGATTTAGCAGAAGATTATGATTGCGATCGCCTCAAAGTAGAAGAAGCTATCAGGTATGAACTAGCATTGGCAGCATGAGAGAAGAGGTTGAAATTGTTTTTTTTATTGACCGATCTTTAGGAAAAACTCATGTTGTAAATGCTCTGAGGAATATAGGAGAATTAGTGGAAATTCACGACGACCATTTTAATCAAGCAACGGCTGATACGGATTGGTTGCCAATAGTAGCGTCAAAGGGTTGGGTGATTTTGACTGCTGATAAAAAAATTGCTCATCGTCGTTTAGAACTTATGGCTGTTCAGGAATCGGGTGCGCGTATGTTTGTGTTGGTGTCAGGAAACTTGTCTGGGATCGAGATGGCAGAAATATTTGTTCAAGCTGTACCAGTAATGAAACGCTTCATGGCAAAGACTCCAGCACCTTTTATCGCTAAGGTACACAAGAATGCTAGTGTGAAGACTTGGAAGTAAATTTGCCTTCTGCCTTTGGAAAGATTTACGTTACAAATTCTGTTACAAATAACTAACTTGAGCAGTCAGCGTTTTAAAGTAATAACACTTATGTATTATTACGTAGAGTGGTTATGCGCTTTATTTCTCGCCGTAGATTTTTCCAATTTGCCGGCTCTACTTTAGCAACCTTAGGGTTTAGCCAGTCTAACTTTCTACAAAAAGCTGAAAACTACGGAAAAGTTCTAGCAAAAAGCACTTCCCGCAAAGTTGCCTTACTTGTCGGTATAAATGACTATAAATCTCAGCCTTTGCGGGGATGTCTCAGTGATGTGGAGTTGCAGCGCCATCTCCTACAGTATCGCTTTGGTTTTAACAAAGAAGATATTCACACTCTTACGAACGAACAAGCAACTCGTGAAAATATATTACAAGCTTTTGATGAGTATTTAATTAAACAAGCCAAGCCTGATGATGTGGTGGTGTTTCACTACTCAGGACATGGTTCGCGTATTGTCGATCCCGATCCGATTTTTGTGAGTTTTCTTGACAACACAGGCTTAAACGGGACTTTAGTACCCATTGATGCTTTGCTACCGCCAGGATATCCCCAACAAGGTGGACAGGTAAAGGACATTATGGGACACACATTGTTTCTGTTAATGGCATCTGTAAAAAGTGAAAATTTCACCGCCGTTTTAGATAGCTGTTTTTCTGGTGGTGCAACCAGAGATTTTCGCGTTCGTTCTCGTGATGGCGGTAGGAATATCCAGATTGTACCAGCAGAAAAAGCATACCAAGAAAATTTGTTAGCCAAACTCAACCTCAAACGCCAAGATTTTGTTAAAGCGTATCGTAAAGGAGTTGCCAAAGGAGTTGTTCTGGCTGCAACAGATCCTCATCAAGAGGCAGCAGATGCACAACTTAATGGTTTCTATGCAGGTGCTTTTACATACTCATTAACTCAGCATCTTTGGCAGCAAACCAGCACGCCAGAAACTGCTATTTCCTATGTTAGGCAAGTGATACCTGAGAAATATAACCAAACACCCATATTTGAAGCGAAAGCGAGCAGTGGGTATGAAAAACAACCAATCTATTTCATCAATAATCCATTTGTGGGCGCGAATGCAGTAGTTACCGCAGTTACAGGAAATCAAGCAACACTGTGGTTTGGGGGAGTAGATGTCGGAAATGTTGAGACTGGCATGGTGTTTACTGTGGTGAATGGCTCAGGCAAGGTAATATACCAAAGTCGTCAAGGGTTAGAGGGAAAAGGAATAGTACAGGGAGTTGTGAAGCAAGGAGCGCTGTTGCGAATGGTTGGGTGAAATTGCATATCCTCTCCCGCCTCAGAAATATAGCAATAGTAGAGACTCGACAAACCGCCGCACAATACAAATGTAGTATGAAGAATCAAAATAAATCGTTGGTTGTAGTCACATCCAGGACGCGATCGCTTTTATCTTTGTGTTTGCGCTTCCCCGTGTCTGCCTTATTCATCAGTATTTTCTTGCTGTCATCAGTAGTTGCCATACCGGGGCGTATGGGGAGCAGCGTTGCCCAGCAGCCAACAGTGATGCAGCAAGAAGAAACTCGCGCTGCGGCGAAAAGATTATTACAGCAAGGAGCTCAACTATATAAACAAGGCACAGCACAATCAAAAGGACAAGCGCTTATAAAATTCGAGGAAGCACTGAAGCTATTTTATCTACTGGATGACAAGGGAGGGGAAGCGCTTACTATTTTGGGTATTGGCAGAGTCTACTCAGATTTAGGAGAAAAGCAAAAAGCCCTCTCATACTACAACCAAGCCCTGCCCTTGATGCGTGCAGTGGGCTACAAAGCAGGCGAAGCTATAACCCTTAGCAACATTGGCATAATTTACTCCGATTTAGGAGAAAAGCAAAAAGCCCTCTCATACTACAACCAATCCCTGTCCTTAAGCCGTGAAGTGGGCGATAAAGCACATGAAGCTGGAACCCTCAACAATATTGGCGCTGTCTACTCAGATTTAGGAGAAAAGCAAAAAGCCCTCTCATACTACAACCAATCCCTGCCCTTGTTGCAGAAGGCGGGCAACAAAGCACTTGAAGCTACAACCCTCAACAACATTGGCTTAGTCTACGACAATTTAGGAGAAAAACAAAAAGCCCTCTCATACTACAATCAATCCCTGCCCTTGAGCCGCGAGGTGAGGGACAAAGCAGGTGAAGCTACTACACTCAACAACATTGGCTTAGTCTACGACAATTTAGGAGAAAAGCAAACAGCGCTCTTCTACTACAACCAAGCCCTACCCTTGAGTCGTGCGGTGGACGATAAAACAGTCGAAGCTACTACACTCACCAATATTGGCTTAGTCTACGACAATTTAGGAGAAAAGCAAACAGCGTCCTACTACAATCAATCCCTGCCCTTGAAACGTGCGGTGGGCGACAAAACAGGCGAAGCTAGAAACCTCAACAATATTGGCTCAGTCTACTACGATTTAGGAGAGAAGCAAAAAGCACTGACATACTTCAACCAAGCCCTGCCCTTGTTACGGGAGGTTGAGGACAAAGCACTTGAAGCTACAACCCTCGGAAATATTGCCTTCCTCGAACGCAGCAGAGGCAATCTCAACGCAGCTGTAACTCCAATCAAAGAAGCCATCAATATCATTGAAGACTTACGCACCAAAGTTATCAATCAAGAACTGCGTACCTCTTACTTTGCCTCTAAACAGGGTATTTATAAATTCTACATCGACCTGTTGATGCAACTGCACAAAAAAGACCCATCCAAAGGATACAACGCTCTTGCACTGCACATCAGCGAACGCGCACGGGGGCGAAATCTCTTAGAACTGCTTGCTGAAGCTAATGTTGACATTCGTCAAGGTGTAGATCCTAAGTTAGTCGCACAAGAACGCAGCTTGCAACAACAACTAAACGCCGCAGAATTGCAAAAATCTAAATTGCTTCAAGGTCAGTATACAAATAAACAATTAGATAATATCAAACAACTTATTGAATCTCTTGACTCTCAGCTTGACGACGTACAAGCACAAATTCGCGTCAAAAGTCCTGAATATGCAACTTTAACTCAAGGCAATCAATTTGATAAACTTGTACTCACTCTGCCACAAATTCAACAACAAGTACTCGATGACAATACCCTGCTTTTAGAATATTCTCTTGGCAAGGAACGCAGTTATCTTTGGTTAGTCAGCAAGACAGGTATTACCACTTACGAACTTCCCAAAGGCGCTGATATTCAAGCTGCGGCACAGGCTTTTAACAAAGAACTGTTAGACAAAAAAGATTCTGCGGCTATCCCAGAAACAGGAATCAAATTAAGTCAAATGATCCTCGCACCCGTCGCTAGTCAACTAAAGCAAAAACGCTTGCTGGTTGTTGGAGACGGCGCTTTGCAAACGATTCCTTTTACAGTATTGCCCATACCTGGAAGCAGTCAAACGCCTACTCCTTTGCTGGTACAAAACGAAATTGTGACTCTACCTTCTGCCTCTAGCATTGGAGTATTGCGAAATAAATTTAAACAACGCAAAAAACTTCCTCCCAAAACGATCGCAGTCCTTGCCGATCCCGTCTTTAGTTCCGACGATCCGCGTCTGACAAATATTTCACAGTCACGCAATGCTCAATCGAGAGATTCTAATGACGAATGTCTCAACTTGGGTCGTCTTCAATATACCGAAAACGAAGCCAATTATATTCTTTCCCTTGAGCCGAATTCCACAAAGAAATTTTCTGCCTTGGGTTTTGGCGCATCTGTTAACACCGCCGTCAAACCAGATTTATCGCAATATCAAATAGTTCATTTTGCCACTCACGGTTGCATCTCCCAAAACAATCCGCAATCATCAAAATTAGTCCTTTCCCAGTTCGATGACAAAGGCGGCAACATTGACGGCGACTTGAATCTCAACAAAATTTACAACCTCAAATTACCAGTTGAACTCGTTACCCTCAGCGCCTGCAAAACCGGATTGGGTAAAAATGTCCAAGGAGAAGGCTTGGTAGGCTTGACAAGAGGCTTCATGTATGCTGGTGCAAAGCGTGTAGTGGTGAGTTTATGGAGTGTGAATGATTTGACAACAGCTTCTTTGATGCAACAATTTTACCAAAAGATGCTGCATCAAAATCAAAATCCGGTGGCGGCAATGCGAACAGCACAGTTAGAAATGTGGAAATCTGGGAAAGCACCTTATTACTGGGCGGCGTTTACTATCCAAGGTGAATGGCAATGAAGTTAATGCGATCGCCAACGCATTCGCTACGCTTTATTTGGACTAGAACTTACAGCCACGACTTTAGTAGAGTTCTAGACTGTGTAAACTGGGATTACTCAAAAGTTCTTGAATTGCCTCTGCACCAGAACGAAGTATAGTTTCAACTTGCTTGGTTGGTGCATTCCCACATCGTAGCCATACTACTTTAGGTGGCGAACCGTACAAACGGCTTCTCTCTGCAAAGTCTACGTCTTGAGTCACAATACAATCATTCGTTGATTTGAGCAAATTCCCATATTTCAGTATCAGTCTTTTCTTCTAGTCCATGAAACTGCACATGGCTAGAATCGGGAAAAATATCTGCTAACCGATTCACTAGTCTACGACTCAAATTTTGGTCAAAAAGTAACTTCAAATAGCACCTGCCGAAGCAACTAAGCGATGTTCGCGATCTGCAGCAAATTCTAAACAAGCCCTTATGTCTTCTTCTGTTAATTCCGGAAAGTCTTCTAAAATCTCATTGTGAGACATGCCTGCTGCTAGCCAGCCCAAAACATCATATACAGTGATTCGCATCCGTCGAATGCATGGCTTACCGCCTCTTTTACCTGGTTCGATTGTGATAATATTTCGATAACTCATGCTGATGAAAACTTGCCTAAACGTCTCGTAATTTCTTATTAGTTTAATTGATTTGTCTGCAACCGCTCAAAATCTTTGAGAGACTCTGCTTGTTGTAATGGACGTAACTGGATTCGAACCAGTGACCTCTACGATGTCAACGTAGCGCTCTAACCAACTGAGCTATACGTCCGAAGCTATACAAAGGTAGCACATATTTTTGTAAAATGGCAACTACCTTGTGAAATTAATTTGCTAGCGTGTTTGCCAAAGGCAGTTGCCCTAAAGTGGCGATTGCGCGAAGCGCAGTGGGCTAAAGCCCAATCGCTCACCCAATACTACTTCAACCTTTTTTGTGCCGACAAAAGTAGTTGTTGTGCTTCTGCGTAAGCTGTTGTACCTGGTTTGACGGTTTTGAGTTGATTGATAATCCCTATTAACTGACCATTGTACTGGCTGGGTTCGGAGGGAGGAGAAGCAACAAATCTTTGAATTAGCGCATTTGCTTGTCTAAGAGCTTGTTGTGACTCACTTTCTGCTAATTTTCGAGTTTGCACAATCCCTAAGTTGCTTTGGTATTTTGCCAGTAAAGTTTGCGCTTCTAGATAATTCGGCTCTTCTACTTTAATATTTTGCAATCTATCTATTGCTTGTGACCAAAATTTTTCGATTTGTTCCCACTCTGAAGCTGTATGGGGTGGATTTTGTGATGCTTGAGCAGCTTGAAGAGCAAATACCTTTGCCGCTTCAATCACAATATTACTATGGTTACTATCCACAACGCTACCGGAAATCTTTTCAAAATCGCGTTTGTACGCGGCGAGTTTAGTTTGTGCTGATTTTCCTGCTAGGGTTTGTTCGGAAATTTGCTCTAAAGTATCAATTGCTGCTTGGATGGAGGCGATCGCTTGCTCTTTCTCTTTCGTACTGGTAGCTTGTTCATATTGTTGCTTTGCTGCCAAAAGTGCCTTTTCTCCTTGATTAAGTGAGGTTAAAGCATTCTTGTCTTGGAACACAATAGCATCCAGCCGCGCCACCAGCCGACGAGCTGCTTCAAATTCATCTGCGGTAAACTTCCAAGTGCAACCACGTAGATTGCAGTAAGCTTCAGGATAGTATCCCAAAAACCAAACTGGCAAATTATCTAGGTGTTTTTGTGCTTCCTTAACTTTATCGCCACCCCGCTCAATATCCGAAGAACTAGTAGCTTTATTAACCAACTGATCCGCTTGCTCAAGGGAATTAATTGCTCCTCGATAGTGATAATCCATACTAATGAAGCTTGGTAAAAGTAGGATTGGTGCTGTTTTGGCAACACTCCAGCGAATCATCGGGTAAGGTAAATTCACCACCCAAATCACTCCAGCAGCACTTGTCAAAAGTATAGCCGCCCATTTAATTGCTCTGTAATTAAGAAAGTACATAATAAGAATATGTATATTATAATTTCAGTATTCCCGTCTTTGAGTAAAAAATTGCATATTTAGAGACGCTCCGGCGGAGCGTCTCTACGACTCTGGGCGGGTAAAACGTTAAGCAACAATTGCTAGTATCAACAGAAGGGTTTAACAAATTGTCTTAGTAAATAGAATGTCAACTGCTTTAATTACAGGTGCTTCTAGTGGTATTGGTAAAGCCTTTGCGCTAGAATTAGCGGCACGCAATACAAATCTTGTTTTAGTCTCTCGTGCAGAAGAAAAACTCCACCAACTAGCTAAACAACTACAAGAAAAATACAAAATTCAAGTAGACGTGATAGCTAAAGATCTCACAGAAGCAGGTGCTGCTGGGGAAGTTTTTGATGCTACCCAAGAAAAGGGATTAACGATTGATTTGTTAATTAATAATGCTGGTTTTGCTGAATATGGTGATTTTGCCAAAGCCGATGGAGAACGGCAAATCAAGATTGTGCAATTAAACATTCTGGCATTGGTGGATTTAACTCACAAATTTTTGCAAGAAATGCGGCAACGCGGTGAGGGGAGCATTATTAACGTATCTTCCCTCACAGCATTTCAACCGATGCCTTATATTTCTGTTTATGGTGCTAGCAAAGCGTTTATTGTTAATTTTAGTCAAGCACTATGGGCAGAAAATCGTCACTATGGTATTCGTGTGCTAGTCACTTGTCCAGGACCTGTGGAAACAAACTTTTTTACAGAAGCTCATTTCCCCCCAGCCTTGGCAGCTAAAACAAATAAAATATCTACTTGTGAGCAAGTGGTGCGCGAAACTTTGAAAGCTTTGGCTCGGGGAGATTCTATTGTTGTCATTGGCGGTATTACCACTCACCTGATCACTAAATTATCTCCTTTCGTTCCGCGCCAAACTTTGCTGTATTTTTTGGAAAAACAGTTTAAAGTAAAAACAATTTAGGGTGTAGAAACGTTCCGGCGGAACGTCTGTACAAGAGTCGTAGAGACGTTCCGGCGGAACGTCTCTACAGGTGGCGTACAGTATCATGACTGATCTTCAAAAATAGATGGTAAATCTCGGCGAGCGTTAATCACTCGGAGAATTTCAACGCCATCGTCCAAAATTCTGTAAAAAATAATATACCCATCCAACGGTATACCGCGTAGGTAGGGACGGATTTCTGCATAGCTCCTACCGATTTTAGGAAAATTTATTAATTGTTCGCAGCTACGATCAAATTAGCGGAAAAATTGTTCTCCTGCTTCGACATTATTATTCGTAAAGTAGTCAGAAATTTCCTTGAGATCTTGAGTTGCAAGAATGTTAATAGAATAACGGCGATTCATTCAGACGCCTCACGCACTTGTTGGAAGTGTTTAAGAATTTGGTTAACGAAAGTTTTTCCGTCAATGGGTGGAGTATGTTCGCTGATGGCAACCGCAGCGTCTATTTTTTCCCGTACAGAGTTTATCCAATCAGCATCGGCTTGCTCATATTCATCAAGTAGCCGGAAAGCAAGTTCTAGCACTTCTTCGGCATTGTGATATTTGCCTGAAAGCAGCTTGGCTTGGATGAATTTTTCTTGCTGTGGTGTAAGTGTGATGCTCATCTCGACTATTCTCCCTTACATATACCTAGTCAACTGCACTCTGTAACGATCTTTTTTGGTGACGGCGATTTCCCCAACTTCTAAACGTCCTTTACCGCGAATGGCGATTAAGTCACCTGTTTTCACTTGATGACTAGCTTGGGTGATATCCTTCCAGTTAACACGAACATCACTACCGTCAATTAACTCTACCATTTTGCTACGGGACATGCCAAAACCAGCTGATGCGATCGCATCTAGCCGTAAAGAAGCTTCGACGGTGGTTAACTCTTTTTTCTTCGGTTCGCGTACCTTTAACTCGCTCAAATCTATGCGCTGAGTTTTCACTGGTACTGAGCGCACTTGCTGGAGATTCATTTCTAAAAATTCTGCTAACTCAGGTACGACAATTACCTGCGCCCCCCTTTCTCCCAGTACAATAATATCCCCTGTTTTTTCGCGCACAATTCCGGTTCCTAGCATTGCGCCTAAAAAGTCGCGATGAGTTGCGGTATCAAACAAGAAGTTTCCGGCGATATCTAACAGGGTGACAGCTACTTGAGATGTATCTAGTTCCATTTCTGAACGAGCGATCGCAATTCTTTGCCTTTCCGCTTGCGGATATCCACCCCACGCCACCAACTGCACGTCTGAGAGACGGTTAAATACCTGCTGAGTTTCCACCAACTCTGGTGGAGACAGAAAATCTGTCAAAACAACTTCCCAAGTTTTGATTGCTTGCTCAGCAAAGTCTATGACACGAGCTATACTATCTCGATTTTCTACACCTTTTAAAAGTTCTTCCCGTGGTAACATTCTCTAAGTTTATAAGTTAAGCTTATGTTAGTAGTAGAACTACGAACTAAATTTATTATCACTGTAAGCTTGAATATCTTCTGGTTCCAACTTCCGCAAAACGCGGGTGGCACTACGGATGAGAGTTTCAGCACCTTGGACTACAATCAGATATTTGCCAGCATTCAAGCGGTTACGATAGGGTAAAGCGTCACCACTACCTACCACTAAACCGACTCCACCACCAGCAAATATACTGCCCATTGCGCCGCCGATCGCACCTAGTAGTCCGCCAATAATGTGGTTGCCAATTTCACCCGCCCAAGCAAAGGTTTCCAAACCAGTAATGATGTTGAAAGTGAACCCTGCAAAAAAGCCAAATGGTACAAGCCAAACAGCCATGAGCTGAGCTTGCTTCTTTGCTTGCTCATTGGGGTCAATCAAACCAAACTCGTCAGCAGTTTTGTAGCCTTTACCCAAAATCGTACCTTTGATGCCCTCTTGCTCTAAGGCTAGGTATGCAGCTTCTGCTTGGATGCGGTCTGGTAGTATAGCAAAAAGATAACTCATTGATTTAACAATTGTAATAAAAATTTAGCTTATTAACCGAGTATCGTCGTGATTAACTTCTTATTTTAGCGTATCCAAAGGTTCACAAAAACTGTTAACGCCTTGCTTCAAGACATATATGACAACTGGTGTTGCTAACATCTCAGGAAAAGTTGTGATTGTTTTTAAATGTTTAATCATTTCCTCAAGGTTGCCATGAAGTAAGTCATCTCTAAATCCTTGTTGACAGATTACAGCACGCCACTGTCTAGCCAAAGCATCTAACCACTCTGAGTTTGCTCTTTCTGGTTGTTGTCCAGATCGAATAGCTAAACTCATCGCTGCATCTTCTAAATCTCCCTCACAGTCCTCAATCAAATCCAAAGCTTCCATTGCTGCGGAATCTTCTGCTAATTGAGAGCGAAACTGTGCAATTTCTTTCGATGTAACTTTAGTCATATTTAGTGAGACACGGAGGCTGTTGATGAAACGGCACGGAGAGACAAATTCAAACGTGTAGAGACGTTCCATGGAACGTCTCTACAAAATTTTGTTATGGTAGTTAGTTAGTTTAGCGCAAAAATGCTCTTGAGGTAACAGATCTTTGTAAACTAGCCAAAGCGCGGTTGTAATCCAGAATAGCGCTGACTCGACGACCTTCAGCTTGGGTAAGTCTGTTTTCTGCGTCAATTACATCAGTTTGAGTACCTACACCAGCTTGAAAACGTAAACGCGCTAGACGTAAAGACTCCCTTGCCTGATCAAGAGCGGCAGTGGCGGTTTGAATATTCTCTAAATTTGATTGCAGGTTAGAATAAGCCTGCTCTACTTGAAAGCGGATTTGGTTGCGAGTCTCAGCAAATTGAGTTTCAGCAATCCGAATATCAGCTCTGCGCTGGTTTGCACTTGCTCTTGCTGCCCCTCCGTCAAATAAAGTTAGGTTTGCTCTAACTCCTAGTGAATAATTATCAATAATGCTGCCGCTATCATCAAAAGTATCTTGCAAGCTGTAGCCAGCAACCAAACTAATTTGCGGACCAAGCTGAGCAAGAGCCAGCCTCCGCCGTTGCTCGTTGATATTGCGATTTGCTAACTGCTGTTGTAGTTCAGGACGGTTTTGGAATGCTAGTACAATGCTGTTTTCTAATGTTTGGTTCCAAAGACCAGCTAATTGCACAGGATCTGCCGCACTAATATCAACTGACTGGGACAATGAGAGCGAAGTTACTAATCGGCGACGGGTAATTCGCTGCTGGGAGATAGCATTAGTCAGGTTTTGTTGAGCGTCTGCTAAATTCACTTGAGATTGCAGCACAGCGAATCGCGTACCAACACCAGCTCGTTCAAGAGCTTGTGCATCCCGCAAACTAGCCTGAGCGTTTCTCACTGCTGCCTCGTTAATGCGTACTTGCTCATCTGCTTGTTGCAAGTCGTAGTATTGCGTTGTAACATTTAGGCGGATTTCTTCAGATTGACGCTCTACATCTAATTCAGATGAGCGTACTTGTTCCTCATTCGCTCTAATGTTCGCGTTTCGTTGCCCAGAAGTATAAATTTGATAATTTATTTGGGCGCTAGCATTGAAACCTGTGGAGGAAGATCGGAATGTGGGATCGAGTGGATTACTACCTGGCAGTATCTGATCGGAAAAACCAGGACCACTACGAGTTAAATCACTACTAAGATTAGCACTAGGCAACAAAGAAGCTTGAGCTTCTCGCAAAGCAAAGCGGTTACGTTCTAAAGTCAGTAATGCTACCTGTAATTCCCGGTTATTTCGCCGTGCTAGCTCTAACGCTTGTGCCAAAGTAATTGGCTGAGTTCCTTGAACCGTAACTTCATCTGGTTTAGTCGGAAACTGTAGGGGATTTGGGTTGGGGTTGAGGTAACTCGGAGGTTGATCATTCTTTGTCGGTACAGCATTATTGATTGGGGCATTGGGCTTTGGGGAGCCTGTTTGCGCTACCCGCTTCTTCCCGGAGTTGGGGAGAGGAGTTGGGGGGATAGATTGAAATTCTCCTCTACTCCCCTGCACCCCTGTAGCCGTGAATTCCTGCACAGTAGCTCCCCCACTACCAACGGGATTCACATTTGTAATAACGCTAATAGGGGTAAATATAGCGGGAAAACTATCGATATAGGGAGTAAGCTGTTGTGGATTGACTTTTTTTACTGCCGAATTTAGATCGTAAATTGCACTCAAACCTTGAGGAGAGGCAAAATACCTTACCTCATTTACTTTCGCGGTATCAGCCAGACTGGGTTGAGTGGTCAGTACCGCTAGTGTCACACTAGGTAATAAACTTTGGAATAGTTGCTGTCCTTTCACCGCATCTCCTCACAAGAAATTCAGGCGGCTCCAAACCGTTTTGTCACCACAGAATATAGCATGATGCCAACTTTAGGTATCTGAACTCGAATTGTCTTGAAAGCTCTTAACAATTCGAGACAGTTCCGCCTTTTCATCGATACTAACGCGGGTAGGTGCTCCACTGACAATCCGTTCATAGTTGCGGAAAGAATCTTTAATTTCCGGACCGTCGGCAGTAATATTGTACTCACGAATACCTTTATCATGCCAAGAACCCCGCATTTTGAAGACATTGATTGCTCGCGCCATTTCGCCCCGAATTTCTACATACTGTAGCATCAGAATGGTGTCAGTAATGGTGGAAATATGGGAGTCAGTAATTGAATGGGAACCCATAAACTGATCTGTTGTGTTGGTAAAAAAGCCTGTAATCTCCTCTTGCTTTGCATAACCTGTCACACCAATGACAAACTGCCTAAAAGCATTATTGCTTACTCCTCGTGCTAGGGCGGAAAGCGAATCAATGGCAATCCGAGATGGTTTAAACTCAGTAATTTCTGTTTTAATAATTTGCAAATGGTCTTCTAAGCCAGTAGATTCGGGATAGGTACAAATTATTTTCAGTAATCCTTGACGTTCTAATTCATCAAAACTTATTCCCCACGAAGACGCATTACGAGACAGTTGGGCGCGTGATTCTTCATAAGCAAATAATATCGCTCTTTCACCATTAACGCAGCCTGTTTGCAAAAACTTACTTACTAACAAGGTTTTACCAGTTCCTGTCGCTCCTGTCGCCAAGATAATAGAATCTTTAAAGAAACCACCACCACACATTTCATCTAAGGTTTTGACTCCCGAAGATACGCGCACGTTAGAAGAGCGTTGAGTTAACCGCATTGCGCCCAATGGGAATATGTTAATTCCTTCATTAGTCATTGTAAAAGGATACTCTCCTTTCATATGAGTTGTGCCGCGTAATTTGAGAATTTCTGCTGTACGACGACGACGTTCTCCTTCTAAAACATTGCGGACGATGACAACATTATCAGATACAAACTCTTCTACACCAAAACAGGCAACAGAACCGTATTCTTCAGTACGTTCTGCGGTAATGATAGTGGTGACATTTAATTGTTTGAGCCGCGCTACTAGCCGAAAAATCTCTCGGCGTACAACTCCCACCGCTTCGTACTGCTGGAAGACGGCTGTAATTGAGTCAATGGAAACTCTTTTTGCCTTGTATTTACGAATGGCATATTGTAAGCGCTCAATTAGTGCGGAAAGATCGAAGTTACCAACAATATCTTGTCCTTCAGGATCGGGGGAAGCATCAAGAATAAATAACTTTCCTTCATCAATTAACCTCTGTAAATCCCAATTAAAACTATAAGCATTTTTGATAATATCAGTGGGAGATTCTTCAAAGGTGACAAACACCCCTGGCTCATTAAAATAGGTAATACCTTTATAAAGAAATTGCAGCGAAAATAATGTTTTGCCTGTTCCTGAAGTGCCACTGACGAGTGTAGTTCTACCCATAGGTAATCCGCCATGACTAATATCGTCAAAGCCTTCGATCATTGTGCGAATTTTTTCTATACCTCCAATTAATGGTTTGTTATTTTGATTTAATTGTTTTTTTCCACTCATTTTTCGACACTTACTATTGGGATTAAACCCAGTTATATTAATGTTTTACTCTTGCGCGTCTTCTTCACTCAGTTCGTCATACAACAAATCTAATCCAATCAATACTCTTTCTCGATCAGAAAGATCGCCAATAATTTTACGCACTGGTGGTGGCAGTATCTTAGATAATGTAGGTGTAGCTAAGATTTTATCTTCTTCCGCTAGTTGCGGACTTTTGAGTACGTCGATTACTTTTAAAGCATATACCCCTTGAAACTCTTGCTCAAGAATATCTTTGAGTGTTTTTAATGCTCGTACTGAGTTGGTTGTATTTCCTGCTACATACAGTTTGAGAATATAGGTCTTTTTTACATTACTCATATGGACTAGAAGTTAATATATCCAATAAATGTACCTTATTTGGGTAACGAACACCGATATAATTCGCATAAATGAGCTAGTATATCAATTAGTGTCAACCGATAATCTAGTAATGATTCTTCACTTCTTCCTTCCAATTTTAGCTGTTGGGAAAATTCATCAATCAGCTCCATATGAATTTCGATAATTTGCGGTACAGGAATATTAGCGGAAAATACTGTGTTGATAAATTTATCAATTTTATCTTTTAACTTTGCGTCTGTGGTAAAGTAATTTATAAGAATTTGTCTATAGTCTAATTTAAGTTGCTTTAAAAATGCCTGTTGTTCGGCTTTGGTCATTGGGAGAAAAAACTGCTAGTGATCGGCATCAGAACAATAAAATTACTTAGATCTACGTAGGCGGATGGCAGCAGTACCATTATTGCTATGGAGACTGCTATCACCATAGTTACTTTTGATTGGTAAAGTGAGGCTAACCAAAAGATTTATCCTCTTAAGTTTACAAACTTTTGCCGCTATTGAGCGGAATTAAGATAGGTTTTGACATCACTTACTACAAAAGAGCTAATGAGTGTATCTCTCTTTAGGTAGAGAGTCATTGCGGACGTTAGCTAAAATACTTAAGAAAAGCTAAACTATGGTCGCAATGTAAATCATTATAATTCCTAAAGGTTATTTGCGAATCTTTGGAGCCATAATTGTTTTAGTTATTGCTCGTGCTAACTAATTTCAACACCAAAGAGTTGAACTCGTCAAAATAATCACCTGCCGCAGCGTCTTCTGGGAAAAACGTTGCTTTGTCGTCATATATAGCGCTAAACAAATGGCGCTGGTTAGTAATACCTCCAAGCACAAGCCTCCGCGTGAAGATAGACCATCGCAGCCTTATGTTAATGCTAAAGTACCCGCTTTACGACTTTATTACAACAGTACCCAGTTGTGTAGAAACGACTCCTGTGAGTGTTGTAATGGAGATTTTTGCCCAACAGCAGTGCGCCCACCTAGTAGTCTTAGACGAACAGCAATATCCTCTAGGGTTACTGACTTGTACCAGTTTGCTACCATTATTGGCGGCAGATGGTCAGAAGTCTTTGGATCAACAACCACTGAAGAAGTTAGCAACTTCAATTCAACCAATACAGCCATTACCCCATTCTTATAGTGTAGAGGAATTCGGTTTATTTTTGCGATCGCAACACAACCAAACAAATCTTAACCTAAATTGGGCATTAATTGACGCGGGTGGTAAATACCAAGGACTGGTTGATAGTTTACGCCTGTGGCAGTTTTGGATGAAGCACCGCCACGAATTAAGCGGTGAATACACAACCTCAAGTAAAGCGGTGAAGCATGTTGAGCGGCACAAAACAGCAAAAACGCCAAAGCCAGTAGAAATTAAGCCATCGCTAAACAAACCGTTAGTACAACTACTAGAACGACTACCGTGGCCTTTAATGTTACAAACAAGTACTGGTGAAATAGTAACGCAAAATCCAGCTTGGTGGCAGCAATTAGGAGCATTAAAAGATCCAGAAGGGGTGAGACAACAGGTTTCGGCAATACTAACAACTGCCCCGACACAAAAAACACCACCCACAATAGCAGCCAAGACTCAACCTAGTGGTAAAGGAAAAGAGTACAACGGCTTTGAACATCAGTCGCTAATTGCCATTCCCGAAAAACATTTGCAGCCAGAGCAAACAAAAACATCAAGTCAATGCTTTGTAGATGGTATAGGCACTTGTACCTGTGTTGTCGAAGTACAAAATGGTCAAGAGCGAGTATGGCAATTTGTTAAAATCCCCTTAGATAGTCCTGAGTTAAAAATCCTCAATCCTGAGTTTTCTGTTCATGTCGGCAAGCGTAACACGACAAAAGAGGAAAAACGTACCGATAACTTATGGCTAATGTTAGCTACTGACGTGACAGAACAACAGCAGCTATACAAAGAACTAGCAGCAAAAAATGCGGATTTAATTCAACTAAATCGTTTAAAAGACGAATTTTTAGCTTGTATTAGTCATGAATTAAAAACTCCCTTAACAGCTGTTTTAGGTTTATCGCGGTTATTAGTCGATCAACAATTGGGAGAATTAAACGAGCGTCAAGCCCGATATGCAGGACTAATTCACCAAAGTGGACGCCATTTGATGAGCGTAGTCAATGACATTTTAGACTTGACACGCATGGAAACAGGACAAATGGAACTGACGCTTTCTAAAGCAAAAATTCGCTCCGTATGCGATCGCGCTTTATCAGAAGCAAAAGCAATCAGAACTCAAAGCAGTAAATCAACTTTAACAGATCAAACACCAGAACATCAATTTACCCTTTCCATTGAACCAGGTTTAAACGAGATTGTTGCCGATGAAATGCGCCTGCGTCAGATGTTAGTACATCTACTTTCCAATGCTTTTAAATTTACCGAAACAGGTGGTGAAATTGGGCTTTCAGTAAGTCGATGGGAAGGCTGGATTACCTTTACAATTTGGGATACAGGCATTGGTATTCCCGAACACCAACAACATTTAATCTTCCAAAAATTTCAACAACTGGAAAATCCACTCACACGCCAGTTTGAAGGAACTGGTTTGGGGCTAGTTTTAACTAGAGCCTTAGCCCGCCTCCACGGTGGAGATGTCAGCTTCTTATCGAAAGAAGGAAAAGGTAGCCAGTTTACCCTTTTGTTACCACCTAGTCCCCCAAATAATCGAGTGAGGGAGAAAGGGAGTAGGGGAGTAGGGGAGAAAGGGAGTAGGGGAGAAAGGGAGAAAGTTAGTAGGGGAGTAAAGCAGACTGCGCCAATTTCCACTTTACAAACTCACCACAACAGCTTAGTGTTAGTTGTCGAGACGGTGGGCAGATACATTGAAGATTTGACTGAGCAGCTAACAGCTTTAGGATACCGCGTGGTAATTGCCCGCTCAGGATGTGAAGCGGTAGAAAAAGCTCGTCGTTTGCAACCAAAAGCTATCTTCCTCAATCCGCTACTACCATTATTATCTGGTTGGGATGTGCTGACTTTAATTAAATCAGATGTGGCTACTCGTCACATTCCTGTATTAATGACAGCCACAGGAGCAGAAAAAGAACAAGCATTTGCTCACCGAGCCGATGGTTTCTTGCGCTTACCAATACAACATCAGGTGTTGGCAACGCTGTTAGAAAGTTTTTTTGCCACACCAACGCAATCGCCGCAAAAATTAGAAAGTGATAGTATCCCGACAAAAAACCCACTCCGAATTCTCAGGTTAGTTAATTCAGAATGGGAATCATCCAATGGAAACTTATCACTTCCAGAACATCGTGTTATCGAAGTAGATGACTTAGAGCAAGCAGAACTGATGGCGCGAGTTTGGCAGTTCGATATACTTTTACTAGATGCAGAAATGCCAGCAGCAGAAACTTATCTGCAAAAACTCACTCAGTATTCGCGAATAGCCGCTTTACCACTTGTCACCTGTAGTGTAGCAACTACACAAGCAGCCTCTCAAGTACCTGGGCTTTCTGTGTTTCCTTGCTTAGCACCACTTAGTACAGATAAAAATAGTCGAACAGATGCTTTACTGTCAGTATTACAAATTGCCGCAGGTGTGTGCTGCCCACCCAACATACTAGTCGTAGATTTTTCCATACTACCAGATTTACCAACAGCACCACAGCAACAAAGAGGTTATCGATCGCACTCCTTACCAACTGATGTTACTCCCCAAGGATTACAACCTCTTACCATATCTCGTGGTTCCAAATGGTTCCAAGCTTTAATCCAGTACCTGCAAACTGCTGGTTTTAAAGCGGCAATGAGTAAATCGTGGGCAGAACTTTTACAACAAATTCGCCACCAAAGCGTTGACTTACTGCTAATTAACTTAGAAAAATCTGCCCTTCACGAAGAGGTGCTAGCAGCACTAAGTACATTAAAGCAGTTACCTCTCAATCTACCACCTATATTAGCACTCGTTTCCGTTGGCGATCAAGATATAGAAGCCTGCCCAGTCCAAATTCTCAACCAATTTGATCAGCACAATTGTGTGCCAACAGAAATTCCTGATGCTGAAATAGAATTGATTGAAACTGTTTTAGGTGGAATTGCCACTAAAATTTTACCTCGTTCGCTGTCTGTAGAAGAATTATTAAATCAGATTAATCTGATGTTGAGGACGTAGAGACGCCCCGGTGGGGCGTCTGTACAAGATTAAAATTTTTCGCTATATTATTCAACGGAATACGAATAAGTTGATAAGCACCTCTCGTCGCCAAATTATTGTAATCAGTAGATTTTAAGCCCATTTCAACTAATTTTTTTGGCTGAGTCAGAATTAGCAGCGATCTTGGTGGTAATTTTTGTGTAGATTCGTCCTTGATATACTTTGCTGCATCCTGAGTCAAGCGAATAAAGTTTACCGGACGCTGTGTATAAAATACCACACTAGGTTTTTTAAACCCAACCATCACCAATTCTTCATTTGGTAGTTGTACTTGTATAGCGATCGCCGATAATTCTCGCAAAGGTAGTTGACGTTCATTATCCATTATAAATAAAGCTGGTGTAAGCACAAAAACTAAAAAAGCGGCGAATGCCAGTAAATTTACTAAAATAAGATTGTGCCAACGGCGACGAACTAATAAAGCGGCAACGACAACAGCACAAAATAACCAAATTGCGCCACCTACCATCAATAAACCCGATTGTTGAAGAGAAGAACGAAAGTTAGGTGCAGCAGGATCGTTACCTATTAACTTAGGTAGAGAATACATTGCTACTGCCAGAGTTGATAAAAATGCTACATTGAACCAACCACTCCAGAGAAGAGGGGAGAGGGGGAGTTTGTGAGTTTGTGAGTTTGTGAGAGTATCGTTCCATAGCAAAGCGACTAAAATAGCAGCGGCGGGCATTAAAGGCAAAACGTAGCTAGGAAGTTTAGTAACAGCAACAGTGAAAAAGCAAAAGACAACAGCAAACCATACAAAAGCAAACAAACCAAGTTGACGAGAACGTTCTTGAGATTGCCAGAACTTTGGTTGCCAGAACTTGATTCGAGCTATCGCCAAAGGTAAATACACCGAGTAAGGCGCAAAACCGATTAACACTACTAAAAAGTAAAAATACCAAGGAGCCGAGTGGCGATTGACTACATTTGTAAAACGTTCCAGATTGTGGTAGCCAAAAAAGGAGTTAATAAAATTCCAACCATTGCGCCAAGTCACTAGTAGATACCAAGGCATTGATAAACCTGAGATAATGAGTATGCCCAATAGGGGGCGCATCTCCCGTAACACTTCTTTAACCTTAGACAGGTAAAGCAAAAATGTGCCGACAATTAGCCCAGGTAAAACAATTCCCACTGGTCCTTTTGTTAAAATAGCGCCAGCAACAAGTACATAAAAAGCCAAATACCACTTATTAGGAATTGCCAATTGCGAATTCCCTTGCCCCTCAGTTGCATATCCCAAAAAAAAGCATAATAATGCTGATGCTATGCACCCAGTGAGCAGCATATCTGAGACACCGACTCTACCCCAGACAATCATTTCCGCATTTAATCCCATCATAGCTGCAGCGATTGAAGCTGTTAACCAGCGTTGTTGGGGTTGTGAATTTTCTACATCTCTAGCCAAATGCCACTGTACAGCGTAAAAAGCCAAACTAATTAGTCCAACCGCTGCCAATGCAGAAGGAAGACGTACCGCCCACTCATTTACTCCCAGAATAGAATAAGCGATCGCCTGACACCAATAAATTAAAGCTGGTTTATCGAAACGTGTCTCGTTATTAAAAAAAGGTGTAATCCAATCACCTGTTTTGAACATTTGCCGGGAAGCCTCAGCAAATAGTGGTTCTGTCTCATCAATTAAACCAATACTGCCCAAATGCCATCCATAACCCAACCAACCAATGAAAATCAACCATAAAATCGATACAGTCACAAACAGGGTAGGACGCTTTGGGATATTATCAAACCACTTGTCAAAAGCGCGATTTGTCATTAGCCTTTAAACTTTTGCCTTTAATAAAGATGACTTTGACTCAGCTTTTGGGTTCCTGATCAAAAGGTATTGCTAAGGACTAAGAGTTAATTGCCATTCTTCCTTTTGTGAATTCCAAGTAGGTGAGGAAGTTTCTCCGACAACATAAGGTCCCCAGTATTTACGAGAACCATCCTGAGCAAAAGCTACTAAGATATCTCCCTTTTCTAGCTTTAAATTACGCTTGGGGAGGGACAAAAGCAGCCCTTTGTCACTACCTTCTTGAGGAGCAAAATCCCAATGTGCCGGAAGGTTATACTGATCACCGCTGGAAGAGCCTTTCTTTTGGGAGTCTCGAGCTAGTAAAGCAAGGCGCACAGGTTGAGCAGTTTGATTACTCATCCGCAAAGTGCCTTTTGCATAACCTATATCATTATTACGACTTTTTGTCAATGTTTTAGAGGAATTACTACTTTCATTTTGCTCAGTTGATTTGGGTGTTGGCGTTGGTAAATCAGTTTTAGGTAACTGCTTTGGAGTTGACGGTAGAGAGGATGTCTCTAAATTTGAAGGTTCAAATGATACACTTACTTGATAGCATCCTACTGGTAGTAGAAGCAGTCCCAACGAACAAGCTAGCCGAACAGCTTGGCGATACCGTGGCGATTTCATATTTGATAATTTTAGAAATAAGTATTTTCTTTAGAGCTGAACGAAATGGTAGCCCAATCCCAAACAGGGCATTCAAATGAATGCGATAGTGTGAATGACGAAATATATAGGGATAAGTGACGTGAACTAGCTAGGCATCCACGCATTTAAGATGAAAAGATGTATAAAATTTAACTTTTTACCTAAAGCCTACAGATGCCCTGAAACTATTCAAACAAGCTTATGCTAAACCCTACACTTTTAAATATAGAAAAAATTTTTTCATAAGATCTTAAAGATTTGGAAGTTTAGTGAATGCAAAACACACGTCTTAACAATCTTTTAGATACCATTGCTCGGCGTTTGAGTCAATGGTTCTTCAACCCTTGGCGAAGGATATCCCTTTTAGTAATTAGTCTGTTGTTCGGATTTTTCTTAGGCAGCGCAGTTTCCACTACCGCAGGGCAAACCGCTGAATGGGACATTGTGATCGCTTTTTTCATCCTCATAGCCACAGAATTTACCAACAGAATCTTTTATGCTCGTAACTCCACCTCTAGGCGATCGCTGTGGGTAGAATCATTAAACACGCTCAAAATCGGGTTAATCTACAGCCTATTTCTCGAAGCCCTCAAACTGGGATCGTGAAAAATTCGTAGATAGAGACGCCCCACCGGGGCGTCTCTACAAAATCACCAACAGAACAAACCATGACTAATTGGTGCAGCGAATTTCTAAATCAAAAAACATTAAATTTATTAGCAAAAGGAATAGCCACCCATCGCCAAACAATAGGGCGTCCCCTCATCCAAGGCATCTTAGGACTACAAGGCACAGGCAAAACGACGATGTGCAAAGCACTTTCATCCACACTCCATAGCTTAGGATACCGTACCCTAAACCTTTCCCTAGACGACTTATACAAAACCCACAGTGAGCGCCTAACATTGAAACAACTTGATCCCCGGTTAATTTGGCGTGGACCACCTGGAACCCACGACGTAAACTTAGGATTAACCCTACTAGAGCAAATTCGCCGTCATCAAAGTCCAGTAATCGTTCCCCGCTTTGACAAATCAGCACACGGAGGATTAGGCGATCGCACAACACCAGAAACCGTAGAAAACATAGATATCGTCCTATTTGAAGGTTGGTTTATTGGAGTACAACCAATTAATCCCGCCGCATTTGAAACAGCCCCACCACCAATTCTCACCAGAGAAGATCGAGCATTTGCCCGCGACATGAATCAGCAGCTCAACCAATACCTCCCCCTATGGAAACTACTAGACAGCTTAATCTTACTTAACCCCATCGACTACCGCCTTTCCCTAGAATGGCGTCAAAAAGCCGAACAGCAGATGATAGCAGCAGGAAAACCAGGAATGACTGATGCACAAATCCAAGAATTCGTCAACTACTTTTGGCGTTCCTTGCACCCAGAACTATTCATCAAACCATTAATCAAACCACCAACAATAGTCGATCTAGTCATCGAAATACTTCCCAACCACACTTTCGGTGCAACCTATGAACCAAAATAGCTAATGGAAGACTGGCTAATGGCTAATAGCTCATGGCAATTAACAATTAACAATTAGCAATTAACAATTAACAATTAGCCATTCTCTACTCCCCATTTTGAAGACGCCTAACCAAATCATAAAAAGGCTGCCAATCATCAACTTGAGTAATAGGTTCCCAAACAGACTCAATCACAGGTCGTAACAAAGCCGTCTTCGGATTATAACGAGCCAAATTCCGAGCAATCACATCCATTTTTTCCAACCCAAAACCATTTAAAATCTGATGATACAGCAAACACCAACTATCAAAAAATCCTGATGTTCCAGGGGCAGGTACAACATCTGTATCTGTTGCCAGAATCAAACCGGGATCATCGCGCCACTTAGAAGAAAAAGTACGAGCCATCTCATAAAAAAACTGATGATAACCAACTTGACTCTCTTGCAAAAATTCAATAGTCAGCAGCACAAGCTCAGAACCTTCTTTTAACGGCAACTGCTCAAAACCCAATTTCTTCAACATTAAAGAACGGTACTCACTATAATAATGTTCTTCAAAGCCAGATAAACCAGCCTGCAGATCTTCAAGAGAAATCACCGCCTTTAACGGTTGTTGAAGCAATTCTAAATTCAACTTACAGATCCCAGGTTGATTGCTGTAACAATAGCGTCCATAATAGTCGAAATATGCAGCGGTAAAGTTAGGTTGATAACTAGGAATAAAAGCATAAGGACCGTAGTCAAAACTCTCCCCAGTAATTGACATATTATCTGTGTTTAGCACTGCGTGACAAAAGCCAGCAGCCATCCACTGCGCTACTAGTTTTGCTACCCGTTTAACCAACTCGGCATAAAACAAACTATACTTATCTTGTTCACCATTTAAATGTGGGTAATACTGCTCAATTACGTGGTCTAACAGTTTCTGAGTTAAATCGGGACGCTGAAAAAAGTGCAGACGCTCAAAAGTGCCAAACCGGATGTGCGATCGACTCATTCTTACCATCACACAGGAACGAGTAGGCGAAGGTTCATCGCCCCGCCACAAAGCTAAACCTGTTTCAATCATCGTCATACAGCGTGAGGTATGTACACCCAGACGGTGTAGTGCTTCTGCCGCGAGAACTTCTCGCACACCGCCCTTAAGTGTGAGCATCCCATCTCCACCACGGGAATAGGGCGTTGTACCAGAACCTTTAGTGCCAAAATCGTACAGTTCCCCATCTGTACCGCGCACTTGCCCGTAGAGAAAACCTCTGCCATCGCCCAACCTGGGGTTGTATTCACCAAATTGATAGCCGTGGTAACGCAGCGCTAACAAAGGTTTACGTCCGATAAAGAAGCCAAAAGCTTCTTGAAAGTCGTCATCTGTAACTGCTTGAGGATCTAATCCCAATGTAGGTAAAAGTGCGTCGTTACGCCAACGCAAGATGTGTTGAGGAAATTCCGCTGCTGTAACTTCGTCATAGTAATCATTGCCTAAAGATTCCAGCGCGGGTTCGTAGTTAAGGTTAAGAAAGGGATTGCGATAATTTTTATTTTGAGGTTCAGCCAAAGTCATTAGATTTTGGATTTTGGTGTTTGGATTTATTTCACGGACGAACACGCTCTCTCGCTACGCTATCTTTCAGAGAGTTGCATCAACATTCCCAACAGCCCAATTAGAGAGGCATTGTAATCAATGGCATATTCGTTGGTGGCGTAAGAACGCTCATCATCAATATAGCTTAAAGCTTTCATATCTTTTGGCGCAATTCCGTCTTGAGCTTGGGTATTGGGACCGCCAACCAAAAGTCCTGGGATGATGATTTTTTGAGCTATGGCGATGCGGTGATGTACATTGCGCACAAAGTTAGTACCTACACCGCTCACAAAGGATTTGTTGAAATGATTGCGTCCTAGTAAATAGTCTAGTTGGTCGATCGCCGCTTGTAAGTAAGCTGGATTTTTTTTGATGCGATAAGCATACATTAAAGTGATCCCCTCCTCAGCTACTAATTTATTGGAACCCCAAATGAACTGCTGATTGGCTAATCTCCAAGGACTAGTTTCTACCTTTTTCAGCGCTAAGTTGGCTCTAGTTATGAGCTTTTCTTGAATTTGCTTGAGCAAACCAACATTATAAGGTTGACGTGTCATCAGTAAATAATCCATCATCCCCAAGGAGGAAGGGTTAGTCCATTGGAATAAAGTATACTCGGTTACAGGAATTATCTGTGCTAAATAATTTTCAAAATTAGCACGCCCTGTGGTAATATAAAGTTCCGCTGCTGCCCACAATCGATGATCGCGATCGCGCTTCAAAGCCTCTTGTTGGTCAACACTATTATCAATGTAACTACCAGAACCGCTATCATCTCCTTCAACCCAATCTATTTTGAGAGCAGGCTGTGTTTCCAGAAAACTCCAAGCTTTTTCCGCCGCCTTTAAACAATTTTGCGCAAATCGAGGATGAAATGGTGAGTAAATCCTTGCTGCCATAGCCATTACTGCGGCAAATTTAGCAGTTTCTGATGTGGAGATGCCATAAACAAAGCGTGGCTGTTTATCTTCATGGGGAGAAATAAAACCCGGCCAATTTTTTCCTGACAGTTTGCGATAAACAGCACCGTCAAGTCTTTGCATGGTAAGCATCCAATCTATGCCAATTTTAGCTTCATCTAAGATGTCAGGAATGCGATTTCCGCTTTCAGGAATAGTTAGCTGGCGATCGCTAAACAGTTTAGGATATTGCTCATACAAATTCAACAAACGCCCCACAGCTATACTAGTAGGACCAACATACTTGCCAAAATCTCCGGCATCATGCCAACCTCCTTTAGCAGTGATGAAATTACCCTGTACCTTGTAAGTATCTGTATGGGCAATTAAGCCATCATTCACATGGCAAGCAGGATGCCTAACACCAGTTACCCTATCTTGTACCGCAACACCACACCTTTGCAGATAGTAAGAGCGTAGTAATAGCTTGAATGGATTTTGATACACATCAGAGCCAATCCGAAAAGGATACGATTTGATATTTCCATATTGAAGATAATAATTACCTTCTCGATTAAATTCTGTAAAATCAATCCTTTGAATTACTTTTTTACTATCTTCCTCTGTGTAGGGATTGCCAACAGAAGTAACAAATACTGGTTCTTGATTTCTAACATTAACTAACTGTACATTATTTTGGTTAATATCTCCATTAATTAAAAACGCAACTTTTGGATTATTTTGGTAATATCCTACTTGATTGATAACTATTTGCATGTTAATATTATTCTGAGCAAAAACTGCATTATCATAATTTTTAAATGCGGTACGTACATCAAAAACATTAAACAAACAAATAATTATAAGTGTTAATACAGATAAAAAAAATTTATATTTAGTCATGAACGCCTACTGTAGAACCTGTAATCATAGTGTTCCCAAGCAGACGCCAAAAATATCAGTTCATGCACATTGGCAGACGTGGACTTCTAGCACCTTAAACCCACAATTGTTGTAGAGACGTTACATGTAACGTCTCTACATTAAATATCGTTTTTAAAAAGGGTTGTAAAAACCGGATTGGGCAAGAAGATACATCTCAATCTGGAATCACAATATTTTCCAACCCCACTTCCGCAGGTGGGTATTGGGGGTTCATAGATTCAAGTGTGTCGGCAATTGTACGGGCAACGACTAAATTGCGATACCACTTCTTATTTGCTGGCACTACATACCAAGGCGCATAAGTAGTTGAGCAATTATTAATTGCATCCTCAAAGGCTGTTTGGTAGTCATCCCAATACTGACGCTCTTTGATGTCATTGCTAGAAAATTTCCAGTGCTTATCTGGATCTTGTAGCCGACTTTCCAAACGTCGTTTTTGTTCATCTTTGGAAACGTGGAGAAAAAACTTAATTACCCTAATGTTGTTAAGAGTGAGCATATGCTCGAACTCATTAATTAGCTGATAGCGTTTTTGCCAAACCTCTTCGGGTACTAACTGCTTTACCCTGACAATCAGTACATCTTCGTAATGGGAACGGTTGAATATAGAAATCATTCCCCGTTGTGGCGATCGCAGATGGTAGCGCCAGAGAAAATCATGACTTGACTCTTCATCACTGGGCTTTTTGAAAGACCACACTTGACAACCTTGAGGATTGAGTCCGCCAAAAACATGTTTAATTGTACCATCTTTACCACCTGTGTCCATTGCTTGCAACACAATCAGCAAGCTACGCTGATGTTCGGCATACAAGCGTTCTTGCAAATTCTGGAGGCGCTTACGCTGGTGTTCGAGTTCATCTTCTATGTCTTTCTTTTTGTAGTCCTCAGCAGCATTAGGATCAACCTCTGCTAAAACAATTGGCTGTTCTGATCGAACTCGATAGTGGGGATAATCTGGTTTTGGTGGCGGGTTGTCTACTACAGTGTTTTCTGGTTCCATTTCTGACGCCACCTGAGTCGTCGCTTTGGCAGCCGCTTGTTCAGCTTTAGATTTATGTTCTCCTGCTGCCTTGTTTTTTGGTAGATTGCTCTGTTTACTCATGGAATTTTTCTCGGTATAGCATTGCTATACCTTAAGAAAAGTGAGTAGATACCACCTCTATCATTAGTAGATTAAATTAACGTTAACTAATAACTAATCTTCCAATGATTTGGCTGACACCTCAACTGCTGTCACATCAATTGTGCCTTCTGGTGTAAAGCGCTGAAAATGCTTGTGCTGCACCTGCAACCGCTCCCCACAGTTAGGGCACTGCAATTGAGTGTTATTTAACCCAGCAAATTCATACCCACATACAGGACAGCTATCAGTAACTAAATTGTACTGTAGCCACCAGCGAAACCCGAAAAACGCGAGAATGGGTGCTAAAAACAGCAGCCCAACAATAATCACCAACGAATTAACGAGCCAGCCCAAGCCTAATGATCCCAGTAACCATGTAACTGCTATCAGGGTGAGCAAAGGGCGGAGATTAGAAAGATTTAAAGGAAAGGTTTTAAGGCTCATTTTTTAAAAGTCGTCTTGCTCTTCTTCTAGGATAGCGACTATACAGCAGTGGATGACAACAAAGGTAAGAGGAGAAACCCAGTTTTTTTTACAATCCCTTGGCAGCCAGAACAAGCTTGTCAAATGCTTTGTTAGCAAAATTATACATAGCCTATGTGGAATGCTACAATTCTACTCGGAAGGGTTTACCTATATCAATATGCCTGCCAATGGATGGAAAATTAAGGTAGGGAACAACAAACTTCTCATCCCCAATTTAGCAGTGATATCTATGCCGTTGGAATCATTGGATTTCAGGCATTGACGGGGTTATACCCTCAACAGCTACCTCGAAATTCTTCCACGGGCTTATGTTGTGCTAATCTTAGCGAGTGCGCCGATATCCATCCAGGTTTGGCAAGAATTTTAGATACAATGGTGCGCGATGACTATAGTCAGCGTTACAAAAATGCAACAGTTGCCTTGGAAGCACTCCAGCAACTGCTCCCCATTTATCAGCCACCTATTGCACCTCCTCCTCAGCCGCCTTCACCTTCACTTTTAGCGCGAATTCTCCACGCCTTGCGACAACTTTTTGGTGGAAGTGAATCAAGTAATCCTCAACCACCAACCATCATCCCCGCTCAAACCACTGCTACTTCCTCCCCTAGTCTTGAGCAACCAGAGGGACGAGTTAATCTGGACTCGGCTTTTTATGTAGAGCGTCCCCCTGTTGAGGTAGAATGTTACGAAACGATTCTGAAACCAGGAGCGTTGATTCGGATTAAAGCTCCTCGCCAGATGGGTAAAACTTCACTTTTGACACGTATTCTCCATCAAGCCAAAGAGCATGGTTGTCAGACTGCGTATTTGAACTTTCGCTCAGCGGATGAAGAGTTTCTTACTAGCTTAGATAAATTACTGTTTTGGTTTTGCACTAGTATTAGTAATGAGTTGAATCTCACAGATAAGCTAAATGATTATTGGCAGAGTATTCTCGGTTCTAAGGACAAGTGTACAAACTACTTTCAAAGATACCTGTTATCAACAATTAATAGTCCAATTGTTCTAGGTTTGGATGACATCGACCAAGTTTTTCAACATCATAAAATTGCAGCGGACTTTCTTACATTGCTACGAGTTTGGAATGATAAGTCAAGCAATAACGAGATTTGGAAAAAACTGAGATTAGTGATTGTGCATTCTCAAGAAGTTGATGTTCCCTTGAATATTAATCAGTCACCGTTTAATGTAGGATTGCCAATCGAATTACCAGAGTTAAATCAGTTACAAGTACAGGATTTGGTGCAACGACACCAACTCAATTTGACAAAAGAGGAGATAAAGCAACTCATGGCAATGGTGGGAGGACATCCCTATCTGGTACGGCGATCGCTCTATGAAATTGCCCGTGGTAAAATGAGTTTGCCGCAACTGTTACAAACTGCACCAACGTCCGAGGGAATTTACAGCGACTACTTACGCCGTCACTTATCAAACTTGCAAAAAGATGTAAATTTAATTGCTGCCTTCAAAAAAGTAATTGCAAATCCTCAATCAGTACTGATAGAAACTGATTTGGCTTTTAAATTACGCCGCATGGGTATGGTAAAATTTCAGGGCAATGATGTAATCCCTTCGTGTGAGTTGTATCGACAGTATTTTAGCGTAGACGCGGAGCGGCTTGTCGTCAGACATCGCTTGTAATTTTAGGCTTGGATAGCAAACAATTCGTTGAGTTTATCTCTTAGAGCGGAAGATACAAGTAAAGGCTTATAAACTTCTCCCTCATATGGTTTCGGTGAAGTAGCCAGGAGCGAAAACCCTGAAGCCAACAGGATGATTCATCACCTGCCATAATGTTTCACTCAACACCAGCCCAGAAAAATTCAGATTAGCGTGATTATTTTCTGATATCAATTCGCTGTAGGTTCTAAATTCATCAACTTCTAGACCTACTAAAGCATAACGAAATGCTGGAGCATAACGTAAATGTTGATATAAAAGTATGCCAATTTCAGTCATCTGATAGGCATCTTCAGGAGTGGTAATGCCAACTTGACTGATGCCACTTGGACAAACTCTAATCCACCAGTTATCTTCACTGTCTTGAAAAACTCCTGTGTTAAATTTTGACTCTACTCCATTAGGAAGTTGCCAATAAATTTGGTTAAAGTGTGTGGCAAATCGCTCTGCATCTTCTTGAGAGGAGCCACATTCAGCCGACAAACTAAAAATCCATGCCATATCTATATCTTACTCCTAACATTCGAGGCGATCGCCCAACCTTACTTAGGGAAGCCTTCCTCTATCATTACTCGGTAAAGTAGTGCCAACGCTGTTAATTAAGAATTGTTACGAGTGCCACTCAGTATTAAGTATTATTAAAAAGTAATAAATGTAGTAAGGGCGCTTGAGAGAAACAAAAATTTTTGCAAAAATCAGGAAAGCAGCAATTACAGTAAGTAGTTGAGTGTATTCTCGCGGAAATAGATCCACCGAATGAGTCACCTACCTTATCAGTATCAAGTCGGGGGCAGTCTACCAGTTGGTGCACCTACCTATGTCGAACGACAAGCAGACAGTGAACTGTATGAAGGGTTGAAGGCAGGGGAGTTCTGTTATGTACTCAATTCCCGGCAGATGGGCAAATCGAGTCTGCGGGTACGAACTATGCAACGCTTGCAAGTGGAGGGCATTATTTGTGCTGACGTTGATATTACAGCTATTGGTACATCAGATATCAAGCCAGAGCAATGGTACGCTGGAATTATTAATAGTATTGTTAATAGTCTAAATCTCTATGAAACCTTTGATTTAAATCTTTGGTGGTCTAGTCACAGTTTGCTGTCTCCGGTAAATCGATTCAGCGAGTTTATTGAAAAGGTTTTGCTCAAGTCGATTTCTGAAAAGATTATTATTTTTGTTGATGAAATTGATAGCGTTTTGAGTCTTGAATTTAAGATTGATAATTTTTTTGCTGTTATCCGTGAATTCTACAACAGTCGAGCTACTCAGCCAGATTATCAACGATTGACTTTTGCCCTGTTTGGGGTGGCGACTCCCTCGGATTTAATTCAAGATAAGCGACGTACACCTTTCAATATTGGTAGAGCAATTGAACTAAGTGGTTTTAAGTTACACGAAGCAGAAGCGCTAGCTCAAGGTTTGGCTGGGAAAACTAGCAATCCTACAACGGTACTGCAAGCAGTATTGGAATGGACAGGAGGACAACCGTTTCTTACCCAAAAAATTTGTAAGCTTATATTTACTGCTGATTCTCCTATTCCAGAGGATGGAGTTGCTCAGTGGGTAGAGGAGTTGGTGCAAAAGTTGGGGCAGTAGTTGCAGTGGTATTCGCAGGCAATGCGGTTAAACAAACATGGGAAGTACAGGAAGGCGCTAACTTGGAACAGGCAGGAGTGAGTGCTTTGCGGCAATTTGAGTCCTATGAGCTAGAAGCGTTACTGGCGGCTATGGATGCGGGACAAAGGTTGCAAGAAATAGTTAAAGACGGACGCTCACTGGAAAAATATCCAGCTACCAGTCCCATCCTAGCTTTACAGACAATTCTCGACAATATCCGGGAGCGGAATCAACTCGGGAATTCTTCTTTTAGCCGGATCGGGAATTATTTTGTTTCAGCCGTCAGTCCCATTTTTAGCCGGAATGGAGAGCGCTTCGTCACTACATCACTCGACGGTATCACCCGTGTGTGGGACTTGTCCGGCAAGCAGCTAGCGGAACTTAAAGGGCTCCGGGGGTTTGGTCAAAAGTGCTAATTTTAGCGCGGATGGACAGCGCATCGTCACTATATCAGATCACAAAATCGCCCGTGTGTGGAATTTTTCTGGCAAGCAGCTAGCGGAACTAAGGCATCCGTCGCAGGATCGAATCAGCAGTGCGAGTTTTAGCCCGGATGGACAGCGCATTGTCACTGCATCAGGTGACGCCCGTGTGTGGGATTTGTCCGGCAATCTGCTAACGGAACTCAAAAGGGATCGCGATCCAGTCCACAGTGCCAGTTTTAGCCCGGATGGACAGCGGATCTTCACTGTATCATGGAACAATAACGTCCGTATGTGGGACTTGTCCGGCAATCTGCTAGCGGAACTTACGAATCGGTGGTGTGCGGATTATGGTATAGTTAGAAGTGCGAGTTTTAGCCCGGATGGACAGCGCATCGTTACTGCATTAGGTAACAAAGTCGCTTGTGTGTGGGATTTCAGCAAGCAGCTAGTGGTAGTACTCAAAGGGCATCAGAATCGAGAAGTCAACAGTGCGAGTTTTAGCCCAGATGGACAACGCATCGTCACTGCATCTGATGACAACACCGCTCGTGTGTGGGATTTGTCTGGCAAGCAGCTAACGTTACTCCAAGGGCATCTGGAACCAGTCAAAAGTGCCAGTTTTAGTCCAGATGGACAGCGCATCATCACTGCATCTGAGGACAAAACTGCTCGGATTTGGAGGGTTGAGGGGTTAGATGTGCTGTTAGCGCGGGGTTGCGACTGGCTGAAAGATTACCTCGCCACCCACCGCGAAGCACGGGAAAGACTTAAGGTGTGTAAGCGAAAGTAGTGGAGGGTAGGTAATTAACATGATTGCAAGTTTTGATTTCAACCAATGCCTGAGCTACAAGCTACAATGAAACGAAACTTTTAATTGCCACGAAGAGTGTGAATACCTGTACAATGGACATTCAGAAGGTTTTACGTGACCAACAAATTATTCACTCCGATCCAGAGATTATGAGTGGAACTCCAGTCTTTGTTGGCACGCGAGTTCCATTGCAAACCTTTTTTGACTACCTTGAAGGTGAAGCAGGCTTAACCGAATTCCTAGAAGATTTTCCGCACTTGCAAGCTCAGGTATTACTAGTTTTAGAAGTGATTGCAAAAGTAATGTTGGAGCAGGAGCGAACTGTCGGTGCTCATACTCCGTAATGGAGATACGACACGGTAGTGATAATAACTTGTACTGGTGATTTCGCCACTTCTGATCGCCACCCTCATCCGCCACCACCCCACCAATTACCAACACCCCTCCAGAAGACGCTGTGAGGGGATTTGTGTTGGCACTATAGAGATTACAGCAATTACCACACCCGCAGCACTGGGGGCTTACGCATAAGTTGATTTTCTAAAACCTAATAAAAAAGAAGACTTTCTTGAGTAATACCCTCACCGCGTTGGGGGCTTTTCTTTTTTAGCCCAAGCGCGATCGCCATCGCCACCAACTCGGACTAACCTTAAGTAGCAGCATGACCGCTAAGGAAAGGTTTCGCCTAGCGGCTAGTTTAATTACTTGCTTTCTTAACTGCTTCCTTTAACTCTTCAAAGGTAATACTACCGTCTTTGTCTGAATCATACTGTGCTATCAACTCTTGGGGACTAGTGGTACCTGTTTCTGATGAGATGACTGCACTTAAGCCAGGACTTAAAAAAAGCTCATTAAGGGAGACTTTGCCGTCAAGATCGGTATCTAAGGTATTAAAAAGAGATTGAAGCTCTTGCTCGGTTGTCATAAGTTTCTATCTGAATTAATTTTTCATTTTAATATCTCAAAATTTTGACAAAGAAGCAAGGACAGTTAAGGTGTACGCTGTGATACAGCGTCTTGTGAGGGGATTTGTGTTGCACTACAGAGACTACAGCAATTATAAAAGCCGTGACGCCACCCCCACACCACCAACCACCCGGGGCGTGAGTATCAAACGAACAGAAAACCAGGTTTGCGAGCTAAACCTGATTATTGTCGTTATACCCATAATATTGCCGAAGGGCGAGCTTACAATTTTTCTTGGCAATGTTATGCTTTTAATGTCTATAATGCTTGTTCCGCCTAGACTACTGTTTGCACTCGTGTATAAAATACATCGTTATTTTGACTAAAAGGTGTTGGTATTTTGGCGGACTTATGGTGCGATTTTGGGGTTTCGGCAAAGTTATCTTTCCTTGAGTAAAAATTTATTGGCGTTCGCGCTTCGCGTGCCGGAGGCATCGCTTAACGGAAGAATGAGCATGAAAGCCCAACAGGTGGCAAGATAATGGTTCCAGACGAGGCAATATTATCAGTATACCGACACTTATGTAATATGCCTTATTCCGGTTTTCTGTTCCAATGATTCTCATACCCCTTATTAAGTTTTCAACACCGGGGGCGCTTCCGCTTATATATCTACATAAAGGATGTTGCCATCGTTGGACTCGCTACGCAAGATGACTTTGGCAATTTGAGTTTTTCATTCGCGCTATCGCCTACTTCAATTGACAAGCATCTATAATCTTATATATTATCCTATTTAGGCTAAAAAGTTAATATGATTAGCAGCATCACATGAAACAGCACAAGCAATCTTGAGCAACTACAGGCGATTTATAGACAAAATATTATTTATCGGGCTGAACCCGTGCTAATGCCCAATGACGTGATGATACCTGTTTAAAATGCCAACCAAAGAACAGATGCAAACTTCCTTTATTCTCACTTATTGGGCAACTAAAATGTACTTACCAATTTACTTGGTTCGGCTGGACGAGAGAACAGGAGAAGTATATTTCTTAGCGGGTGAAGAAACAGAAATAACGATATTCCCAAACGGAAATTGGCAATACTTATGAGCAGCAAACCAGAGTTCATGTCCATGACTCGCAACGAACTGCGTAGCTATATTCTTAAACATAGAGATGATGACGACGCCTTTCGAGTTTATATCGATAGGTTCAAGTCTGAAGATAACGAGATTTACCCAGCACCACAATCGATTGAGGATCTGAAAAATTTCCCCGAACTACAGCGGCAGCACCAGGAGCGACGCCGACAAGCTTGACGAAAGAAACCCGGTTTCTGCCAGAAACCGGGTTTCAAGATTAGGTTGTCAACAACTCGGCTGGTAAGCGAGTAAAGGCAAGGCGCTCATTTTGCACATCAACATAAATGGTGTCGCCGTCGTTGAATTCACCGCGCAAGATGGCTTTGGCAATCTGAGTTTCTAACTCGCGCTGAATTGCTCGCTTCAGTGGACGCGCTCCGAATACTGGATCATATCCCACCTCAGCTAAAAAGTCAAGAGCAGCGCTGGAAAGTTTGAGAGACATCTTGCGATCGCTCAATCGTAAAGCCAGTCTATTTACCTGCAACTGCACAATTGAACGCAATTCCGAACGCTGTAAGGTATGGAAGATGATGGTTTCATCAACGCGGTTGAGGAACTCTGGACGGAAGCTATTGCGCATCGCCTCCATCACCCGATGACGCATCTCATCGTAGCGTGAGTCATCTCCGGCAACATCCAAGATATACTGCGAACCGATGTTGCTAGTCATAATAATAATCGTGTTCTTGAAGTCCACTGTACGACCTTGGGCATCAGTTACGCGACCATCATCAAGAATTTGCAGGAAGATGTTGAATACATCTGGGTGTGCTTTTTCAATCTCGTCGAACAAAATCACCGCATAGGGACGACGACGGATTGCTTCGGTAAGTTGCCCACCTTCTTCGTAACCCACGTAACCAGGAGGCGCACCGATTAAGCGAGAAACTGCGTGTTTCTCCATATACTCAGACATATCAATTCGTACCAGGGCGTCTTCAGTGTCAAACATGTACGACGCCAAAGCTTTCGCCAGTTCCGTTTTACCCACACCCGTCGGACCAAGGAAAATAAAGCTAGCAATGGGACGATTAGGATCGGCTAAACCTGCACGCGATCGCTGAATCGCATCCGCAACTGCTGTTACCGCCTCATCTTGTCCAACCACGCGGTGATGCAGTTCATCTTCTAAGTGCAGCAGTTTTTCTTTCTCAGATTCTACCAACTTGCTGATGGGTATTCCCGTCCACTTCGAGATTACTTCCGCAATGTCAGCTTCTGTCACTTCTTCGCGCAGTAGAGTTTTGCCACTGCGTTGATTTTGTGCCAATTCAGTTTCTGCTGCTTCTAATTGGCGGTGCAAATCGGTTAACTTACCGTATTTCAACTCGGCAGCACGGTTGAGATCGTAATCGCGTTCTGCTTGTTGAATTTCTAAGTTAATGCGGTCTATTTCTTCTTTGATAGATTGTATTTTGGTAATGATGTCTTTTTCCGACTCCCATTGGGCATTTAACGCCCTTTGTTCTTCTTTGAGATCCGCAAGTTCTTTTTCAATTCTTTCTAGACGCTCACGAGATGCTGCATCGCTTTCTTTTTGCAAAGACAGCTTCTCCATTTCTAATTGAAGAATCTTGCGATCGATTTCATCAAGTTCTTCGGGTTTGGAGGTAATCTCCATTTTCAACCTAGCCGCAGCTTCATCAACCAAGTCAATCGCTTTGTCTGGGAGAAAGCGATCGCTAATATAGCGACTTGATAATGTTGCTGCTGCAACTAAAGAACTATCAGAAATTCTCACCCCGTGGTGTACTTCATACCGCTCTTTCAACCCGCGCAGAATGGAAATGGTATCTTCTACAGAAGGTTGATCTACATAAACCTGCTGGAAGCGTCTTTCCAAAGCCGCGTCTTTTTCAATATATTTGCGGTATTCATCTAGAGTTGTCGCACCAATACAACGCAATTCACCCCGCGCCAACATGGGTTTGAGCAGGTTGCTAGCATCCATTGCGCCTTGAGTCGCACCCGCGCCTACGACGGTATGAATTTCATCTATAAAGAGAATTATATTGCCACCGGACTCGGTTACTTCTTTTAATACTGCTTTGAGACGTTCTTCAAATTCACCCCGGAATTTTGCCCCCGCAATTAAAGCACCCATATCTAAGGCTATCAGCTTACGGTCTTTAAGAGATTGGGGTACATCGCCAGCGACAATACGCTGTGCTAGTCCTTCGACAATTGCTGTTTTACCTACACCCGGTTCACCAATCAGTACGGGATTATTCTTAGTGCGGCGCGAAAGAATTTGAACCGTGCGGCGAATTTCATCGTCGCGTCCAATCACTGGGTCAAGTTTACCTTGACGGGCAGCTTCTGTGAGGTCACGCCCATATTTTTCCAGTGCTTCGTATTTGCCTTCTGGATTTTGGTCGGTCACTTTTTGGCTCCCTCTAATTTGTTTAATAATATTTTTTAGCTTGTTTTCGTTTAATCCAAATTCTTGGAATAAACCTTTACCAAAGCGATCGTCTTTGGCGTAAGCAAGTAATAAGTGTTCAATGGAAATGTATTCGTCTTGAAGTTCTTTGCGATACCCATCTGCACGATCTAAGAGGGTATCTAAGCTGCGTCCTAAGTATACGGAACTGCTACTACCGGATACTTTGGGCTGACGTTGAATGAATTGTTCAGTGCGATCGCGTAGTTTTTGTAGAGTAATACCTGCTTTGGTGAAGATACTGCTGGCTAGTCCTTCAAGATCTAATAGCGCTTTCATCAGGTGTTCACTTTCGATCTGCTGTTGTTGATATTGTTTGGCAATATCAGGGGTGTGGGCGATCGCTTCCCAGGCTTTTTCTGTAAATTGGTTGGGGTTGGTTGGTTGCATAGGCTTTGTGAGGAACAAACCGCGTTCGACGAAATCGTTGCCGTAGGTTAGGCGCGAAGTGCGCAAAGAGAAGAAAAATTTGTTCTATATCGTTATTTTAAGAATAGGGGGGCAAGTGGCTAGATCGGTGATTACGTATTTATAATGTGGTGTTACCGTCCGGTGGTGTTCAGGTATTTATGAGCTTGTATTACGGTGTGTTTTCTCTTCTTTGTTACAACTTGTGGTGGTACCCTGGTAAGGGTGTCACTTATGACAACTGCCGAACATAGAGAGTTAACCATCTTAATGGAGTCATGGATTTAAAAATCTTGGACACGAGCAGCGCTCAAAATGCTCAAGTGACAAAGAAAAAAAGACTTCCAGGATGGCGCAGAATTTTCTTTGGCGTTCGCACGCGCATCCTAGCTTTGTACATCGTGCTGATGGCTTGCTCCACGTTGGTATCTATTCTAGCAATCCGTCAAGTTCTCCTTGCCCGACTAGAAGAGCAGGTGGAAAACTTTCTTACCCAGGAGGTAAAGCAGTTTAGACGATTGACACAGGGCACGAACCAGACTAGAACTAAACCTTTGAGGGATGATGTCGCTGCCATATTTGATTTATTTTTGTCTCGCAACATACCCCATGACGATGGGTTTTTCATTACACTGTTGAATGGGAAATTTTACAAATCGAGTCCTCAAGCCCTCCCGGCTACTCTACAGCCGAATTCGGATTTGGTTAAACACTGGGAGAAACTTACCCAACCCCAGCGAGGCTTGAAGAAATTAACTTCGACTAATAGTATTTACTATCAGGCAGAGCCAGTAAAAAAAGGGAAAACGCACGGTGTGTTTGTGATCGCTTACTTGACTAGTAACGCTCATCAGCAGGTAAACCGGGCGGTTGTCGTCACTATCCAGGTGACAATAGCTGTTCTAGCCGTAGCATCGGTGCTTGCCTGGGTAGTAGCGGGACGGTTATTAGCTCCTCTGCGCTTACTTATTGAAACAGCCCACTCGATTAGCGAGTCTGACCTATCTCGACGCATTCCCGTGCAGGGAGTAGACCAAATTGCTGAACTCACTATCACCTTCAACGAGATGTTAGATCGTCTCCAGACTGCCTTCGCCAGTCAACGAAACTTCATCAACGATGCAAGTCATGAACTCAGGACACCGATCACAATTATTCGAGGTCATTTAGAACTGCTGGGGGATGATCCCCAAGAGCGACGTGAAACATTGGAGTTAGTGACTGATGAGTTGGATCGAATGAGTCGCTTTGTCGATGACCTACTATTATTGGCAAAGGCAGAGCAACCCAATTTTTTAAATTTACAAACTGTGGATGTTAGCTCGCTGACTGAGGAACTTTACACCAAAGCCCTAGCCCTGGCGTTTCGAGACTGGCGTTTGGAAAACAAGGGTGTGGGGAGGATTGTAGCTGACCGTCAGCGACTGACTCAGGCAATGATGAACTTGGCTCAGAATGCTGCTCAGCACACAAGTGATGGGGATGTCATTGCCCTTGGTTCAGTGCTGATGAATGGTTTGGCTTTTTTCTGGGTGCGTGACACAGGCGTTGGCATTGCCCTTGCCGACAGAGAGCGGATCTTCGAGCGCTTTGCTCGTGGGCATCATAGTCGCCGTCGTTCTGAGGGTGCTGGTTTGGGATTGTCGATCGTACAAGCGATCGCTTCTGCTCACGGTGGTCGGGTTGAATTAAAAAGCAACCTGGGTGAGGGTTCTACATTCACTATTGTTATTCCAATAGATCCACCGCAGGAGGTTATGTTTGACTGAGCGAATTTTGATTGCCGAAGATGAGCCGCGCATAGCTGCTTTTTTGGAAAAAGGGTTACGGGCGTCGGGGTTCATTACCGCAGTTGCCAAAGACGGTGATGAAGCGTTGAGTATGGCTCAAAGTGGGGATTTTGACCTCCTCATCCTAGACATCGGTCTTCCTGGTAAAGATGGTTGGATGGTGTTGGAAGAATTACGCGGTCAAGGCGAACAGCTACCTATTATTATCCTCAGCGCTCGTGACGAGGTGAGTGATAAAGTCGCTGGACTCGAGGGTGGAGCTAACGACTACGTAACAAAGCCCTTTCGGTTTGAAGAACTGCTGGCGCGGGTACGGGTGCGGTTGCGCGACAATCGCTTGCCCAAACGACAGGAAGAATTTGTTCTCAGAGCGGGCAATATTATCATTGACTTGCTTACACGTCAAGTTAGGGTTGGCGATCGCCCGGTTCAGTTATCCGCAAGAGAATTTACGCTAGCTGAAACTTTTGTGCGTCATCCCGGACAAGTGATGAGTCGAGAACAGCTACTGAGTCAAGTTTGGGGCTACGACTACGATCCCGGCTCCAACGTCGTTGATGTCTGCGTGGGTTATCTGCGCAAGAAGCTAGGTCACAACTACATTGAAACCGTCAGAGGCATGGGCTATCGGTTACGAACATGAAATTTTTCTCATCAAATATTCATATTAAATCCATAAAGATTTATGAAGATAACTATTAACCCTCTTCTATGAGGGTAATAGGGGTGGCTGATAGTCAGGTGGGGAGTCAAATATCCATAGCCACAGCCGTGATGCCGAAGCATTATCAGGGGTGCAAATGCTGAATAATTGAATGTTCAAGAAAATGAAAATCAGATATATAAAACCAAAACAGTCCATAGTCAACGATCTAGTGGCATCTTTTGTTGTGTTTCTTGTCGCTCTGCCACTATGTATGGGAATTGCGATCGCATCAGGGGTTCCTCCATCCTTGGGGATAATCACAGGAATAGTTGGCGGAATTATTGTTGGCACTGTTGCTGGCGCTCCATTGCAAGTAAGTGGACCTGCGGCTGGGCTGGCTGTGATAGTCTGGGAACTGGTTCAGCAGTATGGTATTGAAATGCTAGGACCTGTTCTTCTCCTCGCAGGTTTATTCCAGTTACTAGCAGGAGTGTTCAAGCTAGGACAGGTTTTCCGCGCAATATCTCCCGCAGTAATCTATGGGATGCTAGCTGGCATTGGCGTGCTCATCTTTGCTTCTCAATTCCACGTCATGTTTGATAGCAAGCCCAGCGCTCACGGAATCAATAACCTCATTTCCATTCCCAGCGAAATCTATAAGGCAATCTTTCCAGACCAAGGTAGCAACCATCACATTGCTGGCATTGTGGCGGCGATTACTATGATCGCGCTCATCCTTTGGGAGAAGTTTAAGCCAAAAAGATTAAAGTTGATCCCCGGTGCTTTGATTGCTGTCGTGATTGCAACGCTTGTCGCCACTGCGTTGAAGTTGCCTGTTCAGTACGTCAATGTACCCGATAATCTTGTCAACACGGTTCAAATTCCAAAGCTAGAGAACTTGATCAGTGCCCTCAAGCCACAAATGCTCACCGAAGCGATGGGTATAGCGTTTATCGCCAGTGCGGAAAGTCTGCTCTCAGCAGCAGCGGTAGATCGGCTTCAGTTTGAATCAAAGACTAATTTTGACCGCGAACTGGCAGCACAAGGCTTTGGTAACATGGTTTGCGGCGCGTTGGGAGCGCTACCGATGACGGGTGTGATTGTCCGCAGTTCTGTGAACGTTGAAGCAGGAGGCAAAACTAGACTGTCAGCGATTCTTCACGGAGTGTGGCTGTTAGCTCTTGTTGCCGCCGCGCCTTCGCTACTGAATATGATTCCCACTTCCAGCCTCGCGGCGATTTTGGTGGTCACCGGCTATAAGCTAGTGAAAGTTGAGAATCTGCGGAAGCTGCAACAATATGGGCGCATCCCTGTGTTTATCTACTTTGCCACCTTGGGCGGAATTATCACTGCTGACTTACTGGTTGGCGTACTGCTTGGTCTTGTGCTATCGGTATTTAAGCTGATCTACAAGGTTTCCCAACTTAATATCCTCATCGATCAAGATGAAAATAACCAGCGCACAGACGTGTATTTGGAGGGGATGGCTACATTTATTCGGCTGCCACAACTTGCCAAAGTTCTTGAGCAGATTCCTCCAGGGAAGGAAATTCATCTCCACCTAGAGATGCTAACCTACATTGACCACTCCTGCCTCGACTTTTTGTCAATGTGGGAAAAACAACAACAAAACAAGGGAAGCACTGTCGTCTTGCAATGGAATAAGTTAATAGAGCGCTACCGCAAACCGCTTGTCACTGGGCGATCTTCTCTAGCGGCGTAGAAATCACTCTGATTATTTATGACAATAATGTTACAATTGTCTTGATTAACTCTTTAGGTTCGATGGGTTTGGCTATATGCCTTTGAAATCCGGCAGCTAGAGCAAGCTGTTGATTGAAATCTCCAGCATAAGCGGTGAGAGCGATCGCTGGAACTTCCCCGCCCTGATCTTTTGGCAAAGTTCTGATCTGCCGAATCAACATATACCCGTCCATGTCTGGCATCCCAATGTCACTAATTATCACATCAGGCTGGAAACTTATGAAAGCAGCAAATGCCTTGCTTGCCGTTGCTGTAGCGATCGCTCTTGCCCCAGTTTGCTCTAACAAAAAAGCAACGAACTCGCGTGTATCTGTATCATCGTCTACCAGCAGAACTTGAACACCGTTCAAATCAAGGGATGGCTCTGAAAATGTCAGATTATGATTGACGGTGGGTTGAATGGGCATAAGTGGAAGCCTCACGGTAAAGGTTGCGCCCAAACCTTCACCAGGACTTTCTGCCCACACAGTTCCGCCATGTAGTTCAACTAAGTGATGGACTATTGCCAATCCTAACCCCAGTCCACCAAATTTGCGGGTTGTGGCTGCATCAGCTTGACGAAAGTAGTCAAACACATGAAGGAGAAAGTCAGGATGAATACCAATACCAGTATCGCTCACAGTAATTTGTGCTTGAGAGCCAAGTTGCTCTAGTCGGATCTCTACTCGTCCCCCAACATCTGAGAACTTGACGGCGTTAGAAAGCAAATTCCAAATTACCTGCTGTAATCGTGTGGGATCTCCTAAAACTTGACAGACATTTGGAACAAGCATTGATAGGATTTGAATTGATTTGGCTTCTGCCGCCAGTCGCACCGTTTCCGAAGCAGCGTTAATTATTGCTACCAAATCAACCGGGCAAGTATTCAAGCTGAGTTTGCCCCGCAGAATCCGAGAGACATCCAGCAAGTCTTCAATCAGTTCAGACTGCAACTTAGCATTCCGGGCAATGACACTAAGGGCAAGTCTAGTCTTGGCTTCGTCAAGTTTGCTGGTTTGGAGTAGTTTTGACCAACCTAAAATGGGATTCAGGGGACTACGTAGTTCGTGGGATAGCACTGCTAAGAACTCATCCTTAATTCGGTTAGCAGCTTCGGCTTCTGCCCGTGCAGCTTGTTCTCGCGCTAAGAGTTGTTCGCGTTCGGCTTGTGCAAGTTTACGCTCGGTAATATCTTGAGCAACACCTGCAATCCTGTAAGGTTGACCGTTTGCATCGAAAATTATAGTACCGCGATCATGCACCCAACGCACCGATCCATCGGGACGCACTACCCGATACTGAACGTCAAAGGTTGGTGCGGGATTGTCTCTTGAGGCAGTGGCTTCTGTGAGGGCGCGATCATCAGGATGTATGGCTTCAAGCAACTCATTAAAGTTAGCATAGAGGCGATCGCGGCTGCGTCCCCACACGCGCTCGTAGGCAGGATTGACGTAGAGTACCCGTTGCTGTTTGGCATCTGATAGCCAAAACACATCCTCAACAGTTTCCGCCATCTGCCGGAATCGCTCTTCGCTTTCCAGCAAGGCTGCTTCTACTCGTTGGCGCTCAATTTCGATGAATGCTGCTCGTTGTGCAACAACTAGATGTGTCGTCTCGTTTACCTGGTGAAAGACTCCGACAGCATTGCCCATCTCGTCACGAATGGGACTAAAGGATAAGGTGAAGTAGGTTTCTTCAAGATAACCGTTGCGATCTTTAAACATTATTTGATCGACAACACAACTTGTCTGTCCTGTTGCGAGGCATTGCTCAAAAGCAGAACCGATCGCACACCACTCGAAAAACCAACATTCCTGATAATCTTTACCAATTGCATCAGGATGCTTAGCCGCGCATAGGGAACTATAGGCATCGTTGTAGATCTGCACTCGTTGGGAACCCCAAATCAAGCACATAGGAGAGTTGGAGGCGAGGCACAGATTCACTGTCACTCGCAAAGTTAGCGACCAAGACTCTATCGGTCCTAGCGGCGTCTTTGACCAGTCCATTGAGCGAATTAGCTTGCCCATCTCACCGCCACCAACGAGCCAATGGGCGGCTTTTGGTTCCTCGTGCGCAGTCATGGAGTTTTTTTTCCTTTGCAAAGAGGTGTTCTACGCGGTGTTGTATTGGGCGATCGCTATTAGCGGGGTAAAGCCTGTTGCACCAACTGTGTACATTTTAGCAAATTTGAATCATTACTTCTACCACATTTAGTCAAAAATTAGTCTCTATCTAAGAGAATATTTTTTTACTTTGGACAAATATCTTCAAAGTCCAAATACGGTATATGCTTCCTCGTCAGCTTCAGACGCCCATTCATTCAAGGTTCCAGCCACCGCATCAAGATAGTCCCAATCTATTTGCCGTGCTTTTTTTAATATCACTTGTCCTTGCACGATTTCAAAGGCGACACAATCCCCTTGAGAAATCCCTAGTACATCTCGTACTGTCTGGGGGATAGTTGCTTGGTACTTCTTGGTTAATCTAGATACAGGTGTCTTGCTCGTAGCCATAAAGAAATTCTGTTGAAGGGAAATTTATTATAGTAATATCGTAATACGGTATTACTATAGCCAGCAATAAAAGTCACGCGATCGCCATCCCTTAGCATATAATGCCATCAATATTGTCCCTAAATTTATGTAACATTGTACTACTTTATAATACGATAAGCAATTGAGAGTTTGAAAAAAACAGAAAAACTATTCGTAATGCTTAAAGTAACTTACAAGACAAATTTGGAAAATGTTGATTGGACAGAAATGAAAGCAACGCTACAAGCAGATGCATTTGACAATGGACGAAGCCCTAAGCAACTCAAAGATTCTTTTGAAAATAGCTATGCCACTTGTATTGCTTATATAGATAATCAAATCATTGGCACAGCTCGTGTTTTGTCTGATGGAATTTGCAATGCTTATGTTGTTGATGTCTGGACACTTAGTAACTATCGCCGTCAGGGGATTGGACGCACAATAATGCAAATCCTCTTAGAGAAGTTAAAAGGACAACATGTATATTTATTTACTAATGATGTTCCTGAGTTTTACAAAAAAATAGGCTTTACTGAACAGCCCATTGGTATGAGTCAGGTTGTGGGCAGATGGCTAGTGAACAAATAAATAATTCAACTATGTTAATCTGGATTCCATGTGTACTCAATATTTGGTTGTTTATTAATTAAATTGACTCCTAAACATCCAGCAATAAAACCATGCTTTTCATAAAACTTGCGTGCATGTAGATTGTGCTGAAGAGTTGTGAGCGATAAACCGTCAGAACAAATTGTTTTTGCTTTGTTTAGTAAAGCAGTTCCTACTCCCATTCGCTGTGCATCAACATCTACAAAGATTTGCGCCAATTTTTTCTCTGCTACCATAAGAACTACAAAACCAACTATCCGATCTTGAGTTTCAGCAACCCAAACACTGCCAAGCTTAGCTATATCATTTTGAAATCGTTTCTTCCATTCATCAAAGGGTTGCGGATGCTTCAGGGTAGGGAATGTATTTGTCCAAATGCGATACCAAAGAGCAACAACTTCATCTAAATCATCGTCAATATAATGTCGTATTGTGAGCATGTGGAAGGTAAAACGGACAAATGACAAATGCCTAAGAAACAGAAATTTCCTTACCTAGTTGGTTCTAAATGGACGGCGCAGCAAAAAGTAGATGGTTGGCGGCACTTCCAAGTTGTCAATCGTAAAAACCAGGGTAAGTGGGTTTACGCTGAGATGGTTGCTGCCTGTGACCCTAATGTCCGCTTCTGGATTAATGCCAAATTATTACAAGATGGTTCCCAGTGGCAAGCTGGTTGGCAAACACTACAGGAAATTCGCGCAATCGAAGAAGATGTTTCTTAACGCCCCCGTGTAGGGCAAATCCTTTTGGTGGTATTTTGAAGAATTTTAACCAATTTTTCCACATGTAATAATTTTTTACATAATTCAAGCAATTACTCTAAAACCCTTTCTCTTCATATTTGCACTTTACGATCCCCCCTGCCCCCCTTGTAACGGGGGGGATTATCTGCGCCCCCTCAAGATGATGAGCGATCGCCTGCCCCCCTTGGATAAGGGGGGTTGGGGGGATCTCCTTTAATGAACAAGGTTAACCAAGCCGTATTGTCCATAGAGTGATCGCACTCTTCATCCCGATTCTCAATCCTAAAATTAGCCGCTTAGAATAAGTTTTTTTGATGGAAAAGCATATATTACAGGATATTTTGAGTTTTTGTTTTTTGTAACTAATTTTTTGTTAACTAATTATAAATTTTTATTTTTTGAGTTTTACTTGCATAATTGAGCTTTATTATAGGTAAAAGTCAAAAAAAACCTGCTTTAAACCCAAAATTGCCATATAAATCCCTCAGATAATTGACAACCCCCTTTATTTTCTGTGTGATTTAGACAATAATGACACTCACATACCTCACACATCGCCAACAGCGGCTAGTTGAAGGCAAGTGTTTGAGCCACGCAGTTTGACAAGAAACTATAAGAGGCAAACAAAAGTGAAACTAGCAGTTTATGGAAAAGGTGGTATCGGAAAATCCACAACTAGCTGTAATATCTCTGTCGCCCTAGCCAAGCGCGGCAAAAAAGTGCTGCAAATTGGTTGCGATCCCAAACACGACAGCACCTTCACCCTCACCGGGTTCTTAATTCCGACAATTATCGACACTTTGCAAGAAAAAGACTACCACTACGAAGATGTCTGGCCCGAAGATGTCATCTACAAAGGCTATGGCGGAGTTGATTGTGTGGAAGCAGGTGGTCCTCCCGCTGGTGCTGGATGTGGCGGCTACGTAGTAGGCGAAACAGTGAAATTACTTAAGGAACTCAACGCCTTTGATGAGTATGATGTAATCTTGTTTGATGTTCTCGGTGACGTTGTTTGTGGTGGTTTTGCAGCACCTCTTAACTATGCTGACTACTGCTTAATTGTTACTGATAACGGCTTTGACGCCTTATTTGCTGCCAATCGCATCGCTGCTTCTGTACGGGAGAAAGCCCGAACTCACCCACTACGTCTGGCTGGGTTAATTGGCAATCGCACTTCTAAGCGCGATTTGATTGAAAAGTATATCGAAGCCGTGCCAATGCCAGTTCTAGAAGTTCTGCCTTTAATTGAAGATATTCGCGTTTCTCGTGTCAAGGGCAAGACTTTATTTGAAATGGCAGAACTAGACCCCTCTTTGAGCTACGTTTGCGATTACTACCTCAACATCGCCGACCAAATTTTGGCACGTCCAGAAGGTGTAGTCCCGAATGACTCACCAGATCGTGAATTGTTCTCTTTGTTATCTGATTTTTATTTAAATCCGGGTAAACCACAGGTTCCTAATCCTAAAGAGGAATTAGACTTGATGATTGTATAAATCATTAAAGTTTAGGATGGGGGATAAAATGAGTTTCTTTCACAGCTTTACAGAATCGATCAAGCAAAAGTGGTTGCAATTCTTTGGGCTCAACCAAGACTGGTTAAGGCTGCATATGGAGGTGGAATCAGTTTATACGCCCGATGGTGGTAAGCGACCACCTTCTTACCTCATCCTGGGAGTAGTGAACGCGCTAGAACCTAAACTAGCGCAGTTGATGTTACCCTTTTCTAAATTGAATCAGGACGCTGATACCCTAATTGAGGTGCTGGAGTTGCACTTCGATCCAGATATTGCTCTCGGTAATCGTGTCATCCCTGAAGTTTCTGAGTCAAGTCGATTTGAAGAATCAGAAGAAATCATGATGGATTCGCCCAATGATGAAACATTGGCGCACTCCGTGACAAATGGTTTTGGTTCAGGTAATCACGAGTTGGAAATGCTCGATGACCATGAACAAACGCTCATGGTTTCAGATACCGAAATGCAAGATGAACTCAGAGCAATTTCTTTAGATGATGTCACTCAAAATAATGTGGCAGACACACATAATGGCTCTAAAGATCACAATTTAAATTCGGAGCTTCATCACAACGGTGTCAATGCAGTGGATGCTTTTGGTGATATTTCTTTTGATGACCTCAAGGAAGTAGATAGTAAAAACTCCACAGCCAATGGCTCAAATGAGAATGGGTTTGCCGTAGTGGATGATATTTGGGGTGACGAAACATCTCACAAGGGTGAAGCTGATAAAGACATTTTTGGTGGGGAAGAAATATCCGGCTCTTTTGATGATTCAGATATTGCCCGTCTCTTCCCCAAAGCGTAACTAATAGTTAGGAGTCAGGAGCCAGAAGTCAGCAGTCAGGAGGGTTAATTTTTAATTTTTTCGTTTTGAATTAAAAACTCATTACTCTGCACTCAGTACCTAGTAAAAATTCTGAATTCTGATTCTAAATTCTTGACTCCTAACTCATATAAATCAAGGGGAGAAAATTATAAGATGACTGCTGCTCAAGCTAATCCAGAAGCTTTAACTTTTGAGTGTGAAACCGGTAATTACCACACCTTTTGCCCAATTAGCTGCGTGGCGTGGTTATACCAAAAAATTGAAGATAGCTTCTTTTTGGTAATTGGAACAAAGACTTGTGGCTACTTCCTGCAAAACGCAATGGGGGTGATGATTTTCGCTGAACCCCGTTATGCAATGGCTGAGTTGGAAGAGGGAGATATTTCTGCACAACTAAATGATTATGAAGAGTTAAAGCGACTGTGTTTACAGATTAAGCGCGATCGCAACCCCAGTGTAATTGTGTGGATTGGCACATGCACGACGGAAATCATCAAAATGGATTTGGAGGGCTTGGCTCCCAAACTCGAAGGTGAAATTGGTATTCCCATCGTTGTAGCTCGTGCCAACGGTTTAGACTACGCCTTTACCCAAGGAGAAGACACAGTATTAGCGGCAATGGCTACACGTTGTCCAGACAAAGCTCCTGTGGTAGAATCTGAGAAGAATGAGCGCAACGCTATTCAAAAGCTGCTTCACTTTGGCAAGAAGAAAGAAGAAGTTGCCGAAGAAGAATCAGAGTACGTAGATCACCCACCTTTAGTACTGTTTGGCTCCCTCCCCGATCCAGTTGTCACTCAATTAACCCTTGAACTTAAGAAGCAAGGTATTAAAGTTTCTGGTTGGCTACCCTCCAAGCGCTTTACAGAATTACCTGTAATCGAAGAAGGGTATTATGTCGTAGGTGTCAACCCCTTCTTGAGCCGCACTGCGACAACATTGATGCGTCGTCGCAAGTGCAAATTGATTGGCGCTCCCTTCCCCATTGGTCCTGATGGTACGAGAGCTTGGATTGAGAAAATCTGCTCGGTGTTTGGTATTACCCCGAAAGGTTTGGACGAACGCGAAGCGCAAATTTGGGAAAGCTTGGAAGACTACTTGAAACTGATTCGCGGTAAGTCAGTGTTCTTCATGGGTGATAACTTGCTAGAAGTCTCCCTAGCTCGGTTCTTAGTACGCTGCGGGATGATTGTTCAAGAAGTAGGTATTCCCTACATGGATAAGCGCTACCAAGCTGCTGAGTTGGCGTTGTTAGAGAAAACCTGCCTGGAGATGGGTGTACCTTTGCCTAAGATTGTGGAGAAGCCAGATAACTATAACCAAGTTCAGCGGATTTATGAGTTAAAGACTGACTTGGTAATTACTGGTATGGCTCATGCTAACCCACTCGAAGCACGTGGTATTAATACTAAGTGGTCTGTGGAGTTTACTTTTGCGCAAATTCACGGATTTACTAATGCCCGTGACATCCTAGAGTTGGTGACTCGTCCTTTGCGCCGCAATAACAGCTTGAAGGATTTGGGCTGGGATAAGTTGGTGAAGGAACAAGCTCAGGTTTAAAAACAAAAATTAGTTAAACGCCGAGAAACCCGGTTTCGTCAAAGTTACCGGGTTTCTTTTCCTCAATTTACTTAAAGGGATTGACATCGGTTATAGAATAATTGAATAACTTGCTTAATTTGCCATAGCAGTAAATGAAGCTTTTCTACACAAAACAGAGCAAACCTCATTAATAACTTGAGTGCTGACAACACCATTAACATTATTAATTAAATTCGCAACAACCCAAGCTGTTTGAAACTCCAACACAGCGTTAACACCACTCATTTACGAAACCTCCATCAATTCCATACATTTCTTTAAAAGTTCGTCTGCCATTGACAAAGATTCTACATCAATACATATAAATCCAAGACGCTCAACTTCCTCCCTCATATGTTTATTGTAGAATAGGGTACGGTTCAGAAACTTTTGAATTAGGTGCTTTTCATCATCACATACATTATAAAAACTACTTTCACGCTTGATTCGGTTTCGGAAGAGTTGGTCGCTAGCGGTAAGCCAAAGTGCTCTAACACCATTTTTGCCAACTAAATGTGCTACAAATTTTGGCCATAATGCAGATCCCTCAAGTATAAGGCATTCTGTTGATAAATCAGCAGCATGATAATGAACAATAGCCTCAACCTGCGGTATGACATTTTTCTCATAATGTGACAATACATCTAAAAAAAGAGCGTCGATAGACAGCTCTCTATAATGCTCTGCTACGTACTCTGGAATAACCTTTCCATTTGCACCCACCCAAGGACGCCCAGGATGCCGAGCGAGTTTGTCTGTAGAACGATAACTCCAACCAAGCTTGAGCGCCAAAGATCGACCAAGGGTTGATTTTCCTGCATGAGAGGAGCCGCCAATTAGAATCACTCGTGTTTCATTGATTAATTTATTCATGAGTAAAATCAAACTAGAGGGTTTAGTTTGCCCTTGGTGACAGCTTAGCGCCGATCCACTCTAACGGGAATTATAAAACTTCGTACCCGTAATAGGTAGTTAAATATATCTGAAACAAAACTTTCTTCTTAGAATAAATATATATTACAGGTAATAAATAAATATCTTGACATATGAGTAAAACATTTTCTCAAGATGAAAGCCAACAAATGCTGAAGTGGCTGAACCGCAACCGCGAACAATTAAAACAATATGCCCATCAATATATTGCCTACAATGCTAACGGTATAATTGCTCATGGTCAAGACTTGCGTCAAGTTTTGGAGTTGGCACAAGCTTCTGGAGAACTTTTTACAATTTACTTGGTTCCCGGTTTTACTGGCTCTATCATTATTTTACCTATTCGGTTACGCTCCGTCAGTCGTCATGAATGGCTACCAAACTATCAGGTGAATCTGAAGCATAAAGAGTTTGTCTTCAATACAACTATTTTGGTGGATTCGGGGGCAGATTTTAGTTTAATTTCACATAAAGTAGGTCAAGATTTGGGATATGCTTTGGCTGATGGAGAGCAAACATTATTAGCACAAACAATAGGCGGATCTGTAGAGTATGTTTTACGCAATGTTGAAATGACAATTGATGGACACAGTTTTATGGCTCCTGTGGCATGGCTACAAAACAATACTACGGATGTAATGCTTTTGGGGCGGGAAGTTGTATTTGATAAGTTTAATATTGAGTTTAAGCAAGCTGACGAGCAAATTATTTTTACATGGCGTGAGGAGTCAGAATAAAGTGTTATGGCGATCGCGAGTCATTAATGTAGAAGCGGATCGCCTGTGTTCTTTTTTATGAACTACACCAGACACAGAGGGCGCAGAGAAAGAGAGTGAGGGAGTTTTATGGTTTGGTTGTGGGCAGCATTACAAAGTCGTAATCAAGATGATTAGACTGAATTTGAACGATGATTGGGGAAGAAGTGCGTTCGCCACTGGGGGCAAAACTAACGGCACTACTTGCTCCCCTAACGGTAAACCCTCGACTGTGCAAAGCTTGTTGTAAACCATCGCGACGCTGACTCTGCTGTAACCCTGCAATCATCGCCTGGGTGGCATCATAAGCGGTAGCTGTGCGCCAACTAACTTTGCCACGCCAGCGTTGACTCATCCTGTCGGCAAAAGCAGGGTTAACTTGAGGATGCCAAGGTGCGACGAGGACTAACCTCTTGACGGCTTGCTGTCCTGCTTGTAAAGTTTTGACGGTATACATTGTCGGATTGCTAAATAGTGCTAATTTGCCTTGATTTGCTCTAGCGACATTAACCGCAGCTTCTAAGTGATCGACGTGGCTGGTAATAAACAACCCATCTGCACCACTACTAATAGCGCTACTTACTACTGTATTTGGGTTAAAGTTAGGAGCTGATAAATCGCAAACAGTTGGAACTAATTGCCCTCCCTTGCTGACAAACGCCGCTAAAAATTCATCTTTGAAAGAGACATTATCAGGTGATTGGGAATCGTAACAAAAGGCAAGTTTTGTTTTGCGGGCAGTCTTTAACGTATAGTCGGCTAACGTCTGAGCCATGACTTTAGTTGTGGGAACCGTGCGAAAAATATAGCTACCAAATCCAGAAAGATTATTAGCAAATGAGGTTGGGGATATCATCACTAATCCTCCTTGCTGATAAATAGGTGCAGCTGCAAGGGAAACGTTGCTAGTATTATGTCCTATAACCCCAAGAATTTGGTTATCTTTAACTAACTCAGGCGCAACTTGGCGGGCAATATCTGGGTTATTTTCATCATTAACAATCTGGACTTGTAATTTTTTTCCGTTAATTCCGCCATTTTGATTAATTTCATCCTGGGCTGTTGCCACTCCCCGCAGGATTTCTTGAGCCACATTTAAGTTGCTACCAATTGGCACGCTTACCGCTATTTTCAGGGAATTGTTGATTGATTGAGCGTTATTTAGATAAATCAGTGTTTCCGGATCGTTCGGCTGTTGGAGGAGGGATTTTTTAAAGGATGCGTTCGCGAAGCGACTCCGAAGGAGTATCGCCTCTTGATAATCCCCCTTTGCAAAGGCGGCAATTCCCTTTTGTTTTTCTGGATTCAAATTATCTTTAATTAACAAAAGATTCCCAATACTCCCGATTTTTGACTCTGGTTTAAAAAAACTTTGAATCTGAGGAAATAATCCTACACATAACAATCCCAGAGCAATGTATAAAATGGGAGGTACTTTACGTTTTTTTGTTTTTACTTGTTCTGTTTTAGTCATAATAGTCTGCACCTCACTGTGAGTCTTTCAATTGGGCAAGGCGACGGGAAATTTCATCGTTAAGCATTAAATGATCTAAATCTGCTTGCACTCTTTATGCAGGATTTTCTGATATTTCTACTTGGGAATTTGCTTTTAAATATCCCTCTTCGACTGCTGCTTTTGCCGATTAAAATTGATAGCGAGATGAATTGATATCTAAACTATTATAGCGTTCCTAAATGATTTCCAAACAGTCCTGTTTTGACTGATGACTGATAACTGTTGACTGTCAACTGTTAACAGTTAACAGCCCAAATGAAAAGTTTGTAAATCAAATAGGATTGCTATATCAACTTGGGCGATAGTTTCTAAGGCTGCGTTTATTTCTGCTAAAACTTTCAAATTTTGCATTTCTGTCTGATAAGCTTCTAACTTTTCTCGTTCTCGATAAAGTTTTTCTTTGACAGCTACTACAACTTTTTCAGCTTGAGCGACTTGTTCACCGATTTTAGGAAGTAAGCGTTCGATGGCAATAGCCCGACTCATCGCCAGTCTTGCTGCTTCTTCATTCCCTTTTTGATAGGCGAGTAATGCTTAATTTTCCGCTACTTTAAACTCTTGCTGTTTGAGTTCGTATTTTCCTTTTGCGTTCTCATAAGCAGCGATGGCTGTGGCTACAGATTCGGCAAGTTTAGCGACGGATTGTTGCATCGATTTCAAAGATTCCCCCGCTACTTCCACTGCAATCTCGCCACCTGATTCAATTGGGATACCCCACAACCAATTCCAGATTACTACTAGGGTACGCCCAGCTTTTCCCCAAATTAACTTTAAACCCAACGCGGCAAGAATAGTAAGGAGCAGTGCCGGCTGCCACTGCTGAGGTTGGTTTGGATTATTGTCATTATTAGTAGGTTTCATTATTTCTCTCACTCAGAAGTGCATCTAATTTATAATTGAGATAGAGTGAGAGAATTATGCAGTTATTTTAAGTAGATTAAACAAATTAAATAAGATATATAGCAATCCTATTTGATTTGCAACATCGAGATATTCAGAATCCCGGTTTCTTTGAGCAACCGGGATTCTGGTTTCTCACGAATGATTTAAGCCATCGTTATTCAATCTTGACAAATTTACCGTTTTGAATTTGGATTAAAGCGTCAGTACGTCCTTTCTGAAATAGAAATCTGCGTTCGCCTACGTTTTTGTCGAAGTTAAATTCTCCTGTGGCACCCTTAACCTTAAAGTTTGGATTTCTGAGGATATTGTCTAATTCCTTACGAGTTGCCTGTGGTTGTCTGAGTAGTTGTTCTAAACCCGTAGCGATCGCTTTTGTGGCATCCTTAGCCATAGGGCTTCGCCAACTTTTTAGCTCTGTGTGCCAAAGTTGCCGAAACGAATTTTTTTCTTTCTCATCGGGGTAGTAGGGAACTGATAATGTCAAACCTTCTACGGCTTTTCCTCCTAACTTAATGGTTTGTTCGGTATACAAAGTTGGACTACCAAACAGCTTAATTTGTAACTGATTTTCTTGCAGTGCCTTGAAGATTTCTATCCCCTTTGGTAGGTTATTAACATAGGGTGCAATCAACAAACTGTTCACCTTATTTTTTCTAATCACTTCAACAACGGAAAGAGGATTAAAATTTGAGTCGGCAAGTTCACAGGGTATCTCGATATTTTGTCCTTTATAGGCTGAAACAACGTACTTAAATTGTGAGCGAAAATCTTGCTGATCCGGAGACACATTTGTATCTACACAAACGGCAACTTTGGGCTGAGGAATTGCTTTACCAAGACTTTTAGATAATTGTGCGGCGAAAAAGTAATTTGCGGAACCATGCGGAAAACATACGCAGGTTCTTGCAAGTTGTTAGCAAAGCTTGTTGCAGAAATCATAACTAATTTCCCTTCCTTATATATGGGAGCCGCTGCAATAGAGGCATTACTCGAATTATGTCCGACAACTGCCATCACAGAGGTATCTTTGACAAACTTACGAGCAACTTCTTGAGCTGACTTTCTATCGTTATTATCCTTAGCGATTACCACCTGTAACAACTTGCCATTAATCCCATCGTCGCGATTAATTCCATCTTGAAATTCCGCGACACCCCGCAAAATCTCTTCTGCTATGGTGGGATTTCCACCAAAGGGTACGCTTACAGCAATTTTAATTGTTTCTTTGCTATTAGCGGCTTTAGCATTATTTAAATAAATGCGTGCCTCTGGATCGTTAGGATTGTTTTGCAAAGATGCTTTAAAGTATGTAATGGCATCTGAGTACTTTTTCTCACTAAAAGCTTTTACACCTGCTTGTTTTTCAGGAGTGCTATTTTGGCTCAAAATTTCTTCCCCTAAGCTAATTCCTGGTGCTAAGGTAGAATCTTTATCCAAATCGGTAATTATTTTATAGATTACAGAAGCAAGAGTGATAAGTGCGATCGCACCTATACCCCACAGAGCAAGTTTCTTAATTTTCTGCCTCGTTGCCGAATTTTTCGATGATTCTACTAATTCTGGTAATGGCTCTCGCGGATATAATAGTGGTGGTTCTTCGGGATTTTGAAAAATCACGGGTAGCCAAGACGCATTAGGAGAGTCATTTTCTATTAACCTTAAGCGATCACGAGCTTCGCGCACAGCTTCATGTAAAGAAGCACCATTCGCAAAGCTCGTGAGAAAATCATCCAAGAATTTGTGTGCCACTATATCATGAACTGGCTCCCGCATGACAATGATATGAGGAATTTGCAAACTTTCTAATTGTCGTGCTAAACCTAATCCATCACAAGAGTTAAAAATCGCCAGTTTCAAACCATTTTTAACGGCTTTTTCCAGAGAACTCCTTAGCTGCTGCGGCGATAAAAATTCTTTGTCGTTCAACCAAATTCTACCATCATTTCCCTCTGGTTGAGTTGAACTATGTCCAGCAAAGAAGATAATATCCCAAAGCTGACTTCTGAGGGTTTCTCTAAATTTATCTGCACTAGGTTTTTCCAGTAAAACTAATTCGGCATTTGGCAATTTTTCTTTAAGAATATTCCAGTCGTTTTGAATATCAATTTTTTCATCGTTCCCTAAAATCACGAGAATTTTAAGTGAACTTCTCAAAGCTCCTTTTTTAGGTGCTTTTCTGCTATTCAAAGCCACTTCAGCCTGTTGATAACGATTCTTAAGTAAACGCCATAACTCCCAAGGTATTTTCTGTAATTCTCTGTTATCAGTTTGGATAATGAAGCTTACAGAATCATTTCTGTTAACTGTATGCAGCAGTTCATCTTTTAACTCACCTAAGTCAGAACTGTCTAGCCATTCATTTAAAGCATTTTCAAACAAGCAAGCAAATTTATGAGCATCATCCTTGCTGTTAACACTCGAACAGTTTGTATCTATTTGCTCTGGCACAATAATGTGCCGTCTCCACCAACGGTTGCTTTGCCCCCAAGAGTAGTAAGCTTGTTGCCAGTCATTATAACGGACGATAATTTCTGGTGCTGGTGCAAGTCTACCCCTAACTTCTGGAGCGCAAATCTCCCCATTTTCCCTAATCGTTAAGGTTATAGGAAAACCTTGCGTGAAATCACCTTGATCAATTCTGAAGATGACTTGCTTGCTCATATTGAGCTTCCTTTAAATGTGTTAATTAAGTAACATAATACTGGGGAAAGTTAATAAATAAAAGTTGTTGTTTTTTACCATATATAAAAATTAACATAACTTTTTTTAACATAGCAATCCGCCTATAACTTCAGTTCTAGGCTGCATAGCTCAAGTCGGTTAAAACGGACTAAACAGTTGCTTTTTAGTCCGTTTTAACCGACTTGAGCTATTAGCCATGTACTTGAGTACATGGCGGTTGTGTATAGAATGAAATAGCCCTACATTTGTACCTAGTTAAACTACGAATTGTTCAGTGATACTGGTATTTTCTAAAGTTAGTCTAACATTGAAGCGATCGCCCACATCAGCACTAAAGTACAAAGAAATGTAATCATCTTGCCGTTCACTTCTGGATACAGCTTCCAAACCCAGAATAGGAGTGCCATTTTCATACAATACAGTCAATCGTAAACCAGGCGGTAATGTATAACTACTTATAGGATAAGCTCGCAGCAACACGGCAACTTTACCATCCAGTTTACGTAAAACTGCAACCATCAAAGCAATAGGATATCCCATCATTTGGACACCTAAATCCATCACATTTCTGATAGCGTTTCCTTGATAATTTGGTGCAATTGTCCATAAATATTCAGCCGCTTTCCATCGAATGGTTTCATCCGTCGTATTCTGCAACAGATGAACTAATGCATTTCGTTCTTCAATATTATCAGGGTAATTAACCTCACTTTGACTGTTGTACAATTGCCGCACTGCTCGTCTAACTTTTTCTGGTGTTTCTAGTTCAATTCCTCTCACTCTCCCTCGAAACGCTAGTGCTATCTTAGAATTAAATAACTCTTCAAATGTTTGCCAACCTGATAAAGCAACACCATCCAACCACCGACTCAAATTCCATATTGTCGGTGAACCTGGCTGCACCCGTAATTCATATAATCTCTGTAACCAAGCACTTTTATTTAATAATGCGCCCCACTTTTCAAAGTTGGCTTTCAGGCGGGGAGAATAAAGCTTATCTTGGCTCAATTCCTCTATTAATTTTTCTACTTCAGTCTGTGATAGTTTTGGTAAAGCTGTTACTTCGCCTTTTTCATCCTGCAAAATATTCGCCGCAATTACCAAGCTTTCTAAGTTAGGAATCACCCAATCTCGCTCAACATAATAGAGACGATAAATCGGATCGTAATCTGCTTTAGCTTTCAAACTGCGCCGGGAAATAAAACCCCAAAAATGAAGATACTGCTTTTGTAAATCTACCCTTATAGGTAAATAATAATCTGCTGCCCAATCGGGAATATCAACCCATTCTTGAGGAACAGCAAAGTCTGCAATATCGATGGCATCACTAGGAATCAGTACCAGCTTTTTACTACCGACATTAATCGCACATCCATTGACGAATTCCCAAGTAAGGGGCAATTTTTCATTGGGTATACTTACAGATAACCCTATCTCCTGCATCCACTTCAAAAAGGCATTCAGACACAGGCGATTTAGATAAGCAAAATTGCGTCCTGTTTCATTAGAGTAATCTTGAGATGGTTGAGCTTGTTTCAAATCACTGTCTGTCAATTCTAACCAAGTATGCTCGGAATAAATCTGGCTTAATGTTTGGATATTTAACTTCATTGCTTTGTCTCTTGTTTACTGTAGATAAAGTTGCAGAATGGTTTCTAATCTGTTTTCTGTGAGGAGATGAATTTTATGCTCTGCCACACCTTGAGGTTGAAACTGAATTTGAATTTCCACCTGAATTTGCTCAGTTATACTGCTGTATAACCATTGCCGAATCGCCTGTAGCAAATCCTTTACTTCCTGCTCGGATGCGTGAATTTTATCGCCAATTTCTGAAGGTTTCAATTTCACAATGTAAAATAATTTTAATACCTCCCGGCTTTGCCTTCCTAAAAACTGAATTGTTCTGGCAAAAAAACCATCAATTTTTTCAGAATAGTATTGGCATAACACAGCTTCAATCTCATTCAATCCTTCGGAACTTGGTTCAAGGTTTGCCCAAGTGAAAATCTCTGTCAAGATGTAATTATTTAATTGCTGAAGACGGCGACAGATTTGGTATTGCTCTTGATTTCTCAATTCTTTACCAACTTGAGCTTGTTTCAGTTCTAAACCATACCTAAGAAAAAGCATTTGCTTTTCTTGAGTTTCTTTCAATTCCTCTAGTAGATGAGAGAGAAAATTCCTTAATTCATCTACTATTTGATTCATTTCCTCATCTACTTTTATTTGAGCGGGGATGTTGTCTATTAGAGAGACATCTCCATTTAATTGTGCATAGTACGTATCGAGAGAATCAAGAGGTGGGTTTAATAATTGTCGAATCGCTTTGCCAATATTTTCTAACCATATTTTACTCTCGTCTGCACTAAGTTTTGGCTTTTGTTCAAGTGACAGTATTTGCAGGCTATAAAGTTTGGCAATTTCCTGAAAATGTTCTGGTTTAAGTTTATCTACTCCCAACTTAATTGAATTTCTGACTTCTTGAAAACACTGCCAAATCAGCAGATATTGCGTCAATTCTGCTAAACTGTAACCTGAGTGTTGCAATGCTTCTTTCACTCGTTTTCGGCTAGAGCGTGCAGCTAAACCCAAGTTGGTTTGACCAAGTGTTTCTAATCCTGTCTCGTCTTGTAATTTGTTAATTAAAATATACTTGAATTTAGTATCAGAGTACCTCTTTAAGGTAGGATACCAATATTCAATTCGAGAACGCTGACTGTCAAACTTTTTAAAAAAATTTACCGGATGAATCGCTACCTCGGCTCCCATTTGGACTAAATCTCGAAAACTACCAGGGCTGAAATGAGCCAGCTGTAAAGCTACTTTTTCACAACGTCTTGCTAAAAAAGCAATCCAATGGTAAAGGAGTAGTTTATGTGGATGCTGCTGTAACTCGTCAAATATACTTTAGACGGTCATAATCTGAGCTTTGTTAAAAGTTTGGAATCGTAGAGTGAGCAAGGAGTCGAGTTCCTGATTATGCTTGAGATGAGCTTCGTTCAAGCAATCAGATATCGCCGTGGAAAATTGAGAAAAGTCTTGATAATATTTGGCATACAAACACTTCTTTCTGACAAACTTCCACAGCCTCTCAATCAAATTCAAATTAGGAGAATAAGGGGGTAAATAAAGTAACTCTATCTTTAATGAATCAGCTAAATTCTGTACCACTTTACATTTTTGGTAACGAGCATTATCTAAGACTAAAGTAATGGGAATAGTCAATCCTAAATCTGCCAATTTATGTAACAGTTCACAAATCTGTGTGGCAGTAATATAGGTGTCGTTAGTCACCGTAATAACTTCATGGGTGATAGCGTTTAAAGCTGCTAAAACATTGAAGCGTTTTCTTCCAGAAGGAGATTTAATCAAGATTCTTTCAAAGCACCAAATTAAACTGAGAAAAGCTCCCATTACAAAGTGGGCGGCATCCACAAAGAAAACGGCTCTTTCCCCTGCTTTTGCCTCTGTCAGTCTCGGTTCTAGCTTTTGGAGCTTATATTCTTGTTGCTCATCAGGGTCAGCTTTTGAGGGAATAAAACCCACTTTTAAACAACGCATTCCCATTGACTTTAAAAACTTCCTGACTTGGGTTGGACTGCGTTTAATTCCTGTTAATGATTCAATTTTTGAAATAGCTTCATTAATGCTAGCTGGCGGATTTTGTTGAAAATAAGCTTTGAGGGTTTGTCTATGAGATTCCATCTCACTTTTAGGTTGATAGAAATTAATTTCCTTTAACTTTTCTATCCCTCCTTCTTGATAATCTCTCAAATAACTGCGCAAAGTATTAGGAGAGATTCCTGTTAATTTACAGATTGAGGAGTGAGGCAATTTTTGGCTTTTAAGCCAAATAGCTTCCATTTTCAACTGAACTCGTGGATGAGGATGATGAAAGCGCTCATAGTGTAAAGCTTGTTTTTCCTCTTCAGTAAATTCAATGTGTATCATGTCTCACCCAAAGCTTTTCTTTTCTGTGCTACTCCTTTCTAGAGTATTGCTTCTGCCTCAAAAACGCAAGTTATAACCGCGCAAAGTATAAATAGCGAGCTATTCTGGCTTCCAGTATTTCTTCATGACATTCTCCAACATCTTCAATGTTTTGACGTAACTTGTTGACGCGATCGCGTAAGCGTGGTTCAATTCGCCAAATAATGCGATGTTCTTCTATGCTGTCGGGTAATGTATAAAAGCATTCCAATGGCATGACTGTACGGAATACAAGATTGAACACGAGAGAAAAGCGACAAAGGTTTGACTCTCTGTAATTTCGTCTACTGCTTTATTATTCCGATGGAGTCAAAAATTTATGCAATTAAAAACGCTGCCTTGAGACAAACGCCTCGGCTCGCCCCCTGCATCCAATAAATATCTCCGAAAAACAATGTAGAGACGTTCCATGGAACGTCTCTACAAGGATTGCCGACAACTGCCCTCCTTTTTAAGGGGGGTTGGGGGGATCATCTTTTGAAGAAATGGTATTATATATCATTTTTTTTCAATTCTTCTAGCAGATTGTACAAATTTTCCACAGCATATCCAACTTCTAACTTTGATTTACTTTCCAGGTAGGATTTTATTTGGTTTAGGCTATCGATCATAGTGTTTTGATTTCTCAAAGCTTCATAGGTATATAATCTAGCTTTAATCAAAGAGATAATAGAAGTTAGTTTACCTTCACTAATATCTGACTGAGATTCTTTCAGTGCATGGTTTCTGAGCAAATTTAATTTATTTAAAATCTTTTCTGGTTCGCTTGCTTGAAGACTTGCTTCATAAATTTCTTGGGAAACTTGCTTGACAATTTCATCCCTAATATATTCCATAACCACTGGCTGTAAAGTGAAAAGTGATGTGGAATTCTCTTTATGTGTCTCAATTAGCGATCGCTCTTTCAAAGATTCCAGAGCTACTATTAAGTCAGATGGTAATACAGACTTGGATGCGCAAAGACTTTCTTGCAGTTGTTCCAGCGTTGCTGGTTTTTGCTGAATAGCTAACCAGTACAAAATTTTCTTTCCCAGCTCTGATAACCGATTGACTTGATCTTCTATTAAAATACGGATATCCCTAAGCACGTAGGTTAGGCTCTGAGCTAAAAATTTAGCAACATCGTTATCAAATAACTCTTGAATTGTCTTAGAAACAATCTTTAAAGCTAATGGATTGCATCGATAGACATTAATGAGCGTTCCCCATTGAGCCTCTCCAGATAATTTTTTATCTTTCAATATTTGCCGTGCTACTTTCTGGGAGCCTTGCATTTCTAAAGTGCGAACAACTACTGTTTCTGCTTGCAGCACAGGAATTTCTCTTGGCGTCTCACGACTGGTTAGGAGCAAGCAGCTTTGATGGGATTGTTTGCCCAATCTGTTCAAAAGTTGTCCGTAATCTTTGTAGTCTTTTTTATAATGCCCAGCAAAATCACCAGGACTGAGAATTGTATGCCAATTATCTAATATCACCAGACATCGTGATTTTTGTAAATACTCAATCAAAATAGAAATTTTATCAGTAATATTAACATCTTGTGATAAAATGTTCTGACCGCGAGACAGGAAGTTAATCAATTCCGTCAACAGCTTTGTCAAAGGTGGAGCATTGCGTAGACTTCGCCAGATGATAAATTCAAATTCATTCTCAATCTGTTGAGCTAACTTCACTGAGAGCGAGGTTTTCCCGATTCCTCCCATGCCCAGCAGTGCTACAATCCGGCAGTGGTCTTGCAAAATCCATTCCTTGAGAGTATTGTGATCCTCAAGTGTCTCAAATAGAACAGAAGGATCTGGAGCATCTCCCCAATCTTGGTGGGGCTGGTTGGGAGTGTCGTCAACAGTTGTAGTTGTTGCCAATACAGGTGCGATAATTGCTCGAAAGCGATCGCTCACTAATTCCGGTTTGTACTTACCTACTAATACAATTAGCTCCTCTCGCCTATTCAATTTTAGTCCGGCGATTTCGCTCCTAATCCCAAAGCGATCGCAAAGATTTTGCACATGCTTGCGCACTGTGGCTGGTGTGGCGGAAATTGCCTGTGCTATTTCATCATCTGTGTTTCCCTCTAATAAGAGCTTGAGTACTTTTCTTGGTTTGGGACTAAGTTCTTGAAACCTTAACGTGAATTCATCTTTATCCATAATTTTTTATTATACACAGCATGTACTACAAAGTACACGAAATACACTATACTTTTCATAAGTTAGTTTTACCAGTGAAGGTAAAGGTATATGAAATTCAAAACATCATTGTTGCCTATTTCGGCTGCAGGCGCGATAGTACTAACTGCCGCTCCAACTTTCAGTCAATCAAACAACAGTATTGGCTTCCGCTGTGACACGATAGAGGGTACACCAACCACTGTCGTTTACAATTCTAAAAATCAGGTAAAACCCCTGATTCACTGGAAACAAGAGTATATTGATTCACAGAATATTCGCGCTGCTTGCGAGGGAGCAGCTAAGAAATTGCAGAGTCGCTACGATAATAACAAGCTGACTTTATTGGCGATTGACGCCAATAATTCAAATAAACCAATTACCGTTTGCTTAATTAATAAACAAGGTGAGAGCTGCGATGTGAAGAGTAGCGAGGAGTTGTTACGGCTCAAAACCACAGGTAAAAACCAAGATTTTCAAGCTTTGTCTGAAATCGTTAACCCCAATTTGGGTGAGGTAAAGGCAAATGAGATGAGAACTATCGGTCGAACTTATGCCAGAATTGAATCTAAAAAATGGTTTGTGTTCTTCTAATTATGATACGTAGTTGCGCTGTCTTCGCGCAAGGGCGCAACTACGTACCAATGCTGACTAGAGCCAATTACCCACTAAAACAAAAGGTGCCCAGTAAAAAGGATGATTGTACTCCAGATCCTTTAGGAGAAATAGCTGGGCACTGCGAAGTGCTTCAGCTCTAGTCACTTCTTTGTTACGGTTAGTTAAATTTTGGTAGAATTCCTTCATCAGCTTTGCTGTAGCAGTATCTGATACAGGCCATAAAGTAGCAACGGTACTACTTGCACCAAAGCGCAGCACTACCCCAGCGATACCTAAAGCAGCTCTGTCGTCTCCCAAAGCTGTCTGACAGGCACTTAAAACAAGTAATTCAATGCTTTTGTTCCTAATTCTATCTTTAGGATTGAGCAAACTCTGGAAATCATCTATACCAATGCTACTATCCCCAGTAAGAATAAATGTTTGCTCCCGGTTAGAACTGAAAACGCCGTGGGTCGCTAAGTGTACTACTGTAGGGGAAGATTTCATTATGTTCGTGAAAGTATTTTTGGTAAAGGTTTGATTGAGAATTTTTTTAGTAGGCACTCCTAAATTCTCAATACTCGTCAATTCTGTCTCTACATTTTTGAGTTCCCCAAAATTCCGCCCCCGCTCAGAGCGTTGTTCACTAACACCAGCAGCTAAAATTTTGATATTTGCACTTTTTAGTTGTTTTGGCTCTATTAGTTGTTGACCTAGATTCAGGACTATATTATACTTTTCAATCAGATAATTTTTGCCATCATGAAGAGCAGCGATCGGGATTGTCTGGAAAGGGCGATCCAATACAAATACTAAAGTTTTTATCTGTTGGTCTAACTCTAAAGGTCTGATTAGCCAATCATATACTTTTTGGGAGAGTTGCAAAAATTTTTGTTTATTATCATCTAGTTGTGCTTTCCATAATTCATATTCTTGAGTTGTTGAATTAATCAGGAAAGCAGAGGCAGGTTCTACTGCAGTATTATTGTATATAATGTTAGCTAAATTTAAGAGAGTATTCTTTACCTCTTTCTTCTTTATAGAAGTTGCATAATGACGGGATGGTTGCCCAGGACGAGAAAGAATGACTTCTAAGCGATTATCCAAAATAATTGGATAAATAACTGCTGCATCCCGATCAATATTGTCAATTTGCACTGGTTTCGCCACTGGTGGCGAACAAGGTTCTTGAAAGAAGTTGTCTAGCTCTGCCAATTGCAGAGACTCCATGACAAGACGAGCTATATCTAAGGGATTTTTTAGTTCGCCCTGAGCCAGATTGTCTGCTCCTATATTATTATTTAGCAATACCAGTTTTTCTAAATCAACTGAACTGCTCTCAGGTAGCAATAGTAAATCGATAAACTCTCGATATACAGGTTCTACATTTTGACGAAAAGAAAACTGGTTATCAGTATTAGTAACTAAATCTGCACGTAGTGACTGAAGTATATTCCATGCTTCAGCGTAAGATGCCAGTGCTGCCTTAATATTTCCTTGTTCTTTAAGAATGCGTCCTAACAAGCGTCTATGGTGATATAAAACTTGACGGTTATCAACATTTATATCCTCAGATAAATGTAGAGCTTGCTGAATCAAATTTTTTGCCTGCTTAAGGTGAAGTAAGTCTTGTTTTGTCGGTTTCTCTGGCTGCGATACTTGTAGTTCATAAGCAAGAGCAAGATTACTTAAAGCTTCTGCTTCAGCTTGCTTATCTCCCAAACTACGAGCCTGTTGTATGGACTGAGATAAAAGTTTAGCAATTTCTGGCTGTGAAAAGTAGTCTTTGTTAGTAGTACTCTTGAGGCGAATCAAACTATGAGCAAAATTAATTTTTGCGTAGACTGCTTCACGACCCTGAGGTAACTTACCCAAATGAAACTTGATTTTGGGTAATAAATCTTTTACCATATTATTGAGTCTATTTTGTATATTCTTCTGTTGCTTTTGGATATTATTTAAGTCATCTTGTATATCATTGAGTCGCTGTTGTCGTATATTGTTTAATCGCTCTTTTAACTCAGTATCGTTCAGCTTTGCGCTAGTGAAAGAATCTTTGTGTTTATTAAGAGAATCTTTTTGTCTGTTCAGCAAATCTTTTTGTTTATTACTCTGTTCATCCCACCATTCTTGCATTTCTACTACTATACTGAGTTGATTCAGTTCTGCCTGCATCTGTGTTATAGTTGGAGCATCTTGGTTTGTTGCATTATTATAAAAATACAAGGCTTGTTTATAAATTGCTAAAGCATCTTGCCGAGAATTATCGGTAATAAAGTTAAAAATTTCCTCAGAATTCCACTGCTCTCTAGTTTTATTACCTTTGACACGCTCTATATTACCTAAGCTAAGCAACACTGCACTCTTTTCTTGGGGATATTGTTTAGCGGCTTGTAAACTTATCTCTAAAACTCTTTGAGACATATCTAGCTTGCCAAATCGTTGTAATATTTGACCAAGAAGGCGCAAGCCAATTATTTTATTCAGAGAATCTGGGATTGCTTTTATATTATTGATATTTTGGTTATTATTAATTAATTGTTCACAATTTAAATCAAAAATTGTAAAAGCTTGCATAACTGTGCCACAGGCTTCAGGGTAAAGCCCTAGAGATTGCAAAGCTTTGGCTTTATTAATTAAATTTCTGTTTTTTCCCTCCTCATTTTGATGATAAGCGTCTGCTGCTTTTTGCCAGACTTCGACAGCTTCGGCAAATCGTCCTGTGTCATAGTATTCTTTTCCTTGCTGTTCTAATTCTAAGGCGTGAGATGTTTGAGTAACCTGTGGGCGTGTTGCAATGACATTTTCTCCTAACACAGGAGTAATCAAGGTAAAAATCAGTGTTATTAATGCGAACCAGATTGCTGTAATTTGGCGATGCTTCTTGCCATTATATTTCAAAACGGGGTGTACTGCAGAGAAAAGTACAAACCTTTTTCTTGCCATGTTCTCTCCCTTGATTCAATATTAACTAGAGGAATTCCATAGTCTATGCGAGCTTTGAATCTTTCACCCATTTGCCACTGTAAACCCAAACCAATAGAAGCTAGAGTGTTAGGATCTGGAGCATTTCTACCGGAGCTATTCCAAGTAGTACCAATATCAACGAATGGAATTAACTGTAAAACATTTTGACCATTATCTGTACTGTAAATAGGTAATTGCAAATCGGCTGAAACAAAAACGCCATTATCGCTAAACAAAACATCCTGACGGTAACCGCGCACGCTGAAAATACCACCTAATGTAAACTGCTCAAAAGGTACAAGCGCTCTACTAGCCAGTTGTACATCAGAACGTAGTAAAAGTTTAGGAGCAACTCGTTGATTGCTGGTTTGAGAATCTAGCAAACGCAACCAAAACAACTGTCCTCGCCATGTAAAAAAGCGGCTATCGGGAGGTTTGTCATTAATTGTCGCATCAAATGCACCCACACCCAAACTAAACTGAGAACGAGCAAATAAGACTTGTTGAGCACTACTCTTCGTCCACTCTTGAAAGAAACGTAGTGCGGAAATACGGGTGTTTCCTCGTGAATCGGCTCCTAAGAAAATGGGAAAGTCTACTCCCGAAACAGAACTATTGCTTTCTCGTCGAGATAGTGTTAAACCGATCGCCAATTCTTGAAAGAATTTCTGGTTAGCGTTGCGCACAAGAGGTTGGCGCAAAGTAATTTCATAGTTGCGGGAATTTGACTTGATATCCAAATCATTGAATGGTGGCTCAATGATGTTGCTCTGTGTGTTGCTATAGCTAAAACTGATCGTGCCATTGCGGGGATTAATCGGTATGGTGTAGCTAGCATCTATGGCGTTGCTGCCATCGGTATTGTCATAAACTATATTTAAGTTATCTCCTAACTCAGTTAAATTCGCTTCTTCGATCTCTAATCCCCTTCTGAAACTGCCAACGCTGGGGTTTCTGCTATTATCGGTAATGATTCGAGTACTAAAGGAATCTGCTTCCTCAATTTTGACTGTTAGTAAGTTTGTACCCGGAGTTGTCCCTGCAGATAGTTCTGCTGATACTCTTTTAATCAAAGGATCTAGTTGTAGCAGTTGCAAAGCTTCTTGTAAACGTCTGACGTTCAAGGGTTTGGCAGTGGCTAAGTTTAAGCGCTTACGCACATAACTATCCTGAAGGCGTCTTGAACTTGTTGGCTGTTTTGCAATCCGAATCTCTTGCAAGCTACCCTCGACGATTTGGATTTTGACAACACCGGATGTGAGAGTTTGTTCTGGGATGTAAGCACCAGAAGTAACGTATCCCTCTTTGATGTAAAGAGCCGTGATTTTAGAAGCAGCTTGGAGTAGTTGTGCAAAAGTAATAGGTGTGTTGGTAAATTCTTGAATTTCTTGGCGCAACCGCTCTACACTGAATATTGCTTCAGTGTTGCCGACAAAATCGAAATTTTCCACAGTAATAGTTCCAGTACCGGGATTTTGTTCTGGTGAGATAGGTGCTGAGGGAGAAATTTGCAGAAGTTCGTCGGGAGGAAGTAGTGGCGTTTGCGGAGTTTGAGGTTGTAAAGGAGTGGGAGTAACTGGATCGGGAAATTGAATCGGGGGAATATTTTGCGCGATCGCTTGGAATGATACGCCGCTATAAGCAAATAACCCAATCAGCACCAACCACTTGCAAACAGAATTAACGCACATGGCAGTTAGCTGTGGGTAGCTGGGCTTGAACTATATAATTGGAGACACCAGCGGTGAGAACCACTTCGCCTTTGCTATTCACTCCCCACCCTGTGGCTTTTCGCGGTAACTGTAGTGAGGCTTGATGTTGCTGTCTAACAGCTTGCGGCGTTGTCGTCACCCTCACAGCCTCACTGCTAAGTGGTTCCGTAGCGGTTGGTAGCAATCCACGGCGCCCGGTACTGGTAAACTGGCTGCGGTTTTGTCCTTGCTCCGACGCACAAGCTTGCGCCACCTGGTTTTCGAGAGCAAGAAACGCTGGTACCTCGACTAATCCTTGGTTCGATTCTACATCTGGAGTATTGATTGACACAATACCACTGAATTGAGGTCCAAGTGCAGAAGTAGCAGTGATATTACTAGGAAGAGCAAATAGTCCTTGGGTAGTAATTTGCACATTACCCCCAAATCTGCCCGCATCTGCTCTGATACTACTATTATTTAGGATGGCGATCGCATCTGCGGCAATTGTGATGTTGCCACCATTGCCATTTCCGGCAGTAGTGGATATTTGAGAGTTACCGCGCAACTGCAAAGAGTCTTGGACTTGTAGTGTAATGTTAGCACCGTTACCGAATTCCGTTACCCCGGTAATTGAGCCGTCTTTAAGCTTAATTGAGCCAACTCGTGCCTGAAGGTTGCCTGCAGTTCCTGAACCAAAGGCACTTACTGACACTTGTGCTCCGTCTTGGATACTCAACGAGCCAGTAGTAATTTCCAAGTTGCCGCCCTGTCCTGTGGCTGCTGTTTCTGAAATATATGGTCTTACTTCTCCGGACAAAGCAAACAAGCCACTAGGAAATTTTATTGTGTCCTTCTGACCTTGGCTGTTCACCAATTGTACTGTTCCGATACCGCTCAGGTCTATCCCATTTGAAGCTTTGATGGTTAAGTTACCTCCCTTCCCTGCAGGAATACCATTCTCACCCGGACCACGAGTGGATACGGAAATCCTTGCACCATCCTTAACTACCAACCAAGCTGTATTAACAGTCAAGTTACCACCGTTTTGAATTCCTTCCGTAGCCGCAAACAAACCACTGCGACTGAAGTTTGAAGTGTTAGGAATAGCCCTAGCTCCAGTCAGTTCTATCAACTCGGAAGCGTTGACGGTGAGTGTTCCTGAAAGTCCCTTTCCATAGGCTGTCACCAAAACGTCTGCTCCATTGCTTACGCTTAACTGTCTAGTATTAATCTCAATGTCGCCAGAGTTCCCTGTTCCATAAGAAGTAGCAGCAAAAGTACTAAATCCATAAGCAGTCCGAACTAAATTAACAAATCCACTAGAAGGCAAAGGCACAGATGAAGTCTGAAAGGTCGGAAAGGTCGGACTAATAGCTGATACTCCAGTTACATTTATAGTATCAGCTGAGACGGTAATATTTCCAGCCTTACCTGTACCAACAGTGGCAGCAGAAACTTGTGCCCCATCGCGGATCGTTAACTGCCCAGTTTGAATCATGATATTTCCTGCGTTACCTGTGGCTATACCAGGATCTGGAATGTTTGGTCTTTCCTCTCCAGACAAAGCAAACAAACCACTGATAAACCGACCATCAGGACTAGTACCGCTCAGTTCTATTTCTCCAGCATTGACAACCAGATTACCGCCTTGACCGCCTGGTTTACCATCCTGACCGCTACCGCGTGTAGACACAGACACCCTCGCTCCATCCAGTACCTGCAACTTAGGGGTAATAATGGTGAGATCACGGCCAGGTTCAGTTCCCTCAGTACCAGCAAACAAACCGCTACGATTGAAGTTTTTACCATCTGGACTAGTACGAGCACCAATCAGTTCTACTGATTCAGCGGCTTTGACAGTGAGGTTTCCGCCCTTTCCTGAGTTTGAGCCAAAGGCTGTCACCGACACATCACCCCCATCTCTGGCAATTAATTGATTTGTTGTGATATTTATGCTTCCAGAATCTCCAGATCCTCTTGATGTAGCTGCAATGGTACTGAAATCTTGACCATTAGCTGATGCGCCACTGACTTCCAATGTATCCGCTTGCACATTAATGCTACCTGCATTCCCTCGACTGGTAGTTTCTACAGAAATTTTAGAGCCATTGGTAACAGTCAAATCTTTTGCTCGCACAACAATTTCGCCACCGTTTTGATTTCCTGAAGTTGTGGCGGTAATTTTTGAGCTATCATTCAAAGTCACACGTCCGCCTTGCACTTGAATATTACCGCTACCAACATCACCACCACTTACCGTAGACTGGGACAGTAGTTGAATGTTGCCTCCAACAATACCACCATATCCCAAAGTCCAGCCGTTAGCTGTTGGGTTCAAGCTAACCAGACTATTACCGCCAACACTACCCAGTTCAATTCGTCCCTGTGCTGCTGTTAACTGACTACCTTCTAGGGTAATATCGCCACCCACTAGGGCTATGGTTTTCCCTAGTGTTCCTTGAAGGTTGGAGCGATTGACAATGTTTGCCGCTTGAGGTGGAAATTGCAAACCAAGGGGAACAGTGATACTTAATAAGGATGTCTGAGGATTAATAGCGCTGAACTCACCGCCATCGGTAAATTTGATGCTACTTGCTGTACTCGCAACAAATGAACCACCAATGTTTAACTGAGCATTGGGACCAAAAATAATTCCGTTGGGGTTGAGTAGAAATACGTTGGCATTTCCGTTAGCTTGGAGCAAACCATTAATGTTAGAAACAGACTTGCCCGTGATTCTAGTGAAAATGTTTTGAATATTTAGGGAGTTGTTAAATAAAGCTGTTTCACCAGTAGGGAGGGAAAATTCCTGAAAACTGTGAAATAAATTACTTCCTGCTGTAGTTCCCCCATTGATCGCATTGATATTTCCTTGGGGTGTGACAACTGAATTGACTGGAAGGGTATTATCTGGAACTATTTGTGCCACTGTCGGACTCGCTGTCATCACTAAGCACAGGGAAAAACTGCGAGCAAACCAGGATAGAATATCTCGTATCATTGGATACAGAATTGCTGATAGATGGCGAGGACAAATATGATATTAATATGAAATACTACTCCCATTACCTTGTGTTTAATTTAAATACACATTGTGTAACACTAGAATCAATATATTATTTACATTGTGGATAGTCAAGCAAATTTTTTAACTTGAGGGAGAATGTAGAGTAGTTCCACAATACCTCAACCAGCAATCAACTACTAAGTAAATATAATCACTAAGCTATATGGATCACCAACCCGGAGATATCATACATGGACGCTATAGAATCATCAGCATCATAGGTAAGGGAGGATTCGGCGAAACCTATCAGGCTGAAGACACACAATCACCAGGACTTATTTGTCTAATTAAATACCTCAAGCCTCAGAATAACAGTGCATTGGTCTGGGAGATTGCAGAAAAATGCTTTCGTAAAGAGGCAGATACAATGCGTTACTTAGGTAATTATAACCAGCAAATCCCACAACTTTATAATTACTTCGAGGAAAATCAAAAATTCTATTTGGTTCAAGAATACATTGAAGGTCAAAATCTGGAGGAAGAACTAAGAACTCAGCTTTTCAGTGAGACACAAGTTATTGAAGTTTTGCAAGATATTTTAAAAGTATTAGATTTTATCCATCAGCACAAGGTCATCCATCGCGATATTAAACCTGCTAATTTAATCAGGAGGACGTGCGATAATAAAATTTTTCTGATTGACTTTGGTGCAGTTAAAGAAGTTAGTACCATTACAGTTAATGCTCAGGGGCAGACAATCTCAACAATAGCTATTGGTACACCGTTCTTCATGCCCCATGAACAAGCGATCGGAAAACCAAAGTTTGCCAGTGACATATATGCTTTGGGCATAACAGGAATTGTACTTTTAACAGGAAACATTCCCCTGAACAATCAAATCGCTTGGAGCGACGTGCCGGCTAGCCCACAGTTAAAGACAATTTTAGAAAAGATGGTACGCTCCGAGTGGAAAGAGCGCTACGACACAGCAGCTGATGTTCTTTTTGACTTAGAACCCCTCACTTTGGTGGGTCAAACACTGAACCAACACTACAATATCAAAAGCTATTTAGGTGGAGGAGGGTTCGGTCATACATATTTGGCAGAAGATAGCTCACGTCCATATCGACCTTACTGCATCATTAAACAACTTAAGCTTAAAGTCAATAGGCAACAAATTTGGCAGGAGGCACAAGCAAAATTTGCTGATTCAGTAAACGTTGTCGAAGGATTGGCTCATCCCCAGCTTCCACGACTTTTGCATCACTTCCAGAATAATCAAGCATTCTATTTAGTTTATGATTTTATCGAGGGCGAAGTTCTCAGCAAACAGATTATAGTAGGCGATCGCTTAAGCGAACCGGAAGTGATTGCTTTGTTGAAAAATGTTTTAGAAGTATTATCATATATCCATCAGCAAAATGTCATTCACGGTGATATTAAGCCTTCTAATTTAATTCAACGGCAGCCAGATAACAAAATTATTCTCATTGATTTTGCTCAATTCAAGCAAATTGTAACTTTAGATATTAATAGTCAAAAAATAGTTGTCAAACCAGGGGGAACAGATGGATATATGCCCCCGGAACAACTTCAGAATAAACTTAAACCTTGCAGCGATATCTATGCTTTGGGTATGACAGCTATCCAAGCTTTAACAGGAGTATCCCCAGAGCAATTACCAACAGATTCCCAGGGGGAGATTATCTGGCGGAATCAAGCCCAAGTTAGTCGGAAGTTAGCAAGAATCTTAAATAAGATGGTGCGCTTTCAATTAGGACAGCGCTACCAATCCGCACAAGAGGTTTTAGATGCTCTAAATGATCTAAATGGTTGGTGGTGGCGGCAATTTGTCAAGCTTTTGCCAGTCTTGATCATTCTGGGTGTAGTTAGCATAGGTCTTATCTATTTTGTCTATACAACAATCCAAAAAAAAGAGCGGGTAGAAAAGCTTTACGCTCAAGGCTTGGCACTAAATGACAAAAGAGAATTTGGAGAAGCAATCAAGATCTTTCAGGAAGCGTTAGACATTGAGCCCAATATAGTAGAAGTTTTGGTGGCTCAAGGCTATGCCTATGGTCAACTCAAAGAAGATTATTCTAAGCAGCAGTTCTATGTTTGCAGAAAAGCAAATGAAATCGCTCCTAATTCATCAGGAGCTTTGGTTTGTTTAGGCAATGTTAAAGTAAAGGAGAAGAACTACAAAGGATCAATTGAGGACTTTGATAAAGTTATTAGTTTGGCTTGTAATAACAGTAATGCGGAGGCTGTTAAAGATTGTATTGCTGCCTGGACTAATAAAGGTTTATCGTTGTTAAAATTGCAGAAACCAGAGGATGCGCTCAAAGCCTTCGAGCAAGCCCTTGCAATCAAAAAAGATTACAAACCAGCAATAGAGGGCAAACAAAAAGCACAAAAACTATTGGGGAACTAAACAGATGACACAAGCAGCAAGAAGATTAACTTTTGAAGAATACTTAGCCCTAGAAGACAAGAGTGATTTGCCAGAAGAACGGTGTGAATTTGTTGATGGGGAGTTAGTATTGCCACCAGAGTCTGAAGTTAGTGATTTTATTGCCCGTTATTTGTTGTTTGTGCTAGCTAGTAGTGGCGTTGTCTCACTCAGGCTAATTACCATCCATACCTGCGAACTCCAAGTCCCTATGCTCAAGCCCAAGACTCCCCAAAACCAATACCCCGACTTAGTGATTCTGCGAGAAGAACACTTGGCATTAACAAAGGCGCGACTCACCATTACAATGGACATGCTACCACCAACGCTGGTAGTTGAAGTTGTTAGTCCAGGGGAAACAGCCCGCGAGCGCGACTACAAAGACAAGCGAGAACAATATGAAGCTAGAGGCATCCCAGAATACTGGTTAATTGATCCTCAACAGCAATCAGTTATGGTGCTAGGACTTATAGGCGGAAAATACTCCGAAATTGGCACGTTTTGCGGAAGTGAGCGCATCTACTCCCCCACATTTGGTGATTTACAGCTAACAGCCCAACAGATTTTTACAGCAGGTAGTTTGGGATAATAGAAGGAGCGATCGCATAACGAAGGCGCTGCGAAAAGTCACCTAAGAAATTTATTTCTTGGCTTAAACCTACTCTTTGCCATTAGCTGACTTGTCACTAGTAACTTTTTTAGTCCGTTTTAACGGACTTGAGCTATGAGCCTTGAACTGAAGTTCAAGGCGTATTCAGGTAGAGGTACTAAAAGGCATCTTTTTGGCGAGCAGAATCAGTAGATAACTTCCAAGAGCGTCCTTGACAGTGAACTTCATCCCCAATGATGCGAACGCCTGCACTCTGTCGCATTAATAGCATAGCTTCAGCACGTTCTTCATCTGTCATGTAGTCATCACCTTTACGTTCACTGGGACAAAGTTTGGGGTTTGAATACGCCAGTATCCTGTTTCTTCATCATAGATATTAAGAACGTAGATAAGAAAACGCCCTATTGTTGAAGAAAATTGGAGAGCAATATTGCTGGAGCGATCGCCTATTCTTAACTCTTTTTTTATAATCTGCACTCTTACGCAAGAAATCAGGTTTCACAACTAATGCAAACTTTTATTAATTTGGGATCAAGTCCTAGTGATTGTGTGTCATAAATTGTATATGCCAATATAAAGCTATTGTCAATACGTCTTTGGCATGAATTTTAAGAACTAGTGAAGAACCAACTAAATAATGCCAGAACTATCTCAAGCTTTTAGTTTTCTCATATTAGCTGAAAGACTGATTCTTGCATAAGTAAAATTTGGTTTCACTTATTAAATTCAGTGTTTAAGCAATCCTAGATTGTGAAGGTAAATTTATGAATATTACTCTCTCCTTAGAATTTGAAGTAGTAGCAGCTAATATTGCGACTCAAGTGTTTCCAAACATTAAATATCAATTGTCAGCCCAAAAAATTGCTAATCATGAGCTAGTGATCACTTTCAAAAGTCAAAAACATTTCTCGGAAAATTTTCGAGTTAGATTTTCCCCAGATAATAAAAAGCTGGTTTTGTCTTGCCATTACAGAGACACAATGTATCACTTAAATTACGTTATCGGAAATAATTATCATTGGGTAGATGGACTGGGAGATCGAGTTTTTTCTCCTCAGAACATAGGAGAAAAATTTGAGTCTCTTGTGAAGAAGCTATACCCTGTTTTAGAGGAATTTTGGCTACCTTCTTCCTGCAAAGATAGCCTGCTCAACGGACAATAGTTGATTGATATTGTCCACAGTGCAAAATTATCCCACAGCCTTGTGGACGCCAACAAGTTCACTCTCGTGTGTTGGTAATAATCGGTTCATACCTTGCTTAACAAAAGTTGGCAGTAAACCAATTTGTTCGTGCTGAAACACGTTTTGCAAGGTTTGCTTCAACTTGTCGAGATTTAATCCAGTTCCAGTTAAGGCTACTTCCTGCTGTTGGAAGTACTCAACTAAACTTAAACCTGCTATCCGGGTAAGGTAGGCTGCACTGATTCCCTGCACAACACCTCCAGCAACAAAGGTGACAGCGTTAGTTTTAAGAACTGTGCTAATTGCTTTTGTCGAAAGTTCTACCAAACCAAGTTTTAGCATTAAGCTTCCCATTGTACCAGCTACAGTTTGCGCTTGTTCTAAAGAAAATTTTTGCTGGTAAATATTACCCAAGTCCATTACCATCTGGGCATTAATCGCTGCTGTTGCCACAATATCGAGGGCTGGTACTGGGTTAGCAAATGCGGCAGCGGCAGCTATCCACTGGTATTGTTCTATCATTGGGGTGGCGCGATGGCGTCTTACTCCATTCAACAAATCTTTCGCGCTACTTTTCAGCAATTGGGCAGCTCTTGCTGTAGTCGCCCACACCAGTTGTTGTCTTTGGTTTACCAAAATATCACCCAATTGAGAAGTCAACTGTTGAATATCTGGTGCTGATGTTTCCTGCCATTCTTGTATGGAGCCATCTTCTTGATGCTTACGCACTTTAATGGGAAGAGGAGATGCCGCTGTTGCTACTACATTAGGCATCCGCTGTTGCAATTGATTTAGTATAATCGCACGTTCATCTGGTAAATACTGATCTTGTTTATTAAATACCAGCATTAATTGCTGATTTACGGCTTTTAGTTGTTGCAGCGTCTGAAATTCTGTGTCTGTTAAATCACCATTTGTTAGAAACAGCACAAAATCAGCAGCAGTAGCAATAAACATTGCATCTGCATCTGATTTTTCACCCCCTTCCACAAACAAAGGTGGTGTCTCTTGTAGAGACGTTGCAGGCAAAGTCTCTACATTTTTTTGTAGTACTTGGATTAATGTGGATTTACCCACCGACTTACCGCCAGTAACAGCTAGCTTGATGTGTTGTCTGTCTAATTCAGTTGTCAGATGGGCTACTTTTTCTCGCAGTAAAGACGCAGCGTGCAATGTCTCTATATGGTTTTGTGCTTCTTGTGATAACTGGTTTACCACAGCTTCTGCCTTGGCGATGGCACTTTGTACCGTTGCTCGATTTACTGGTGTACCATCCAACTGTTCTGAAGAGTTTTTCGTTGAATTTTGCTTAAGTAACCACAAACCGCCACCAACTGCCAAAAGACTCAATAAGCTAAATTCACCTACCTGCATGATTGAGTGATGCCAACTTTGTAATATCCACAAAGAAAAGGATAATCCCAATCCTCCCACTAAAATCGGTCGCTGCAACTTCACTATGATTCTCCGCGCTTTTTGGATAGCTTTTTCTCCAGCATAGATCAAAAATTAGCTTCTCCCAATTGGATAGGAGAATCTACAAAAATTTCTTTACCTGAAGCAGCTTGTAATATTAACTTCCAAGCATCACGATACTGTGCGGAACGAGGTTTGCGCTGTCGCTTCTGGGCTTCAACTAAGTGTATCTCACTACCATAAGCAATAAACACATCTACGGGTAATATATAAAATAGGTCAAGTTTTTCTAAGTACACCAAGGCAAAATCAAAGTCTGATTGCTTGTATACATCTCTAAGCATCAGTCGTCGATTTGTCTTGGTACGGCGATTATCTACAACATAATTGCCTGAAGGTTCATCAAACCAAGCGTACTTGACTTGGATTTTAATTAGAGTTCCTTCTACATCAAACACCAAATCGTAAGGAAGCCGTCACCAACAGGTTTTAGAACTCCCCAACCACGTTTTAAGGCATGAAAAACAGCAGCTTGTTCTGCTATGTCTCCTTTTAACTTTGTATCCATAAAAAATAAAGCCCTGTATTACAGGGCTTTATTTTACTTTTAATTTGGTGGCGGGAAGTGGATTTGAACCACTGACCTTCGGGTTATGCTTACCATCTACAGCTTTCACTGCCTGGATTAACCAGTTTGTGGTCTGGACTGTCCCTTTACCCTCAGCTTTACTGTTAGGGTACCTGCCTCCCAGTCTCTACACCTTCTCCATTTCTGGAACTTGGTTCGGGATTACCGCGCTAATGGCTTCCCCGACTTTGACAGGTAATCGCACATAAGTTTCCTTATGTACCGCCCACTGCAAGACTAACTTTTAAGCGTCTAGTTAATCTTGCGGGTTGAGCCCGACGAGCTACCAGGCTGCTCTATCCCGCGTCGTCTTCTTAACTATAACACCTGATTTAGAAATTTGGCAACTATAAAAAAGATAATTCTCCTAAAACTTCTAAACGCTTGTATTTACCCAGGTTCATAAACTTTTCTGACAGAGCTTGGGCAACATTGGGACTAATCCAACCTAATTGCTGAAGTAAGTGAATGGCGACGGCATGTTTTGCTCGTTTTGTTCCATCCATAACTTTAATTGCCAATCCTAGTCCCTCGCCTAGTCTGGCAATGCACTGTACTCCCTCAGCACCTGATTTACTCACTAATTCCCTTGGTGTAAGACGCATTAGTTCGGTGTCAAATTCTCCTTCACCTGCTACCATTACCGGGTAATTAGTCATGGCACGCACAATGCGTTCCATATCCAAATTGCTCCGCGAAGCTAATTGGGCATATAAAGATGCCATTTGTCCCAGTTGCATCAAATATGTAGGTGCGCCACAGTCATCGTGAGCGCTGATAAATTCCTCTGCTGGCATTTTGAGCACTTCTGATACTTTGCTTAAAATTAACTGCTGTACAGGGTGTTTGCGCTGTAAATAGTTATTTAAGGGCCAATGGCATTGCTGGCAAACCGCGAGCATTCCTGCGTGTTTACCTGAGCAATTGTATTCTAGACTACTACGTTTTCCTTCAGGAATGGGACATTGAAGCGCAGATGGATCAACATCAGCTCGCCAAAGGATGTTGAATGCTTGTCGTACCTGCTCTATAGTTCCTTTATGAGAACTTGTGATAATCGCTAAGTCTTTATCATTAAGGTCGTAGCGTTCTAGTGTACCAGTGGTGGTAACAGCGAGTGCTTGAAATGGTTTGAGGGCAGAACGAATAAAAGTGGCTGTTTCCGAGTTCCCGGCAACAGATAGAACCCGCCCACGTTCGTCGCAAACAACCGCTTGGACTGTATGCCTTGATTCAATAATGCCTTCCCGCAGCAATCTAACTTCCAATGCGGTGGCTTGAGTTCGTTTTCCCATTGTCATGGGTTGGTATATCTCTATCTTTGTTTATTGTGATTAGTCATTTGCCCTGTAGAGACGTTCCGACGGAACATCTCTACAACCACAAATATTTATACTAAATGCCAAACTATAGTACCAGTTACGAACAACACCGCCAAGCCGGCAAAGGTAATTTGCAATCTTTGGATAATTGGCTTAATCGAGTAATTGACAATTAAGCGATCGCGCATTAATATTTCTTCTGGCTTTGTCCAAGTTTGACCGTCATACCACCCCGACTCTTCATAGAAGATGATCGGAGAGCTTAGGCGATCTTGGACATATGACCAACCTAAATACAATCGTACTAGTACCAGTATTACTCCTACACTTGCTCCTGCTGCACCACAAAGGATAAATTGTGCTGTGTGCTTATGTAGAGGAAAACTTGCTGCTGCTACAGGTCCTGCAAACAGCCACGAGAAACTCCAAATTCCGACTATTTTTATGATATAATCGCGCCAATTCAAAGTACAATCTTGAAATAGCCAGGAAGACTTTAAGTCTTCATACTCATTCAGTGGTTGCTGTTCAGTTGGTACTGGACATTTTGATACAGAGGACTCGATCATGTTGGCTTACCTCCACCTTGATCGGATGTGGTCAAATCAATTCGTGTCCCATGACCCCAAAAAGCTTCTAGATTGTAAAACTCTCGCTCTTTAGGCATCATGATGTGAACTATCACTTCACCATAATCTATTAATACCCAACTTCCTTCAGCTTTTCCTTCTGTCCTTAAAGGACTCCGCCCACATTCAGTTTTGACTTGTTCTTCGACTGCTTCGGCGATCGCCCTTACCTGCACTCTGGAATAGCCACTCATCATCACAAAGTAATCAGCTAGATATGATATATCTGCTACCTTTAGCAGTATAATATCACCTGCTTTCCGGTCTGATCCTGCTTCGGCGATTGTGAGCGCTATTTTGCCGCTGGCATCTAGTGCGTCCACCGATGTGGTATTAGATGCATTTGTCAGTGCTACTGATTGTGATGGGATTGCTTGGAAATAATCAGACATTAAACCTCAAATGAAAAGTTATTTCTTGTTACGATTCTTAACAATTACTTACAAACGACAACTGTATGAACCAGTTTTTTTGAATACTAACAAAAAAACTGGTAACTATGTGACTAGTTGTTCTAAAGAGTGCTTTGATTTCCCGCGAGTGATAAACCAATTGCGAGTAGCGATGACTCGTGGATGAATCAAACTTGGGGTATCGATTAAAAATTTGATGGTGTAATCGCAATTCTTCCACACAGCTTGATATATATTCTGTTGGCACAGGAGCCTTAATGCTTGTAATTCTGGGGTATCACCCCGTCCTGGTTCTAAGCTGTCTGCCAAGAATACAATACTTGACAGCAGACTCATACCAGGTCTACCTAAAGTGTGATTAGCGATCGCCTGTAATACTTCTTCATCTTTGACCCCAAATACATCTCTGGCAACGATGGCGCTCACTTCTGCATGTAAAAGATGAGGAGTCGCTTCCATTACAGCATCTACTTCCAACCCTTCAAGTTGTGCCATTGCCAAAAGTTTTTGGGGCTTAAAATATTTTGCCAGATCATGCATTAGCCCAGCCATCGCGGCTTTTTGTTGATCTTCATGATAAAGTTGAGCCAGTTCCACCGCCATTTGCTCCACCCTAAGAATGTGATTAACCCTAGAAGTTGGAACATTTTCTGCTAACCAAGCTAGGACTTGTTCTCGCATAATGGCTATGTACCTAATGTAGGTTATTGGGGGATAGTTATTTCTTACCTCTAGAATAACGAATTTTCTCTAGCTTCGTACAGTAAAAGCCGGGTTTTGATTTTCATCAACCCGGCTGTTTTCATGCATCTCGTAGGCGCTAACAACTGTTCGCCCTAACAGAATGCTGCTACTGTAAAAGCCCTAACCGTTTATGGTGTACGAACCTCCATCAAAGATGGAAATGTTTCCACTGCTTGTGACTCCGTAGCCGTGATGGAGTAAAACAAAGACTCATACTGAGTTAATGCTTGCTCAAAAGCATATTGCTCCACAGCATATTGGCGACTATTCTCACCTAGCGTTTTCACTTTTTCTGGGTGCGTGTACAAATCCAGAATTGCTTGAGCTAGAGCATGAGGTTCTTCTGGAGGAACAACTTCACCGCCGCCACTTTGTTTAATTGCTCTTGCTGCTGTACCATTATCAGGCACAGATCCAACTAAGGCTTTCCCGCTAGCAAGTAGCACTTGAATTTTCGATGGCATATTGAAGGAAACAACATTTTTCTTTTGTACTACCAAACCAACGTCAGCAGCAGATAACATCTCTGGTAAATGTTCGCGGGGTTGGAAAGGTAGTAATAAAACATTACTTGCACCACATTTTTCACATTCTGTTTGTAAGCGTTGCAAACCTTTTGTTTCGCCAACAATTACAAATGCGATTTCGGGAATATGCTGTAATAAAGAAGCAGTTTTAATCACAGTTTCTAAACCTTGGGTAAGGGCAATATTCCCAGAATATAAAACAACAAATTTTCCATTTAAATTGTGTGTGGTACGAAAAGCGTTATTTTCTTTTGGTAAAGGGCGAATGAAATTGATATCAACCCAGTTGGGAATTTTGACGATTTTTCGCTCATCTACGCCTTTAGAGCATAAGTTATCCACAAACCCATCGGCGATCGCCGTAATTTTAGTAGCGCTGTGGTAAGCAAATTTTTCTAAAGCAGTAAACACATGGATCAGCAATTTGTTTTTTAGTAGTCCTACCTGAATTGCTGCATCCGGTAATATATCTTGAAGATTTAAAACTACAGGGCAATTATGTAGCAATCCCAAAAGGGCAGTTGGGAGACAAACAGGTAAAGAAGGCGAGGTAGAGAGAATAACATCCGGACGCCATCCAGCTAAAGCAGGGAGAAAACTAGTAAAAACAAAGCTGGCATCTAATAATACCCGATCTAGAAGATTGGGTTGTGGGCGAGTCCAAATATAACTACGTTGGATTTGAACACCATTTTTGTATTCTGTGAAAAACAGCTTTTTCTGATAGCTGTCATAAATTCGACGTTCAGGATAATTGGGCATAGCAGTTACTACACGTACTTGATGCCCACGTTTGACCAGTCCCTCTGCTAATTCAGTCATTAGGGGGGCAATTCCTATTGGTTCTGGATGGTAGTTGTAGGAGTAAATTAAGATCCGCATAACAAATTAGTCAGAAGAACCTGGTGTTTAGTTTTGAAAGTATTTTTTACTTTCGCGCTGACGCAGCGCCTCTGTATTAAATTTTGTCTCTTAAATCTTTGATTGTCAGTGTTTGCTCCTTAAAGATTGAGTAAAAGTTGACCAAGTATTTAAGAGAGTAGAATGAGATTTTTATTACTACAACAGTTAATATATAAATTCCGGAGCGCGTGGATATACGTAAGCAAAAACCACAAAATTTTATCAAAGCAAAAAAAAGACAAGATAGAATTTCATCTACCTTGTCTTAAGTACATTTTCCTACTATGCTTGCTTGTAACAAATTCAGGTAATCGCTTAGACAGCACCACTATTTTTGTTGAATAAAATAGCTACTGTTCTGAAAATTAACTTAATATCATACAGTAAGCTCCAGTTTTTTTGATATTGTAAATCCAGACGAATTACGTCCTCAAATTTACGCACACTGGATCTGCCATTCACTTGCCATTCTCCGGTCATACCTGGTTTTACATCCAAGCGTTGCCACTCTGGCACTTCATAGCGTTCAACTTCATCGGGTGTAGGAGGTCTAGTACCAACTAAACTCATCTCTCCTTTAAGCACATTCCAAAACTGAGGTAATTCATCGAGACTAGTTCGCCGTAAAAAGCGTCCTACTTGCGTCACTCTGGGATCATGATCAATTTTGAAAAATGCTCCTTGAGCTTGGTTTTGTTTTTCTAGTTCGGCTTTCCTAGCTTCCGCATCTTTGTACATAGAGCGGAATTTCCAGATCCGAAAGCGCTTACCCATCCAACCACAGCGAGTTTGAGCAAAGAAAATTGGACCGGGATCATCAAGTTTAATAGCAACGGTAATGGGAATAAATAACACTGCTGTAATTATTAAACCTACCACTGCCCCAATAATGTCGATGAACCGTTTCATCCACGATCGCACGCTCGGATGGGTAGTTGGTAGCTGCTCAATGTGTTGGCGTGAGGGTAGGGACGTAGAATCACTTTTCTCTATGGTGAAAACTTCATCTAATCCCGTAAGATTTAGTACCGCCATCACTTGGGGAGTAACATCACGTAATATAAACTCTATCTGTTTTTCCTGGAAGGTTTTTACATTACTGACTAAGGCACCTAAGCCGCTACTATCCATAAAAATAGTTTGCTGAAAGTCAATAATGATTTTCTTCGGAACTGGTATGAGCTTAATTAACTCTTGGCAGGTTTGCTTAAAGGCTACAGCCTCAAGTACGCTTAACCGCGCTGATACCTGCACAATAGCCGTGTCGTTTGCGAACGTAACGGGGAAATCTGACTCTATCGGTGGGCTAGTCATGTAGCTCTGTACTCTTGTTGCCATATAAATGTCATCTGCCAGATTTTTTTTCTCTAGCGAATAACCTAACTTAACGATTGACTAATATAAAGATGGAATATTCATCTTTACTTGTCTTGTATTTAGAAATCGTTCATGACGATTCACAACAAAACAAGAAGTCAAAAATTCGGAAGCTGTTGTGCTAACAGCAGCACGAAAAGCCAGCAGAGCGCGAGTTTTGTAGCATTGCTATCATCAGATGACAAGTAAAACTGCTTTAACATCCAATGCACGCCTGATAGAAGTCTTTTCTGCTATTCAAGGAGAAGGACTAAATGTGGGAACACGTCAAATATTCATTCGCTTTGCCCTTTGTGATTTACGTTGTCGTTTTTGTGACAGCGCTCACACTTGGGTTGCCCCCGCTAATTGTCAAGTAGAAAAAACCCCAGGACTGCGCGATTTTGAAATTCACTCCAATCCTGTCCCATTACCAATATTAATGGAATGGGTTGAGAGACAAAATCTCCCCGGTCTACACGATAGTATAAGCCTAACTGGGGGTGAACCACTTCTTCATAGCACTTTCTTGGCACAATTTTTACCTGAGATACGTCCAGCTACAGACCTACCTGTATATTTAGAAACAGGTGGGCATCGTCCAGAACAACTGGCTATGATTCTGCCCTACCTGGATAGTGTAGGTATGGACTTGAAATTACCCACCACTAGTGGAGAAAGTCGTTGGCAAGAACACGCACAATTTCTCCAACTCTGTTACAAATCTGTATGTGAAGTTTTCGTAAAGATAATTATTTCTCAAAATACAGATCCCACAGAGTTGGAACGTGCGGCTTTATTAGTAGCACAAGTTAGTCCATCCATTCCAATATTTCTTCAACCTGCCACTCCTTTAGAATCAACTAATACACCTGTACTTGCTCCTGCTCCCCATCAAGTTTTAACCTGGCAGGCTTTGATGAAGCGATTTGTGAAGCAAGTCCGTGTAGTGCCTCAAACTCATAAAATGCTGAATCAACTGTAAAAGATGTAGAGACGCGATATATCGCGTCTTTAGATCGCTTCATAAAGATATTGTCAAGTAAAATTAAATTTCTATGAAATGTTGGTGTAAAAAATCATAAATTACTGAGGTTTAACTTGTTCTTAATATAGAAGTCGGATGCTGAAAAAGGTGAATATTTGGGTATAAAACATGGTTTTTTGTAGGCATTGGCTTTCTGTATTGAGTTGTTCACTTGTAATATCTGTCGTTAGCGCCATAACAAGTACAACGTCTGCTTACGGTATTTCTCTTGTTAATAGCCTAACAATTGGGGGTGAAAGTACAGATTTATATCCATTCAATGGCAATAGTGCCAATGTCAATCGGTTGGGATTTTTTTCGGATTTATACTACGATCGCTCAAACAACGTTTACTATGGATTGAGCGATCGCGGTCCTGGTGGTGGCGTTATATCCTACGATACGCGAGTACAAAAGTTTTCGGTTGATGTTGATCCCAATACAGGAGCGATCGCCAACTTCAAAGTTTTAGAGACAATTTTATTCACTAAAGATGGTCAACCTTTTAACGGTTTAAATCCCCGACTACTCAATGGAAATGCAGGAGTTTTAGGACAAAGTTTTGATCCAGAAGGGTTTGCCGTTGCACCAAATGGCAATTTCTACGTCTCAGATGAATATGGACCTTCTGTATATGAATTTAGTCCAACTGGGTCTTTTTTAAGAGCATTTGCCACTCCAGAAAATCTCATTCCCAAAACGGGAAACAGCCCCAACTTTGTTGATGGTAGCCCAACAATTACTACTGGTCGTCAAGACAACAGAGGATTTGAAGGTTTGACAACTAGCCCAGATGGTAGTAAGTTATACGCTGTGCTACAAGATCCTTTAGTTGAAGAAGGTTCACCAGATGGGCGACGCAGCCGCAATGTTAGGTTAGTGGAGTTTGATACTGTAACAGGTCAGAATACTGCTCAATACATTTATCAGTTAGAAAGTTTAACAGAAATTAACAATCGCATTCCGGGAACAGATGATGATTTTGGGCAAAACTCTCAAGGTCGAAATATTGGTCTTAGTGCAATTACATTTCTTAACGATCAGGAATTCTTAGTACTTGAACGTGATAATCGCGGGTTTGGAGTAGACGCGCTTAATGGACTAGTGGATGACGCAACAGCAACTCCACCACCAGTAAGTAGCAAGCGGTTATTTAAAATTAACCTAACTGGAGCAACAGATGTAAGTGGAATTAGTTTGGCAACCACTAACGATTTACCAGCAGGTGTTAACCCAGTGAGTAAATCCCTATTTCTAGATATTGCCCAGGCATTAAGTCCAGAAAATCCTGGCGATTGGACTAAGATTGGTGAAAAAATGGAAGGTGTGGCGATCGCACAGCAACTCAATGATGGTTCCTACGCGCTGCTAATTGGTACTGACAATGATTACAGTGTTACTCAACTTAGTAATTCGCCAACTCAGTTTGATGTTTGTAGTAATGCTGATGGTAGTAGCGTTAGTCGCTTACCAATAGATAGTGGTTGTCCAGCAGGTCAAAGGTTAGTTCCTGGCTTCCTCTACTCTTTTAAAGTGAGTGCTGCTGAACTGGGCTTAGTACCATCACAAAAAGTACCAGAACCAACCACAACTGCTGGATTAATTTTACTGGGTTTAGCGCTCTTGCGTCACTCTGGGGAAAGAAAATAAATGTAGGTTGGGTTGAACGTAGTTAAACCCAACAAAACCAAGGTTTTTGGCAGTTGGGTTTCGTTCCTCAACCCAACCTACGCCTGACTGACTCCTGTAAAGACGCTCCGCCGGAGCGTCTCTACGAGTACAGACGCGATTAATCGCGTCTCTCCTAGTATTCCCGCTCTTCAATAGTCCTTGTTTTTGCTTTTGCCTTATTGGCACTGCGTTTAAGGGAAGAGAGCCGTGCTTCATACTTGGAGCGTTGGCGCTTACTAGGGGTAGTGTCAATTAAGGTTTTCAAAGCACTACCCAAACTTTTGTAAGCGTTGGGGAGAGTATAACCAAAACGAGTTGCTAAGGCGATCGCTTTCTCGTCAGCTTCAACTAGTTCTTTAACTTGCTTTGCGCCATTATTTTTTTGATATAAACGCCAACCGGAAACTCCGCACAGCGCCAAAGCCAGCACCAACAACAATCCATCCTGTACCCACAATTCACCAACAGCACCACCTAAACCAATTGCCAAGGCTGCCATTTCCCAGCCATCTTTAGGAATAGTGTCATTTTGAATGCGAGCGACTTCGTGCCAGAACAGCAAATTACGCTGATCCATTGCGAGTGAATCCCATTTCACCAAGTCAATTTGAACTTCTACCTGATCTTTACCAATTTCTTCGCAACGGATCAGGGGTGGATTGACGTCAGTTGTGCCTTCAACCGTAACCCAGCTCTGCAATTCTGGCGGTAGTAAACCTTTAAGACGCCGGAGTTCACTCATTTCAGCTTTAGCAGAGGAGGTAGCATAGGATGTCATAATATCCAGCCCTAGAAAACTTCAGTATATTGAGGGTATCACTTTGGAGTATAGCGATTTCACCAACGAATCGCGACTCACTCGCTAGGGAAACTTCCCCGTTTCTTCCGCGCTTCCATCGCCTTCTCCAGAAGTTCAAGCAATCCAGGCGACTGTTCTTGAATACTAAGTAAAAGTCTTTCGCCAAGCTCTAAGTTTCCTGGATCTTGCCCTGTTTCCATTACGTGTTGCAGACGAGGTATAGCCACATTGTCTACCAGCTGAATCAAACCACTCAAACAACGGTTAAACTGTTTTTCAGTGAGAATAGAATCTTCTAGAGGGAACTCAATGATAGCGCGAATTTCACCATCTGATGGGTCATACTCCCATTGCAACATCTTCGTTTCCCAGGAAATGGCAAGCATAGTCTGCAAGATTGCCGCTTTATGAGGATGTTCTTGCACTCCCGCTAGAACTTGAGGCGCAAATAGACGGAAAAATTTTCCCTCCTCATCCAACTGGACAACAATCAGAAAGTCTTCTAGGTTTTCACTTTCCACACCTGTAATAATACGGTCTTCTTCTTCGTCTAAGCGGTAGTCCCAACCAAGGTTATCTAAGTACCTGGCAATATGATGCAGATTAGCTGCCATAAAATCCTCATAAGGAAGGGTCGAGCGGGTGTTTCCAGACCTAGTTTAACTTGTCACAGGCATATGTATAGAGTAGAATTTTTACTTTCTGACCAGAGTAATTCTGTTCTTTTCGCAACTAATTAGTATAGATATGTCTAATTATTCCACAACTACAGCGGCTATTATTCAACAAGCTAAAACTCTTGAGGAAAATTTACCCATTAGAAATGATGCTTGCCGCTCCTTATTCTTTCTTCACCCACATCCTACGGCAAAAGTTTGCCTTTTCTTCCACGGATTTACTGCCGGACCATATCAATTTGCACCATTAGGAAAAACCTTATTTGCCGCTGGGTACAATGTTTTGATTCCTTTACAACCTGGTCATGGTGTAGCCGGAAATTGGCATCGAGATAATCCACCTCCTCTACCTACTGAAAAAGAAGTTTATCAAAAATTCGCACTTTCTTGGTTAGAAGTTGCACAAACTTTAGGACAACAAGTGGTAATTGGTGGTTTATCGACTGGAGGAGTTTTGGCAGCTTATTTGGCACTTGAATACCCTCAACATATTGATCAAGCCTTACTATTTGCTCCTTATGTGAGTGGTAATAATAAGATAGTAAATTTACTTGTGGAAGTTCTACCCATTTATTTTGAATGGTTAAATAAAGATAATCCTGGGAACTTTGGTTACGAAGGTTTCCGTATTCCTGCATTACGAATCTTTTTAGAAATGGCTCAAGAAATTAAGCAGCGTGTGGAAGATACTTTAGAAGTACCAATGTTGATAATTTCAAGTCAAAGTGATGCCGCAATTGATGAAGATGAAATACAAGCGCTTTTTGCCTCTGTAATTAAACACCAGTCTAAATCCTGGTATTACAGCTTTGATAAGTTTTTTAATATTCCCCATACTATGATGACAAAAGCTGAAGGAAATCAATTTCAAGATTTACTTAATACTATAGCTAGAGCTTATGTAGAAAGTGATATAACTTGGAATGAATTAATAGAGTTAGGTTATCATATCCTACAGGGAAAAACCTTTGATGCCGCTGTTAAGCACCTAAATCTAACTAAAATTTCTCCCAATGTATCGGTTTTACTAGCAGTGATGGATAAAAAAATGATTATTGACACATACAAAGGAACTAGTTCCTAAGCTTAACTTAGGAACTAGAATAACCACTAACCTACAATTTAAATTGCAGGCTCATAGAACTGAACACCCTGATGAAAAACTTTCAAACTATCCCACTGTCAGCAGTTCTGGAGTTGTTTTCCACTCTGCTGAGTTACCACCTAAAGGCTGAAGAACTTGGTTTACCAGTTGGGATAAATATTCATATCGCTGTTGCGCCGCCATGTCATCGGAGAGGACGCAACGAACTAAAGATTCAATTTCTGGGGCATGTTTTTGTAGATCGTGTAGTTGGTACTTAGGTTGAACTGTCCAACGTCTTTGCAGCTTGTAATGTACCTCCAGAACAGACGCTAATGTGCTAAACATAGCAAAATTAGCAGCTTTTTCGTCTACCTTGAGCAAATTCTGCGCATCTTTTAATTGCGCAATACAATGAGCGCGAAGTTTCAATAACTGCTGTGTAGGAATTGCCGGTGTTGGTTGCTTCCAGATGTATTGAGCTTGCTGGACTAAATAAGCGATCACACCCTCTGGATCAGATAAGATCTGACCATTAGCAAATTGGTCAAGAATTTCTGGTGCGTCTGTATTCTGGAACTGCTTTTGAATTTGATGTGCGGGGTTAATCCAAAGTTGAACATCAACTCCGGCGATCGCAAAAGCTCGGTGTTGTCTCCATGATGAGCGAATCACGGCGTAAATATCAATATCGCTTTGCGCCTTGGTTGAATCACTCACTACCGAACGACCTAAGAGAATGCCTAGAAGTTGATTGCCAAATTCAACTTTAATCTCCTCAACTACTTTTTCTACTACCGGATGATACCACTGATTTTGTTCCATGAATCCAATTACCTCCAGCAATTAGTCTCTAATACAAGTCAAAAATCAAACAACAACCCAACAAAAGCAAAAAAACATTAAGGCTCAAAGCATTGCATTATGAGCCTCTAGTAATGGTTTTTTCATTAGTGTGCAAAGCTTATGTGCTTATACACACCAATTGCCAACTAATTGCACAACAATTTAAAATGCAGCTACTAACCGCAATTAAACATGTTTCCTTTTTCTCGGACTTGCGCAAAGAAAAAAGTTTTTTAAAAAAGAGCTAACAAAACGTAGCACCATAAGAAAACCATGAGATAATGCCTTTACCTGATGATCCCTGTGCTGTTGTTAGATTAGCTGTTGAATATTCTTTGTCAATCTGGACAAATTAATTCAACCAATTTGATTGTCTTGCCCACCGTAACATTCTAATTGTTAAAATTCCCAGACATAAGAATTATTTAGGAAAAGTTTAGAAATTTATGTAGAAAATGCTATTTGTGTAAACTTAAGTAAAATAGGTTAAAGTAATATATTTTACTACTTGTGTTTTTAGCTAGAATAGGGTAATGTCATCCGCTTAACGCCTTGAACTGAAGTTCAAGGCTCATAGCTCAAGTCCGTTAAAACGGACTGGAGAGTTACCTAGTAAGCTGTCTTATGACTAAAGCTCTTAGCCCCAGAATTTATTTCTTGATTGACCAAAATTATGCTGCAAAATCAGAGATTAGATAGTATTTGAATTGATTTAAATAGTCGTGAATAATCCACGTTCAACAGCTACCTTTAGCGCTCTTGCCTTGCTTACCAAACCACTTCGGTAGACTTGCATTAGTTCATCTAATTGTCTAACTTCTACATCATTCAGTTGCCCCTCTCTGTTCAGCGCCAAGAGTTCACTGAAAACTTCTTGCTGCTCAGGTTCCATTTGCAGATCACACAGAGCCAAAACCTGCTCGTCTGGTAATGACTCAACAGGTAGTTCGGTAATAGTGCGGTCAATCCACTCTATGAGTACATCTTCAAGTCGCTGATGTGTGAAAGCCGCAATCTCCTTTACTTTTTGAGCCAGCGTCTGGTGGAAGTTCCAATGTAATAATTTCAGTCATTAGCTACCAGATCTGTTTTTATCTTTCATTGTATGCATAATTTTTCACCCAAAGAGGCATTGACAATAGCATTGTCTTGGCAAGATTTCATTACACATAAGCGCCAAAACTTGACACAAAATCAACAATCATTTTGCATTCCTGATGGAGGTTCAGGAATTACGGCAAATCAAGAATCGTTTGGCAGCGATCGCCTTACCCGTGATAAGTGAAACCGATAGCTCCGCAATGGCAGCTTGCTTCCTAGATGTGCTGTTCGGAGGAATTAATCCCATCTAATGCTGGAATTGAGTCGCTGACCCGCCGGAGTGGGGTAGAGGCGTAGGGTCGGCGGCAAGACACATGTTAGGTTTTGTCTCAGAAACATTTGATCTTTGCTGTTTGTTCCATTCGTCTGTAAGCAGACCTGAAAAGCCCCAGTCTTCATCCTCAATTTCTTGGATGACGATATGGGTGTGTTCTGGTTTCTTGCCAAGCACACGCACTAGGGAGTCTGTTATGTCTCGGACAAGTTGAGCCTTTTGTTCTCGCGTGGCTCCTTTTGTGATTTGGATGTTTACGTATGGCACGACTCACTCCTTGATGACATATGGCTTTTCATTTGAGTCAATATTTGAAAGTACCGAGCAATAGACTATCATTACCGCCAATGATTTCAACAAAACTTTGAACATTGTCAATCTGTGAACCGCTATCCATAAGTGCCTGATTTTTACCCAACTGCTAGCAGCGACTTAGACGTCAACGCCTATTTCCAGTTTTCCCCCAGACTAAGCAGGATCTAACACTAGCTTCAAACGAAACTGACTCTCACTGGCAACGTCTCTACTGCTCCTTCACCAAGGACTCACAGTTACTAACAGCGATCGCAATCCCACAGCTAATACACCTTTAAGAGTGCGCTCTTTGCAGTATAAAGCACCACATCAAAATAAACTGTATGGATTAATTTTTAAAAGCTGTCTAAGTCGGTTTCAGAGTTTGCAGCAACAAATTCCGGAAAATCAGCAGCTTGCTTATCAATAAGTTCTATAGCAATCCTATTTGAGTTCCAAACGCTAGCTATCAGAACCCCGGTTTCGTAAAAGTTACCGGGGTTCTTGGAGGAGCGTGAATCATTTAGGACTGCTATAGCTTGGCTTGATTACAGCGTTCCGCTATTTCTGGATGCTTATTGGCGTACCACTAAGCGTGATGTAACTAGACTTGGATCGCTTACATCAAAGCCAAGCTCAATCAGTTCTTGGGTTTCTTTCAAAGCATGATTAAAGATTGCATCAAGGTCTACAAACGGTTCAGACATAGTTAAATTCCTTATTAGGTTGCTCTAAATATGAACTTTGGAAGTGCAAGGTGTCTCCAGCGACAAAGAAATTTGTCCAACAACCTGTTGGACAATTTGTTGTCTCGCCCAATTTGGTAGTAAATTAGTACTAGCCCTTTGTTGACAGCAACAGCCGCCCTTACTTGAGCGTTAGAAATTCTTGTTTTAAGTTCACGCCGCAACTACCATAACCGACAAAATCAGAGGCATACGGCAGCAATAAGCGGAGAGATAATGTAATATAGTATACAGTATATTTGGCATGGAAAAATAATTGTAGGTTAGGCTGCTACCATGAAGAAATCAACATTAAAAGGCGTTTGTTGGGTTATAAATGTAATTTATTTAGTTTGTATTCCTAAGGTGAATGAGTAGCGAGCGCCCGAATATCTTCTCTTTTTTTGCAGGTTCAGGATTTCTGGATTTAGGGTTTGAAACTAGCGGTTTTAACATTGTTTATGTCAATGAAATTTTCTCTCCTTTCATGGAGGCTTACCGCTATTCACGAGTTAATCTGAATCTGCAATTGCCAGAATACGGTTATCATTATGGTGAAGAAGCAGATGTAACAAAACTTGTAGAGACGTTTCATGAAACGTCTCTATTAGAATTAATCAAAGATTGCCGTAAGTCTAGTAATATTATCGGATTTATTGGCGGTCCTCCCTGTCCTGACTTTTCTACTGGTGGTAAAAACAGAGGACACTTGGGAGAAAATGGAAAACTTTCGGGTGCTTATATAGAATTAATTTGCCGTAATCAACCAGATTTCTTTTTATTTGAGAACGTTAAAGGATTGTGGAAGACAAAAAAACACCGTTTATTTTTTGAAGCGCTGAAGTGTAAATTACAAGACGCAGGCTATGTATTAACGGAACGTTTAATTAATGCTATTGAATATGGAGTACCTCAAGATAGAGAGAGAATTATTCTCATTGGTTTTAGAAATCAGTTAATTAAAGATCTGGAAATCAATATTGAGAATCAAGGTTACTTTCCTTGGCAAAAATATATTTTATATCCTCAAGAACAAGTCTTTTCTTACCCTTGGAGTACTAGTGAACCATTTAAAGAAGATTCAACATTACCTTGTCCTGATGGTATTCCTCAAGAACTAACAGTTGAATACTGGTTTAGAAAAAATAATGTACTGAATCATCCCAATGCCAAACATTACTTTCAACCAAGGGCAGGGATAAAAAGATTTGCAGTTGTTGACGAAGGAGATGATGCCAAAAAATCATACAAACGCCTACACAGATGGCGTTACTCTCCGACAGCTTGCTATGGAAATAATGAAGTACATTTACATCCTTATAAAGTCAGAAGAATTTCAGTAGCTGAAGCTTTAGCAATACAATCTTTGCCAGCTAATTTTGTGCTTCCGGAAAATATGTCACTCACAAATATGTTTAAAACTATTGGCAATGGTGTGCCATACTTAGCTGCCAAGGCACTGGCTCAAACTATATTGGACTTTCTGCCTTTTCAGATCCCCGACTTCTTTTAGATCCCCGACTTCTTAAAGAAGTCGGGGATCTGGTGAATTTTAGGTTAAAATATAAGAATTGTGAATTAATTTATCAAACCTGTCTTAATTTTTTATAAAGTTTAATAATAAATCCTTATCAAAATGTAGTGATGGCAGCAGACTATCCAGATATTGATATTGCGCCATTTATAGATCATGCCCTATTAGTACCAACAGCTACGGCAGATCAAGTAGAGCAATGGTGTGAAGAAGCAGACAGATTTCATTTTGCCGCAGTTTGCGTGTACCCGGTTCACGTCAAGCAGGCAGCAGAACTTCTTCAGCGCAAGCAGCCCAAAGTTTGTACTGTAATTGGGTTTCCCAGTGGAGCGACGACTTCAACAGTCAAGCTTTATGAAGCACAACAAGCAGTAGAAAATGGTGCAACAGAATTGGACGTGGTAATCAACTTAGGTTGGTTAAAAGCTGGTAAAACTGAGCAAGTGCATCGGGAAATTGCGGAAATTTGTGAGGAGACTGGGCAAACGGTAAAGGTAATTTTAGAAACAACTTTGCTAACTGATGAGGAGAAAAGACTGGCAGCGGAATTATGTATGGATGCTGGGGCAGCGTTTATTAAAACTAGTACAGGTTGGAATGGCGGTGCAACAGTAGCCGATGTACGACTTTTGAAAGAAGTAGTACGGGAAAGAATCGGAATTAAAGCTTCAGGAGGAATTCGCACTGTCGAGCAAGCTCTAGACTTAATCTTAGCAGGAGCTACTAAATTGGGTACTTCCCGTGGGATCGATTTGCTGAAAGAACGCGATACGCTGGATCAAGCGTAAGTAGTCGTTTGTCGTTTGTCGTTTGTCGTTTGTCCTTTGTTACAGATGACCAATGACTAATAACTAATAAATAATGAGCAGAACATATAAAGCAACTGGTATTAATCTTAAAACCCAAGCAATCGGCGAATCAGATAGACTAGTAACAATATTAACACGTGAATTTGGTTTGTTACGTGCTGTTGCTCCGGGAGCACGCAAGCACAACTCTAGTCTTGGTGGTAGAAGTGGGATGTTTGTAGTGAATGAGTTACTGATTGCCAAAGGGCGAACGCTCGATAAAATTACACAAGCACAAACCGTAAAATCCTATCCTGGTCTTGCCAAGGATTTAGGAAAACTAGCAGCTAGTCAGTATTTAGCAGAAATAGTGCTTTGTCAAGCTTTAAGCGAACAACCGCAAGAAGAGCTATATGAACTACTCAACGAACATCTCAGTCGCCTGGAATTACTACCTAATGCAAATGCATATAGTGTTTTAGCGCATCTATCTCACGGAGTATTTCATCTTTTAGCGTTAGCTGGACTAACTCCCCAAGTAGAAAATTGTTGTCTAACTGGTAATTCAATCAAACCAGACTTTACAGACCCAGACTGGCAGATCGGGTTTAGTATACCCACTGGTGGTATGGTTTGTTTAGCCGCTCCTGTACAAACCTCTCCTGCTACTGTAAAAGAAAAACCAGCTAGCTACCAAACCGTTGTTCATCGACAAGAAATACCAGTAATTGATCGCCGTTTAAATGCAAAAGAACTGACAATACTACAGCAACTGTCGCAACCAGAAATCATGCCAGATGTCCAAAGCGATTATAGCTGGTTATCGGTAGAACAAATTTTACGTCAGTATGCTCAGTACCATTTTGGTCGCCCTATTCGTTCCGCTACCTTGATTGATTCTTATTTTGCCGCAAACCATGATGCAACCGTCTGATTTGGATACTAAAATCCAGCCTTTGTCACCCAGTAAAGCTTACCAAAATCACAGGGTACTTACATCTGGGATTAACAATCATCTCAATGCAGTTCCTAACTCATCTAGTCCATCCTTTGCCCATGAAAAGCCTGCTGGTGACTCCATTCACAAAAAAAGTTGGACACCAGAAATAGTCAAAAACATTGACAATAATGGTGTGAATTTAGATCGCCCATTAAATAATGGCACTCATGCAGCAAATTCAGGTGGAGGTACACAAGATCAAGATTCAGGTAATGGGAATGCAGGAGTAGTTGAAGAACAGGGATTTTTACCAGTATTGCGAAATTTCAACTTCCTAGCTCTTTGGGGTGGACAAATCTTCTGTCAATTGGCAGATAAAGTTTATCTTGTATTAATGATAGCCCTAATTAACACTCAGTTTCAAAGCAGTGAACAGAGTATTAGTGGTTGGGTTTCAGTTTTAATGATTGCTTTTACCATTCCCGCAGTACTATTTGGTTCGGTTGCTGGTGTGTTTGTGGATCGTTGGTCGAAAAAGGCGGTACTGGTAGCAACGAATCTTTGGCGGGGTATACTGGTTTTGGCAATTCCCGTGCTGCTATGGTTGACTCATGATTGGCAACCAGTGGGAGTGTTGCCCATGGGTTTTGGCATTATTTTAGTTGTGACTTTTTTAGTCTCTACACTAACACAGTTTTTTGCTCCAGCAGAACAGGCGGCGATTCCACTCATAGTCAAGGAACAGCATCTACTCTCGGCAAACTCTCTTTACACTACAACAATGATGGCATCGGTAATTATTGGGTTTGCTGTAGGAGAACCGTTACTAGCGATCGCCGATCAACTGTGGCAAAATCTAGGTGGTAGTGGTTCGTTAGGTAAAGAACTTATAGTTGGTGGTAGTTATGCTGTAGCAGGCATAATTTTATTACTTTTGGCTACTAACGAAAAACCTCACATGCCAGAGCAAGAATCCCCCCACCCGATTGCTGACTTGCGTGATGGTTTGCGCTACCTCCAAGAAAATATTCGTCTGCGCAATGCTTTACTCCAACTAATCATCTTGTTCTCGGTATTTGCTGCTTTAACTGTTCTAGCTGTAAGGATGGCGGAAATAATTCCCAACTTGAAAGCCTCCCAATTCGGCTTTTTACTAGCAGCTGGTGGTGTGGGGATTGCCATTGGGGCGACTATTCTAGGGCAGTTTTGTCAACGTTTATCCTATACCCAGTTAAGTTTGTATGGGAATATAGGAGTGCTTGTATCCTTAATTGGGTTGTCGGTATTCACCAAACAGCTATGGATAGTTCTGCTTTTAGTCATGCTTGTCGGTGTATTCGGGGCGTTGGTAGGTATACCAATGCAAACGGCAATCCAAACGGAAACACCACCTGCAATGCGTGGTAAAGTTTTTGGTTTGCAAAACAATGTGATTAATATTGCCCTCACTTTACCTTTGGCATTAACAGGTGTAGCAGAAAACTTTCTCGGATTGCAGACTGTGTTTTTGGGACTAGCGGCGATCGTTTTTTTTGGTGGTGTATTAACTTGGTATAATTCTGCGCATCAGTAAGCACTTTAGCACAAAAAACATAAAATCAGGGATAAAAAGCTGATAAAATGAATCCGCTTTTCTGATAGTTCACTAAGAATGCGTATAGCTTGGATTGGCAAAAAATCACCCTTTTGTGGTAATGTAACTTACAGTCGGGAAATTACAAATGCCTTGTTAGACCGGGGACATCAAGTTAGCTTCCTCCACTTCGCGCATGAAGAAGCTGATACACAAAACTGGCCAAATTGTCCAGAAGTTCCTTTACCCTTCATTTACAAGTCCCAGGTTTACACAATTCCGACTTTTAAAGCAACCAAAGTCTTAACACAATCTTTACGGAGAATTAAGCCAGATGTGGTACACGCTTCTCTGACTTTATCTCCGCTTGACTTTGTTCTCCCAGAAATTTGTGAGCAGCTAAATTTACCATTAGTTGCTACTTTTCACACCCCCTTTGCTGGTAAAGGTGCAAAACTAGTATCGGGAACACAGCTTTTAGCTTATCAACTCTACGCTCCTTTTCTCGGTAATTATGACCGTGTAATTGTGTTTTCTCAATTACAACGAGAATTATTAGCACGTTTGGGAGTAAGAGAAGAAAATATTGCTGTCATTCCCAACGGAGTTGATACGGTTAAATATTCTCCAGGGAATTCTAACATTAAGGCAAAATACCGTGCAGAACGTTTGTTTCTTTATCAAGGTAGAATAGCTCCTGAAAAAAACGTCGAAGCTCTTTTGCGTGCTTGGAAGCAAGCAGAAATGGTTTCTGACAGTAAGTTGCTGATTGTTGGTGATGGTCCACTTAAGCCTTCTTTAGAACCATTTTATGGTTCAGAATACAACATTTATTGGTTGGGTTTTGTGGCTGACGAAAATCGACGCATCGAAATCTTACGTGGTGCAGATGTGTTTATTTTACCATCTCTTGTGGAGGGTTTGTCTTTATCATTATTGGAAGCAATGGCTTGTGGGTTGGCTTGTTTAGCTACAGATGTGGGTGCAGATGGAGAAGTATTAGAAAAGGGAGCAGGTGTAATTGTTAACACTAAAACAGTGCGATCGCAATTAAAAACTCTTTTACCACTATTCCAAGATCACCCAGAACTAACAACTCTACTAGGACAAAAAGCCAGAAATCGGGTACTAGAACGTTATACCCTCAGCAATAATGTGACTCAGTTGGAAAAGCTTTATACTCAAGTCGTAGAACAGGGACGTATGCAGCTAAGTAGGGGTGCATGACATAAAAGTATATCATATTAAGTACGCGACCATCTTTAATTTAATATTCATGGAACACCCAGAGGTAGCCGCCAAAAATTTTTTTGACCAAGGCGTTCGATTTTTAGAGGCACAAGAGTTTGCCGAGGCGATCGCCCCTTTGGATGCAGCGCTCAAACTTGATCCAACCTATACTGATGCTTGGTGCTGTCGTGCGTTAGTTTTAGGACATCTCAAGCGCTACGCCGAGTCGATGGAGAGTTTTGATCGCGCTCTTGCCCTCTCTCCTAGCGATCATCGTGCTTTACATAACCGCTGTTTGGTATTAGCTGAATGGGGCAAGCACAAAGAAGCCTTGGAGAGCTACAATCTACTATTAAGTTTGTATCCGTATGATTACGCAGCATGGGACTCAAAAGGTACTACTCTTACCTTACTAGGGCGACATACGGAAGCTCTCAATGCTTACGAGCGCTCCATCGAATTTAATCCCAGCTACTACAAAGCCTTCACAAACCGGGGTAGTGCCTTAGTTAATTTGAAACGCTTTAAAGCCGCTATTCGCAGCTACGATCAAGCAATTAGTATCCAACCAGACGATCCGGCTGTGTGGTACAACCGTGGCTGTGCTTATATGAGTTGGGAAAAACCAGTTGAAGCGATCGCCAGTTTTGACAAAGCCATTGAATTAGACTCTAACTATCAGGCTGCTTGGGTTAACAAGGGAAACATGCAAGGTCAAATTAATCAGGAGGAAGAAGCACTTCGTAGCTACGATCAAGCAATTAAGATTAATGCTCAAGATACTCATGCTTGGAACAATCGTGGTATCACTTTGCGACGAATGGGCAGAACTAAAGAAGCGATCGCATCCTACGACAAAGCCGTAGAAGTAGATCCCAACAACTACGAAGCTTGGGATAACCGAGGCTACGCCCTCGCCAAACTCGGCAAATATCGCGAAGCTCATGCCAGCATTGATCGTTCCCTACAAATCAAACCCGATCACGCCAACGGTATATATAATAAAGGATACTGCTATGCTTGTCAAGGCAAGACAGCCCCAGCGGTAGATTACATTGCCCAAGCCATCAAAATCAATCCCGCCAAATATTTGCCTGCTGCTAAAACCGATACAGACTTAGACAGCTTACGCAAAAACAAGCGCTTCCAAGCGATCTTACAAGGAAAATTCTAGATTCTTCTGGAAGGAAAATTCTATATTCTGGTGGGATGGGCATCCTGCCCGTCCTAGATATTTTGTCAGCAGAAAAAACAGCATCAAATGTAGAGACGTTACATGTAACGTCTCTACAGAATAGGTGGGTTTAGTATAAATACCAACCTAAACTAGTTGGTTGTTCGTAAATCCGCTTGAGAGTATTTACATCTCTAGAAGAAATAGGCGGTGGATTGCGAACTTGGGAAAAATATAAAGCATCAGTTTGTAGAGGACTATGTCCCCAAATTCCTAAAGCATGACCTAATTCGTGACGGGCTGCTGCGGTAAGATAGTCACCTGTTTGGGTAGGACTGAGCAAAATCTTGAAGCGATGAGATAAAAGATTGTTTTTACTTGTATAAAACTCGTATGTAGTTTGTGCAGAACGCGCCCGGAGAATTTTGCCGTCGGGGGAAGTCTGAAGTGGAGGAGCTTTTCTAATAATTAGAATATCTGCAGCTTCTGGTTTTTCCACTACCTGTAAAGGCAAATATGTATTCCACTCCTTCACTACTTGAGATACACCATCAAACCACGTTTTTGGCTGTATTTCTATATAAATCTTAACAGGAAATTGCGACCAAACTAAATAGCCAACTTGAGTTGCTGCGACTTGAGCAAAGTAGTCTCCACTGTTGCTGCGATCGCGCCATTGCATCAGTGTTGGTGGTAGAGGATGGGGGAGAGAGGGAGTGGGGGAGTTTGGGAGTGGGGGAGAATTTGTTAAATCTTTACTATATAATGTTGTTTTTGTCAAGCTTTTAGGAAAACTAGCCAATACTAGGTTAGACTGCAAATTGGGCCAAATTATCAGCAGTCCTGTGACAATAGCTAATCCTAAAGCTGTAATTAACCGTCGCAACACAACACCTGTCTTTACTCCCTCTCTCCCCTACTCCCCTACTCTACTTCGGTAGCCAACCTGCGCTTAAAACAACTGTCAAACCAAGAAAAATAACTGTAAGCGCCCAAGTTACTCTGTTCAAGGTTTCTTCAGCGCTCTTGGTACTGCTAAATAGCTGTGCTTGTCCGCCAATTGCCCCAATTCCATCACCTTTAGGGCTATGCAGTAAAACTAAGATAATTAAACCAACAGCTGAAAATACCCAAATGCCTTGTATAACGCTAGTAATTGTCATGGTAGTTTTTCATAAAACTAAATGATCTCACAAGATACCCGACAACTTTTACGAAGTCGGGTATCTTAAATCAATCATAATTCATGATTTACTCTTTCACTAACCCACGGGTACGGGAGTGCGAGTTACCTGCACTTGATACTCAGCAGGTTGCAGGAGCGATCGCCCTGTCATTTCTTGTGGCTGAGGTAAGTGTAAAATATCTAGAATTGTTGGTGCAATATCTGATAACTTACCATCGCTGCGTAATGTAACATTTGTACCATGTCCTGGTATTTTGAGTTTTTCTCCTTCCACCAATATCAAGGGTACTAAGTTAGTAGTGTGAGCCGTCCAGGGATTGCCGTCTTCATCTAGCATATATTCAGCGTTACCATGATCGGCGGTAATAATTGTTGTACCTCCGACTTTAATAATGCTAGTGAGTAGGCGACTCAAACAACTATCAACTGTTTCTACAGCTTTAATTGTCGCTTCGATGTTACCAGTATGTCCTACCATGTCTGGGTTGGCATAGTTGATCACAACCAGAGAGTAGATTTGCTTTTCAATCGCTTTGATCGCTACCTCTGTTAATGGTTGTGCTGACATCGCGGGGGCGTGATCGTAAGTCGCCACCATTGGACTATTTACCAATTCCCTGTCTTCTCCTGGGAAAGGTTCCTCTAAACCTCCATTAAAGAAGTAAGTCACATGGGCATATTTTTCTGTTTCTGAGGTGCGTAACTGCTTTAAACCGTGGTTAGCAATTACTTCACCCAGAATATTACTTAAATTTTGCGGTTCAAAAGCAACACCTACTGGTAATTCTGGATCGTACTGAGTGAAGGTGACAAAAGACAGTGGTGTAATTTGTGTGCGTTCAAAACCTGAGAATTCGGGACTAACGAAAGCTTGAGTTAATTGTCTAGCGCGATCTGGGCGGAAGTTATAGAATATCACGCCATCGCCAGGTTGCACTGCACCGGAAGCAATTCGTACTGGGACTACGAATTCATCTGTTATACCTTCTGCATACGATGCTTGTAAGACGGATAACGCCTTTCGACCATCTCCAGGACTATCATTTGTCATTACATCATAAGCGCGTTTGACCCGATCCCAACGGCGATCGCGATCCATTGCGTAGTAACGTCCGCTAATGGTGACGATCTTTCCCAATCCTATCAGGTCTACGTGGTCTTGAATCGCGCTGATCGCTTTTACGCCTTCTGTTGGAGTAGTGTCACGCCCATCAGTAATAGCGTGTATACAAACTTCAGAAATACCCTGAACCTTTGCTAAGTCAAGTAATCCTAACAGATGGCTAATATGGGAATGTACCCCACCAGAGGAACAAAGCCCAATTAGATGTAGCTTGCCATTGCGACTGCGCACTTCTTGGCAAATATTGACAAGTGCTGAGTTACTAAGGATTGATCCATCTTCTACCGCATCTGTAATGCGTACCAATTCCTGTGGTACAACTCGCCCAGCGCCTATGTTCAAATGACCAACTTCCGAGTTACCCATTTGTCCCTCAGGCAAACCTACGGCTTTCCCTGATGTACGGATAAGGGTATGCGGATAAGCTGCCCATAAACTATCCATCACTGGCGTTTTAGCAGCGGCAATAGCGTTTCCTCGTGTCTCCTCGCAGTAGCCCCATCCGTCTAAAATGACTAGCACCACGGGAGCAACAGGTGCTTTGGTCATACCAAATTGCCCTTTACTTTTTGTAATACTCGAATAATACCATTGCTAATCCCAACCGCAAGTGAATTTCTGCTTAATAACTTTTTTTATCATCATTTCTCATCTTTTTTAGACATTTCTTAATCTTTAGTAATTTTTTTCTGATTGGGGCATGGGGCATAGGGCATGGGGCATGGTAAGAAATAATTGATTTTCATATTCCCCAGGACGCTAAGAGCGTGCTTCCTAATTCAGCGCTTCCCATTGCCCATTGCCCATTGCCCATTGCCCTATTCCCTCTTTTCATTTCCTTTTCCCAGTAGCTTTAGCGGCTTTAGCGGCTTTCTTAGCTGCTTTTTGTGCTGCCTCTGCTTCTAACCTTGCCTGTTCCTTTTCTTCGGCAATTTTCTCTAGGTAGTAATGATAATCTCCTAGATAAGTACGGAATTCTCCGTCGCGGATTTCCACGATTTTATTTGCCACTTGAGAGATAAAATAACGGTCGTGCGAAACTACAATTGCCGTACCATCATAGTTTTGCAGTGCTTCTTCTAACATTTCTTTAGCGGGAATATCTAAGTGGTTTGTTGGCTCATCGAGAATTAGTAAATTTGCTGGACGTAACAGCATTTTGGCTAACGCCAAACGGGCTTTTTCACCTCCACTCAAAGCCGCCACTGGTTTAAATACCGTATCACCAGTAAAGAGAAAGCGTCCTAACAAAGTACGAACTTCTTCGTTTTTCCAGTCAGGAACTTCATCATGGATTGTTTCCATGACAGTTTTTTTCAAATCTAAAGCTTCTGCTTGGTTTTGCTCAAAGTAACCAGGAATGACATTATGTTCGCCTAATTTAACTATGCCTTCAGTGGGTTTTTCCATCCCCATAATTATGCGTAACAAAGTTGATTTCCCTGCGCCATTGGGACCAAGAAAAGCAATGCGATCGCCTCTCTCAATTAACAGATTTGCTCCCAAAAACAGAATCTTATCATCATATACGTGAGTTAAACTTTTGATTTCCACTACTTCACGTCCACTCCGGGGAGCGTCGGGAAATCTGAAGTGCAGAGTTCTTACGGCTGATGTGGGTACTTCGATGCGCTCAACTTTTTCTAGTTGTTTTTCCCTACTTTTTGCCTGAGTGCTGCGGGTAGCAGAAGCGCGGAATCTATCTACAAAAGCTTGCTGTTTTTCTATTTCTTTTTGCTGGCGTTCATATGCACTCAATTGTGCAGTTTGGTTTTCGGCTTTTTGCTGTAGATATCCTGAGTAGTTACCTAGATAAGTTGCGCTTACACCGCGTTCGGTTTCGACAATTTGTGTGCAAAGTCGGTCCAAGAACTCGCGGTCATGGGAGACTATCACCATTGGGGTAGTCAGCCCTTTGAGATAATTTTCCAACCACTCGATAGTTTCTAAGTCCAAGTGGTTGGTAGGTTCGTCTAATAGCAATAAGTCAGGTTTTTGTAGTAAAATTTTACCTAAACTCATCCGCATTTGCCAACCACCACTGAAGGAACTGACTAAGCGATCGCCATCTCCTGCTTCAAATCCGATTTCAGGTAAGATTTTGTCTATCTGCGCCTCTAAGCCATAACCATTCAAAGCTTCAAAGGAACGTTGAAGACGATCCATTTTATTGATCAGCTTATCTAACTCCTCTGGTGTAGCAGTTTCCATTTCCCGGTGTACTTGTGCCAATGCTTCATTTACTTTATTTGCTTCGCCAAAAGCACGCCACAATTCTTCTTTCACAGTACGGGTGGGGTCTACTTCAAACTCTTGATTCAGGTATGCTATGTGTAAGCTAGCAGGACGAATAATTTCACCTGCTGTCGGCTCAATCTCCCCAGTGATAATCTTTAGTTGAGTGGATTTTCCGGCACCGTTAACACCAACTAAACCAATGCGATCGCCTGGTTTTACTTCCCAGTTGATATCCTTGAGGACTTCGCCTGTTGGGTAAATTTTACTGATATGTTCTAGTCGCAGCATCAAGTATCTCCAAGATGGGGAATGGATAGGGAAGGCACAGGTCGTACACTACAATCTTAACAAAATTTAACTACAAATTTGGTGTAGTAAATTCCCAAGAAGTTTAGAAAAATCCACCCATCGAAAAAATGTTTTCTACGGACAAAGACAAACTACAAGCTTTATTTAACGAAGCCTTAGATGCCATGCTAATTGCTGATGATACAGGCACTTATGTAGATGCTAATCCAGCTGCTTGTGAATTGCTGGGGTTATCTAGGCAAGAGATTTTGACACGCAGCATTGCTAACTTTACAGAACCCTCAGTTGATTTTTCTCAAGTATGGCAGCAATTTCTCGAACAGGGAAGAGTCAGGGGCGAATTTCGTATCTTCCGTCCGGATGGTACAGTAAGAGAAACAGAATACAAAGCCGTAGCAAATTTTGTTCCCCATCTTCACCTGTCAATTTTACGCGACATTACCGAACGCAAACGAACGATAGCCGAACGCAATCAGATCGAGGCACAGTTGCGTTCAAAGCAGCGATTTATTGAGCAGATAGCTGAGTCGATGCCAGCAATATTGTATATCTACGACTTGTATGAACAACGGAATATTTATGCAAATCGGCAACTGAGTAAAGTTTTGGGTTTGTCTCCTGAAACCGCTCAAGCAATGGGAACAGCATTGCTACCAAGCCTAATTCATCCAGATGATTGGTTCAAAGTAGCTCAAAGTCGTCAGCAACTTGCACTAGCAAAAGATGGGGAGGTTGTAGAAATCGAGTATCGAATGCGTCATGCTAGTGGAGAGTGGGTTTGGCTCTATGGGCGAGATGTGGTGTTGACTAGAAATGCTGATGGCTCTCCTCGACAAATACTTGGTACGGCAACAGATATCACACGCTCTAAGCAAACTGAGCAGAAATTGCGACAGACTCAGGCTAAGTATATCGCTTTAAATGAAGTACTTGAGCAACGGGTAGCCCAAAGAACTGAAGAATTGAGCAAGGAAATTAGCGATCGCCACCATCTTGAAGAAGAGTTACGCGCTTCTCAGCAGAAGTATAAAACTCTATTTGATATCCTACCTATTGGCATTTCCATCACCGATCCCTCAGGCAAGCTGCTTGAAGTCAACTCGGCTGCTGAGCAAATTTTGGGCATTTCTTTTGTTGAACATAATCAGCGGCGATGTGACAGTCCCCATTGGCAGATTGTTCGCCCAGACGGTAGCCCAATGCCCCGTTCAGAACATGCCTGTATACAGGCACTTACTAAACAGCGGATAGTTCAAGATGTGGAGATGGGCGTCCTTAAGCCTAATGGTGCAGTTTCCTGGCTCTACGTAACGGCTTCCCCAATCCCGCTTGAGCGATACGGCGTGGCTATTGCCTATACTGACATCACTGATCGCAAACAGGCACAAGACAGACTCAGAGCTTCACTACAAGAAAAAGAAGTTTTGTTAGCAGAAATTCACCACCGAGTCAAAAACAATTTATATGTCATTTGCAGTCTGCTTGAGCTGCAAATAGATCGGCTGAGCGATCCACTTGCTAAAGCAGCGTTGGAAAATAGCTGCAATCGCGTCGGTTCAATGGCACTGGTACATGAAAACCTCTACCAGACTAATAACTTTTCTGGGGTCGATTTTGCCTCTTACGTTCAACAATTGGCAGGTGATTTGCTGGAATCCTACGAGTTTGATACTAGTAATGTGATGCTTAATTTTGATAGTAATCCGGTTTTCCTCAATATTGACCAAGCGATTCCCTGTGGATTACTGCTGAATGAATTAATTACTAATGCTCTCAAACACGGTGTAAAAGACAGTAGTTCGGGGCAGATATACATTCAGTTGACTTGTCTTGCTGATGGCTGGATCGAGCTTTGCGTTGGCAATGATGGCACTCGCCTACCGGACGACTTTGACTTGGAGCGAAACGCCTCAATGGGGCTAAGGCTAGTCATGATGTTTGTTGAACAACTTACAGGCAGGCTTGAGCTAGAGAGGGGCGATGTAACATGGTTTAAAGTTAAATTTCCTCATATTAACATTAAGTAACACAACATATGAAAATTTAGCAAAATATCTTAAATTTTCTTATGAATAGCTAGTAGAATGTGAAGGCATAAGGTGGCAGTTATCAATATTAGCCATTTATGGCGGACATTTTAATAGTTGAGGATGAACGGGTGGCTGCATGGAATATTCAAGCTGCCTTAGAAAGGTTTGGGTATCAAGTTGTAGGCAATGTTGCGTCGGGTGAAAAGGCAGTTGGTCTTGCGGAAATACTCAAACCGGATCTAGTATTGATGGACATTCGGTTACCGGGTGAGATTGATGGTATTGAAGCTGCCAAAAGAATCCGCAATCAGTTCTATATTCCGGTTGTCTACCTAACTGCTTACGCTGATGACCAGACTTTAGAACGGGCGATCGCCACCGATCCCTACGGCTATCTAATCAAACCATTTAAACGCATTGAACTCCACACCATAATTACCACAGCTTTGCGTCGCTGTCAACTAGAAAAACAGCAGACGGAACTCTATCAAAAACTACAACAGGCAAACCAGCAACTAGAGTACCTTGCCAGGATTGATGGACTTACCCAACTTGGCAACCGTCGCCGTTTCGATGAATATATCGAGCAACAGTGGAAACAATTAGCACGGGAGCAAAAACCCCTATCGTTAATTTTATGCGATCTTGATTATTTCAAAGGCTATAACGATACTTACGGACACTTAGCTGGAGATGAGTGTTTAGTACAGATTGCGGCGGCAATCAACAGTGCCGTTAAACGCTCAGCAGATTTAGTAGCGCGTTACGGCGGTGAAGAATTTGCCGTAATTTTGCCTAACACTGATGAAACAGGGGCGGTGCAAGTGGCGACTGCTATTCAAAATCAGGTACGCCAGCTGCAGCTAGAACACAGTAGCTCTAATGTGGGATATGTGACTGTTAGTATGGGTATTGCCACTACTATTCCCAGTCACAACAGTTTGCCCCAAGCCTTAATTGCATCAGCCGATGGGGCGCTTTATCGAGCAAAGCAGCAGGGGCGTGATAGTTTTTGTCACACCCACGTTTAGTGGGCGCGGGGAGAAAGTTTTAAGAATCGGTGGATACCTTTTTAGTTTCTTCACCATCTCGGATCTCAAGCAGATCTTTAGTTGATATGCCAATTATTCTGGATAGTGGCGCTAACAACTGATCTTCAACTGGTCCTCCTGCATAAATATTGTGCAGTTCAATGGGAGATACTTTAAAAGTATCACAGAATTTAGTAAAATCTTGTTGGCTAAGGTCGAGTTCAAGCTGTCGATCCCGTAGCAAAGCAGCGATCGCTCTAGTTCCATACTTAGGACGTTCACTCATTTTGATGTATTTATTCATCAAATCTTTAACTTGAGTGGGTTCAACCGTCGTTTGTTTGATTAAGTCAGTACAAGCTGTTTTGAGTGCTTTTTTTAAAACTTCATCTTCGTTTAAAAATTTGATCACATCCTTCGCAAATTCTTTTTTAAAAAATCCGACAATTTCACCTTGATAGTAAATTGGTAGATAAGGAACACTAGATTCCAATTGCCAATTCAACGGCGTAGTACATACTGACATGGCTGCACCTCACAAAATTTGATAATCTACAATGTTATAGCTCAAATTTCCTAGTGCAGTGTAATTTTTATAGCTGTTAAGTATACTTAGAAATAAAGCGTATTCTCTTGTGGCGCTCGCATCAGTAGTAACGCTGGTAGTAATGCGATCATCTGGTAAGAAATTAGAAGCCCACGCTATTATGAATGTCGAATCGGAGCTAACAACGCCTCAACCCACTGTCTATCTGCTTCCGACAGTGCAGGAGGTGGGACAGGTAAGTGATAATCGATCCGTGTTGCATAGCGGGCACGCTCATACACGCCATTAAAGATTTCCTGTAAAGATACCGAAGGCTCTGGATCGTTGAGCTTCAAAGGAACTGGGAAACTGGGTAGCTCTTGTTGCAGCATAACACTATAGAGATCGGCTGCTGGGCGTTGATGAGAGCGACTAACCAAGATTCGATATGCGGTTTTTGATCGCATTCCCAAAATAGCCATCGGTTTATTCCCTCGCAACAAATCCAGTTCTACTAGATGGGTAGCACTGCTCAGAATTGCTCGTCGCTTCTTCTCATAAGCTATTCTACCTTCCCCAGATCGCTTGTTCTTGGGAGATAATAATTCAATTACGGTAATCACCTCATCCGTGACTATCTCTCGCACTTCCAGATACCGCTCTTTAACTGCCACAGACATGGGTACGCTAACTCGCTCAGGACGAGACTGAGTAGCTACCGAGCTATCTTCCACAAGTAGTTGTGGTGTCACATCAGATTGACCGGAGAACACAATAGCGTCTGGAATGCCAATGAGTAAGCCATCCTCACCGTCATCGTGATAAGTCCGAGTTTCAACTTCCACATAGTACTGTGGACTCAGTTGCGGTTCAATCGCATCGGCAATTGCCACCATGAGTCGGCTATGAAAGGAAGACCAAAAGGCAGGCTGCTCTAAATACGGGTCCATGCCTGGAAATGGTGAGAGCATTCGTCAAGCTTCCATTACACAAGCGTTTTCTTCATATCACAATTGTACTCATATATTTTGGCAAGCGATCGCCTTGCTCCAAAATAATTTAGTATTACCTGAATTCAAGGCAGGACACTGTCGCGAAATTTAATGCACTCACATCTATAATTAATGCAGCGCGTTTGGAGTTCAAAACAATGGTGCAAGAAAGACAAAAAATTAACTTGCCTAGTAGCGCTGAATTAGCTTGTTCGGATGATATTCCTGTGGATAACGAAGACCAAAATTTTCTACCTAATTTTTTATTATTTTTGCTACAGTTAAACAGTAAGCGTCGGCACTATGGTTGCAACAGTTACCTTACAAATCCCAGACCGAATTTATCAACGGTTGCTCAATACAGCTCATGCCACAAAGCGTCCGCTAGAAGAAGTCATCCTTCATGGGCTAACGGTTGGTAGTCCTCCTGAATGGGACGATGTTCCAGAAGAGTTCCAAGCTGATGTGGCTTCTTTGGATCGGTTAGATGACGATACACTGTGGGGGATTGCTCGTAGTCATAAAACAGCAGAAGAAATGCTACGCTACGACGAGTTGCTTGATCGGAATCAAAATGGAAAGTTGACAGAAAAGGAGAAATTAGAGTTAACTGCTTTGAGAAAGGAATCTGAGCGGTTTATGCTGTGTAAAGCTCAGGCTGTTGCATTACTTCATTGGTGAGGATATCGCGTTCCACACTCTTGAAAAGCTTGTGTCCATTTATATTCCAGTAAACTTACGAACTCAAATTCAGGAGGCGGATCGCCGCCGTTGCTGTTATTGCTTGACCACTCAAGAAAACAGCTCTCCGAACTTAAATGGGACGAGTCATTTAAGAAAACTCAACAACAACTCAAAGTAGCAGCCCAACGTGCTAAGCAATCTTATTAGGGAGGGACTTGCTCAACCAATGGACTGCATCTTTTCTACGAGTCTGGCTCCCCTTCAGTGTCCTCATCTTCAATTGCAAACTCGCTAATGTAGTCCCGCACAACGCGCTCAAAAAATAGAGGAGCGGGTAAAGCAGTCCAATCGCTGTAGTGACCAAAACTGTAGCGCAGTGATTCCACTAGCAAAGCGAGGCGATCTGGATTATCCCCTGGTTGTCGCAGGGTAACAACAATTTCAAGGGGGTTTGGAGTCGGCCAGTGACCAAAAAACGGTTTTCTTGTCGTAATCTGATGAACTGCTAACCCAGCGTTGTTATAAAGTTTATCTTTGGAACCATCAGCTTTTTCAGCAGGGGTATTTATTTGCGTCTGAGCATAACAACTTTGTCCTTCTTCGATATACAGACGACCCAACTTACACGTTGCTTTATAGAGTTCGGGTGGCATACTGTCGTGTTGGCACACAATTTCTGTACCAGAAAGAACCCGATCGTATTGGCGAAGAATTCCTTGCGCCAACAGGACAATAGCATCTTCAGCCAAATCCAATAAGGAGCGATGTCCCGTAGGTAGCGTTAAAGGAGTTGTTTGAATTGCTCTTGACCATGTTAGATCTTGACCATTAGCTTCTGCGATCATTTGCTCTTCTATAGCAAGATCGGTAAATGTTGGCAAAACTTGAGCGATCGCAGCAAGTGTCCAGCCTTTCTTCAACAGGAGAGTGGTTGCTAACCCCTCTAAAATCTGTCTAAATCCAAATTCTTGTCCTTTGGGTTGCGATAGGAGTTGCTTCGCTCTCCACGACCGAACGGTTCGCAGGGCTGGTGATTCCACAGACAGCCCAAGCTGCTCTATTTGGCGTTTTAGCTCTTTGGTAAGCGCCTCCGCAGTTCCCTGCCACTGACGCACGTCCTCAAAATACATCGGTTTCTGTTTTTTGACATCTAATGATGTGTACATTAAATGATGTCAAATAAAATGTCAAACGGTTTTTTAAGTTAAGATGTAAGCCGAAAGCAAGCAACAGCTTTGTTGCAACGCAACCTACTAGCGTCGTTTATGTTTAGAGCATAAAACCCTACAATGCTTTATTACTCAAGCAATTGAGGCAAGTTATGACTGATAATTTCAACAAGTCAAACTCTGAACTCGAGTGGGCTGCGCTGATATTTGTTAATCAACTTGCACCGCTTCTAACGTCAAAATCCCTCTTGGTTTATTCACAACCAGCTGCATAAGATCTAACCACCGGGCGCCCATCAAAGTCTCAGGCAGTTCTTCTCCTACATGAACGGGAATTATAAATTCTTTGCTATCAACAATTACTTTCCCTTCATATAAGTCAAAATACTCCATACCTCTGGCAGTCTGCATCTCTATTTGAGGTATAATTATTGACCACTCCAAAGCTTCCAAGTCTTGAGAATTAATTGCTACCCACCCTGTTGTAAATCCTGTGTCAAACAGTGCTTCTACCGAAAACTGTTCTCTATTTGCTGCAATAAATTGAACTTCAAAAAACAACTCACCATTATCACCAAATCCGCCAGAAATCATATCTTACCGCAGGCTCCAGTTTCGTTAAGGCGAAAGATAGTGAGCTTGGCATCTGGATTGGTATACTTATTGCGAACTTGTTGTAGCAAACCTTCTAATTTCTGGTCTAGCAAGTAGTTTTCGCTGTCAGCATCAATGGAGATAAACCAGTTGTAATGTTTTTCGATCAATTGGGGACTCAAGCGCTCAAAAATAGTACGACACCGCGCACCCAGTTGATGACGTTGTACTTTGCGACGCTGCAATTCTTCGGGTGTTAGCCTAGACTGCGGTAATATCCGACTTCGACGTGGTTGGGATAGCTGAGTCATACTGAATCAAAGCTGTTCGAGTTAGTATTTCAATGATAGTTTATAAAAAAATTTGGCGCTCTTTCCGAAATCCTGGGAACACTACGTGTAGTTAACTCACATGAATTCTTGCCCAAAGGGGCAAACCTATGAAAAGCTCTCAAGATTCTCTTGGTGCGCGTAAACAAAATAAAATACTTCGCTTCGCAGCATCTTTCGTCACAACCTTAGCACTGGCTGGTAGTATTCATTCTGCTGGTGCAACACCTATCAAAACAGATACTGTAAAACAAATCACCTCTGTATCAGTGCAGGGAAAAGAAACACAACCGACAATTGCCCAACTAAAACCAAGCACACTTCAAAGTCAAATCATACCATTACCGTGGGGAATCGTTCCTATCTTTGTAGTAGGCGGTTTAGTCATATTTGTCCCCTTAGTATTTGGCGGATTAGTGGTAATTGGCGAACGTGAAGTTGGCGTTGTCGTGAAAAAATTTGCGATTTCCGGACGCGGATTGCCTGCAGGAAGATTAATCGCCCTCAACGGTGAAGCTGGTTTGCAAGCTGACACTCTTACTCCAGGGTGGCACTGGGGCTATTGGCCTTGGCAATACTCAGTGCGTAAAGAACAGGTAGTCGTTGTCCCCCAAGGTGAAATCGCTCTGCTTGTAGCGGCAGATGGCGCATCCAACCCCCCAGAGCGGATTCTAGGCAAAATTGTAGATTGTGATAATTTCCAAGATGCCCGTAAATTCCTTACCGCTGGTGGAGAAAAAGGTCGGCAAATGGGTTTCCTCACAGCAGGTACTTACCGTATCAACACTGCCTTATTTAAAGTAATTATGGCAGGAAACGCCAGCGCTCACGGCATGAGTCCTGAACAATTGCGGGTGTATACTGTTGACTCTGACAAAGTTGGTATCGTCACCACTCTAGATGGTTTGCCAATCCCCGCAGGTGAAATTGCAGGTCCCATGATTAGCGGACACGACAACTTCCAAAATGGGCAAAGATTCATTGATGGTGGTGAGCGACGGGGTTTGCAAGAGCAGATTCTCCTTTCTGGTTCTTGGAACCTGAACCCTTGGTTGGTTCAAGTTGAGCAAGTGCGCATGACCGAAATTCCCATTGGCTATGTGGGCGTGGTGATTTCTTTCGTTGGTAAGGCGCATGAAGATGTCAGCGGCGCAGCCTTTACTCATGGTAATTTGGTGAACACGGGGCATAAGGGCGTGTGGGTTGAACCGTTGTATCCAGGCAAACACCCAGTTAATACCCGTGTGATGAAGATTGAACTGGTACCAACGACTAACATAGTTTTAAATTGGTCAGGTCGTACCGAACGTCACAGTTATGATGCTAAGTTAGAGTCCTTGACTGTACGTTCTCGAGACGGGTTTGCCTTTGATTTGGAAGTGGCGCAGATTATTCATGTGGGTGCTTTGGATGCGCCGAAGGTGATTTCTCGTGTTGGTTCGATGCAGAATTTAGTAGACCATGTGTTAGAACCTACCATCGGCAACTATTTCCGCAACTCTGCTCAAGACTATACTGTACTGGATTTCCTCTGTGCCCGTAGTGAGCGACAAGCTGAAGCTTCTGGGTATATTAAGACGGCGATTCGAGCTTATGATGTGCAGGCGATTGATACTCTCATCGGTGATATTCAACCGCCCGCAACACTAATGCAAACTCAGACAGACCGTAAAATTGCGGAGGAGCAACGTAAAACTTATGAAGTTCAGCAACTAGCGCAAACCCAACGCCAACAACTTGTCCGAGAGACGGCTTTGGCTGAGATTCAGCAAGAAATGGTGAAGTCAGAACAAGGTGTGATGATTGCTGAGTTGAAAGCGAAGGCTGATATTCAACAAGAAACTGTGAAGTCAGAGCAGGGTGTGAAGATTTCTGAACTGAAGGCGAGTGCTAAAGTTAAAGAAATGACAGGTGAAGCTGAATCTATCCGTTTGAGAGCGATCGCAGAAGCTGAATCCATGCGCTTAAATAAGCGTGCGGAAGCCGAAGCTATCAGCGCTACAGGTAATGCGAAAGCCGAAGCCTATCGTGCTGGTGTGGAAGCTTTGGGATCGCAAGGTTATACAGCTATGCAACTGATGCAAATTATCGGCGATCGCAATGTCCGTCTCATCCCAGATGTCCTAGTTGGCGGAAACAACGGTAGTACCAACGGTTTGGTGGATGGGCTACTTTCGATGATTCTGTGGAATCAAACTGCAAAGCCAGGTGATATTATACTACCTTTGCAGCAAAAACCTACTACTACACCACAATCAACCCCGTCTAATGGTAATCAACCTGTAGTTGTTGATTTTCCATTGGATAATAATGTTGGTTAGTAGGAATAATAGCCTCAAGCAAAGGCGCAAAGGCGCAAAGAAAAATTTTGCGTCTTTGCTTGAGATCATAAATTACTTTATAAGTTGCAAATTGCTGTTACAAGAACGTTATCGTTTACTTAAGCAAGTTGGAAAAGGGGGATTTGGCAAAACCTTCCTCGCTGTTGATGAAGGTAAGTTTCCCCCTGTTCCTTGTGTCGTTCAACAATTCTCGCTGGAAAATCAATCTCTTAAAGCATTTAAGTACAAGGCAAGAAGCCTGGAAGAGTTGAGTCAACATCCGCAAATTCCCACACTCTTAGCACATTTTGAAGAAAATAACCACTTTTACCTCGTGCAGGAGTATATTGAAGGTGTTAATTTGGCTACTCAGGTCGAGGAAGTAGGAGCAAGTGGTGAAACTCAAATTTGGCAACTTTTAGAGAGTTTGTTGCCTGTGCTCAAGTTTATCCACGATCGCAACATTATCCACCGCGATATTAAACCGGAAAATATTATTCTTCGCACTACTGCCCCCCTTGGTTCGGGGGGTTGGAGGGATCTAGTCTTAGTGGATTTTGGTTTGGCTAAACTTGTTACGGCAGTCGATCCACTGATCGGCGAACCTGGTGTTGGTAGTCCTGAATATGCTGCACCAGAGCAAATTAAGGGAAAACCTGTATTTGCTAGTGATTTATATAGCCTTGGTGTGACTTGCATTTACTTACTGACTCAGATTCCTCCCTTTGATTTATTTGATATCGCTAATGATTGTTGGGTTTGGCGAGAATACTTGACTGGTAAGGTAGGTGAAAGGTTAGGTAAAATTATTGACAAGCTTGTGCAAAAGGATGTAGGCGATCGCTTTCTATCTGCTGATGAAGTGATGCAAGCTATGGGTATTGAATCTAATACTTTAGGAAGAATGAGTGAGGCAGAGCCTCAGGAAGGCATTACCAGTCAGAGACTGGGGGCGAGGAATCAACAGTGGCAGTGCTTGGATACTTTGACGGAAAATTACAGTGGAGCAAGTGGTGTTAATTCAATTGCTATTAGTCCTGATGGTAATATTTTAGCTAGTGGTAATGATGACAAAACGATTAAGTTATGGGATTTGAAGACTAAAGAATTGCTATACACCCTGAGCGGACATATGCAAGCTGTGAGAGCGCTCACCTTTAGTCCTGATGGGATTCTGGCATCAGCGAGTGATGATAAAACAATTAAATTGTGGAATTTAAGTACCTTTCAAGAAATCCACACTTTGGTTGGACACAATAGCGCAGTTAAATCAGTCGCTTTTAGTCCAAACCCCCCTGGGGGGTTGTTAGCTAGTGGTAGTTGGGATAAGACTGTCAAACTTTGGAATTTAGACAAAGGCATTTCCTTCACGTTAAGTGGACATCAATTACAGGTAAGTGCAGTAGCGTTTAGTCCCCAAGGTAAGCTTTTAGCTAGCGCCAGTCTTGATCGAACTATTCGCTTATGGGAAATACCTTCATCCTCTGAACAAGAATTGAAAAACCGCCCATATCGTACCCTTTCAAGTCATGCATGGGCGGTTTTAACAGTTGCTTTTAGTCCTGATGGTAGAATCCTAGCGACAGGAAGTGAAGACAACACTATTAAATTGTGGGATGTATACACCAGTCAGGTAATTGGCACACTTTTAGGCCATTCCTGGGCGGTAGTAGCAGTGGCTTTCAGTAGCGATGGAGAAACGCTAATTAGTGGAAGTTGGGACAAAACTGTCAAACTTTGGAGCGTCAGTACAAAAAAAGAAATTGCTACTCTCTCTGGTCATGTTGACTCAGTGTCTGCCGTTGCTGTTAGCCCTGTTACACAACTAATTGCTAGTGGCAGCAGGGATAAGACTATCAAACTCTGGGAGCTTTTGACAGAGCTTGGCAAAAGTTAAAAGGCACTCATAAAGAAAAAGAAAAAACGGTAAATAGCGAACATATCGATACAAGGCAAAAGTTAAAAGTTAAAAAAAGAACTCAGTTGTCAGAATAATTAATTACATCGTTTAACCTTATCTCCTTTTCCACCGACAATCCCGCCAGAAAATTCCGATCTTCACTCACGTGGGGAAACTTCAACTGAGAATCGGGAATACCTCTTTGCAATTGACGTTGACGAATAATCGCAAAGCTACCATTCGACAAAATCCGCAATCGTGGAGGTGGAATTGTATCGCGACGACTAATTTCGTAGTGGGTGTTAACTTCCTGGAGCTTGCGATCAAAACTGGTTAAGAAGGCTTGGGGATTTTCAAGGGTATAACCAGAAGCTAGCTCAATATTCGCCAAATAACGAGCGGGGAAATCATTATCTGACAAAGTAATACAGAAATCTTCTAAAGGTATGTTAAATTCCTGCTGTAAAGCTTGCATCACCTGAGTTGCATGAAATTCTGTTGTTTTCTCCGTTGTCGAAGAAACGAACCCTCCTCTACGGTAGCGAAATACGAGCAAAGGTGCGGTTTCGTAAAAACCCACTACTTCAACTACATCACCAATATCGTAACGGTAAAAGCCTCCATAGTTAGTAATCAAGATACGATAACGTTCTCCTGCTTTAACTTGAGTTGCTAGTAAAGTTTTGGGATGCTCAGCCTCCCATTGCTCTTCTGGGATAAACTCAAAAAAACTACTTTCGATCGCCAACACGCTAGCATCATCATTAACATCAGGGTAAACGCTAAACATGCCTTCTGCCGATGAATAAGCTGCACCAAATATGGGAGTATCACCAAAGTAAGCAGGAAATCGCTCAAAATAGAAATCCGAAGTTCCACCTCTTGCAGTGGCAATAAAGGAAAGATTTTGCCAGACAAGTTTAGGGGTAAGCCGTCCCTCTGACTTCAAGATTTCTTGCAATTGAGCGGCACGTTTGGGATTGGCTGAGTGTTGCTGCTCTAGTTGAGTGCGAATTTCTGGCTCTAATTCTAAAGTCGAGGCAATTGTTCCTTTCTCTAAATCCTCAATCAAATCTTCTCCATACTTCTCTAAATAGTTAGCAGTGCGCAGGATGAGCATGGGAAAATTGGCAATTATACCTCGCGTTGCTTCATCACTAAGAGCAAATAGCAAACAAACATAGTGACGAGCTAGACTATCGGCTGGTTGTAGAGTTTCGTAAGGATGGGCAAACAGTTGTTTGTAAAGAAACTTGTCCATGCGCAAAACACCAGCACTAGATGGACCATAATCTATTCCACCACTTGTGCGTCCCCAAGTTTGTACTGAGTTGGTTAATAGCAGTTTGCCGAATTGTCGTTTTTGCCTCTTGAGTGCCTCAATTAAAAAACCAATGCTGGTAAGAGTAGCTCGACGGAAAGCATTTTGCGATCGCCTTGTTGTGGGGATCATCTTTTTCTTGCCTGTCGAACCACTTGTTAAAGTTAAATAAACTACAGGATCGGGTGTAAGGATATTTTGCTCCCCATTAGCAATGCGCTCAGTATATGGTTCATAGCTGCTGTAAGGTAGAATGGGAACCTGCTGTTGAAATTGCTCAATAGTTTTAATATCACTTAATCCATATTTACTACCTAATTCAGTATTTTTATGAGCTTGTAACAAAGTGAGTAAGAACTTTTCCTGCACAGCATCAGTGTGACGAATTTTCTTGACAAAATTCGCCCTAGCACGTTCGGCAATAAAACTCAACAGTGGCAACAAAAAATTAGTCATGAAAGCTAGTAGAGTGCGTCAACGCAGTGTAACGCACCGTAGAATTTTGGCGGGTTACTACATTTTACTTTTTACTTGTCGGTTCCGTAGCATCCATAAGAGCATTACCATCCCTAAGGATACTGTAGATGCGGGTTCTGGTACAGACTGAGGCTTAGACGCTAGCCTCTCAAAAACTAATTCTCCCAAAAATCTATGAGTTACAGTTGTGGGATGGATGTCGTCCCAGAATAAATACTCATTTGGGTTAGAACAGATAGTGAAGTTAACTGTATTTAAGCAAGGTTCAGTTACATTAGTGAAACCAAATCTTGTGGGATTGGCGATCGCTTCCGCAAATATAGAATTAACATCAAAAGGTATTAAGTTGATCCCTGGGAGTGTTTGACTTAAATTGTTGAGGGTAGTGGTTAAGCTAGCGTTAAACTCCTGACTTACCTGAGTACGGGCGTTAGCATCACCGATGCGGCGAGCGCGGGGAGTTTGTCCTAAATCTGGTACGTTAACTACCAAAATATTGCGAGCGCCAACATCGAATAACGAAGTTACTCCCTGAGATATATTTTCAGCAAATATGGTACTATTTAAATTACCAGAACTATAATCATTAGAACCTGCAGCCCACACAACGTAAAGAGCTTGTGGATCAGCAGGTTGATTGGCAAGCGTTAAGTCATTCGTAAACGCTTGCACCTCCCTCAGTACTCCAGGTAAACGAGGATCGCTAGCGTTGTTCAAGCCTGATGTCGCACCACCAAAGGCAAAGTTAACGCCCTGAGTGGTAGTAGCACCATTAAAGAAGAAGTTGACTCCAAGATCACCAGTGGGAGTGAGAGTGATAGGAGAACCTACAGCTAAATTAGTGGACGGAGTAAGGGTTGAACCCAAAGAATTTGCCAGATAGTCTACCCAAACTGGACCATTAGAATAACGTCCATTAAAGTAAGGAGGGCTGGGAGGATCTACTGGTATAGTGGGATTTAACCGATTGGCAACAGTGGTGACAGTAAATACGTTACCAGTATCTGAGAGGCTGTCACCAAAAACATAAATTTTATCGAAAGTTGCAGCCTTTGCCTCAAAGGGAAATATCAAAGCTAAGAGGGATGCTGTTGCTAAGATTATTTTTTTCATGCTTTTATTTTTAGTCAAGTAATATTGACTAGCTAATAATGCACAAATTATACATTTTTCAATTCCCACTGATTTTAAAGATATAGTCAAGAGCAACAGCAAGTCAGAGAATGTCACAATATTCAAATAGATGTTTCTGTGCAACAAGTATGAGGAAGGAGAATAAATGATCGCGATCGCCTGTTTTGTCTTAGCATTTGTCTTAGCGAGTTTAGTTGAATACTGGCTACATCGCTTAATGCACGTCTCACAGCGAATTGGCGAACGTCATCGCGATCACCATCGCCGTAATGAAGGGCAGGGAGTACTCTGGGAGTTTCGCGATTATGTCAGAGGTAGTTTTGTAGTCATGGCTCTCATGTTCTTCTACTCTTGGGAAGCGGGAATCGGCTGGTTTCTCGGCGCACTAGTTTACGCTGCATTTTCCGCCTATGCTCATCAACTACAACACGAAAACCCAACCAAATGCTTCTGGATGAAGATGCCAGTTCACTACGTACATCATAAGTATGGCATGTGGCATCACAACTTTGGTCTAGCCGTAGACTGGTGGGATCATGTTTTTGGCACCTACAAGCCAGTGGAATGGTTAACACCTGAAGAACAAAGTCAACTAGAACGAGGTTACTTCCAACTCCGGTGGTGGTAATATAATGTATTTTTGTCTTTACATCAGAAGAGTAACCTGTTATGACCAAAATTTAGTCAGGAGGTATGTAATGCTACAAACCATTGAAGGAATCTATAAAAATGGCAAAATTGAACTTGCCGAAACACCACAGGGCATTACTGAAAGCCGCGTCTTTGTAACTTTCTTAGAAACAAAACCCACCACTTGGTCATCCATAATTATGCAACATCAAGGTGTAGCAGAAAGTATTATTTTTGAATCCTATCGAGACGAACTGCTACCACCTAAAGAAATAGAGTTTTAATGATGGGTTATTTGCTCGACACCTGCGTAGTAAGTGATTTTGTCAAGGGAGAAGAAAACACCCTAAAGCGATTAAAGTCTAGCTCTCCCTTTGATGTTTTTATTTCATCCTTAACAGTTATGGAGGTGAAATATGGATTAGCAATCAATCCACAACGTGCCGTCAAAATCCAACCGTTGATTGAAACATTCCTAAGCTCAATTACAATTTTACCTTTTGGCGCAGAAGAAGCCGAACAAGCCGCCCAAATCAGAAGTATTCTGAAAACAGCAGGTACTCCTATCGGTGCTTATGATGTACTCATTGCAGCAACAGCAGTAATCCATAATCATATTATTGTAACATCTAACGTTCGAGAATTTCAAAGAGTAACCAGTTTACAAATCGAGAATTGGCGTTCTTCTTAAATTGCAATGGCGAATTACTAATAAGGAGGTTATTTCCAAACTCCTGTGGCGGTAATATAATATGTTTTTATCTTTGGAACACAAGAGTAACCTGCTATGACGATTAAAGAACTACTTCTTGAAGAAATTGAATCAGCTTCAGAAAATCTTCTGGCTGAAACCTTAGACTTTTTACGCTTCCTTAAAACCAAGCCAACCCAAACACAGCCAGAAACCCAACAAAACAATGCAAATAACCGAATTGCGACAGAACCCCAAACTTCAGTTCACTCCACAGGTAACTCACTGCTAGAACATTTGAAAACTATTGGTACTTGGGAAGGGGATGACTTTGAAGAATGCCTTGAGATGGTATATGCCACTCGTGGTAAAGCGAATTTCAATCAGCATAGTAACTGCTGAGAATTACGGTCAACTTAAAACCGCTTTAATTAGACAATTTGATCCCAAAGAGAAAAGTAATCCTGCAATACATCCTCTTTTAAGATTCTTTTTTTTAATCGCATCAATTTGCAAAGTGACAAATCCGATTAGCGGAACAATTGTATGTAAAGCTGTTGTATACCAGACAATTGATTCTCGAAAGATAGAATAAATTATAAGTTGCAAACAATAAATTATTGTTGATAATAAAAATATAAAATTTAACTTTGATTTGACTAAAAAAAGTAAACAGTGTATTTTTCGTTGCTATAATTTTGTCATTATAGCTATGAATACACAAATAGGAATAACTAGCATAATACCGATCATATGTGTGGATACAGCTATGATTAGGCTAAAAGCCAAACCAATATATCCAAACATTTTTTCTGGTTTATTTATCACATAAGACGCAAATAAAAATGTCAGCGCTGTTGCAAAACTAAGACGTTAACACTCGAACCTGTATCCAGTAAACCCGATACACTTAAAGAATGATTCTGATAGGTAAGGGTCAAAGGAAGATAAGGAAATGTACTTAATGCACCTAACTCCGGGTTAATCTCAGTGAACCCAAATCTGACTTTATCAACCATTTTTTGCTGCTTTTGCCTCTGCCAGAGCCTTTGCTAAAACAGCAGCAGCTTCAAAAGAATCATGCAAACCTTTGCTTGCTGTACCTTGAGAATCTAATGGAACCAAACCAGATTCGTTCAACATTTCGCTTACCAGGAAATGCAGTAGTAAGAGTTTGTCGGGGTGAGATAATTCTTTCTTATGTCCCTCCCAAAGCTGTACGGTTCAACTTGGCGTTAATAGTTAGCGCCTTGAGCTAGTACAATCGTTCCAATGTCCATTGGGATCGTACCCAGCCATATAAATAACGACAAGACTGAGACACCTCTACCTACCGATCCCGCTTGGTTGCTCGCCGCGAGGCTTACACAATAAAAATTTTTGTTTCCAAAACTTTTTTTACTAAAATCTAAGTGATATTGTTCCTGAGACGCTTTTAGTTATGATAGAGCGGTGTGACGGAGGAAACCCAAACTTGAATTACTTCCAACAGGCAAAAGCTCACTTTGAAGCGAGTCATCAGCATCCCATCAACCAGTTTCTGCACCACCTCACCAACGTAATGACAATCACAGCGGTGGTTTCGCTATTCTACGACGCTCGTGTGACACTTGTGTGCTTGGTATTAACCCAAGTTTTTGCCTTAGGTGGTCATGCATTCTTCGAGAATAATGAACCCGCTTTTGTCAAGTATCCCGGCATTACTATATTAGTCTCGATGTTGTGGTCTTTCGAGAACTTTTTTGGTCTACGCCAAGTCTGGACATACTTCAAGCAGAAAACCGCTTAACGCTAGTATTAGGAGATTTCATGTATCAAGGTTTACTGGTAATTGATGCTGACGCCCATAAACTGGAAAATCCCCTGGTAATGCGGGATTATTTAGAACCAGAGTATCGCGATCGCATCGGTCTAGTGATAGATAATTTAGGAGATCAACGGGCGCGAATCGTAGACTACAATCCAGCAACGGGTAAAAAAGACTTCGTGCGGATGTTCCCACAACCCCAAGGACTAGGTAAAGGCGGCTTTCGCAACCTACATCCAGAAACGACTTTGGGAGCAATGTTCAATAAAGTGCGCCTTGAACACATGGACTCCGAAGGCATTGATGTCCAAGTAATCTACGGCACATTAAACTTGGTATTCTCTAGCCTGATAGACAAAGACTTGGCGATCGCACTTTGCCGCGCCTATAACAGCTATATTGCCTCTGACTGCCAGGGATACAACAATCGCCTCAAACCGATCGGAGTTTTACCTCTACAAGACGTAGACGCAGCAGTTGCTGAGATGCACCGTTGTATCAACGAACTCGGCATGATCGGTGTAGCTGTTGCACCAAATTTGCCCATTCCCCATCCCAAAGCACCTGAAGCTTTTCCAGAAATTCGCACTTGCAAAACCATCAGCCATCCCGACTTTGCCCCATTGTTACAAGCAGCAGTAGACCTAGATATCGCCATTGGCATTCATGGTGGTCCAGGTTCTAATATGGTAGGGGGAATTGCCGATCATACTGAAACATTTGTTCTCTCCCATATCTTCGTGCAGCGTAACCAGCAACAGTTGGCATTGGCACGGATGGTATTTGATGGCGCATTTGAGCGCTTTCCGACATTGCGCGTAGGCTTTTTAGAAGGTGGTTGCGGTTGGGTACCAGATCTTGCCCATGCCTTTCACGAACATTGGGAAAAACGCATCCGTGATTTTGATCCAAAGCAAGCCTACCGTCCCTCTCTGATGGACTTTACCAAGTTGATGATCCAAGAAAGAGGTACTCACAACAATATCAACCTCATTAGTCAGGCTAAAAACCTGTTCGATTTGTTGTGGAATGCTCAACACGATCCAAGCAAGATTGACGATAGCAGCTTATACGAACACTACGATCTACGTCACCGCGATCCTCTAGAATACTTTGAAAGAGGTCAAATTTTTACCTCTTTTGAATCAGATGATCCTGGTCCTGGTTATCTTCACATCGCTATGGGTGAAGTAGGTAAGCGCTTGGCTTGCTTCTCAGGTGATTATGGTCACTGGGATGGCGTACTCCAAAACTGTGTCCAAGATGCAGCTACAGTAGCTGATTACGATCGCGAACATTTAGAACTATTACTAGGTGGGAACGCATTGGCACTTTATGGCGATCGCCTACGTCAATCTCTTCCAAATGTCAAGTCAAACATTGAGTTGACATCAAAAGCTATCTAAATAATCTGAGGATTTAAGGAAGATGATGCGAGTTTTACTTTTAAATCCACTCTTTCCTAAATCCTTTTGGTCTTTTGACAAAGCACTAGAACTGATTGGGCGGAAAGTTTCACTACCGCCCTTGGGGCTAATCACAGTTGCGGCTATACTCCCTCAAAGTTGGGAGTTCCGTTTGGTAGATCGCAACGTTTGCTTTGAAACTGAAGCCGAATGGGATTGGGCAGATTTGGTAATAGTTTCTGGCATGATTGTGCAGAAAACAGACATGCTGCACCTGATCGGTGAGGCAAAGCAACGAGGTAAATTAGTGGCAGCAGGAGGTCCCTACGTCACTTCTGTTCCCCAAGCAGCCCAGGAAGCAGGAGTGGATTTTCTGGTATTGGATGAAGGCGAGATTACCTTGCCAATGCTAGTAGAAGCGCTCAATCGGGGTGAAACTTCAGGAATATTGAGCGCCAAAGGAGAAAAGCCAGACGTTACAGACACACCAGTGCCCAGATACGACTTGCTGGATCTGGACGTTTACAGTGATATGTCTGTACAGTTTTCGCGGGGTTGTCCGTTTCAGTGCGAGTTTTGCGACATTATTGTGCTGTACGGGCGCAAACCCCGGACAAAAACACCCGCCCAGCTACTAGCTGAGTTGCAGGTTCTGTATGACTTGGGTTGGCGACGCTCAGTTTTTATCGTCGATGACAACTTCATCGGCAACAAGCGCAATGTCAAACTCTTGCTACGTGAACTTGCTCCTTGGATGGCAGAACACGGTTATCCCTTCCGCTTCTCTACAGAAGCCTCAGTAGATTTGGCACAAGATCAAGAACTACTAGATCTGATGATTGCAGCCAACTTTACGGCAGTGTTTTTAGGCATCGAAACACCAGACACAGATAGCTTGACCTTGACGCAAAAATTCCAAAATACCCGTAATTCTCTAGTAGAATCAGTCCAGAACATCAATCGGACAGGTCTACGGGTGATGGCAGGGTTCATTATTGGCTTCGATGGAGAAAAAACAGGGGCAGGCGATCGCATCATTGATTTTGTCGAAGCGACTGCCATACCTCAAGCACTGTTCAGTATGCTTCAGGCTCTACCCAACACAGCACTCTGGCATCGACTCCAAAAAGAAGGGCGTCTGCTCAATGAAGAAGCCAACATTCACCAGACAACCTTAACCAACTTTATTCCCACCCGTCCTTTAGAAGAACTAGCTCGCGAGTATGTCAGATGCTTCTGGGAACTTTACGATCCGCAGCGCTATCTAGCCAGAGTCTTTCGGCACTTCATCTTAATGAAACCTACCCCTCATAAAAAGAAATTCCAAATGCCCCAACTTAGGGATATCAGGGGATTAGCGATCGTTATATGGCGACAGGGAATCAAACGCAGTACACGCTTTCAATTCTGGCGTCAGTTGTTCTCAATCATCCGGCACAATCCAAAAGTTTTTGAACACTACCTAATTAATTGCGCCCTGATCGAACACTTCATCGAATACCGCCAAATCGTCAAAGACGAAATTGAAGCACAAATAGCTCAACTCCCACCAAAACAAGTAAACCTAAATCACAATCTTGAAGCAACAAAAGTAGCTCTCCTCTAGTAGTCCGCCAAATTAACTTTGCCTAGTTTGTAGTCAGGACTTTAGTCCTGAAACAGCGAACACGCTCGCTAACTACGAACAGAGCAAACTTTGTTTGGTAAACTACTACTAATTACTCCCTCTTTCCTCTGCGTCCTCTGCGTCCTCTGCGGTTCATAAAACATCAACCTCAATCAAATAGAACTCCCATAGTTCACGGACAACATGATCATTCGCACCGTCACCACCCCAGCAGACAAAGAAATATTTCTAGATGTCCCAGCTAGAGTATACGCCAAAGATCCGCACTGGGTGCCACCCATCCGCAGCAGCATAGCCAAATATTTTGCATCTACAAACCCCTTCTTGGAATACGGGAAACTACAACAGTTTATTGCCGTATCCGAAGAATCTGAGAGAAACCCGGTTTCTCAAAGAAACCGGGTTTCTGGAGCAGTAGGACGCATCGTTGCCGCAGTCAATCAGCGCTTAATCGAACGGGAAGGACAAAATGTCGGGCTGTTTGGCTTTTTTGAATGTGTTCAAGATTTTACTGTAGCTCAAGCCTTGCTAGATGCCGCCTGTAATTGGTTGCGAGAACAAGGCATGACTGTAGCGCGGGGACCAATTGATCTATCCACCCACAATAAGTGTCTATTCTTAGTGGATGGATTTGACTCGCCACCAATGATAATGATGCCCTACAACCCGCCCTACTACCCAGAGTTTATGGAGCGGGATAATTGGCATAAAGCCAAAGATGCTTACGCCTATAATTTCCCTTTAGATCAACCTTTACCAGCAGAATTTGAGAAAGCTTATCGAATTGCTTGTAAATCTGGCGTCAACTTCCGCCCAATCAAGACAAAAGATCCAGAATTCGAGCAAGATGCTAAAAGCATTTATCACCTTTTTAATCGTGCCTTTGCTAATAACTGGAGTTCTACACCACGAAGTGAAGCAGAATTTCTCGAAGAAGCCAAGGATTTGCAGAGCTTGATCGATCCAGATGTTTTCCCCATTGCTGAATACAACGGCGAAATGATTGGCTTTTGGATGGGTTTACCCGATTATAATATTCCGTTAAAACACGTTGGGGGCAAACTCAACTGGCTAGGAATTCTCAAGTTTCTTTGGTATCGCCGTCAAATTGACCAAGGAAGAGTAGTTGTAATTTGTTCGTTACCGGAATATCGTCGGAAAATGGTACCTCTGGCTTTGATTTATTTGGGAATGCTCGGTGGTAAGCAAAAGGGCAAACCTTACAAACGGGCAGAACTCGGACATGTCTACGAGGATAATTTCCCCTCCCGCAAACTAATTGAAGCAGCAGGCGGCAAGATTTATAAAACTTACCGAATTTATGAAAAAGCCCTTAATTAACTGATTTTTTTAATTCATGGCTACTTGCCGATCAGTTTGTTGTACTCTGCATGTGTACCAATCCAAAACCACGAAATACCTTGTTCGACTTCTACACCCAATGCTCTGTAGTCTCGCCCTGCCCGAACTGACCAATATTTACCTACTTTCTTAAAATGTAGGGATGGATGAGAAGGATCGATTTTGAGTAGTTCGTAGCACTGGTCGGCTGTTTGCTGTACATTTTCCGGTAGAGTGTTGTAGTATTCCCAAAATCGGCGAGTTGTGTAATGCATCAAATTTCCTGACAGTGCCCCGTCTCATAATCAGAAATTGCTTCCTGAGCCAAGGCTTCTAGCTTGCCATCAGCAATGTCTTTCTCCAATTGCTCATCCCAGCGCTGATAATCTAAATCTGCCAACCATTCTACTAGCTGTTGTAACTCATCAGATGGAAGTTGAAGAATGGCAGACTCAATTTGCTCAAGCGTTAACATAAAAGGCACATTATCTTAAATTTGAAAATATTATAACTTGACTTACGAGGAAACCATATGAAAGCCTTAGTTACTGGAGCAAACGGATTTACAGGCGCTCACTTGGTGCGCTCCTTGAATCAGCAAGGTTACACGGTCGTTGGTATGGTACGTAAATCTAGCAATTTAGCACGTATATCTGACGACAATATTCAATTAGTTTACGGTGATATTACTGACCATGATGCACTAAGAGCAGCGATGAATGGTGTAGACACAGTTTTTCATACTGCCGCTTATGTAGAGTTAGGAGTCGTTAATAAGGCAGAAATGCAGCGCGTGAATGTAGAGGGTACACGAGCCGTGCTGAAAGTAGCTCAAGAACTGGGTGTATCTAAGTTAGTATATTGTAGCACAATAGGTGTGTTTGGCAACACTAAAGGCGAAGTCGTAAATGAAACTTTCCAAAGAACACAGCAAGACTTTTCCTCAGCTTATGACAGTACCAAATACCAGGCTCAACAATTAGTAGATCAATTTGCCGCACAAGGGTTTCCTGTCGTCAGCATTATGCCTTCCGGAATTTTTGGTGCTGACGATCCCCATTTTGGTCCAGTAATTCAGCAGTTTCTCAAAGGAGGGCTAAAGGTTTGGGCAGGTGGCGATCGCATCACTGGTATTGTGCATGTAGACGACTTAGCCACAGCCATGATTCTTGCCGCCCAAAAAGGTAAACCGGGCGAATATTATATCATATCCGCAGGAGATTTAACTACTAGAGAAATGTTTGAGATCATCTCACAAGCAACAGGCATACCAGTTCCTCGCGAAGTTCCCAAACCTCTAGTTAGATTTGCAGGTAATTTACTCGATCCGATTGGACGCTTGTTTAAATGGCAGCCCCCTATAAGTAGAGAGCGCGTACATTATATATACGATCGCTGTGTGCGAGTGGATGCAAGCAAAGCCCGTAATGAACTCGGTTGGCATCCCCGCTCAGTATTAGATATCTTACATGAAATAGTGGCTAAACAAAATTAGTGGGAGAGACGCGCTGTTTGAAGCGTCTCTACTCTCTACATTGTCTATTTTGCTTTTAACACTCCATCTTCCATATAAGCAACTCGGTCAGCAACATCTATTAACCTAGAGTCATGGGTGACAATTAACACAGTTGCTCCTTGTTCTTTCGCCAACTTGCGTAATAAATCAGTTACGCTATGCCCACTATAGGAATCCAAAGCCGAGGTAGGCTCATCTGCCATAATTAATGGCGGATTGCCAGCTAAAGCACGGGCAACTGCTACTCTCTGTTTTTGTCCCCCTGACAAATCACTTGGCTTGTGATTCGCTTTATCTCCTAACCCAACTTGTTCGAGCAGTGCTTGCGCTTGACTTTTTGCTGCACGCCCACGAATACCTTTGATATTTAGCACTACTTCAACATTTTCTGCTGCTGTTAAAGCCCCAAACAAGTTAAACCCCTGAAAAATAAACCCAATATTTTGCTGTCTAAACTGTGCCAGCTTAGAACGAGACATAGTTGTAATCTCTTGTCCCAGTAGGTAGACATTTCCCGTTGTAGGTTTAAGCAGCCCTGCTAAAATCGATAGCAGAGTTGTTTTACCCGAGCCTGACGGTCCCATTAACAATTGAACATCGCCAAAGGGGATTTCCCAGTCAATCCCTTTAAGAACTCGATCTGAATGTCGCCCTGATTGAAATGCCATCTCTACTCCTTCAACCTGGACGGCTTTCATGGCAACATTTGTTGTTCTTGAGGAATCAACCGTGTTTCTGATTTTTAGTGACACACTAGAAAGAATTTCAACGGGAGTCATTTGTTAAGTTTGTTAGGAAGTATAGGTTAACAGTCAGAAATCGTGGTGAGGGTATGTTATGATGTAAAGTTTTTATATGTACTAATTATAACGATTTTATTCGACTATTTATGTGAATTAATACAGCTAGCGGTATAACCGGTTTAGTCTGTACCTTCACTAATAGTCATATTTAGTAGTTTTGCAGAACAGACAGGCTAAATTCTGCTAAAAATTACTACATGTAATCTGCTCATCTTTCCGCAAACGTTTAAATTAAGCCTTAAAAACAATTGCCGGATCGACGCGAGTTACCTTTTGAATAGCAAAGATAGCTGAACTGATACACATGACAACTGTGATTCCGAAAACCGTCAGAGCAGTTACTGGTGTAATTAAAATCAAGATTCCCTGAGTTGATAATGTCCAAGCTGCAACTCCCATGCACAAAAGTGTACCGGGAATATAGCCCAGAACCGCCATCCACAGGGCTTGTTCGACAATCACACCATACATAACCCAGTCAGACGCACCCATTGCCTTGAGTGTTCCAAACTCTTTAAGATGATCTGACACAGAAGAGTAAAGGATCTGTCCTACTACTATCGCCCCAACAATTACACCCACCGTTGCACCAATACTGAGCAAAAACCCAATCCCAGTTCTGTCTTGCCAGAAATTTTGCGTTCTCCTCGCCATTTCACGACTCGTGTAAGCACGAGTATTTGGTAATACCGTGTTTAATCTTCGCTTCAGTGCTTGTAGATCTTGACCTGGTTGAGCGCGAATTAATATATAAGTGATTGGATCTGAAGACGCTAACGGTTTTGGCGTAGTATTCGGCTGAGTTGGTTGCACATAATTATTAGTACACTGAAGATCCTGAGATCCCTGTTGCAATCGACAAGACAATGTAGAAGTCTTACCAGAACTTAGGTAAGAGTTGGCACTCTCTAAGGAGGTAAACATGTAAGGATTAGACGCAATAGAGCGGTTTCCTTGCGTTAACCCAACCAAGCGCACGGGTAAAGTATTAACTTCAGCTTTATCACCTATGTTTCGTACATTGAGAGAAGGAGCGTTAGTTTTGTCTACAATTACAGTGTACGGTTCTTTGAGTGCATCCACACTTCCTTTAATGATATTTTTTGGCGTAAACAATTGCCCAAGTGGGTCAAATCCAATTACTCTGATCGGAGCAATTTCACGCGATCGCCACATACCTCCATTTGCGATCAGCGGTTCTGCTAGTTCCACACCTGGTACATTTTTCGCCAAATTGACATGCGCTAAAGGAATGGGCAGCGTCAAATCAAGGTAAACCATAGTATCTGATGCTACCCAAATATCAGCCGTAGAATTGTCAATCAACTTAGCTGAGGAACGGGTAAACCCATTAAATATACCAGTCTGAATTGTTACCAGGCTAACAGCAAACATAATTCCAGCCTGCGCCACCAAGAAGCGAGGAATGTCCTCAAGCAGGTTTTTCCGGGCAATGGAAACCATAGGAATTTTTAAAATTCAAGTTTTTGTGTACTGATTGTTTCTTTTAGCCTAACGTATATTCATTAAGTATATATAACCATCACTCTTACTATAATGTAAGTAGGTTATGTGCCAGTTAATTACGTGGAACAAGATCAATAAACCACACATAAACACAAATGCAAACAGACGCCTGCGATTTTAATCGCAGGCTCAAAGCTAAAGTCTTCTAAAGAAGAGTAGACAACTTTAACTAACCATTAACAACTTTCCCGCCATTGGGGTGTAAAACTTGACCGGAGAAGTATGAACTGTCATCCGATGCTAAAAATACATAGCTAGGTGCAACTTCTTCTGGTTGTCCGGCTCTTTTCATTGGTACTTGTTTTCCAAAAGTTTCTACTTTCTCCTCTGGGAAAGTAGAAGGAATCAAAGGTGTCCAAATCGGACCTGGGGCAACGCCATTTACACGAATGCCTTTTTCCACTAAGCTTTTTGATAAGGCACGAGTGAAAGCTACGATCGCCCCTTTGGTGGAAGAGTAATCCAGTAGTTGTGGATTGCCTTCATAAGCTGTGACAGAAGTAGTGTTGATGATCGCACTACCTTCTTTCAGGTGCTTCAGGGCAGCTTTGGTCATAAAAAACATTGAGAAAATATTAGTGCGGAAAGTCCGCTCTAGTTGCTCTTTAGTAATATCCTCAATGCTTTCTTGGGGATGTTGTTCGGCAGCGTTGTTCACAAGAATATCCAGTTTACCCAACTCTGCTACTGTTTGTTGTACAGCTTGTTGACAAAAAGTTTCATCACCAATATCACCGGCGATGGTTACGGCACGTCGTCCAAGTTGTTCTACTAATTGTTTCGTTTCTTTAGCGTCGTCGTGTTCGTTTAGGTAAAGTATCGCTACATCTGCTCCTTCTTTGGCAAATGCGATCGCCACTGCACGACCAATACCGCTATCTCCACCTGTGATTAATGCTACCTTATCTTTTAACTTATCGCTGCCTTTATACTGAGGATCATCAGCTTTAGGCTTCGGCGTCATTTTTGATTCAGAACCTGGTGGTTCTTGTTGTTGTGGTGGTTGTAATGATTGTTCTTCTGGCATATAATATCTCCTAAATTATTGATAGACGATCTGCTGACACATGATGTAGAGACGCTCCGCCGGAGGGAGCGTCTCTACGTCAAAACTAAACCTTGGATCGATCATTCAATCCAAGGCTCAATTTTCGTATTTGCTCCCAATTGCCGCCAATCTACGCTTCTATCCCCCTGATATCCGCGTACATGTACAAATTGCTTATGCAAATGTACAGGGCTGCTATCTCCCCACACTTAAAACACACTTTAAATCTGACAATTGTACACAACTACACAACTCTACCGTGATGAAGGGTGTTTGCCCGGTCATCTGCTCTAAAATTAGCTATTATCTTGTTTGAATTTATCGCTCTCGGGATGTAAACGAAGAATCTGGTGATCAATCTTTAGACATAAATAAATTTATACTTCATTAGATATAAGTCAAAGAAGTGTTGCATATTGTCGGCATTTGATTTTTGATTGGTGTATACCAAAGTAGGAGAGGGTTTGGGAGCAAACCAAAAATTATTGTTATGCAAATGCTTAATATTTCTGAATTAGCGCAAACTGACTTTCGCGATCTTCAATTGACATTGTGCGATCGCTGGAAAACTAATGAGTCTTTTGATCACAGTGATGCGGATATTTTGGTGATTCCCTCGCTGAGTATCGATCAGCGTGAACTTAGTAAAATTGAAGGCTGCGAACATTATGAAGAACGACTATTATTTTCCTTAATTCGTTTACGCAATCCCCGTACTAGATTAATTTATGTCACATCAATGCCCTTGCATCCGAGTGTAATTGATTATTATTTACAACTATTGCCAGGAATTCCCTTCTCTCACGCTCGCAATCGCTTGCTACTACTTTCTACTTATGATTCTTCGCTCAAACCTCTGTCACAAAAGATTTTAGAGCGCCCTCGCTTGCTAGAGCGAATTCGCCACGCTTTGAGGCTAGAAAAATCTTTTATGACATGCTATAATTCTACAGAATTAGAAGCAGAACTATCTTTAAAATTAGGTGTGCCTTTGTACGCTGCCGCACCAGAGTTACAGATTTGGGGTAGCAAGAGTGGTAGTAGGCAAATATTTGCGGAAAGCGGAGTTCCTCATCCAGATGGTAGCACTAGAGTTTGGAATGCAGCAGATTTGGCACAAGCCGCAGCCGAGTTATGGCAGAGGGAACCGACATTAAAACGAATGGTGGTGAAACTTAATGAAGGTATTTCTGGAGAAGGAAATGCGCTGTTGGATTTAAGACCGATAGCTAATTTAGCACCACCAGAAAGTTCTCATACTGAAAGGGTAGCGGCAATCAACGATCGCTTTTCCACCATGAGCTTTCAAGCAAAACAAGAGCATTGGGATAATTTTGCTGGTAGAATTACTGAGTTGGGAGCGATTGTCGAAGCCTTTGTGGAAGGAGAAATCAAACGTTCTCCCAGCGTGCAAGGACGCATCACACCCAATGGAGACGTGGAGATCCTTTCTACCCACGATCAAATTTTAGGTGGCCCTGACGGTCAGATTTATCTCGGTTGTAGATTTCCTGCTGATGAAGCTTACCGACTGCAATTGCAGCAATTAGGGTTAAAAGTGGGCAGAAAACTGGCAGAGAAAGGCGCCTTAGAAAGATTTGGTGTTGATTTTATCACCGTTGACAAAGGTGATGGGCAGTGGGATATTCAAGCAATTGAAATCAACCTGCGTAAAGGCGGTACTACTCATCCCTTTATGGCGCTGAAGTTATTAACCAACGGTCGCTATGAGCTTTCGACAGGTTTGTTTTACAGTCAGCAAGGGCGTCCCAAATACTATATTGCCACTGACAACTTGCAAAAAGACCGCTATCGGGGACTCCTACCCAACGACTTGATGGACATCATCGCTCATCATCGGCTACACTTTGACACCGGAACCGAAACAGGCACGATCTTTCATTTAATGGGTTGCCTTTCCCAGTTTGGTAAGTTGGGGTTAACCAGCATTGGTGATTCTCCTCAACAAGCAGAAGAAGTGTACAACAAAGTCGTCAAAGTTCTGGATGAAGAAACCAAGAGCAAAAAATACGAAGAATCCTGCCCATCAGAATACACTTTCCCTATAGGTTGGGATGGGCATTGTTTTTAAGGAATAGTACAATCAATACAGCCTGCGTATTTGAACGGTTGTGTCTCAAGTCAAGCCTCGTGCAATTCACTGTATAAATCCAGACTGTAAGCGCCCGTATCCTCAGTTAGAGGGAAACAAGTTTTGTAGTAGCTGTGGCGCACCGCTACTGCTTTTAGAACGCTATGTACCGCTGCAACTTTTGGGAGAAGGAGGGTTTGCCAAAATTTATACTGTTTGGGATCAAAAGACGCAAACAGAAAAAGTACTGAAAGTTTTGGTGGAAGGTTCTGCTAAAGCGCAGGAGTTGTTTGCCCAAGAAGCAGTGGTTTTAAGAAATTTGCACCATCCTGGTGTTCCTAAAATTGATGCAGATGGGTATTTTCATATAGAGACTTTGCCTGCAACGTCTTTACCAGGAGGTAATCCACAGCTACGCAAGCTTTCTTGTCTAGTGATGGAAAAAATTTATGGTCAAACTTTGGAGTTCGTATTTGAGCAGTATCCTCAAGGTTGTCCACAAGAGTTGGTGTTAAAGTGGTGTGTCCAAGCTGTGGAGATTTTGCAAGAGTTACACAAACGTAAGATTCTTCATCGCGATATTAAACCTTCTAATCTTATGTTAAGAACCCCCCAACCCCCCTTGGCAAGGGGGGCTAGTCAACCCCATATTGTTAAGGGGGGGACACAGGGGGATCAACTGGTATTAATAGATTTTGGTGGAGCGAAACAATTTAGTACACAATCTAGTTCAACTAGGTTATACTCTTCAGGGTACAGTCCTCCAGAACAAATTACTGGGGGTAATGTGGGACCATCCACCGATTTTTATGCTCTCGGTCGGACTATGATTGAGATGTTAACGGGTAAATCTATTTTAGATTTGGAAGATCCGTTAACAGGAAATCTGGTTTGGCGCAAAACAGTCAATGTTCAGCCGGAACTAGCTGCTTTGTTGGATGAGATGGTGCAGGAAGATATGCGATCGCGTCCCGCCAATGCAGCGATAATTAAAAAGCGTTTGGCAAAGATTTCTCGTCCATCAACTCTACAAGATTGGTTGGAATTAGCAAAAAAGTTTTTATTCAAATTAGAAGTTACCTTCTCTCAAGGACTGGCTAATTTTACGGCGGCGATCGGCAAAAGTATTCTTTTTGTATTCAAAGCAATTTTTCAGGTTACACTGGCTTGTCTAGATACAATTTGGACTATGGTTTTGACCAGTATTGGTGCTTGTGTGGGTACGATTACTGGGTTTATAGTCGCTACTCAAACTAATCTAGATGAGCAAGTTGCGGAATTTTTATCTAATCAGCTACATTCGCTTCCCAATGCTCAAATTACATCTGGTTCAGAAATTCTTTTATTTGCAGGAGCAGGTTTGGGCACTGCATGGGGACTAGTAGCGGCAGGAGGTTTTGGTCAAAGACGGCGGTTTTTGGTAGCATCTTTGATGGGTACTTTCGGGTACGGATTTGGGTGGTTAGTTTTGCAGTTAACTACTCCACAAAATTCAGGCGATCGCTTAATGGGGTTAATTTTAGCCGCTGTTTCCCTTCTCACTTTGGGTTTAGGTTTGAAAAGCCATCACATAGTTCATGCGGTGATTGCTGCATTTGGCACTGCACTTATTTTTGCAGCTTTGGTTACTTTCGGTTTTCTCACTAATATATTTGACTGGTTAAATCCTACTAACTGGACTCAACTGTTACGGACTGTAGTATTTTTTAGTTCCGTGGGTGTCTTTGCTAGCTTCTGGTTAGGAGTAAGTTATTACCTAATTGTCCCCAGCTTGCGATTTTTAGGTTGGCGCTAATCACAACTACCTGAACAATAAACTTAGAAATAAGTAGACTAGTCTAAGACTAGATTATTAATGTTTATGGAATCCATTGGCTCATACGAAGCGAAAACGCACCTTCCTGCGCTCCTTGAACGTGTCGAAAAAGGAGAAGAATTTGTCATTACAAGACACGGAGTTCCTGTTGCGCGACTTGTTCCGGTAGAACAAAATCGACAGCGTGACGTTAAGGAAGTGATTGAAGAGTTAAAGAAGTTCCGAAAAGGGCATACCTTAGAAGGACTCTCGGTAAGAGAAATGATTAATAAGGGCAGAAAATGAACTTTGTGCTTGACTCTAGAACTTGCGCTTCGTGAAGGACTACCTTTAGCAACACTCGATCAACAACTGAAACAAGCCGCTTTGAATATTGGTGTCACCACACTTTAATTCACCGCTTGTCTTGAGAATCATCTGCACCTGCATAACCTGTTGCTACCCAAATTAAGGCTCTAGCTCCATCGCGGATAGATTTTTGAATTGGTTCGGTAGAGCGTCTAGATGGAACTGATACTGGTTTCAAATCAATCCCTCGGCTACCTAAAACAATCTCGCCCACAACTCTAGCACGACGCATATGGTAGTCGGAAGTAACTAAATACACACTCTTGATGCCGCGAGATTTTAACTCGTCTACTATAGTAGTGAAGTTCTCTACTGTATTATTTGCCTCGTAATCTAAGTGTAAACGCTTAGCATTAACTCCGGCTTTGGCAAACACTTTTTTAGTTGGCTGGGGTGGGCTACCTCCTGAAATCCAGATCGGTATATTTGGATGTTTACGGGCAAATTCTGCTGTAAACTTCTCTCGCTCTAATTTTTTTGTTGAACCACCCAAAAGTAAAATTGCTTCGGGTTGCACGAATTGATTTTTCACTTCTTTATAACCCCACATGAGCATTAGTGGTAGGGCTAGGATTGTAAACCGAGAAGACATTCCTTTAAACACTGGCTTCGTCAAAGTTTTATCTCTTACTGCTGCTGGGACAATAATTTATCTAAAAATAATAAATGTTTGGGTGAACACAATTCACCGAATTTCCGATTTTAGATTAACTATTCAATCCAAAATCTAAAATCCAAAATTGTCACACCTGTACGTTATAGCAGGTGCGATGGACTCAACGCACGATTGTATCCGCACAATTATTGCTGACACAAATATTTGTCGATTATTTTATGAAATTGTTTCTTAACGACGGGACTGGCCAGATTCGAACCGGCGACCTAGCGCTTAGGAGGCGCTCGCTCTATCCAGCTGAGCTACAGCCCCAAAATTGAATATCACTTATCATGATACCATATTTAGCGAGACTGCCACGAATTATTCCAAGAACCGCCGCCTACTTCTAATCCACAAAGGAAACTATGTGCGTTCAGGATAATTTTGCTTTGCGAACCACTTAATTCTCGCAATTCTATATTTAACTCTCCCTTCATAGTGTCACGACAGCAAAATATTAAACCATTTTCTGTAGGCGCACGTAGAGGTGTACCTGGTAAATTAGTGCGCCCGGTAAGCTCAACTTCGTACTGTCCATTTCTTGCTTGCATCTCCCATTTTCCCCAAGGATCGATATTCCAGTTTACTTGGGAGTTCCAGGGAACAAACTCATAAAATTTGCCTTGATAGTGCAAGCCAATCATGGCTACAGATTCCATCCACCACAGTACTCCGCGTCTTCCACCGCCTGCGGTTAGGGCAACTGGTTCTCCGATAAAGCTGTTACAATTCACCCAAAACCATTTTTGCGGAAAAGCTCCTCCCCAATTTTTCTCACCGTAAGCTGGGGCGTTGGTGAATTCGTAGCGTTTGCCATTCCAATCAATCCAACCTGTAGCTAAGCCATGCGCCATCAAAATTTGCCATCCCGGTTCAAAAATTGGTAAAAATGATAACCATCCAGCAGTTGATTGTTGAGAACTTCCTGTATTGCCCCAACCGTAGATTGGTTGAATTTCATAATGCCAACGACAATAAAAACCAGTTGCCGGATCTTGAATTGCACCTTGATTGATGGTAGCTGTGGCTTGATAACCTTCAAGCACATGACGCTCAAATTCTTCTGGTAGGAGGTAGTTAGGTTGAACTAGTAGATCTGTTTTACCCCAATGACCTAACGCTAACACATCACTCTCAGCCCAAAATTTGCTGACATCGGGAAAAGTACGCCACAAATACTCATCATTTGGTCCCAAGATTTGTGCTGCACCGCCGCTATGAGGTTTACCACCGATGGGATCTTCAATTGAGTACATGAACGCGAAAGTTTGACCTTCTTCGTGAGGTAAGGTGACGCGGTAATACCAACCTTCAAAAAAGCGGCGACTACTACCGTCCCAATGGTAGCCGCTATGAGGTGTTTGAATTGAATTTTTGGGAATAGTTAACATAGATTTACTAGGCAGTCTATTTTCTCAGTATGCGCGATCGCGTGAACATTAATGAGGCTTACTCCATTTTGGGATTACCACCGGGTGCATCACCAACCCAGGTGAAGCAAGCTTACCGTAAGCTGGTTCTGATGTGGCATCCAGATCGTTTTTCTCATCCCCAGCAAAAACAGGAAGCTGAAGAGAAAATTAAACTAATAAATGTTGCTTACAGCCAGCTTAAATTTTATCAACCCAGTTCGTCAAATCAGGTTAAAAAAACAAAACCAACAACAGTTTATACTAATCGCTCTAATGCTGAAACCTTCTATAATTGGGGAGCAGAAAACGCAAAACTAGGAAGATACGAGTCAGCTTTGGCAGATTTTACACATGCGATTCGTATCAATCCTAACTATATTGAAGCATACAAATACCGTGGGTTGATCTGCTCGCAATTGGGATACGAATATCGAGCCACTTCAGATTTAAATAAAGCTACACAATTGGAGAGGAATCGGAGAAATAAACAAGCCTCAAAGTCTTCATCCTCTTGGTATTCAACCCCAAAAACCAGGAAATCGAGTCAAAAGTCCATTTGGAAAAAATTTCTGCAATGGATAAAACGGTTACTGAATTTTAATTGGCGTTTAGGATAAAGTCTTCCCCTGGAGTGAAAATTTTACTGAGATAAATGAGAGTGGACAATGGGGATTTTGTAGAACAGATTAGAAAAATGTCTTGGAAGAAGATGAGGATATGTCTAAATATTACTATTTGTCCTCAACCACCAAGCACATCATAACCTATGACCAAACTCCACTGGCTAGAAGTGAGCGAATACGCTGCCCTGTCTGTATCTGTAATTGGCATCATCAGTGCATCAGCAACCCAACAAGTAGTTTTAGCTTTGGCACCGTTAGCTTTAACTATCGGTTTGAGTGCAGCTAATCGAGAAAGGTTAAAGTATCTACAGCAACAGCGAAACGCGAAGACGCTTACTCAACTAGATTTGCTCCTCGATCCACTTAGGCAGCGACTGGAAAATTTTGATAATTTTACACAAAAGATGAGTGCATCAACAAAGGAGCAATTTGAGGAATTAAACAAAAACCAAGACGAGCGCATTGAGGTAATTTCGCAGCGTCTCATCCAACTTGATGCTCTTACCCACTCTTTGAAAGAAACTCTTGAACAAAAGTTACAAGAATTACAGCAGAATCAAAAAGGGGATGATATAGAAAGCTTGAGACAGCGCCTAAGCCAGCTTGATACTCTTGCGCAAACTCTAAGTACAAGTACTCAAGACCAGCTTGAACCGTTCAAGGAGCGTTTAGCTCAAATTGATTTGCTTACCCAAAATTGGCATAGAACGACTCAACAGCAAATACAAGAATTACAACAATACCAGCAAGGACAAAATCTGGATGCTTTGAGACAGCGGCTCACTCAAGTTGATAACTTTGCCCAAACTTTAAGTATCAATGTGCAAAAACAGCTAGATCCTCTTAAGGAGCGTCTCAATCAAGTAGATGTTTTGACACAAAATTTGAGTAAAAAGACTGAACAACAGATACAGGAATTACAGCAAAGTCAGCATAAGTATGATATTGATGCCACCAAACAGCGCTTAACTCAACTTGATGCGATCGCCCAGTCTCTAAGTATAGCCACCGGACAGCATAGAGAAGAATGGAATAGGGCGCAAACTCAACTCCAGGATCAACTACAAACAATCACCATCACGCTCAAGCAGATGGAACAACAATATCAAGGTGCGGTACAAAGAATCAAAAGACTAGAAGATCTAAAACAACAACCCCAACTAACTACCATATCAGCACCTCCAACACAACAGCAAAAAACCACTCCACCACCAGCACCAGTAGTATCTAATCTGGAGATAAAACAAATACAACCACCGCCACCCACATTACCGGAAGCGCCAACGACACAACAGCAAAAAACCACTCCACCACCAGCACCAGTAGTACCAGTTCCAGAAGTAAAACAAATACAATCACCGCCACCCACATCACAACCCATCAAGCAGAACTTAAGTGTCAAAACTTTATCGGGACACTCAGATAAGGTTGTATCAGTTGCCTTTAGTCCTGATGGACAAATGTTAGCGAGTGGGAGTAAAGATAACACCGTCAAAATTTGGGATTTAGCAAGTTCGGAATCTCGTACCCACAAGGGACATGGAGAATCGAACGGAATGTCTGGGGTAAATTCGGTGGCGTTTAGCCCTGATGGGAAAAAGATTGCCAGTGGTGGTGATGACAAAACAATCAAGTTATGGGACGTAGTAACAGGAAAGGAAATCTGTACATTTACGGGGCATGAAGGAAAAGTTTATTGTATTGCGTTTAGCCCTGATGGAAAACAGATTGCTAGTGGTAGTAAAGATCGAACGATCAAACTTTGGTCAACAGAAACGTATAAAGGGATATACACTATCCAAGGGCATTCTGATGACGTTTTATGTCTTGCATTTAGCCCGGATGGCAAGCTTTTAGCTAGTGGCGGTGGGCTGAATGATAAAACTATTAAAATCTGGCATCTAGCTGAAAATAAATTTCTGACGTTGAGAGGAAATTATGATGACGGAGCAATCAATGCTCTTGCTTTTAGTCCAGATGGTAAAAATATTGTTAGTGGTAGTGCAGATATGAAAATCAAGATTTGGCAACCGTCAGGGGGTAAAGAACTCCGCACTCTGACGGGACATTCCGATCAAGTTTGTTCTGTGGCTTTTAGCCGAGATGGCATTTTTGCTAGTAGCAGTCAAGACAAGACAATTAGACTTTGGCAGGTAGATACAGGTAAGGTACTACGTACCATTACAGAAAATGTTGAGCCTGTTTACTGCGTAGCTTTTAGCCCAGATGGTAAGACTTTGGCATGTGGTGGGAACACAAGTATTACGATCATGCCTAAGTCTTAGCGATTACATATATAACGAAAGTTTATCAGTTTTTTACAAAATTTAAATGAGAATAAATTTTAGTAAAGTTAAAGTGTAGTCCTTCAGAAGGTAATGCTAATTTATAAATAGGCACGAACAGGTTAGTTCTCCAAAAAAAATTCAGCTTAGAGCCTGTGCCTCCCGCTCTAACTTAGTCGCAATTAGTTCTTTGGTGATTACATCCAGTCACAGTGTTTTCGTCCTAACTTTTTGATCGTTGTGGAGGTTTTTGAGCGGATAGCCAGTGATACTTGCCTAGTTGAGAATGAAGGATGTACAGCTACAAGTAAGAAAAATTGCGAATCTTGTTCACCTTAGATAGAAATATTTTTCTCGCTCATTTTTTACTCTGCTCAATCGATTGCGTTACATATAAAACGCGCTTAAGGAGACGCCCCGCTGGAGCGTCTCTACTTGTGTTTGGCGATTACTGATGTTCTAAGGTAATTACAGTAATTTCTGGTGGGCAAAATAAACGTCCTGGTGGATAAGTTCCTAAACCGCGATTAATATATAGTTGGTTTTGTCCCACCTGATGAAAGCCTTGCGCCCATTCCCAATGTTTTACTACTTTGGTAAAATTTCCACGTAAAAATGGCATCCAGATGCGCCATTGTTTGGGAAGTTTACGTAATAATTGTTTATAATACACTACCATTGGACCAATTCCGGGAATGATGATTTGACCACCGTGGGTATGACCGGAAAGTTGTAAGTCTACGCGCCATTTTTGTAGTAAATCGGCAGTATCTGGATTGTGAGATAATACGATGCGAGGTGTGGCAGGGTCGAGCTGGTTCATCACGACTTTGGGATTGAACTCTTTTGACCAGTAATCGGCTAATCCGACGATGGGCAGTTCTTTTCCCAAAGGATAGGCAATTTCATTCCAAAGAGTATTGACACCAATGCTATTGAATGCTGCAATTATTTCGGTTTTGGAACGGTGGTAGTAAATATCGTGGTTGCCTAATACAGCATAAATACCGTAGCGACTTTGCAAATGTTTTAGGCGCAGCACTAGCTGGTGAATTGGGGAAGGATCATCAGTGACATAATCACCCGTTAAGACCACTAAATCAGGTTCGGCTTCATTGCTGTGGGCGATCGCACTCGACAACATGTCTTCCGACAGCCGCAAACCGTCGTAATGCAAGTCTGACAATTGCACCAGTTTCGTTCCTTGTAATGAAGCTGGCAAAGAAGCAATCTTAACTGTCAATTTTTCGATGGTCAAAGCTCCAGATAATAACCAGTGCATAACCCTGACTTAACTCCTGCTTACACGCGCCTCCAGCTTACCGAAAAAACTGCATAATATTTGTAACAACTACAATAACAAGCGTGAAAAATTTAATTATAAGGGAAAAAGTAGCAAGGTGGTAAACACAATCCCTGGTTGCAGCCTCGCCACTTCTACCCTTATAGGCGAAGCATTACTACTTTAGCAAGCCCTTGCTGAACTTATAATATAAATTAAAGTCCTAAGATTTCCTGATATTGTTTTGTTAAAGCCTTTAAAGCTCGTTTGCCTCTTTGACGTAAGGTATCTGGTAAAACTACTTCGCCTTGACTCGCTAATCGCAACGCTATCTCTTGCCAAGATAACTTTTCAAAATACCTCATGTAAAGTAACTCTTGGGTTCTTATATCTAGTTTTTTCATGGCTTTATAGAGAGTATAATACTCTTCTTCCATAACTAAATCTTTCACGTTGTTACTTTGACCAGAAGCAAATGAATCTAGTATTTTTGTGTCAACAAAGGTCACTCTTGCTTTACCATCTTTTCTTTGTCGTGAAAATTCCCTAACTACATTAAATCCCGTACTTCGTAACCAAGCTTCTATATTGTAAATTATCTTACCAGACTTTTTTGCTTCTACATAACGTACTAGGGACTCTGACATGATATCTTCAGGTTCACACCACCCCAAAATATTGAATTTATACAAATAAATGCGAAATGAATTTATTAATTGATTATACAAATCAGCACCTCCCAGATCCCGGAAATTAGCACAAGCAGTCATTCTTTTCTGGTTATTGTGTAATGGCTTCGTTTGACCCATTATCTGACTCCCACCCTCAAAGGGTCTATTGAAATCTCCATTAATCCACGGACATCAGCAAACTCTAGCCCTCAAATGCTAATGATTCGGTTGAGAAGTTTTGCTGTCCCTACTACTAAAAAATGTCGGCTTTTTTTTATTTGTGACATTTAAATCCAGATATAAATACTTGCATAATAAATATTTATAGTGTAAAATAAAATACAAAAACCTCCATAGTTATAATTTTACGGAGGTTTTTTTGATTATTTCAAAATTCTTCTTTTGTCAGAAAGTACAAACGAAGAGAATAAAACTTTCACAAATATGTAGAAGAAACTATTTTACTTCTACAACCTCCTTAAATTTTAAAAAACAATCTGAATCAATTTTTAGATTTGGTTCTAATAAACCTAGTTCAGCCGCCACACATACATCAACTCTACTTAGCCAACAACTAAGCTGATCGTGTATTTGTGCTAACTCAAGAATTTTAGCCACTCGGTCTATATCGTCATTACTAAGCTCTGGTAAAGACAAAAGTCTATGATACTCAATCACTAAATTAAAAAATTCTAAATCGGTAGAAATATCGCTTTTATTGACAGCAAAATTAAAATCAATGTCTTTATTTCTACCCAACAAAAATTTTACCATCCTACCTTCTAATTGATGTGATAACCCAAATAAATACTTCTCAAATCTCTTGGTCAATTTAGACCATAATAAACTAGTAGTTATTCTTGTAGTATATTCAACATCTAATGATTGGTCATCCCAATTTGCATAATTTATTCGTTGCAATAGAAATAAGTAACATCTACTACCCAGTCTTTTGAAAGTGTAACTACTCTCATAAACAAGTTCGCTTGACATCTTTACTCCTGCCTGTTTTACAAGTTTAAAAGTCATGGTATGTTGGTGTGAATCAAATGACACACAATGTCCTAGCTTACTGCATAAAAAGTGTTCTCGTACAATGGTTAATGTGAGAATAAAGATAAATGTGACATTTTTTGGTAGAAGCTTAAAAAATTTTTATCTTCATCACAATTACAGTATTTAATTCATTAGTTAGTAAGTAGAGATACAACGTTTGTTTTGCTAATAGAAAGATATTTTTTCGCAATTACAAATGATTCGTGAACAGAGAAACTAGGTTTCGCCAATCCGAATAACTGATATCTTTACAAGTTTCAAGCAACGACGCATAAAGGAATGACATTAATGACTAACACAAAAATTACACCAGCCTTTGCAGTTGTATTTTCCACAGTGTTAGGACTAACTTTAGTTTCAGGAGCTACATCTTTGTGGTTGAGCTGCCAAGATGGCTTATCAATTGAACAAAAACGTCTGTTTGAAAGCTCCTCTACAACTTGGCAGATGGGAACAGGAGCTATTTTTGGACTTTTGGGTGCTAAAGCTGCTGACATTCTGCATGAAGAAGAGAGTGACGACGAGGAATACGGGAAAGATAAAAATAAATCATAACTTGATTTATTACTTTCTGGTGGGAAATTGCGTATACCTGACTACAGTTACAACATAAGACAGCATATTGAACGCACATCAGCTTTTTTACATCGGTCATTAGCTATGTAGTTCATTTCTGTCTATAGCAGGGTTAATCTCCAGTTGTTCGTTTATTAAATGTTATGAAGTAAGTACTTCAAAAGTTACCTCAGTAACAACAGGTAAATACTGTTGAGTAAGCAATCGGAGATTTTTATGACTTTCACTACTGATGACAAGACTAAGCAATCTGTACAACAGTTCCGTCGTTTTGATGTAGATACTCAATTAGCCTTGCTCTGGTTCGGCTACTTAGACATCAAAGATCAACTGACACCAGCAAATCAGACTTCTGCACAGGATACTGCAGGCGCTTTATACGATCAAATTAAGGCAATGCCTCAAGAACAACAGTTACAAGCACAGCGCGATATCGCAGCAAATGCAGATACTAATGTTAGCCGTGCTTATAAAGCTTTAAGTTCTAGCGGTAAGATCGATGTATGGTTAAGATTGGCACAAGGTATCGAAGAAGGTGTTGTAATTCAAGTACCTTCCAGCTATGAATTACCATCTCAAACCAATGATTTTGTCAAATCAATCAAAGGTTTGGATTTTGAACAACGGATTGATTTTACTCGTAGTGCGTTGTTTGAAATGGGCGCTAAGTAATTTCACTTCCAATCAGGTTCGCAGCAGACTTGAACCCCCCAAGCCCCCCTTTTTCAGGGGGGCTTGGGGGGATTGCTATGAGGCTAACCACCAAAACCTGGGACTAAGCGTTTGATGGCACGACTGGCAACGTCACCGTAACGCAACTGCCCACAAAGAATTTTACCCATGATTTGTATAGAAGAGGGGCGTTTTACACCTACCTTGTAGCTCATACCAGGAAGGCGGTAAAACGCCCCTGCTAATTTTTGCGCCCAAGCCATTTCTGTACCCCATTGTTCATTAATGCCTGTTGAGTAATTTTCTAAAGCGTTGATGTCCCCGGCGAGCGCTAAGTCAATTGCCTCTGCCGCTAGCATCCCGCTCAAAATTGAAGGGCGAATACCCTCTGCTGTCAAAGGATCTACTACACAAGCTGCTTCTCCAGCTAGTAATGCATTTTCGGTATGCAGCTTTTGAGTACCATTCCAGAGGCAAAGACCATGTCCATACTGGTGACAACTGTTGAGATTCACACCAAATCCTTTGCCATACTCATGCAAAATACCTTTAAAATCTTGCTTTCCACTACCAATAAATGAACCTATACCGATAGAATAACCATCTGCTTTGGGAAAATTCCACAAGTAGCCATTTTTTACCATGCCAAACTCAAAGTGGACTACGTTACCGTTTTCTACTTTAGTTGGTGCTTCTGCTTCTAAGGCTGCGGCTAAACGGCGTTTGCGTTCTTTAAAGCCTAGCCATGTTGCCATTAATCCTTTAGCACCATCAGCGGCAATGAGATAACGACCTGTAATCACTTCATTTGTGGTTTGAACTTGCCAGTAACTTGTTTTAAATTCAATACCTTTTACTTCTGTATGATCTCGTAGCTGGACACCTTGCTTTTGCGCTTGTTGTATGATAAAGTAATCGAAGATACTTCGACGCACTAACCAAACTGGTTCTGGAGTTTCTAGTTGGGCTTCTACAGCTTCACCCATTTTCCAAGTGCAACGAATTGTATCTGCTTTAATGGAGATTGCCTCAGTAAAATCAAAGTCAAACCATTGAGCGATCGCTGGTGACACTCCACCTCCACAGGGTTTATACCTTGGGAGAAATTCTTTTTCCAGCACTAATACTGAACGCCCCTGCTTGGCTAAATGATATGCTGCTGTACCACCAGCAGGTCCCGCGCCAACAATAATGCAGTCGTACATATTATTTATTCATTTTATGTCACCTTTACTAAGATACAGTTTCTTAGTTTCACATTGGACAAATTTTTTGCCAAAAGATTAATACCTAGAAACTTAATACCTAGAAACCCGGTTTCTTTAAGAAACCGGGTTTCTGATTGCTGGTTAGACAGTAGTAATGTCTTTCTCCTTGTCTGCCAACAATTCGTCGATTCTGGCTATGAACTTTTTCGTTAGTTTTTCTAGTTTATCTTGCTGATCCCGTGCCTCATCCTCAGAAATGCCGTCTTGGCTGCTTTTTTCTAGTTTGCGAATTGTATCAAGGGCATCACGACGGATATTGCGAATGGAAACACGCCCTTCTTCAGCATACTTAGCAGCAAGTTTGACTAATTCTTTACGGCGATCGCTAGTTAGAGGCGGAATGTTCAACCTAATTAGAGCACCGTCGTTACTAGGGGTTAAACCCACATCAGACATAGAAATCGCTTTTTCGATCAGATTCAAGCCACTTTTATCGTAAGGCTGAATCAATATAGTTGTGGAATCTGGTGTGCTAATATTTGCCAGTGACTTTAGTGGTGTTGGTGTACCGTAGTATTCCACCATTATCTTATCTAGCAGACTCGCATTGGCGCGACCAGTGCGAATCGTGTTAAAAGACCTTTGAGTTGAATCAACGGTCTTTTGCATCGTACTCTCAGCTTCAGCTAATTTCACATGAACCTCCCACAAGCGTGCCGATAGTTTCTCCCAAAACTGCTCTTTTGATATTACCGCGCACAGTTAAGTCAAATATGAGAATTGGGATGTTGTTTTCCTTACATAAAGCTATCGCAGTACTATCCATCACCCGCAAATCATTTGCCAAAACGTGTCCGTAAGTAAGACTATTGTATCTTTTTGCATCAGGGTATACATGGGGGTCTGCATCGTATACTCCATCTACCTTAGTGGCTTTAAAAATCACTTCGGCATCAATTTCTGCGGCTCTTAAAGCAGCAGTAGTGTCTGTAGTAAAGAAGGGGTTTCCTGAACCTGCACCAAAAATTACCACCCGTCCTTTTTCTAGATGACGGATGGCACGACGACGGATATAAGGTTCGGCTATTTCTTGCATAGCGATCGCCGTTTGTACCCGCGTCTGTACCCCTATGCGTTCTAAAGAATCTTGTAGCGTCATGGCATTCATTACCGTGGCAATCATGCCAATGTAGTCAGCGGTTGCTCTGTCCATTCCCGCCGACGCCGCTTTGACGCCTCGAAAGATGTTTCCGCCGCCAACGACGATTGCCATTTGAACGCCAGTTGCTACCACTTCTGCTACTTCTGCGGCTATTTCTTTTACCACTTCCGGATCAATTCCATAGCCCATGTTGCCCATAAGGGCTTCACCACTTAGTTTAAGTAAAACCCGTCGGTAATCTGTTCCCATGAAGTTACGCGCTGATCAAAAATTTGCATTTACCTCCAATTTAAGATAACAGTGAATGTGACTATCTGTCTCTAGTTACGCCATATTAAAGAACTACCATGAGGTTCGGTTTCTACCGGATAAATTTCTTGGCAATTTAACACCAGAGCGATCGCCGATTTGAGATAGTGTTTAGACACAGCCTGTGGGTTTTGAGGATGATTGTCGATTTGTCCTTTGTAGCGTACTACACCTGACTTATCGATCACAAAAGCCATTGGTGTTTTACTTGCACCAAAACTGCGGCTCACATCTTGAGTTGAATCCCACAGATACGGGAAGTTCAACTCGTGTGTACTGGCAAACACTTTCATATTTTCAAAACTTTCATCAGGGTTAATGGTACTATCATTACCATTCATACCTATCAGTGTGAAGCCAAATTCACTAAACTCGGCTTGAATATTTTTCAGTCTACTGAGATACAAACCGACATAAGGACAGTGGTTGCACATTGCTATCACCCCTACTGCGCGGAACTTTTCTAAATACCGACCTAAATGGTGTACTTGATTGTCTATTCCGGGCAGTTCAAAATCTGGGGCGTAGCTTCCTACTGGAGTATTAACTGTTTCTAGTATAGTCATCTTTCCTGGTTTAAAGGAACTAGGAAACAAACAATATGGTCAAAAGCTTCGTCATTTTTAACATTAAACCACCCCTCAACCAAAACTTTCATATCCCACCAGTTTATAAACTCTGTTAGGCTGTTGTAAATTGGGAAACTACTGAATCTCTCCCATGTACTAATTTCACTACTATTACATCAAATCAAATTCAAACTTTTACAAACTCATTACACCAGTGTGAAGATAAAGAGCTACTAATTGAAAAGAGTACTGCGACCATCAAAATATTCATGTAAGCAGCTTGCACTCAGTAAGTCTACTCGTTATATTGAATCAATTAATCTCCCATGACCACCTCTACTTCCACTCCAGCATTTACTTCAACCAAAACTTGGATTTGGCAAGGTTTTGACATCTGCTACCAGAGCCATGGAACAACCGGACCAGCGGTTGTCTTAGTCCACGGCTTTGGTGCATCTTTGTGGCATTGGAGACAAAATACTCCTATACTAGCAGAAAACTGTCGTGTTTACGCCATAGATTTGATTGGCTTTGGTGCTTCAGCTAAACCCATCGGTGAAAAGATTGCTTACACATTTGAAACTTGGGGACAGCAAATAGCAGATTTTTGCCGTGAGATCGTGGGTGAACCAGCTTTTTTAGTCGGTAATTCTGTCGGCTGTATTGCGATCATGCAAGCTGCCGTCAGTAACCCACAAATCGCATTAGGAGTTGCACTGCTCAACTGTTCTCTACGACTGCTGCACGATCGCAAACGAATCACCTTACCTTGGTATCGTCGTGTGGGTACGCCCCTCATCCAACGACTACTCTCCATTCCTAAAGTGGGCGAGTTCTTTTTCAACCAAGTTGCTCAACCAAAAACGGTACGAAAAATTCTCCTCCAAGCTTATGCCCATGCCGAAGTAGTCACAGACGAGTTAGTTGATATCCTGATGGCACCAGCCAAAGATCCGGGTGCTGTGGCTGTATTCCTTGCTTTTACAGCTTATTCTACTGGCCCAATACCAGAAGATCTTTTACCTCAACTACCTTGCCCAGCAATTATTATCTGGGGCGCGGCAGATCCTTGGGAACCGATAGAGTTAGGTAGAGAATTAGCCAACTACCCACAAGTGCAAAAATTTATACCTTTAGAAGGTGTGGGTCACTGTCCTCAGGACGAAGCCCCTGAGGTGGTGAATCCAATTTTACTGGACTGGATGAGGGAACAATCTAGGGTTTAATGGGCGGTTCAATCACGTCTTTTTGTTGTAACCAATCCTTACCTACCTGGATACTAACATCAGAGCCGAGATTACCAGTGCTTTCCACGCGCACTTCTCCAAATCCCAAAGCATTGCGAATTGATTCAGCACTATTTCCGTCACCTTGTTGAGCAACAATATGAGTTACATCTAGCGGTTCACCCCAACTTTTAGCAACATATATGTTACGATAACCTGCTTTTTCTAGAGTTCTAATCAAAGGGCGAAGATTGGTGCGATCGCTTGAACCTGTACTATCTTGAATTGCTATGCGTAAAGACGTTGGTTCGGTTGCTTGTGGTTGATTTTCTAATGGTAAATCAAAGTGCTGAGCCATCATAGTTTTGATGCGTTGCTCATCTGGTATCCAGTAGCTTGCTTCAAATTCTCTTTTCTCACTAAACCGTCCTGGCATCATCAGCATTTGCATATTCGAGCGATTTGTGCGCACTCCAAAACCTGCTAGTGCCAATAACTCTTCTATTGTGACGTTAGTATCTATATGTTCTTTGACTACATTAAGAATTTTCGGCAACTGAGTTAAAGTAGTGGGATTAAGTGTTTGCTCCATCAATGCCCGCATTACCATTTGTTGCCGCTGAATTCTCCCAATATCGCCATTTTCGTCATGGCGAAAGCGCAATAATTGCAGCGCTTGCTCTCCATTCAGATGTTGTTTTCCTGCCTTTAAATTAATATACAAATGCTGGGAATCATCTTTATATTTCATATCTTTAGGGACATAAACTGTCACACCTCCTAAAGCATCAATTAGTTTGCCAACTCCCAAAACATTAATTCTTACATAGCGATCAATTGCTACTTCTCCTAAGACATTGCTAACAGTTTTCGCCGTTAAAGCAGGTCCACCAACAACATTTGTATAATTAACTTTTTTCAATCCGTATCCTTCCACTTCAACTCGACTGTCTCTAGGAACGGAAAGCATCATTAATTTTTTCTTTTCTGGATCAAATCTAACTAATAATAAGACATCAGCAAGACCATCAAAGGAGTTTACCTGCGGTAAATATCTAAGCTTTTTGCTTTCAATCGGAGGATTTTTTGTATCTGGCGGGAGTACACTCATTCCCATGATTAGGATATTCACAGGACGAGTTAATTCGGAAAATTTTAACCCACTACCGGAGATGCGATCGCGATCAAATACCGCTTCTTCATCTGGGCTAAGGGAAGCTTGCATTAAAGGCGTACTGCTTAAAGAAACTGCCAACAATGCCCCTGCTGTCGCCGACACCATTGCGATTCCACTCATTCCCACCCAAAACCACAACCAACGTCCAAATTGAGAGTTTTTGGCATTGTTTTTATTTGTGTTGGCGGTATTTGTAGAAATTTCTTCTTGCGCCGAAGTTCTTTGAATCGTCACTGACTTCCTCACACTTACTGAAAAAACCACTCTTGTGTTGTTGCTCCTGTACAAAAGAATCAACTAATAGCTAATTCTTGAGTGAGCAGTAGTAAAAAACGCACTTTAGTTTAACCTCAACACTTATAGCAGTACTTCTACTATTTTTTTGGTTAATCCGGGACGTTTAATTGAAGTATGGCAAGAATCAATCACATTTGACCAGATCTACAGGAACATAATGATTAATTTCCGCCAAATTAAGTGAAATTACTGAATAAGAATGGCTTTTTTTAATGATTAAGACAAGTACTTGCGTAGTACTCCTTCACTCAACTGGCTAAAACCTGGTAAACGTTTAGATTTGCCTGTTACTGTAAGTATAATTAACCAGATACTGACCAAGAAATATCCAGAGGTGAGAAAGCTATTGAGAATAAGTAGACGCAGTGTGAAAAAATTGGATGTAGTCGCCCCGGTCATTAGTAGGAAGTACCCTAAAAGCCAGGTAAGTCCCAAAGTTACAGACAGACGACTAACCACCATTTGTTCCCGACAACCATTGCGACGGTACAAAGTCCACAGCGAAGGAAAAAAGCCAATCACAGGAATCAGGTAGAAAACCAAAGCAGGGGGAGCAGGGGACGCAGGGGGAGCAGGGGAGGGTAATTGGTGATCTGGGGAAAAATTTTTCATGATTTTATGTGAATCATAAACTAGATAGAGGGATGAATGTGGTGTAGTCAGAGATAATAGGCAATAAGCATTTTATTTTAGTTGTATCATCCCGCAATTGGCAGATGCAGACACGTAGGCTCTTAAACTGGTGGCAAGCACTAACACCAATTTCTCGGATTTTGGCGATCGCTTTGTTCGCTCCGCTTTTAGTACTCAATGGTTGGGCTATTTCGGCAATTTTTCATTACTTTCACTCATTAATAGTTATTTTAGTCGGAGCCTCAGTACTAGCATTTCTGCTTAACTATCCTGTAAGCTGGATGCAGCGTCAAGGTGCTAAGCGAGAACAAGCTGCCATATTAGTCTTTTTACTCGCTTTATCGATTTTATTGGCGTTGGGTGTCACCCTCTTTCCATTAGCTTTGACTCAAGCACAACAACTGGTAGCCAGAATCCCAGAGTTAATTGACTCGGGACGTTATCAGTTAATGATGTTAAACGAAAAAGCAGAAAGTTTCGGCTTCCCAATTGGTCTTGATGCTTTGGTAGCGCAAATTAACGATCGCGTCAAGGGGCAATTACAGGCAATAGCTGGACAAGTTCTCAACCTAGCTGTGATTACACTCACCAGTTTGCTAGACTTTTTGTTGACGATGGTGCTGACTTTCTACCTCTTGCAGCATGGAGATGAACTGTGGCAAAGTTTAGTAGATTGGCTACCTGCTAAATTCCGCGATCCTTTTTCTCAAACAGTACGTCTGAGCTTTCAAAATTTCTTTCTCACCCAGCTAATTTTATCTACTTGTATGGCATCAGCCATGATTCCTACTTTTCTATGGCTGAAAGTACCATTTGGTTTGTTGTTTGGCTTAACTATTGGCTTCATGGCTTTAGTCCCCTTTGGTGGAACGGTGGGGATAGCCACGACTACGTTGCTGGTAGCTTTGCAAGATTTTGGGATGGGGGCGAGGATGTTGGCTGCGGCAGTCATCATCCAGCAAATTCTCGAAAACTTAATTGCTCCGCGTATTTTAGGTAGTTTTACTGGGTTAAATCCTGTTTGGGTACTAATATCGGTTTTAACAGGCGCGAGAATTGGCGGACTTTTAGGTGTAATTGTGGCAGTACCATCTGCTGTTGTGATTAAGACAGCTTTAAGCGCGGTGCGTCGTCCACCTGCTACTGAAGCAAGTGAAAGTGTCATCGCTGAAGCGGAAACTCACATAGACGAGCGTGATTCCCCTGAGATAGTTGCACCCAGTTCAGAAGTCTCAATTAATACTGAAAATTATTCTCGTAATGAAAATCAACGAAATCCGGCTAAGAATGTGGCTCCACAATTGAACCCATAAACAAGATGCTTCCTGTTTGATTCTCTCGAATCGCACAGAAGAAAGGACGATTAACAATCATCCGAAATGGCTCTTGAGGCAGTACTGCCGATGTGGGCATGATTCCTACAGAAGTCGTAGCGGCTGCTTCAGTACCTTCTTCATTTACTTCCACAAAAGTTTTATGTTTGACGGAGCTAATCGCTAGATTTTTTCCCATCCCAGAGAAATTAGCGCGATCGCTAAAAGCCTCGCCCATACCTAAAGCTGTGAGCGCATCATTCAAAGTTACATCATAATCACTTTTGAATCGGGGTAAACGAATAAATCCTTCTCGTTTACTAAACTGAGTCATCCATTTGTCCCAGTTTTCTGAGTTCAAATTTTGGTATAAAGTTTTGAGGTTAGAATTATCTTTAGGCAGAAAAATATAAAAGCTTACCTTGCCATCTTTACCATAAGGTAAGCTTACAGCTTGAAATTGTTCGTTCTCATAATATCTGTACTTACCTGTTTGCGACATCATTGGGTGTTGTATTTGCTCACCCGATAAAAGCTGAAAAGGATGCTCTGCTGTCTGCTGTTTATCAAACTCTTGAGTCCAACTACCCTTAAAGTAGATGGCGTTAATGAGATATAGCTCCTGTGCGGGGTCAATTTTTTCAACAATTTTGTTAATTTTTCCGCGAGTATTCTCACTAACCCAGTTATTAATAATACTTGGTGCTACTGCATCTTGAAAGTTTAAATTAGTTACCCTAGCTGTATAATAATCCCGATTTTTTTGGATAAAATCTGGTTGAAATTTGGCATCTTTGTTTGCCCAAAGTGAGTTAGCAATTGTCAGTTGTACTTTGGCATCTGGGTTTTCTAATATTTTTTTCAATGCCGCATTAGAAGTGTTAATTTGTTCCAAACTCAACCCTTGTAACTCCAACGCTTTAGCCATTACTTCTTTTGTGCTGCCGTTAGCACCGTTGTAAGTCATAGCTAGAGCAAAGGCTACACTTGAAGGAGAAACAAAAACGTTCGCTTTTGCGTCTTCTTTCAACACTTGTGAAAAGAGTTTGAAGCCAAACTTTGTGTTAGCACTAACAATGGCATCTGGATTGAGTTTTTCTTTTGATACTGGCAATTCGGCTCGTGGCTGAGATTGAGCGTAGGCACTAGTATTGCTATTTATTTGGGAGCATCCTAATACACCCATCAGTACCACACCTGCAGCTGCTAGTACGTAGCGTCTCCCTAAACTAACACCGTAGCGTCTTTGCAGGAACTTTTCTTGGGCTTTGCTAAGTTTTTGCTTCATATTACCACCATTATCCCAAAGTCTTCCTAAATGACTATGGCATTGCCGCAACAAAGTTATATGGCGGTTACACTTTTAGCAACAACAGATATATTACTTTATGGGTATAGCCCACCAAGCTAAAGCGTAGGGTTGTATAGGTTCATTTACTTGTTGGCGAAAGTGGACGCGAATTTTATAATTACCTGTAGTAGGAACAGGGCAAAAAATGTGTTCTACGTTATCTATATCGCTAATGGAAGAACATGCTTGTCCGGCATCTGTATTGGCTGAATCAGCTTTTACTATATAAAGATCAAGGTTGTTTAAACCGCGATCGCGAAACTCTTCCCCTTCATCATACTGACTATTATTATTTTGATCTTCTAACTCAACCAATCTATCCCAAGTGAGAGTAATAGCAACAAAACTTCCTCCCTGTAAAGGTTTTGCTAAAACATATTCCGCAGAAGTCCCAACATTTACTTGATTGTAATCCCAGCCCATTGCTGGTAAAATTTGAGATGGTCGCCACTGTCCAGCACTGAACTGTTGGTAAGCGCGAAAGGCATTTAAATGACCGGCTCCCATTTGCGCATCTAAAGGAATTTTGGGATCTTGATATGCATCTGAAACTAACCAGTCTTGGTTCTGTTTATCAACAATTGTGCGTGTCATTCCTAAACGCCAGCCATCACCATTGTCTTTAATTTTGTCAGATGAATTGAGCAACACAGCTTTCATTACTTGGTGTCGGCGAGAATCTGTAGTCCAATTAAGTTTTTTTGCTCTGAGTTGGCGATCGCCAAATTCCTGCAGCAGTGCCACAGTAGCTGTCACTTGAGGTGCGGCAAAAGAAGTACCTGTTACTTTATTCGATTTACCATCAGGATTAAGCAAGAATATATTACTCCCAGGCGCAACTAAACTAATAGAACGACGTTGACCAATATTGATCTCTTTTCCGGCGAGCCTACTAGTAACACCAACATTTGCACCCGCCAAATTAGAAACGTCAACTTTATTAAAAATTCCGCCGCGTTTGGATGAAAAAGCCACGTTCATTGCGTTATAATTATCAGTAGGTATGGGAATTCCTCCCTTGCCTTGATTACCAGCAATTAGATACAAAACATCGTGAACTCGACTAGACCAGTCAACGCACAGGGTTAGTAAAGCTCTACCATCAAGCACCGCTTCTGGTCGTGGATCTCGGTTGAGTGGTTCGCCAAAACTAAAATTAATCGCCCGGACATCACCGCCATTTTGTCGTGCAACATGTTGTGCAGACAGACACTCTTCCGGTTGACCGATATTTTTACTTGCCCCCACAGCCGATGAATATAATTTTGCTCCTGGGGCAACACCTGGAAAAGCTTTGTCTCGACTAACCATCACTGAAGCTACATTATAAGCGTGAGAGTCAACACTACTATTTGACTTTGCCGGTCCGTTACGCAAGAAAACAGCTGCAAGATTTACTGAGCGATTCTTGGACACGGCTTTATCCCAGCCGAACATACCTGGACGCCCAATTTCCACCTGACCAATAGCGATCTTACGACCAATTAAATTGTACGGTGGTAGGTGTAACCTGAGTGCATCAATACCATTGACTCCAAAGGGAGTTTCAAAAGCTAGTACTGGCAAACTCACACAAGTGGCACTTAATCCCCAAATAATCCAGGTTAGTTTTTTGCTCATTGGTTAATTGTCAGTTTGTCATTTGTCATTTGTCATTGGGAATTGAATTAACGTTTCCCTATGAACAAATTTCTATTTCTAAAAAGGCGGGATCAAAGATATGAAGGTTTGTTACAATACTTACAGACCAGGACGCTTAACAACCCACTAGCCATGACCCAAACCAACAACCGCAAGCCCATTGTTATTGCTCCATCTATTTTATCAGCAGATTTTAGTCGTCTGGGAGACGAAGTTCGCGCCGTAGACGAGGCGGGAGCAGACTGGATTCACGTCGATGTGATGGACGGTCGCTTTGTACCCAATATTACCATAGGTCCTCTGGTAGTGGAGGCGCTTCGTCCGGTTACGCAAAAACCACTGGATGTCCACCTAATGATTGTGGAACCAGAAAAGTATGTGGAAGACTTTGCGAAGGCTGGTGCAGATCATATCTATGTTCATTGCGAACACAATGCATCGCCTCACTTACACCGTACTTTGGGACAAATCAAAGAACTTGGTAAAAAAGCTGGTGTTGTACTCAATCCATCCACTCCTTTAGATTTGATTGAGTATGTGCTGGAACTTTGCGATCTGGTTCTAATTATGAGCGTAAACCCTGGTTTTGGTGGTCAAAGTTTCATTCCTGAGATGGTACCCAAAATCCGCAAGCTGCGTCAAATGTGTGATGAACGCGGTTTAGATCCTTGGATTGAAGTAGATGGAGGACTAAAAGCTAACAATACTTGGCAAGTTTTGGAAGCAGGCGCAAACGCGATTGTTGCAGGTTCAGCTGTATTTAAAGCTAAAGATTATCGTCAAGCAATCGCCGATATCCGTAACAGCAAACGTCCTACTCCAGAACTAGCAAAAGTTTAGATTGTACAGACGCCCCAGTGGGGCGTCTTTGCGCTGTCTCTACAGTGTAAAGCGAAGCCAATACTAGCAATTGCTACTAGACCTAACGCACCAAAATTTTCTGGAATCGATTGGGAGTTACAATTGGGGCGATCGCAATTTAACTCGTTGTCGCTATCATCAACAACTGATTGATATCGGTATATTGATATATTCTCTGGATGTGAAATATATACCAAGTTTCCTTTATAGGATATAATTTGTGACTCTTCGTTATTAGACTGACTACTCTGTTGGATGTTGACGACAGAATTTCTACTTAAGGAAACCTGATAGTCAATTTCTGGAGACATCAATCTGACACGCTCACGTTGGATAGATTCTACAGCACTGTACATCCCATCCACGGCTAGTGTGTCACTTTCTTCTTCTGGTTCAATAGAATTAGCCTGCTCTTGCCCTGTAATAAACATTGCAGTTCCCACAGCAGAGAATGTTGCTACGACACCAGCTTTCAGTAGCTTTTGTGTCATTATGTCAAATTTGTTCATTCAACTCACTTTAACAATCAGGTAAACGGTGGTGGTAGAAGTTACCCGGTAGTGATATTTACTAGCCTGGAAATAAACAAATCGCTGACTGTAATAATTTTAATGGTAGTTTTTCAAATATCCAGTAATTATTTTTACTATTTCAGCAGTTAAAATCAACTATTTTTACTTAGCTTTACGCAGATTTTACACTTTACACGTAAATGTGTTGAGAATATAAAATACATGAGCAGCCCGGTTTCTTTAAGAAATCGGGCTGCGGAAATTACAAAAAGTAGCACAAATTAGTCGATACTTTTCTTGATGTTATCTTTTACGTCTTCAACACCGTGACGTAGTTCACTTTCAGCTTGCTTTGCTTTACCTTCTGCTTTATCTTCAGGATCGCCAGTTACATTTCCCAATGCTTCTTGAGCTTTTCCTTCAACGTTTTTAGCTGCTGCTTTTGCTCTATCTTCTAAGCTCATTTTGCTCTCCTTTGTTTTTATAAAACTGAGAATTATTTTGTTATCACATATACAACTTAGCTTAAAGTTTTGGTTCTAGCCTTCCACCACAAGATACATTAATGCTCTCTACAAAAAGAGATAACACAATAAAAACCCAGTTCCTTCAAAAGAAATAAACCGGGTTTTTGTCATAACTAATATTTTTTGGTCTAATCTAGAAAACCCATTAAAGAATCAGCATCGTCAATCTCATTTGATGCTACTGGACGATTACCCATGACTGAGTATGTCTCAGAAATTACCAACTCACTAGAAGCAATGGGACGAATACCAGAAAAGTTAATAGTATCAACAATGTGCATTGAGTTTGCCGCAATGGGACGTAATCCCATAATGTTCTGTGTCTCAACAATTTGCAAATCACTGTGAGTAATAGGTCTTTCTCCCGCTACAGAGAGTGTACCATGTACTTCTAGTGGATGCTGCGATTCTATTTGTACTGGTGTATTACCATTTTCGGTAGTACTATCCTGGTTATTTTTAACTGCCATGCTAGGTTTCCCCCCTGAAAATTTCTTTGCTGCTATTAACCTAAATCCTGAGTATTGTTAACTAAACTTAACAATACTTAAGAAATTATTTTTCTCTATATATTCAAAGTTTAACTTTAAATAAGCAATTGTATATAACTATGTTTAAAACTGATCAATAAGTAAAGATAAATTGTAAAGTATAGTTACAAAAAATGGACAAGATTACTATTGTGTGTATTAGGATTTGAGTCATGACATTTTTGGATTCGTGCAGTTAGAAATGTAGCGATCGCCGCAAAATTTGAGCAAACTACAAACATCGTTATAAATTATAAATAGCTGTAACACTTGACTTGTTCAGGCTAGTTTTCATTCTGCAAAGGTTTAAAAATGTTTACTTCATCAGAAACACCCATTATCGCCTCTATTGTGCTGGTTGTTTTCGGCATTTTGAGTTGGGGCTTCTATCGCGCCAGACCTTATGGTAAGTTAGGAATATTAGCTTGGTTACAGTCAGTGGTATTAATGACTCCTTGGCTGCTGTTTTTTGGTTTGTTTGCGGCAGGGATTTACATCAACATAGTTGGTGTACTGTTTTTGTTAGTGGCTTCGGCTGGATTATACATATATATAGGAAGACAATTACGTAACGCTGGGCAAGATGCCATACTTAGGCAGCGGGCAAACAGTCGGATTGCCGACGAAACAGCACAGCGAACTACTTCCATAGAGAATTCTGACGGTTTAGCAGTACCTTCGCCACAACCAAAACCTAACGTAATCACGATTCCTGAAGAAGACTTGAACGCAATTAGAAGTATTTTTGGCATAGATACATTTTTTGCGACAGAAACGATCGCCTATCAAGAAGGAGCTGTATTCAGAGGTAATCTGCGGGGAGAACCAGAAGTGGTTCACAACCGTCTCATAACCAGTTTACAGGAACGTTTAGGTGATAAATATCGTCTATTTCTAGTAGAAAGCACGGATGGAAAACCTGTAGTAATTGTGCTACCTAGCCTTAACGATCCGCGCCCCATGACAACTGCCCAAAAAGTATTTGCAGTTGTATTGCTTGTGGCAACTATTACCACCTGTTTTGAAGCAGCAGGTTTACTACTTAACTTTGATTTGTTTAGTACCCCAGAACGGTTGCCACAAACTTTGCCTATCGGTGTTGGTGTTTTATTAGTGTTAGTCGCTCACGAAATCGGTCATTGGGTACTTGCCCATCGTCACCAAATCCGTCTCAGTTTACCTTTCTTTCTCCCCGCAGTGCAAATTGGCTCTTTTGGTGCAATTACTCGCTTTGAGTCTTTATTACCTAACCGCAAAGTATTATTTGATATCGCTTTAGCAGGACCGGCAGCAGGGGGGATTGTTTCTTTACTTATGCTGGTAACTGGGTTGTTACTCTCCCATTATAATTTAGCATTGGGTTTTAGTCCCAAAGCGTTTCAATTACCAAAGGAGTTTTTCTCCGGCTCTATTTTAGTAGGAACTTTGGCACGGGTTGTTCTCGGTTCTGCTTTACAATCGTCGGTAGTCAGTATACATCCGTTGGTAGTTATTGGTTGGTTGGGTTTGATTATCACTGCTTTGAACTTAATGCCCGCCGGACAACTGGATGGAGGTAGAATTGTTCAAGCTATATATGGACGCAAAACCGCAGGCAGGTTAACACTGGCAACTTTAATTTTGTTGGGGTTAGTGTCTTTGGCTAATCCTTTGGCTATGTATTGGGCGATAGTTATTCTCTTTTTACAACGGGATTTAGAACGCCCCAGCTTGAATGAAATCAGCGAACCAGATGATGCACGCGCTGCTTTAGGTCTTTTGGCTTTATTCTTAATGATTGTTACCCTTCTACCTTTAGCTCCCGGTTTGGCTGGGCGGTTGGGAATTGGAGGGTAGAGACGCCCCGCCGGAGCAAGAGACGTTACATGTAACGTCTCTACATACGTTAACTATTTACCCTATGGTTTCCAACCTGTAATGAGATTGGGGTAAGATGTGCTTGTGGGAAAGAGGTTTTGGAACCCAGCGGCACGTTGTTGTGAGGATTCTTTGGTGAGATTCCAAAGGGTTTCGTAGAAGAAGAAGGATACTCCAGCAAACTTACGATCGCGTACTGCTTGCACTTGTGTTTGAATTTGTTGCATGGGGACAAATTTACCTTTTAACCCAGTCATAATACCGACACTTACGGGAATATGACTTTTTGCTGCTTTCATCTCTGGTGTTTCTAATTCCTTAATAAAGGTATTGATATCGTCACGATACACCTGCAAAATTAGTTCTTCAACTAATCCCAGGCGTTCCCATTTTTCCCAATCTGCTAAAAAGAAGTCACGGGAAAAACTTTGGGGATTAGGAGAAATAGAAACTAAGCAATTTTTTTTCGTTGCTTTGATGGCTTTAAAAACTCGTTGCATGTAGTTGGTGATTTTGTCTGCTCTCCACTGAATCCATTCAGGATCTTGAGGATTTTTCGGTGGAATTTGACCGTTGTGTTCTTTTTTATATAAAGAAACTGTATAAGCGTCGTATCCTAACTCAGCAGGAAAACCGAAATGATCGTCGAATTGAATGCCATCAATATCGTAGTTTCTCACTATTTCCACGATTAAATCTTGTATAACTTTTTGCACATCTGGACGCAAGGGATTCAGCCAAACGCGATCATGAATACCTTCTTTCCAAATTTTTGTACCGTTACTGCGACTTGTCAGCCATTCCGGATGACGCTTGGCTAATAGTGAATCGGCAGGAGCCATGAAGCCAAATTCAAACCAGGGAATGACTGTTAAACCTTTTTGATGTCCCAAACTAACAACTTCTTTGAGCATATCTCGCCCTTGCAACCCTGGTGTAGGATCCACAGAACGCCCAATCACAGCTTGTGCTACCCTGCTGGGGTATAGTGTGTAACCCCAATTCCAAACTGTGGGATACACAGTGTTAAAGTTTAGTTGCTTGAGTTGTTGCAAAGCACTATTAAGACGGTTGCGCTCAAATAAGACGTTGCTATCAATATTAGTTAACCACACTCCTCGTAACTCTGATTGCGGACGAGATGTAGTTTGCGCATAGGAGGGAAATGATAGCGCGATCGCTGCTACCATACTCAGGATAACTACGAGTGCAAAAAACGCCTGATTTTTGTAACTGCGTAAGTTTCTTGAACAATATTCACCACACCAATTGAGAAATTTTTTCATCATTTCTTGAGTAGAAAACTTTACACCTGTATGATCAAACCATGAATTATGACTGGAATAGATGTAAAGAAGTTGCATTTTCCCATTTATACACCCCTACGGAAACGTTTTCAGTGAACATCCCTACTTTCAATTTGTCTTCTGTACATTTTTATTCAGTAAAATTACAGTTAACCAACTAGTTAATCTCATAGAATAAAGGGTTTTAGCCTTATATAAATTTTTTGTAAAACTTAAGGAACAAAGAAGAATTATACCAGCGTCTAGCTTGATATCAGCCTGAAGAAAAAGCTATTCTTTCATTCCATGTAGTTAATATATGGGAGTAAGAATCACTTTGTTATTTCCGATTCGTTTCTTAACTATTGCCATGAAATCTTTACTCAAGTTTTACTTTACCACAAAACAAGCACAAATTTTCACTGCCTTAGTATTAACTGGCATTTTATCTATTAGTAGTGGGTTAACATCAATAGAAAGTGTTACCGCCGCCCCCACAAATCCTGAGATAGCAAATGCAATTCGCAAAGAAAATACCTTACCACGTTCAGTAGCTACTGCTGTAATCCGAGATTTATCAGGTAAAGAGGGAATTCCAAGCAGAAAATTGCAAATTACTAATTATAGTCAACACACATGGCGCAATGGATGTCTAAATTTGCCTTTACCAGATGAATTTTGCACCCAAGCGTTAGTTTCTGGTTGGCGGGTTGTGGTGTCTGATGGTAGTCAAAACTGGATTTATCACACTAATGACAACGGACGTTTTTTACGCTTAGCAAATTCTGATAATTCAAAAAGCGAAGTAACAGAATTACCAGATTCTGTCAAAAATGCTGTTTTAAGAGTTACATCTCGACGGCTAAAGTTACCAGTTGCTCAGTTAAATATTATTCAAGTTCAACAGCGAACTTGGAAAAATAGTTGTCTAGAAGTGACTAGTTCTGTTCCTAATTTCTTTTGTTCTCAAAAGTTAGTGTCTGGTTGGCGAGTAATTGTCGGCGCACCAGAACAAGCGTTAGTTTATCACACCAACAATTCTGGTTCAGTGGTAAAGCTGAATAAACGAGAAAGTGAAATTAGTGAGAACTCGCAACAAAGCCAAATCCAGCCTGTACCCATTTCATCGAGTGAGCTACCACCACCATTACAAAGTAGCGTGATTTTTCGTTCCTTTTCTACTGGCGGCTTTACTGGTAGAACCTACGAAACTGTTTTACTCAATGATGGACGTTTAATGCAATATCGTATTGGCGATACCAAGACTGGTGAACGTCGAGTATGGCGCATTTCCACAGAAAAAGTGCGACAGTTTCAACAATTGTTAGCACAAAAGGGCGATCGATTCAACAATTTAAGTTACCCAGCGCCTAAAGGTGCTGCTGATTACATTACCTATACTCTTACCAGTAGCGAGGGTTCTATTCAGTACAACGATATCTCTCAAAGTAGTCTACCTAAAAATTTACAGCTAATCGTCAAAGCTTGGAATCAGATTAGCAAGAGTTATCAGTAATTAGGGGAGACAGGAGACAGGAGTCAGGAGGAGGCAGTGCGTTGCGGTGAGGCAGCGCTGCATCCGGGTTTCTCACTGTCGGGCGTGACTGCGAACCCGGAGGGAGGTTCCCGGAGTTGAAGCATCTGCCGTTCAGAACACAGGAGTCATAATAATATATGTCACTCTTGAATTCTGACAGCCCCGACTTGTCCAATAACGGCTCATACATGTTGCAAATTGACTGTGTTACTGAAAACGGGGGAATAAAAATAAACGAAAACTTCTACGTTGACTTTGGTCAAGAACTGAATGGTTCAGGTTCATCTCGCGCTCATGAAATGCGCTATCCTGGAGGCGATTGCACCTCTGATATTTGGGTTTAGTTGAAATGCCAGTCACAGGTGAGATTATGAAGATAAGCAATCTTACACCTTGAAATTTACAGACCCAATGACCGACTCTGAACTAATCACTGTTTCGGAGGCTTCTACATTATGCGGCTATACACCTCAGCACATTAGGTTACTGATTCGACAAGGAGTAATCAAAGCCCGACGTGCTGGGGGGATTTGGCTAGTTGAAGCTTCTAGTCTGCAAAATTATGTGGACAATGCTCCTAAACCAGGTCCCAAAAATGATCGAGCAGCTACTTGAATTATATTCCATTTAGAATATAATTACTGCTATAAGCATCACGTTTCTTGAGAGTTAAATGTGAATCATCTTGAAATACTTCAGTCTACTCCTGCGGCTCAAGTAGGAGATGGGCGTCAAAATCTTCTAAATAAGACAACTGGCAAATTTTATACTCCATATTTTATTGGTACACGTCTTGTTGATAGTGTTTTAACCCTGATAATTCGCAAAGATTGGGAAGGAGAGCTATCTGTTATTGATCCTTTTTGCGGTGATGGGCGGCTGATTACTTGGTTGATAGAACATGCTCAAGCGTTTCCTCATCTCATGCATCGGTTGTGGCGAATTGAAGTATGGGATTGTGATACACATGCAGTTGAATTAGCAAAACAGAATATTCAACGTACCGCTAACGAAATTGGATTGCGGTACAGTTTAAAAGCTGTTGTTCAAGATAGCTTTCTCTACTGCTTTTCTCTATTTATAGAGAAACAAACTGATGAAACTTGCTTTGATATAACTATTACTAATCCTCCCTGGGAAGTTGTGAAACCAGACCGTCGGGATACTGAAGTATTAGATCGAGAAACGGAAGTCGCTTATATTAATTCTCTCCGAGACTATTCAAAAACGTTGGCAAAATGCTTTCCCTTATCTATGCCCCGAAAAATGTTTTCTGGATGGGGAGTAAATCTAGCCCGTGTAGGTCTTGAAGTTGCTGTTCGCTTAACCAAAAATCAAGGAGTGACTGGAATCATTTCACCAGCAACAATTCTTGGGGATCAAAACTCTGAGATGTTGAGAAAGTGGTTGCTGACCAATCATTCAATTAAATATATTGACTACTTTCCTGCTGAAACTAAATTATTTAATGGTGTGGATCAAGCTTGTGTTAACATTACCATTCAGACCAACACCACTTCACAAAAAATTTTTCTCTATAAGTTTGATGAAGCTAGGCGCTACACACAATATCATCAAGAGCTTAAATTGCCTGAAACTTTTTTGACTTCAAATGGTTATATCATTCCTATCTACAATAATGAATCTCAATTTGCGCAGCTATCACGCTTGTGCGATTTACCAACACTCTTGAGCTTACAAGGCAACGGTGAAGGAGAATTGTGGACAGGTCGAGAGTTAGATGAAACAGGTCACACAAGTTACCTGTCTTTACAAGGTAATTATCCTTTTATTAAGGGAAAAATGATCCAGCGACTGACCAAGGTTAGTCAACCTACTTTCTTCATCAAAAAAGAAAAGGAACTTGATGTTCCTGCTTCTGTAAACTATCCACGTATTGTCTGGCGAGATGTGAGCCGACAAACTCAAAAACGACGAGTTCAAGCTACCATTATTCCTGCTCAATGGGTTACTGGTAATTCTCTTGGTGTAGCGCATTTTCGGACAAATGATTTATCGAAACTTTACACCCTACTAGGTATCATGTCCTCATTACCCTTTGAGTTTCAGGTTCGCTCTATGCTATCAACTGCTCATGTTTCTGTGGGTGTTTTGCGTAAGACACGTATACCCTTAATCACTCCTCAATTTTCTGCAACCGTGGTTCCGTTGGTTGAACAGATACTTGCTGGAAACTTAGCAGCAGAAGCAAAAATGGAGGTTATTGTTGCTAAAGCATACGGTCTAAATCGCCTAGACCTTGCTTCCATGATGAACTCATTCCCTAAACTTACTACTCAAGAGCGTCAAACTATACTTGACCACCCCCTATGGGAGGAATTTTGATTTACAATCACTATTCAGCAAAACTTAGCAAGCTTGACTTGTCTATGGTTATGCATATCCCTCCTGGAGGTAATTGGAAGAATATTCCAACTTCTATTCCTTCGCAGCGATTAGCTCAAATTAGAGAAAGCTACGCCAAAGGTAAGGGAAGCCGCTCTACTTATTATGGGCGGCTTCGTCCAGATGCACCTGCTTATACAATTAATACCTATTTTGGTCGCCCTGGAAATGGCTGCCACCTTCATTACAATTATGATGGAGGGCAGCATCGTGTGATCAGCCAACGGGAAGCAGCAAGGCTGCAAAGCTTTCCAGATAGCTTTGTCTTTTTAGGTTCACGTACAGCAGTTAGTACTCAAATTGGTAATGCCGTTCCACCACTGTTGGCTTATCAGATTGCAATGCAATTATGCCCCCCAGGAATTTTTGTAGACCTTTTTGCAGGTGCAGGTGGCTTGGCACTAGGATTCAAATGGGCAGGTTGGCAACCAGTAGTAGCAAATGACATTATGCCACAAGGTTTGCAAACCTATGCTAAAAATATTGACTCGAATGTAGTTATTGGAGACATTCGAGATCCAGAAGTTTTTTCCAAGATAGTGTCAGCTGTTAAGAAAACTAGACGGAGCAATTTAAACCTTAAACTTTTTGTGTTAGGTGGTCCTCCTTGCCAGGGATTTTCTACAGCCGGAAATACTCGCTCTATGAGTGATGAACGTAATTCTTTATTCAAGAACTATCAACAAATTATTGAGGCAATTGAACCAGACGGATTTGTGTTTGAAAATGTAATGGGGTTGTTGAACATGGAGCGTGGCTATGTCTTTGAGCAAATAAAATCTGCTTTGGGTTCAATAACTCAGCAATTGTCAATTTGGAAACTTGATGCTGCGGATTATGGGGTTCCTCAGCGACGTAAGCGTATTATTCTAGTGGGCAGTGAACAAGCAAATCGCAGTATTCCGCAACCCCCACCAGTATGCGACAAGACTGGAAGTTGTTTAGTTGGACTTTCACCAGTTGTTAGTGTTTCTGACGCTCTCAATGATTTGCCTCCCTTGGAGCCAGGTCAAGATGGAGAAAGTCTTGACTATATCACACCACCATTAACAAACTACCAGTGTTTAATGAGGGGTGTAATCTCGCCAAAGCAATATCTTGAGAAGCTTCGCCATTAAGCTAAAATTTTTCCCTTTTAACTGTAAGTTACGTATCTAAATTTAACTCACCTCTGACATAGCGATCGCCCGTCCATTGGTTGCTTAATTCAACTGCTACTAATGCCATTACATCAATAAGTTGTTGTTTTGCCGTGACGAAATTAGGAGGATAAATTGTGGGAATACTATCAACAACTCCTCGAAAACCCTCATCTATTGACATTTTCCTGTTACTTGATAACATTGCTGCAATCTGAGTATCAAGGTTCTTAATTGTATCTGAAGATTGCTGTAAAGCTACTAAAACAGCTTCCACCTTACTCTTAATTGAATCTGTGTTTATATAAATAGCGTTACGGTTATCTTTGATAAAGTAGTCTCGTAGTGATTCAAATGCAACTCGACAACGACGAGATTTTTGCTCTGCTACATACTTAGTCTCACGAGAGGTATAATTGATTCTATCGAATTTTGTAATGTGTTGCTCCACACGAAGATTGATAAAATCAATTTTACGTTCAGCACAACCAAGTTCTAGAAATGTAGCTAAGAAGGTAAAGTGTCCTGCATCAGCAATTGTTTTGAAAATACTCATTAAAGTATGACGGTTATCTCGAAGCATTTTGCTCAAACGTAAAGCTGTTTCATTATTCACAACATCTTCTTTTCGTAGATTCCATAGAGCTTTACTATGCCATGAGATTACTGCAACACCTGTAGCTTCAACTTCTCGTAAATGAATTACTTCACGCAAAGTCATACGGTTATTTTTTGCACTGTTGCATGACTTGCATAGGAGTTGAAATTCTGGTCTGTGGGTAAACCCTAATGACAAAGGTCCAATGTGATCCCCAGAACATGGGCCAGGATGACTATTTAAACAAGCTTCATTGCCAAAGTTAGCTTTAATTTGTCCCATTAATCGGTTAGCAGCAATCCAATCACCTTCTGTCCAATACTCAAAGACGCGACGGTCAGTTGTGTACGACTTTAAGTTGACTTTACTACGTCCCTTGTCTACCTTGCTACGACAACATTGGTTAAAAGAATGAAAGCCATCAAAGCGATCAGGTGCATTTGACATAGCACCAGGGCTAAGTAAACTTGGCTCTTTTGGAACATATTCTTTCTCAATCCAATTGAGCCAGCTTTCCAAACTTGGTTCCAGTAATGGTGGTGATATTGCACCTGTTTTGAGAAGAAATGTGAGATTAGAAAAGACAGAATCGCCAAATACCTCAACTAATCGAGTCACCAAGTCTGTAATTTTCTCATAGGATTCGAGCGGAAAATTTTCATCAACGTAACCTAGTTTATTAAGTCTTTGCAATAAAGAGTTAGACGGATAAACATATCGCAACTCCATAACCTTTCCACAACGTTTACACGGTTTCTTCAGAGTAGGATGAATCACTCTTGCTGTCCTGCTGATCCACCTATCTGAATTTGGGTTAACTCCAATTGAGACAGCTTTTATACGCCACCATTCACGCCGTTTATGATGGGTATCCTTGTGTTTTCCAGACTTTCTGTTTGAAGGTGCTTCCCACTGAATCTTACCGCCCTCAGTAAATGCATCTGGCATTCCTGCATAAACCGGGTGGTTAGCAATAAATTCCATATATCGAATAAAATCCGGATGCCAAACCTCTCCTTTGTTGCCGTACTTTGGTTTATTTGTCATAATCAGCCCTCTCAAAAATACCCGGTTAAATTAATCAGGTTTCATATTCTCACTATTGACAGTTATAATTTCCCTTGGAATTTCACCCCACCTGAAACACCGCTCCCACCAAGCCAAGCAACTGATCGCGAAACAGCGCCGGAAAGTTTCTCTGTGCTGTTACCTTGAAAGAACCTACTAAAATTTTTATTTGACAAGCCATATTCGTAATGAGTACGCTTTATGAGGTAACATAGAAAGCGTTTGTAATCTAGTTTATCAAGGAAGCAAACTCATGTTAGCTAATCGAGAAGGACAAAGAGTTCCCAAAGTTACCTTCCGGATACGCAAAGACAATCAGTGGGTGAATGTAACAACAGATGATTTATTTGCAGGTAAGACAGTGGTAGTTTTTTCCCTACCAGGAGCGTTTACTCCCACTTGCTCATCAACTCATCTTCCCGGCTACAACGAGTTGGCAAAAGTTTTTAAAGAAAATGGTGTAGATGACATCATCTGTATATCTGTCAACGATACCTTTGTCATGAATGAATGGGCAAAGGATCAACAAGCAGAGAATATAACTGTAATACCAGATGGGAATGGTGAATTTACTGAAGGCATGGGAATGCTCGTAGATAAATCAGACCTTGGGTTTGGTAAACGGTCTTGGCGTTATTCTATGCTGGTAAAGGATGGCGTAGTAGAAAAGATGTTCATAGAGCCAGACGAACCAGGAGATCCCTTTAAAGTATCTGATGCAGAGACAATGCTCCGATACATAAACCCTAACGCAGTGAAACCTCAACTGGTTTCCCTGTTTACAAAAGTAGGTTGTCCCTTCTGTGCTAAAGCCAAAAACATGCTGAAGGAAAATGGCATTGATTACGAAGAAATTGTCTTAGGTAAAGAAGTGACAACTCGCTCATTACGAGCTGTTACAGGTGCAACAACTGTTCCTCAGGTGTTTATTGATGGTAAATACATTGGTAGTTCCGAAGCCTTAGCAGATTTCTTGGGTGTTAAATAGCAAATAGACATAGCAGTGAAAAACAATGTAGAGACATTCCATGGAACGTCTCTACAAGGATTATCTTAAAGATCTTCTCACCTCACCACTAATCATGTCTACGATAAAGGTAAGTCCCATAAAAACTATTAAAGTAGTCAAAAGACCTTTGTAATCAAAGCTGCTGAGTTGCTCAGTAAGGAGACGCCCCAAACCACCAGCACCAACCAACCCAACAATCACAGTCGCACGAATGCAGACTTCCCAACGATAAAGAATGTAAGCAAAAAAACGGGGAAGAGTAGAGGGTAAAACACCATAGAGGAAAACCTGAGAATTAGTTGCACCTAAAACTTGGAGAGAACGCAAAGGTTTTTCATCCAAATTCTCTATCACCTCCGCCATTAAACGCCCAAGAATACCCAAATTGTGTAAACCAAGAGCGATCGCACCTGGTAAAATACCTGGAAACAAAACAAACAGAAAGATTAACGCCCAAATTGGTTCTGGTACAGCACGAGAGAAAAGCAGCAAAAAACGAGTGAAAGAAGTTTGAATTTTCTCACAAACTCCCCCACTCCTCCTTGCTGCCAAAAAAGAAAGCAAAATACCACCCAACCCCGCCATAGTAGTTGCCAAAATAGACATAGCAAGAGTTTGAGTACAAAGAGTCAACAACTGATCAAGATCGATCCATTGATTCGGGAAAGCATCCTGAATCACTCTAACTAAAAGTTGAGCAGTGCGTATTGACCAAAGTTTGGTAAAATCAGCCTTAACATACCAAAAAGAAAATATTAACAAAATCGCACCAAACAGCAACGAAAAATTCACCAATAAGTTATGGTGTAAGGAACGCGAGTAGGGCTGCTGGAGATTGAGAACATTCAAATCCAAACGACTGGGAACACCCAAACCCTGACGCAACAAAGCACTCCAAAAATCAGTACCACCACTCAACAACAGCAACGCAAACATCAAAGTCCACATTTGCTCATAACGCAAAGACTGGAGACTGAGCAGAATTTGATAACCCAATCCACCAGCACCAATAATACCCAACACAGTAGCAGAACGAATAGAACACTCAAAACGATAAAAACTATAGGAAAGCAAATTCGGGAAAGCTTGAGGAAAAATACTATAAGCAAAAGCACTTAACGGCTCAACACCACTATTAACCAGAGCAAACAATTGCTGTTGAGGAGTATTATCCAAAATTTCCGAAAACACCTTAGCAGTAATAGCACCAAAAGGAATCGCAATAGCCAGCACCGCCACCAAAGGATCAAGCCCAAAAATATTCACAAAAAACAATCCCCAAATCAACTCATGAATCGCTCGAGGAATTGACAAAACACCCCTTACCAGCAACCAAGGCGCAGAATAAAACCTTCCCCCACCAACACTCCACCAAACCTGCGAAGAAAGAACACCACCCACAAACCCAATCACCACACAAAAAAACGTCCCACACAAAGCATAAGCCAGAGTCTTCAACATCGCTTCCATTGTCAACAGCAAAAACTCACCACTAAAATCCGGACAAACAACCGCCACAAAAAAACGCACAAAAAGACTCCAACCACCCACATTAACCAAATCCTGCCCAAACAAACCAGCAACCCACAACGACCAAACAACAGAACAAATAAAAAGTAAAAAGTAAAAAGTAAAAAGTAAATTCTTTAACTTTATCTCCCTCATCTCTTCTCTTGGCGTCCTTGGCGCCTTGGCGGTTAAATCCTATACAACTCCTCCACCATACCAGCAGACACCCGCTCAACAGGAGCATCAAACAAAACTCTTCCCTCTCTTAAACCAACAACACGCTCAAAATGACTGCGAGCATACTCAATCGCGTGTAAACTAACAACCAAAGTCTTCCCCTCACCACTCAACCGAAGTAACAAATCCATCACCTCACGACTACGTTCAGGATCAAGACTAGAAATCGGTTCATCAGCAAGAATCGCAACAGGATCTTGTACCAACACACGAGCAATCGCCACCCGTTGTTGCTGCCCACCAGATAGGCTATCGGTACGTTCATACAACTTTTCTGGAATACCCACTTGCCGCAAAGCCTTTGCCGCTGTTTCCCGCGATAGAGGATAAAGTAGTGAAACAGCAGCTTTAAGAAACGACCATCTGCCTAAATGTCCAGCATTGACATTGTGAATTACTTGTAGGTTGTTTACTAAATGAAATTGCTGGTATATTGTACCAATTTGCCTTTGTACTTGGCGTAAGGATTTGGGGCGCAGATGGGCTAGGTTGCGTCCAAGTACCCATACTTCTCCTTGTGTTGGTTGTAGTGAACCGTTGAGTATGTTAATTAGGGTACTTTTTCCTGCTCCGCTTGAACCTACTAGGGCTACTCGTTCTCCTGGGTGGATTTGTAGGTTGATGTTGGTGAGGGTTTGGATGTTGTGGTATTTTTTGGTGATGTTTTTGAGTTCAAAGATTGGTGGGTTCATGGGTTTAATGTTTGAACCGCCTAGACGCCAAGGACGCCAAGAAAGAGTATTGTTTATTTTATTTTGCCGATTTCTCGACCGATTTTTTCGATTTGGGTGTAGTTTTCGTTTTTGGTGGGGATGAATTTTTGAGCTTGTAGGAGGTCGAGGATTTCTTTTTGTTCTGGTATTTTGGGATCTAGTTTTAGGAAGGCGTTTTGCACTTTTTTGATGAAGTCATTGCCGTAGCGTTGTTGGACTTGGGGGTTGATTACCCAGTGGTAGTCGTAGTAGGTGGGGGTGCGCCAGATTGGTTGTACTTTGTTTAAGTCTACTTCTTTGGCACTGACGCGCTTTAGCCATACTTTTTCGTTTAAGGCTCCGACTTGGTAGGTTCCTGCTTCTACTAGTTTGATGGTTTTGTCGTGATCTCCGCTAAAGCCTACTTGTCCTTTGAAGTCGGTTAGTTTTACGCCTGCAAGTTGGAGAAAGTATTGTGGCATGAGTCGTCCGGATGTGGAAGATTCGCTGCCAAAGGTGAGGGTTCGCCCTTTGAGTTGTTGAAGATCTTTGGCGTTTTTGAGGGGTTTGATTCCGGTTTTTTTGTTGGCGATGAATACGCTATGGAATTTTTCGTCTACGTCTCGTTGGGCGATCGCTTGTGCGCCTGGTACTTGTAATCTTGCTTGAACTCCTGTTAAGCCCCCAAACCATACTAGGTCTAAATCTCCTACTTTAAATGCTGTGACTGCTGCTGTATAATCAGTAACAGGTTTATATTGTACCGGAATGTTGAGTTCTTTCTGCAAATATGTCGCTAGTTTACTGTACTGCCGTTGCAATTTTTCTGGATCTTGGTCGGGAATTGCTCCTGTGATTAAAGGTTTTACTTGTTGTGTCCCTTTGACTGAACCCGTTTCAGTGGATGAACAAGCCACTATCGGTAGCAATAGTAACAACCCTGATGCTATAAATTTTCTCATTATTTTGAATGTACGACTTTCTCTTCCCGGTTAAGATTTTACACTGCCATTACTCATAAATTACTGGAAAGACAGTAATTACGTAAATTTACTTAAAAATAGCTGAGATGATGATGAGTATTTTGGATAAAATTTTGATAACTACCATTGGTTTGTACCACAGTTATATAAAGTTATAATAAACTAAAAAGTGTATCTATCTGCTTGCTGAGTTTCAAAATTATTTCTTTTGACTTTCAGCAAAAGATTATGAGTAATCCGATTGATAGAGATGCTGTAATTCATTCTTTGCTAAATCTATAAGTATGGGTATGGTAGGATATCAGATTTAAAATACACGAATATTATCTCAGTGTAGTTGACCGCATTTGATAATTTGCCAGCGATCGCACCACATGTGGTTCACATTTGACAAAATTATCAAAAAAAATATATCAGTAAATATATGAACAGAGGCTAATTTTATGTCTTATGAACAAAATAAGGTAGAATATAAAAATGATTCTTATCAAGTACAACCAACGGAAGGAGTGCCAGAACGTTCGCCCCTACCAAATCATGTAATCACGACAGATATATTTATTTCTTTAATTCCCCTGGGATTTATATTAATTTGGGCAGGGAGTTTTTTGTTACTGTCTAAAATGAGAACGTTGGCATTAGACAAAATTGCTTCTACTACAAATACTTTACATAAAGTTCCTTGTAAAAATTGTCAATATTTTTCAAACAATCGTTATCTTAAATGTGCAATACAACCTTCTATTGTTCTAACTGAACAAGCGAAGGACTGTTCTGACTACTGTCCGAAAACTAACAAATCTGAATAAATTAAATACTACCTTTCTCATGGGTATTATAATTTTTTCATGAGCAATTATAATACCCCTTCAAGTGTGGCAAACCTCAACCTCGAAATTCAAGGTGAAGGCTTCCCGATTCTCTGCTTACATGGTCATCCTGGTTCTGGTTCTAGTTTGTCCGTGTTCACTAATCACTTGTCAAAGCGCTTTAAAACTTTGGCTCCCGACCTGCGCGGATACGGCAAAAGCCACTTTCGGGGTAATTTTGTCATGCACGACCATTTGACAGACTTGGAGGCGCTTATAGAGCAGTTTCAAATCAAAAAATGTCTAGTATTGGGATGGTCATTAGGTGGGATTTTGGCGATGGAACTGGCGCTAAGATGTCCACAGCGCGTTACTGGTTTAATTTTAGTCGCTACAGCCGCTAGACCAATCGGCAACCATCCACCGATTACTTGGCAGGATAATCTCTACACCGGAATTGCCGCTTTGTTGAACTGGATCAAACCAAGTTGGCGGTGGAATATAGAAACTTTTGGGAAGCGATCGCTGTTTCGTTATCTCATTCAACAACACAACTCCACTGCCTACCGCTACATTGCCTCTTCTGCAGTGCCTGCCTACTTACAAACCTCTGCTGCCGCTACTCGCGCTCTCTACACCGCTATACAAACTGGGTATAATCAACTACCGGAATTACACAAAATTCAATGTCCTAGCTTGGTACTTTGTGGTGCCCAAGACCGACACATTACAGCATATTCTAGCTTAGAAACATCTCAACATCTCAAAAATTGCCAACACCACTGCTATCCTAACACCGCCCATCTTTTCCCGTGGGAAATTCCTGACAACGTATTGAGCGACATTGATCGCTGGCTGATTGCGCATCCACAGGTAATTGATCGTGGTTGATGTAAAACGCTACGATGTCTCCTATTGCCTTTGTGCAATTTCGAGGAGAGAACATGACGGAAGATGCCAAAACACAGCAGACAGATCATCTTGTTACTATTGCCAAGCAATTCACCCAACAAGGAACTGTTATTAGTATACAAGCATTTGGAAGTGGTAATATAAATGACACTTTCTTGGTCACTTTAGATTCACCAGAGTCAAAGCATTTTGTCTTGCAACGTATTAACACCCATGTGTTTCGGCAGCCTCAACTTGTTATGCATAACATGCGTGCATACACGGAACATGTTTACAAGCGTTTACAAAGTAACCCACTTTCTCGGCGCTGGGAAGTGCCACGAGTACTGTTGACTCTTGATGCTCAAGATCATTGGAGAAATGCAGACGGATCGTTTTGGCGGGCTATCAGCTTCATTGAAGGTTCACAGTCTTTCGACACTATGCGCGGTCTGGAACAAGCTCAAGAAGTTGGCTATGCTTTGGGAATGTTTCACAATTTAATCAGCGATTTACCTCCAGAAACACTCGCTGATACACTTGAAGGATTCCACATTACGCCGCTTTACCTTCAACAATATAATGAAGTTTTGGCGAAAACTAATTGGCGTCAATCTCCTGAAGTAAACTATTGCTTGCAGTTTGTGAGCGATCGCTCCTCTTGGTCATATATTCTAGAAGATGCTCTAGCCACAGGCAAGCTACCATTACGTCTGATGCACGGCGATCCCAAAATTAACAATGTCATGTTTGATACTGTTACCGGGCTAGCAGTGAGCGTAGTAGATCTAGACACAGTTAAACCGGGTTTGGTACATTACGACATTGGTGATTGTCTACGTTCTGGCTGCAATCCGGCAGGAGAAGAAACCGAGCAGTGGGAAGAAGTTTATTTTGATACAGATATATGTCAAGGAATCCTACAAGGTTATCTTTCTTCCGCAAAAGCGTTTCTGACCGAAAATGATTATATTTACATGTACGACGCCATTCGTCTACTCGCTTTTGAGTTGGGATTACGATTTTTTACTGACTATTTAGCAGGAAATGTCTACTTCAAAGTCAAGCACCCAGAACATAATCTTGCCAGGGCGATCGTTCAGTTTAAGCTTACTGAAAGCATTGAATCTCAAGAAACTTTGATTCGCTCCATTATCCAAGACGTGAAATGAATCCCCAGACATTTTCCTTACAACCCTTTCCTTCTACCAAGCCCCCACCTAAATTGAAAATTACAGGTAATATCGCCCGAGATGCGAATCAACTTACCATCACTTACGCACTCCAGGGGGATCTAACAGAAGTTGTCATCGCCCCACCATCAGAAACACCAACACGAAAGCACCAACTGTGGGAAGACACTTGCTTTGAATTCTTCCTTGGGATCAAGGATTCTCAACGGTATTGGGAATTCAACCTCTCCCCAAGTGGACACTGGAATGTATATCGCTTTGATGGGTATCGTCAAGGAATGCAAGAGGAAACAGCTTTTACAACACTCCCGTTTAGCGTCGAGAATCAATCCGACGGTTTAGCACTTGCGGTGGATGTCAATTTGGATAAAATCGTCTCGGCACAACAAGCCCTGGAAGTTGCCATTACCACCGTCATCAAAGAAAGAGACGGCGAGGTGACTTACTGGGCATTGACTCATCAAGGTAGGTCGGCTGACTTTCATCTGCGAGACAGTTTTATCATTGAGTTGTGAGTTATATCTTAACTAAAATAGTAAATAAAATAGCTTTAGCAAAATATTCCAACAGATGACACAGGTACTTCTTCAGCACATCATCAATCAGCTTGAGGCTCTCGAACCAGAAGAATTACAGCAGCTTAATCAGGCAATCCAAAAACATCTTGCTGTCAAAGAAACTGTTCAAAAAACAAAATTTCATCAAGCATTGTTAACATCTGGCTTAGTAAAACAGCTTAAAGAACCCACCAAAAATCCGCAAACAGAACGGCAACTAATTCAGATAAAGGGTAAGCCTGTTTCTGAAACAATCATTGAGGAACGCCGCTAGATGGCAGTTTATTTTGTTGATAGCAGTGCGTTATGACGCAGTTCAATTGGCGGTTGCTTGTGCAGTAAACGCGCTGCACAAGCGATAGTTTGCCCCCTGTAATTTTTGTATCAGCTGACAATGAGTTAAATGCAGCTGCTGCAACTGAAGGACTGAAGATTGAAAACCCGAATAATTACCCTTAAGAGCGATCGCCAGTTTTGTAAGATGCAACTTACATATAGAATAGATGGGAGCCATTGAGTCAGCTTTGACTACCAAAATGGAGAATTAAAGTAACAAATTCTACAAATTCATTTCGGCTAACACTTATACTGAGTAAAAGCTGATTGCATCTATTCATTCGTGATATCTATTATGAATTCCCCGATTCGCTTTTTAATGTGTGCCCCAGAATACTACGACGTGGATTACGTAATTAATCCCTGGATGGAAGGGAATATCCACAAGTCATCACGCGATCGCGCCGTAGAACAGTGGGAACAACTACACCACATCCTCAAAGAACACGCAATAGTAGACTTAGTACAACCACACAAAGGTGTACCTGACATGGTATTCACCGCTAATGCTGGTTTAGTACTGGGAAAAAACGTAGTTCTTAGTCGCTTTTTACACAAAGAGCGTCAAGGAGAAGAACCTTTTTTCTTAAAGTGGTTTGAGGAAAATGGATACACAGTTCACGTACTACCCAAAGACTTACCCTTTGAAGGCGCGGGAGACGCATTGCTGGATAGAGAAGGGCGGTGGTTATGGGCTGGATACGGCTTCCGCTCAGAATTAGATTCTCACCCCTACTTAGCAAAATGGCTGGATATTGAAGTACTTTCGTTGCGACTCACAGATGAGCGCTTCTATCACCTTGATACTTGCTTTTGTCCCCTAAAAGACGGCTACTTGCTGTACTATCCACCCGCTTTTGATTCCTACTCTAACCGTTTGATTGAAATGCGCGTGGCAGCATCCAAGCGGATTGCCATAGACGAACCCGATGCAGTGAACTTCGCTTGTAATGCGGTGAATATAGATCACATCGTGGTGATGAATAAAGCGAGTGAAGCGCTGAAAGCACGCCTTGCAAATGTTGGTTTCCAAGTGATTGAAACACCCCTGACTGAATTTCTTAAAGCAGGTGGCGCTGCGAAATGTCTCACATTACGGGTAACTGAACCAGTACGGGAAGAAGTCCATGCCAATGTTTCGGTAGAAAGTCGTATTCTTCGTTTGGAAGGACACTTGCTCGACTCTGGTTTGATTAACCGCGCTCTGGATTTAATTGTCGAAAATGGCGGTAGTTTCCAAGTATTGAATTTCCAATTGGGAGAGCAGCGACAAAGTACTTCAGCAGCTGAGGTGAAGGTGTCGGCTCCTTCTCATGAAGTGATGGAAACGATTTTATCACATTTGATTGATTTGGGAGCAGTGGATTTGCCCCAAGATGAGCGCGACGCTAAATTAGAACCAGTTACTCAGTCGGGAGTAGCTCCTGATGATTTCTACGTCACTACTATTTATCCTACCGAGGTGCGGATTAATGGTGAGTGGGTGAAGGTAGAAAATCAGCGGATGGATGGTGCGATCGCGATTTCCCAAACTCCCAATGGTCTAGTAGCGCGGTGTAAATTATTACGTGATGTAGAAGTGGGCGAACAGGTAGTAGTGGATGTACAAGGTATCCGCACTATTCGCAAAACTGAATCGCGTGAACAACGTAATACTCAGGAATTCAGCTTTATGTCTTCCGGTGTTTCCAGCGAACGGCGCGTGGAATTAGTGGTGGAACAAGTGGCATGGGAGTTACGTAAAATTCGCGATGCTGGTGGTAAAGTAGCTGTCACAGCAGGGCCAGTGGTGATTCACACTGGTGGTGGTGAGCATTTGGCTCAATTGATCAGAGAAGGATACGTACAAGCGTTGCTGGGTGGTAATGCGATCGCAGTTCACGACATTGAGCAATCAATGATGGGTACTTCCCTGGGTGTGGATATGAAGCGGGGTGTCGCTGTACGCGGTGGACATCGCCATCACCTCAAGGTCATTAATACCATCCGTCGTTATGGTAGCATTGCCAAGGCTGTGGAGGCTGGGATCATTAATAATGGCGTGATGTATGAGTGTGTCACCAACAATGTACCTTTTGTCTTAGCTGGTTCGATTCGGGATGATGGTCCTTTGCCCGATACTCAGATGGATTTGATTAAAGCACAAACTGAATATGCCCGGTTGATCAAAGATGCAGATATGATTTTGATGTTGTCATCAATGCTGCACTCGATTGGTGTGGGGAATATGACTCCGGCTGGGGTGAAGATGGTGTGTGTGGATATTAATCCGGCTGTGGTGACGAAGTTGAGCGATCGTGGTTCGATAGAATCGGTCGGTGTAGTGACAGATGTAGGTTTGTTCCTCAGTTTGTTAATACAGCAGTTGGATCGGTTAACTAGTCCTTACCGCATGATGGTAGGTTAATCTTAAGGTTCGTAGTTGCGCTTCAGCGCGGCGCAACTACAAGCTACAAATAAACCCACAAGCACCCATCGTGGGCTACACCCAAGCATCAAATTTACCTAGTCTTCAAAGATGGCATCAAACAGCGATCGCTTGATTCGGAAATTAATTGCCACTAGCTCTTGATAAAGTTGATCCAGACTACCAATAGTAATTTTGCCATCTGTCTGAAGTTTCTTGATCACTGCCAAGGTTCCCTTAACATTCAGTCCCAGTCGAGTTGCTTCCTTCCGAGCTGCTCCGTCATCTAAAATAATATAGTCACATGGCAACTCAATGCCAAGTGCGATCGCTTCTGACTCTCCTTTTCCCAAGCGCATATTTAGACTGTTAGCTAATGTAGTCAATTTAATTGACTTGACGGTAATTTTCCTAGAATCTATTAACGCTTGCACGGAGTCAGAAGTTTCGTCAGATTTAGCACGGATTTCCTCTACAACAAATGCTGGCAGGTAAAATTCATCGGCAGAGTCCACAAAACTATCTAGAAATCCCAACCGCACAAGAAAAATTAATGGAGAGGAGTTAAAAACTATCTTCACTCTTACTACCAATTCTTCTCAAGCGCAACATCTTGTAGAGTTAGATAGGAAAACTCTATACCCATTAAGTCCAATAGCTCAAGCAATACATTTGGCTCCATTTCCATAATTTCTGCTGCTTTTTTCAAGCTAATGACTCTAGAAAATAATGCCCCTACCACAAATAAAAAAGTCTCTTTCTGCTCAATATCATCAAACAATTGGATTTCTGAAGCAACGCTTCTCAGTACTTCCTTGGTAGTCATAGGTATATAAGATAAGTATGAATGTAACACAATTTCCTCATGAAAGCGTGTAAAGCTCGCTGGAGGTTGAGATAGATGGTGGTTAAACCAATTCTATACCAAGGGCGATCGCTCAAAGGCATTTGATGTTTTGCTTCAACTTCCGTTTATGATTGTTAGTAATATTGACTAACAAAACATATACATCTAATTATGGAAGGAGTGGTTCTAAAAAGACGGTTGCGAGTGCGTTGGGTAAGTGCGATCGCTGACTTTCTATTGTTGGGGATGGTTGTCGGACCGCTTGCTGCTCCCTTTCTGGCTGCGTCTGGGGTGTCGTTGTTATCTTTGATTGCTGGTATTATTTATTTTATGGGGGCTCGTGTGTGTCCCCAACCGGATATGGGAGTGGCTTTGGCGTCACCCCATATCATGGCTGTGTGTATGCGCTGTTACGGTACGGTGACGGGGTTGCTAGTTACTCGTCTGCTGTATGCGGGTACTAATGGTAGAGGTTTTTACTGGTTGAGTCAGTATGGTTGGGGTGGCGCGGCGTTTGCAAGTGTGCTAATGATGGCTTATCCTCTAGAATTGGCGGCTCAAGTTTTGGATTTGTGGAGTTTTAATAATTACGTTGTCACCCTGTTTGGGTTGATTACGGGTTTGGGCTGGGGGTTGTTTACTATGCCAATTTTGCATAAGAAGTAGAAAGTTAGTACGTTGTAAGTATAAAATCATGCAAACGCTTTCAATCAATGACAGTCAGAGGTTGCAACTTGCACCTCTTGTAGTACCATCCCGTCTTCTTTTAGGACCAGGACCATCTAATGCTCATCCTACTGTACTTGAGGCGATGAATAAGCCTCCTGTTGGACATTTAGATCCAGCTTTTTTGGCGATTATGGATGAGATTCAGTCTTTGCTACGTTATGTATGGCAAACTGATAATCAGTATACTATTGCTGTGAGTGGTACGGGAACTGCGGCGATGGAAGCGGCGATCGCTAATGCCACAGAACCAGGTGATGTGGTTTTGGTTGGTGTGGCAGGGTATTTTGGTAATCGTCTTGTGGATATGGCTGGGCGCTATGGTGGGGATGTCCGGACTATTACCAAACCTTGGGGACAAGTTTTTACACTAGATGAACTCCGCAGTGCTGTCTCAACTCATCGTCCAGCTATTCTGGCACTAGTTCATGCTGAAACCTCTACGGGCGCACGTCAACCTCTGGAAGGTGTAGGTGAGTTGTGTCGTGAATTTGGTTGTTTGCTGCTGGTGGATACGGTGACAAGTTTGGGCGGGGTTCCCATATTTTTGGATGAGTGGGGAGTTGACTTAGCTTATAGCTGTAGCCAGAAAGGGTTGGGTTGTCCACCTGGTGCTTCGCCTCTAACGATGAGTCAGAATGCAGTGGAGAAATTAAAACGGCGTCAAACTAAGGTTGCTAACTGGTATTTGGATATGACGTTGTTGAGTAAGTATTGGGGTAGCGATCGCATTTATCATCACACAGCCCCAATTAATCTGTATTATGCTTTACGGGAAGCGCTGCGTTTAGTTGCTCAAGAAGGACTGGCAAGCTGTTGGCAACGGCATCAACAAAATGTGGAGTATCTTTGGCAGGGGTTGGAGGAGTTGGGACTGTCTTTACATGTTGATAGACAATTCCGTTTGCCCACACTCACCACTGTACGCATTCCCCAAGGTGTGGATGGAAAGGCAGTTGCACGACAGTTACTTCTTGAACATAATATCGAGATTAGCGGTGGTTTGGGCGAATTAGCAGGTAAAGTATGGCGTGTTGGACTCATGGGTTTCAACAGTCGTAAAGAAAGCGTTGATAGGTTATTAGAAGCACTGCGACAAGTTTTGCCATAAGGGGAGACGGGAGAAATAAGATACCCGGCTTCTTAAAGAAGTCGGGTATCTTTTTATCAAATGTAATGGCTATAAATTTGACAGAAAAAATTAGAAAGATTTGCTTTAACTAAATTGTTCCATGTTTTTGAATAACTGCCAAACTGGCAACATTAGTCTTTTGAATTTGTTATTCATTAACTTACCGGGGTTCTAACATTTTGGAACTAGAAATTTTAGATTTTGGGTTGTGTTTTCAACAATTCAAATGAAACATTACACTAATTTTTTAACAATTACTGTCAAAATATGATTGGTCAGCTACTAGCAGGACATTATAAAGTTCTTGAAGTATTGAGTGAGGGAGGCTTTGGACAAACTTATATTGTTGAGGACATTCACCTTCCGGGAAAACCCAGGTGTGTTCTCAAACATCTTAAAACTACTAGTACCGACCATGAGATTTTACATACTACTAGAAAGCTATTTCAAAAAGAAGCTGAAACACTACAACAGTTAGGTAATCATGACCAAATTCCTAGACTGTTAGCTTATTTTGAAGAAAAGCAAGAATTTTACTTAGTGCAAGAATTTGTTCAGGGACATACCTTAAGTAGAGAATTATTTCCGGGGAAAAGGTGGAATGAAAGTCAAATTGTGGAAATGCTTCTGGAAGTATTGGGTATTTTAGAATTTGTCCATAGTCATGGGGTAATTCATCGAGATATCAAACCGGATAATTTGATTAGACGTGCAAGCGATCGCAAACTAGTTCTGATTGACTTTGGTGCAATCAAACAACTACGCAGCCAAACTGCAGTAGGAATGGCAGGACAAAACATTACTCTAGTTATTGGTACTAGGGGTTACATGCCTTCTGAACAAACTAGACGTTTACCACGCCCTAGTAGTGATATTTATGCCTTGGGAATGATGGGAATTCAGGCATTAACAGGAGTGTTACCTCTAGAATTACAAGATGATCCAAATACAGGGGAAATACTGTGGCAACATCTAACATCAGTTAGTCCAACTTTAGCTGCTGTACTTACTAAGATGACGCATTACCACTTCAAAGATCGTTATCAAACAGCAACTGAGGTAATACAAGCGTTACAAGAATTAACAATTGAACCTATTGAAGATACCAATACTACTACTAACCTACATGAACTAACCTTGGAGTGGGAAGAAGCCGGAGAGATTAAAACCCGGAAAATTTTGGAGAAGCAACAAAGTAAAAACTTGGGTAGAATCCGCATTGGTCGTAACGCCGAAGCGTGTGATATTGTTTTACCAGATCCGACAGTATCTGGGCTGCATGTGGAAATCTTTTTTCATTCCCACCAGCAAAAGTTTTACTTACGTAATTTACGCCAGAAAAATCCCCCCATTGTTGATGGACAACTACTCTTAGCTGGTGAAATGCCGCTTAAATCTGGTAGTAGTCTACGTTTAGGACAACAAAATTTTAAAGTAAGTGCTATAATTTGCAAAGAGTATCCCGTCGGCTACACTCCCGTAGAGTATGGCGCACTAGTCCACATCTCATCGCAAAAAGCACTAGCGCAAACTGTACGTGTATCACAACTTAAAAAGACTGTTGATGATATCCCTCCTACAGTTCCACCAGGGAATGGCGTAAAACCTCAGTTTTTACACAGCAAAGTACAGCCAGTACTTGGAGGAGGAGTGGCAGTTATCATGAGTGCGATTGGCGGTTTAGTTTTTTTTAATACTAGCAATTTAGGTGGAACTTACCCACAACACAACTTACTGCTACAACAACCTCAACTATGTCGTGTTGTTTCTCCTCCAGGTGGAAAATACTTAGCAAAATTACGTCCTGAACCTCAAACAGAAGTTGGTGCGTTAAAACAATTATATCTAGGTGAAAAGGTCTTGTTTATTCAAGCTAAAGGTGATTTTGTACAAATCAAACTCTCCGATGGAACTCAGGGTTGGGTTTTTAGTGATGAAATACACCCTTGTAATGCATCATCTTCGACCAATCGTAAATAGTTTTTCACGACATTCTGCAAATTTATCCTTGTAGTGAATCAGTATTCTAGAAGAATATATTACAAGACCAGAATTACTTGATTAGCCAATCTATTTTGTAGTAGACAATAATTCATACTATAGGGAGATGACGCAAAATGTCATTAGAACATGTTAACGCTTTTTATCAAGTCTTGACCCAAGACCAAGCTATTTATGAGCAATACTATAGTAAGTGCAGTGTTAAAGGTATTTTTGGTGTATGGAATTGGGACAAAAGCAAAATTGTCAGTTTTGCCGCTAACCTTGGGTATGAATTCACTGAAAGTGAGTTAGAATCAGCATTTTTTGGCAGTGAATCGGCACAATTGGTAACTCGTAATTAAGTTAAGAATTCGGAATTGCGAATTCCGAATTCCAAATTCTTAAAAAGATGACCCTTTTTGGTTTAAATACTCTTTCTCTTCTAGTGTTGAGATACGTCCCAAAATTTCATTGCGATGGGGAAAACGCCCAAAACGCTCAATTACTGCCTGATGACGAATTGCGTAATCTATAGTACTTGCACTATCAGGATCATTACTCAGTTGCTGAAATAGCTGAACTGCTTTAGTTTGATGCTCCAAGTTTTCGCTATGCTCAAAAGGTAAGTAGATGAACCAGCGTTGTACAGGCAGCATTTTTTTGTCAAAGCCTTGTGCCACTGCCTGTTGCGCAGCTGAGAGCGCTTCCCAGTCGGTGGCATAAGCTTCCGGTGTACCGCGAAACATATTGCGAGGAAATTGATCTAGTAGCAAAATTAGAGCTAAACAAGTTTCAGGTAAATCAACCCACTCGTCTAAGTATCCCCCGGCTGCTTTTTGGTAATCTTTGAGAAATCGACTGCGCAATTCTTCATCTAACTCTGGTGTTTTTTTAAACCAAAAAGCTTTTGGTTTGCCGAATCCTGGTTCATCAGGATTGCCAAACCAAAAGTCTAAAATTTCCTTTGCCTGTGACATACGTATTTTTAACCTTTACAAAGCACTTGTCGCATTTTACGCATATTGGCAGGCAATTCAAAATTCATAGCTTGTTGGATGAATATCGAAGGTATGGGAATAAGGGGGGTGGCTTGCACAGTATAAGTTAACACAGTTCCGTCTCCACAATCTTGAAGCTCTAAATTAGCATTAAAATCGTGAAAACTTCCTTTTTCTAATCTAAATTGAATTCTCTGCCCAAGCTCTTCAACTACATTGAGGTAAATATCTACTTGAGCGGTAAAAAATAAAAAGGCTTTTTGTGCTGCTTGATACAGACGTTTGACCTCTCCTCTTTGTAAGACTACACTGGTGGTGACATCCGGAAAATATTGTACCCAACGAGGATAATCAGTTAATTGCTGCCACACATGCGATCGCACTAGCGGCAAATACATACTAGCTGTGACTGCACCCCCCCAAGCATTGTGCGAATAGCTTTGTACCAAAATCTCACCCTGCATCAGCAATTCTTGTTTATCTTGGTTCAAAGCCATTTTTGTACCTACGGAAACTGGTTCTGTTTGGATAGTAGACATAGTGATCTCAATCACTCCTCAACGCCACTGAACACGTTTAAACTGGAAGTTAATTCGATACTAATTTTACCTCCAGTTATATATATAAATCCTGTTAAAATCGTCACGTTTCCGTCATTTTTCCGAAATTTTTCGCAAAAACGTCCAATTCATCATCATAAATTCATCATAACTTCAAAAATAACCGACAATTAAAAACTTATTGTTATTGGCTAAAATGGCAAACACGCATTCTAAGTATTTGGAGACGAGATGAGCCAATCTTCTAAATTAAATCGGCGGTTAACCCAGGCTTTTGGTATGTTATTAGGTATTACAATAGCAGTATGGATACTCAGAGGTTTCGGTATTCTCTCTTCTGTGCCAGGAGGAGTTATTTTGCTGTTGTTTCTAGCGGCGATCGCTTTAGGTATTTTTAGTCATGTACAAAAAACTTGGTTGCGTTTCTAAAATCTATATATGGAGATAGATGCCGAAAGTATCAAAGGTGAACAAGTGGAAGTTGCTCTGCGAGAAAGTGCCGAAAGAGAACGAGCAATTACACAAGTAATTCAAAGGATGCGCCAGACACTGGATCTGGAGACTATATTTAGAGCAACAACACAAGAATTACGGCAAGTACTAGCATGCGATCGCGTGGTAGTATATCAATTCAATCCCGACTGGAGTGGCAAGTTTGTTGCCGAATCTGTCGGTAGAGGTTGGATTTCTCTGATTGAGGAACACAAAAAAAATCCCCATCTCATCTCAGATAATTTACAAGATGAGCGCTGCATCGTACAAACGATGGATAGTCAGGATAACCACGATCCTGATACTTACCTGCAAGAAACTCAAGGAGGTAGATACAGCCGTGGTGAAACTTATCTCTGTGTGCCAGACATCTACCAACCAGGATTTGAAGAATGTTATGTCAACCTTTTAGAGCGCTTTCAAGCTAAAGCTTATTTAACTGTTCCCATTTTCTGCGGTAGTCAAATTTGGGGATTATTGGCGTGTTATCAAAATTCTGCTCCGCGAAAATGGAAAACAGGAGACATCAACATTGTCGTTCAAATCGGCAATCAGTTGGGAGTCGCATTACAACAAGCAGAATTATTGGCACAGACTCAAAAACAATCACAAGCACTGCAACAAGCTGTCATCGCCGCTGATGCTGCTAACCGCGCTAAAAGTGAATTCCTTGCCAGCATGAGTCATGAGTTACGTACTCCACTCAATGCTATCCTTGGTTTCACCCAACTCATGAGCAATGACGAATCTCTATCTATAGAAAACCAGCAAAACTTAGCGATTATCAATCGTGCGGGAGAACATCTGCTTAACTTAATCAACGACATTCTCGAAATGTCCAAAATTGAAGCAGGCAGAACAACATTGAATGTGGGCAGTTTTGATTTGATTCACCTGTTGGATAACCTGTACGAAATGTTGCACTTGCGTGCCAGCGCAAAAAACCTCCAACTAGTGTTTGACTATGCTCCAGATATCCCTCAATATATTCAAACTGACGCAAGTAAACTGCGACAAGTTTTGCTCAATCTTTTAGGTAATGCTATTAAGTTTACTACAAGTGGTAGTGTGACGCTAAGAGTAGAAATGGGGCAGGGGAAACTCCTCATCTCCCCCACTCCCCATCTCTTTTTTGAAGTTACCGACACTGGTGCAGGTATTGCACAAGAAGAAATTGATTTGCTATTTGAACCATTTGGACAAACAGAAACAGGGAGAAAATCGCAACAGGGTACAGGGTTGGGTTTGGCAATTAGCCGTAAATACATACAAATGATGGGCGGCAATATCAGCGTTAGCAGCATACCAGAACAAGGTAGTACGTTTACCTTTGATATTCAAATCAGTCTTGCCGACAATGGCGAAGTACAAACAACAAAAGCGCAACGTCAAATTATTGGTTTAGTACCTAATCAAAAAGAATACCGCATTCTCGTAGTTGATGATAGTTCAGACAGTCGTCTGCTGCTAAGTAAACTACTGACATCCATCGGCTTTGTTGTTAGGGAAGCTGCAAACGGGATGGAAGCAATCTCACTATGGGATTGGCAACCACACTTAATTTTGATGGATATGCGTATGCCTGTGATGGATGGTTATGAAGCTACTCGGCTTCTGAGAGAAAGGGAGCAGGGGAGTCGGGGCGCAACAGTTATCATTGCTCTGAGCGCTAGCGCTTTTGAAGAAGAAACAATGGCAATGATGAAGGCGGGTTGTGATGATTTTATTAACAAACCATTTCGACATGAACTACTACTAGAAAAACTGAGTCAACATCTGGGAGTAGAATATGTCTATAAAGAACAGAGCGATCGCACAGAAGAAAAACAAGAAACAACAGGTGATATACTGCCTCTGTTATCTCAAATGTCGCCAGAGTGGATTGTACAACTAAACCTTGCCGCAGCGCAAGGTAGTGACGACTTGATTCTCAATTTACTTAATCTGATCCCACAAGAATTCGCTATGTTGGCAAATATTCTCTCAGATTTAGCTCATAACTTTGAGTTTGAAACAATTATGGAATTGACAAGATTAAGTAGTAAGTAGGTTGGCTTGAGGAACGAAACCCAACATCCACAATTTAATTTTTACATTATATACTATCGTATTATGGCTAATAGCCAATACGAACAACAATTTATATTGTCAAGAAGTGGGGAATCTAGGGAGGCGTGTAGCTAATGGTTAATAGTTGCTAAGAAAACCTCTGGTAGCATTGCTGGAATAGTTCCCATCCGAAAATCTTTGATGTTGCGAGTGGCGATCGCTTCTATCCCTTCAGATATAGCAGCTGCATGAGTCACCGCATCTTCAAAATCAGCAAATGAACTTGTAAGTGCCGAACGGATCACAGCATCTGTGACTGCAGCCACACGCATTTTAGACATCAACGTATTCAACGCTTCTCGACTCTTTTCACTGCCCAAATGTCTTCTTAAAAGATAGAACATATTGGTTACCGCGTGTGCAGCAAGGTAGCCTTCTACTTTTTCTTGAGGAACTGTATCCAGTGCTAGTGCAGAAGCAGCGAAAAAGGGCTGACGTTGCAGCAATACATCTAGAACCACATCACTGTCGAATAACACCCGTTTCACCGATATTTTTCCTCAAGGTAGTCTAAGTATTGCTGGTGAAATTCATCTTGCTCCTTATTTTGTTCAATTTTGACGATTCCCGACAAGCTTTGAGTCCAAGGGCTAAGTTCTATTGGTTTATCTGGGTCTGGCAGTTGCTCAAAAAAAGTGGCAATTGCCTCAGAAAGAGAGATTTGATGAATTTTTGCCCATTTCTTTGCTTTATCAACTAGTGAATCGTCTAAGCGCAGAGTTAGCTTTGTTTGCATTAATTTTATTAATGACGTACAATTTTAGATATATTATACGTCATTTTTGGTAAGCTACAACTACAATTGGCATTTCGGTTATTTGAATATATTTGTTTTCCTATCCAATACATATAGCAATCCTAAATCTACAATTTTAAAAGTTGGGTGGTCTTTTAGCAAAAACGTGCAACATCTTTTGCAGGTATCCAGGGTAATTGGGATAATTTGTCAAAGCCCGTGCCAGTAAAGGCAGGCTAATAATTGTCAAGATTGCTGCTACTAACCATCCCGTTACAACTCTCATAACCAAGAACAATAGCAACCCAGGTATAAGTAATGCCAAGAGCCACGCTGCTGTGCGCCCAGCAGACTGATGTCGTCGCCAGCACAGTGCTAGAAAGCAGCCTAGTACCTCCCCAACTCCTATACCAGTGATAACAGCATATGTAACAATTACTGACTGCTTCGGTTCAGCCAGATTTGTGTATAAACTTAGGAAAGCTCCACTAAGGAAAAGACTAAAGGCAAATAGCGTAGCTGCACCACTTACCCCGCCAATCAAAGCCGCTAAGTATCCTTTCCCTTTTCTTCTAGATTTAATCATGAGAGTGTATTCCTTATTTATTCAGGCAGAGTGTAGCGCTGCTTGATCGCCTCTTTGATCGCTGCACGACTATCTTGAGCTGAAATGTTGGTAGTTTGCTCAATCTTTTTGACTTCTTGTGCCAAAGATTCATCTTTAATTGCTTCTTGAAACCAGTGTGAATAATCTCCCTGTTGCAAGTGGTACAACCAGGTTTCGTCATCTACTCCCTCTGCTATTTGAGTAAAGAGAATCAGATTTTGGGCGCGGAGATTTAACTTGCCTTCTGCGCCTGTAAAGTAAAAACTTTTATCTGTTCCCAGTTGTCCTTCAGCATATTTACGTACATGTCGCCGTCGTTCGGTACGCCCAGGAGTAATGCGAAAGCGCAAAGGTTCGGTATCATGGGTACGAAACCAGGCGAACGCCTCTCCTGGTTCAAGGTTTGTTGCTCCAAGTTTGGGTGGGCAATGACCGACTATTTTGCAGAATTGCTCGATATTCTGCTCTGGTGATTTGCCTACCGTAATAATCGTATCAACTAAAGATAAAGCAGCAGGTGCAACTTGATCCGGATGCACAGTAATGAGCATTACACCATCTAACTCTTGGGGTAATGTTAATGTCGCGGGATTCCAAGATGAGGGCAGGCGATAACTTCATTTCATCTAACGCTGCCCCTAGTCCTGCGGCTTTGTTAATACCTGATGGTAACACCATCACTGCACCTTTGTTAAAGATAACTTGCAACTCTAGTCCCAAATCGCGGATGGTTTGCAAGACTGTTGTTTCATTGGGATGCCAAGTGGCGACTATTACCCTACCAACTGATAACGGATTGACTTGGCGAGCGCGCAACATTTTGACAAACTCGTCTGGTGGTTTTGCGCCTAGCAACTTTTCCTCTCGCGTTGCGAGTGAGTACAATAAAGCACCGTTCTCTGCCACTATATAATCAAATAGATCGATTTGCTCAAACACGCGCTGTAAGTCATCTAGCTCACGCCCTGTGACCATAATTAATTTTCTACCAGAAGCTCGTAGACGTTTAAGTGCTGCTATGGTATTTTCATTAACTTGACCATCTGCAGCTAGTGTACCATCATAGTCAGTGGCTAAAGCAAAGTAGCGCATGAGCAGTTATTAGCATTAGTTATTTTTCTTTTAAAATTACTTAAGTTACTAAATTGAGTTATCCAACTGTGGATATAAAATTTCACGCACCATATGTAGAGACGCTTGGGTTCAAGCGTCTCGACAACTTACAACCTATTTACTTATGCCTTACATAAAATCTGCTCATGATATTAGTTCTCTGGTGGCTGAATATACCAAAGCGAAAACTTTATGGATAGATACAGAAGTAGCTGACTATAAAAATCATCCCAAACTATCACTCATTCAGGTATTGGAAGAGCCAAGCGATTTGAGTGGCGATCACACTTATATTTTGGATGTACTCGATCAGCCAGATGTTGTGACTGAATTTGTTGACAAAATTATGGTCAATTCTGCTATTGAAAAAGTTATTCATAACGCTAGCTTTGATTTGAAATTTTTAGGTAGTAAAAAAGCCAAAAATGTCACTTGTACTTTAGAAATGGCAAAAAAGATACCATACTATCTATTGCCAGTACCCAATTATCAATTAAAAACGTTAGCGGAAGAACTTTGTAATTTCCACAATCTAGATAAACAAGAACAAAGCAGTGATTGGGGAAAACGACCACTATCAGATGAACAAATTGAGTATGCTTACTTAGACTGCATTTATCTTGCTCAAGTACATCAACGTTTGATAGAATTAAATCGAGAAGTCAACATTGACCCCGCCACAGAAAATTTAACAGCACTTAGTGCAAAATACAGCCAAATAGAACAACAGTGGAAACTATTAAATTCAGAATACGAACATTTACAAGAGAGAATTAAAAAAGCTATGCATGCTCAAAACCTGGCAGAAACTTCTTATTTCAAACTAACTAATTACGAACGTACCACTATAAAGGTACAATTTACAGAATTAGCAAGGCTAATAGAAAAAGGTGTGAAATTGGATTTTCCTGTTACGTTAACTCAAAAACTACAGAAAGATTTAGGTGAAAATTTAGAAGAACTTTCTGTAGATATAGAGAAAACATCTTCTGCACGACTAACTACAAAAAATCAAGAAAATGACTCATAGATACCCGACTTCTTTAAGAAGTTGGGTATCTGAGAGATTTTTACAAGCAAATGGTAAACTATGAAACGGCGGTTGTTTGAGCAAGAATTAAAAAGGGTGGTTCAAGCTTTTGGCATAGCTACGCTCACCGTATTCGTGACGATTGCAACTGTTTCCTGTAATAGGAGCGACGATTTATTGGTAACAGAAATAGGAGTGAGTCCTTCAAGAAGTCCTATAGCTAAACCTACCACAGCAGGAGACTTTTTCACTCAAGGTCAGTATCTGCATATTCAAGGTAACGGAAAAGGTGCGATCGCAGCGTATAACCAAGCGATTAAGCTTAATCCCAAGTATGCCCAAGCCTATAATGGTAGAGGACTTGTTTACTTTGATACAGGAGACAAGCAGCAAGCAATAGAGGATTACAACCAAGCTATTAGCCTCAATTCCAGCAACGCTGTTTTTTACAATAACCGAGGAAATGCTCGTGCTGCACTAGGAGATAGAAATGGCGCAATTCAAGATTACGACGAAGCCATTCGTCTTGCTCCCAATTATGCCGAAGCATACAATAATCGGGGAAATGCTCGTGCAGTTAGGGGAGATAGAGACGGGGCGATAGATGATTACAGTCAAGCAGTGCGTCTCAACCCTAAATACGCTGTTGCCTATAATAACCGAGGCAATGCTCGTGCAGCAAGGGGAGATATAGAAGGTGCGATCGTTGACTACAATCAAGCCATTCGTCTTGTTCCCAACTTTGCCGCAGCTTATAATAACCGAGGCAACGCCCTTGCTGCACAAGGAGACAAACAAAGAGCGACAGCCGACTTACAACGTGCTGCCAGTATCTTTCAGCAACAAAAGAATCAAGAAATGTATCAACAAGTAATGAAAAATATCAGTGAGATTCAGTAGAGACGTCCCGACGGGGGGTGTCTCTAATTGAAAATAAGACTTACCAACGATAGAAGCTTGATCCATCATCAAATCCTACTATTAAGGCTGCACACATAAAGTAGTCTACCCGGTGTTTAATCTATGGACTTTAAATATAAATGGAAAAATGGCGCTCCACCAACTAGAGATCAAGCGGCGCAAAGCCAACATTTGTTGGATGAAAGTCAGTTCAATAGCAAAGAAGACCATCTCATGGCAGAGCAAGATGCAAGAAAGCATCTGGGTGTACCTACACGCATCCCCGATGACGATCGCTCTGTACTACCAAAAGCCGCTCCAAATGATTTGGAACCATCTCAAATGTGAAAATTGCGTATTTTAAAATACCCGACTTCTGTAAGAAGTCGGGTATTTGGTTTCTCCTACTCCTCTACCACAATCGCAACCTTCTTGGTGTAATATTCATTCACTGCATACACACTGATAATGCTTTCACCTACTTCAAAAAACATCCCTTCTTGCTCATCTTTAGAAAACTGTAAGTTGGGATATTTTGCCGCTAATTCATCTGCTGTTGCAGCTTTGAAAAGCATATCATCAGGTAAAAGTCCCGTAGAGCCGATGTAGAATACTAAAGGAGAAATATTATCCCGATAAATTCTCTCCACATACTTTTCTAACTTAACACTTGCTTCTGTCAAAGCTCCAACCATTTCCTCTTTACCTACAGCTTTACCGTTCCACTTGTCTTGTAACAACCGTAATAAACTATTAGCACTAACTTTGGTAAGAATCGTTTCAACTATTCCGTTCTTTTCAAGTCCAAGAAAGTCATTAAAAATCGGCATCATCAAGCGTTCGACTTGTGTAATCTTTGTCCGCGATGACAGTTGCTTGTGCCTAAAGGCGATATTAGGAAGTAAAGCGAGAGTGAAGTTTGGAGGAACAAAAATTTCTCCTGTCTCTGTGTCATAAACCTGATACATTCTGTCAAGGAATTTGTTAGCAGAATGTAACTTGCCTACATTAAGAATCTCTGTGCTACCAATATCAATTTTATAGCTAATTCTCGCATCAAGTGTACCGTTTGCTAGTGCTTCTTGAATGTCTGAGTATGCGTTGGTTGTCGGAAAGTTGATGTAAAGATTCTTGGAAAGATAATGTTTTTTTAACTCTTCTAATTGTTCTGGTAAAAAGGTATCAGACTCCTGTTTCAAATGAGCAGCAATGATACTAGAGAGGATTTTTATTTCTGCTATTTGAGTAAATAACCCATCGATACTACTAAACTGTTCGTCAAAAGGCACAAGCGGTAGATGCTCTAACTTAATGGTATACTCTGTGCGGAAGTCAAATTCTTGTGCTGGTGCATCATCTTTCTCCAGTACGCCTTTTTGTTGAAGTAAGTCAAAGACTTTTTTACTGCTGATTTTTACTTGCAGTGACTTCACATTGATTTCACCATCACTAACTATGGTGTAATTATTAAAGGTAGCCAAGTCATTCACTAACAAACCAGCAACTTCAATAACTGGAGTTTGATCTTCAGCTTTGATAAGTCTGACTTTGCGGGTAACGAGCATGTTGATAGTAGCGGTATTGCGGTTAATTTCAAATGAACCCATACCAACATACTCACCTTTATCTATATATTCTGTTGTGAGCCAAGGTTTGATTAGATTACCGTTTACGTCTCTAGAACCTGGAACTCTTTTGATTCCAGTTCGTTGATAGTTTGACTGCAAATCTTTGAGGTTAATGATGATGCTGTGGCGATATTCTTCTAAAATTTTGCTCAATTCTAGTAAAGAGATTTTCTCGTTTACCTTCACTTTATCTAAAATTTGATGTTCTTGCAAAACTTTGGGATAGAATAGGGCAATGTTAATATCTTGGGCAAAGTCAGCAACTTGTACGTTGGTGAGAGCTTTGAAGTGTCTTTCTGTTAAAGTAGCGTCAAACGTACTGGCGATCGCATATTTTGCAGTATTCAAATTCCCTTCAGCTAAATTCGCCGCAGCAAACGCATAAACTGACTCATGATTTTGCGCTACAGGCACATTTAATTGTTCATAAGCCTCTTTGCTAATTTGTTTGTACTTATAGATAACTAACTCATCCTCAGGCTTCAATCCATAAATTTTCAAAGTTCCTGCTGAACCGTTGATTTTATTTGCACTTCTAGAGAAGAAAATCTGATAAGAGTAATCAGCAGCCAGAAATTCTTCAATTGCTGGAGCTACTGAACCACCTAACAATTTTGCCGTACTGTAAATAGCGTCGTAAACTTCTTTTACATTACCAGCTTTAATACACGAACCGGAAACTGTGTTCGCAATTTTGGCAAGTAATTTAAAGTCAGAAGCGTTGGAATAAGCGATGGTATTGACAAAAACATCCTTGGCTTTAAGTTCTTGACAGATTACATCTAAAGCTTTTGCTTCTGTACTAGGACTGCTATCATTAGCATAGCCGTCACTGTGCAAAGTTATGGCAGTAAGCTCTCCTGGTTGAATCAGAGTTTTTGCCATGTACATTGCTTGTGATATACAAGTAAGACTGGTAGCCTTGATTCTTTTAATTTCTTCCAAGTAGGGAGAATTTTGTTTCATCACCTCTTGAATAGGGATGCGCTTGAAGTGACAAGTTACATCTCCCACAGAAGAATAGGATATTAAAGTGATTACTAGCTGGAAATTGATGTATTCATCCAGGGTTAAAAGCTTAATCAAAGTCTCTTTTAACGCTTGAATATCGTAATACATTGAGCCGGAGCGATCTATGATAATAATGCTGTGTGCTACCGTACCTTTGATATCATTCTTGCTTGTTTCTACGTTAATTCTATCTACTAAATAGAAGGCTTTCTCCTTACCTGCGAAATTGTAAAGCGTGAATTTTGTTCTATTATTACTGGTAGATTTTTTATTGGTATGTTGAAGCTGGACAACATTCTTTTTTGCTGCTTTCTTTGCCATATTTACACCTACCCTGGTATGTGCCTTGACGAAGGTAAAGGCTGATAACTGAAGTCTATGAAAACGGACTGAAATGTGTACTAGATGTTGCTGAATCACGCGGATGTTAGCTTACTCCCATTACGCCTGAAGATTACTGATTAATGAACCGCCCTTCTCAGTAGCGGAGACGCTGCGCGAACGGGTTCAGCAGTCGCCTAGTAGCGGGAAACCCGGATGCAGCGCTGCTTCACCAAGACGCCAAGAACGCCAAGAAAAAATAGGTAATCTTCTATTGGAAAGGGAGTAATTTTGCTTTGAGGCTAGAAATTTATTTTTAGGTGGGTTTATTGAAGGTTATTTATATAGTACATTAGTACTATATAAATGTCAAGGCGTTATTACAGCATCCCACAAGTATGCATCGCCCCGCGTTCATTTGGTGCGTTACACTACGAAGGGCGCACCTTAAAAATTTGAGCTATGGAAACTACAAGTAATGTAGCTGTGACGGAAACTTCGCTGACGCCAGAGCAATATCGCAAAAAGATGCAGCGGCGCAAAGAGGTACAAGATGAGCGCATTGCTCAAGCGTCGCCAGAAAAAGGTTTAATAATTGTTAATACAGGTAACGGTAAGGGAAAAACTACTGCAGCATTGGGAATGGTGCTACGCTCCCTTGGCCATGGTTATAATGTAGCGATTATCCAGTTTATTAAGGGTGCTTGGGAACCTTCAGAAAAAAAGGTTTTCAGTCTTTGGCAAGATCAGTTAGAATTTCATGCTATGGGCGAAGGCTTTACTTGGGAAACTCAAGATCGCGATCGCGATACTGAAAAAGCTGTTGAAGCTTGGCACAAAGGATTGGAGTACATTTACAATCCTGACTTTAAACTAGTGCTGTTGGATGAAATCAATATTGCTCTAAAACTTGGCTACTTACAAATTGAAGCAGTTTTAGCTGGATTAGAGCAAAAACCTGCTGATAAGCATGTAATTTTAACTGGTAGAAACGCACCACCAGCATTAATTGCACGAGCTGACTTAGTGACAGAAATGAACTTAGTTAAACATCCTTTACGCGATCAAGGTATCAAAGCTCAACCCGGAATTGAGTTTTAATTATTTGGGACTTGTTTGCACTGCTGTAAAACATTACGGTCATTAGCAGGGATAGAATTTATCTGATTATACTCTTGTAATCTCACTGCGTGAGTGTAGTCAACTGGTTGATCGATATTGTTGACGACTGGCAATGTATTTTTGGTAGCTACGCGAATTGGGCTAACATCACCTGCAAAACCAGCAACGTTCATCGCCAATTGTCCTGAAGAGTTGAGTGTGCCTTTAAAACAATTAAGTTCAGAACTGGGGGAATACAAAGCTCCTATTATGTTGTTCTGTTGCTTCTCAAAAATTATATAGTCTCTACCAAACTGCCCTGGTTTTTGCGTTTGGCCATAGAGGTAGACACCGTTTCTACTTGGGAAGTTAAATTTTGCAGCTGGTGTTGCTTGTCTTGCTGATACTTGATTTTGAGTTATTAATGTATTTGTCGCTGTTGAATCTAAAGAATTCCTTTGTAACCAAGTGTAGGCTTGTACTTGATTAGTTGCCACTCTTTGCAATTCTACGTTGGGAACTGACTTCGCTATTGCTTTACGCAAACGCACTTGTTTAAAAGTGTTTTGGGTTGCTTCTGAGCCAAGTGCGCTACGCAAACGTTCTGCTTTTTCATCAGCTGAATTACGCTCTATCCAAGTATAAGTTTTTACTTGTTCGCCAGCGTTGTTTGTTGTCGCTGCACGCATAAAATCGATTTGATTACTTACTACCGGTTTAGCGCGATCAACTGCAAAAATACCGAGGATCAACAATAAACCAGCAAGGGGAAATCTCATTTGCTGAGGGGTAAGGAATTTTTGGATATGTTTGGGCATCCAACTTCTCCTGTAAAAAAATTTGCTCTTTCCGCTACATCACTACACCCTAACCGAGTACTTATTGATAAAGGCTCCATCGTAGGTTGGATTTATCTTGTCAATAAAAAACTCTGGAAACAAAAAATCAAGGAATTTCACACACTTTTTCTAGAGTACCATTGATGTCACTATTCGTGATTGGTAACTAAATTAAACTAATGTTTCTTTGACATATATGACTACACAAGACAGTTTCTCGATTTCGGATTAAACATAAAAAAACACCCCCATTCAACAGGAGGCGCTGCAATAAAGTTTCCATAAGACTTGAACCCCCCAATCCCCCTTAAGAAGGGGGGCATTAAAGCCCCCCGATCCTCGGGGGGTTGGGGGGTTCTTACCTCGCAATTAACTGGCGACGTATTCTTTGACATTGGCGCGACGGCGACGCAGATGAGCAAGGGCTTGATGCTCTAGCTGGCGTACACGTTCACGGCTCAAATTTAATCTTTCACCAACTTTTGCCAAAGACATTTCGTTGCCGTCTACTAAACCAAAGCGCAGTGCTAATACTTCTCTTTGTTGAGGAGTTAGTTCCGCAAGCAGGGTGTTCAAGTCTTGGCGCAAGAATTCTTGAGTCATGTAATGCTCTGGTGATGGACCATCATCTTCAAGCATTTCTTGCAACTCAGTATCTTGATTATCGCCGACTTTTACATCTAAGGAAACTGGCTGACGCGCCATGTTTAGGTATTCCCGGATCTGAGTTGGTTCAAGTTCGAGTTCTTGAGCGATTTCAGCAGGAGTAGGCGATCGCCCATACTTCTGTGCTAATTCGCGCTGTACTTTCTTGATTTTGTTCAGCTTCTCGGTAATATGAATTGGTAAGCGGATTGTTCGTCCTTGTTGAGCGATCGCTCTTGTGATCGCTTGACGAATCCACCAGTAAGCGTAGGTTGAGAACTTGTAGCCTCTTGTTGGATCGAATTTCTCTACACCACGTTCTAATCCTAGAGTTCCTTCTTGAATTAGATCGAGAAATTCCATGTTGCGCTTTTGGTATTTCTTGGCGATTGCTACTACCAAGCGCAAATTCGCTTCGATCATCTTTTGCTTAGCCCGCTTACCTTGCTGGACTGTTTTCTTCACATCTGTTTCATTCAAGTGAACATGCTCTGCCCACTCTTGTAATGATGCTTCGCGACGCAGTTTCTTTTCTAAAGCCTCTTTGGCTTCTACTAGCGTCATCATTTGTTGTACCTGCTTACCGTAGACAATTTCTTGTTCACGGGTTAGCAGTGGTACACGACCAATCTCGCGCAGATAGGTTCGCACCATATCAGCCGTGAATTTGGTGGTGGTGTTTTCAGCTTGGGCGTTGATGGTAGGCATTGGTGCGTTATCCTCTACTCCGAAAACAATACTAGATAAATTTAATAACTGGGGTGGATAGTTACTTGTAGTATGTATATTACATGATATAGATGACTATCAAAGATAATCGATTCATACAGAATTTGCAAAGACGATTAGTCTCCTACACAGGTTCCCTTTTTGACTTGATTAAGTCTATGACAAGCTTTCTAGGTTCCTTCGTGGGAATTATGTTCATCTTTAAGTCGCTGACAACGACTATTTTTATATGAAGTCAGTATGAGTTCTCTTTGTTTTATCTTACGACAAATCTGAGAAATAGTAAAGTAGTGTAGTTAAATCTTTTCATTATATGATACATTAATATATTTATTACAAGAATTGGGAAATATTTTTCAACTCTCATATATCTATAGTGACGGCAAACACCCTAGATAAGTCGTCTGCCATTAGCCGGATTACCGTACTAATTAGATTCTTATCAGGGACGGATGTCACGAATCATGGAAATTGGGAATTTGTCTTCGCCGATGAGTAGTTAATAAGTTTCACTTCCAACCATCACCATTCTTACGAAAGCTTCCTAGCGCAACCTGATTGCTCTTCGACTCTGTAGGAAGTATGAATCATTAAAATCATTATATCACAGTTTAGAAATTAAGGAGATAGGAATTGTAGAGACGTTCCATGGTCCGGTAGAGACGCTCCGCCGGAGCGTCTCTACTCTAAAATCCCAAATCGGCTTTGGCAAGTTCAGCAGCGGCAAAAACTTCTGCGTCTGGCTTTTCTTCCCAAACAGTTTCGCCAATTTCTGCGTAAAAAGTTGTATCATAAGGACGAGTACGTACTACCACTGGCATAGGTACAGCGTGACCAAGAATCAAAGCTTGTTGCTTCGAGTCTAACTTTGCCAATACAGAACGTAAACCGCTAGCACCAGATACCCCTGTGAAAATCGCGTCAATATCTTTTTCATCATTCAATAAAGCTGTGACACGGGTACCGATTTGAGACATAACTTCATTATCTATACCTGATGGGCGTTGATCGACTACTAGGAGCGTAACAAAGTACTTACGCATTTCCCGGGCGATCGTTCCAAATATGGTACTTTGGACTACAGCAGGATCGAGGAAGCGGTGTGCTTCCTCAATCGTAATCATTAACTGTGTTGGTTTGTCACAAACATTTTTCGACTGCAAAAACTTTTCTGCCTTGCTCACATAATGTTGGTGAATTCGGCGGGTAATCATATTTGTTACCAACATATAAGAAAGCATATCTGACTGAGAGCCGAATTCGACAACAACATTCTTACCAGCTTCAATCGAGCGCAAAATTTGATTAACGTAGTTATGCGGACAAGCCGCTCGCATATACTTTAAATTATCCAAACGCAGAAGTTTACGCTGTAAAGCGGTAATTGAACCTTGGTGTCCCCGTTTCTCTTCACAAAACGTCTTGATTTCCTCATTAGTCATATTGATTAATTGGAGAATCCAAGATTTACCATACTCAGCGCAAAGAATATTGGCGTTATCTATACTAGCGTCAGAAAGTCCTAGATCTCGACTGCATAACTTGATATCTTCAACTTCAATTTGGTCATAACTAAGGTAAAGTTCTTGAGCATGAGGTACTCCTCGACGTTTGGTAGATTCTGGATCGAGGGTGTAGACTTCGACTTGACTCGGAAATAGCTGCTTTAAGCCTTTAACAGTACTAAATTGTTTACCTTCAGAGACAGCTTCCCAGCCATACTCAGAGTGCATATCAAAAATCAAATTCACCGCTGCATTTTTGCGGATTGTTCCTGCTAAAAGTAACCGGGTGAGAAAAGATTTACCAGTACCAGATTTACCAAAAACACCGTTACTGCGCTCGACAAAACGGTTTAAATCGATGCATACTGGTACATCCATATCTAATGGTTTACCGATGGAAAAATTTTTCCTTTGGATGTCGTCTTCCCAACCAAATACACGGCGAAAGTCTTCCACGGAAGCGTCGTAAACTTGGCTAAAGTGGCTGGGAATTGTTTTCACTGGTAATAGTTCCATCGTTGTGCTGGTTTGGGGTTGAAATGATGCCAAACCTGTAGACGACGATGGCACGAAAGGATTTACTGATTTGCCATTTGTGGATGAGAACGATTCATCTGATTCGGGAGTAAACATCAACATAGGCGCGAGATTTATCATACCGTATGTACCACTCCCTGCTAAAACTTCTCGCAAAAAGGTGTCTTCCCAACTTGGAGGATTGGCGATGATTCTTTGGTTAGCAGTTCCTAACGCGACATCTGTTAACATACAGAAAAAACGCGATCGCACCCCTTGTACGACGAGAAACTTTCCCACCCGCATATCTTCAACTGAAATATCAGGGTGTAATCGTACTTCTAATCCTCCTGTGAGAGAGCCTTGAATTACCGATCCTAATGGAACGTCAGAATTCATGTTATTAATTACATAATCATATTTTTATTTTATGATGAATTTTCTGTGTAAATTACGTATTTTGTACGGAAAAATTCGTAGAGACGCGAAATTTCGCGTCTCTACGAAATTTGGCGTGGTGAAATTAGTTATTCAATATTGATTGAGGTGGGGGAAGTGCCAAAGTTGCTTGTGGGAATTAATGGTTTGCGAAATTGGGCATAAAGGCGATCGCGCCAAGCGAAGAATGGTTCGTAAACTGGATTATCAGCTAATCCTGGTACTCCTTTACCTTGTAGGGTGGGTGGGATATCAAGATAGGAAGCTGTAGGAAATTTGAGTAGGATGGATAATCCAGCTACTGCTAAATCAGCCAGAGTCGGTTCATCTCCTACTAAATAAGGACTATCTGCCAACAGCAGTGTTAGTGCTTCTAAATCTTGTTTAAGATCGGCGATCGCACTACGTACTACATCTGGAGTATAACCAACACCAAAACCTAACAGCTTCAAAAAGTCATTAGGTACTCCCTCTACCAAAGTTTTCAGTACATCTGGCGTTGCTGTTGGTAACAGTGATTTGCGAAAATACTGATTTTGACTAATTGCCGAAAACAGTGCTTTGCGCCCTTTGATGCCGATTGACTCATCTGCCCATTCTTCTATTAATAAGCATAATCCCCGTTGCTTGCTATCTTTTGGAATCAATGGTCTTTGGGGATAATGTATTTCTAAGTACTGTGCTATTTCAGTAGAATCAGCTATGTAGCGATTACCATCTTTCAGCACTGGTACTTGACGCTGACCTGTGAGTCGGAACAGTTCCACTTGTCCAATTCCGGGCGTAACCTCGATTTTGCGGTATTCTAGTCCTTTATAATCGAGAATCAAGCGCACTTTTTCTGAGTATTGAGATAGTTCAAATTGGTACAATTCCAACATTGTGCAGTTCCTACCACTGGTTCAATTTGCGATGATACATCTACGATTTTATCTCTCAAACACAAGCCCGACTTCGTAAAATTTGTCGAGCTTCTTCAGCAAGAGGAGTGTATTATAATCAAAAAAATCAAAATTTCCAGAAAATTTAAGCATACTGACTAAAATATATTGAAGATAGAAAATTATACTTATCCTATTTAGTTAGAATTTGTGCATACCAAAATGTTATAAGTCTTTATGTAATGTGTGGAAAATAAAGCCAAATAAAATTTATGAAGGGTGAATACAACAACCTGCTGAATAAGTTTGCTGGCATAGTGGGAGTAGCGGGCGCGAGTCTGCTGATTAGTATGCCAATTCAGGCAAACGTTGCTACTAACAACCCTAGTCAGAACGTTTTAGTAAACCAATACAACTTGAGTCAGGCAACTAAGGCTAGTCCCAAAAAATCTCAACAGAAGGTAGCTCAAAACCGGGGAGGTGTACTCAATCCTAGCCCAAGTATTTTCAACGAGCCTCCTTATAATGGTCGTAGTCGTACTGCACCTGGTACTACTCCTCCACCATCTACTACCCCACCAGGAACAGAAGAACCAACTCCAACACCTCCAACTACTCCACCAGGAGCAACCACTGGTCAAGGTGATATTATTGCGATCGCACAAGCAAATGGTCAATTTACAAAGCTCACAGAAGCTTTGAAAGCAGCTGGGTTGATAGAAACTTTGCAAGGCAAAGGTCCTTTCACTGTATTCGCACCGACTGATGCCGCCTTCGCCGAACTACCACAAGACGCTGTGCAAGATTTATTGAAGCCAGAGAATAGAGAAGTATTACTGAAGATTTTGACTTACCACGTAGTACCTCGTCAGGTGCTATCGAGTGAGTTGAAGTCTGGCGAAGTAAAAAGCGTTGAAGGTGGTCCTATTAGCGTTAAGGTTGATGGTAAAAAAGGCGTAATGGTGAATGACGCTAAAGTAGTTAAGGCTGATGTCAAAGCCACTAATGGTGTAATCCATGTCATCGATAAAGTGATTTTGCCTCCTGATTTGTAGATAGTTAATGGCTAATTGTTAATTGTTAATTGCTATTAGCCATTAGCCATTAACCATTAGCCTTACTCTACTTCCGGGTATAACGATGCTTTACTCCTATGGGGAAGTACTCCGGATCGCCAGTAGCAGCTAGTGCAACAACGGGGAGTTGATATTCTTTGGGAACATAGTTAGCAAATTCACTATTGAGACGTTTGAGTTGTTCAAGTATAGAAGCTGTGATAGCTTGCCTTTTTTCTTCACTCTTTTCTACTCCTGGTGCTAACTCTACAACTACAGACAAAAAACGATTCTTATCGATATCTTCCTGCACTTGTAAAACAAATTTGCCCGTCACCCATTCTTTAATTACAGGTTGTTCTAGTCCCACTGTCACATTCTCTGGATAAATATTCGCGCCAAAGTAAGAAACTGTAAAATTAGAGCGTCCAAAAACATAGACAAAAGGCAACTCACGAATACTCCCATTCCTGTGTTCTCCCACTTCCCTGCTCCCCCACTCCCCGGTGAGCGCTGAAAGCGGATCAAACCCCCATTCGTCTAAAAACTGGTTCATGGCTTCGTAGCTAATGATCCCGCCAGTATCCAAGATGTTATAACGCACTAAAGGGATGCCATTATCTCCAGAAAATAGCAAAGTGCCATCTTGAACTTCAAAAAAGCGACTGTTGGGGTCATACTGTACTAGTGTAGGTAAACGGGATTCACCAAATAAACTACGTGCGGCTTGGGGATTTTGAGCTAAAAAACGGCGAATACAAATACTTAAGGGTGTTTCATTACCTAAGACTCCTGCATCGGCAGTACCATAAAGTGATGCTGCGTAACAAGGGTTATGCGTACCTAATCTTTCTCCAACTAAAGTGCGCCATTCTTCGCTAAAAACTTCTCCTGCCATTACTAATTTGATTTGATACTGTTGCCATTCAATCCCACGGGCAATACCAGTGTCAATTATATCTTTAAGAAATGGTGGATACCCTAACAGTACAACTTGATCGAACGCTGTACCAAGTTCTTGTACTACCCGAAAGATTTCTTCTTTATTAGTACCAGGGGTAATTACGGTGATGGGATAACCTTTACTGTTAAGATAGCGACAGCAGTTAGTTGTGAACATCCCACCTACCCAAGTTCCTAAGGAAAAGCAAATTACAGCTAAAGTCCTTTTGTTATGGGCAGAAAAACTGTCGTGAAATATCTGCTCAAACCGTGTAGCAATTTGCATCTCATCAGCAAAAAAACGAGGCCAAAATGTGGGTTTTCCTGTGGAACCAGAGGAAACAGCAATCATATCACAGGTTTCTAGCTTTCCTCCTCTACATAATTCACCTAAAGAATGACGCTGTAGGTAATTTTCTTTTGTCAGTGGAGGTAGTTTTTGGAAGTCCGCTAAGGTTTGGATGGAGTTAGGCTTTATACCTTGTTGTACTAGAAAAGTTTTATACGCTGGTACAGTAGCAGCTACATCGTGAAATAAAGCTAAAGCTGCTGATTCTGGTTGAGTGTGGAGATGGCTTTTTAAAAGTGTTTCTAGCGGGGTAGTTAAAAACTTTTGAAATGCGGCGAGCGCACGTTGCTGTTGTGATTCGGATTTCATGACTCTTTTTGCCAGGAATGATTCCGATTTCCATCCTAATGTAGAACTGGTTCACAAACAGAAATAGGTTCGATGATTTTTGCTAACATCAAATCGCTAGTTAAGACACCGATTAAACTTTGATCCCCATCCTGAAATAGTGGAATTGAATACGTTGTTAGTAGCAGGCTCTCACCAGATCTACCAAAATCAAAATATGGTACGCTCCAAAGTGCTTTTTTCTGGTTTACAGGAACTTCGTACCAAATTGCAGTTGTGTAATCAATACTCTGGGCAATATCTTTGTATTCCATCCCATTGTCACCTCGATATACGAAAGGTGACATCTTGAAAATCTTTGGTGAAAAAGCAAATGCAGCGCCAAAGATGAGAGGCTGATGATTCAGGTAATTTATTAACTTGCAGAAAATAGAATCGATGTTTGCGGGGTTGGGAGCAAAATTTTTTGCCAATTCCTCTAGGGCTGTTTCAATTTCAGCCCTGTTTTTTGCGGTAATTTTCTTACTCATGAAGGATTTCTCCGACGGTAGTTGCAGCACCTAGTAATCACCTTGATCTTCTTGACATTTTCCGTACAGCTCATCTCCCTTGATTTTAGGCGGTTGGTGTTAAACTAACATATCCTCATTTTGCTGTAAAACCATTGATTTTTTTAGCTTAACAAGATTTTACAATTCAAACCAAATTTGTTAATGCTCAACTATAACATTTTGAATTGATATGAGCAACGGACAAAAGTAGTATATTCTTGAGCAGAAAACCTCCTCTACCACTGTTTGTTTAAGTGATAATATGTTTGGAAATTAATCTTTGGTTAAAAATTAATTTAATCACCTACTTTTCTTACTTTTATAATGGCGATCGCTGATTGTACACGTGTGGAGACGTTCCGCCGGAACGTCTCTACATCTAATCTGTCAAATCTGAACAGGGGGTAGCGGATTTGCGTAACCCCTACTTCTCACATTGTAGTCAATCATAAAAACCATACTTTATCCTTGGGCGCTATGCACGTCTATTGCAGTAAACAACACGCAAATAAAGAAAGTAACCGCTTTTGTATTCAGTGCGGAGAACCCTTACCTCTTCCTATAGGGCAGATGGTGGAGAATCGCTATCGAATTATACGTCTACTGGGACAAGGTGGTTTTGGACGCACTTATTTAGCTGTTGACACGAAACAATCCGATCAAAAGTGCGTGCTGAAGGAATTTGCGCCCCAAGTAGACAAGCCGGAGGATTTAAAAAAAGCTAAAGAACTGTTTGAACGAGAAGCTAGTGTGCTCAGAAAACTTCAACATGAGCAAATACCACGTTTTCATTCGTGGTTGCAACAAAAGGTGGGGAATAAAGATTTTTTCTTTTTAGTGCAAGAGTATGTGGAAGGTGAGAATTACTGGGATTTGTTGCTGAAGCGATTGACTCAACAGGGAAAAAGCTTTAGCGAGGAGGAAGTAATCAAGTTACTTGAGCAAATTCTGCCGGTGCTTTCTTACATCCACTCACTGGATGTGATTCACCGCGATATTTCTCCTGATAATTTGATGTTACGCTACCCCCACCCCCCCTCAACCCCCCCTTCTCAAGGGGGGGCTTGGGGGGGTATGCCAGTACTAATTGATTTTGGCGGTGTGAAGCAATTACCAGCATCTCAGGGTTTTTGGTTTACCCGTTTGGCGGGAAATCGGACTTTGTTAGGTAAAAAAGGCTATGCACCAGAAGAGCAACTACGACAGGGAAAAGCATTTCCTTGTAGCGATTTGTACTCTTTGGCTGTGACTGCGTTGGTGTTGTTGACGGGAAAGGAACCACAACATTTGTATGATAGCTATCAGGGAAGTTGGGGCTGGGGAAAGTCCATTAAAGTTAGCGCAAAACTGGAAGCGATTCTGCAAAAAATGCTGGCGTATAAACCAAGCGATCGCTATCAAAGAGCCGACCAAGTTCTCAACGATTTGCGATCGTCTACTCCTGCTCAACCTGTCAACAAGAACGTCAGTAAGATTAGGACTATGATAGTTGCTCCTGGAAAACGAGTCAATGCTGTTGCCAGTCAAATGCAAAACCGTACAGTGGCAATATCTCAAGCTATTCCTTTACCGATTTGGCTTCGTCCTTTTGCTTGGAGTCTGGCTGGTACAACGGCTGTTATTCTCACTTTTGCTGGTACTTGGGCTGTAGTTAATGCTCTGGTTGGTACTGTATCTTCGATTAAATTTCCTAGTATTTCTTTACCCAAAAGCCAGGAGAAACCAGATTCTGCTCGCCAACCTTTAAATAATCAAGAAACAAGTCGCATCAGTCAACTTATTAGTCGTCGGCAACAATTAGAAATTTCTGACACTTTCTTTAATGTGATAGTTAACGACATTTTTTATACTAAAAATCCAGAATTACAAGGTCGTAGTCTGACAGGAAGCCGAGAAGATGAAGCTTTCAGGAAGGAATGGTTCAATACTGCCGATGATTTATTGAATAAAATAGAACAAGCAAAATTAAGTACAGCAACACGCCGTAAAATGGGGAGTTATGGTCCTAGAGATTACGAAACTTGGAGACAGCAAGCGCAAGCAGGAGAGTTAGGTAACTATACAGTTATTAAATTAAACAAAGAAACAAATGAAAAATTTGACCGACTATTTCCTGGTGAAAGACGTGGAAAACTGAAACAACAGACGTTTGGTCAAATTTGGTATGCGATCGCCGCCGATAGAGTGAGTAAAATAGAATCCGCTAGGTAGAGCATATGAATTCTATTTATTGTTCAAAAGGACACCAAAATCCCCGTGAGAGTCAGTATTGTCGTCATTGCGGTGAAAAGTTGGATCTTCCAGTGAGTAAAGGTATCCAACCAGGACAAATTTTGGTGGAACGTTATGTGCTGGTGCGTCAATTAGGACAAGGCGGTTTTGGACGCACTTATTTAGCTGAAGATCTTAATCGCTTTCGTGAACTTTGTGTTTTAAAAGAGTTTTCTCCGCAAGTTCAAACTCCTTACGTTTTACAAAAAGCTGAAGAACTGTTTCAAAGAGAAGCAAGTGTTCTTTATCAACTACAACATCCGCAAATTCCTAGATTTCGAGAACTGTTTCGGAGCAACTTAAATGGCAAAGAGTATCTGTTTCTAGTGCAAGACTACGTAGAAGGAGAAAATTACAGCTCATTGTTAAATGTTCGCAAACAGCAGGGTTTGCGGTTCACTGAGGCGGAAGTCACTCAAATATTGCAGCAAATTTTACCTGTGTTGGAGTATATTCACTCTTTGGGAGTGATTCACCGTGACATTTCCCCCGATAACTTAATTCTACGCAACCCCCCCTCAACCCCCTCTTCACAAGGCAAACCCCCCCAAGCCCCCCCTTCACAAGGGGGGGAACGGGGGGGTGTACCAGTACTAATTGATTTTGGTGGTGTTAAACAAGTAGTGGCAACTGTTGCTTCTCAGTATTATCAACCTGGTGCAGCGATGACGCCATCACCAACTCTACTGGGTAAGGTGGGGTACGCTCCTCCAGAACAAATGCAGACTGGGTTAGTAGAGCCGCACAGCGATTTGTATGCTTTGGCAGCAACAGCTTTAGTTTTGCTTACAGGTAAACAACCGCAAGAATTAATTGATACGCAAAGTCTTATTTGGCAATGGCGAAGGGAAATTAATTTGAGTCCTACTTTGGCATCGGTGTTGGATAAAATGCTATCACCAGTACCAAGAGAACGCTACCAAAGTGCTAGTCAAGTTTTGCAAGCTCTCAATCCAGTTTCTCCGATTGCCCCTACTCAGTATCCTAGTACACCTACGGTAGGGTATACGCAGGGAACTGTGGCTGTGTCTCCGTCTCCTCCTTCCAATACCCCCATATCTGTGCAGACGCCCCCGATGCAGACGCCCCACCGGGGCGTCTCTACGGGACAAATTTTGTTGGTGACTATGATATTGACTGTTGCTGGTGGTTTGGGTTTGTGGGGAGCAAATAGTTGGATACAATCGCGCTCGGAGCGGCTTGGTGTGAATAATCCTACACCTGAAAATACACAAAAGCCAGATAATAATTTGCCGAGCGATCCTTTGGCGAAATATTCAGCCCAAGAAAGACAGCGTAAACTTAGATTAAGCGATCGCCGTCAACAGTTGGGGATTGATGAAAGTTACTATATTAAAGTGGTGAATCAAATTTTCTGGGACAAAAATCCTAGTTTACGAGGACGCACTTTGAGTGATAGTCCTGAAGATGAGAGTTTCCGCGCACAATGGGATAAAATTGCTGCCGAATTTCTCGAAAAGACAACGCTACTGAGTTCAAATGCACGCAGACAATTAGGTACTTATACAGGAGCAGAACGCGATCGCTGGAAGGTGGAAGTCAACCAACTCAATGTTGGTAGTCGTTCTTTATATGATTTAGCTGATGCTGCGTTTTATCTGCAATTTCCCGAACAAAGAGGTAAAGATTTTCTTGAGCAACCAATTGGACAAGTGTGGCACGGGTTTGCTGCTGATAAACTTAATGCCATCCTTGCTGGTAGCGCTTTCCAGAAAATTATCTTTGCAGAAGGTGCAACAAGCAAAACAGTTAGTGGTACGCTCAAAAGAACAGAAGGGAAAGTTTTCATCGCGGAGCTTACCCAAAATCAAATCTTGGATGTGAAATTACAAGCTAGTCCCAGAGTTTTGCTGTCAGTTTATTCTCCCTCTGGAAAAACTAAATTTTTGCAAGATTCTCGGCAACGTAGTTTGTCAGTTACTTTACCAGAAGACGGATTTTATGAATTTGTTGTCGTCTCTACAGCATCAGCGCCACAAGACTACCAGCTAAGTATAACAGCAGAAAATCCTGCACCACTACCAACGCCTACACCAACTCCCAGCGAAACTGTTACACCCACACCTACATTTACACTTACACCTACGCCTACACCCACTGCTACAACTACACCTACACTTACACCTACACTTACACCTACACCTACAGTAACGCCCTAGTATCATCGTAGAGACGTTCCGGCGGAACGTCTCTAAAGTATCAATTAGTACTAAGCGTCATTTAAGGCAGCGATACCGGGTAGTACTTTGCCTTCAAGTAACTCTAAGCTAGCACCACCACCAGTAGAAATGTGGCTCATTTGCTCGGCTAAGCCGACTTTCTCCACAGCCGCTACTGAGTCACCACCACCAATGATGGTAGTAGCACCTGTTTTGCCGATTTCTGCTAAAGTGTGAGCGATCGCTTCAGTACCTACAGCAAACTTATCAAATTCAAACACACCCATTGGACCATTCCAAATCACCGTCTTGCAATCAGCAAGAGCTTCTTGGAATACTTTAACTGAATCAGGACCAATATCCAAACCCATCCAATCATCGGGAATGTTCTCAATACTAACAGTTTGAGAGTTAGCATCAGCAGCAAATTTATCTGCCACAACTACATCTGTAGGTAGTAGTAAAGTAACACCACGTTCCTTTGCCTTAGCTTCCAAAGACTTCGCCAATTCCAGCTTGTCTTCTTCCACCAGCGACTTACCAACTTTTAAACCACGGGCTTTGTAGAAAGTGAAAATCATCCCACCGCCCAACAGTAGCTTGTCGCACTTTTCCAGTAAGGTTTCAATTACACCAATCTTACTAGAAACTTTGGAACCACCGATAATTGCTGCCAAAGGACGTTGGGGATTTTCGATCGCACTTTGCAGATACTGCAATTCTTTTTCAATCAAATATCCACCAACCGAGGGACTTAGGTAATGAGTCACACCTTCAGTAGATGCGTGAGCGCGGTGTGCTGTGCCAAAAGCGTCATTTACATACAAATCGGCATTTGCTGCTAGTTTTTTCGCAAATTCTGGATCGTTTTGCTCTTCCTCCTTGTAAAAACGGACATTTTCCAGTAACAGCACTTGCCCATTTTGTAAAGCCCCTACTTTAGCGGCAACATCATCACCGATAGAGTCATTGGTTTTAACGACTTCTTGCCCCAATAACTCAGAGAGGCGCTTGGCAACTGGAGTTAAGCGCAGTTTTTCATCTACACCCTTAGGACGCCCAAAATGGCTAACTAAAATTACCTTAGCTCCCTTCTGAATTAGATCTTGGATAGTTGGTAAAGCAGCGCGGATGCGAGTATCATCTGTAATGTTGCCGCTCTTATCATCTACTGGTACGTTAAAATCAACTCGTACCAGGGCGCGTTTACCAGACAAGTCTGCTGCAGATAAATTTGCTAAAGTTTTCTTTGGCACGGCACGAACCTCCTGATTGCCTTTTTGTTATTTTTTGATTAGTAGATACATCCAGATTTTACCGAGTCGTGGGTGCGCAAGTGAATGATTATGTTTAAAACAGTTCTATTTCCAATCGATCAAAGTCGCGAAGCACGGGAAGCTGCCGATGTGGTAGCTAATGTGGTGCAAAAGTATGGTAGCCGATTAATACTACTGAGTGTTGTCGAGGAACCCGCTCCCGATGCACCGAGTACAGAAACGATGACATCACCAGAAGCCGTTGCCCAACTTCTGGAAAATGCTAAATCTCTATTTGCTCAACAAGGAATACAAGCCGAAAGCATAGAAAGGGAAGGCAAACCCGCCTTTACCATCTGTGATGTAGCAGATGAAATCGATGCCGATTTAATCGTTATGGGTTGTCGGGGACTAGGCTTAACTGAAGAAGGGGCAAGTGATAGCGTTACCTCTCGCGTTATCAACCTTTCTCCCTGCCCAGTGCTAGTAGTTCCCTAAAAAGTCATGAATCCTTTACCCGTAGGGTGCGTTAACGCAGTGTAACGCACCTTATTAAGTATTAAAGTCATCCAGCACCAACACACGCAACTCTGTAACGCGCTTGAGAATGGTGTCATTGGTTAAAAATGCCTCACATCTTGCTGCTTGGGCAACAGCAATTTGAAAAGCATCTGGTAATTTCATATTGTATTTTGCGCGTATTTGAGCAGCCTTGAGTGCTATGCTCTGGTTAGTAATTGGCACATACTCAATAGTGTCATTGTTAGTAATCAACTCAATAAAGTATTGCTGTAACTCTGTTTGTCCCAAACTATAAGGACGAACTAAACACTCTGCTAAGGTTACTGGTGAGGCGACGGCTATTAGCGAACTATCTCCAAGCCGCTCAAACACTTGTGTGACAACTGCAAAGTAATGTGGGTGTTGCTCTACAAAGTAAACAACTGGCGCAGTATCCAAAAATAGTCGAGTCACACCTTCTAGACTATCGATGATATTCACTCTTGTTTCCTTAATTCCATTTCTTCAATTTCTGGTTCTAGAGGTTCTCCACTCCTTATGCGTCTGACATATTCCTGAGCATCCATACCTCCCATAAGATTAGGTGCTATTCCAGCAAATTCCATGATATTACGGCGGGGTTTACGTTTAATCTCGCAACGTTGTAGTCTTTGTGTTAAATAAGCAATCAGACTCAATTGCTCATCTGGTGTGAGTGCATCTGCTAGTTGCATGAGATCGATCAAATCTTTAGACATTTTAGATTATCCTCCTTTGTTAAATTTTATCCACACATCATCATAAAATTTTCATCGCTATAAAGATGCGCCAATTTTCAAATTTCCTCATCTTCTTGCATTACTTCATCATTTTCTCTGATTGCTTGTTCAATTTCATCTGAATGAGCATTACTCTTAAGCCCAGGCGTTCACCAAGTCAGCGGCACTAAGATCGGGAAATGCTTCTAAAATACGGGCATCACTCATACCTAAACGGCGATCGCTCACCAAAGACCAAACTGGAATGCGAGTATTTCCGATACAAGCATCACCACCCACGACGCCAGAAGTTTTTTTAATCCCTAGAGAACCGTTGCTTAAAGTTTTAGTTAATATTTGTATAGCTTCGGCTTTCTCAGTTAAATTTAGTGCTAGCAGTTGGTTTTCTAATTCTTTGACTGTCATAGTTAATATTGCTTTGTAACCTGCTTACTACAATTAATAACTACTCTTGTAGTTTTCAAACATACTTTAACATTAACATTATTTGTTGATTATTAATTATTAGCCAAAGTAATAAATAGATTATATTCAATCTAACAGATAAATTATTCGCTACATCCACGTTCAATACCTCTGCTGACACTTCTCGATTTCGTCAATAGGTAATAACAAAGTCTCTTCAATTTCATCCTGTACTTGGGAAGACACTTCAGTGTTATTTAGGCAATCTACCAGCAATGTATTGGCATTGTAATACTGCTGAAGTAATTCTTGCTGCTTTTTACTGAACTGCCAATCATGACCAATTTTGCGATATTTAATTATTACAGCTTTTAATTTTTCCATCCAGGCATAACCATTAGCATCCCACCACTGACCAACACTTTCGATATTTTTATCCAAGTCAGGCACTTCAAGTTGTTTCATTAAATGACTTAAATTATAGCAAATCTCTGGCTCAATAATACGAGTAAGGTAATACGCACGTTCAAGATTAAAAGTAGAGATCCGAGCTAGATCAAAAGCATCAGCAAGGTTATAAGTAAGGGCAAATTGACATAAATTGTGGAGAATAGCATAAGGGTCATGAGTTATGTCGAAATCGAAAGGAGGGCTAAGAATATTGCGGAGGTAGTCAGGAGGAATCTCAAAGTTAATAGCACGAGCTAAATGATATGCTCGGACAGCTGCTGGTTTGTAGGAAGCGTGTTTACAGGAATTTTGGGTAGGAAGTGCTTTTTGATTAACCCATTTGAGAAACTGCTGCAATTCCTGATCGGCAACAAGCTTATCAACTTGTTGCTTCATCTGTTGCAGTAACTTATCGGGATGCTGTGTTATGCTAACTGCTAGCAAAAAAACTTCCTGCCAGCGTTTCTCCGTGATATAGTTAACCAAATTTTGCCAATCATAACTATCAACAAATTTTTTGGCCGTTAAGTATTCCTGAAAAGTCAAATGGGAGAAAGAGTAAATTCCCATTGCTCTCTCCACAAGTAACCCATGTTGCGCTTCAATGGATTTTAGCACCGCCTTACTATCTTGTTTCAATGTTAATCGGTTAGTTTGGGTATTGGGGAAAGTGCGAAGATAATCAGCAATATATTGCTCAACTTCGCTTTGCTCAAAGAAGTAACGACTTTTTTCAAACGTAATTGCTGCTACTTGAGTTAAAAGCTCTATCTTCTGTTCTAAAGACAAATTTCGATAAACTTCATCTCGTTTAATTCCCTTATGTTCATCCCATTTCTTAAGCAGAATATCCAATCCTTGCTCATACAGCTTGGAGCGTTTAGACGGAAATTCCTCTTTTGCTTGAAAAACTAAACAGATCAGATTGAGTAATATCGGTGTAACTACCAATGTTTGGATTGGCTGATTTTCAAGCAGATTCTCAATAAACCGCCTCGCTGTAGCTTCTCCCTCTTTCCGGCTATTTCTAGCAACTGCTACAAACCACTTCTTAGCAAAAGCTTCGACTTGCCCAGAATTAAAATCTGTAACCTCAACCTCGTTGAATCCTATATCCTGAAATCTATATTCATTGGTAGCAATGCGACAGGTTATAATAAACTGATTTTTGAAGTACTTATCAACAAATTTGCGAATTTGTTTGACAACTTCCTTTTCATCTTTTTCTAAAACTTCATCCAAGCCATCCAGTAAAATCAAGGCTTCGCCCAGATTGAGTATAGTTTCAATAACTAATTTATTGGCAATTCCACAATCGCAAAACTCCTCGCTGATATAATTGAGTAACCTAAAATCACTGTCATCTCTTCTAATATCTTCAGCAAAGTTTTTTAGACGGATAAATATGGGTACTCTATTGGGTTGAAACTCGCCCATGTTGCACTTAATCGCTACCCATTGTAAAAACGTGGTTTTACCTGACCCTGGTTTTCCCAGTACCATCAGCTTAGAGTAATGCGATACAGCATCTAACCCTGGTATGCGTTTTTGACGCACTCTACCTAATCCTAGTCTGTCAAAGTCATTTGATTCTGGGTTGAAACCTCGCGCCAAGTCAGAAATATCTCGCCACTGCTGGTTGGTGAGCTGTTCCAAAATATTGACATCGGTGTAGATATCCGCAAGTGCTACTGGTTGAGAAATGTCTAGCATTCGCATGGTATCGCACTGGTGCTGGATTTTTTCGCGGCGCTTTTCCCGCACCTCCTGCACTAGTGCATCAAGATCCGAAGCGCTTTCCTGTAGTTTCTTCTCCTGTACTGCTTGAGTGGTGGGTTTGGCAGCAATCTCATCCCACTCCAGGTTTAATTTCTCACAAATCTCCACAAAATACTTTCGATCAACTCGCTTACCCCGGAAGAATTTGCTAACCGTTTCACGCGAGAACTTTAACTCTTTGGCTAACTCGTTTTGAGTCAAGCATCTATGAGTCAGCGCTTTTTGTGCTAACTCTATTCCGTCTTCTGATACTTGAAGCGATCGCCCTGCCATAGATTATCAACATCACTTGTGCCAATTCTAACTACTCCACTTCAAAGTCTGACATATCTCTGACAAAGACTTACCTAAGTCTGACATACCACAGTCCTTGCGCTGGCTTGTTCTCTGACACCTGTTTACGAACCTAGAAGGGTACAGATACAGCACAACATTCATGGACACTATTATCTTGTGGGTAATTCAAAAATCTGCTGAAGTAACCCTTGGCATTCTAATTCAGAAGCTATTAAGTGATGCCAACACAAAGCGTGCCAGCAAATTCCTAAAACGCCAGATTTTGGGAATTTACTTGAAATGGGTATTACTCAAAACCCCCGTTGATCCCGAAAAACTTCATCAACAGCTATAAGAGTTACAAAGGTAGCTCTATGAAGCGGTGCGTTAGCTGTCGCTAACACACCCTACCGACTGCTACCGACTGCTCAAGTTCACTAATAGGTAATAATAGGGTGTCTTCAATTTGCTGTCGCACTTCAGCAGAAACTTCACAACCACTGTGCAAGCAATCTACTAGTAATTTGTTCGCATTGTAATACTGATGCAGCGATTCTTTCTGTTGTTCGCTTAATTGCCAATCGTCACCAACGTGCCAATACTGAATCATGACTGCTCTGAATTCTTGAGTCCAATTTTTACCATGTACTCTCCACCATTGGTGAAACATCAAACAATTAAAATCTGGATCGGGTAGTTGCTGTTTGAGTTTTTGTAATGATTGTTTGAGTTCGGCATTGCGATCGCGCACTAGATGAAGTAAGATATCCATCTCAAAGAAAACAGTACTCAAATCTGAATGAGCACAGATAATCACACGGGCAAAAGCACGATTAAGATCGCGAGTACAAGCAAAATCAAGGGCAACTGTAGTACTAGGGGCAAAAACTTGACTGATAAAATTATGTTCGCGAGTCAAGCCCAGAGGAAGTTCCAAATCTAAGATAAGTTCCAGGTAAAAAGCACGGAGAATTATTGCTCTAAAACTTGAACAATCAATAGGTTTATAAACCAATTGAGTGGAGTAACTATGTTTTGTCACCCAAAAAAGAAGCTGCTGTAACTTTTCATCTAAACCCAACAGTGCATCTATTTTACGCTTCATGAGCAATAAAAGTTCATCTGCTGGCTGCATCATTTTAGTAGTCAGCACAAAAACTTCGCGCCAACTTTTTAAGTTCATGCGCATGACTGACTGTTTCAACTCTTCTGATGCAAAACTGTGTATTACCCATAGAGCCGTGAAATACTCTTGAAAAGTTACATGAGCAAAAGAATAAAATCCAGGAGTACTTTCGACAAATAAACCATGTTGTGCTTCTAGAGATTTCAGCACTGCTTTACTGTGGGTAGACGCGGAGCTATAAGGTAAACTACATAAATAATTAGCAATACATTCCTCTACTTCGCTTTTGGCAAATAAGTAAAGGTTATTATCAATATTGCTAGCGGCAATTTGACTTAATAAATATATCTTTTGTTCTCCAGATAAATTCCGATATAATTCATCCCCTGAAATGGTTTTTTCTTCATCCCATAAACTCAATAAAACATCTAATCCTTGCTCATAAAGCTGAAAACCTTTCGATGGTATTTTGCCTTTTAATGAGAAAAATAAGCAAGTTAAATTCAGCAACAATGGTGTCTCAGTCATTTCGTTAGAAGGCATTTCTAGCAATTGCTGCTGAAACCGTTGTGCTAATATTTTGCCTTGTTCCCTGTCATTGTGATGAACTACCAAAAAAAATTTGTTGGGAAAAGCTTCTACCTGCTCCTGTTGAAAATCTGCTATTTCAACATCAACAAAATTTTCACAATTAAACTTGTACTTACGGGTAGTAAGGCGACTAGTAATAATATACTGATTTTGCAAATACTTATTGACAAATCTGGTGATATCGTTGACTACTTCATTGTCATCTTCTGCCACTTCATCCAAGCCATCGAGCAAAATCAATCCTCTACCTTGAAGAAGTATAGTTTCAATCACCCATTTATCCGCAATCCCGCAATGCAAAAATTCTTCTTTAATGTAGTTTAATAACCTGTCTTCGCTGTTTTTTCTTTTCGTTTTCAGCGCGAAGTTTTTCAATCGAATAAATATCGGTACTCTGTGTGACTGAAACTCGCCTTGATTGCACTTAATGGCTACCCATTGCAAAAACGTAGTTTTTCCCGCTCCTGATTTGCCAAGTACCTTCAACTTTGAATACTGTAACACAGTATTTAATCCTGGTACTCGGTTACGAATCACTTTGCTTGATACTAATTGGTCAATATTATTTGATTCCGAGTTGGATTGTACAACAGAAGAAACATTCTGCCATTGTAGGCTAGTGTCTTCCCAGAAATTGACATCAGTGTACATATCTGTAATTTCTACTGGTTGGGAAATACCTAGTAGTCGAATCGTGCCACACTGATTTTGAATTTGATTGTATCGTGAAGAGCGAACCTCTTGTACTAGTACATCTATATCTGTTGTACGTTTATGGCAATATGCCATCTGGATTCGCCGTCGCCTACGAGAGGAAACTCTCCTTTTGCGGGTTCGCACGCCTACCAAAGGAAACTTTTCTGCCGCACTGGGCTCACCGCTACGCTGACTCACCGCTACGCATCTACGCCCTACCATACATCTATTAACAGCATTACTTGCGCTAATTCTAACTACTTTACTCTTTAATTGACTTGACCTTAACAAAGACTTTCGTCAGTTTACCCTACTGTTATTTGTTAACATTTCATCAGAAAAATTAATACAACTATTTGCTAGTAAACAGTGATTCTTCATAAATCATAACTAACATTACCCCAAATCTCTAAACAAAGCCGATAATACTATATTAGAAAACAAAAACCCTTCGGGATCGCTTAATAACAACCTTTTTTTATCAATTTTTACCCAATCTTTCTGGTGGTAGGGTTGTAAACACTGCCAGATTTCCTCTACCTTATTGTCGCCCAATTTTTCAGCCAACATGGACAAAGATACACCTTCTTTTAAACGCAACCCCAACATTAGAGTTTCTAACAAAACTTCATCTGGCGGCGTTACATGACAATCAATTACACATCCATTTTCCACCCACTGATAATACTCTTTAGTCTTACGAGGGCGAGTAAACCGCTTACCCTCGATATAACTAGCCGCGCCCATACCAAAGCCATAGTAAGGGCGATTTTCCCAATAAACCCGATTATGGCGACATTGATGTCCTGGTTGGGCATAGTTGGAAATTTCATAATGTTCATAACCAGCTTTTGTTAAAATTTGCTGTGCCATTCGGTACATATTTACTGTGGTTTGATCGCTAGGTAATGGTTGATCCCCTGCTTTATAATAGCGACCAAAAGCTGTACCTGGTTCAATGGTAAGGTCGTATATAGAGATATGAGTGGGTGCGATGGCAACGGCTTTTGCTAGAGAATCCTCCCACCTATCTAAAGTTTGATGCGGTAATCCCGAAATTAAGTCTAAGCTAAAGTCGGGAATCCCCACCTGTCGGATCAAGTCCACAGATGCAAAGATATCAGAGACTGAGTGCGATCGCCCACACATTTGCAATAAGTCTTCCTCAAAAGCTTGTACACCCAAACTTACACGATTTACACCCAAAAATCTGTAGCCTTGGATATGTACTAAATCAAACGTGCCGGGATCAATTTCCATCGAAATTTCTACCCCTGTGGAAATACCAAAACGCTGCTCAAGAGCAGATAATATTTGCGCCAACTGTTGTGTAGACAGCAGCGAAGGAGTACCTCCACCAAAGAAAATTGTCATCAAGGGTTGACCAACTACTGGTGAAAGCGCAATCTCTTGTAGTAACATTTCCACATACTGGGAAATAGTGCCAGATGTTTCACCCCGTAAGTTATTCCCAATCACAGACACAGGAAAGTCACAGTAAAAGCATCGCCGTCTACAAAAAGGAATATGTATATAAGCAGAGTTGGGAATATGAGCATTTATTTTGTCAATCATTGTACGTAAAAATTAAGATGGTGATTTAGAGAATAAAAAATGATGAAATATATTATCTAATTTAGATTTTTTTATATTTTTCCAACAAAAACATGAAAAACAAAAAGCTTAAAAGTATTTAGTTATAATAATTCCATAATCTTGTTGGATTTATTTTCACCAATCCAACCGCAATTATTTCTATTTATATCCTACCGAAGCAATAAAAAATACTTTTATTGATCGGTCCACACAGTTCCACCAAAAACAAGAACATCATGCTAGATGCAATTATCATTCTCTCATTCATGCTAGCAGCCGCAGGGGTAGGGTTCTACAGCACCGAGTTGCTACCCGATGGAACGCTAGACGGTGTAACAAATATACATGCCTTGCGTTTTATCTTCGCTGTTTTTGCCGCTATCATCGGCGGTGCTGCTGGATTGAGATTCCAAACAGGATATCGTCGCTTGGAGGCTCAAGTCAGAGAATTACCACTAGAAGTGATCTTAACTCGTGCGATCGGGTTAGTAATTGGGCTATTAATCGCCAACTTGATGCTTGCTCCTTTATTCTTGCTCCCCATCCCCGCCGACTTTGGCTTTATTAAACCATTAGTGGCAGTAGTAGGTAGCATTATCCTGTCCTATACTGGGATGAACTTAGCCGACGCTCATGGGCGGGGGTTTTTGCGGCTAATTAACCCCAACACCTTGGAATCACTGGTAGTGGAAGGTACACTCAAACCAGCCAGTACCAAAGTTTTAGATACTAGCTGTATTATTGATGGTCGAATAGAAACACTGCTAGAAACAGGGTTTTTAGAAGGACAAATGATCGTTCCCCAGTTTGTCTTGCAAGAATTGCAGCAAGTTGCCGACGCTACCAAAGACCAAAAACGAGTACGGGGCAGACGAGGACTAGAAATTCTCAATCGGATCAAAGCAACATACCCTGACCGTATCGTGATTAATTCCCTAGATTATGACGATATTACCACAGTAGATGCTAAATTAGTCCGTTTCGCTCAAGAAATTAATGCTACACTGCTCACCAATGACTACAACTTATCCAAAGTTGCTAGCGTTCAGAAAGTGAGCGTTTTGAACGTTAACGATTTGGTGAATGCAGTTCGTCCCACCTACTTACCAGGCGACAACATTGACATCAAAATTCTTAAAGAAGGCAAAGAACCCAGTCAAGGGATTGGCTATTTAGACGATGGAACTATGGTTGTCGTTGAAGAAGGTAGTAGTTATGTAGGTGGAGAAATCCGCGTTGTAGTTACTAGTGCTTTGCAAACCTCCGCCGGAAGAATGATTTTTGCTAAACCCCAAGCTTCCGCATTTGCATAAAATGGCACGCCCAATTAGAGTTAAATTTTGTAGTCGGTGCATTCAACCTGCACCGATTCTTTATCGAGTTAAATACGAGGAAGAGGGTGATTGGGTTTTTGTTTGCCCTCAATGTTGGCAGCAGGTAAGTCAAGATAATCCTTTTTATGTTTACGGCGGCACTTGGAAAGCTCAGAAAAATTAGGTGCTAATCGCTAATAGTAGAATTTGCAATTAGTCGGCAATCAGCAGTTAACGCTCATAAATCTCTAAAGGCAAAGCATCGGGATCTTTAAAAAAAGTAAATCGCTTGCCTGTAATTTCATCAATTCTAATATCTTCTACCTCTACACCTTTCGATTTTAAATCCATAACCGTTTGCTCTATATCATCCACAACAAAAGCTAGATGCCGCAAACCACAAGCTTCTGGACTATTAACTCTTTGCGGAGGGTTGGGAAAAGAAAATAATTCAATTTGATGAATATCTCCCACTCGTAAATCTAATTTGTAAGAATTTCTCTGCTCGCGGAAAGTCTCTTGAATTATCGAAAATCCTAACACTTCAACATAAAATTTCTTAGATAGTTCATAGTTAGAGCAAATGATAGCCACATGATGAATTCCAGTAGTTTTCATTTAGTTTTTCCTATTGAAAATTAGTACTAATTGTCATAATATAAAAACTACTACCAGTTTAGACACATTGCAACGTCACACTGTCTGGATAATGGCAATATGTAGTGGTGCTGCTGTTGCCAATTTGTACTACAACCAACCGCTACTAGAGATTATCCAACAAAAGTTTCACGCTTCTGCTCACGCGACTGGGTTGATTCCCATGTTTACTCAGATAGGCTACGCGCTGGGAATTTTTCTGCTTGTTCCCTTGGGTGACTTGCACGAGCGACGCTCATTAATTGTAACCATGTTAGGGCTAACGACAGTAGCGTTGGCAGCAGCAGCAATATCGCCAAGTTTAACTTGGTTGCTTGTTGCATCTTGCGCGATTGGTATTACTACTATTACTGCTCAGTTAATTATACCTTTGGCAGCACAACTAGCTCAACCGCAAGAGCGAGGCAAAGTTGTGGGTATGGTGATGAGTGGTGTACTGATTGGAATTCTTTTAGCAAGGACGATTAGCGGATTTGTTGGTGCTAGTCTAGGCTGGCGGGCAATGTACTGGCTTGCTAGTGGACTGATGGTTGTCTTGGCAGTTACTTTATCTAAATTTCTACCCAAGAGTCAACCATCATTGCAAGTTTCTTATTCCCGCTTGATTGGTTCGTTGTTTCAACTTATGCAGCAAAGAGTGTTGCGTGAAGCATCACTGGCAGGGGCAATGTCGTTTGCAGCTTTTAACGTGTTTTGGAGTACTCTTGTTTTTCTCTTAGCGCAGCCACCCTTTTATTATGGTAGTGAAGTAACAGGTTTGTTTGGGCTGGTAGGTGTGGTAGGAGCAATTGCTGCTCCTTTAGTAGGGAGACTAGCCGACAAGAGAAGCCCCAAGCTAACTGTAGGATTAGGGCTAATCATGACAACATTATCGTTTGTGTTGTTATTATCTTTTAAGTATCAACTATTTGGGTTGATTGTGGGAATAATCTTACTTGATTTAGGTGTGCAAACAACTATGATTTCCAACCAAGCGAGAATCTACAGCTTACCCAAATATTTACACAGTCGCCTCAATGCAATCTATGTCACCTTTTACTTTATGGGCGGAGCTTTGGGATCGTTTCTTGGCACTTATGCTTGGAGTAGATGGCAGTGGCAAGGCGTTTGCTTAGTTGCCTTGATGATGTTAGCAGTTGCTTTCACAACCTTTTTGCCGCAGCAAAGTAATAATGAATCACAATAAAAATCCTCTGCAAATGCAGAGGTTATAATTCCTCAATCCGTGTTCACATAAGCCATTTACACAAAATTAGTAAGCTCTGCGAGCAAATTGGTAGTATAAGAAAATAGCGATAATTGCACCTACAACGGCGACAAACAAACCAGGAACACTTAATGTAGCGCTAGTGATCGTAAAGGCTCCCGTTTGCAAAAAGTTAACTAATGTTCCGCCTAAGATAGCACCAACAATTCCTAAAAACATTGTAGCGAGAATGTTACCACCTTGGTAACCAGGATATATAGCTTTAGCAATAGCACCAGCAATTAGACCTAATACAATCCAAGCAATAAAGTTCATTGTTTTTCTCCTTTGTTCAACTTCGATTTATCTTGTACTCAGAATATCAAGCTCGTTATAATTGCCATAACCATCTCAAGTCAGAGAGCTATTATTGCTAGAGTTAGAACTTAATAGACAATATATTTCTTTTGATCCCCCCGTAATATGTACCTCTTACGGCAATTACAAATTTTGATAAACAAGTGCGATCGCTTACACTGAACTTGCTTAAACTCCTATTCAAGCTGCAATTTCCGACAATTCAGCTTGTGACGACTCGACAATTAGCTCAATGGCTTGATGACGCAGCAGCTCCACAGCCACTTGTACTTGATGCTAGAACTGTAGCAGAGTATGAGGTAAGTCATCTCAAAACCGCCCAACGTATTGATCCCAACCTACCAGAAACAGAAATCACAGCAATGCCAAAAGATACACCCATCGTTGTTTACTGTTCGGTAGGCTACCGTAGCGCTAAAATAGCCCAGCAGATTCAACAAATGGGGTTTTCCCGTGTCTTCAACTTGAGTGGTGGTATCTTTCAGTGGGCAAATGAAGGAAAATCCATCTATAAAAATGGGCAGACAACACAGCTTGTGCATCCCTACAATGCAAAATGGGGGAAACTACTGAAGGTGAAATAATCCATGTCTCGTGTTTCAATTGTCATTCCGACTTTAAATGAAGCGACTACTTTAGAGCCGACATTACGCCAACTCACGTTGCTGCACCCGCAGATGTGGGAGGTGATTGTGGTGGATGGTGGTAGTGAAGATGATACAGTGGCGGTGGCACAGCGTTACGGGGTGAAAGTTTTGCTCTGCCCACAACGGGGGCGCTCGATACAAATGAATTTTGGCGCAAACGCTGCAACAGGAGATATTCTTTGCTTTCTTCATGCTGATACCTCAGTACCACATGATTTGGTGGCTGTAATTGAGCATACCCTGGCTGATGTAACTGCTGCTTGTGGGGGTTTCATTTCTTTGATGGCGGGGGCGCAAACAACTCGCTGGGGTATCTCGCTACACAATTATCTGAAAACTTACTATGCTCCGCTTTTGTTCAAACCTCATTTGTTTTTTCAAGGGTTACGTCTGTTATTTGGGGATCAAGTAATGTTTTGTCGTCGCAGTGATTTTTGGGATTGTGGCGGTTTTGATGAAACATTACCAATTATGGAAGATGGAGATTTATGTCTGAAGTTGGTGACAAAGGGAAGAATTCGTCTAGTTAATCGTATAGTTCAAAGTAGCGATCGCCGCGTAGCAAAATGGGGAAGTTGGAAAGCTACGGCTATTTATCTCTATATCGGAATTCTCTGGGGTATTGGCGTGCCTACTACTTACTTAAAGCAATTTTACCAGGATATTCGCTAATTTTTCGCTTGTAATTTGTCTTTTTCGTCAAAAATCTTGTATTTGCTTTCGCTTTATTCTGTATTCGTAATTACAGCTCATTTCCGTTTCTTTTCTGTTGCTTTTTTTCTATAGATACATATCTGCTAGATATTTATTGCGATCGCCTATATTTAAGATTCAATGTTCTGTATCATTAAAAGCATTTTGGCTAATTTCCACAACAATAATTGAAATACAAAATCATCTGACTTGATTCTTTCTTAATTGTCTACCTCAAGAAAGAGGTTAGATACAAGCAACTACGTAAAAATTAAATAAAAACACTGAATATTCTGTTGCATTTTGTAAACTTTAGGGGTTGAAATCAGAAAAAACAACTAACTGCGAAAGTAAGTTTTGACACATAAGAGCAATCACAAAATAAATTAATCTCTCTTGAGATAATTGTTTTAAGTCCAACTTTGTCAAAAACTATTAAATTATGATTGCTTTAAATCAGTAGTCATTTGTACCAAGTTAACAATTTACACCTGTACAATGAAAGCGACAATAGCAGTCAAAAACAATTGTAATGAGGAGTGGGTCTTGCGCAAAGCAATCAACATACTGTTCTTAACCGAACACAGATACCGTAGAAACACTAATATATATGAGTAAGACGGTTCATATATACTTAGTAAAGAATCAAAAAAAGTTCGCGTCTAGTTATTTTTAGGGAGGTTGAATCAAAAAATATCAACACGTAAGTCAATGTGTACTATCGGACAAGTAGTTAGACTAAAAACAAAGAGTGCATACTGCCACTAATGGCATCTTATCAATTCCACTTAATGTTTTCAATCGTTGTAAAAATTAATTCGAGCGTCTCAAATTCCGTCGCTTCATTTGATCGGGTGCAACTATCATTCTTATATAAGGTGTCAAAAAGCAGTTCAAAGCTTCTTGTTTGTTGTAGGTAACTAAGAAGCAAGTAACTTGATGATATTCTTGACCTAGCAGGGAATTGTAAAAACCTTTGATAAACATTGAATTGCTACTACCTCACACCATATGAATAAATAGTATGGCGCTAGCGTATTCAAAAAGTTTTGAAGTGGTATGATCAAGCGCATAACTTTATCAAAAAATTACAAGATTGTGCCAGTAGAACTTACTGTCACTAAGCGAAACCACAAGATTACAGCTTGAAGCTTACTCTTAAGATTGAACTAAAAATAGCATCATTGTTAGCTATTTACACTGTTTAACCGCAAGAACTCCTAATCAGTTAGTAAATTTGTCAGACTTTAATAACATTATGTCTAAAAATTATACGGAATGGCTAGGGGCGCAGTTGAATCCATAATCAGTAATTTCCTCAAGCGCGATCGTTCAAATTTTGCAGCAAGCAGGTAAACCTATGAACAAGCAGACTAAACACAGATTATTTACACAGACTATGATCTCCATTGATTACCTGGCTATGGCAAGTAAACAGTGGTGGGGAACAAAAACGTCAAAGTACAGTTCAGTATTGCTGTCGTGTTAGTGGTGTTTCCACTGAAAGATGGTTGGAAAATAATTAAAGATTTTACAAAGTTATAGGAAAAATCATGAAGATAATTTTAAATTGGTTGAGTATATTTGCTTTATCTGTGTCTGCATTAACTGCTACCTCTCATACAGTAAAAGCGCAAAGCACACCTGTCCCTCCCAGCAATCCTCCCGCGATTGATATTGTTCCCCCTCCGCCGCCAACTAATCGCACTACTCCTAGCGCTCCGATTAATCCTACATCTAAACCTGCGCCAATTAATCCCACGCCTGGGCAACAGAAAACTACACAGAGACTTTGTGCTTCTAATTCAGTAGAAGATTTGTTACCACCACCAGTAGGTTCAACTAATAATTCGCCACTTTCTTATCTACAACAGCAAGGTTTTAGACAAGAACAAGATGGTTCTTGGGCATGTTATGTAAGTGATGCGAAGAAAGAGGGACGCTATTACACCCTGTTGAGAGCTCAACAAAATAATGGAAAGCTTGTGGCAAGTTCTTTCCTCGATCAAGGCACTCTCAAAGAAGGGCAAGATAACCGCAGCGTAGATTTCTTTATGACCTTGATCGAGAATCAAACTAAAACAAATCAAGGCAACCGTCAAAGCATACGGAGATATCTAGAGTCATTTATATCGCTAGTGAAGCAAGGTAAAGTACAACCTTCACTGAAAGGGTATTTGTTCGATCAACCAAATCGTGGTTTCGTCCTCTACCATCCTCTCAGTTCAGGAAAACTCAAAGGGACGGCAATCACTATAAATATAGATACTCCTGTAAGTCAGGTTCCGGTTCAGCCTATTAGGTAAGGTTAAATATTTTGTTTACTGGAGGTAATCTTGTTAAAACCAATTGTTAAAAGTTTTGCACTGGCATTCTCGTCTATAGCCGCAGTGCTATCTGTATGCCAATCAGCTTCGGCTCAATTAAATATTGGACGCTATGGTGTCCAACCTGGACTGGAATACAACTATCTCCAGTATCAACTCTCAGGACAAGATCTAGGTCAGATGCGCGGCATTCCCGGTTGTGGAGTGGGGTTTGGTCTTGGTTGTAACAAGACTGGCTCAGTAGTGCAGCAATTATTAGAGTCTAACAATGGACCTAGTTACGACAACCTGCTCATGCGTGCAGCCGGAGGACCAGAAAACTTCCAAAACTTCGCCAATTTCTACGGAAACAATCCTTATCTGGCTGATGTTCCATATGCCTCATTCTGGCAAAACGATTCGCCATATATTATGGACGGATATCGATATTTACTAGGCGGACAGGTAAGTCGGACTCCTGTAGAAAATCTAGGACTTGTTACCAATAACTTCTATTGGTCGCCACTATCACCAGGAGCGAATAACTCCCTTAGCCCACGAAGTGGATTACTCAATCTAAAATACTCCTATGGACGTCTTCTATTTGAGGAAGCGAGAAATATTCCTAACTTTGAGCAACAGATTCGATCGCTAAATCTACCCCAGAATATAGAGAATTATTATCTAAGTACCTACACTAAAGGGGTGCTTGCTTTGAACTCCGGAAATGAGGCACAACTCCAGCAAAGTATTCTGGAATTACTTTCCGCTCCCTACTCTGAAACTCCAGGAGTAATCGGACGTCCTATTGTGGGAGTTCCTAATGAGTTTAATCAGATTTTGGGACAAGGACTAAGCGGAGATGAGGTAGTAGGCATAGGTGGTCCAGTAGGATTGGAGGGAGACGCACTCAGTTTCGATGTCCCTGCTGGTGGAGGAGAGGTTTTCTTAGCGCCTGCTGGTTCCGGTTTCCCAATCCTACCAGTACTCGGCGGTCTTGCAGCTCTTGGTTTACTTCTGGCTTTAATCGGTGGAGGTGGTGATGACAGTTCTTCAGGTGTAGTACCTCCCGGCGACATAATTGGTGGTGGTGGTGGTCAAGAATTGCCGCCGCCGCCTCCTGTTGGTGGTGGTAATCCACCTCCGCCTGAAATCACTGGACCTGGAATTGAAATTCCACCTCCTGGTATTGGAGGACCTGGTGGACCAACAGTAGACGTTGAGAAAGTGCCAGAACCATCAGTGATGAAAGCCGTCGTCTTACTAATAATTGTCATGTACCTGTTTGGTCGCAAACAGTGGCGGGCTCAGACTAAAAATTAAGTTTCTAGTTCCTCTCCCTATTGATTCGGTTAGTGTTATTCAGTGTTCATTTGACGGCTTTAATATTTTTGTGTCCCTACGAAATCATCGAATTGTTTTTGCCGACTGGTTAAATAAAATCTCCCGTGACTTCTCTACATCAAGAGTCTGATTTTTGAAAGCTTCTGCCTTTTGATAGGCGCGAATTGTTGCCGGACGTGCTTTAATAGCCTCAAACCAGCGCTTCAAATTTGGGAAATCTTCTAACTTTTGACCTTGGCTTTCATAAGGTACAATCCAAGGATAAGCAGCAATATCAGCGATGGAATAATCACCAGCGACAAACTCTCTATCTGCTAAGCGCTTATTCAACACAGCATACAATCGCGCTGTTTCGTTGACATAGCGGTTAATAGCATAATCAATCTTGGACGGTGCGTATTTGTTGAAGTGATGATTTTGTCCTGCCATCGGTCCTAAGCCGCCCATTTGCCAAAAGAGCCATTGAAGAACTTCTGCTCGTTCGCGGACATTTTCAGGCAGCAATTTCTTGGTTTTTTCTGCCAAATACACCAAAATTGCACCAGACTCGAACACGGAAATCGGCTCATCTCCAGTTACAGGTTCGCGATCGACAATAGCGGGGATACGATTGTTGGGAGAAATCTGGAGAAAGTCTGGTTGAAATTGTTCACCAGCACCAATATTGACAGGAATAATAGTGTAGGGCAATTCAACTTCTTCCAAGAACATTGTAATTTTATGACCGTTTGGCGTTGTCCAATAGTAAAGGTCTATCATTAGTTAATCCTCCTGTTGAGTTTAAAGGTTTAGAATTTTTCTACCCAAGGTCGAAGTTCAACTTCCCATGTCCATGCACTACGGGGTTGGCGGAGAATATTAAGATAAGTTTGGGCGATCGCATCAGGATCGAGCATACTATCAGGATTGTCTGCCGATTGACTTTCTGCTGAACGGATCGCACCGTCAATCACAAAATGTGCCACATGGATATTCTGAGGAGCTAGCTCACGAGCAATACTTTGAGCTAAACCGCGCAGCGCAAACTTTCCCATCGCAAACGGAGCAGAGCGAGGATAACCTTTAATACTTGCTGAAGCTCCAGTGAAGAAGATCGCACCACTCCCTTGTTTCAACATTCTTTTTGCCGCCGCTTGTGCAACAAGGAAGCCACCATAGGCAGTAATATCTAAAGATTTCGCCACATCAGCCGGGTTGATATCAACAAAAGGTCCAGATACCCGGTAGCTCGGATTGTAAACTACGACATGAGGAGAACCTACACGACTTTCAACATCAATAAATAACTGCTGCACTTCGTCTGGTTTTGAAACATCACAAGCGAAGCTACTGGCTCCAATCTCACTCTCTAGCTCGTTGAGTTTCTCAATTCGCCGAGCAGCTAAAGCCACAGTCATTCCCTCTTTTGCAAACAAGCGAGCTAAAGAGGCGCTAAGTCCACTACCTGCTCCCACTATTAATGCTGTTGTTGCCATTTGTCTATACCCCTACAGACTGATTTTCCAGCATGGGGTAATCAGTGTAACCTTTTTCTCCACCACCATAGAAAGTTGTCGGATCTGCCTGATTCAGCGGTGCATTTAACGCAAAACGTTGAGGTAAATCTGGATTAGATATAAACAGTGTGCCAAAGGCAACTAAATCAGCTTCTCCTTTTGCCAAAACAGCATCGGCTTTTTCACGAGTATAACCACCATTCACAATCAATGTACCTTGATAACGTTGGCGCAGATGACTGGTTGGCACAACGGTTGTTCCATGTCTGATATCTGCTTCTACTGCCTCAAATATATGTAGATATGCCAAATCAAATTGATTCAAAGCAGAAGCAACGTAACCAAAAGTTTCTAACGGATTGGAGTCACGAATATCATTAAACGTCCCACTGGGAGAAAGGCGTACCCCTACTCTCTTTGCACCCCATACACCAGTTACCGCCTCTGTTACCTCTAACAGCAGTCTCGCACGATTTTCTACTGCACCGCCATACTTGTCTGTACGCTTGTTAGTACCATCACGGAGAAACTGGTCAAGTAAATAACCATTAGCACCGTGAATTTCTACTCCATCAAACCCAGATGCCAGAGCATTTTCTGCCCCTCTACGATACTGTTCTACAATTCCTGGAATCTCGTCAGTTTCTAACGCACGAGGAGTAACATAAGGTTTCATACCTTCGTAGGTAAATACCTCTCCTTTTGGTGCAATAGCAGAGGGTGCTACAGGTAACGCTCCATTCGGTTGTAAATCAGGGTGAGAAATACGTCCTACGTGCCACAGTTGCAGGTAAATTCTTCCTCCGTGCTGATGCACTGCATCTGTTACCAACTTCCAACCTTCCACCTGTTCTGGTGAATAAATACCAGGTGTATTAGGATACCCAAGACCTTCAGGAGAAACCTGAGTTGCTTCTGAGATAATCAACCCCGCAGATGCACGTTGAACGTAGTAGGTAGCGTTGAGTTCGTGGGGAACGTTACCTGATGCAGCACGATTACGGGTTAAAGGAGCCATAACTATGCGGTTAGGCAGTTCCAACTCACCCAATTTATAGGAGGAGAATAAGTTGATGTTAGTATTCATAGATTGAAGTAGTAAAGTATGACAAGAGTTGTACAAACGTACTATGGTACGTCTGTTTACTAGACAATTGACCGAACAACACCACCATCGACTCGCAAAGCAGCACCATTAGTTGCAGAAGCAATCGGACTGCATAAGTAAACCACCATTGCTGCTACTTCATCGTTTGTGGCAAAGCGTTTCAATAAGGAAGTGGGACGAAAAGTCTGTAAGAATTCATCCTCGGCTTGATTTTGACTAATACCACGCTCTTTCGCCATCTTTGTGATAAAGTCATTAACACCTTCAGAGCGGGTTGGTCCTGCTAAGACAGTATTCACTGTCACTCCAGTTCCGGCGGTCATTTCTGCCAAACCCCGTGAAATGGCAAGTTGTGCTGTCTTGGTCATGCCATAGTGTATCATTTCTACGGGAATCTGTAAGGCAGATTCACTGGAAATAAAAATTACACGCCCCCAGTTTTGCGATCGCATCTTTTCCAGGTATTGGCGACTCAAGCGTACTCCACTGAGTACGTTCGCTTCAAAGATGTTGAACCAGTCTTCATCGGTAATCTCGGAAAACGCTTTTTGCTCGTAAATACCCAGATTGTTAACTAGGATATCAATGGTAGGAACCTGTTGAAATACTTGTTCGGTTCCTTCTAGGGTGGCTAAATCGGCAACAACACCAGAAACTTTAGCTTCAGAATTGCTTTGCTGAATTTTATCTATTGCCTGTTCTACTCTTGCTGCAGATCGACCGGTGATAATTACCGATGCACCTTCTTGGGCTAGCCCAAGAGCAATTGCAAAACCAATACCTGCGGTTGAACCACTAACAAGGGCAGATTTACCTTGTAATTTCAAGTCCATACAGTCAACTCCTGTTCATCAGTTAACAGTTAACTATTATTAACTGTTAACTGTTAATTGAATTACATATACTGTGATAATGTCTTAGCCAAAGTAGTTTTTGGCACTGCACCAACCACCGTATCGACTTGCCTACCACCTTTGAACACCATCAGTGTGGGAATACTACGAATTCCGTAATGGCTGGCAACAGTGGGGTTTTCATCAGTGTTTAGTTTGACCACTTTCACCTGTCCTACGTATTCAGTAGCAACTTCATCAACGACGGGAGTTACCATCCGACAGGGACCACACCAAGGTGCCCAAAAGTCCACTAACACGGGAATTTCACTTTCTAGGACTTCTTGCTTGAACGTGGCTTCTGTCACATTTGTAACGGATGACATAGTTTGTCCTCCTATATATTTCGATTATTCGATATTCTCGAATAAATAAAATATAGATCATTTTATGTAATAATGCAAGTATGAGATTCCTATTTCACCCAGAACGAAAAAACATATCTTTGGCAGGAGTACTATATGCCTTGGGCGATCCGGTGAGGCTAGAGATTGTGCGGCAATTGGCAACCAAGGGGCAGTTGTGCTGTGCCGAGTTTGATTTTGCGATCGCCAAGTCTACCATGTCAAACCACTTCAAGATATTACGGGAGTCGGGGGTAGTTTTGACACGCAAAGAAGGAACACAACATATTAATACATTGCGACGAGAGGATTTAGAAGCAAGGTTTCCCGGATTACTCGATGTAGTGTTACAAGCATCCGAGCCATTGGCGATTTGTTCAAGTAATCAAAAAAACTAAAAAGTTTCCCACTGCGATCATTAGGACATAACAACGCATCCTATCCAAGGATTTGTCATAAACAATCATTTTAAGTTTATGCGGCGATCGCCTCAAAATGTTGTTCATAACCCATACTGCCACCGCATAGGCTCCTATCACCTTTATTAATCCACACAAACACAGCATCTAATACCAATTGCCAGCAGTACTTGCGACGCATGTCCAGCTTTCCCATCCCATGCTCTAATGCCCACTTCTTGACCAGTTTAGTGTCTACTACGCCTAGCAAGTCTTTAACGTTATGGCGCAGAACACCTATTGTGATTCTATGAGAACTTTTGTTAATATGTTGGTACATGGTCTATGTCCAAGTCGGTAACGCCTTGGTATGGATTTTATTTGGAACCCACCGCTTAGCTTTTGGGTGAGATAGGCGGTGGTTATTAACCTTATTAAATATTAAATCCATGTGAACGTGGATGTCAAGCTATTAAAGGAAAAATTTTATGGCTGGGGAAGGTAGCAAGAAAACCCAATTCAAAAGTACCGGACTGGGAATAACCAACGAAAGCAAAACGTTTGGCTTCAAAATCAATGAAAAATATGAAGACGTTTTAATAATGCTCCCCAATCGTAGTCAAAAGATCCGAGAGTGGGTCATTCAAGGTATGTTACGCGAAGGTCTAATTGAAGATAACGAATACGACAACAGCTACTAGTTTGTCATTTGCTGGGTTATGATTGAACTCCGAAGGGGTAGATGCTGTAATGTGTCTGCCCTTTTGCTTTATTAAACCACCAGCGCCCAGCGCGTTATATGAATAAATAACCCCCGATCAATAATGACCAGGGGCTATTGGGTTTCAGTATAAAAAGTTCGGTATATACGCAGCGAAGCGTACAACAAATATAGCAATATCTTTATGAAGCTCATACTCTCCTTTAGTCCAACTAGTGTAAAGATTGGGATAAAACTTAGTTTGGTGCGGTCGCTTTTAAAGACTGCTTCTGTCAAAATTGCTGAAAATAATAATACAATAACGTGGCAGTTCTAAGCAGCGATCGCCAACTCTTGCTGTGTAGCCATACCGTACAGACTCCTGTCACCTTTATTAATCCATACAAACACTGCGTCGAGTACCAATTGCCAGCAGTATTTGCGCCGCATGTCCAACTTCCCCATCCCATGCTAAGACTGCCCACTTCTTTACCAGCTTGGTATCTATTACCCCTAGCAGGTCTTTCACGTTATGGCGCAGCATACCTATTTGTACGTAATGAAAAGTTTTGATATTATGTTTGTACATGATTTATGTCCAAGTCCAAGCATAGATATTGGTCAAAACCCACCGCTTAGCTTTTGGACGAGGTAGGCGGTGGTTATTAACCTTTTTATATTAAACCCGCTTAAATCCGGAAAGTCAAGCTATTAAAGGAAAAATTTTATGGCTGGGGAAGGTAGCAAGAAAACTCAGTTCAAAGACAAAGGAGTTGGAGTAGGCAGAAGGAATCCAATTGCTTTTGCGATGCCCGACCCCTACGATGAGATTCTCAGGTCACTACCCAATCGCTCGGAGAAGCTTCGACAGTGGGTGATCAAATGCATGATCGAAGATGGTCTAGTAGATCAGCATTCATCAACTCAAACTCAACAAAAAGCTAGTTAATTCTAGTTCAGCTATTAATAGCGATACAATCATGGGCGGACACCTGAATGAACGATGTCTGCCCATGATTGTATTTGTAAACAATGTTCTATTTAGAAAATCGCGCCGCCTTCCGAAGCGATCACTCTTACCGTTGTCTGAATTTAGGAGGTCGATGGCACAAAGTCACCGACGTACTTAATATTACTTCAATTACTGAGCAAAGTTCTATTAGAAACGCTCCAGACGCCCGAAGAGTTAATCAAATGCTTGGGACAATATTCCCAGTATTTTACCTGGATTGTCAATAAAGTATTCCTGCAAATCAACTGTAACCAAGGCTCCTTCCAGCTTTAAAAACAACCAGTTAGTTCCACTAGTTACTGAGCCATAGATGGTAGTTATATCATCACCATTATTATTATTAAAAATTTGTGCTGCTATCATCGAAGCAAGGCATTGACCGATACCGCCGCGAATGTCTTCCTTTTTCGCTTCGACTACAACTACAACTGGAGACCGCACTTCCAAGAGTTCATCACTTTTACTAAGAAGGAAGTCGCATCTACCATTCAATCCTCGCGCCGGATCAATATTGAACTCAACACCTGATAACACAAGTACAGGAGCTTCTATCACTTCATTTAAATCACTTAGTAGTGGGTAGATGATACCTTCTGACCTTAACTTCTCTGTGCCACTTACACCCAATAAACGATAGGTTCGGTTGAAACCCGTTTTAAAAAATTCTGTAGGCTCAATTTCTACCGCTTGTGAAAATACTCCTGACCTTTCTTCTCGCGTCAAATTAAATTTATTTAGTACTTCTAGAAATGTAAAATCACTGTAGCTCATATGTAATTAGGTGGGATCTGACGCCGTTTTACTAGATGTCGCGCTGCACAGTTTGATTTTACCACAGCAGCTTACACACTTCTAAAGTGCGAACGGGTGTCCTTTCATCCTGAAGCAGAATAATCAATATTCGCTCCCTGACATGGGGTAATTCACTCTCTCTAAGAACTTGTTGTAACCGACTTACCTGCTCTAGGGTGAGAAAATTTTTAATAAAAATGTATTAAGAGTTGTTGTTGTAGGTCTAAGCCGCATGGCGAAGGACACCTATTGTAGTTCTATTAGAGTTTTTGTTAAGATGTTGGTACATGGTCTATGTCCAAGTCGCTTGGGCTTGATATGGACTTTATTTGTTCAAACCCCACCGCTTAGCTTTTTGCTGGAGATATGCGGTGGTTATTAACCTTTTTATATTAAACCAGGTTAACTTGGTTATGTCAACCAACTTGTGTCAACTATTAAAGGAAAAGTTTTATGTCGGGTCGTGGAAAAGAAGCAACTCAATATAAAAGTACTGGTCTGGGAATAGGGAGCGGCAGAAAATCCTATGCTTTTAAGATCGCACAGAAGTACGACCACGTTCTGGAAAATCTTCCTAATAAAAGTGAGAAGTTCAGAGAATGGATCATTCAAGGTATGTTACGCGAAGGTCTAATTGAAGATAACGAATACGACAACAGCTACTAGTTTGTCAGTTGCTGGGTTATGATTGAACTCCGAAGGGGTAGATGCTGTAATGTGTCTGCCCTTTTGCTTTATTAAACCACCAGCGCCCAGCGCGTTATATGAATAAATAACCCCCGATCAATCATGACCAGGGGCTATTGGGTTTCAGTATAAAAAGTTCGGTATATACGCAGCGAAGCGTACAACAAATATAGCAATATCTTTATGAAGCTCATACTCTCCTTTAGTCCAACTAGTGTAAAGATTGGGATAAAACTTAGTTTGGTGCGCTTAGTGCCTGGTATCAAAATTGCTGTAATGCCGACGGCTTCTTGGAAAGAGGCGATCGCTTGTGGGCAAGAGAGAAAAAGCACTACGATTTAGTAGACGAAGAAACTTACGCAGGCTTTCAACCATTGCTCAAGATCGCGCCTTCTACCACTTGACTCCTAAATCAAACCACGGATAGCACAGTCTAAGGTAAACAGTTTTTTTAGCTGAAAATAATAATACAATAAGTACTCACGCAGAATTAATTACACAAAATTTTCTCCTGACTCCTACCTTCACGAATAAATTTAATTTTGTCGAACTACTTAACGTGGCAGTTCTAAGCAGCGCTCGCCCAATGTTGTTGTTCGTAACCCGTACCACCGCATAGGCTCCTATCACCTCTATGAATCCATGTAAACACAGCATCAAGTACCAATTGCCAGCAGTACTTCCAACCCATGTCCAACTTCCCCAACCCATGTTCTAACGCCCATTTTTTGACCAATTGGCTACTTTAATACAAAAGCTACGAACATTTATTAGATGTTCAACTCAGTAACTTTAGCATTTATATATACAAGCAATTGTATCAATATTGAGGGTGTAATCTTCGTTCGTGCGATCGCCTCCACAATTTCTCTACCTTCATCCTCTACCTTCACTTACATCACAAACCAATTTCTTAAATAAAGAAACAGAAACTATTGCCGTATTAATTAAAGTTTGAGCTTCGGTAAAATCTAAATCTCCAGTAATCAAAAAATCTGCCTTTGCTTCTACCGCACAAGCTAAAAACTTTGCATCTTTTCTGGCGCATAAACTAAAACATTAGTATCAATAACAACTTTCATTCGCCGCGCCGATGAGCTTCAATCTCTAATGCTATTTCTGCTTCTGTAATATCTTGCACTCCTGGTATTGCCTGTGTTTTATCAAATAAATTTCTCACTTTATTACTAATCTCTGTTCTAGGATTATCTTCAGCTAAGATAATTAATTCTACTCTCTGTCCTGGTGGAAATGGTAAATCAGATAATAATACTTGATTTGGGTCTTGAATAGTAATGTAAGTTTTGTAAGCGTTCATAGTCCCTCCTTGGTTTCAATCTATTTCTAGGTGTGGAATGTGAGTTTAATTGAGAATCGCACTTTCAGTGTTGTTTATAAGCATAAGATAATAATTGCTTAGGAGCTATCCTTTGTCGATTTGTTCTGTGTAATCACAAAAACAGCTTATGACAGCATCAACAGTATCTGTGTCCATGTGGAGTCCCCTACGTCAGCCCATATTTCGTGCTTTGTGGATTGCATCAGCAGTTTCCACAATTGGCACTTGGATGCATGACGTAGGCGCGGCATGGTTAATGACATCACTTGCACCCAACTCACCCATATTGGTAGCGCTGTTGCAGGCGGCATCAAGCTTACCATTTTTTTTGCTGGCGTTACCCGCAGGTGCGATCGCCGATGTAATTGACCGCCGTAAAATGCTGTTATGGACTCAGGGTTGGATGTTAGTTGTTGCTGCACTATTAGGAGTGCTAACCCTAGCAAAAATTACAACTCCACAGATACTGCTAGCGCTGACTTTTGCCTTAAGTCTTGGTAGTTCCATGAACATGCCAGTCTGGCAAGCCATCACTCCTGAACTAGTTACTAAAGAAGAACTTCCATCAGCAGTTTCACTAACTGGTATTGTAGTTAATTTATCACGTTCCATTGGTCCGGCTTTAGCAGGAATCATCATAGCCTCAGCAGGAACAGGAGTTGTTTTCTTGCTCAACGCCGCTTCCTTTGTTGGAGTGATATTGGTAGTTTACAACTGGCAGCGTACACCCCAAAAGAGTGCTTTACCTACAGAACGGGTGGTAGGAGCTATACAAGCAGGAATACGTTACGTGCGCTTTGCCCCAGTTTTACAGAGTGTATTAATTAGAACAGTAGCATACATTTTCTTTGCCAGTGCCATATTTGCCTTACTTCCTTTAATCGGGCGTCAACAATTAAAGCTAGATGCACTAGGGTATGGTATTATTCTAGGTTTTTGGGGTATCGGTGGGTTAGCAGGAGCATTCATTTTACCCAAAGCACGACAGCGGTTTTCCATAGATCAATTAGTAGCTGGAGCATCCTTACTAATGGGAGCGATGATGCTGGCATTAGCAACTTTCCATATTGTAGTTGTGGTGTGGGGAGTAATGCTCTTGGTAGGTATTGCCTCTCTTAGTGTAATGGTTAGCCTCAGTGTAGCTGTCCAAACAGCAGTACCTGCGTGGGTGCGTGCTAGAGCATTATCTTTGCAATTACTAGTGTTTCAAGGAAGTATGAGTTTGGGGAGTTTGTTATGGGGTACTGTAGCTCAAAACACAAGTATCTCAACCGCACTTACCAGTGCCGCGATAGGATTAATGGTGTGTGTGGTGCTAACCGTGCGTTATCGTCTTCGTTGTGCGGAAAAATTGGATTTGACAGCATCTCTACACTGGAATCAACCAGCCCATGCTTTTGAACCCTGCCCAAATGATGGACCTGTGTTGGTTTCTATAGAGTATTATATAGATCCGGCAAATGCTGAAGAGTTTACCAAAGCAATGCAAGCACTGAGTCAAATTCGTCGGCGAGATGGAGCAATTCAGTGGGGCTTGTACCAGGATTTGTCTAACCCTGGTAAATTTGTAGAAACAGCAATTGTTGAGTCGTGGGCAGAACATAAACGGCAATTTGAACGAGTGACGAATGCTGATAAGGTAGTTGAAGAGCGTGTTCGTGCTTTTCATATTGGTGACGAACCGCCTAAAGTGTCACAGATGATTTATGCAAACTATACTGATGCACGAGGTTTGAGACAACCGTGCTGATGTCAAAAAAAAGGGTGTGGGGTATGGGGTGTAGAGATGTTACACTTATTAATTGCTATCCAATCAGGGGGCTGACTTCCCAAGAGTAGAAATTATGGCGCTCATAGTTCAGAAATACGGTGGTACATCTGTTGGTTCAGTAGAGCGTATTCAAGCAGTAGCACAGCGCGTCTACAAAACTGTGAAAACAGGAAACTCGCTGGTAGTGGTGGTTTCTGCGATGGGTAAAACCACCGATGGACTAGTTAAACTAGCGCACGAACTCTCGAAAAATCCTAATCGGCGGGAAATGGATATGCTGCTTTCCACTGGAGAGCAAGTGTCGATCGCCCTACTCAGTATGGCGCTGCAAGAGTTAGGACAGCCAGCAATTTCGATGACAGGCGCTCAAGTAGGAATTGTTACTGAAGCAGATCATACTCGCGCCCGCATTTTACATATAGAAACAGAACGCATTTCTCGACATCTCAATCAGGGTAAAGTGGTTGTAGTCGCCGGATTTCAAGGTATTAGCAGCTTAGAGGAATTAGAAATTACAACCTTGGGAAGAGGTGGTTCTGATACTTCAGCGGTAGCAATGGCGGCAGCATTACGAGCAAATTACTGTGAAATTTATACAGACGTACCAGGGATATTAACTACAGATCCCCGTTTGGTTCCCTCTGCGCAATTGATCGACGAAATCACCAGCGATGAAATGCTGGAACTAGCCAGCTTGGGAGCAAAAGTACTCCACCCCCGCGCTGTGGAAATTGCTCGTAACTACGGTGTTCCCTTAGTGGTACGCTCTAGTTGGACAGATGCTCCAGGTACTTGGGTAATTTCACCACAACCACAACCGCGATCGCTTGTCAATCTAGAAATAGCTAGAGCAGTAGATGATGTAGCATTTGATGCAAATCAAGCTAAAGTATCGTTATTACGTGTACCAGACAAACCAGGCGTAGCAGCAAGGCTATTTGGGGAAATTGCCCATCAAGATGTAGACGTAGATTTAATTATTCAGTCGATTCACGAAGGTAATAGTAATGACATTGCATTTACCGTGATGACACCGATATTGAAAAAAGCAGAAGCTGTAGCGTCGGCAATTGCCCCTGTGCTGCGTTCTCAACAAGCCGTCGCAGAAGAAGCAGAAGTAATGGTACAACAAAACATCGCCAAAGTTAGCATCGCAGGCGCAGGAATGATCGGACGCCCCGGTGTTGCAGCTAAGATGTTTGCCACCCTCGCCGCAGCATCCGTGAACATCCAAATGATTTCTACCAGTGAAGTCAAAGTAAGTTGCGTAATCGATGCCCAAGATTGCGATCGCGCAGTCAACGCACTGCGGGAAGCTTTTGAAGTAGGGGAGATAGGGAGTAGGGGAGATGGGGAGAATTCCCAATCCAAAATCCAAAATCCAAAATCCAAAATCCAAAATCCCCCATCTCCTCCCGTTCGTGGTGTTGCCTTAGACATGAACCAAGCACGTCTGGCAATTCGTCAAGTACAAGATCGTCCGGGAACGGCAGCGAGGTTGTTTGGACTTTTGGCACAGTACAATATTAGTGTGGATATGATTATTCAGTCACAACGCTGTCATGTAATTAGTAACGTTCCCACACGAGATATTGCCTTTACTGTCGCACGGATAGATGCAGAGTTTGCTAAGGAAGCTTTAACAAAAGCAGCAGCAGAATTTGGGTGGGGTGAAGTTGTTGTTGATAGTGCGATCGCTAAAGTCAGTATTGTAGGTGCAGGTATGGTAGGACAACCAGGAGTTGCAGCTAAAATGTTTGAAGCCTTAGCTCAACACCAAATCAACATTCAAATGATTGCCACCTCAGAAATCAAAATTAGTTGTGTTGTAGCACAAGAACAAGGCGTTAAAGCTTTGCAAGTCATACACGAAGCATTTGGACTTGCTGGTAGCGAGACAATTCAAGTACCAGCGTAGCTATACTTCTTGAATGATGACGTGGCATAGTATCCAGTCTTTAAGTCCATAATGGATAAAATGGAGGTGAGTTGTATCGCATTTATAACAGAGGTATGAATCATGGTAACAACATCACACGTAGAGCATCTGTACACTTTTGAGGAGTATTTAACTTATGATGATGGCACGGATAATCGTTATGAACTTGAGGACGGGGTACTATTAGAGATGCCTCCAGCTTCAGACTCACATGAAGCCATCATCACTTTTTTACTGATTCGCCTTTATCAGGAAATTCAACGAATGAATCTAAACTGGGAGGTTCGTCCTAGCGGTACAGGCGTTCGTACCACTAAAAAAAAATCTCGACTTCCTGATTTAATTGTCATGACTCCAGAGCAGCGTGAGTCCATTAAAGGTAAATCCGCTGTCTTAGAAGTACCACCACTACTAGTGGTAGAAGTGGTTAGTGCTGAGTCAATAAAACGAGATTACAAAAAGAACAAGATTGAATATGCTGCATTCAAAATTCCCGAATATTGGATAGTTGACCCAATTGAAAATAAGGTAACTGTCCTGACGTTGGAAAACAACCAGTATGAGGTAAAAGTCCTTACCAGAAGCCAGCAAGTCGTCTCGAACACTTTCTCAGAACTAGTACTAACGGTTGAACAAATATTAGCATCATAAGCGATTACTTGCCGAACACCATATAGTATATTTTTCAAGCTATCATAAGTTTTGAATTGGTAAGAAGTCTATGTTCCATAGGACAAGCTGATGACACTTCAAGAACTTCAAAATCAAGCTTTGCAATTATCGATTGAGAAACGCTGGCAATTGGTGAATGTACTTCTGCACTCGCTACAAACGGAAACGATATCAGTGAGCAAACAACAGGGACTGGCTGCAAGTTTGATTGGAATTGCGAAGACAAACGCACCACCGCCGACTGATGAAGAAGTACAGGCAATGTTAAACGAGCGGCGGGTAAACAAGTATTTGTGATGCGAATTTTATTTGATACGAATGTTTTATTAGATGCCTTATTAGCTCGTGACCCCTTTGTGGAGGATGCCAAAGTATTATTTGAAGCGGTAGAAGCAGGTCAAATAAAGGGGTTCATTTCCGCAACGACGATTACCGATATTTATTACTTGGTCAGACGGCAAACGCAAAGTGATGAAGTAGCAATTGCAGCTATCACTCGGCTGTTAGCACTGATGGAAATTTGTCTGGTAGATCGTGCAGTATTGGAACAGGCAATCGCGCTTAGGTTTCAAGATTTTGAAGATGCAGTGCAAATCGCTTGTGCAATTACAACTAGGTTGGATGCGATCGTTACTCGTGATGCGGCTGGGTTTACAGGTGCAACCATCCCAGTGATGTTACCAAGAGAGTTAAGCCGTCGCCTCGTTCAGTAAGCGGTTAAGTTAGATCGGGTATGGGTGCGATCCTACCGAAAAAATTGCACATGCTAAGACTGCGTTAGGTGTTGACTAACGCAGTCTCCACTGAAAGTTTAGTAAGCTAATGCGCATTCTAAGAGTGCATAACTACTCGTGGTGGTTAACTGTTAACTGTTGACTATCAACGGTCAACAGTCATCAGCCAAAACGAATAAGGCTGCAATTTAAATGTGTAACAGCTTAACTTGTGGATCGAGTTACTTCTTATTTTTGTTTACGATTTTGATCAGATCGGCGATCGCATGAAGCAAAGTTCCGGAAAAGTAAGTCATTGCAATAATTACGGCTACTCCCACTCCCCCATACATCATTAGGGGAATAAAACCTCCTGCTTCTGGCGTTGGGGCATCAGCGCGAGTAGTCGCAACCAGAATGACTTGCTTAGTGTTAAAATCAGACATATGAAATCCTTGGTCTTGATCAGACCATAACAACGTTGCGCACTTGAAGTGGTTGCAGCCAGTTCAAGTGCAAAATTGCCAGCAATCAAGAGCGTCTCTAGTAGTAGCTAGGGACGCTTAATTGCTTTATAGGGTCAAGATAACACGAAGTAAAAAAAGATGGCAAGATGTACGATAAAAATATCGTATGTTATAAATGACGTATATTAAAGAAACTGTAAAATACAAGCTGCCCAGGATAATGACAGCATGAAAAGCACCTTCCTCTCTCGCTTTACACCAAGTTTAATGGCTCCCGAAACGCTGGAAGCTATCTTAGTACAACGTCATCAATTGGCAGACGATTTGGTAGAAGTCATCCGTGAAAGTGCGCAGACAGCAAATAAACATTTCCGCCTGTTGGTGGGGATGCGAGGTATTGGCAAGACACACATGATTGCACTGATTTATCACCGCGTCTCGAAGATGGAGGATTTACGAGATAAGTTGCTGATAGCATGGCTGCGGGAGGAGGAGTGGGGAGTTACATCTTTTTTAGATTTGCTACTGCGGATATTTCGTGCTTTTGAGAAAGAATATCCAGCAGAATATAATACTAAATTAAATCAGCAAGTAGAAGCACTTTATCAATTGTCACAGGAAGAAGCTGAATTTCAGGCAGCAGTATTGCTAAGGGAATTTGTTGGTAAACGCACCCTGCTGCTCTTGATGGAAAATTTAGATGATTTGTTCGACGGGTTGAGTGATATTGGACAAAAGCAATTGCGGGCGTACATCCAAAATTATTCATTTATAACAATTTTGGCAACAGCACAAAGTTTGTTCGATGGAGTAAGGCGGCAAGATGATCCTTTTTATGGCTTTTTCTATCCCCACTCTTTAAAGGAGTTAACATTAGATGAAGCTGTAGATTTGTTGAGGCATATTGCCAGATTAGAAGAGGATAAGGAACTAGAATCTTTCATCCAATCATCAACGGGACGCGATCGCATCAAAGCAATCCATCATTTAGCAGGTGGCAACCACCGTATTTATGTGATTTTATCTCAGTTCCTTACTCGCAAGTCACTAGATGAACTGGTGGAACCATTCATGCAGATGCTAGATGATTTAACACCGTACTATCAGGCACGAATGGTATGGCTTTCGCTGCAGCAGCGAAAGATTATTGAGTTTCTATCTGACCGCCGCCATGCTATTACTGTTAAAGAAATTGCCCAACGCTGTTTCATCACCCATCAAACAGCATCTAGTCAACTTAAGGATCTGCGGGAAAAGTGCTATGTGACTTCGCATGCGATCGGGCGTGAGTCATTTTATGAACTGCAAGAACCGTTGATGCGCTTTTGTCTGGAAGTGAAGAAGCAGCGAGGTGAACCAATACGATTATTCGTGGACTTTTTGCGGCTTTGGTATACGCGGCAAGAATTGCAAGAGCGATTGGAGTTACTTCCACCTAATGCGAAAGTGGAGCGAGAATATGTGCTTCACGCGTTACGGGCAATTAAACACGAAAGTGAAGACCCGCATGTGGCTATGTTGATAGATAACTCTGAAACTTACCTTGATAAGGCTGAATTTTTCCATGCCTTACAAGTCGCACAGAAACTAGTAGAAATTCGCGGTCACAGTTGGGACTGGTTAAATCAAGGATACTGCTTAGATGAACTTGGACGCTACGAAGAAGCGTTAGTGTCTTATGATAAGGCGATTGAGCTGGACTTAAACAATGGAACAACTTGGTTCAATCGAGGCGTGACACTAGAAAAACTGGAACGCTATGAAGAAGCTTTAGCATCATATGACTGTGTAATTGAGCTTGACTCTGATGATGTGGCTACTTGGAAAAACCGAGGCTGGGTGCTGAAAAAACTCGAACGCTATGAAGAAGCTTTAGCATTGTATGACTGGGTAATTGAGCTTGACTCGGATGATGTGACTACTTGGAAAAACCGAGGCTGGGTGCTGGGAAAACTTGAGCGCTATGAAGAAGCCTTAGTCTGCTACGACAAGTTAATTAAACTTTATCCTTTTGATGCAAGTGATTGGAAAAACCGAGGCTGGGTGCTGAAAAAACTCGAACGCTATGAGGAAGCCTTGTCATCCTATAACCAGGTAATTGAGCTTGACCCTGATGATGCAGCCGCATGGAAAAACCAAGGCTGGATGCTAGGGAAACTGGAACGTTATGAAGAAGCCTTGTCATCCTATAACCAGGTAATTGAGCTTGACCCTGATGATGGAACAACTTGGAGAAATCCAGATTGGGTGCTGGGTAAACTTCCGCGTCGTACAGAGAGCATCGTCTACAACCTGTTCAAAAGCACCCAAGACCAAGCAATGTGGAACAGTCGCATAAAAACCTTGATAGAGCTTTACGATAAGCACCAAGTTTCCTCAGCATTGGCGCAGGGACTTGTACCAAGTATTCCCACATTAATGTCAGAAATAGTGAGCGACAAAGTAGCAAGAACATGGCTGGAAATATGGCAAGAAATAGTAGATGATCGCCCTGAATTTCAAATTCCCTTACGTCTACTAAATGCTGCTGTTCGCTATCGTGAAACAAAAGGCGATCAACGTGTCTTGCTAGAACTACCCATCGAAGAACGCAAGCTGTTACAAGAGGTACTGGGGATAAAGGAATGGTAGGGGTTGGTTTGGGAATTTAGGGCGTGCGCTCTTTAGTCGCGCCCATGCGGCAAACTGCTTCATGATCATTTTCTTACCCGTGTTTCTTAGCTAGGTATCTTTTCGAGGAAACTGTCAAAAGCACTTCTGTTGATTAACTCGTTTTCTATCAATACTCGGCTTACAGCTACCAAATAAATAGGATGGACATACGCCTTTTTATCATAATTAGGTAGAATCACTAATGCTCCCGATGATGGAAACTTAAAAACTTTATGAGAGCCAGCTGTTGGCAAGGAAATGAAACCTAGCTTTAACAGCAATTTTTCTAGCTCAGTAAACATAATATTTTTAAGCATTATAACGAATCACTCTTTATAACTGGTTCATAATATCATCTCTTAAACTCTACTTCAGGTAAGTCAAAAAACGCTTCACTAACAGTTATATATGGCTTAAGATTGAATAATTCTAGTTCAGGACTATGAGTAGGTAGTGGTAAATTAATACTGCCAATGTCTTGGCGACAACCAAGAAAGAACAATCGACGCCGAAACTGAGGAGTACCAAAATCGGCGGCAAGAAGTATGCCAACCGATACGTTGTATCCTAAATTTTTCATCTTTTCTAAAATCTCTTGATATAAACTACCACCTCCAATACCTTTGAGATTAGATACATTTTCCATCACAAAAAAGGGCGGTTTCAAATTTTCTACAAACCGTAAAAACTCATAAATCATTGCACCCCGACAATCTTGGAAGCCTTTCTGTTTGCCAGCTTGACTAAACGCTTGGCAAGGAGGACCTCCAAATACAATGTCTGGGGGAATAACTTCGCCCGAAGTATTTTGCCATAGACTTAAAGGATCTTCTATGCTAGAAATATCTTTTTCAACAACGCAAACACGCTCACCGAAAAAACCGCGCAATGTTGCACAAGCATCTAACCAATTATCCAGAGTTACGCGAGTCTCTATGCAGTCTGTAAAATGAGCGCCAATGTCCATACCTCCTGCACCGCTAAATAAGCTGAAAGCTTTAAGAGAACGATTTTCAAATCCTAGAGACTGTGCTTGGTAAACTAAATTTTCAAACACAGCTTTTGCTAGTGGTACAGGTACAGCATTACCTACCTGAAGCTGCGTACTTGTGAGCGTTCCCTCAAATTTCAAATCATCGGGAAAACCCTGTAAACGAGCTGCTTCTCGCACAGTAATAAATCTGTTTTCGTAGGGGTGAACAAATTTATTAAAGACGTAACCTGTAACAGTCAACGAGGGTTTATCGGGGTCAAGGCGAATCATTCTGAGATTTGGTCCGCCTTGTCGGTTTGGGTCGTGCTTTACATAGAATTTAAAACTCTCATGCCACAGTTCTTCTGGCAGATCTTGCATTTTTTGACCTATTTTTAGTGCATCAATCCGTTTTTGTACGTCTGCTCCAACTCGCCTTGCAATGTGATTTGGAATAATTTTAAGTGTACTATTAGAATTGAAACTTTTGGGAAATCCATTCATCTCTTATATAGCTTTGTGTAAACGTGATTATACCATCAAATAAATTATATATCTCTTTTTCTGGTGACAAGTCAGCAACCTTCTTGGCTTTAGCAGTATCATCTATAGTCCACACAATATCTTGAAGTTCCAGCAAATAATCATTATAATGTCTAACAGCATGAATATTGGACATCAAAGCTGTTTTTACTGCCACTTTACTTTGCTTTGGTTTGCCTGTAGCCGCAATCTTTAACACTTGGTATATTCCCTTTTTAATATCATCAGTTCTATCCATACCTACACTAGATTTACTATCTGAAATAGATTCGTAACCTTCACCGCTTTTTCTGATTGGCCAATTAACAGGTTTAGGAATAGGTTGTCCGCAAGCATTTGTAAGCCAATATACAGGTTCAGGTAAAGTCCCTTTTCCCCGTGCAGCCTTGTTATATGCAGAATAAGCAATATTCCAAAACTGAAAGTAACGGTAAAACAGTTGGTTATCATTACCAAATACTCTTCCTATTTGCTCGTATGCCCATGTTGAAGAACTACTGCTTCCTTTTACTCCCAAATTAATCAGATCGTAGTGCCAACTTTCCTTTTGAAATTTGGGCAAAAGAATATGCAAATTAGATGACGTAAGAAACGAATTGTCTGTAGCAGCGTGTAACCTAGGTACTGGTTCACCGTCTTCTCCAAGCTCAGTTTGTAACTCTACAGGAACTGCTAAGGCAAGTGTAGTTAGTGGAGCGGCTTTCACTTCTGCCAGCAAAACTACCTTTTCTGTTTCGTCATAGATGATGACATCAACAGGCTCTGCGCCACGATAAATTTTGAGATTATTTTGTGAATTAAGTTCAAACAAGCGCTTGAGAAACACACAAAGCAAACGACTTGTTGTTTTACCAATTGTTCCAGATGGAAGTTTGTTTGCTTGGTGAAAGCAAAAATTACCTTTTAAAACGCATCGGGTGCAGGTGTTGGTGTATGGATAAACTAAAAGAGGAGAATCATCTTCTGGACAGTACAACCAACCCTTATGAGCTAATTTTGTATAATATTCAGCGGCTACAATTAGGTCAAAAGCAGCTGCCAGTGAAAGACCAGGCGAAGTAGAAGTCATTCTAGCATTTTCTAGAGCTTGTTCCACAAGAATTGCAGTTAGAGCTTCTTCATGCGGGTGTACTTCAAGCACTTTGACTCTTCCAAGCAGATGCTCCATCCAATCAACATTAACTGAATCTAATTGCCGATCACTCATATTTTTAAATCAAAAATGAAACACCTTAAGGATAAAGTAACATTGGTTACAGGTGCTACACGGGGCATTGGTAAGGGAATTGCCATTGGTCTTGGTGAAGCTGGTGCTACTGTGTATATTACTGGTCGCAGTCTCAACAATTCTAATTCAAGTGATGTTCATGGTAGTCTAACTGAAACTCAAGCAGCTGTTGAGGAAGCTGGTGGCGTATGTATTCCCGTGCAAGTAGATCACAGCAACGACGAGCAGGTGCGTTTGCTTTTTGAGCGCATCGAGGATGAGCAAGGACATCTCGACCTGCTTGTTAATAATGTTTATTCAGGAGTTCAGGTATTAAGAGATGCTAATGGGCAACCATTTTGGGATTGTGAACCAAGCCTATGGGATGCTGCCAACAATGTTGGTCTTCGTAGTCACTACGTAGCAAGTGTTTTTGCTGCCCGGATGATGACTAAGCGTAATTCTGGACTGATTTGCACCATTTCCTCTTGGGGCGGCTTGTCTTATATCTTTGGTACAGCATACGGTACTGGTAAAGCAGCTTGCGATCGCCTAGCTGCTGACATGGCTGTTGAGCTAAAGCCGCATAACATCACTTCTATTTCAATTTGGCCCGGAATTGTAGGGACTGAACATATTTCCCAGCTAGCATCATCCATGAACGAGAAAAATGTTACGGATAAGAATTACGCTGTGTTTACCGAACGTTACAATTGGGAAACTCCCTTGTTAACAGGATGGGTTATTGCTGCACTTGCAAGCGATCCAAATGTAATCCGCCGTACAGGAGGAGTGCAAATTGTTGCCGAACTAGCAAAGCAATATGGACTGGTAGATAGAGATGGAAATCGTCCCGTGTCGCTACGCTCTTTGCGTTTTATTTTACCCTCGGCGTTGCCCGCACTGAGAGAATACTCATGGCTTATACCTGACTTTAAAGTGCCTTGGTCACTTTTAATACAGTTCATATTGAGTTCACCTAAAATTTGACTAGAGCGCTCTTGTAACAATAGTTAAAAAATATATTTGAAAAATATTCTCTTGAAAACTACTGTAGCATTTGCTAAGAAAAAGGTGAGATAATGACAATTGTGACACGCGAACAAACAAACATGTTGGGTCAGACTATATCTCTCTACCAAAAAAGCAAAAATACGGTACGAGAAAACAAACATGACAAACAACCTCACGCTATTGTTATTGGCGGTGGTATTGCTGGATTGTTAGCAGTCCATGTACTGACAAAATACTTTGAGCAAGTCACTATTATTGAACGCGATCGCTATCCAGAAAGACCAGAACCTCGGCAAGGAGTCCCCCAATCACACCAAACACACGCACTGCTAGCACGAGGACAGCGCATTTTTGAGGAGTTATTTCCAGGACTGCAAGAAGAAATTATTAACCAAGGAACACAATTAATTGATTTCACAGCAGATTGTCCTCTACTGTTACTCGGTCATTGGACTCCGCGCTTTACATCTGACATAATTAGCTATGGCTGCACGCGCAACCTTTTAGAAGCCACTGTACGCAACCGTTTAGCTAATAATAACTCTATAAAATTTTTAGAAAAGACACTTGTCACAAATTTATTAGCTGATACCAATAAAGCTACAATTACGGGAGTTCAAATTCAAAACAGTGATGGGAGCAAAACAGAACTGAATGCCCAATTGGTGGTAGATGCTTCCGGGCGAAATTCAAAAGCATCTCAATGGTTACAGATGCTTGGATATGAGATACCCAAGGAGACAAAGGTCAATTCTTTTCTGGGGTATGCCACTCGCTTTTATGAATCCCTAAGTGATATTTTACCAAAATGCAAAGCATTATACATCATGCCTCAAGCTCCAAAAGATACCCGAGGTGGTACACTTTATCAGATAGAAAACGGTCACTGGATGGTTTGTCTTATAGGCGTTGGTCGAGATTATCCTCCTACCGATGAAACAGGCTTTCTCAACTTTGCTCGCTCTCTCAAAGAGCCGGAAATTTATAATGCGATCGCTGATGCTAAACCTCTAACTCCTATTTATGGATACCAGCGCACGGAGAATTGTTGGCGTCACTACGAGCAGCTTTCCCGAATACCAGAAAACTTTATTGTGTTAGGTGATGCAGCCTGTACTTTCAATCCCGTCTATGGTCAAGGTATGACTGTTGCTGCCCTGGGTGCTGTAACTTTAGATCGTTGTCTCAAACAACATAATCGAAAGTTTACAGGTTTTGCTTTGCGCTTTCAAAAACAACTAGCTAGAGTTAATACAACCCCTTGGCTAATGGCGACTAGCGACGATTTTCGATGGTCTACAACCCAAGGAGGGCGACCAAATTTATTGATTAAGTTGATGCATTGGTATCTCGATCAAGTAATGCATACTGCAAGTAAAAATGCAGAAGTATACAAAGTTTTTGCACAAGTCATGCACTTGCTGGAGCCAACAACCAAATTATTCCAACTCAATGTTTTGGTACAAGTCCTGCTTAATAGGGGTTTGCGTGCCAATCCGGAAAAATAGTACGCAGACGGAATGTAGCTCATATTTTTAAATCAAACTAACATTCCGGCAATACAAGCGGTAATAAAACCAGCTAGCAATCCCCCAATCATTGCGCGGATACCCATACGAGCTAAGTCGTGCTGGCGTTGGGGTGCGATCGCACTAATTCCACCTATAGTAATACCAACCGAACCTAAATTAGCAAAATTACATAATGCATAAGTAGCAATAATTACTGCATGCTGCGAAATTTGCTGCTTCTCAATCAGCGTCTTCAAATCCAAGTAAGCGATAAACTCATTGAGAATTGTCTTTTTACCCAACAACGCCCCCACCTTTCCACAATCAGCCATAGGCACACCCATCAACCAAGCTACGGGAGCCATAATAAAAGATAGTATCCACTGCAAAGACAAGGAGCGCAAGCCAACCAACGAACCGAACCATCCAAGCATTGCATCAACAGCAGCTAACAACCCCAAAAAGGCAATAATCATCACCCCGACGTTAACTGCCATTTTTACACCGTCCAATGCTCCCGTAGTAGCAGCATCAATTACGTTAACATAGTTGGTTTTGACTTCCATCTTTACCTTACCCACAGTATCAGATACTTCCGTTTCTGGGTAAAGCAGTTTTGCTACCACCAAAGATGTGGGAGCAGTCATAAAGAAAGCAGCAATTAAGTGTTCTGCTGGTATACCAAAAGATAAATATGCTCCCAATACTCCGCCTGCAACTGTCGCAAAACCTCCTGTCATTACCGCAAACAATTCTGATTGCGTCATAGTTGCTACAAAAGGCTTAACTATCAGCGGTGACTCAGTTGGTCCTACAAAGATATTACCAGCACAGGATAAAGACTCAGCCCCAGATGTTTTCATCGTCCTCATCATTACCCATGCCAAGCCACTCACTATCCGCTGTAAGATGCCGTAGTGATACAACACACTGATGAAGGCAGAAAAAAAGATAATTGTGGGTAGCACTTGGAAAGCAAATAGGTGCTCCTTAAAATTATCTCCAAACACGAACTTTGCCCCAACATCAGAAAATGCTAAAAAGTTACTTACCACATCGCCCAAAGATTTAAATACTTTCAACCCCCAAGGCGTTTTCAGAATTAGTAGAGCAAATACAAACTCCAACCCCAACCCCCACGCCACAGTTCCCCAACGCACGGCGTGACGGTTGATAGAGAAGGCGTAGGATATGCCTACGAAAACTAATAGCCCCAGTGCAGATATAACACGCTCCATAATCACTTCCGAACCATGAATCACTAAAACATACACAAAAATGGGAACAATAAACCTGCACTCAGAAGAATATTTGTGTAGGGAGAAAACGGTTATGGTGGCACTGACTGGGTATCAAATTAAAGAACAAATTTACAATGGCACCAGAACCCAGGTTTATCGAGGTGTGAGAGAATTAGACCAAAAACCAGTGGTAATCAAACTGCTGCGGCGTGAATATCCCACTTTCAACGAACTCGTACAGTTCCGCAATCAGTACACCATTGCCAAAAACCTTGACATTGATGGTATTATCAAAACCTATAACCTGGAAAACCACCAAAATAGCTACGCCTTAATTATGGAGGATTTTGGCGGTGTTTCCCTTCAGGATTACATCACCAATGTAGAGACGCGCCATGGCGCGTCTCTACAAGAATTTCTGCATATTGCCTTGCAAATCGTCACAACCCTATATGAACTGTATCGCCACCGAGTGATTCACAAAGATATCAAACCTGCCAACATCTTGATTAATCCCAGTACTAAGCAAGTTAAACTGATCGACTTTAGTATCGCTTCCCTACTACCCAGAGAAACACAAACTCTCACCAATCCCAACATTCTTGAAGGAACACTTGCTTACCTGTCTCCCGAACAAACTGGACGAATGAACCGGGGTATTGACTTCCGTAGTGACTTCTATTCTTTGGGTGTCACCTTTTTTGAACTTCTAACCGGACAGCTACCGTTTGTATCGGATGACCCGATGGATTTAGTATACTGTCATTTGGCGAAGCTTCCTCCACAAGTCCATCATCTTAATCCTGACATTCCTCCAATCCTCTCAGAAATTATTAGTAAATTGATGGCGAAAAACGCCGAAGATAGGTATCAAAGCGCTTTGGGGTTACAACATGACTTACTCGTGTGTTTACAAGCCTGGAATGAAACTGGAACTATTTACACTTTTAAATTAGGGCAAAGTGATCAAAGCGATCGCTTTATGATACCAGAAAAACTTTATGGGCGTGAAGCACAAGTGAAAGAGTTACTTGATGCCTTTGCGCGAGTAGCAGCGGGAAAAACTGAGATGGTTTTAGTTGCAGGTTTATCTGGTATTGGTAAAACTGCTGTGATTAACGAAGTCCATAAACCTATTGTAAAACAACGGGGTTATTTTATCAAAGGTAAATTTGATCAATTGGGGCGCAATGTTCCTTTGAGTGCATTCGTGCAAGCTTTTCGAGACTTAATGCTGCAATTACTAAGTGAAACGGATGCTCAACTACAACAGTGGAAAACTAAAATTTTAGCTGCTTTGGGTACACAAGGTAGGGTAATTATTGATGTTATTCCCGAATTAGAAAAAATTATTGGACAACAACCCCCTATTGTTGAACTTTCTGGTAGCGCTGCTCAAAACCGCTTTAATTTACTGTTACCTAAATTCATCCAAGTTTTTACAACCCTTAAGCATCCTTTAGTGATATTTATCGATGATTTGCAATGGGCAGATTCAGCATCTTTGAATTTAATGCAATTATTAATGAATGACAGAGATGGCTATTTATTATTTTTGGGTACTTATCGGGATAATGAAGTAAAGACGCAAAATTATGCGTCTCTACATCCTTTAATGCTAACTTTACAACAAATTCAAGCAAAAGGAGTAACTATTAATACTATTACTCTTACACCTTTGCAACAATCTGATTTAAATCATTTAGTTGCCGATACTCTTAATTGTACAAAAGAACTTGCTTTACCTCTGACTGAATTAGTTTTTCATAAAACACAAGGTAATCCCTTCTTTAGCAATCAATTTCTCAAAGCTTTATATGAAGATGGGCTGATTAATTTTAACCCCCCTCTGTCCCTCACCCCCCTTTCATCCCCCCGAAGTTCGGGGGGACAGAGGGGGGTGGGGTGGCAATGTGATATTGCTCAGGTAAAAGCATTGGCGCTCACGGATGATGTGGTAGAGTTTATGGCGCTACAACTACAAAAGTTGCCACAACCTACTCAGGCAATTTTAAAGCTAGCGGCTTGTATTGGTAATCAGTTTGATTTAAACACACTGTCCATTGTATATGAAAAATCTCAAAATGAGACTGCGGCAGATTTGTGGAAAGCTATGCAAGAAGGGCTTGTTATTCCCACAACTGAAGTTTATAAGTTTTATCAAGAAGAAACTGCTAATAGTCAATTGCTAATGGTTAATAGCAATGAACAATTAGCAATTAGCAATGAGCAATTACCAAATTATAAATTCCTTCATGATAGAGTACAACAAGCAGCTTATTCTCTAATTCCAGCAGACAAAAAACAGTTAACTCACTTGACAATTGGGCGTCTTTTGTTAAAAAATACGGAAGTAAATGACCTTCAAGAAAAGATTTGTCAGATTGTCAATCAGTTAAATGCAGGTGTAGAGTTAATTACGCAGCAGGCTGAAAGAGAAGAACTAGCACAGTTGAATTTAATTGCTGTTCGTAAAGCAAAGGCTGCTACTGCCTATGGGGCTGCTATTGAGTATGTAAACGTGGGAATAAAGCTGCTAGCAGATAGTTGGGAGCAATATGAGTTAAGTTTGGCACTGTATGAGTTAGCTGTTGAGGCTGCTTACTTATATGGTTCTTTTGATTTGATGGAACAATTGGCGGAAACTGTGTTCAACCAAGCTAAAACTTTACTTGACAAAATTAAAGTCTATGAGATTAAAATTCAAGCATATACATCGCAGAACAAACTTTTACAATCAATTGCGATCGCACAACAATTACTCCTTCAGTTTGGAGTAAGTTTTCCAGACATTCCCACCCAGGAGGATATTCAGCAAGCACTCCAAGAAACAAAAGCATTACTAGCTCAGAAAACCGTTGAAGACTTGATTGACTTGCCATTGATGACGGATGCCGAGCAACTAGCTATCATGCGTATAGTATCAAGTGTGATGCCAGCTATATATATAGCTTCTCCCATCTTATATCCACTAATGATATTATCTCAGGTTAACGCATCAATTCAGCATGGAAATGCACCGTTTTCTGCCTTTTTTTATGCAAGTTACGGTGTGATTTTAAATGGTATAGTACAAGATATTGAAGCAGCAGATTTGATTGGTAGGTTAGCTTTAGGTTTGATGAAAAAAATCAATGCTAAAGAAATAAAATCCCGAACATTGTTAATCTTAGGCTCATTAGTTCTTCATGGTAAGTCACACCTTCGTAAGACTTTACCATTTTTACTAGAAAGTTATCAAGTAGGACTAGAAACAGGAGATCTAGAATTTGTTGGCTACGCTGTTAAAGACATCTGCCAGTATTCTTATTTAAGTAGTCTAGAATTAGAAAAACTAGAAAAAGAAATAAGGGTTTATAGTAAAGTCCTAGTCAACCTCAAGCAAGTAACTACATTAAATTATTGTCACATCTATTGGCAAGCCGTGTTAAACTTACTAGGAAGAACAAATAATCCCTATATTTTATCAGGTGAAGTAGACAAGGAAGAGAAATTTTTACCGCTGTTACTAGAAGCAAACGATCTCACTGGACTTCATTCGTTTTATGTTCATAAACTCATTCTCTGTTACATGTTTTGTGACTCACAAGATTTAGTGATAGAAATTGCAGCTAAAGCCAGACATTATTTAGCAGGAGGCATAGGATACGTTACCGTGCCTATTTTTCATTTTTATGATTCGTTAACAGCCTTGGCGGGATATTCCGAAAGATCGACACAAAAGCATTTACTTGAACAAGTAGCAGATAACCAACTAAAATTACAAAAATGGGCATACTATGCGCCTATGAATTATCTGCATAAATTTTATCTAGTGGAAGCAGAACGGTATCGTGTTCTCAATCAAAAGCTGGAAGCAATGGAGTATTATGACAAAGCTATTGTTCTAGCTAAAGAAAACGAATATCTTCAAGAAGAAGCCCTTGCTAACGAACTGGCAGCTAAGTTTTATTTACAATTGGGCAAAGATAAAATAGCACAAGTATATCTGACAGAAGCTTATTACTGCTATGCTCGATGGGGAGCAATAGCCAAAATAAATGACTTAGAAAAATATTATGGGCAATTACTAACTCCCATTTTACAAAGAGAAAATCGACTCAATTGTGATGACACCCTCACCAATTCCACCCATCAATCAAAATCTATTAGTCGGAGTAACCGAACAATCGTTTCTAGTAGCACAAGTGTTTCAGCAGCTTTAGATTTGGCAACGGTGATTAAAGCATCTCTTGCACTTTCTAGTGAAATTGAACTGGATAAATTGCTATCCGCATTGATGCAAGTGGTGCTTGAGAATGTAGCAGCTCAAAAATGTGCTTTAATCATGATTAAAGCCAACTCCTTAGTGATAGAAGCAATGGCTATCGGGGAAGCAACAATAGTCTTACAATCTACCCCTGTTGATTCTACTCAAGAAATTCCTACCACTCTGATAAATTATGTAAATCGCACTTTAGAAACACTGGTGATAGATGATGCGACTATCCAAACTTTTTTTGCAAGCGATCGCTACATTAACCAACAACAACCCAAAAGTATATTATGTACCCCAATTCTCACTCAAGGCAAGTTAATAGCTATCCTATACTTAGAGAATAAACTCACAGCAGGAGTATTTACAAGCGATCGCCTCACCCTCATCAACCTCCTGTGTTCCCAAGCTGCTATTTCCTTAGAAAATGCTCGTCTTTATCAGCAATCTCAAGATTCCTTAGAAAACCTTAAACAAATGCAACTACAACTCGTGCAAAACGAGAAAATGTCCGCATTAGGGAATCTAGTTGCAGGAGTAGCCCACGAAATCAACAACCCTGTGGGATTCATTGCAGGTAATTTACAACCAGCTAAAGAATACATTCAAGACTTAATCAACCTGATTAACCTTTATCAACAGCACTATCCCAACCCAGTTGAAGAAATTGAAAACGAAATCGAAGCGATGAATCTAGAATTTCTGCAAGAGGATTTGCCAAAACTAATTTCTTCAATGAAACTGGGTATCGATCGCATTCGTAATATTAGCACCAGTTTGCGCACCTTTTCGCGGGCAGATACAGAACACAAAATTCCCTTCAATATCCATGAAGGCATTGACAGTACCATCTTGATTCTCCAGCATCGTCTCAAAGCAACCGAGACTCGCCCTGCAATTTCTGTAATCAAAGACTACGGTGATTTGCCCCAAGTTGAATGCTTTGGTGGGCAACTAAATCAGGTATTTATGAACTTGTTAGCAAATGCGATTGATGCGATAGAGGAGCTTTTGAGCAGGGGAGTCGGGGAGCAGGGGAGTCGGGGAGAAATACTAATCCAAAATCCACAGATTTGGATTCGCACAGAAGTAAATTTAGAAAAGACAAGTGTTGTAATTCGGATTCAAGATAATGGAGTGGGAATGACAGAGGAAGTTAAGCAGAAAATTTTTGAACATTTGTACACAACTAAACCTGTGGGTAAAGGTACAGGTTTAGGATTGACAATTGCCCGTCAAATTGTTGTCGAAAAGCACGGGGGAACCCTCACTTGTCAGTCAGAAATTGGCAAAGGAACCGAGTTTGCGATCGCCATTCCAATGATTTTGTGACTCTACACATGTACGGTGTTTTTTCAAAAATTTGCGGAGGAGTCATATATTATTGGTTAATTCTTAACAAGAATGACAGCGTGAGGGTCACTCAAGTTATCTTTATTATCGCCACTTTCAATGAATGTAGGTAAAACGTGAGTAAGGCGACCTGCTTTTTTCTTCTTTACATCAATAATTCCTAATCCCGGACAGCTTCCTACCGCTGCATGAGCTACAGATTGAGGCAGAGTACCACGTAAAGCAACATAAATTCTCTTGTCTTTTAAATCTTTTGTCGCTAAATCTGGGGTTGGGTCATCTTCAGTTACTGCGTTTAAAGTACTTTTACAGACACCAGAATTTTTCAGACTGTAACTTCCTTGATATTCAAGTTTTTTATCGACTCTAAAAACTTCTACATTGTTACGTACACGGTCAAACTGATGTAAATATTTATCGAAGGTAACTACCATGCCATGAGCATCACGATTGTTACCAGGTAAAATTTTACCGTTGTCAAGGTCAGCCCAAACAGCGATCGGCAAAGGTTGATTAGGCAAATTAAACTCAGGCGCTAACAAGTAATCCTGAGTAAACTGGTATACAGTAAATTCACTGTTGTTTGGCGCGGGTGTACCTGTGTTGAGGAACATACTGCCGTTAACAGAATGACCCCCACAACCAGCAGATCGAACCACATTAACATCATACTCCGCTACAATCTGCATCGGCGTAGCATTGATGTCAATTACAAACATACCCCCACCCCCCAATGTCGCGTAGGCGTGTTGGCTGTTATCCGAAATAATGGGGCAAATAACCGTATTATCAGAGCGAATGTTAGCAGCCTGTTTAACTATCCCGTTGGGTGTGATGGTCGATTGTCCGTCTATTACTACACCTGTTTTAGTACAAGAGATATCATCGTAGGGATTTACATCTACGGCAATCGGTTGACTTAAGATCCTACCTGTTCCACCAACTAAATCTAAACTTGCATCGGCATTGTATTGAAAGCTGATAACTTTTCCTTCATTGTCTTTGGCTACGTCTACACGTTCAAGCATTTTTCCGCTTTGGTTAGCCAAAAGAATTTTTGACCCATCAGGAGAAACAAAACTCATGTGGTTCTGTCTACCCGTGCTGGTTTGAGTCGTGCGGAATAAACATATAGGTTTTTTTGTTTGGCTATCAACTATCCCTAAATGACCAGAAGCAACGAAATTAAGAGTCACATATTTGTAATCTGGTGCGGGGATAATCCCATGAATTCGGTTGACGTTATCTCCTGTAGTTTGTTGAGCCATAGGAAATAAATCAGTAGCCACATCTAAAACTAAAGGATTGTTAATAGGTGGATTTTTTTCTAAATCATTGCTGTTATAGATTCTGACTTTACCACCATAAGAACCTTTAGGATTTGTAATTGTAATTCCTTGAGTATTTCCTTGGTCACTCATCCAAATCTCATAATTTGAATTATGAGCATGGCTAATAGTCCCAACAAAAACTAGACTCAATGTTAAAATGAAGCCTAGTAAAGAGCGAATTAAAAACTTAGTACTATTCACGGTTATTTAAAAGCTTAAAAATTTTTATTTTTCTTGAAAGTATGTATAACATTTAAATCCCGTATTTGTATATTAGTAAATATATTTAAGCGATCTCTATATTTTTATTAAAGTTTATACTTACTAATAAGCTTTAAACAGAACGAGGCGCTGATTCAGTCTCGTCGAACTCACGTTAACACAGATGCACACAGATAAATTATCCGTGTTAATCTGTGTGCATCTGTGGTTATAAATCTCCATTAATCATCAAAGCTCACAAACCCATTACCATGCGATAATGAGCTTCAATTTGAGCGACAGTAGGAGATTTGCGTTGTGCAGTCCACTGACTGTGGTTAAATAGTTCTTGCCTCAACTCATCCACATTAATAGTTGTTACTTTCCCCGAAGCAACTACCTGTTTGCCATTCACCCATACACTATCGACAACATTAGTGGGACGACCGAGAACTAGCAAACCAATTGGGTCTGTACGCGGTAATAGTGATAAACTGGTAAGGTCATACAGTACCATGTCAGCTTTTTTCCCAACGGTAAGGGAACCTAGTTGTTCTGCCAGATTCAGTCCCTTTGCACCTCCTAAAGATGCCATCTCTACTGCTTGTCGGGGTGTAATCCAATGCTGATAGTCTAAGTCAGTAGCATTGTGTAGAATAGAACCAATTTTGATTGCTTCTAGTAAATCTTGGGAATCATTGCTAGATGCGCCATCACAACCAAAAGTTACGTTTACCCCCGCTTGGCGATATTTTAAAATTGGGGCGATGCCACTACCCAAACGCAAGTTGCTTAAGGGGTTGTGAACGACAGTAGATTTGGTTTCGGCAAGTATGGTAATATCGTCTTGCGTCAACCAAACACAATGGGCTAAGGTTGTGCGATCGCTTAAATAACCAATACGCTGAAGATGTTCAACTGCAGTACAACCGTATTTTTCCAGTGCTAGTTTTTCTTGTGCCTTGGTTTCGAGTAAGTGAGAATGCCGACAGAGATTGTAGCGATTGCTTAACTCATTACACCCTTCAAACAAAGCATCAGAACACAATTGTATTCCTGTGGGAGCAACTAAAATATTTACCCCCTCATCTGGGCGATGAAACTGCCTGACAGCTTCTTCTATCAGTTCCAGTGTTGCCGCAGTTGAGCGAAAATAAGCTTCATGAGTTCGTTTTGCGTCTCCAGATGGAATACCAGCAGTGAGAGATTCATCTTGAATTAGGGGTGCGACAAAAGCGCGAATGCCCACTTCCCTGTATGCACGCACAGCGGTAGCGATGGTTTCCAACTCTTTACCAGGAATTAACACCAGATGATCTACTACACTTGTACCACCAGAGAGTAGCGTTTCTACCGCAGTTCCCAAAGCAGTGAGGTAAACTTGTTCAGGATCTAAGGGAGTAAAATCGTAAAGTTCAGCCAGCCACAATTCTAAAGGAAAAGGAGGAATTACACCTCGTTGCCACATTTCCGAGGAATGGGTGTGGGCATTGAAGAATCCTGGTAGTAGTAGTTTATCACCGTTCGTGGTGTGCGATCGCCCATCTTGATTTGCGCTCCCGGCATCTTGCCCATCTTTAATTATAGCAGTTATGATCCCATCCACAACCTGCACGTCTACAGTTGTGTAATCATCATCAGTAGCAATTAAAACATTCTTGATTATAAAGTTCACAATTTTAACCTTGATTAATAATGCAACACTTGAGAGATTTTTACGTTAAAAATAGTGTAGGTAAGAGCTAATAGTTAATAGTTAACAGCAATTAACAATTAGCAATTAGCAATTAACAACTTCCATTATGAATGTACCTCTTCGCCAATTAGGTATTGCACCAAACGCTTGGGCGGTAAATCATGATTTTGCAGATATTACTCGTCCTCCCCAACCCCCACAACCCGTTATTTTATCAACAGAAACCAAAAAAGTGCGCCTCGATTTGGCAAAAGCTGCCATTCTGATTATCGATATGCAAAATGACTTTTGCCATCCCGATGGTTGGTTAGCGCATATTGGCGTAGATGTAACTCCGGCGCGTAAACCCATTGAACCTTTGCAAAACTTAATTCCGGCACTCCGGGCTGTTAATATTCCTATATTATGGATAAATTGGGGTAATCGTCCCGACTTACTTAACATTAGTGCCAATGTACTTCACGTCTACAATTCCACAGGTGAGGGCGTGGGATTAGCAGATCCATTACCCAGCAATGGTGCTAAAGTCTTAGAAGCAGGTAGTTGGGCAGCAGCAGTAGTAGACGAACTCCAACAACTACCCGAAGATATCAGAATAGATAAATACCGCATGAGTGCTTTCTGGGATACCCCCCTAGATAGTATCCTACACAATCTAGGAAAGACCACACTATTCTTTAGTGGTGTTAACGCTGACCAATGTGTAATGGCTACCCTGCAAGATGCTAACTTCTTAGGATATGACTGCGTGCTAGTCAAAGACTGTACCGCCACAACATCTCCTGATTATTGTTGGCTAGCAACACTGTACAACGTGAATCAGTGCTTTGGCTTTGTTACAGATTCACAAGCAATTTTATCAGCACTTAATCCATCTGAACAACCAGGAGGAAATACGTAATGCGTGCCGCTAGTTGTGTGATTCCCGTCGTTAAATCTCCCCAAGATTATCAAGCATACCGCATTAGCCCCGATGACACAAATCGCTTAGCGATTATATTCGATACAGCAAGTGCTAATACTTCCTTGACTTGTTGCGTGGAAATTTTTGATGTTGATGGTAAAACACCGCCAAATCGCCATCAATGGGCGGTAGAAATGTTTTTCGTGCTTAAGGGGGAAGGAATGGCAGTTTGTGACGGTAAGACTATGCCAATTAAAGCAGGAGATAGTTTGTTAGTACCTCCCACTGGCACTCATATGATTAAGAATACAGGTGACTCTCGCTTGTATACACTGACATTTATGATTCCTAATGAAGACTTTTCGGAACTAATTCGCCGTGGAGTACCAGTGGAGTTGGATGAAGAAGATATGGCAGTTTTGGGGAGGTTTGATGCCTTGATGGCAAATTGAAGAATGTATAGAACCACAGATGAACACAGATGAACACAGATGGAGCTAGATTTATCTGTGTTTATCTGTGTCTATCTGTGGTTAAATTTATCTAATAACTCGCTTAATTTCTACTTTAGGATTACCAAAGTTCATGAGAAGACAAATGTTGAGTTTGCTTCCTTTAAGGTAGTTCAAACATTGGGCAAAATGAACTCCATCCAGAGTTTTAACAGCCTTAAGTTCCACCAGCACACATCCTTCTACTAGCAAATCAGCAAAGTATTCTCCAACTACAATGCCGTCATAAAAAATTTCTATCCTGTACTGTTGTTCTACCCGCAAACCTGCCTTTCTCAACTCATGCGCCAAAGCATTTTCATACACCTTTTCCAAAAATCCCGCACCCAAAACATTACTCACCGTATAAGCACATCCAATAATCCTCTGCGTTAGACTATCTATCGTATTCCAATCTGTGTTCATCTGTGTCCATCTGTGGTTAAATTTATAATCCCTCCACCATAACTCATGCTTAAAATCCTTTTGGTAATTCAAAATGTGCGACTGCTCGACGAGCCGGAATGCGTTATATTGACGTGCGGATACTTTGGTAATTTTAAGAGTGAGTTATGAATTACAAATGGCTGGAATGGGCACAGCAATTGCAGGCAATAGCACAAAATGGTTTCACTTATAGCGAAAACCCATTTGACATTGAGCGTGATCAGCAGATACGTCAAATTGCTGCTGAAATAATGGGGACTTACTCGAACATGGAACACAGTTATATCCTTGATTTGTTCAGCAAAGAGGATGGTTATGCTACCCCTAAAGTTGATGTCAGAGGAGTTGTGTTTCGAGATGACAAGATATTGCTAGTAAAAGAGCGCGAAGATAGTTGTTGGACATTGCCTGGAGGATGGGTGGATATTGGTGAGTCACCAAGTGAAGCTGTTGTGCGAGAGGTATTTGAGGAATCTGGCTATCAAACAAAAGCAGTCAAGTTGTTAGCAGTGTATGATAGAAACCATCGTCGTCACGGACATCCACCATTTCGGCATCATGTTTACAAGCTATTTTTTCATTGTCAATTGCTAGGTGGAACTCCTGTAGAAAATATTGAAACTGAAGAAGTTGCATTCTTTGGCGAACAAGAAATTCCACAACTTTCTCTGACGCGAGTAGTGCCAACTCAGATTGCCCGATTGTTTGAGCATTACCGTAATCCCGATTATTCAACAGACTTTGATTAGCTCATTTATTTGACAAAGAGGCATTTCCCAAGGAATTAGGAGTTAGTAGCTTGCCCGAAACAGTTTTGAAAAGTCGCGTTGCCCTTGTTACAGGTGTCAGTCGGCGTAAAGGGATCGGCTTTGCGATCGCACAACAACTAGCAATGCTTGGTGCGGACGTATTTATTCATTCCTTCTCACCATTTGATGCCAGTCAACCTTGGGGAGCCGATCCTGATGGAATCCCTACACTCGTTGCTAAGCTTCAAGAACACGGTACTCGTATTGCACACGCGCAAATGGATCTCCTCGATCCCAATGCGCCGCACCAAATTATGGATGCTGCTGTGCAAACCTTTGGTCATATAGATATTCTGATAGCCAATCACGCTTACAGCACAATGGGAAGTTTGGAAGAACTGAGTACAGCAGAAATTGACAAGCATTTGCAAGTTAACGTGCGCGGAACTTTACTGCTGATTCAGGCATTTGCTGCTCAACATAATGGTCGTCCTGGTGGTAGGGTGATCCTGCTTACCTCTGGGCAACATCTCAACCCTATGCCTGGTGAGCTAGCCTACGTTGCTTCAAAAGGCGCACTCCATCAACTCACGCTCAGTTTATCCGCTCACCTAATTCTGCGTGGAATTACAGTGAATACCGTGAATCCTGGTGCAACAGACACTGGTTATGCGAGCGCCGAACTGTATGAGTCAATTCGTGCAGCGCACCCTCAAGGACGTTGGGGACAACCGGAGGACGCTGCTCGTCTGATTGGCTGGCTATCAACAGATGACGCACAGTGGGTTACTGGACAAGTTATCAACTCAACAGGAGGAGGGGCTTGAATGTATGTGCTACCTTATACCTTTCTTTGCAGTTACGAAAAAAGTCATATTTTCATACCACACACCAAGTTCAGTGGCTCGCGCCTCAATTTCTTTACTATACTCTACTTTCAATTCTTCCATTTGCTCTGATGAAACCTGCAACAAGAGATTTTCTTTGGGATGAAACCATCCTCCATTCCATTCTCTTACTTGCTCAAGGCTGTTATAAAAACCAAGTTGCTCTGACTTCACTTCAATGTCTTGAAAACCAGCTTCTTGGAGCAGATTCTGACATTTTTCCGGAGTACCTGTTGGCTCGTTAATACTGGATAGTGAAATACCATGTTTGGCACATGTTCTGATGATGATTGGCGCTCCGCACGATTCCTGAGAGCAACAAGAAAATCCTACAAATCCCCCTTTCTTAAGTAACGATACCATGTACTTAGAGTAGCAGGAATGTCTCTGAAATAGACAATTGCTGTTGAACAAAAAATTACATCAAAACTTTCATCATTGAAGTCTATATATTCTGCATCTGCTTCAATTAGTTCAATATTTTGTAAGCCTAATACTTCTATTTTCTGTCGTGCTTGTTCGAGCATTCCCGCAGAAAAATCCACTCCTATTACTTTCCCCTTACCACCAACAATTTGCGCAGCAGCAATGGCAATGATACCTGTACCAGTTGCCATATCTAATACTTTTTGTCCCTTTTCTAATTGAATTAGCTCAAGTAAAGGAAGTGCGCGACGAATAGTGTAATCGTTATCGTAAGTTGTTCTGCTGTTAAAAAAATTAATTACTTCTGTTTTATATTGTTGTTCGTACTGGCTGTTAGGCATGATATTATTATCTGAGAAAATACAGGCTTACTCATATTCCTCGCCACCTTCTATCAGTAACCGTTGTCTTACACGTTTGCGGATATCAGAGACAATTTTACCGTTGACGAGACGAGTCTTCGACCAATCTAAAATTGGTTGTAGGTATGAACCATGCTCAATGTACTTGCCTTGAAGAATTTCAGGTACACTATAACCGAGTAACTCTCTTACCCAATGGTAAATGAAGCGCAAATCTGAATCTTTTTCCTCAATATTCTTATTAGGATTATAAATGCGGAAAGTATCACTGAGGGGATTGGTAATACCTGCCTGCATTTGCCACTGCCAGTTATTAATTGCCAAATCACCATCCACCAGGTAGTTCATATAATGTCTTGCACCGTGATGCCAAGAGACACCACAATTAATAGTCAAAAATGTGGCACACATCGCTCGCATCCGGAAATTCATCCAGCCCATAGTTTTGAGTTGCCGCATACTAGCGTCAACCATTGGGAAACCAGTTATACCTTCACACCAAGCGTGAAATAACTCCTGCTGCTCTTGGGTTAACTCATCCGGTCGATAATACTCATCAAATTCTGGATAATGGTTGGTGTATGCTATTTCGGGATGAAAGTACAACCGTTGGGTAAAACTGTCGTGCCAACGCAGGCGATCGCGAAATGCTTTCAAGGAAAACTCAGCTTTAGGCTCATGAGCTTCTGCTGCTCGTGCCTTGGTACGTTGGTACACAGTTCTAACTGAGACAGTACCAAATGTGAGATGAGGCGATAGATGGGACGTTGCTTTCTGTTGTGCCAACCACGGGCGTGATAGTTTCCAATGATACCCATTAAATCTTTTAGTTAGAAATGAGTTTAAAGTTGCTTGCCCTTGCGTTTCTCCACCTTTGAAGTACACCCGCTTAGTTTCGTAAAAAGTGGAGTACTTTTGTTTAAGTTCGGCAAAAGTCAGTTGAGGGAGGTTAAGGGATAACTCTGGTGTGTTGATGTGAGTGGGAGTTGGGTGAGGAGTTTCTCTAACGTAGGTGTAATACTCGTTAAACCAATTCTCACGGTTATCCTCCAATTGCAGAAAGTTGTTTAAACCGATGTGGTAATCGAGATTCAGTTGTTGGTAAAAGTTGGCGATCGCTTTGTCGCGTTCAATCCCATACTCTACCTGTACATCGCGGTTGAAGTAAAGCTTGGGTGTGTGTAAGAGTTGCATTAACTGTCGGGTTAGTTCTTGCAGGATGTTTACGGAATTACCTTCAAATAAATACAGCCGACTACCTGCATTGCGTAAATTGCGATCCAGGTTTTCCAAAGACTCGAACAAAAACCTTACCCGTGCCTTGCCCACATCCGCCCATTGATAAAACCAAGGATCAATGATGAAGCATGGTAACACAGGAGCATTGTTGGCAGTTGCTCCTGCTACACTTTCGTTGTCATTTAACCGTAAGTCCCGCCGAAACCAAAGAATGTGCATACATATGTACTATTGCTCTATCTATAGTTTGGCATTTTTTTAGGTTCACAAAGGTTTGATTTTTAACGAAGCACGGACATTCTCCAGTGGCTCCTCCCACAACTGATTCCATTCAATGCCAAACAGTGGCTCTGCCTGTTTTGCCATCAGCCATCCCGATGCGATCGCATCCATATATCTTGTCGAAACCTCAATATCGTAAATAACGGCTTTGATCGGATTTTTCGCTAACAATGCCACCCAGAAACGTGTAGCATATAACTGAGCCATATAGAAAGCTTCTAGTTGGATTTCTCCCAAAATATTTGTATCACACCTGACGATATGCCAAATATCATGCGTTTCAGTAAGATGCGCTGCTAAAAATTGGTAATCATTCTCTACTTGCCCTGCCTGTAAAGGGTTCAAATTGTTTTCCAGCATATGATGAGCATAGGCATATCCCAACGTTTTGGCTATAAATTAATAGTCTATGGGTGGCAACACAGCTTCGTCATTGTTCGGTGGTTTTGGTCCTGGTCGTCGTGGACTTGGAATTGGGGGAGAATCACCAGTATTGTCGTCCTCATCATTGCTAGTAAACAGATCGCGGATCGTACCTAACAAGTCATCTTCATCGTCCTCAGCATAATATGCTCGCATTTCTCGGTTTAAGTCATACAAAGCATCTTGCAAGTCGGCAACTGTCAGGTCAATGCCCAGATCATCGTTTTGCTGTAAACTAGAAAGCAGTTCTTGGCAAATGTTACCAATCCGTAAGCGATGGCGACGGGCAAACTGCATCCCAAAATCGAGCGCCACCTCTCGTAATTGCCGTTCTGCTTGTAAAATTAGTGCTTCAGTACTGCGACGCTTCTCCATCCACTCAGTATTCATAGCTGTACCTCCAATCATCTGTTTTCTTTCTGGTACACAGTGGCAGTTCATGCCACAACCTCACTAAGTAGGTTCATCGGAGACTTTAACGACCAATTTTCCCTTTTTGTTACCGTCAAATAGTTTTAAGATGGCTGATGGAGCATTTTCCAAACCCTCAACAATCTCAAGAGCATACTTAATTTTACCTTCGTTGAGCCATTGTCCAATCTCCCCTATGGCTTCGGACCAGCGCGGAAGATAATCGAGGATAATAAATCCTTCCACACGTACACGCTTCATGAGAATTTGACTGTAATTCAATGGTCCCGGAACAGGTTCGGTTGCATTATAAGTTGAAATCAAACCACATAGAGGAATACGTGCGTGCAAATTAACGCGGGTTAAAACAGCATCCAAGATAGAACCGCCAACATTATCGAAATACACATCAATTCCATTAGGACATGATTGAGCAAGGGCTGTTTCTAAATCAGCCGTTTTATAGTTGATGGCAGCATCAAAGCCAAGCTCGTCCAAAAGCCAATGGCATTTTTCATCACTGCCAGTTATACCAACTACACGGCAGCCCCTAATCTTAGCAATTTGTCCAACAACAGAACCAACTGCTCCTGATGCTGCTGATACAACTACAGTTTCTCCTGCTTTTGGCTGTCCTATGTCTAAAAGTCCAAAGTAGGCGGTGCAACCAGTAGCTCCAAGTGGTCCGGTAAATGCGGTGAGTGGGGCGGGTAGAGGGTGAGGTAGTCGTGTGATAGAAGAACCACTGTTCCCCTCCGCAAGTGCATAATCCTGCCAACCAAGCATACCAGAAACCAGATCCCTTGGTTGAAAATTGGGATTTTTCGACTCTTCTACCACACCTATAACAACACCACGCATAACTTGCCCAATTTCAACTGCCGCCATATACTGTGGTATGTCGCTCATCCAAATACGATTAGTAGGATCTAGAGAAAGATATATGGTGCGTACCAGCACCTCACCATCTTTGGGGCTAGGAATTGGCTCTTCTCGGTACTCAAAGTTGCTTTCCTTGATGTCACCAATAGGGCGAGTCTTCAAGCGAAACTGTCTATTTATCCCTGAATTCATTCTTTTTTCCTCTGTGCGATCGCTGCTGCTTATGGTGCTGTTGTCCTTGGCGTGGATTGTGGCGGTTGTCCACTTTTAACAGCTTGTACTTTAGCGTTATACTCACCGATGATGGCATTAACACGATTTTCCTGTTCTGGAGTCAATTTTAATTCATCAAGAGCTGTAACTAGCTTCTTACGTTTACGCAGTGCTTCATAAAATTTGGATTTTTGATTTTCATCTAATATTTCAATAATCTGTACATTCCTTTGTCTGAGTAAAGATTGTAACACCGCCCCTCGCTGTTGTGGTGTAAGTTCGTTTACCTGTGTTGAAGCGGGGTTAGCTGGAGCAGTTGTCTCAGTGGTAGGTATGGGTGATTGTGAATTAGCAATTCCCGGCAAAATAGCCAATGTCATGGTAGCACAGAAGAAAGACAAAATTGCACAATTAATACCCATTTCGATTAACTCCTCAATCGCTCTTAGTCTACTTCATTCTATACCCGAATACCATGACCATGTACTTAAGTACATGGCTCATAGCGCCTATTCCGTTGAAACGGAATAAGATCAACCATTTAGTCGGTTTTAACCGACTTGAGCTATAAGCGGGTGAACTTTAGTTCTAGGCGGCGAATTCGGGGAGAATAAAATCACCCTCTAGTCATGCGATCGCCTCTAGTCGATTAATTCTGCTCTCCTGTAGTATTAATACAGAAAAATTATTGCAACTAATGATACAATGAGATGATCAGTGACTTAAGATCTGCTGAATCTGAATCAAAACCTTATAGCTAGCAAAACTCACCCATTCAGGTGAAGGAGTTGTGAACGGGTAAGGGTTAGTATGTACAAAGATTAAGTTACCCTTAAACTTTTTTATTTATCTAGTTGTTAGTATCCTAACAAAAATTGAGTTTGTCAGATTCCCGCCCTTGCTGTCCCACGCCATCTCACCCAAACAAGGCAATCTTCATTATCTATTATGACTACATATTTAGAAATTCCCGTCATTGGTAAAATTAAAAGTCCATCACGCTGGCTTATGGGGCTGTTAGCAGCAGGTGTTTTGGTTGCTGGGACAACGACTACCTATACACTGGTAAATCGGGGGACAAGCGAACAAGATATTGCTGCACTGACTGTACCCGTACAAGCTAAGAACGTTACCCTACGAATTACCGCCAGTGGTAAAGTCGTACCAGTTCAAAGCGTGAACATTAGCCCAAAAAACCCTGGAACTTTGACAAAGTTAAATGTTGAGCAGGGAGATAAGGTGAAACTTGGGCAAATCATTGCCCAAATGGATAGTGCAGATATTCAAGCACAAGTTCTTCAACAACGTGCAAACTTAGCTCAAGCAAAGGCACAACTGGCACAAGCCCGTGCTGGAAACCGTCCCCAAGAGATTACCCAAGCCAAAGCGCGATTAGCTCAAGCCGAAGCGCAATTAGCTGCAGCCCGCACTGGTAATCGTCCCCAAGAAATTGCCGAGGCTCAAGCTCAAGTAGATGCAGCACAAGCAAAGGTAGTTTATACAAGCGAACAAGTAAAGCGTTACCAATACTTATACCAGCAAGGAGCGGAGAATAAACAACAACTGGATCAAGCAATCAGCGAAGACAACAGCGCTAAAGCTAATTTACAACAAACACAGAAACGCTTGTCACTTATCCAAAGTGGTAGCCGTGTGGAAGACATCGCCCAAAAACAAGCAGCGGTGGAAGAAGCACGAGCAGCACTGCGGTTATTGGAAAGTGGTTCCCGCCCAGAGGAAATTGCTCAACGTGAAGCAGCAGTGGCTGCCGCCGAGGCTCAACTGAAGTCAGCGCAAGTTAAATTAAATGATACCAACATCCGCGCTCCCTTTTCCGGAATTGTCACCCAGAAGTACGCCAACGTGGGTGCATTTGTTGCTCCAACGACTTCTGCTTCTTCGAGTGCATCAGCAACCTCAAGCTCAATTGTTGCTTTAGCACGGGGATTGGAAGTGTTGGCTCAAGTTCCCGAAGCTGATATTGGTAGAATTAAGCCAGGACAACAAGTAGAAATTGTCTCTGATGCTTATCCAGATCAAGTTTTTAAAGGTCATGTGCGCTTGATTGCTCCTGAAGCTGTTAAGGAAGAGGGTGTAACATTATTCCAAATAAGAGTCAGTATTAATACGGGTACAGATAAGCTTCGTTCTGGTTTAAATGTTGATTTAACCTTCTTAGGCGACTCTGTTAGCAACGCCTTGTTAGTACCAACTGTAGCTATTGTTACAGAAAAAGGTGATACGGGTGTGCTGATACCAGATGCAAAAAATAAACCCCAGTTTCATCCTGTGACAATTGGTTCCCAAGTTAAAGACCAAACTCAGATCGTCTCTGGATTAAAACAAGGCGATCGCGTATTTATCAATCCTCCCACAGAATACAAAATCGAAAAAGCACGACAACAACAACAAAAATGAACATCGTAGAAAGCGTGCAAATGGCAGCAAAAACGCTGCTATCAAATAAACTCCGCAGCGCCCTGACAATGCTAGGTATTGTGATTGGCAACGCCTCGGTAATTGCGATGATTGGCGTAGGCGAAGGTGGACAAAAATTCGTTACCAAACAGTTAGAATCTTTAGGACCAAACGTACTATTTGTACTACCAGGTAATCGAGAAACGCAAAGAATCTCTTTTGAAGTACCAAAAACATTAGTACTACAAGATGCAGAAGCAATTGCCTCTCAAGTACCAACAGTAGTAGGAGTTGCCCCTGAATTAAACAGGAGACAAGTAGTCAGCTACCAGAATAGAAACACCAACGTCAATATCATCGGCACAACTCCCAGCTTCTTGGTAGTGCGTGACTTTGAAACCTCTCAAGGAAGGTTTTTCACCGACATCGATATGAAGCGCAACAATCAAGTTGTCGTACTCGGTGCCGAATTAGCAGAACAACTTTTCGGGACAAAAAATCCAGTAGGGCAGCAGCTCCGCATTAAGGATAACAGCTACCAAATTATTGGCGTACTCATCGCCAAAGGCTCAAGCGTTGGAGCAGATTACGACAACGCCGCATTAGTGCCAATTACAACATCAGCAAATCGATTGGTAGGGCGAAATTCTCCTTACGGAATTGGCTTAGACTACATCGTAGCCTCAGCTCGTAACACCAACAGTGTAGACGCAGCAGAATTCCAAATTACAAACTTACTACGCCTCAGACACAAAATTACAGGCGAAGACGACTTTACCATGCGTAGTCAGAAAGATGCACTGCAAACAGTAGGTCAAATCACAGGCGCTTTAACAATTATGTTAGCAGCGATCGCTGGTATTTCCCTATTTGTCGGCGGCATTGGCATCATGAACATTATGCTTGTTTCCGTCACCGAGCGCACACAAGAAATTGGTTTGCGCAAAGCCATTGGTGCTACCGAGCAAGATATTCTCTTACAGTTCGTAATTGAAGCAGTAATTGTTTCAGCAGCAGGTGGCTTAGTTGGTACAGTTATTGGTGTAAGCGGTGTTATGCTAGTTTCAGCGCTGACTCCTCTCAAAGCAGCAATTTCTCCCATTGCAATTGCAACAGCTGTGAGCGTTTCTGGCGGTATTGGTTTATTCTTTGGTGTTGTTCCCGCACGTCGTGCTGCTAAACTCGATCCGATTGTAGCGTTGAGAAGTGCGTAATCAGTTTATCATTTCTTGCAATCCTATTAAGATTAATTTTTTAAAGGTTATTAATAATAATCTTAAACAGGAATTAAGACATTATGAATCATGAAATTAAAACTCAGTCTTCAACACTCTCAACTATTCAAAAGCCAGTAATTATTCGCTTAGAAAACATCTCTAAAATTTACGGTAGTGGCGAAACTGAAGTGAGGGCGCTGAACAATGTTAACTTAATGGTGGAGCAAGGGGAATATTGTTCAATTATGGGGCCATCTGGTTCTGGTAAATCCACTGCTATGAACATTATAGGTGGTTTGGATCGCCCTACTTCAGGACATTATTACTTAGATAACGTGGATGTGGCGCAGATGGAAGATGCACAATTAGCCCACATTCGCAATAAAAAACTGGGGTTTGTGTTTCAACAATTCCACCTATTACCCCAGCTTTCAGCGCTAGAAAATGTGATGCTGCCGATGGTTTATGCTAGTGTGAATCCGAAAGAAAGACGCGACAGGGCAGAGGTAGCACTCAAACGAGTAGGATTGGAAAAACGGCTGAATAACAAACCAAATCAACTTTCCGGTGGGCAGCAGCAACGGGTGGCTATTGCCCGCGCTATTGTCAACCGCCCCGTTTTACTTCTAGCCGATGAACCCACCGGCGCACTCGACTCACGCACAACCCAAGAAGTGTTGGATATTTTTGGTGAATTGAATGCTAGTGGTATCACTGTTGTCATGGTAACTCATGAACCAGAAGTTGCTCGTCAAACTCAGCGTATTGTTTGGTTTCGCGATGGTGAAGTTGTACACTCCCACCTGACACCTGCTGATTTGAGTAGTGTTGCTACGTGATTAGAAAGCTAATAGCTAATGGCTAATTGTTATTTGTTTGAATACAATTAACAATTAGCTATTAACAATTAGCAATTACAGACTCGGTGTTTTACCCGTTTCTGCTTGTGTCTCAATGGGTTTGACATCGCTGTAGCCCAATTCACCAGCGATTGTCCGAAAGATTGACATTTGTTCTTCAAATTCCAGCCCTTCTATTTGGGAAAGCAGATCGTTTTCAGCTTTGCTTGGTTGGTAGTTGGCTGGCATTCCCACTACAGTATCGCCCATAGCTTCTGCCCAAGCATACCAAACAAACAACTGGTTGTTTTCTTTGATTGCGCCATAAGCACGGGAATATTCAGTATCTTCTCTGTTGACAATTTGCCGCATAATTGCAAGTTGTTCTTCATGAGACAGTTTATAATAATCTCCTAGTAGCTTCGGTGCTAGTTCAGGTTCTGCTGCTGGAGGGGCGGCTGGGGTGATGGAGTCTCCCATTTTTTTGTAAACTAAATAAAACCAACCTAGTTTTGCATCAGTATCTAACGCATTAAATGCTTCTACCGCTTTTTGAGTTTCATTGCTTAAAGCTTGGGGTGTACTTTTATCGTAATTTGCTGTCATAACTTTTCTCAGCGATTATTAAACTGTCCAGAATAAGGCGTATCAGAGTTTACAAATCCAAATCAGCCTCCTAGCGAGATATTTATATAAATTAAATTGTGCGATTTTTATCTATCTTTCAATAGAGGTGAAATATCTACCTACAGATATCAAGGATGCAATAGTGATCTTTGGTAAAATTGCTCAGTTGATAGAAATGATCGGAGGGGATATACATGGCAGAAGAAAAGATTCAGCCAAATGCTCAGCAAGCTCCTACCCAGGATGCACAATTAGCCGCCGAGAGAATAGCTAGCGGTGAAGAAAAAGCTCCCACCGTAGATATGGAAGCAGATTACCAAGCTGCACAGCAGTTAAGCACTAGTAGTATTGATCGCACACCTGAAGGTGCAAAAGCTGCTACAGAAGCTACTGCACCACAGCAACAGGTATCTCAGCCAGAAGAAACAAAAACAACTGCACAGCCCACTGGCAATCCTGACGATTACTTAGAAATGGCGAAAGATGTTAATACTTCTACACAAGAAGGTGAAAGTAATGTTAGCGATGATTTGGTAAAAAAAGCTCTGGAAAATAAACCGAAAAAGTAAATTTATACCAAATTCAGTTTTGACAACCATCTTTAAAAATGACATCTAATTGTAGAGACGTTACATGTAACGTCTCTACAGAAATTTGGTCAAGTTAAAATGCCATTTTTACTACCACACCACCTGCTGACGCTCTTGCACTACCCGCTTGTAAACATCGTCAGTTTGTTTAGCAAGTTTAGCCCAACTGAAGCGTCGCTCTAAATCTTCGTATGCGTTATCACTCAGCCACTGCCGATAACCTGGGTTTTTCAATACTTCCAAAATTCCCCAAGCGAGGGAATCTGGATTATTAGTATAAGTTACTACACCTGTTTTAGTATGTTGCACTACTTCCGGAAAACCACCAGTGTCAGAAACTACTACCGGAACGCGAGAGGCAAAGCTCTCTAAAGCAACAATACCAAAGGGTTCGTAAAGACTGGGGAATACAGCACAATCGGCAATAGTTTGAAATTTATCCAAGTATTCATCGGACATAAAGCCTGTAAAATAACATTTGTGCCAAATCCCCAAATCCCAAGCTTGACGTTTGAGATGATCGGTATTGCCACCACCAATAATCACAAACTTAACGTAACCCCCCATATCTGATAACACCTTGGGAGCGGCATTTAGCAATACAGATACACCTTTTTCATAGGTCATGCGACCTACATAATAAACGATTTTTTCGTCGTCTTCAGCAAATTGGCGACGAAAATCTTGACCATGAAAATCTTGGTGGTGTCGTTTTTTTTCTGGTCGGATACCATTATAGATCACATCAATTTTATCCCAAGGACTGTGTAACGCCCGTTCTACTTCCCGTCTCATGTAGTCTGTGCAAACTATTATCCGCCAAGCATTGTAAGCTAGCAATGTTTCTTTGCTATTTATATAACTTTGTACTTCAGTGTTAATACCGTTATGACGACCGTATTCTGTAGCGTGAATTGTCGCAATTAGCGGTAACTTGAAATTCTGCTTGAGCGCGATCGCTGCATCTCCAACTAACCAATCATGAGCATGAATTAAATCAAAAGGACCTTCCTCTAACAGAAGCTTACCCCCATGCAGCCCAATGCTTTCGTTAAGGTTAACTACCCAGTGGAAAAAATCATTACCATTCTCCACTGGTACACGATGCACCTGTACTCCATCTACTACTTCATACATCGGTGCTTGACCAAACTCCGGTGTAATTAAGTGGACTGAATGTCCCAACTTTACTAGTTCCGGGTACAACTCCGCCACATGACGTGCTATTCCTCCAACTATACGCGGCGGAAATTCCCAACTCAGTACTAGTATCTTCATCTGCTCCTTTGACCCTTCGCTTTTACAAATCTATAATTTTCTACATTTATCTCAAAATACAAGTGTGACTGTTGCCACAATAGCATTTAGCAAAAATTTTCAGTTTTTTTATATCTTTGTGAATAGTTTAATGGTAACGACACTGTTGTTGCAAGCAGTGAGAATAGATTTATGGAGAATGTCTATCCCTACAACGACATATTTATTGCACAATAGATCTTAGTCATTTTTCAGGTCTTACAAATGCAGAATATACTTGCAGATGCACAAAATTATCTTTCTGACCTGATCGCCCGCTACTCATCTAGGGTAGATTATCTCATGATTCGCCTTGAAGAAGCCGAAGAAACTGACATCTTGTTTCGTGGCGACAAGGTAGAAACCCTGAGTGAAGGTATCTCCGTAGGTGGGCAGATTCGGGCTTGTTATCAAGGTGGATGGGGGCTAAGCAGCTTTAACCGTCTGGAGACAATTGAAGCTCGCATCGAAGAAGCAATCACAGGGGCACGAATGGTTGGTGATGAAGAAACTGTATTAGCTCCAATAGAAAGCGTGCAAGCAGTATGCAATCTGCCGTTGAGTGGAACCGATCCGAGGAAAATATCTATAGTCAAGAAAAAAGAATTGTGCGATCGCTACAACCAATTACTCAAAAGCGTCGATCATCGCATTACCACTACCTCTGTACGTTACGGAGACAGCGCCCAAAGGGTAATTCTTGCTACCAGTGAAGGAACATTGATCGAACAATCTTGGGTAGATATGGAAATGCGCTTCGCCGCCACAGCCAGAAACGGCGAAACAGTGCAAACAGGAAGAGAAACCACTGGTTCGCGTAAAGCTTATGAAGATTTAACTAGTTTAGATGAACAAGTCAAAAACGCCGCACAAAGAGCAGTAGCAGCTTTATCTCTGCCATCAGTAAAAGGTAATACCTACACTGTAGTAATCGATCCAATTCTCACTGGCTTATTTGTTCACGAAGCCTTTGGGCATCTGAGCGAAGCAGATATGGCATACGAAAACCCAGATTTGTTGGAAGTGATGACTCTGGGAAGACGGTTTGGTTCTGTTGATTTGCAAATTTTTGATGGTGCAGCACCACAAGGACATCGTGGTAGCTATTATTACGACGATGAAGGTACACCTGCTAGTACTACGCAACTGATAAAAGATGGAATTTTAGTGGGAAGGCTTCATTCACGGGAAACAGCAGGTAAATTAGATGAAGCGCCTACAGGTAATGCACGGTGTCTTAGTTATAACCATGCTCCGATTGTGAGGATGACAAATACCTGGATTGAACGCGGAAAAACGCCTGTTGAAGATTTATTTACCGATATTAAAGAAGGAGTTTATGCTCGTAATTGGTTGGGTGGCATGACGAATGGGGAAATGTTTACCTTTAGCGCCGCAGAAGCATGGATGATTAGAAACGGCAAAATTGCTGAACCAGTGAAAGATGTCACACTTTCTGGTAATGTGTTCCAAACTCTCAGTGATATAGAGGCGATCGGTAACGACTTCTACTGGGATGAATCTGGCGGTTGCGGTAAAGGTGGACAAAACGGCTTACCTGTAGGTTGTGGTGGTCCCAGTTTAAGGATACGTGATGTAGTGGTTGGAGGGGAAGCTTAGGCATCTAATTTCCTCTGAGATACCAAAATACCGTAGGATTAGAAACGGAGTTAGTGGAAAACACTTATTCTTGTGTTGAGTCAGACACAAATAGCAAGGTGAAAAACACAGACTGCCGTTTCTATTAATTCAGAGGAACACTACATGGCAACTTATAAAGTCAGATTAGTTAATGAAGAAGAAGGGTTAGACACCACCATTGATGTTGAGGACGATCAGTATATTCTCGATGCTGCAGAAGAAAATGGATTAGATCTACCATACTCCTGTCGCGCCGGAGCTTGTTCTAGTTGTAACGGTAAACTTCTTGAGGGTACAGTCGATCAATCTGATCAGACTTTCTTAGACGACGACCAAATTGCAGCAGGAAATGTACTAACCTGTTACGCATATCCAACTTCTAACTGCACCATTAAAACTCATCAAGAAGAAGCACTCAACCCATAAATTTGTGGGCGTTGCCAAATCATGCGAATGAATTTAAAAAATCACCTCGGCCGTAGAGACGTTGCATGCAACGTCTCTACAGGGATTTGGGCAAATTCAAAAATTCATCCCAAAGGTAGGTAACGCCTACAACACAGTCCTCCTTCAGCAATGCTAAATTTGAGCTACCAGCACTCCAGAGGAATCAGCTCGTGACTACTTCAATGGAACATGGCGCTATCAAAAGTGATCGCATCCCGCCTTTAGAAAGTGGCGATCGCTTAACTCGTCACGAATTTGAACGTCGTTATACAGCGATGCCGCATATTAAAAAAGCAGAATTAATTGAAGGAGTCGTATACGTGGCATCACCGTTACGTTTTAGAAGTCATGGAAAACCTCATCTACAGTTAATTACGTGGTTGGGCACTTATCAGGTTTCTACTCCGGGCGTGGAGTCGGGCGATAATTCTACAGTTCGCCTAGATTTAGACAATGAACCACAACCCGATGTTGTGCTTTTCATTGAAGAGCGACTGGGGGGACAAGCACGAATAAGTGAGGATGATTATATAGAAGGCGCACCAGAATTAGTAGCAGAAGTAGCAGCCAGCAGTGCATCAAACGACTTGCACGACAAAAAACAGGCGTACCGACGCAACGGTGTTCAGGAGTACATCGTCTGGCGGGTTTTGGAAAATAAACTCGACTGGTTCAGCTTACAAAACGGCGAGTATGTACCACTAGAACCTGACGCAGATGGTATAATTAAGAGTAATGTATTTCCTGGTTTGTGGTTAGCGGTACAAGATTTACTAGCACAAGACATGAAGCAGGTTTTAGCAGTGCTGCAACAAGGGTTGAATTCCACCGAACACGCCGCGTTTGTGCAGCAACTGTCACAGCAGTCTTAAGAGCGTTACTTTTTAAGTTAACGCTGACGTAACATATGACTTTACAACTTATTTACCAATTGCTTGAGCGATGTAGTAGTTGGTTTGCTTGCTCTGTCAGTTCTTTAGTCTCCTGCATCAATGAATAGAGTGTTTGTTTTAAATTTTTAAATTCCTCAGCCGATAGAGACTTGTCTTTTATTGCTTGAGCTAAATTTACTTGATAGTTAGTCAAATAACCTTTGAGGGATTCAAGGTAGTAGTTGATTCTATAATCAAAATCTTCAGACAAAAATAATTGAAGTTCTTGTTCAATCTCTGTGACTTGTTGAAAAATTAATTCATTGGCAAAATTGACATACGATGCAAGATTAATATAGTAGTTTTTTTCTTTAATTATTAGTCTTTCTACCTTGTAATTAAAGAATTTTATAAAGTAATTATGAAGTTTAATGCTAATGTCTACTTTTGATTCAGAAATAGATTGATTACGTAAATATGTCAATAAATTGATAGCATTAATCTTAAATTTTGGCGCTTCTAAGCAAAGACTGATATTAAATTTTTCTTCTAATCGCTTTTGGGCATTTTCAATAATTTTCATTACATGTTCATTTAATACGTGATGAACTCTATTGGCATGATAGTTAATTATTGCCTCAATATTCTGATTTATCTTTGTAATTAAAACTCCTATAAATTCCTTTAAACAGTCTGAAACTTGATGGCAAGCATTTTCTGCTTCTTCCTTAGATACAAATGTAAAGTTTGTTATATTTATTCTCTTAAGATGATTTAAGAAAATATTTGTTAGCTGAATTGGTTGGCAGTTAAGAATTTTCTGAAAGTCAAAGTCATTTAATAATGGACTGAAAGCAACCGAATAAGATTTAGCGTTTTCCAGCTTAGAATAATCTAATGTATGTAAAAATTTATATTTTATTTTATCCAGGCAATCATTTATGTCATTCTTTAAGTCAAAAATAATCTGATCAATTTGTGGCTGATATAACTCACGACGAGTTTCTAATTCACCCATATCAGCTTGTAAAGCTTCAATTTCTGACCTAATTTTGCTTTCATCTTGCTCAAGCGAGCTTATCTGTAAGCTAAGATCGCTACTTAATGCTTTAAGTCTATTAAGGCTAAGCTTAAGTGCAGACTTAATACAGCGTGGAGCAACTTGTTCCAGAATATTATTAAGTGCCTTTTCTAGAAATGGTGTAAATCCTGATTTTTTCCAAAGCTTCTCTGCTTTATCTTTTAACGCTTCTACCGTTGCTACCTTCAGCTCATCTTCCCAATCAAAACCGTATACTTCTTCAGCCAACGCACGTGCCTTTGGTTTGTGCTGAAGTTCTGATTCTGAATAATTATCTGCTTCCTGCAAAAAATCAGCAGCATAAAATGCTCTCCTAGCAGATACTTCAAAAACCCGTTTTGTCTCACTATTACTTATTTGTAGGTCAGCAGCAACAAACTCCTGCACTTGCTCAAGAGTCATACCATCTTTTCTACGCTGGTCAACCTTATTAACTAGAGCATACAGGTTATCTTTGCCCAGTAATTCAATCACTGGCTTAATTTGCTTTTTAACTTCTTCTGCTGCTTTGGTATTTAGTTGAGTAAAGTCTAGGACAATTAACACCATTGAGCTTTTTTTTAGCTGATCTGCCACCACGGCAGCTAGTCTAAGGTTTTCACCAGCTTTGTTAGGTCCAGGGGTATCGACTATTACTAAATTACCCAACATTTGCGATTGGTTGCTTGTTGCCAACCTCCAAAAAGGAGTTTTAACACGCGGAACCTCCAGAAGTTTACCAAGCGGGTCACAAGAAGGTTCTATAATGCTACAAAGCCGGATAATATCGTTCAGAACCGTTAAAGTATCAATAATCTGTTCACGCCCATTATTTTCTTTATTAAAAGCCAATTCCTGTTGATCTTGAATTTTCCTAAGCAAGTCAGTAAGATGGGGATATTTATTCATTTCCTGCTGTGTTTCTTTATCCATTTGCTCACGACTGCGTAAAGCCAAAAGTGTATCTTGGAAAACTTCCAAAATTTGGTCACTAAGAGTTAAAACAGGCTCTTTCAGTTCAGCTTGAAAAACAACCTCAGTAGGTAACATCGTCATGGCAGAGTTGCGACTGGGCAGAATCTCTCTTGACCGACAATTGCATTAATAATCGTCGATTTTCCAGCTTTCATAGGCGCGACAATTGCCATTCTCAACTCCAGGTTCTTTACCTTGTCAGCCTCCAAGCTAACTTGCTTCTCAAAATCTGCATACTTTTGGTTAGTACTGTGAGAACCAAATCCTGTACTGGCACGGTGCATGAGACAACTGATTTTTTCCAACGAGTTGATTGCATTCTGTTGCAAATCTTGAACATTCAGGCTCGAAACACCAGAAATCATGTACTTTTGCTCCACACAATGTTAAATCCATTGTTGTTAATTCTGGCTGAACAAAAACGTAATGCAATCGGTAAAAACACTGTTTAGTCACTCCTGTTTCTCTGTGCGGTTGTCACAGCAGTCTTAAGACATTTAAGCAATGCTATTGGTTAAATGCTGGTTGGTATAAGCTTTATAAGCTATATTTGTGAGTATTGCCATCATGCTCTAATCGTTGAAAAACCGCTGCCAATCACTGTTTCTCCAGCTAAGCAGGCTTGCAAAATGAAAGTTCAATCCGTTCAGCTAAAGTATTTCAAGAAATTTCGGTCTTCTGGGGTATTTGATTTCACAGATCCAGAAACTGGTTTGGCACGAGATATGATTGTCCTAATCGGAATGAACGGTGCTGGGAAAACAAGTCTATGCCAAGCGATCGCAGCAACCCTGGGTACAGCCACTGGACGCTTACAGACACTCTCCGATTTAGAATGGGCAGGATTTAACTATGAACTGCTTGGAAATAACTGGGGACAATTTGAGCCGGAGGTGACTATAGATGTGCAGTTTTCATCTAGTGAACTCCAAGCTGTGCGTGATTTCCAACAAAAATTAAGCTCTTTAGGGCGTGATTTGCATCCTCCTGCTGAAAAGCATATTGTGACCCTTAGATGGCACAATGGGCGTGTTATTGCCGACAGTGCGGCTGAATTGTTTCAATTTAAAGGACGAGAATACGCTAAACAACTGCGTCGAACTGAAGGATTCCAAGTCTTTGAACGAGTTGGTACAATCCTTTGGTACACAGAGCAGAGAACTTCAACAAGCTTAACCACTGAAGACCTTGATCGTAAATTGGAAATTACAGAAGATCTTTTGCGCGATCGCCTATCCAAGTGGCGACAATTTCATCAAGATTTTGAAATCAGCAAACATCAACTACGCCCAGGGCAAAAGGATTTATATGCCGAAATTGAAAGAGCTTACAAAGCAGTCTTTCCCGAACGCAGCTTTGAAGGTCCAGTTCTGCGAGAGAATTTAGACGACATCCTGAGCGAACCCTGGTTTTATCTGTATGACGGAAGAAACCAGTATGAAATTTCTGAGATGTCTGGGGGTGAGCGTGCTATCTTTCCAATGCTAATGGACTTTGCCAGTTGGAATATTCACAACTCTGTTATTCTGATTGATGAGATTGAATTGCACCTCCATCCACCAATGCAACAGGCGTTACTGAGAGCTTTGCCTAAGTTAGGCACAAATAATCAGTTCATTATTACAACACACTCTGATTATGTGGAGCAATTAGTGCCTGAAGCATATATTATTCGGTTAGAGGTGTAGTTGTGAGTGTCGTTAGTGGCAAAGTTATTTTTTGTGAGGGCAAGCAAACCAGTTTAGATTTTAGACTACTCAACAGAGTCGTGGAGAACCTATTAATAGATAAGCCTACCATTGTTCCCTCTGGTAGTAAATTTACTTTTTCGATCTTTACTCAAGGTTACTTTTCTAGAGAACAAGCTACAAATCAAAGGTACATCATTTTTCGTGACCGAGATTTCGACGCTCAACCTACTGACAATATCGAATTGATCCAACTAAAGTCCATGTTTCTTACCCACCGTGCTTGCGTGGAGAATTACCTATTAAACGCCGATCTCTTGGGATGGGTGCAGTTCCGCGCAAGGCGCGGCTCGCAAAGGGAGCCGCGCCTTCAGTGGCGGTGGGTGTCCCGTCAAAATTACAAAAAAATACGGCTAAGGTATAACCGTCTACCGTCGCTTGCAGGCTGATTCTATTGCTACTCAAGCCCTAACTAGCTTCCAGAAATCCCTTTACTGTCTCAACAGAAACGCTAACAACAGGGTGATTGAATATTGCTTTTAATGCCTCTGTACCACCTGCTTTTAGGGCACTAAGGAGCCGCTGTTTGAGAGTTGGATTAGTCTTGATTTCCTCTTTGATAGCCTCAGTTGCTACAGCTTCATTTCGAGTAATAGCAGACTGAGCTAGTTGTTCTACAAACGGCTGAATTTCTGCCCTAAGTTCTGCTTTGAGTTTGGCGATATCTATTGATTCAGAAATTTTGATTGTACCAGCTTCTACTTCAGAAGAATCAGTTACATCCTTATCAATAGATACAGACACATTATTTTTTGTGGATTCTGTACCCAGCACAGTATCAATTTTTCCACCTCTGACTTTTGACTTATTGGTGCTGCCACCAATTCTTACAGATGCATCATTTTCATTAGCCATGCTTCTACCTCATTAACAAAAAGTGTTTAAATTGAGAGAACACTATTCTTGCTCATCTTCTTTATTAGAAGATTCACCAGAGTAGGAGTCATAATTTTCCGGGATCTGTTCTTCGTCTTGCTCAGAAACTCCATAGGGTTGAGTTTCAATACTGCCTCCACTAATGTCACCATTGTTAACATCACCATCAATATTAACTGAGGCATCATTTAAATCATTACCAGCGCTTTGAGCATTTGCTTCCGCTTGAGCTTGATTATAGATGTATGATATGACGGATGGATTTTCTTTAGAAAGATTAGATATAACAGACACTGCTGATTTACTTCCTATAATTATACTCAAAAAATCATTCTCGTTTATTTGAATTTCGCCATCTTTTTTGGGACTCCAATCAATAAATTTAATATCACAACTGCTCTTAATATTTATTTGTTCTTCTTTGTTACTTTGCTCATTGACAGTTTGTATATTTAAGTTTATACCACCCCTGATAGTTTTAAAGAAGTTAGCGCCGCTAAGAAGACATTTATCTAAATTAATCATTGTTAAATCAGCATTTCTAAAATCAGCACCTGTTAGGTTACTATCAACAAAATAACTGCTTATCAATCTAGCTCCGTAAAAAATACTTCTTACACACCTGCACTTTTCTATTCTAGATTCAATCATTCTAACGCGAGTGAAATTTACTTCATTTAAATTACACTCTTCTCTAAATACACTAAAAGAAGTATCAGCTGATGAAAGATTTGCTGGTTTGAGTGTTCTACCATTAAAGGCGGTTCCAATAAATTCGCAATTAGAAAGCTTAGCTTTTGACAAATCAGCAGCTTCAAAGTCACAACTTTTAATCAAATTATTGCTGAGGTCAACAAAATTCATTGATGCGCTATCAAATTTACAATTAGTAATATTTCCTTGATTAGCGACTCCTTTTGTTGTATAAGTTTCTGATTTAGGTCCAATATAGCAGGTAATTAGTCCGCCACTACTTGTGCTTGGCTTTTTAGGATTATTACTTTGTGTTTCGTAAGAACTAAATATAGATTTAGTAAATATCGTTCCATTTAACGTACAATCATAAAGCTTGCAAGCTACAAGTTTTGCTTCTGAAAAGTCTGCATTTGATAAATTTGAGTACTCAAGCTTACTAGAAATTACGGCTTTGACAAAGCTGGAGTTAGTTAAATCACAATTATTGAAAATAAGAGTTTCGTCATTTTCTATTCTTGATTTGTTGTAAAAAACACGACAGTTATCAAAAACTGTTTCTCTTAACCTTGCTGCTAAAAGTTCAACTTTAGAGAAGAGAGAATTACTAAAATTTGCTCTTTCAAGGTTTGAGTTGATAAATTTGACATCGTTAAAACTAGAACTATTAAAATCAGCCTCTCTAATATCGGAGTTAATAAATACTACATTGTATAATTTGATGCCAGAACAGTTGAGTTTGTATAAACTTTGAAATTCTGACAATTCAACATTGGCTACCCTTATACCAAATTCGCTACATTTTTCCAAAAATATTATTGGGTCATTCTTACTTAAGTCTGTTTGACTTACCTCTGCTCTAAAGGTTAGGGTAAGAAAAGTGTTATTGATTTGTATTTTATCTTCACCTCTCAATATACCCACAGTGGAATTACAAACAGCGGAGTTTAGATGAGTGGTAATTTCAGGATCACTGTAATGATTAAACTCAAAGCCATCTAGTTTTGACCAAGAGATATTCATGAAAAACCAGTATCTCGAAATCGGAATTGTTGGCAATGGCGTAGGAGGGACTACCAACACCTGAGGTTTATTGATATCTCCATAAACCATTACAGTACAAATGCAACCTTTATGCTCATAGCTTATATCGAATGCTTCGGGCTGGGTAATATTTCTCTCTTTGGGTCCAATAGCAAAACTTATTTTCATAACTAATTAGCTTCCCCATCCATCTTGCTATTAATTGCATCTTTGATTCGCTCTAATACTCCTGACTGATTTCTCATGACTTCTTGAGCAGTAAACTCTAAAGTATAATACCCATTTATCTGGTCATTAACCAATTTCCCCTCAAAATCACTCTCAGCTTGTTCGTCCCATTTTTCACCAATTTTTCTGTATCCTTCATCTCGGCAATAGACAATAACACCATAGTTTTCAAAATCTATTACTAAACACTGTGCTAATTCTTGTCTTGGAGCATAATTTCTTATATTATTAGGTACAGGTAACTCCTGTTGTTGTGCCATTGTGCTTAATGAGCTTAAAAAGTTAACACCAACAGGAGACAACTCAGACGGTAGTTGTAAGTCTTGCCACGATGAATTAGAATTTTGCCATCTCCAGTAATATCTTGGTATTTCTACAATTTTGCCATTACCATTTACGCTTGGACTTACTTCAAGTGAAGGGAACTTTAAATCTTTGATAGATTCGTCAAGCCCAGCGAAATCTTCAAACATCTTTTTACCCTGAGAAATTAACTCTCTAATGGGCTTACTGATTTTATTAAAGTTAGTCTTTAGTTGAATTACTGAATCTGCATGACTTTTATAAGCGCTGATTTGTCTTTCTAGTTCTTGTCTTTTTTGTTCTAGTTCTTGTATTTTTTGAACCTGTTCTGCTTCTTGGAACTGAAGTCGCTCTAATTTCTCTTGGTCTTTTATTTTTTCATTTTCTAAATTTTGTTTTTCTTTTCTTATATCTTCTAGCTCTGTCTTTGTCTGTTCAGCCTCTTTCACGGCTGCTTCATACTCTTCATTTAATCTAATTTGTTCCGCATTTTTGTAGAACGGTCTAGGGTTAACACCATATATAATTATTGTTTGTAATTCCTCACGAGCGGACATATATCTTTTATAAGCAGCAACTATACCTTTGCTTAGATAAAAAGCAAAAGTTGAAGAAATAGCTGCTAAAGCAAAAGCTATAGCAGGAAGAAATGGGTCTGGATATTTGGCATTTTGATTTCCTACTAATACTGCTTGGAATGTTAGTAATAAATCTCCTGGTAAGACTATAAAAAGTATTGGTGAAAATTTAATAATACCAAACAAAGATATTTTGATGTTTTGCCCAAGAATTTCTGATTCATCTACTAGCGTACTTATAGGTAAAGCCGCCGTTACAAGTAAACTGAGTATACCTTTAATCGGAAATACGAATATCTTGTCGCTATCTGACAGAGCAAGCCTTTCTCCAAAAGAGTAGTCTAATATTGCAAACTGCCCAAAACTCAGACAGCATAAAACAATTAATAATATCAAAAATATAATTCTTTGACGTGTTTGTTCTTCTTTATACCACTTCTCAAGTTGTTTACGGTATTTTGGATTTTCAATATAATTTTGGTGCTGTTCTTCAATCTCTTGTCTGCCTGGTTCATTTACAGTCATGTTTACTCCTTAAGGAGATTGATAATTTTTGTACTTCAATCAATAAGCTACAATTGTTTTAAATCTTTGGGAATTTCGCAAGCAGGAGATTCAGGACTATCCCAATAAGTTTTTTTGTATTTCGCCTCTATCATCGATTCCAAATCACGTTCAAGAAGAACTCCACCTGTATCACTTATCTCTAAAAATTCTCTGGCTACTTCATTACTAACTTGTTTACCTTCATTAAAAGCCTCACTTGTATTTATACTTCCTTTTCCTTTTTGTCTTAACAAATTTTTTAATATTGGATATTGTCTGGTAAAATTGAAATAATTTATGGCTCCGACTTTTGATGTATCTTTATCCCGTACATAACGTTCAAGAGTTATATTCACTCCAGCTTCTTTCATTTCAAGTGGTAGAGAAACCAAGAAAATAACACTTTTAATATTGGGATTACGAATTTGAAGGTTTCTCTCCATGCTCAAATACAGAACTTGTTGTTTATTATCATAAGACGGTTTCCAGGCAAGACAAGTATCTTTATTTGTATAAATAAAACCATTAGAATATTCATCTATGCGACTAATATCAAAAATTTTATATTTACTAGAAAATGTAACCAAAGTCGTAATTTTTGGTGTGAAATCTTTGCTAGTTAATACTTGGTCTTGCCTTTGTGTTTTTAGATTAATGTTGACGGGTAATCTCAATACTAACTTGTGAGGAGAGCAGCTTTTACTTCCAAATATGCGACTGTACAGAGAATCATTCAGTTGCACACTTTCCTTCTGAGCGTCTTGAGTTGTAAATTCACATTGTTGCTTACAGGAGGTCACCACTAAATTAGCCAGGATAATAGTTGCACTAATTACTAGAAATTTGTAGAAAATTTTCATTTACACCTGTATGATTCAATGTATCTAAATCTGCAAAATAAGTACTATTTGTTCACAATTGTGGCTGTAGGTAGCTTTTAGTGTGAGTTAAGCATTGCTGATTTTGTAGATGGTCACAGTATCCATTCATACTACATGCATATATTTAGGCGGAAATCTACTAACTTAACTACCAATTCTCTCATCTGTATTCCAGATATTTATCAAAATTTGTTCTAAATTACTCTCACTATAACAGCTACTTAAGTACTTTGGGTATTAATGGGAAGCACAATTTACTTAATGTTTACCTTCTTTTGCTCTTTTTGTTTTTTTATTAAAAAAACAAAGAATCACAATATTACGTGATTTACATCACATAATTTAGTAGATGTAGTAGTAAGAAAATATACGGATATAATAGTTCAAGCAAAGGTTGCAACTCTGGAATGGTTCACCAATGCGATCACGCCAGCCACACTGAGACAAGGAAGCACCCCAATCAATACTGCGCTGGTTTTAGAAATCAGGTGGGGTTGAAACCATTGAAAACTCGTTTTCAGACCTTACAAGACGCAAGCTGCATGAAACCTGCACTTGAGGTCGTCTGTAATACTAATGTGCATAGGTGCTACGGATGATAACATTTACAAAAATTGGCTCTCCATAATACTACAAATTTACAAAATAGGATTCCAGATAAATGTCGTTTTTTGACAAGTGGAGTGGTGGAGGCATGGCATTTCCAGTAAGGAGCGTTGGGTTAGAGGGTGTTTTCAAACTTGTTATATCCTGAAAAAGGCGATGGCTGCGCCAATGTCTTCGACGAACGCTGGGTGCATTGATGAACCGAGGAGACTTAAGTAATGTTAGGTGATATAAGTTAAAAATGCTACTTACAACCCGGAAACCCCGAACTGGTAAACCAAATCATGACTACCGCCTGGTTGTCAATGGTATCCTCTGGATATTCAGAACCGGAGCGCCGTGGCGAAACCTACCGGAAGAGCATCTGGATCAAAGGGGACAGCGATAAACCATCTATCAACGATACCAACTCCATTTTGACACTCTGCTCCCTATCAATCTAAAAATCACGCTCACACCTATAAAATTAGTGTTAACAAATTCGTAACTTTTTACAACCCTGCACTATAATGAAAAGCCAGAGTTTAGTCTTGACAATCCTACCCTAACAGTTTCTTGCCCGCTGAGTTTACTTTTTTAAAGTACCCATCTTGCCCGATAATGCAGAAAAAATCGAGAGACATCTTGAAGAAAGCACTTTCATCAAGTTCTCCTATTGTCTTTGAACCAGCAAAAACATCCATACTTAATACTTTCGCGCCTCACAATCAAGCATAAAATTGTTGCTTTTTAGTAGAAACAAAGACTTTAAATAAGTATTATTTCTTAATTATAATCTACTATACAGATATAGATTTGATTTAATTTATACTAGTAATATTTTATTATATCTATAGGAAAATTACTTCAGTATAATTACTTAAAAACACCAAGATACCCGACAACTTCTGCGAAGTCGGGTATCTTGTTTTCAGGGACAGTAGGAGATCTGGTACAGTGTAAAGATAAAAAGAATTAGTATCAAAATTTAATCAAAGCTGAACGCAAAGTGTCGGAAAAGTACAGTATTACTACTGGTATACGCTCTCAATAGTAACACTAAGGCGATCCAAGTTTAACAAGTAACACATAGTACATTTAGACAAGTGTCATCTTTCTATCATCAAATTTACGTAATTTCATTTAAGATAGCGTATTAGATACTTAGTTCTAAAGTTAACTAGTAACAATGGACGTTGGCGAAGATTTTAAGACTTTTTGCGATAACTTAACCATAGTCGATCGTAGTAACATCTCTGCTAGATATAGAACGATAACCAAATGCCTAAACATAGACTTTTGGAACTCATTCTCTGATACAGAGCATAGTCTTCTTGTTGGTTCTTATGGTAGAGATACAGCAATTGGCGTTAGTGATTTGGATATGATATTTATTTTACCACGAAAAAATTATGACAGGTTCAGTAATTACCTGTATAATGGACAATCTGCTCTGTTACAATACCTTAAGAATTCTATCCAAATCACATATCCTGGCACAGACATTGGTGGAGATGGACAAGTTGTTGTTGTATATTTCGCAGATGGGATGAAATTTGAAGTAGTACCCGCTTTTGAGAACGAAGATGGCAGTTTTACTTATCCCGATGCAAATAACGGTGGCAGTTGGAAAATAACCAAACCCATACCGGAAATAAATGCGATCGCCGAGAGAAACATTTTGTGTAATGGAAACTTAAAGCGGTTATGTAGAATGATCAGGGTATGGAAAAAGCGTTGGTCTGTACCAATGGGTGGTCTATTGATAGACACCTTAGCATATAATTTTCTAGAAAATTGGGAGCATAGAGAAGAATCATACCTTTATTATGACCGCATGAGCCGAGACTTTTTCCTTTACTTAGCTAATCAAAATATTGAACAAAAGTACTGGCAGGCAGCTGGGAGTAATGAATATATTTGGAGAAAAGGGGTGTTTGAATATAAAGCAAAGCAGTGCTATAACATAGCTATAGAAGCAATTAAATATGAATCGAAAGGAATGAATTGGTCTGCTAGACAGACATGGAGAAAAATTTATGGTGCAGCCTATCCAAGTTAGTCAATCAGATGAAAACCAAAGAAAATTTGCGCTTGAATCTCAGATTAGAGAGTGTTATGGTAGAGTAGTGTACACCCATGTAGTACATGAAAAATGTGCTGATATTTGCTTAAAAAGACTCACTACTATCAAGAATTGGCAAATTATTTTATCAGCAATTACAACGGGAACTCTATTAATCAGCATTTTTGGTGAAGGTAAAATAGGTACTATTTTGGGAGCAGTATTTTCTACTATTCTATTAGCTCTAAATACTTACACACAAGACTACGATTTAGGAGAATTAGCGCAGAAACATTCAGAAACGGCAAATAAGCTTTGGCAAATTAGAGAGTCTTATCTGTCTTTGCTGACAGATATTGCAGTTAATAGTCTAACTTTAGACCAAATACAAACAAAGCGAGATGCTTTACAAAATACAGTTGCAGCTATATATCAAAATGCCCCACGCACTAATCAACAAGCTTATAAAAAGGCACAAAAAGCTTTACAGATAGAAGAACAAATGACTTTTTCTGAACAAGAAATAGATAGTTTTTTACCAACTACTTTAAAACGTAATAACTAATCGTTGCTTTTTATACCCACATATTTGTTAAACCGTTCAATCCTATAGAGACGCGACATGTCGCGTCTCTACATTTTAAAGAGGGTTATAAAAATCGGATTTGGTATTATGGGTAATAAAGCCAAGGAACCGTGTTATGTCTCAACCAGTGACCGAAGTTTCCACAATTCAAAATGTAGCAGAAGATGTTATATTTCCACCAGGAGATTTACTGAGTGACGAACCGCCATTGGAAAGTGACAAACATCGGGATCAAATAGACTTATTGATCCGCCTAATTAAATGGTTGTGGCGGGAACGTAATAATTTTTACGTTACTGGGAACCTAACAGTTTACTTTAGCCCCAATCAAAAAAAATCTGAAGAATTTCGCGGACCAGATTTTTTTGTAGTACTGGATACAGAAAAGAAAGATCGTAAAAGCTGGGTAGTCTGGCAAGAGGGTGGCAAATACCCCAACGTCATCATTGAGTTACTGTCTGACTCAACAGCTAAAGTAGATAAAGGAGTGAAAAAGCAAATTTACCAAGACATCTTTAGAACACCAGATTATTTTTGGTTCGATCCTGAGAATTACGAATTCAAGGGATTTCATTTACTCGACGGTAAATATCAAGAAATAACACCAAATTTTCAGGGTTGGTTATGGAGTGAGCAGTTGGGATTATATTTGGGCGTTTATGAGGGTAAATTGCGATTCTTTACTACCGACGGACAATTGATCCTTTTTCCAGAGGAAGAAGCAAACCAACAATTGCAGCAAATCACCGAACAATTAACACAGGAACGACTACGAGCCGAACGTTTAGCAGAACGTTTACGAGCAGCAGGAATTGATCCAAACCAAATCTAGACACAAAAATGAAATTTCTACTCTTTACAGAAGTTGCGCTGAGTCAGAATATTCCAGAATACAGTTTAAAGAAAGGCGCGGTAGGAACAATTGTGGAATACTATTCAATGCCAGAAGACGAGGAAGATGGCTACAGCTTAGAAGGATTGATTTCCCAGGATACGGTTGAGGTATCCAAGTCACAAATTGAGCCAATTGCCGTGTCTGTTTCCTCTGTGTATTCCAACTAGATCCCCGACTTCTCAAAGAAGTCGGGGATCTATAAATGCTGCATCTACTTGCTTAAGCAGTTCTTCTAATGAGTTCGTATTATCTAAAACAACCTTGGCACGAGCGGCTTTTTCTGCAATGGTTAGCTGAGTTTGAATTCGGGCTTGTGCTTGCTCTTTAGTTAAATTATTGCGCTGTATTAATCTTTGCAGTTGCTGTTCTTCATCACAACTTACTACCCAGATTTCTGTAACTAAATCTGTCATGCCTGCCTCAAAGAGTAAAGGTACAACAAGTACTAATGTTTGTGCGGGTGAGTCGGCAATTTCCTTGAGAAAGCGATCGCGCACATAAGGATGTATCAATTGTTCTACCCAATTGCGTTCCTCTTGACTATTAAAGATAATTTCACCTAGATACTTGCGATTCAGGTTGCCATCTGCAAGTAAAATTTGTTGTCCGTAACGTTGAGCAATGGCATCAAGAATGGGTGAACCGATAGATACAGCGTCTCTAGCATAGATATCTGCATCCAAAATTGGTAAACTGTAAGCACTTGCCAAATAATTGGCGACAGTTGTTTTGCCTGTAGCAATGCCTCCTGTTAACCCAATTATCCGTTTATTCATTTGTAGAGACGCGACATGTCGCGTCTCTACATTTAATAATTTGTTGCCCATTTTATCAATGCTTGAGCTAATCCATCTAATGTGTATTCTTCTGCCTCTACATCTACGCGCCCAATTAGAGAAAGACAAGTTTGAGAGGTTTGGGGACCGATAGAAGCGATACAAATTCCTTCTAAATAATTTGCTATAATCAAAGGTGAACTGTCGGAGTTTTCTTTGAATATTTTTTCTGCTAGTTGACAGAAAAATTGTACAGTTTTGGAACTGGCAAAGGTAATTACATCCACATTTCCACTGAGCAGCGCTATCTCGGCTGAGGGTGGAATGGTTTTGGGGCAGCAAGATTGATATGCTGGAACTTCCACTATATTTGCTTTCTTAGCACTTAATTCATTAACTAAAACTTCTCTTCCACCGCTTTCAACTCTGGGAAATAATACTTTTTTATCTGTCAACTCTTCAGGGAAGTTTGCTACTAAAGAGTCAGCAACAAAGTTTGGGGGAATGTAGTCGGGTTCGAGATTGCGTTGTTTGAGGCTCTGGGCTGTTTTTTTACCAACAACAGCAATTTTGATTCCTGCCAAAGCACGAGCATCTTTACCCTGTGTATTGAGACGTTCAAAGAAGTATTCTACACCATTAGTACTCGTGAGTATTAACCAGTCGAAATTAGATACATGAGCGATCGCACGATCTAATGCTTCCCAACTTGAAGGTGGACAAATTTCCAATGCAGGCATTTCTATAACGGTAGCACCAATTGTGGTGAGAATTTCCGTAAAGTTGTTTGACTGTTCAACCGAACGAGTCACCAAAATTGTTTTGCCTGCGAGGGGGGGAGGAGCGGGGAGGGGGTTGGTTGACATAGTTTTGGGGAGTACTGACATAAGAGCCTTAAATACATTTTTTCAATTTGTCAAGTAGCTACGTAACCCTACAACTTCACCAATCACAATTACTGATGGCGACAGCGACTCACCGGATATTTGCTGTACAATATTTTCTAGCGAACCAGTCCAAATTTTTTGTCGCTCAGTTCCACAACTTTGGATAATAGCTATGGGTGTGGAGAGCGATCGCCCTTGAAGCCACAACCGATGTACAATTTCTCCTAAATGTTTTCCTCCCATCAAAATCACCAGTGTTTCCAACCGTGATAGAGCCTCCCAATCCAAAGCATCCGGTTCATGTGCCGTAAACACAGCAAAACACCGACTCAAAACAGGATCTGTCAAAGGAATTCCGGCAAGCAATGGTGCAGCTAGGGCAGAAGATATACCAGGAATCACTTCAAACGCGCAACCTGCCGCAATGAGAGCCTCAATTTCCTCGCTTACACGACCAAAAATAAACGGATCGCCCGACTTAAGCCGGACAACTTGTTTACCCTGTTGGCAGTATTTTACCAGTAAATTGTTAATTTCTGCTTGAGACGTGCTCGGCTTACCACCACGCTTACCCACATCCAACTGCAAACAATTAGCTGGCACACATTGCAACAACTGGGCATCAACAAGGGCATCGTAAACCAACACCTGAGCGAGAGCCAAAAGATGATAAGCTTTTACCGTCAGGTATGCCACATCTCCTGGTCCTGCACCCACAAGGTAGACTTTGCCCTGCTCAAAAGTCATTTTTTTGCCCTAAATATAATACATAAGTTCCATTTGACGACGACTTGCGCGGCGCTCACAAAGATCTTTCAGAGTATAATTTTGTAGAACAGAATTAGCAGCACCAAGAGCCTCCTGCCAAATTTCATCAATCACAGCACTTTCTATAGTTTTATTAGAATCCTTTTCATCGCCACAACCAGCATTTAACCCTTCAATACAATCTAAAGCATCAAAAAGTGTAATCTTTTCTGGTTCTCGTGCCAAAACATAACCACCCTTAGCACCGCGAATACTCTTAATTAAACCGCCACGCCTCAACATCGCCAACAATTGATCCAAATAACGATTGGGTATATTTTGCAACTCAGCAATCTGACGAATTTGCAAAGACTCACCACTAGGATAACTTTTTGCTAATTCCAACAAAGCCAGAAGAGCATATTCAGACTTATTCGAGAGTTCAACAGGCAAGAAAAAACTCATAAAAGCAAAAATCTCCAACAACAACTAAAAACAAGCAACAGGAAAAATCAAATATTCCAAGAAAAAGAGTTTCCAGATAAATTGGTAAAAACGGGAAATAGCAACTTTATCTTGCAAATCAACATCCCAACTCCGCCACCACATCAAACCCAGTGCCAAAACATGAGTAACAACCAGAAAAAGCGAATTCACCTCAGCCAGTCTTAGCACAGCAACCAGAATCATGCCCACATAACAAACAGTTAACACCCAACGAGCCAGATTGAAAACTGCAGATTGACCGAGTTTAATCGTAAAAGTAGAAATATTGTACTTAAGATCCCCCTCCATGTCAGGGATATCCTTAAAAATAGCGATCGCACTCGTAAACACCAAAATAAACACAGTCAGCACCCACACCGCCGAAGGAATAAACCACTGCCTACCTTGAAAAACCCAACTAAAATGCAAAAACAGCCCCAAATTGACAATCGCCCCACGGACAGAAAAAATACACAAAGCCGCCCAAAAAGGAAAACGCTTCAAACGGATAGGAGGTAAAGAATAAGCAGTACCAATCGCCAAACTAACAGCCACCATCCCAAACAAAAAAGGACCATTCAACCAAGCCAAAAGCAGAGCCAAAAAACCAGTTACCCCCACAATCCACTGCCCCTCCCTCCGAGAAAACTCTCCAGAAGCCAGCGGCAAATGAGGCTTATTAATCCGATCAATCTCCACATCCTCCAACTGATTCAGCCCCACAATATAAACATTGCCACACAAAGTAGCAACCCAACTACCCAAAACAGGCAACAAAGAAAAACCCCCATCCCCAAAAGCAACAGCAATCAAAAACAACCCCAAAACACTCAAACTAGTACCAACAATCGTATGGGGACGCGAAAACTTCCACAAAGCATAAAACCAACTCGAAAACTCACTCATCCTCTCCTCACTCTGCGCCCTCTGCGCCTTGGCGGTTCATATTCTTCCTACTTCTTCCCACACAACAAACCAAACCGAATCAACCCACACTCATAACCCCGACGCATCAAACCCAAAGACAAAGCCGCCTCAATCGTACTCCAACCCGAAAAAAGCAAACCCCAAATCGCCTGCCAAGAAAAAGCCGAATCAATCACCACATCCCAAAAAGGCGCAACCGCCCGACTCCAATCAGCAGTACGAACACCTTGCAATCCCAAACTACAAGCCATCGCCTCATACTCCGGCAAAGAAATCACATAAGGCAAACAATAAACCCGGTAAATCTCCTGCAAAAGACTTACCTCATCCGCCGAAAGAGGATAACCATCAACCGGGCGATGACACCAAGTCACCATAATCAAAGTACCACCAGGCTGAAGCACCCGGTAACACTCCTGCATAAACTTAGCCTTATCCGGCATATGCTCACCACTTTCCAAAGCCCAAACCAAATCAAAAGAATTATCACCAAAAGGCATAGCTTGAGCATCCGCAACCAAAAAATTAGTCCTCGCTGCCAAACCCAAATCTAGAGCGCGTTCCGTCGCCCTAGCAGCTTGCACCGGACTCAAAGTAATTCCTGTTGCGCGAGCATTCAACTTATTTGCCAAGTATAAAGAACTACCACCAATTCCACAACCCACATCAAGAACGTGATTTGCTTCTTTTACTTCTGCCCAGAGGAGGAGTTCTTCAACCAAATCAATTTGCGCTCTCCGACGGTCTTTTTTAATTGTACCATCTGCACCGTAATAACCGTGGTGCATATGTTCACCCCAAATTTGTTCCCACAAACCGGAAGAACTATCGTAAAACTGCTGTATTTGCTGGTATAATGTTGCACTCATAAAAAAATGTAAAGACAAAGCTCAATTCAAGTAGCCAATAGTGGTAGGCTACCATATGAGTTTTTAATTAAATCAGAGTGTTTTCACATCCAGTGAGGGAAAAATATACCCATTATCCTTGGATGTATTTAAATTTTGATATTAGCATGACTGTTGCTCGTACAATTTGCTTAGGATTCCTGGTCGTCATCGCTCTCGGTACGCTCCTGCTGATGATGCCTTTTTCTACCAGTAGTGGCACAGATTACGATCCCATTGTGGCACTGTTCACCTCAACTTCAGCAGTTTGTGTCACCGGATTATCTGTTGTCGATCCTGGCACTTATTTTTCGTTTTGGGGGCAGTTTTTTATTGCGCTGTTAGCTCAAATTGGCGGTTTGGGCTACATGACAACTACAACTTTTCTCATTTTGTTAATTGGACGTAAGTTTGACTTGCGACATAAAATAGCCATTCAACAAGCGTTAGATAGACCGGGAATGCAAGGTAGCTCCCAAATTATCCGTTCAATTATAGCAACGACTTTGATTTTTGAAATCACGGGAATATTTTTATTACTGCCTGCTTTTGTACCAAAGTATGGGTGGAGTCAAGGACTTTGGTTTGCAATTTTTCATAGTGTAAATGCTTGGAATAATGCTGGGTTTAGTTTGTTTAAAGATAATTTAATAGGTTATCAATCATCACTATTAGTTGTAGTAACTATTACGGGATTAATTATTTTTGGAGGTATTGGGTATCAAGTAATTTTGGAAACCTATATTTGGTTGCGCGATCGCTCGCGAAACAAACCAGCGAAATTAGTATTTTCTCTAGATTTTAAGGTGGCTGTAAGTACAACTATATTTCTGTTAATTTTCGGAACAATTGCATTTTTGTTGGTAGAGTTAAGAAATCCAGAAACCTTTGGCAATTTGAGTATTGGGGATAAGTTATTAGTAGCCTGGTTTCAATCGGTAACTCCCAGAACTGCTGGCTTTAACACCATTGATATTGGAAAAATGACAAATGCTGGTTTATTTATCACGATTGCATTCATGTTTATTGGTGCTAGTCCTGGAGGCACAGGCGGGGGTATTAAGACAACTACTCTTAGAGTGCTTACCAGTTGCACAAAAACAATTCTTCAAGGCAAAGAAGAAGTTTTATTGTACGATCGCAAAGTGGCAATACCTTTAATTTTAAAAGCTGTTGGCGTACTCATTGGTTCAGTGGCAACAGTAATTATATCGACAATTTTAATAGCCTTCACAGATCCGGAATTAGAATTTATTAAAATATTGTTTGAAGTAGTGTCAGCCTTTGCTACTGTAGGACTTTCCACAGGAATTACGGGTAGCGTGTCAGTAGCAGCAAAGCTCATCCTAATTGTCACGATGTATATCGGACGAGTTGGCGTTCTACTGCTGATGTCAGCTATATTTGGCGATCCTAGTCCTACTAGAATTCACTATCCTGAAGAAAATTTACTAGTAGGATAAAGCGTACCACAGTGGGTGGGCTTTGCCCTACCTACTATTGTTCACAAATGATTTAGGATCGGTATAAAATGTCAATAATCAAGAATAAAACTTTTAATTTATTCGGGATAAGCGAGTTTTTGCCATAAACAAAGGCAGCAACTATAAGGATAATAACTGTGAATCTGTCATCGTTAGGTTTTTTTCGTAGTCTACGTAAAGACAATCACCAATTTGCTGTGATTGGGTTAGGTCGTTTTGGTCGCTCTGTCTGTTCAACTTTACATAAATTCGGGTATCAAGTGCTAGCAATAGACATGGATGAAAAACGAGTATCGGCAGCATTAACTGAGCAGATAGTTAGTCACGCTTTACAACTAGACTCAACGGAACCAGCCGCATTAAAAGAAGCGGGAATTTTTGAATTTGATACGGTAATTGTCGCAATCGGCAATTATATTCAGGAAAGTATCGTCACTACGCTAAATGTAAAGGAAGGTGGTGTACCACACGTAGTAGCAAAAGCCTCTAGTGAAGTTCACTGCAAGCTGTTAAATCGAGTGGGCGCGGATCACGTTGTTTTTCCTGAGTACGAAGCTGGTTGTGCTTTGGCACGTACATTAACAAAACCATCAATACTAGACAGATTTGACCTCGACCCAGATAATAGTATTGTGGAAGTAATTGTACCAGATGAATTTCATGGCAAAACTATAGCGGATCTCCAACTCCGTAATCGTTATGGTTTGAATTTGTTGGCAGTTAGTCACGATGGCAAGTTTCAAATTAATCCTAACTCTAGTCAACGGCTGGAACGTGGTTCAGCTATGGTAGTTATTGGTTGCAATAAAGATATTAATCGCTTACCGATTTGAGAATTGGGAATGGGGAATTGCTAATTGCTAATTTTTGTCAACCATTAACCATTCCCTATTCCCGTTTACAATTACTCATACTTTATTTATTAGGTTGTTCTACTGATACAGGTACATCACTGGGGCTGACTGATGTTTCGGCAGAAGGTTCGACAACAAACTCGGTAATACTAGTTGTGGGTGTTTCCGCTTGGATAGGAGTCGGAGTTTGACTAACTTGAGGAGGTTTTTGCCTTTGTGTTTGGGCAATTTGCACCATTAATTGCTCAGCTTTTTGTGCTTGCTCAATGTTTCCTCTTTGGCGATACTCTTTGCTGGCACGTTTTAATGCACTATGTGCCTTTTTGATGTCGCCTAGATTATATAGTGTTACTCCTAAGTTGTAATAAGTTGGGGCATGATTGGGAACTTGGCGAGTTGCTTGCATGTAAGTGGCAATCGCCTCTGATGTTTGCCCTTGCTTGACAAGAAGGCTTCCTAGATAATTATAAGCTTCAGCGTTTTTAGGATTTAATTGTATACTTGAGCGATATGCGGTGATCGCCTCCGGTATTTTGCCTGTGTCTTGGAGCGCGATTGCCAAGTTAAAATAAGCGTTGGCGTTGCTGTTATCAACATTAATCGTTTGCTGGTAAGCGGCGATCGCTTCTTGTTTTTGTCCTAATTCATACAAAGCTAATCCCAAATTATACTGGGAATCAGTCATATTTGGCTCGATTACCAAAGCTTGACGGTAAGCAGTAATCGCTGTTTGTGTTTGTCCTTGTTTGTGCAATGCTAAACCCAAATTATAGTAAGCAGAAGCAAAATTGGGATTAATCTTAATCGCCTCTCCATACTCTTGTACTGCCAAATCCAAACGATTTTGCAGCAACATAATATTGCCTAGATAATAGCGTGCTGTATCCAGATTAGGGTTACGCTGCAAAGCTGAGCGAAAAGCCAATTCTGATGCCGAAAAGTCTCTACGGTTGTAGCGCGTCACTCCTTGCTGGTATAAGCTAGCAGTTTCTAAATCCTGAGAACTCACATTTTGTGCCAACAGCGTTGCAGGTACAGTACAAATAGATACCATCGACACCAAAAAAACAGATGAGCAAAAAATCACCGGATAAAATTGAGATTTTTGAGACATGGTATACCTGCACTTAATTGCTAGATGCTCTTAAGTCAGAGTACCCATCCCTCATGGTAAAATTAACATCGCATCACCAAACGAGTAAAACCGATACCCAGATGCGATCGCTTCGTGATAAATATTTAACAACCTCTGCCTACCAATCAAAGCACTTACCAACATCAGTAAACTAGAACGCGGTAGGTGAAAATTAGTAATTAAACCCTCTACTACCCGCCACTTATAACCAGGATAGATAAACAAGTCAGTCTTACCACAAAACGGTTGTAAATCACCCGATTGTGCCGCCCCTTCTAATGCCCGTGCTACCGTTGTACCCACAGCAATGATTCTACCACCAGATGCCTTAGTAGCGCGAATTTGTTCTACAGTTGATGAAGGCACTTCAATCCACTCCTCATGCATTTTGTGAGTAGTCACATCCTCAACTTCCACAGGACGAAATGTTCCCACACCAACATGTAGTGTGATAAAAGCTTGGTTAATTTCGCGATCGCGCAACCTTTGCAATAATTCTGGAGTAAAGTGCAGCCCTGCTGTCGGCGCTGCTACTGCTCCGGGAGCTTGTGCATAAACTGTCTGATACTGTTCGCTTTGGGCATCAGATGCAGTAATGTAAGGAGGCAGAGGTACTTCGCCAAACTCCTCTAACAACTGTACCAAAGACATTCCCTCTGGTACATCAAATTTTAACAGCCGTCCCCCAGTGGCTTTATCGGTTTCTAATACTGTAGCAGTCATTGAGGGAACAGAAACCCGGTTTCTTTGAGAAACCGGGTTTCTACAATCGCCACTTGCCAATTTCCTTGGTTCAAAAAACAACTTCGTTCCCTGCTTAAAGCGTTTCCCCGGCTTAACTAGAGCTAACCAACAGTTTGCCAAACGTTCTTCTAACAACAATACTTCTACTTCTGCACCAGTAGACTTACGACCATGTAGCCGTGCTGATAACACTCGTGTATTATTCAGTATAAGTAAATCTTTTGGGGATAAAAGATCCGGTAAATCACGGAAAATACAATGCACAGGATGAGCTTCTACATTTGCACTAGTAGAATTAACTACTAGCAGTCGAGAGTGATCTCTTGGTACTACTGGATTTTGAGCAATCAGTTCGTTGGGTAATTCATAATCATACCCAGTAGCAGAAAAATCTAAGAGAATATCTTCCTTTTGACTGTTGTTTTTTGCGTTCAAATTTGCTTTTGTGAATGGTGATGGCATTGATTTCGGCGTTCTTAAAAATGGTTTAGATCCGTGTGAGTGAACAAATTTTCGGTATTAGCCCTCAATTTCATCCCTAGACTTGCGGATTAATAATGTTAAGTAACACGTAAATACTAGTATGAAAATTGGGTAAACCTCCCCATCGAAAAACGGGGGCTTTTACCCTAGCAGGTAGGGTGGTCTATATATCAATAATAAAGATGTAGGATTGGCTTTGATCCCAAACACCAAGATGGAATACTTGTATTATCTGGCAAATGCCAGTCTAACTCTGAGAGTTGTTCAATTCTTGCACGCCCAACCCCGGCTACCTGTTTCGTTCGTAACTGTAATTCATCAAATAGATGGTTGGATGGTTAGGATCAAACTTAAAAGTCCCGTCTCTCCTGAAATAGATGGCGACTTTCGAGCTTTCCTCAGTGAGTTAGGAATTAGCTACGAACCACCAATGCGGGTACAAATGGCTCTTTGGAGTTTAGAGGCAGGACAATGTCCTGTAGATGTAATGCGTCGCTACCAAGTGGCAATTGTTTCTCATGGTAGTCCGGAAAGAGAAGAAATTGAAGCATTCCGGCAACAGTTTGTCAGAGGATTAGGCTATTGTCCAGAAACCCTAGCATGATAGCTTTTGGTTTGATGGTAGTGTAAGTAGATAATTTGTAGGGACACAACGAGCATTGTGTCCCAAAACAAGATTACGTATCAACTGTCAAAAGCTGCCGGAATATACTCGACGAGCATCAACCTTCGATCTTTAAATGATGAAGTGAGCAAAGCAGGGACGGTAGTTGACTGTGGCGATCGCTGACAGTAAACTAAAGCAACATCAAATCGGTATGAGTAATCAGCCGTTTGAGGATATGTCGCCATAAATATTCGCGCTGTCTGCCAGAGTTTTGTTCGTTTTTGTACAGTAATTGCACTTCTTCCGCCTGCATCCCAACTACCAGCGCTACGAGTTTTAACTTCAACAAATGCCAGTATTGGAGATGCACACGAGTAGGCAAATTCTCCCGGATCATCTTTTTGGGCAACAATATCAATCTCACCTCTACGGCAACGCCATTGACGGTGGAGAATTTTCCAGCCATTAGATTGTAACCATTCAACCACCAAGTCTTCACCTGCGCTACCTATATCGGTATAATTAGATTGAGATGCCATGAGCTATTTAGTGGGTTTTTCAGTGTAAACAACTAATAATTATAGCTTTTACAACTAAATTATACACATAATCTGTTTTTTGTTTGGTAACTATTTTTGAGCGCATCCCATGAACTAGCAATTGGCATTCGCCAACCAGTACCAAAAGCGCGATCGCTAATTTTCAAACCAGGAGGTGCTTGTTTGCGTTTAAATTCTGCACGTGCCACCATTTGAATCACCCTATAGACAACTACAGAATCATGCCCAGCAGCAACTATTTGTGCTACTGATTGGTGATTGCCAATCAAGCGTTGTAGGATATCATCCAATACATCGTATGCTGGTAAGGAATCTTGATCGAACTGACCTGGTTTAAGTTCCGCGCTAGGTGCTTTATCAATCACATTTTGCGGAATGATTTCCGTAGAGACGTTCCGGCGGAACGTCTCTACCTGCCCCAAAATAGAGGATTGATTTAACCAACGACACAATGAATAAACGCGAGTTTTAGGAACATCAGCAATCACCGCCAATCCACCATTCATATCCCCATAGAGCGTACAGTAACCAACAGCCATTTCCGACTTATTACCAGTAGATAACAGAAGATAGCCGAACTTATTAGCAATTGCCATTAATAAATTACCCCGAATACGGGATTGAATATTCTCCTCTGCCAAGCCAAACTCTGTTCCGGCAAACAAATTTACTAAAGTGCGATCGTAACCTTGCATTAACTCCCCTATAGGTAAAGTTGTAGTTTTCATGCCCAGATTCTCTGCCAATGCCAAAGCATCACTGATAGAATGCTCTGAACTGTAGGGGGAAGGCATAAGAACACCGAAAACATTTTCTTTACCAAGTGCAGCAGTAGCGAGTGCCGCCACCAAAGAAGAATCAATCCCGCCACTTAAACCCAGCACTACTTGAGAAAAACCACACTTAAAAACATAATCTCGTAATCCCAAAACCAAAGCGTGCCAAATTTCCTCATCTTCCGACTCACATTCCGATACTAAAGAACCGAGCTGCAAATCCTGCTTTCCAGCATCAAATTCAACAATCTGCAAATCAGGAGCAAAAGCCGACAGACGACAAACAATTTCACCTTGACTATTTAAAGCAAAACTACCACCATCAAAAATTAAATCATCATTTCCCCCTACCTGATTAGCATAGATAATCGGACACTGATAACGCACAGCACCATGCCGCAGCATTGCTTCGCGAAATCGTGGCTTACCAACACTATAAGGAGAAGCCGACAAATTCACAATCAAATCCACACCAACAGTTGCTAAATCAGCAATTGGATCGATCGCATAACTACGCTTACCCCAAAATTGATCGTCATTCCACAAATCCTCACAAATAGTGACACCAATATTAAGATCATCCAAAGTGAAATAATTAGGCTTTAAACCAGGTTCAAAATAGCGACATTCATCAAACACATCATAAGTAGGTAAAAGGCGCTTGTGAAAGTGCTGAACCTTACCCTGGGCTAACAAAGCCATACTATTAAATAAAGGCTTACCACCATTTTTATGTGCCTGAAAATTTTCTTCAACCGTACCTACCAACACAGCCGCATTAGCAGGTAAATCTCGTGCCAACTGTTCTAAACAAACACCCATACCCGCCACAAAACTAGGATTTAATAACAAATCTCGTGGAGGATAACCACACAAAGAAAGTTCAGGAGTTAACAACAAACGCGCACCATTATCCACAGCCTTTTGAGCCGCCGACAAAATCTGTTGAGCATTCCCCTGTAAATCACCAATAATCGGATTAAGTTGAGCGATCGCAATCTTCATATAATTAAATAAAAACCAAAGGTTTATCCTTAAACGGAGCAAAAGCCTCCGCATTAAAACGATATAAACTAGCTGGACGCCCAGCACCACGCGACACCTTAATACCGGTATCACACAAAAAACCTAACTTTAAAAGACGCGCCCGAAAATTAGAATAATCAGAAAAACCCTCCCCCAAAACAGTAGTATACAACTGATACAAATCATTCAAAGTAAACATATCTGGTAAAACATCAAAAGCCACCGGACTGTACTCCAACTTATTACGCAAACGCCGATGCCCATATGCCAAAATTTGATTATGATCAAAAGCTAACTGAGGCACTTGCTTAACAGGATACCAAGCGATCCCCGTCACCTTATCAGCAATCAACTCCGCCTCCTCAAACCGTACCAAAGCAAAATAGCTAACCGATAAATAACGCACACCAAAGCTATCACATGCTTCTCGAGGATCGCGTTCCGGACCACCAAAAGTATACAACTGCTCCAAATAAAGATTCTTCGCACGGATTTTCTCTGCCAAAATGCGATAAGCAGCATCTTCAAGAGACTCACCTTGACGCACCAAAGTACCAGGAAGACTCCAAGAATTTAAAAACGGTTCCTGCTGTCGCATAACCAACAAAACCAACAGCCGATTCTGCATAGTATCCACAGAAAAAATCACATTATCAACACCAACCTTAAAATCAGCCAAAGGTAGTTGATGCGCAGTAATAATCTTTTTTTGGTAGCGTTCTGGCATAGGAACTAACTGTTCAAAGCCTCAAAATCTCATGAATTAAATATCAATTAAACATCAAAAAGTAGAATTACTAAAACATTTATACAAATGCTCTCGTTCAATATAATCAACCACAGGAGGAGTCAAAGCTTGCAAATCATGATGTTCACGATACGCAGTAGAAGAAACATCAGGACCAATAAAATTAGCGATCGCCACCTTCCCCCCCAACCGACGCACTTGTTCCAAACTCAACTCATCTATCCCATATCCCGGTCGTGGCATCACCAACAACTGCACAGAAAGCAACAAATCTTCAACCTTATACCAACGCGGTAACTGAGCAAGCAAATCCGAACCAACCACCAAAGTAAAATCCGCATCCTTGCCCCAACGATCCCTTGCCTTCCCCACCGTCTCCAAAGTCCTCATCGCACTCAACTCCTGATCCAACCCAACATTTCCCCGCCCAACCAAATCCACATCCCCCATCAACAAACGCAACATCGCCACCCGATGCTCCAAAAGAGCCTGATGCGACTTCAAAGGATTATCAGCCGCCCAAACCGCCACCCAATCATAACGCTCAGACAACCACCCAACAATAGCCAAATGCCCAGCCGTCGGCGGATCAGCACTAGTACCAAACAAAGCAACCCTCATAAACCTCCTCCTTGGCGTCCTTGGCGTCTTGGCGGTTCATTTTTTCTCTTTATCCTCTCACTCAACTCCCGCAACCCAAGAGAAACCTCAACCCCCACCGAAACAGGATCATCCAATCGCCTCACCGCCAAAGGCAACCCAGCTACCGTTGCTGAAGTACGCCGACGAATATCCGCCAAACCCTCCCCACCTCTTAAGCGCCTACCATCCTGCATAAAAAGCTGCAACAAAGAATCTCCCTCCAAACCCTCACCCATCAAACCCAAACAATCCCTCACCTCACCCCCCACACAAGAGCGAAAAACCTGCTTACGCCCAGGATAACTCACCTTACCAACCGACTGTTTCGACACCGGAATACCATCAATCTCCACCAACTTATAAACACCATTAATCGGCGAACCCGTAACTAATCGCGTTCCCAACCCATAACCATCAATTTCAGCACCCTCACGTATTAACCTAGCAATTTCCCACTCATCCAAATCACCACTAGCAAAAATCGACACACCAGGAAGAAGCGATCGCACCTGCTTCGACAAAGACACCAAATCGCCCGAATCCAACCTTACTCCCAACAATTCCATTTCCCCCGAATTCACCAGAGCCGCCAACCGTTCAGCAGCAGCGATCGTATCGTAAGTATCAATCAACAAAGGCGCACCGGGAAAATAACGATGGAAAGCTGTAAAAGCCTTATCTTCACTGCCTTCCAGTGCTGATAGTGCCATCACCAAAGCATGAGCCATAGTACCAGTAGGTTGCTGTCCCAACTTCAGCGCAGCTAACACATTTGATGTCGCATCCAAACCAGCTGCCAACGCCGCCCTTGCTGCCCATAGCGATGCTTGGGGACTAAACGCCCGTCTTGTGCCAAATTCCAGCAGCGTTGCTTGCTCCGATGCTACATCTCGCATCCGTGCCGCCCTTGTCGCCACTAAACTTTGGTAATTTAGAGTATTTAACAGGTAAGTTTCCACCAATTGTGCTTGCCACAGCGGTGCTTCTACCCGTAACAGAGGTTCGTAGGCAAACACGGCTGTTCCTTCCGGTACAGCCCAAACATCACCAGTAAAACATCCTTCTGCTAGTAGTGACCAAAAGCGCTCTGGTGCATGGGCAAAAATTCCCGTCGCTTGCAAAGCGGCTATATTATCCGGACTAAAACGGAATTTTTCGAGATATTCTAATGCCTGCTCCAGCCCCATAGCAATTATGTAGCCAAAACCTGTAGGCATTCGTCGGACAAACAATTCAAAGCTTGCTTGTCGTTGCTCTATTCCTTCACCTGTGTAACAAGCTGCCATTGTTAGCTGGTAAAGATCTGTCAGCAGGCTGTAATCACCAGCACAGAGCGTTAACTCTGGGCTTTGTTGCTGTGTGTACACATATTTCAAGTCTGTGGTAGTTGTCATTAAAGAGCACCCTTAGATGAATGCATATCATTTATGGTAGTTTTTACCATAAATGATGTCAATAGTCGCAGGCTGTATCTTTACAAAGGCTTTAAAATAGTATGGTTATGGTAGTGTAATACTTATTTTAATCAAAAAGTTCATATTTATAAATAGTTATTCTTATTAATAATCATGTTTCTTTGACAAATGGGCAAACTAGATCCCCGACTTCGTAATAGTTGTCGGGGATCTGAAGAAGCTTCTTTACAAACAGAATTAAATTAGGAAGTATTACTAGTTTTTAATTAAACTAAGGTAATCATACTATCAACAATTATTGCAGATAGTGTAAATATATTGCAAAACTTAGTCAGCAAAGAGTATTCAGAACTAGAGTAGATACATCTAAATAAAAAATGGGAAATGGGAGTTTGAGATTATGGCTATTTCTAGAATGATTGCCAAAATCACCCAGTATATTTCTGAAGCTGTAATAAGAATTTTTGGTCCTAATGATGATGCTTATCCCATGATTGGTGTGCAACCTTTTACAGGTGAACCATACAAACAAAGGGTAGCTGATAGTTGGTAGATAAAGTAGAAGTAATCAAGCTCCCTGACTTCTTGAAGAAGTTGGGGATATTGTTCTTGAGGTAAATATAAACAAATGGTTAAGATATTTGTAGAAAACAGGTAAGCGATCGCCAGTAACTATCTTCCTCATGTGTAATCTGGTAATCAATTGCTAAGGGTGAGATTTTCCCGCTCTAAGAAGTCAGCGTTTCGGTTAACTGCGTAAATCCTATTTCAGCCAAATCACGGTTAAACATTTTCTGCTCAAGCAAGGAAATGAGAAAATAGGAGAATTAAAGAATGTTTTGGAAGTTTGTGGTTGGAGTTTTGCTATTACCGAGTTGTCTCGGTTTTGAAATAGCTACAGCATCCATACCTAAGTCTAAGGAATTAGCAACACCAGTGCAACTAACACAGGTGATTGATGGAGAGGTAAATTCCTTAGCCCAAGATGAGGAAGTTGACAGTGGAAAACTGAAACACCATCGCCGTTATTACAAACGTCATCGCCATTATAGTCGTTATAGGAAGTGTCCACGTTACAGAGCTTACCGTCGCAGAAATTACCACTACCAGAATGCTCATTACCGCAGAAGACATTACTACGGTAATGGGTATTACTACCCCACCAGAGTGAACTATCATCGACACCCCAATTACTACTATAGACGGCATTATAACAGACACAGGTACTACTACCATCATTAAATAGCAACGAAACCGAGAATTGTAGAAAAGTACATCTCGGTTAGCGGTTTTTAAGAGTGCGTCCCAAGCCATTCCCCTCCACGAAGGGAGTGGCTTTAAGCGTACAATTGTTCACTACTTCCACGACAAGTTTGACGGAAGTTCCCAACGTGAGCGCAGGTTCATCCTGCCACAAGGGTTCCGACGCAATCGCGGCTTTGTCTAAATCTATCAACCTGTGAGAGTGCGAGTGAGGAAGAATGCCAGGGCTGCACTGCCTAGAGGAACTGTCAAATTGTCAATACCGAAAAGTGAAAAAGTTTCTAAACCAGTAGCCACCAATGCTACCACTAGTGATATTATCCAAGTTTGCCAATGGTTGCCTTGTACACTAAGTAAAATTAAACTACCGATCAAATAGCTAGCGATCGCCATAGCTAGCGATCCTTCCCAGCTTTTTTCCCTACCAAATATTTTATATTTGTGTTTACCAAATCTTTGCCCAACCAATGCGGCTAATCCATCTCCCCATGTCATTACCAAAACGCCTAGTACTGCATACTGAGGTTGTTTTAGATACCAAAACCAAGCAACTAAAACACCGATACTAACAGAATAGAAAAAAGTGCCAAAACTTAGGCGTCCTACACTATTAATCCCAGGAAGAATCGGAAATTTATAAGACAATAAGGTGACGATACTAGCTACAATTGAAGCCGTAATGCATAACGAAGCTGGGATATCTAACCACCAAGCCAACAAAATCACATTACCAGTGCCAATATGAACAATTTTGCGCACAACTTCAGGATCTTTTTCGGCAAAGCGATTCACCCGCCAAGCAATGGTGAGGATCAGCGACAGCCAAAATGCTACCATCGTCAGTTGTAGCCATAAAGGGCTGGTAGATTCTAAATCAAGGAGTGAATTTAGCAAAGACGTGAGTAGATAAAATTTTACCTTTATTATCACTTTATTCGATTTGGTTACAGGTATGAAACTATTATTGATTTGGCTAATTAAGTTTTATCGTATTTTTATTTCACCGCTGTTACTCCCGACTTGTCGGTTTCAACCCACTTGTTCAATGTACGCTCTTGAAGCGATAGAACGATTTGGAGTATGGCGCGGTAGCTGGTTGGCGATTCGGCGCATCTTACGGTGTCATCCTTTTCACCCTGGTGGTTACGATCCTGTACCTGAGGAATAAAATGCGTCCTTATCATCACATATCTATTGTTGAGTGTGGAGAACCATTGGTAAAGATTCCGTTAGAACTATTTGCTGTGGAATCTCCTCATCCCTATGAAAAATTAGGTGCGCCTTATGGTGAACATTCCCCTTATTTTCTTCGACAGAGCGTTGTTGATAGCTTAATTGCCGCCCAAAATTATCTCCAACAGCTACGCCCTGGTTGGTACATCCAAATCTTTGATGCCTATCGCCCTGTAGCAGTGCAGCAGTTTATGGTAGAATACACATTCACAGAAGCTGTAAAAATGGCAGGGCTGATTGAGGCTGAGTTAACGGATACACAACTTCAAGCTATTTGGGAAGAAGTGTATCAATTTTGGGCGCAACCCAGTTTGGATGAAAAGACGCCACCTCCCCACAGTACAGGTGCTGCTGTAGATTTGACGTTGGTAGATGATACGGGGATAGTAGTCAACATGGGTTCGGCAATAGATGAATTATCATCAGTATCACTTCCTGATTACTATAGCGATCGCATCGAACCAGAAGCACAACAATATCATGCTAACCGTCAGTTATTGTGTGCTGTGATGGAAAAAGCCGGATTTCAACGCCACCAGGGAGAGTGGTGGCACTTCTCCTTAGGGGATCAGATGTGGGCTTGGCTATATAATCAAGCAAACCCAGCCACTCCTGTTGTGGCAAGATACGGGCGTGTACTATAAAAGTACTATGCATCTTCCGGATTTAGCTGTACTAACTCCTCTGTAGTGTAAGTTCCAATCGGACTCCAAGCTAAATAAGGCACAAGTAACAGCGCTGCTATTAGAGAAATTGGCAAAACTGACACGGTGAGAAGGATACTCAAAATTAAACCACTTGCGCCAATAATTTCCCCAGTTCTCAAACTACGGAAACGCAGCATCATGGGGATGTAGGCAACAGTAATAACTTCTAGTAAAAGATACAAACCCATAAGCAGCCAGGTATACCAGCTACCTGGATTCTTTTCCCAAACAACACTAGCCGAAGCAGCACCGCAAATAAAAATCACCGTCCAAATAATCGGAATCAGTGGTTCAAAAACTAGCCAACGAGGACGACTTAACTTTGCAAACCACTTCACATCACCCGGTGTGATGAAGAAGCTACCAAACTGGACTAATAAAGCTACAGCGCCAATCACCATCCAAGATTTAATCATGGTTACATATCCTATTGAGATGCATTTTGTCAAGTCTTTAGCGCAATTGTGGCAATTCAAACTATGAGTTTAATCAGCCCCAAGTAAGAATCACAAGACAATTTATGCATCTGCTGGATTGAGGCGAACCATCTCCCATGTAGTGTAAGTACCGATGGGACTCCAAAGCAAGTAGGGAACGAGTAACAGTGCTGCCCAGCCAGAAATACGTAAGACTGCGAGGGTTAAGATTACACCAATAATGAAACCTGCTCCACCAATAATCGTACCAATCTTAAGACTGCGCAGGCGAAACATTACGGGGGTGTAGGCAATGGTAACAATTTCCAACAGTAGGTAAAGTCCCATTAAGAACCAAGTTGTGGAGTTTCCTGGATTCTTTTCCCAAACAATATATGCTGACCACGCACCACAGATAAATATTGTAGTCCAAATCAGTGGAATTGCTGGTTCAAAAACTAGCCATCTCGGTCTTTGTAAGCGCTTAAACCACTGGCGATCGCTTGGTGTAATAATGTTAGCACCCAATGCCACGACAAAAGCCACACCACCAATGACCATCCAAGATTTAATCATACCCTCTCCTATCCGCCTATCTCCCCATAATCCGATCTTGTCATTTGTGTTCCGATTACTCATCAGTCATTAGTGCGATTCATCCAAACTCATGAAACTTGTACCGGAAGCATCAAGTTGCTGGTAACGAGCTTTCATCACTGTAATTTGTTGATCTTATGTAGCATAAGGCTATAATGAACGCAAACAGTGTAGTATTAAGAAATATGGTTGCTTCTGTGTGTTTTCCACACAGAAGCTAAGAGAATAGGCGTGCATTTAGAATGGCAACTGATGGTATGAGTCCACTTGATCTTCGTTTAAAGGCAACATGGGAAATGTTGTATCGCAAATTTGTAGACATTCTGCCGGACGAAGAAAATCAGCAAGGTTATGGTTGTATTAATGGTGTTAATATCTTTAACTACTTTAAACCTTGGCAGGTATTTAGTTTAGATCCTAAAACTGCTACAAAAGATGATCTTAAGAAATCATACTATCATCTATGTAAAATTTACCATCCCGATAATCCAGAAACAGGAGATAGACATATTTTTGAGCAAATTGAGTTAATGTATAAAAGTGTTATTGCTGGTATCTAACTAATGGAATTTGACCGAGACAATTTTTTTATTAAAGAAAATATACTTGCAGCAGCTTTTGGTCTTGAGATTGTAAAATTTGATGAGCTAGCACCGCTGCGCGAAAGTCAAAAGTCAAAAGTCAAAAGTCAAAAGTATTCTATATCAAGGCTTTTTCCTGTTTGAAATGGTTGCTTTATTTCCGCCGTCATGCACTAGTATCATTATTAGAATCTTCATCTGATAGTTCTATTCAAATTAAGGAGTCTCTTCACTTTAGATATCGAAATAAAGCTCTAAAGATAAGGCTTTTTTCTCAAGAAGGAGCATTGGCTATTGCTAATTATTTGGATTGACAACGGCACTGGTTCAGTTCTGAAGATGTTTTTAGAATATTCAAGACAACAATTCCGCCTATAAATTTATTTCTAGGCTAATAGCTTAAGTAAGAAGACAGCTTACTGCATATGTATTCAGTCCGTTTTAACGGAATGCGAGCTATAAGCCTTGAACTTGAGTTCAAGGCGTACTCACGGTGAGGTGCTTCAAACTTCTGGGGTGTTATAAGTAGGTTCTAGTCTGGAGCTAGGAAGAGGTTGTTGTGTGGGTGTAATTGAGTTACGGATGAAACTTGCCATTAAGTAACTTGACAAAGATAAAAGACTGACTGTCACGCTGATCAACAACACTAGTGGCAGTGTTTTATAATATAAAACATAGTTTTTTCTACCTATATTAATTGCTGATTTTTTCTGATTTAAACTTTTCTCTGGTGTGGGCACAATTACACGCTCAACCGCAGGTTGTGTTTGTGTAGGAGTAATTGTTTCATTTTCATTACTTTTAGTAGAAAAAGAAAGCTTTTTGTTACTTTCTTCTTGAGGCTGACTGTTATTTTTTGCTCGCTCAAGTGCAGCGATAATTTGTTTTAGTTCATCGGCAGAAAAATTAGGGAACAAAGATTTCAAGTGACGTTCCATTTGTAGTAATCTTTGCTCTGGTTGATGACAAATTGCATTAACAATACTTCTCCTGACAAATAGAAGTGTTTCTTGTGAGAGAATTTTGTGTAGGTAATTGCGTGCTTCTTCAGTAGTTGATGCTGTTTTAGTTCTAGAATCACACAATATTTCAATGGCGATGAGTCCTACTGCCGTTAACAACACTTCATATTCTGGAGGATAGTCTGTTTTGCATTTTTCATACCATATTTTGAGAGTTTTGAGTACATCTTGAGGACTGGAGAAATTTAGTTCCTCACCTAATGCCAATTTAGCGCCAATTATTTGTGCAGCCGGTTTATCTTCACTCTTGAGCCAACGCAACATTGCTTCTTCCATCGCAGTTGGTTGCTCTTGACTAATCCATAAGGGCAGTTGGCTACATTTTGTTACTGTTGTCACACCCGCTTTCTTTTGTTGACTATAAATCTTGACGAGAGTTTTGATAATCTCGTTACTTTCTGCAACACTAACCCAAGCAACCAACTCTTTCAACTTAGGTTCGATTTGGACAAAATTTTTGCTATTGATGTGATGGCAAATCTCTTTAACAATTGTTTGATATTCCCAAAAATGCTGTTCTTCTTTAATAATTACCTGCAAATGTGTGAAAGCTTGGTTAAGTGTGAGTTCATCAATCTTGGGATTACAGATAATATATACACAGGTAAGTGCGACAGTTGCTAATAAAGCTGCACATTGGCGATCGCTACTTTCTTGATGCCATGAATCAAGTATGCTAAAAACAAGCTCAGAATTTTTGCCAGCAGCAAGCGCTAAACTTTCACTAATCCATCTGACTAAATTTGTGTTCTGCGTCATGTCGTGCAGCAAATCCCTTAGCTGCTCTAGATGCAATGGTACTAACATTTTTAACGTCCATTGACCTAAGCGAGTACACACTAGTTTGCTAGGATGGTGAGATAACTCTTTCAGTAAATCGTAAAGTTCTGGTGTAAGTCCACCGTCGCCTTTTTGCGGTACATCATCCTTAGCAGCATACCCTATTGTTAGAGCTATTGTACACAAGATATTGTCAGATTTTTCCCCTTTTTTTTCTGCTTGTACTTTCCAATAGTTCAAAGTGTCAAACATTTGTTTATCATAGCCATACTCGCGCCAACGTGCGATCGCAAAAGCTGCAACTGCTTGCACACCAAGATTGCTATGAGATGCTAAAGCAAGTAAAGTTTCTTGAACTTCTCTACTATCTATTAAACCGATATCACTAATTGCTTCACCAATTACTGCGCGTAGTTGGTTACGTCGTAACTCACTACCAAACAAATTTTGTTCTACTGGAATACCATATACTTTTTGCGCTTCATATTTCTTGCCAACAGAACTTTTTACTAACTCTACCATTACTGGTAGTGCTGTTTGAATGCGGACTCTGTAACTATCCCAAGCTACCTCAAACAATGTCTTACGTTGAAAAGAAAGCTTACTTTCAAATTTTTTGGCTTTCTGCTCTGGTATTTCCACCAAACGGAAAAAAGTTTGTAAATTATGGAAATCGCAGTAATCTAATCCTACCAGTGATTGGTCACGCCGATGCCATTCATGCTCAACTAATTTCCATATTCCCGCCATGCATTGATCGTCAAAAAGACCATCAAAGAAGTTTAATCCTAATGCTAGCAGTTGTTCGCGGGGTTGAAGCTCGTTGTGAAACCATTGTTTCAGTATTTTCTGGTTGTTTTGTGCAATATCTTCTAAATCCTCTGTTAATAAGTCTGACCAAAATTTGCTTTCAGTTTTACCTAAATTCCAACTAGTACGAGGTACATCTGTGCTAATTAAAACGTAACTATTACTTAAATCAGCACTTTTTTGCAGTTGGAACAAATTATAGTTGACATGTTGTGGTAGTGTATGAGTTAGAATATATATAGTGGTAGTTGGTGTAGATTGTATTTCTGTGGATAGTATTTGTGCTGGGTCAGAATATAAATCTAAACTACGATACCACTCCTTAATCGGGATAGACAGCTGGTGTGGCGATCGCTTCTGTAACTCTGAGCGAAGATACCATGCCAAGTGACGCACTAAACCAACTTTATCTATGTTAATATCCCCTGACAGTACTAACAGTCTTTGCTCAAGTACCTGATTGAGCAAATAAGGAGTAATTGTTGGACTGATATAGCTTGGTGGTTGGAAATCTTGGAGATTTGGCTCAAAAAAGTCTGATGATTGTTTATTATTTACAACAGAGCTACTAGTATCGTTGGGAATGCTCCCGTTGCAACCCTTGGGCTGCTGCCCACAGTCGATGTTTACTAGCTGCGGGTGAATATCTAGAGCCATAAGCGTTGAGTTTAATTCGAGATGTAGATGCTGATCCATTTCAAAAAAGCTTGGCTATGTAGAATCCGAAAAATTCTCTGACGCCAAGGAGCGTAGTTGCACTTGCACTCTTTCGTTTATTCTCTCACAGTATGTTATATTTACGATACTTTTAAAGCAGAAGTCGGGATGCCAAAATTAATTTATAAATTTACTTGAATTATTCAGGTTAATTGTATGTGCTTGGTGTGATTGGGAAAAAAATATTTGAAGATCGCAAAAAAAACTTGTTCGTGATTGCCAAACTGATTACAATTGGGGATAGATAGGATTATAAAGTTAAAATTAAGTCAAAAGTAATTATACTTAAAAAAATCGCCATGATTTTGCTATTAGTCTCCACTAGTCTATATTCTATCTAGTAAGGCGATAAGTCCCTCAATAAAGCCACAAGAACCTCGCGCTTGTCGGTTTTGGGATGTTGAATTAGTAAAGGAATTAATTTACGAAATTCCCCAGCTACAGTTTGTATAAACTAAACAGACGGGAAGAGCGACAACTTGCTAATACATAGCTGACCGCTAGCTAATAAATTTTACCGCAACGTAGCGCTCTAAATAAAGAATGTTATCAGAAAGGGACAGCAACTAACACTTATCCTAATTGCACAGTCACCTTGATCATCCTGTTGACAGTCAAAAGTTAACAAATTGAAAGACGAATTATGCAGTTTATGAAGTGCATTAGTTGGCGTGTTACCGAAGAAATTTTCTTCATATCTTCATAGCCTATCATGTCGTCAACAATAGCGGCATGAGCCTTGAGATAGATTTATAATGTCTATTTTTATTTTAATAGATAACGAAATCTATCATTCTATAGACTGTTACCCTAACCCCAATTGCCAGATTATTGTCAGGTTATAACAACTGACACTGGTAAAGTCCCAACTTGCTTGTCCAACCTGATTCCCTCATTTGACTACAGTGAATACCCTAACTCTTGCGCCTCAAGAAGTACAAGAACCTCTTTTTGTATCTACATCGGTAGTAACAACGAACATTCTTCCATCGAAAACCAAGCAAAGCATTCGGACGAGCCTGAAAGCATCTACCTTGGATGGAGTTTTCGCCACCGTTTTTTCTAACATTACTGGCGGTGTATTGCTGACAAATTTCCTACTCCAACTGGGTGCAAGCCCTGTGGAAATAGGGTTGTTGTCATCAATTCCGTTGTTGGCTAATTTCCTTCAACCATTGGGCGCTTATCTTGCCGATCGCTCATCGAGCCGCCATTGGTATACCATGACAATATTCGCACCTTCCCGGCTACTATGGCTAATTTTAGTAGGGGGAATAGCTTGGTTTAGCTGGACTAATACCGAGCCACACCAGTTAATAAATTGGACACTGGGAATAATTATAGTTACTCATATATTAGGAGCCTTAGGCGGTTGCGCTTGGTTCAGTTGGATGGCGGCTTTAGTTCCCCAACGTTTACGGGGAAGGTATTTTGGCTTGCGTAATAGTGCTGCTAGTTTGACTAATCTAGTGTGTACTCCAATACTGGGATATGCCCTGTGTGCTTGGCATGGTAGTCAAATAGCTGGTTACGGAGTACTGTTGTCCCTGGGAGTAGTAGTTGGGTTGGTAAGTTTGGCATGTCAGTTTTGGATGAGAGATGTAAATCCTCAAGAAACTCACAAGAGTGAATTACCGCAAAAAGAAATTGCTGCTGTACAGTCTGAAAAATTTAACATCCTTAAAGATGTGAATTTCTTAAAGTTTCTACTCTATGTTGGTGGATGGACGTTCGCAATGAACCTAAGTACACCGTTTTTTAATCTTTACATGCTGGACAACTTAGGTTTGGATATCAGCACTGTTACACTATATACTAGTTTGCTAGCTGGAGCGAACTTAGTCATGCTAATTTTCTGGGGTAAGTTAGCAGACAAGATTGGAAATCGTCCATTACTATTGTTTGTGGGAATGGCGATCGCACTTACACCCTTATTCTGGTTGGCTGCTGGCAATGACTCACTTTCTGTCTGGATATGGCTACCACTTATACACATAGCTTTGGGTGGTTTCTCTGCAGCAATTGACTTGTGCAACAATAATATTCAGATGGAAGTTGCGCCATTGAATCGTCCTTCTCAGTATTTTGCCTTAGTTGCGGCTGTAAGCGGTGTCTGTGGTGGAATGGGAGCAACAGCAGGTGGTTTCTTAGCAGGGTTGGATATTATTGGTGGCTTACCTGGATTATTTGCCCTTTCCGCAGTGTTGCGATTGGTTGCTTTGATACCTCTGGTATTTGTCCGCGAACCACGCAGTCTGGCGATGATTGAACTGGTGCGAAATATTCCCCGCTTCAAGCTTCGCCCTATGTTATTTCCTGAAGTAGGAATTGCCACACAAGCAAAATGATTTAAATCTTACGTAAGAAATTTTGAGCAAACTAGATCCCCGACTTCTGTAAGAAGTCGGGGATCTGATTTTAGATGATTGCCCCTAACCCCGTGATACAAAAAGACGCGCTACTTCACAGACAAAATTGGGTAGAAACGGCGATGTAATCACATCATTAAGCTGTTTGGCTCGTAACAGTGTTTTTTCGTGTGAGGCTGCTTCGATTGTATCTAACAAAAGGGAGCGATCGCGCTTGGAGACACGCTGTAGTCGCATCTCCACTCTTACTATCGCTGCGTAGTAGAGCAATCGATTTGGAAGCCCTCTCGTTTCAATAGAAAACAATTGCTACTAGGGTTGTCAGTAGAGACGCGATTAATCGCGTCTCTAGTGGTAGCAAAAACAAAGAGCTGGGATAGGAGTAACATCCAAACACCAACACACATGATACCCAAAAGCCCTACTAATATACTCTTACGAGTAATTTTTTTATTTGTGATTGGTGCTGATTGACTACATACTGTTTGTGGCGACCAAAAATGGTCATCAAAATCGTAGTAACTCATTTTTTCAGTGAAACGGCTTGCTACAGATTAGCACACTTACGTGGAATGTGTAGCACTATCCTCCTAATTATATAAGTAGTATTAAGTAAATGATTTCACCTTCTTGTCTCCTGACTCCTGACTCCTGTCTCCCGTCTCCCGTCTCCTGACTCCCACAAATAAACCACCCATGAAAAGTAAAGCTAGGCTCATCGAAGGTTCAGGGGCTGTAACTCTAACTTGACTTTTTCTTAAAGCTACTAAAGTTAAATTTGCTTGATTAGCAAAATATCTTTGTAGAGAACCACTGATAAAAGCGGTAGCAAATTCTTGATTATCGCCAAAATTCACTTGGCTATCTTCACTGAAAAGTGTTACATTTGCGCTTTTTTGATAAGTAATAAAATCCTTATTACCTAAAGTATCTAAGTTTCCCGTCAAAGAAAAGAAATCTAAAGGATTTTTGGCAAAATTATTAGTTTTATTAGCTAACAATATAGAGATAAAATCTGAGTTTTGTTCCTGTATATCAGTGGTATTGAATAATAAAAAGGAAATATCTCCTGTAGCGCCAGCATTTTCTGCTGGTGATTCATCTATCGATGTTTCCAGGTTTAAAGCCGCTATAAAGTTGAAATAAAAAGATCTACCAGCTTCTACATCAAAATTACCAATAATTTTAGCTTCAGTTTCTGAATAGCCAAAATAATCTTTACTTTCACCAAAAGCTAAACTTAAAGCAGAAGTAGAAGCAGCAGGTGGTTCAGTGATAAAATTTGTCTGTGCATCAATATTTTGCACAGTTACAAATCCACCATTGGTAAAAGCAAAGGTATTACCTTGATTTAATCTTTCAATTGCTGCGAAGCTTTCACTAAAATTAGTAAAATCTAATTCTCCTTGAGAAATTGCTAGAGTAGCAGCTTGACTAGGTGTTGCAATGGCAGTAGCTACCAAAGAAGTAACTGAGAGTAAAAATTTCACAAATCCCACATATTGCTTCATACAATTTTCTTATACTGCTTAATGACTATCTAAGTGATAATCAAAAATACACACAGCGCTATTGTCATTCCGCAATTATTGGGATAGCTTCACTGTATTTAAAAAAACTTTAATACGTTGCTTGTAAACGACTTAAAAGATACTCTCCTGCCAATATGGGAGGAAAAATTGGGGGATGTTCTTGATGACAATTCAGACAAGCAATTTCCGTATCGTCATTAGGATGACAGAAAAAGGCGATAGAATAGCGAGATTGTTGCAAGCGATCGGCATTAGGAATCATTACCCGATGCTTCGTGGAGGCAAACACGTTATTTGTCCACCTTTGCATCAAATCTCCAGTATTAACTAACACAGTACCAGGCATAGGTAGAGCCGCAATCCATTCACCTGATGCTGTTTGCACTTCCAACCCTCCGACATTATCTTGAAACAACAAGGTAATACTGCCATAGTCAGAATGTTCACCAGCACGAATCTGCCCTAATTTGACTTGTTGCTGTAATGGGAGATAGTGTAGTAGTCGCAGAGTATGATTTTGTTCGCTATGTCTAATGACAAAAAAATCTTCTGGCAATTTTAATGCCAAGGCAAAAGCTTGCAAAACTTGATTTGCCAATTCTGTACAAGCTTGATAAAAGGCGAGAACACAAGGGTTTTGTGTTAATATAGAGGCATTACTTATATTCAACGCTTCTTTGAGATCGCCTGGTTTGCTGGGGTTAAGGCGTTCCCTTTCAATACCAACATAACCTTGATTGCTAAATTCATCACTCCAAGCTTGCTGTTGCTTGACTTCTAATGGTAAACTGAAGAAGTGTTTGCTCTGAGTAAATACTTGCTCAATTAAGTCTTGAGATATCTCAGGGTTTTGCAAGTACATGAACCCAATTTCATGGCAAGCTTGATATATTTGCTCAACTATAATTTGCCTAGCTGTTGCATCACCTTGAGTGAAGGAAGAAAAATCAATTACGGGAATATTAACCATAAAATTTGGGATTTTAACTGCAGATAATTATATGAATATTAATGGCTTGTAGTAGCGCTGAAGCGCTTATTACAAAGACCTAAGTCTTCATAAGTTTCAATCACAGCAGCCAATGCCGAAGCGGACATTTTCTAACGCTTCCTCGACTGTATCTCCTTGTGTAACCAATTCTGGTAAAAGTGGAGATGTGACTGTAACGCCACCTTCAGGTTGCGGAGAGAGTAGCAATGGAACTTTGTAAAGCATCACTTGCCCTTGATACAACAAATAAAAGTTTTGAATCTAACTATAATCTTATTAGGTCTTCACCGTATCACTTACTCATTGAGGAATAAATTTTGTTAAAGATTATGTAAGTAGAAACATTAAGCACGGTTTATTGTCCCATCCCAGTAATTAAAACTTGTTTGAATCTCACTCCAATTTAATTGAACAATACCAGGTTTTGTGGAATTGTTATTTATTCCCCAAGGATTGAATAAAGTGAATTGTTGTGAGGCAGGATTGTAACCTAATAGGGCATAAGCATGATTAGACACTATATTTTGTGCAGTGTTAGACTTTGTACTTAATCCAATTAGTTGACCGGAATTGACAGCATTGACTATTGCAGAAAAGTTGATCGGATTACCAAAGGATGTACTGTATCCGGTGATTTGTGCTAACGCATCATTAACATATCCACCATTACCAATACCATTATAAGAATTAGTGTTATCTCGATATATCCATCCAGATTCGTTAAGTTGGGCATATGCTTTTTCTGCTAGAGCAACCCACAATTCGTTAGAAGAATGGTTGTAATAGTCACCTTTATTTGCATAAACGAAGTATCCTTGTGCAGTAGTTGGTAAATACCTATCTACAGTCACATAATCAGCAACCCCTTTGTTGTAAAAACGGACTGTAAAAGTATTGTCACCGTTGTTAATGAACATACTCTCAATTTTGCTTGGGGACGAAGAAGCTGTTGCCGCTAAACCAGTGAGCAAATAGCAATCATTCATATCGCCTTGTTTCACATCACTGTATGAAACTCCATTCTGAAACAGAGAACCACTAGCATACTGATATGTGTAAGGGGTTTGTGGGCGATCGCCACCCAAAAACCACTTATTAATCAGGTTTTCCATCTGTCTGTCACTACTACCGACAGATAAATTACCTAGTGTATTGCCCTGATACTTCTGATTGGCAGGATCACTATTAACGACTTTGTGAGCTAAGACTCGGACATACTCTGGTATTTTCAGGTAAGAGGCATTGCTGACTAAAGTACGTAAATCTTTTAGTTCTGTTCCATCAACGACGCCATAGTCCTTTGCGTCACGAAGGATAGCAATCATATCATTGCGATCAATCATGTTATCTGCAAAACGCGATCTTGCTGCTGCACGTATACCAGTATCCTGAATATTTTGCTCAAACCAGTCTAAAGACGCTGAGCTGGAAACCTTCAAATTGTAGTAAGTATTTGCATCCTGAACTCTGTATACCTGAATGTAGTAATTACCTGCATTTAGAGTTGAGTTAACATATTCAGCATTTCTACGCTGATTTGTAGAACTGGCAATTACTGAACCATTATCATTGAGCAGTCTTACATCTACATTGTCTGTTAACCCATTCAGGACAAGATTGAAGCTACTACGACCAGTTAAACTAAATTTATAGTAATCATTGCTATCAATTCTACTTATATAGTCTGTAAAAACTTGGCTAGAATTAGTAACATTTATAATTCTTGCTGTACCTAAACTGTTTCCAGCATAATCAACGGGCATAACTATATAATGCATCCTAAAGTTAAGGGAAATTGGCAAAATGCACCCGTTAAACCCTCTTCATACAAGGGTTTATAGTTAGTTATTAAATTCAAATTGAATTAACTTTGTTCTATATTGCTGTTGATTTTCCCCAAACAGCCATGTGAAAAATACGTGATTTTAATTACAGGTTTTTAATAAAATTAAGTATATATGCAGTTAATCTTAAAGAGAATTACACATTTAGATTTTCAATCGTCAAAAACTTTGCTAAAAGCGACGGGGCAGAAAGGGTTTGGTGTATTTGACTCAGATTTTAGCTATCCCACCTACTTTTTCAATAGCTCTGGCTTCATGTCAACCCTATGGAAAGCAAACCTTGTAGAGACGTTCCATGGAATGTCTCTACAATATTTTTCACTGCTATGTCTAATGAGGCAATTAGGAAAGCACAGTAAAATTAGTTTTGACGACAAGGTCGTTGAAATCTTTATCACCACCGGCAAACATATCTTCAAAGGCGAAGGAGTTGTTGCCGAGTATGCGCATGTGGTCAACCTTGTCGGGATTTGCCCCTAGAAACGCAAAGTAAGCAAGCGGAACTTGTCCTTCGCTTCCCTGAGCGGGCTGGTTTGTGGAATTTGACGACAGAAATTCATCCTTAGTGCCATTGGCAATAAGGTAAGGCGCATATATTGCCCCACCGTCCAACTGCTGTAAACCTGACGCGCTGCGATTGCCTCCTAGCTCGGAGTTATGCTTACTTTGTCGAAGCGCGACTTGTGCATAGTTTGCATCGCCTGGGTTAATTTGGGTACCTGTCAATTCATCGATAATCGTGCCCTGTGCATTTTCAATCTTATATAGACCAAAACTATTGTTATAAAAAGCGTCGCTGACAATATTAAAGTTTAACTCAATTGGCTGATTGGCTTGAGCAAGTAGGTCAATGAGTTCTAACTTAGTTGTCTGTTGCAATGGCGTTCCTATGGGTAGACTTGACTCTGTTGAGGCTCCTACTGATAGGACGACGTTATTGAAGCTTTGATTACCTGATTGATCTCGCCAACTCAGATTAAAACTCCCATCACCTGAGGGTGATACTTGTAAGTAATCTGTGTTATTGGGATTAGCTGAGGGTGAACCGAAGAAAACATTTGAAGGCGTTCCCTGAGTCGAAGCGCTCCCTAGTGCCTCAGCGGCTGTGCCATTCTGCACCAAGTAAAACCCTAAGTTTGTGCCTGCTTTAAAACTTAAATTACGCAAAAAGTCGGCATTGGGTAGCAAACTATTGGTATCTGGGAGTACAGAGAAAATTGGTTGTGCATTTTTCAGCGCAGCTTCTAGATAACCGGGAGCACCAGGAGCAATACCATTAATCGTCCCTTGAGCGTTATCAACAGTATAAACCCCAATTTCGTCGAAGAAGTCCGTATTAACTGAACCAAAGTCAAAATCTAGTACGACTTGTTGTCCGGCTGGTCCTTGTACAGTAAAGAAATCGTTTGGGTTTTGAATCAGGTTAGGTGCGATCGCAAAAGAAGAACTACCACCTCCAGAAGAATTATCACCTCCAGAAGAACCACCACCTCCAGAAGAACTACCACCTCCAGAAATTGGTGGATCGCTGATATTGGCAGTGAGATTTACCCCAGGCAGGGCGTTGAGAATCGGGTCACTACTTGTAATCGTTGCGCTAATCGCACCCGTCTGATTGCCTTCCATCACACCGTCATTAACAGCGAGGACAGGAATGTTTTTAATGGTTGCAGCCGTGCTCCCAGCCGGAATAACAACGCTTACAGGCTTGCCTGCACCGTTACCTAAGTCTAGCTGAGCGTCGGGAGTCAGAGTAATAGTGGCATCAGCTGGGGTGGGAATCGGAGTGTTGAGGATAGGGTCAACACCCAAGTCGATACCTACACTTAAGTTTTGTGCACTACCGCCTTCTGTGAGATTACCTGTGAGTGGGGTCAGGGTAATTTTGGCTGGTGTGGCTGGTGACGTTGGTGGATCGCTGATATTGGCAGTGAGATTTACCCCAGGCAGGGCGTTGAGAATCGGGTTACTACTTGAAATCGTCGCGCTAATTGTACCAGTCTGATTGCCTTCGCTCACACCGTCATTAACAGCGAGGACAGGAATGTTTTGCAGCGTCGCCGCTGTGCTCCCAGCCGGAATAGTAACAGTCAAAGGCTGACCCGCACCATTACCTAAATCTAGCTGAGCGTCGGGAGTCAGAGTAATAGTGGCATCAGCTGGGGTGGGAATCGGAGTGTTGAGGATAGGGTCAACACCCAAGTCGATACCTACACTTAAGTTTTGTGCACTACCGCCTTC